>NZ_DASYFV010000046.1:0-90022 GCF_036000465.1 Jatrophihabitans sp. | reverse complement strand
CGCACAATCTGCGCGAGGTCGCCTCCGGCGTCACCTGGGCACTCGATCACCCGGACGCGTCGCCGGAGGAACTGCTCGAGAAGCTCATCGAGCTCGTCCAGGGCCCGGACTTCCCGACCAAGGGTCTGATCGTCGGCCGCGACGGCATCGAGGACGCCTACCGCACCGGACGCGGGTCGATCCGGATGCGCGCGGTCGTCGAGGTCGAGGAGGACGACCGGCACAACACGATCCTGGTCGTCACCGAACTGCCCTACCAGGTGAACCCGGACAACCTCGTCGAATCGATCGCGGGGTTGGTGAACGAGAAGAAGATCGGCGGAATCCGCGCGATCCACAACGAGAGCTCCGACCGCATCGGCATGCGCATCGTCATCACGCTCAGCCGCGACGGAGTAGCGAAGGTCGTGCTGAACAACCTGTTCAAGCACACCCAGCTGCAGACGACGTTCGGTGCGAACATGCTGGCGATCGTCGACGGCGTGCCGCGCACGCTGCGCATCGACCAGTTCGTCTCGCACTACGTCGATCACCAGGTCGAGGTCATCGTCCGGCGCACCCAGTTCCTGCTCAGGCAGGCCGAGGAGCGCGCGCACATCCTGCGCGGCCTGCTCAAGGCGCTCGACCAGCTCGACGCGGTCATCGCGCTCATCCGCAATGCACCGTCGGCGGACGCAGCACGCACCGGACTGATGGAACTGCTGGAGATCGACGACACGCAGGCGACTGCGATCCTCGACCTGCAGCTGCGCCGCCTGGCCGCCCTCGAGCGGCAGCGCATCATCGACGAGCACGACCGCATCGCCGCCGAGATCGAGGACTACAACGACATCCTGGCCAAGCCGGGCCGGCAGCGGCAGATCATCCGCGACGAGATGAACGAGATCGTCGACAAGTACGGCGACGAGCGCCGGACCCGGATCATCCCGCACGACGGCGACGTGTCGATGGAAGACCTCATCGCCATGGAGGACGTGGTCGTCACGATCACGCGCACCGGCTACGCGAAGCGCACCAAGACCGACCTGTACCGGGCCCAGCGCCGCGGAGGCAAGGGCGTGCAGGGCGCGGCGCTGCGTACCGACGACCTGGTGGCGCACTTCTTCGTCACGTCCACCCACGACTGGATCCTGTTCTTCACCAACAAGGGTCGGGTCTACCGGGCGAAGGCCTACGAGCTGCCGGAGGCGAACCGCAACGCCCGCGGCCAGCACGTCGCGAACCTGCTGGCCTTCCAGCCGGACGAGACCATCGCCGAGGTCATCACGCTGAAGAACTACGAGGTCGCGCCCTACCTGGTGCTGGCCACGAAGCACGGCCTGGTGAAGAAGACAAAGCTGACCGACTTCGATTCGAACCGCAGCGGCGGCGTCATCGCCATCAATCTGCGTGATGACGACGAGCTCATCGATGCCGCGCTGATCTCGGCGACCGACGACCTGCTCCTGGTCAGCCGCAAGGCGATGTCGATCCGGTTCACCGCCGACGACGAGGCGCTGCGGCCCATGGGACGGGCGACGTCGGGCGTGTTCGGCATGAGATTCAACCCGGGTGACGAACTCCTGGCGATGGAGGTCGTGCGCGACGAGGACGCCGAAATCTTGGTCGCCACTGAGGGTGGATACGCCAAGCGGACGCGCATCGGGGAGTATCCGGTTCAGGGCCGAGGCGGCAAGGGCGTGCTCACCGCGCGTATCGTGTCCACTCGAGGCGGCTTGGTCGGAGCCATGGTCGTCGCGCCGAAGGACGAGATCTTCGCGATCACGTCCGACGGCGTAGTGATCCGTACGAAGGCTTCGGAGGTGCGTCGGGCCCAGCGGCAGACGATGGGCGTTCGATTGATGAACCTCCCGGATGGTGTCAATGTGGTTGCCATCGCCCGTAACGCGGACGAGCCCGACGACCAGGAGTGACCGAGCGGCCGGCCGGCGCGAGGATCACGCCCGGGCCGGGTATAGCAAGGCAGACGCGACAGGCGCGTCGGTGACCGATGCGAGACCGCGTCGGAGGACGGAGTGACATGACGCAATCGCCCCAGAGCGGGCAGACCGCGCCACGAACCACCGATTTCGGCTCCGTCTCCGCTGCCCGCCACGCCCCCGCCGACACCGGAGCCCGCTGGGGTTCGACGTCGACCGCCCCGGGCCAGGCCCCGGCCGACGCGCCGACCGGCTCGATGCCCTTCGTCCCCAGCACGAACTCACGCTCGGCCGACACCAGTACCGCGTCGACGCCGCGTTCGGCCCGCCAGACCCGGGCCCGTGGCCCTCGCCGGGCCCGGCTGCAACTGCGCCACATCAACCCGTGGACCGTGCTGAAGTTCTCCTGCGTCCTGTCGATCGCGCTGTTCTTCGTGTGGCTGATCGTCGTCGGTGTGCTCTTCGGCATCCTCGACGGCGCCGGGATCATCCAGAAGATCAACGACACGGTGACCACGATCAACGGCGCCGGCTCCCAGCCTCCTGTCACCGCCGGCATCGTGTTCGGCGCGGCCGCGATCATCGGCGTCGTGAACATCGTGCTGTTCATCGCGCTGAGCACGGTCGGTTCGGTCGTCTACAACCTCTGCGCCGATCTCGTCGGCGGTATCGAGGTCACGCTCTCCGAACGCTGATCCCTACCAGCCGGCCCGGTGCGCGACGTCACCGGTACTGGTTTGTGGCCCGGCTTTGCCGCCCGATAGTCTTACTCGTCGCAGTTCGCGGGCCTGTAGCTCAGACGGTTAGAGCGCATCCCTGATAAGGATGAGGCCGGAGGTTCAAGTCCTCCCAGGCCCACCGCGTACCGGCCGATGCCGGCCGATGCTGCCGGTGGCGGCGTAGTCTCCGGGAGGTGCGAGTGAAGAAGCCGTTCCTGCTCATCGCCGCCGCGGCCGCTGCCCTCGTCGCCGCCAACCGGCGCAAGCAGGCCCAGGCCGACGCCGCGACACTCTGGCGCGAAGCCACCTCGGACGCCTCGCGCTGACCCCTCGGGGACGTAGCTCAATTGGCAGAGCACCGCCTTTGCAAGGCGGGGGTTAGGGGTTCGATTCCCCTCGTCTCCACAGACTGACGGCACCGGAGTTGCACCTGCGGCATGGGTCCTCGCCACCGTTTCCGGTGCCTATTTCGTCGGGACGAAGATATCGAGCCTGTCGCTCGACGTCGGTATGACCCGGGTAGCATCAAGGTGTGAAACTCAGTATCAGCCTCTCCGACGACGACCTCGCCGTGCTGGACGAGTACACCCGCGCCGCCGGCCTCCCGTCCCGCTCGGCCGCGGTCCAGCGCGCGATCCGGTTACTGCGCCACCCCGATCTCGACCAGGACTACACCGCGGCGTGGGATGAATGGACCGCCTCCGGCGACCACGCTGCGTGGGAGAGCACCGCCGGCGACGGGCTGTCTGATGCGTCGCGGTGACATCTGCCTGACCGATCTCGAACCGGTCCGCGGTAGCGAGTCCAACCAACGACGGCCCGCCGTTGTAGTCAGCAACGACCGCGCCAACCTCGCCGCCGAACGCGCGGGCCGCGGCGTCGTCACCATCGTTCCGGTGACGAGCAACGTCACCCGGGTGTTCCCGTTCCAGACTCTCCTGCCGGCCGGGAGCACCGGCCTTCGGGTCGACTCCAAGGCTCAGGCCGAGCAGGTTCGCTCGGTCAGCGTCGAGCGACTCGGTCCGGTCGTGGCCAGCGTGCCCGCACCCTTGATGCTCGAGCTCGACGCCGCCCTACGGCTGCATCTCCAGCTGTAGGTGCGGATCAGGTGAGTCCCGCGGCGCTGCAGCGCGAAGCGCCGCCAGGTCGTCGCCCGCGGAAGCGCACGCCAGCAAGACCGACCTCTGCCGCCGTCGTGGTGCGACGTGTCGACGCAGCGGACGTCCCGTGACCCGGTCGTAGTGCCGGCGTCCCGGGAGTAGTCTCCGCGCGTGGTGATCACCGTCGTCCCCGATGCGCGGTTCTTCTCGTGACGTCCCTGGGTGAGGATTCGCCGATCGGGCTGGCGGGACGGATCACCACGGCGACGCGCGGCGCCGACGGTCCCGGCGAGGTCGAGCTCCGCATCCGTGGGGGCACCGAGACCTTCATCGCGCGCTCGGCCGAGCCGCTGGACAAGGGTCAGCCGGTCATCGTCGTCCAGACGCTCGGACCGAGGACCGTGATCGTGCTCCCGTGGGCCGATCCGGTCGAGAACCTGCTCGAACTCTGACCCACCGCCGTCGAAGGAGACCGCATCATGTTCGGCTACCACGTTCCCGCCCCCGACGAGGCGATGCTCATCTCGGGAGGCAAGTCCGGGGGTGACGCGCCGTTCCGGGTCGTCACCGGCCACGGCGCGTTCGTGCTCCCCTTCGTGCGCAAGTACGCCTTCCTGACCCTGTCGATGTTCGAGGCCGAGGTCGACGAACCGTGCGTGACCCGGCAGGGCATCGCGCTGTCGGTGAAGGCGGTGATCGCGGCCAAGATCGGCAACGACCCCGAGTCGATCGTCAACGCCGCGCAGCGCTTCCTGTCCGACCAGAACCAGATGGCGACGCTGACCGGACGCATCTTCGCCGGCCACCTGCGCTCGATCATCGGCTCGATGACGGTCGAGGAGATCATCACCGAGCGGCAGAAGCTCGCGACCGAGGTGCTCGACGGGTCGAAGGAGGAGATGGCCAAGATCGGGCTGATCGTCGACGCCCTGCAGATCCAATCGATCGACGACGGTGGTCTCGGCTACATCAAGGCGATGGCGGCGCCGCACAACGCCGCCATCCAGCAGAAGGCCCAGATCGCCCAGGCCGCCGCAGACCAGGCCGCGGCCGAGGCGCAGCAGCAGTCGCTGCGGATGCAGGCGGAGTACGAGCGCGACACCGCGGTGACCCGGGCCGGGTACCAGGCCGAGACGCAGGCGGCGCAGCAGAAGGCGGCGCAGGCCGGACCGCTCGCCCAGGCCCAGGCGCAGCAGGAGGTCATCGACGAGCAGACCCGCCTGGCCCAGCGGCAGGCCGAACTGCGCCAGCAGCAGCTCGTGTCCGAAGTCGTGCGGCCCGCCGAGGCCGAGGCCGAACGCGTCCGAATCCTGGCCAGGGCCGACGCCGAGCGCACCGAGATCCAGGCCGCGGCGGCGGCGTCGAGCAACCGGGTTGCGCTCGACCAACTGCTCATCGAGCAGCTGCCGTTGATCGTCGAGAAGGCCGCGGGCGGACTCGCGAACGCCAACGTCACCCTGCTCAACGGCTCGGACGGCCTCTCCGAGGTCGTCTCCGGCCTCGTCGGCCAGGGGCTCGCGATCTTCGACACCCTGCGCGGCAACGTCGGCACCGACAAGCACAAGGACCAGCGCGCGATCGAGGGAACGGACCCCGACGCGTAGCCCGGTCCGCCGCGACAGGCCACAGGTGGCCCAGGGCAACGGATCGGTGATCCGACGCCCTAACCGGACAGCGCAGCGTGATCAGCTCAGAACCACGTCTGACATCGATCTCACCTGTGTGAACGGGAAGAACAACCTGCCGTGCAGGTAGCGGACACCTGAATCTCCGCTGATCCTCAGGATTGCCCATAAGTTGGACGCTCGTGTGCGAACCGGGAAACCCTCGGGCGGCGCGCGGTTCTCATCCTCATGAGTGGAGGCAGTATGCAGAAACGCAGCATCACCGCGGCGATCGTCACCACCGGTGCCGTGGTCGCCTCGGCGCTGACGTCGACCGGTGCGGCATCGGCCGCGCCGAGTGCAAAAGCAGTACCGAACACCAAGCCGGCCTGGACCGCCCACGCGAAGCATCTCGGCGCCGCCGGCAACTCCGCGGCGATCAGTGCCCGCGTCTACCTCGCGCCCAACGGCGGGCTCGCCGCGGTGCAGCGGTTCGCCACCGCCGCATCGACGCCGGGTACGGCCGCGTACGGGCACTTCCTCACCGCGGCGCAGTACCGGGCCCGCTTCGGCACCACGTCGGCGACGGTCCGGTCCGTGTCGTCCTACCTCCGCTCGGCCGGCCTCACCGTGAACGCCGTCGGCGCCCACAACCGCTACGTCTCGATCACCGGCACCGTCCGGGCGGCCGAGAAAGCGTTCGGGGCGCAGATCGAGCGCTACAGCCACAACGGGCGCAACGTCCAGGCCCCGGCCGGCACGCTCAGCGTGCCGTCGACCCTGGCGTCGTCGATCCTGACCGTCACCGGTCTCGACACCACGCCGAAGATCGCCAAGCCCGCGACCAAGCAGGCTGCCCCGGCGCCGGACGGTTTCCGTAACGCGCGGCCCTGCTCGCGCTACTACGGTCAGGTCGCGGCCAAGTACCAGGCCGACTTCAAGACCCCGCTGCCGACCTTCAACGGCCAGACACTCTCCTACGCCCCGTGCGGGTACACCGGCCCGCAGTTCCGGGCCGCCTACGAGGGCAACACCGCCCTCGACGGCACCGGCGTGACCGTCGCGATCACCGACGCCTACGCCGCGCCGACGATCGCGAAGGACGCCAACACCTACGCGGTGAACCACGGCGACGGCTCCTACGCGCCGGGCCAGCTGACCCAGACCAAGCCGGCCAAGTTCACCAACCAGAAGACCTGCGGTCCGTCGGGCTGGTACGGCGAGGAGACGCTCGACGTCGAGGCGGTGCACGCGATGGCTCCGGGCGCGAAGATCCACTACTACGCCTCGGCCAGCTGCAACGACGCCGACTTCCTCGACGCCCTGGCCACCGTCGTCGACGACGGCACGTCGCAGCTCGTCTCGAACTCGTGGGGCGACCTCGAGGCCAACGAGTCGGCTGACGGCGTCGCCGCCTACGAGGCGGTATTCGTGCAGGGCGCGGCCGAGGGCACCAGCTTCCTGTTCTCTTCGGGCGACAACGGCGACGAGCTCGCGAACAGCGGCATCAAGCAGGCCGACTACCCGACCTCGGACCCGTACGTGACCAGCGTCGGTGGCACGTCCACCGCGATCGGCGCGAACGGCAAGATCGCCTTCCAGACGGGCTGGGGCACCGCGAAGTACAGCCTCTCCTCGGACGCCAAGAGCTGGAACCCGGTCGGCTACCTGTACGGCTCGGGCGGCGGCACGTCGTCGCTGTTCCAGCAGCCCGCGTACCAGGCCGGCACGACGTCGAGCCCGTACCGCCAGGACCCCGACGTCGCGATGGACGGCGACCCGAACACCGGCATGCTCGTCGGTGAGACGCAGACCTTCCCGAACGGCGTCTACTACGACGAGTACCGCATCGGTGGCACCAGCCTGGCGTCGCCGCTGTTCGCCGGCATGACCGCGCTGTCGTTGCAGAAGGCCGGTCACGCGGTGGGTCTGCTGAACCCGACCATCTACGCGCAGCAGGCGACGGCGTTCACCGACGTGAAGGGCAACCCGCCGCAGGCCGGCGACGTCCGCGTCGACTTCGTCAACGGCATCGACGGCACCGACGGGTTGAGCTACTCGGTGCGCACCTTCGATCAGGACAGCACCCTGCGCACCACGCGGGGTTACGACCTGACCACGGGTGTCGGCGCGCCGAACCCGAAGTGGTTGACCGCCATCAGCTAGCTTCACCCCCGTAGGACCCTTGACCCCTGCACGGGCCCGCGTCACCCCCCCGATGTCGCGTCCGTGCAGGGGTCGAGTCATGTCCGGCCCCTGGGGGCCTCGAGCCACCGTGGGCCTGCGTACCGTCTTGAGGCATGAACCTGCTCGCGGTCTGGCTCGGCAAGCTGACGCTGCTGGCGCTGCGCCTGGTCGGCCGCCGCGGCAACGCGCTGCCCGGCCTCGTCGTCGAGAAGGTGTTCCCGCGCTTCCTCGGACGGGCCATGGCCCGGCTGCCCGAGGGGGTCGTTGTGGTGACCGGCACCAACGGCAAGACGACCACGACGAAAATGGTCTCCACGGTCCTCGGTGAGCGCTTGCGGGTGCTCACCAACGACACCGGCTCGAACTTCGTGCGCGGTGCGATCACCGCCACTGTCGAACACGCTTCGTGGTCGGGCAAGCTCGCCTACGACGTCGCCGTCTTCGAGCTGGACGAGGCCTGGGCCGTGCGCTTCGTCGAGCGGGTGGCGCCGCGGCGCTGCCTGCTGCTCAACGTGATGCGCGATCAGCTCGACCGCTTCGGCGAGATCGACACCACCGCCCGACTGCTCGGTCGCGTCGCCGCCGCCACGACCGGGCATGTGGTGCTCAACCGCGACGACGAGCGGGTCGCGGCCCTGGCCACCCGGACGTCGGCGCCGGTCACCTACTACGGCGTGTCGGGCGAGCTGCGCGAACTGTTCCCCAACGACGAGGAGCTCTACGGCGGCCCGGTGCATCGCTCGCAACTGCCGGCCGTCGTCGAGCTGCAGACGCTGCCCTCGGCGTCGCACCCGGCCGCGACCCTGCGCATCGACGGCGTCGACCACGACGTCCTGCTGCGGGCCGAGGGCCCGCACAACGCGCAGAACGCCTGCGGCGCGGCCGCGCTCGGGTTGAGTTTCGGCTTCGACACCGAGACGGTGCTGGCCGGGCTGGCCAAGGTGGCCCCGGCCTTCGGTCGCGGCCAGTCCTTCGACGTCGACGGGCGGCAGGTCGTGCTGCAGCTGGTGAAGAACCCGGCCGGCTTCCGCCAGACTTTGCGCATGCTCGACGCCGGTACGCCCGACGCCGCCGTCATCGCCATCAACGACGACTACGCCGACGGTCGCGACGTCTCGTGGCTGTGGGACGTCGACTTCACCGCCCTCGCCCCGCTGCCGACCCGGCGCTCGACGGCCGGCACGCGGGCGGCCGACATGGCGGTGCGCCTGCGCTACGACGACGTCGCTGTCGAGGAGATCGAGCCCGATCTGGAGAAGGCGGTGCGCTCGGCCGTGGCCGCGGTGCCGGCCGGCGGCCGCGTCGTCGTGTTCAGCACCTACACCGCGATGTGGGCGCTGTACGCGGTGCTGCAGCGCATAGGGAAGGCCGCCTCGTGATCACCCTGAAGCTGGTCCACCTGTATCCGCGCGAGATGAACATCTACGGCGACACCGGCAACGTGCTCGTGCTCCGCCGGCGCCTGCAGTGGCGCGACCGCCCGGTCGAGATCGTGCCGGTGAGCCTGGGCGACCCGATCCCGCACGACGCCGACATCCTGCTCGGCGGCGGCGGCCAGGACGCCGCACAGGGCGAGATCGGCGAGGACTTCGCCGGCCGCGCCGCCGAGCTGCGCGCCATGGCCGACGACGGTGTCGTGATGCTCGCGATCTGCGGCAGCTACCAGATGCTCGGCCACGAGTTCATCACCCACGAGGGCCGCCGCATCGCCGGCGTCGGCGTGCTCGACGTCGTCACCCGCGGCCAGCAGGTGCGCCTGATCGGCAACAACTACGTCGACACCCCGAGCACCGGACGGCTCGTCGGCTACGAGAACCACAGCGGGCTGACCACCCTCGGACCCGGCGCCCGACCGCTCGGCACGTCGCAGTCCGGCCGCGGCAACAACGGCCAGGACGGCACCGAGGGCGCGGTGCGCGACAACGTCATCGGCACCTACCTGCACGGCCCCGTGTTGGCGAAGAGCCCGCGCCTCGCCGACGACCTGGTGCAGCGTGCGTACGCCCGTCGCGGCGTCGACACCGAGCTCGAGCCGCTCGACGACACGCTGCCCGAGCTCGCGGCGCGGGTGGCGGTCGGCCGCCCCCGCTGACCCGCCAGGCGTGTCGGCGCCCCGTGGCAGGATGGGGCGTCCGTCGAACCGTCGATTCCGCAGGAGCCCGACACTCATGTCCGCAACGAAGATCGCCACGCTGCACACCTCGGCCGGCGACATCCGCATCGAACTGTTCGGCGACCACGCACCGAAGACGGTGAAGAACTTCACCGACCTCGCTACCGGCGGTGTCGAGTGGACCCACCCCGGCACCCGGCAGAAGACCAACGACCCGCTGTACGACGGCACGGTCTTCCACCGCGTGATCGCCGGTTTCATGATCCAGGGCGGCGACCCGCTCGGTGAGGGCTACGGCGGCCCGGGCTACAAGTTCGCCGACGAGTTCCACCCCGAGCTCTCCTTCGACCGCCCCTACCTGCTGGCGATGGCCAACTCGGGCCCGAACACCAACGGCTCGCAGTTCTTCATCACCGTCGGCCGCACCCCGCACCTCAACCGCAAGCACACCATCTTCGGTGAGGTCGCCGACGCCGACAGCCGCGCGGTCGTCGACGCCATCGCCACCACCCAGACCGGCCGCGGCGACAAGCCCGTCACCCCGATCACCATCAACTCGGTGACCGTGGAGGACGCGTCGTAGATGACGCTCCCGCCCGGCGGGGCCGAGGTCGCCGCGCGCTGCTACCGCCATCCCAACCGGGAGGCGTTGATCCGTTGCACGCGCTGCGACCGCCCGATCTGCCCGGACTGCATGCGCCCGGCGTCGGTCGGTTTCCACTGCCCGGACGACGTGCAGCAGGGTGCCCGCTCGATCCGGGCCCCGCGCACGGCGGTCGGCGCGAAGCTGCTCGCGTCGCCGCCCTACGTCACGATCACGCTGGCCGTGCTCAACGTCGCGGCCTACCTTTGCACCGCGCTCCAGGCCCACGGCTCGCTGCGTGACCCCACCGGTTCGCAGCTGTTCCTCGACTGGAACCTGAACCCGTTCAGCGTGCACAGCGGCCGGTACTACCAGCTGCTCACATCGGCGTTCCTGCACCTGAGCCTGCTGCACATCGGGGCCAACATGCTCGCGCTCGCCCTGATCGGTCCCGCGCTCGAGCGGCTGCTCGGCTGGTGGCGCTTCGCCGCGGTGTACCTGATCAGCGCGCTCGGCGGCAGCGCCGCGGTCTACGCCTTCGGTATCCAGGCGAGCAACACGGCCGGGGCGTCGGGCGCCATCTTCGGCCTGTTCGGGGCCTGCCTGGTGCTGGTGCGCCGGCTCGGCCTCGACGCGCAGTGGCTCATCGGCACCATCGTGCTGAACTTCGTCATCACGTTCTCGGTGCCGCAGATCTCGAAGTGGGGTCACCTCGGCGGCTTCGTCACCGGCCTGCTGCTCGGGGTCGCGATCGCCGGGCTGCCGTCGATGCGCGAACGGGTGCCCACCCGCGTGCAGGCGGCGGGCGTCGGCGGCGTGCTGGTGCTCGTCGTAGTGGTCATCGCCCTGCGCACCGCCACCTGGTAGTCACCGGGTCAGGGGGCGGAACGAGCGGGCGAGTTCGGCCACCACCGCCGGATCCCCGCCGATCGCGCGGCCGCTCAACACGATGAGCGTCTCCCCCGCGTCGATCTCGAGCGTGGTGCTGCGCAGCCCGAGCCGGATGCGCGTGTCGGCCCGCACGTCCTCGACCGCCGCCCACGGCAGGGTCGTCCGCACCAGGGGCGAGCGGACGGTGAGCCCCTCGACCGACGCGACCAGCCGGGGTGAGAACACGACGTCGCTCACGACGTAGACGAGCAGCACGGCCACGGCCACCGCGGCCATGGCCCGGCTCGGCCCGTCGCCGGCCAGGGCCAGGGCGACAAGCGCAGCGACGACGCCGGCCCCGGCCAGGGCGGTGAACCGCCGGTCGGGGCGGCAGGTCAGGGCCGGTGCGCGAGGCGGCTCGGCGCCGGGCGAAGTCTCGTCATCCACAGTGTTTTCCCCAGCTGGGGATAGAACTACAACCGTGTAATCACAGGCGTGGAAAACCCTGTGGACGCCCGGATCAACGCCAGCGCACCGCCATGACCAGGCCGAGCAGCATGATCCCGAAGCCCACCGCGAAGTTCCACGCGCCGATGTCACCCATCACCGGGATGTGCGGGTTGGTGCCGCTCTGGGTCAGGTAGTACGTCACCAGGTAGGCCAGGCCGAGCACCAGCACGACCGCCATCACGATCGGGTACCAGCCGGGGCTGGGCGCGAGAGCGCGGCTCGGAGCCGTGGTCGACGTCCGGACCGGGGCGTCAGTTTTCTTGCGGACCTTCGACTTGGGCACGTGCTCTCTCCATCACTTCTCAGTGCTTCGGCGCTTGCTGCGGACACCCTCTGGGGTCGACCATTCGGGCGATCGTCAGGATTAGCGTAGACGCCGACACGGGTGAGGGCCGAGGGCCGACCGTCGAGAAGGGTGTGGAGTGGCCGAACGCAGCGACGACCGGCGTCCTTGGCGAGCCCTCGTCCCGGTCGTGTGCCTGGTCGCCGGGGTCGGCTTCGCGGCCAGCGCGCGCGACTCGCACGGCACCGAACTGCGCGCGCCCGGTATCACCAGCCTGGCCGGGACGGTGCGCCAGGCCGAGAGCCGGGTGCTCGCCGCCGAGCGCGAGGCGGCCGGGCTGCAGGCCCAGGTCGACGCCGCCACCAAGCAGGCCGGACTCGGGGACAGCGAGGTGGCCCGCGCCCAGCAGGTGGTGACCCCGCTGCTCGCGCCGGCCGGGCTCACCGCGGTGCACGGCGCCGGCCTGGAGGTCACGCTCAACGACGCCTCGGCGCAGCCGGCCGGCAACGACGTCGATCCCAACCAGCTGGTCGTGCACCAGTCGGACCTCCAGTCGGTGGTGAACGCGCTGTGGGCCGGCGGTGCCGACGCCATGACGATCGCCGGCCAGCGGGTCATCGCGACCTCGGCGGTGCGCTGCGTGGGCAATACCCTGCTGCTCAACGGCAACGTGTATTCGCCGCCTTTTCGTGTTGCGGCCATAGGGCCGTCGCGGACAATGCAGGAGAAGCTCGACGCCTCACCCGGGGTGAAGCTGTTCCGGGAGGCGGCGAGCTACTACGGCCTCGGCTACACCGTCGAGTCGAAGGACGACATCCACGTCCCGGCCTACAGCGGGACGATCAGCTTGAGTTACGCCACGGCGAGCCCATGAGTGAGGACGACGCATGACTGACGACACGATCGTCGCGGACGCGCCGCCACCCGGGCCGCCGGGTCGCGCCCCGAGCACGGCCGGCGACAAGTTGCGCTTCGTGCTGCGCGGCATCGGCCAGACCCTCATCACCCTCGGCCTCGTCGTGCTGCTCTTCGTCGTCTACGAGGTGTGGATCACCAACATCTTCTCCGAGCGGGCCAACCAGCAGGCCAACACGAAGCTCGAGCGGACCTGGGCAACCTCTGACAACCCGGCTCTGCAACTGCCCGGCAGCACCAGCTCGACGATCCCGCTCGGCACCGGCATCGCCAACATCTACATCCCCCGCCTCGGCGCCGACTACCACTGGACCGTGCTCGAAGGGGCCGGGCAGGACGTCCTCGCCGACGGCCCCGGCCACTACCCGAACACCGCCATGCCCGGCCAGGTCGGCAACTTCGCCGTCGCCGGGCACCGGGTCGGCCACGGCGCGCCGTTCCTCAACCTCGACCTGCTGCGCGCGGGCGACTCGATCATCATCGAGACCAGGACGTACTGGTACGTCTACCGGGTGAAGGGCCTCGACCACGGGCTCAGCGTGGCCGACGACGCCGACCACGTGCCGGGGCGCGAGATCGTCGACCCGAGCGCGGGCCGGGTGCTGCTGCCGGTGCCCAACCAGCCCGGCGTGACCCCCACCGAGCGGCTGTTGACGCTGACGACCTGCCACCCGAAGTTCACCGCGGCCCAGCGGATGATCATCCACGCGCTGTACCAGAGTCGGGTGCCGGTGCTGAGTGTCGGTGGCAAGCGCTCGGCCACCAAGCCGGCGTCGATCCAGGCGCTCTACGCGGGGGTGCAGGCCTGATGTACGTGTGGATCTGGCGTCACCTGCCCGGCCCGCTGGCCGTGAAGCTGCTGCAGGTGCTGGTTCTCGTCGTCGCGGTGTCGCTGCTGCTGCTGTTCGTCGTGTTCCCGGTGATCGAGCCGCACCTGCCGATCAACCAAGTGACGGTGCCGAACAGATGAGCGACGCCTGCGGAGCGAACAGGCGGCGCAGAAGTCCGAAGGCGGCCGTCCCGAGCGAAGCGAGGGGAGGCCGATGAGTGCGTCCCGGGTGCTCGTCGTCGACAACTACGACAGCTTCGTCTACAACCTCGTCCAGTACCTCGGGCAGTTCGGCGTCGACGTCGTGGTGCGCCGCAACGACGCGGTGACGCCGGACGAGCTCGACGGCTTCGACGTCGTCGGGGTGCTCATCTCCCCCGGTCCCGGCATGCCGCAGGATGCCGGCAACTCGATGGCCTTCGTGACGGCGTGCGCCGAGCGCCGGCTACCGCTGTTCGGCGTGTGCCTGGGCCATCAGGCGATCGGCGCCGTGTTCGGAGCCTCGATCGTGCGGGCGCCCGAGCTGCTGCACGGCAAGACGAGCGAGGTCGAGCACGACGGCACCGGCGTGCTCGCCGGGCTGCCCTCGCCGTTCACTGCCACGCGCTACCACTCGCTGACGGTGGAGGAGAGCGGGCTGCCGGCCGAGATCGTGGTGACCGGCCGCACCGCCACCGGGGTGGTGATGGCCTTCCGGCACGCCACGCTGCCGATCGACGGTGTGCAGTTCCACCCCGAGTCGGTGCTCACCCAGGGCGGGCACCGGATGATCGCGAACTGGTTGCGGTCCTGCGGGGTCGACGTCGACGACGCGCTGGTCGAGCGGCTCGGCGCCGAGGTCGAGACGATGCGCGCCGGCGCCTTCGCCGCGGTCTGAGGCCGCCCACAGCTCACCCGTCGCGGCTCGCCTCACCCTGCTGAGTGGCGAGTTCCGGCGTTGAGTGGCGCGGCATTACGCGCCATTCAGTGGCCGAACTCGCCACTCAACGATCGGGGCGGCGGCGCTACGGCGGCGCTACTCGGTGGCTGCGGCCGCCTTCGCGGCGGCCTTCATCTGCTGCTTGAATGCGCGCACCTGCTTGAGGGACGCGGTGTCGACGACGTCGGCCACCGAACGCAGTGATCCGTCGGCGCCGTAGTCGCCGGCGGCCTGGCGCCAGCCCCGTGGGCGGACGTCGTACTGCTTGCCGAGCAGGGCGGTGAAGATCTTGGCCTTCTGCTCGCCGAAGCCGGGCAGCCCACCGATGCGCTTCACCAGTTCGGGGCCCGACTTGACGCCGTCCCACACCGCGCCGGCGTTGCCGTCGTACTGGTCGACGAGGGTCCGGGCCAGGGCCTGGGTGCGCTTGGCCATCGCGGCCGGGAAGCGGTGCAGCGCCGGCGGCGTGCGGAAGATCGTCTCGAACGCCTCGGCGTCGTAGCTCGCGATCGTGCGGGCGTCGAGCGCCCCGCCGAGCCGCTCGCGCAGCACCTCGGGTGAGGTGAACGCCTTCTCCATCGGGATCTGCTGGTCGAGCAGCATGCCGATCAGCAGGGCCAGCGGGTCACGGGCGAGCAGCTCGTTGGCGGCGTCGGTGGTCGCGAGGAACATGACGACATCCCATCACGGCAGCTATCCGGTCACATCCACTTGAAGACTTCTGCAACTCCATATAAACAGAACTCATGTCGCTGCCGCTGTACCAAGCCAAGGCCGAATTGTTCCGCACACTCGGTCACCCGGTGCGCATCCGCGTTCTCGAACTGCTGCAGGACGGTCCGAGGCCGGTGTCGGAGCTGCTGCAGGAGATGCACATCGAGGCGAGCAGCCTGTCCCAACAACTCGCCGTGCTGCGCCGTGCCGGCATCGTCATCTCCACCCGGAACGGCTCGTCGGTCGTGTACGAACTCGCCGCGGCCGACGTCGCCGACCTGATGCGGGCCGCGCGCCGGCTGCTCACCGAAGTGCTGACCGACCAGAAGGTGCTCCTCGCCGAACTCAACCGGGCCGCGCGGCCCGGACGCCGGTGACGTTGCTCGCACCCCGAATCAGGGCGGTGCTGCCCAGGGCAACCGACTGGAGCGCCGCCAGGAGGGACCCGCGGGCCGATCTTCTCGCCGGACTCACCGTCGCCATGGTGGCGCTGCCCCTTGCTCTCGCCTTCGGTGCGGCGTCGGGTCTGGGTGCCCGGGCCGGACTCGTCACCGCGATCGTGGCCGGCGCGATCGCCGCGGTGTTCGGCGGATCGAACCTGCAGGTGAGCGGGCCCACCGGCGCGATGACGGTCGTGCTCATCCCGGTCGTCCACCGGTTCGGCGTCGACGGCGTGCTCACCGTCGGACTGCTCGCCGGGGCGCTGCTGGTGGCGTCCGGGCTCACCGGGCTGGGCCGGGCCACGCGCTACCTGCCGGCGCCGGTCATCGAGGGGTTCACCGCCGGCATCGCCGTGGTCATCGTGCTGCAGCAGATCCCGGTCGTCCTCGGCACGACCGGGTACGGTGACACGGCCTGGCGCGCGGCCCTCGACGCGGCACGAGGATGGGCGGGTCACCCGCATCCGTGGTCGGTGGTGACGGCGCTGGCCGTCGCCGGCCTCATCCTCGTCGGTGTCCGCGTCCGACCGGGGCTGCCGGTGTCGCTGATCGTCGTGGCCGCGACCACCGCCGTCACCTCAATCCTCGCCGTGCCGGTCGAGCGCCTCGGCTCGCTCCCGAGCACGTTCACCGCCCCGAGCCTCGGGTTCTTCCACCCGCACCTCGTGCAGCAGCTGCTTCCGTCGGCGCTCGCCGTGGCCGCACTGGGGGCGCTCGAATCCCTGCTGTCGGCCACCGTCGCCGACGGGCTCCGGGTCGGGACGCAGCACGACCCCGATCGCGAACTGCTCGGGCAGGGACTGGCCAACCTCGTCGTCCCCCTGTTCGGCGGGGTCGCGGCCACGGGCGCCATCGCCCGCACAGCGGTGAACGCGCGGGCCGGGGCGCGGTCGCGGCTGTCGGCGCTGACGCACTCGGTGGCCCTCGCCGCAGTCGTGCTCGTCGCGGCGCCGCTCGTCGGCAGGATCCCCCTCGCGGCGCTGGCCGGCGTGCTGGTGGCGACTTGCATCCAGATGGTCGAGGTCGGCTCGCTGCTGGCCATCGCCCGGGCGACCCGCGCTGATGCGCTCGTCCTGGTGTCCACGCTCGCCATCACCGTGCTCACCGACCTGGTGACCGCGGTGGCAGTCGGCGTCGGCATCGCCGTCGTCCTCGCGCTGCGGGCGGTCTCGCGGTCCGGGCGGCTGGACGAGACGCCCCTGGACACGTCCGATCACGACGCCGACGAACGCGAGCTGCTCGACGAGCACATCGTGGCCTACCGCTTCGACGGGCCGCTGTTCTTCGCGGCGGCGCACCGCTTCCTGCTGGAGCTCACCGAGGTGGCCTACGTCCGGGTCGTCATCCTGCGGCTGTCGAGGGTCAGCACTCTCGACGCCACCGGGGCGAAGGTTCTCGGCGACGCCATCACGCGCCTCGAACGGCGGGGCACGCTGGTCCTGCTGTCGGGCATCCGCGCCGACCACGACGGCATCCTCGCCCGGCTGGGGGTGGCCGAACACCTGCGCCGCGAGCAACTGATCTTTGCCGACACTCCGGCCGCGATCGCGCACGCGAGGGCCGCGCTCGCTCGCGCGGGTTAGCCAGCGGGTTCAGCGGCCCCGAGGTCGCGCGCGGAGTGCCGCCGTCGCCGCTTGTGTCCTTCCGCGGCTGCCGGTAGGTCGTTCGACACTGCGCGCCCGCTGCCGCCCTGCTTAGCGTCGAAGTGAGGGACGAAGTCCCGCGGCAGGAGGCGGACCAATGAAGCGACTGCTCATTCTCGGCGCCGGCACGGCCGGAACGATGATCGCCAACAAATTGGTCAAGCGACTGGACGACACCTGGAAGATCACCATCGTCGACGGCGACGAGCAGCACCGCTACCAGCCGGGTTACCTGTTCCTGCCGTTCGGTGAGTTGCGGCCCGAACAGGTGGTGCGACCCCGGCGCGGGCTCCTGCCCCGCGAGGTCGACTTCCTCTGCGCCGCGGTCGACCGGGTCGATGCGCCGGCGTCCGAGGTGACCCTGACCGACGGCCGCCGGCTCGGCTACGACTACCTCGTCATCGCCACCGGCGTGAGCCCGCGGCCCGACCAGACACCGGGCATGCTCGGCCCCGCGTGGCGCGAGAGCATCTTCGACTTCTACTCCTTGGATGGGGCGCAGGCGCTGGCCATCGGGCTGCAGGACTTCGACGGCGGCCGGTTCGTCGTGCACATCACCGACATGCCGATCAAGTGCCCCGTCGCGCCGCTCGAGTTCACCTTCCTCGCCGACGCGTACTTCCGGCACCGCGGCATCCGCGACCGCGTCGAGATGGTCTACGTGACGCCGCTGTCGTCCGCATTCACCAAGCCGATCGCGGCGGCGCACCTCGGCTCGATGCTCGACGACCGGCGCGTGACGGTCGAGCCGGATTTCCTGGTCGAGCACATCGACGCCGAACCGCAGCGCCTGGTGTCCTACGACGAACGGGAGATCCCGTTCGACCTGCTCGTGACCGTGCCGCTGAACATGGGCGCCGACTTCGTCGGCCGTTCCGGGCTGGGCGACGAGTTGAACCTCGTCCGGGTCGACAAGCACACGCTGCTGTCGAAGGACTACCAGAACATCTTCGCCGTCGGCGACGCGTCCGACATCCCGGCCTCCAAGGCCGGTTCCGTCGCGCACTTCGCAGTCGAGATCTTCGTCGACAACTTCATCGACCACGTGAACGGCCTGCCCATGTACGGCTCGTTCGACGGGCACGCCAACTGCTTCGTCGAATCCGGCGACGGCAAGGGCCTGCTCATCGACTTCAACTACGACATCGAACCGTTGACCGGCAAGTACCCGTTGCCCGGCGTCGGGCCATTCAGCCTGTTGAAAGAGACGCGGGCCAACCACCTCGGCAAGCTCGCGTTCCGCTGGATGTACTGGAACCTGCTGCTGCCGGGGCGGCCGATCCCGCTTCCCGCCCACATGTCCATGGCGGGCAAGCACCCCGAGAAGGAAGGAGTGAGCTGATGCCTGTCACCACGCTCGACGGCCACCAGATCCACGTCAACGACGAGGGCTTCCTGACCGACCCGTCGGAGTGGGACGAGGACCTCGCCCGCATCCTGGCGGCCCAGATCGGCATCGAGCTGACCGAGCCGCACTGGAAGGCGATCCGCTTCCTCCGGGACGACTTCGCCTCGCAGGGCGAGACCGCGACCATCCGGCGCGTCTCGACCGTCGGCGGCATCCCGGTCAAGGAGCTGTTCACCCTCTTCCCGCAGAAGCCGGCCAAGAAGATGGCCTACGTCGCCGGCCTGCCCAAACCTCACGGCTGCGTCTGACCCGCAGCTTCTCCTCCGAGGAGTCACCATG
Source organism: Jatrophihabitans sp. (assembly GCF_036000465.1). Lineage (GTDB taxonomy): Bacteria > Actinomycetota > Actinomycetes > Mycobacteriales > Jatrophihabitantaceae > Jatrophihabitans. Next base: position 70,987 of record NZ_DASYFV010000046.1, on the reverse strand, counting down.
ACCGTCATCGACACCAGCCCGGCCATCGTCCCGCAGTTCGACTCGGACGCATCGGTGGGCCGCAAGCTCGCCATCATCTGCTCGAAGGGCACGCTCGACATGGCCTACCCCGGCCTGGTGCTGGCCAACGCCGCGCTCGGCGAGGGCATCGAGACGCACCTGTTCTTCACCTTCTGGGGCTTCGACATGATCAACAAGAAGACCATGGGTGACCTCAAGTTCACCGTGCTCGGCAATCCCGCGACGCACCTGCCGCAGGGCCTCGGCGGCATCCCGGGCATGACCGCGATGGCGACGGCCAGGATGAAGAAGTCGATCGCCGACGTCGGCGTGCCCGAGGTGCCCGAATTCCTCGAGCAGATCGTCGCCTCCGGCGGCCACCTGTGGGCCTGCCGCATGTCGGCCGACATGAACCACCTGACCGAGGACGACCTCTACGACGAGGTCGAGGGCATCATCAGCGCGAGCGACTTCATCGAGAAGACCGACGGCGCGCAGCTGCTGTTCATCTGAGGCCGGGGCGGTCGTGGATCGTCAGCGCCGCCGCAGTCGGGTCAGGAACGATCCCGACTTCTCCGCCGGCGCGCAGGTGCAGCGCTGATCGGACGGGACGTGCGCCATGACGGCGTCGACGTGGCGGCCGCAGCCGCGCCAGGTGGTCTTGCCGCAGGAGCGGCATCGGGCGGGTGAGCACATACCGACCACTATACCCCAGGGGGTACGGCGGTCGACCGCGCACACCCGTCCCGACGCCGACCTCAGCGGATCAGCGCACGATCTTGAAGTTGAACTGCGCCGTGCCGAGCGCGCCCATCAGCCGCAGCCAGATCGGCAGCAGCATCTCGGTGCCGCGGGCGGTCTCGAGCGCGCCGAGGTCGATGACGTCGTCGTGACCGAAGCTCTCGAGCAGGCCGACGACGGTGGCCTTGGCGTCGGCGTCGTCGCCCGACACGAAGATCGTGCTGCTCGCCCCGAGCCGCTTCGGCTCGACCATGAGGTCGGCGTTCAGCGTGTTGAGCGACTTGACGACCTTGACCTCGGGGAATGCGCGCTGGACCTGCTCGGCCAGCGAGTCGGTGTCCTTGACGAACAAGCTCGGCGGGAAGCCCTGCGAGAAGTCGAGCGGGTTGGCGATGTCGAGCAGCGGCTTGCCGTTCAGGTTCTCCGCCCCCGCGAGCTCGAGCAGCGCGAGGGTCGCGCCGCCCGACGACGCGTTCACGATGAGGTCAGCGCCGCGGGCGGCCTCGGCGAAGGTCGCCAGGGTGATGCCGGCGTGCTCGGCGAGCCAGGCGGCGATCGGCGCCGTGCCCTCGGGCTCGGTGCGGGCCAGCGTGGCCTGCGGGTCGCGGGTGCCGATGACCACGGTGTGGCCGAGCCCGTCGAGGCGTCCGGCCAGGGCGCGACCGACCATGCCGGTGCCGAGAACTGCGATGTTCATGCGTCTTCCTTCGTTCCGAGCGAGCGAGTAGACAGGTCTGTCTACGTCAGGGATGGACGCTAGCAGACAGATCTGTCTACTATCAACCCATGGCCCCCGGCAGCGCGCGTGATCGCATCCTCGACACCGCGTTCCGGCTGTTCTACGCCCGCGGGATCCGGGCGGTCGGCGTCGATCTGATCATCGCCGAGTCCGGCGTCGCGAAGGCGACCTTCTACAAGTACTTCCCGGCCAAGGACGAGCTGGTCGTCGCCTACCTCGACCGCGTCGACGGCCTGTGGAGCGGCCAGCTGCACGCCGCGGCCGCCCAGGCCGGCCCCGACCCCGCCGATCAGCTCGTCGGCCTGTTCGACGCCCTCACCGCGTCGTGCGAGATGGACGGCTACCGCGGCTGCGCGTTCATCAACGCCGCGGCCGAGTCCCAGCCCGGCACAGTGGTGCACGACCGGACGGTCGAGCACAAGCGCCGGGTTCTCGCGTGGGTGCGGGGGCTGGCGGTCGAGGCCGGGGTCCGCGACCCGGACGGGCTGGCCCGGTCGCTGACCCTGCTGCTCGACGGTGGGCTGGCCAGCGGCGCCCTCGACGCCGACCCGCAGGCCGCCGTGCTGGCCCGGGCGTCGGCCGCGTTGCTGGTCGACGCCGCGCGGAAGGCAGACTGGACGGGTGACGCGTCGCTGGCTGTTCGGTGATCAACTCGGCCGGCACTTCCTGGACGACGCGGACCAGCCGGCGCTGATCATCGAGTCGCGGGCGGTGTTCGCCCGGCGACGCTTCCACCGGCAGAAGGCGCACCTCGTGCTGTCGGCCATGCGCCACCGCGCGGCCGAGCTGGGCGACCAGTGCACCTACGTCCGGGCCGACACCTACGGCGAGGCGCTGGCGTCGGTGCGGGAATCGCTGACGGTCTGCCACCCGACCACCCATGCCGCCCTCGACTTCGTCAATCGCCTTGACGATGTCGAGGTTCTGCCGGCGCGCGGGTTCGCGACGTCGATGGAGGACTTCGCGGCCTGGGCCGACGGCCGGGGCGGCAAGCGGCTGCTGATGGAGGACTTCTACCGCGACGGGCGACGTCGGCTCGGGATCCTCATGGACGGCGCCGACCCGTCCGGCGGCGTGTGGAACTTCGACAAGGAGAACCGGCAACCGCCGCCCAGGCAGCCGACCCTCGGCATCGACGAGCCGTGGTGGCCCGACGAGGACGAGATCGACGACGAGGTGCGTCACGACCTCGACCGGTGGGCGGCCGACGGCGACGTCGCGTTCATCGGCGAGGACGGCCCGCGCCGCTTCGCCGCCACCCGGCGCGAGGCGCTGGCGGCGTTGCGGTCGTTCGTCGCCGAGCGGTTGCCCGGCTTCGGGGCGCACGAGGACGCCATGCTGTCGAGCGATGCCTGGATGGCCCACTCGCTGCTGTCGGCCCCGCTGAACCTCGGGCTGCTCGACCCGGTCGAGGTCGCGCACCGGGCCGAGGACGCCTACCGCGCCGGCGACGCGCCCATCGCGTCGGTCGAGGGCTTCGTCCGCCAGGTGATCGGCTGGCGCGACTACGTCTGGCACCTGTACTGGCAGCAGCCGCGGTCCTACCGGCGGCGCAACGAGCTCGGGGCGACGACCGCGCTGCCGAGGTGGTTCGCCGAGCTCGACCACGAATCGGTCGACGCCGCCTGCCTGTCGGGCGTGCTGCGCGATGTCGCCCGGCACGGCTGGGTGCACCACATCCCGCGGCTCATGGTGCTGGGCAACTACGCGATGCAGCGCGGCTGGCGACCGGCCCAGGTCACCGACTGGTTCCACCGCTCGTTCGTCGACGGCTACGACTGGGTCATGGTGCCGAACGTCGTCGGCATGTCGCAGTACGCCGACGGCGGGGTGATGGCCACCAAGCCCTACGCCGGTGGCGGCGCCTACATCGACCGGATGAGCGACTACTGCGGCGGCTGCCGGTACGACCCGAAGGTCCGGGTCGGCGACAACGCCTGCCCGTTCACCGCCGGCTACTGGGCCTTCCTCGAGCGCAACCGCGAGAAGCTCACCGGCAACTACCGACTGGCCCAGCCGCTGCGCGGGCTCGACCGGCTCAGGGACCTCGACGCGCTCGTCGAGCAGGAACGCGACCGCGGATCGAGAGCGCCGTGAACGTCGTCGCTGCCGCGATCGTGCGCGACGGCCGGCTGCTCGCGGCGCGGCGCACCCAACCGTCCCGGCACGCCGGCGGCTGGGAGTTCCCCGGCGGCAAGGTCGAGGCGGGCGAGGACGACGCCACCGCCCTGCGGCGGGAGTGCCACGAGGAGCTCGGCGTGCGCATCGCCGTCGGCCCGCGACTGGGTGAGGCCACCGACGCCGGCGTCCGCATCGTCCTCTACGGGGCGACGATCGAGAGCGGTGAACCCCAGCCGCTCGAGGACCACGACGAGCTGCGCTGGCTCGCCCCGGACGAGCTCGACTCGGTGCCCTGGCTGCCGATCGACGTCGAACTGCTCGGCCCGGGTGCCCGACATCTGCTGGAACGAATCCGTCCGGGGGAGTAGTAACGAACCCATAACGGGGGACACGGACGGAGACAGCGGTGGAGACGGTCAGTTTCGACAGTCACGGCACGCGGTGCGAGGGCTGGTACCTGCCCGCCCTGAACGACGAGATGACCACGAGCCGCGGCCGTCCGTGCGTCGTCATGGCCCACGGTTTCGGGGCCACGCGCGACGCCGGGCTGCTGCCGTTCGCCGAGCGTTTCGCCGCGGCCGGGATGGACGTGCTGGTCTTCGACTACCGCGGCTTCGGGACATCGGACGGCACGCGGCGCCAGGACGTCGACCATCGGCGGCACCGCGAGGACTACCACTCGGCGATTGCCTGGGCCCGCAAGCGCAAGGGGGTCGACGCGTCGCGCATCGCGGTGTGGGGCAGCTCGTACTCCGGTGGGCACGTCGTCGCCGTGGCCGCCCAGGACCAGCGCGTCGCCGCCGTCATCAGCCAGGGCGCGGCGATGGACGGGCTGGCCGCGCTGTTCCTGCTCCGTGAGACCGCCGGCAGCGGCAAGGTGCTCGCGATGACCGCCGCCGGGCTGAAGGATCTGGGCCGCGCGCTCACCCGCCGCGCGCCGGCGATGCTGCCGATCACCGGCGAGGTCGGATCGTCGGCCGTGATCGCCGCGCCCGGCGCTTTCGAGGGCTACCAGGCGATCATGGGACCGACATTCCGTAACGAGATGTCCGCGCGAGGCGTGCTGCGCATCGCCCGCAACCGTCCGGTGCTGGCCGCGAAGAAGGTCAGCTGCCCGATGTTCGTCGTCGTGGCCGAGGCCGACAACGTCGCGCCGGTGAAGTCGGTCTACGAGGTGGCCAAGCGGGTGCGCCGTTCCGAGGTGCTGTCCTTCCCGTGCGGGCACTTCGACATCTACCTGGGCGACATCTTCGAGAAGTCGGCGACCGAGCAGACCGAGTTCCTGCGCCGCGTCCTCAGCTGAGCGGGGTGGCGAGCACCGAGTCGGCCGCCGCCACGGCTGCGCCCGACCGGACGAACTCGACCGCGGCCTCGATCTCCGGCGCCAGGTAACGGTCGGGACCCGGCCCCTCGGCCTGCTCGCGCAGGGCGGCGACGACGGCGCCGGTGACCGGCCCGGCCGCCAGGGGGGCGCGCAGCTCCAACGCGCGGGCGGCGGTGAGCAGCTCGATCGCGAGCACCCGTCTGAGCGCATCGACGCTGCGGCGCAGCTTGCGCGCGGCCGACCAGCCCATCGACACGTGGTCCTCCTGCATCGCGCTCGACGGGATCGAGTCGACGCTCGCCGGCACGGCCAGGCGCTTGAGCTCCGACACCAGCGCGGCCTGGGTGTACTGCGCGATCATGTGGCCCGAGTCGACGCCGGGGTCGTCGGCGAGGAAGGGAGGCAGGCCGCGCGAGCGCGATTGGTCGAGCATCCGGTCCGTCCGTCGCTCGCTCATCGACGCGACGTCGGCTGCCGGGATCGCGAGGAAGTCGAGCACGTAGGCGATCGGCGCGCCGTGGAAGTTGCCGTTGGACTCGACACTGCCCGACGGCGTGACGACCGGGTTGTCGACGGCCGAGGCGAGCTCGTAGCCGGCGATCATCCGCGCGTGCGCCAGCGTGTCGCGCCCGGCGCCGGCGACCTGCGGGGCGCAGCGCATCGAGTAGGCGTCCTGGACGTAGACGCAGTCGGGACCGGCGTGGCTGGCGATGATCGGCGAGCCGTCGAGCAGGGCCCGCATGTTGGCGGCGGCGACGGCCTGGCCCGGTTGCGGGCGCAGCGCCTGCAGTTCGGCGGCGAAGACCCGGCCGGTGCCGAGCAGCGCCTCGACGCTCATGGCCGCGGTCAGGTCGGCCGTGCGCAGCAGCAGGTCGAGATCGGTGCAGGCGAGCAACAGCTGGCCCAGCATGCCGTCGGTACCGTTGATGAGGGCCAGGCCCTCTTTCTCGTGCAACTGCACCGGGCGCAGCCCGTGCCGGGCGAGGGCCGCGGCGGCCGGGCCGAGGGTGCCGTCGGCGTCGCGCACCGTCCCCTCCCCGATGAGGGCGAGGGCGACGTGGGCGAGCGGCGCGAGGTCGCCCGAGCAGCCCAGCGAGCCGTACTCGTGCACGACCGGCGTGATGCCGGCGTCGAGCATCCCGGCGAGCGCGGCCGCGGTCTCGGGGCGCACGCCGGTACGGCCGGTGGCCAGCGTGGACAGGCGCAGCAGCATGAGGGCGCGGACGACCTCGCGCTCGACCTCGGGCCCGCTGCCCGCCGCGTGCGAGCGGATGAGCGAACGTTGCAGCAGCATGCGCTGCTCGGTCGGGATGTGCTTGGTGGCCAGCGCGCCGAAGCCGGTGGAGATGCCGTAGTGCGGTTCGACGTCGTCGGCCAGGGCCTCGACGACGACGCGGCTCGCGGCCACGGCCGCCACGGCGTCCTCGGCCAGCGTGACGCCGGCGCCGTGGCGGGCGACCGCGACGACCTCGGCCTCGGTCAGCGGGCCGGTTCCCACGGTGATGCGCTCCATGGCGCCACTGTCCCGCGCGCACGTTGTCGCCCGCCAGCACGGGCTCACCTGGTCTGGGATCCGAGACACGGCCCGGCACCTACTACGGTCGGGGGATGCGTGCTGTCGTCGTTTCCGAGCCCGGTGGTCCCGAGGTCCTCGAGGTCAGGGAGGTCGCCGATCCGACTCCTGCGGCCGACGAGGTGATCATCGACGTCGCGGCGACGGCGGTGAACCGGGCCGACCTGCTCCAGCGCCAGGGCAACTACCCGCCGCCGAAGGGCGCCTCGTCGATCATCGGCATGGAGTGTTCGGGCACCGTCTCGGCCGTCGGCGAGACCGTCGCGGGCTGGGCGGTCGGCGACCAAGCGTGCGCGCTGCTCGCCGGCGGCGGCTACGCCGAGAAGGTGGCGGTGCCGGTCGGCCAGCTCATGGCGATCCCCAGCGGGGTCTCGCTCGTCGACGCCGCCGCGCTGCCCGAGGTCACCTGCACGGTGTGGTCGATGGTGTTCGGCCCCGAGGCGGGTCGGCTGCAGCCCGGCGAGCGGTTCCTCGTCCACGGCGGGTCGAGCGGCATCGGCACCATGGCGATCCAGATCGCGCACGGGCGCGGCGCGCAGGTGTTCACCACCGCCGGCACCCCCCGCAAGATCGCGTTCTGTCGCGAGCTCGGCGCCGACGTCGCCATCAACTACCGCGACGACGAGTTCGAGGACGTCATCCGGGCCGAGACCGGCGGTGGCGGGATCGACGTCATCCTCGACAACATGGGCGCCTCGTACCTGTCCCGAAACCTCGAGTCCCTCGCCGTCGGCGGCCGGCTGATCGTGCTCGGCCTGCAGGGCGGGGTGAAGGGTGAGCTCAACCTCGGTACGCTGCTGGCCAAGCGTGGCACCGTGCACGCGGCCGGGTTGCGCGGCCGGCCGGCCCAGATGAAGGCGGCCATCGTGGCCGAGACGCAGAACGCGGTCTGGCCGATGATCGAGAGCGGCGCGGTGCGTCCGATCATCGACCGCGTGCTGACGCTCGACGACGCGCCCGAGGCGCACCGGCTCGTGGACTCCAGTGAGCACATCGGCAAGGTGCTGATGCGCGTCCGCTGATCAGCGCGGACCGAGGGCGCGCAGCGCGTCCAGCAGCTGGCGGATCTCGGACGCCGCGGTGTGCGGCATGAGGCCGACGAACACCGCGCCCCCGAGCTCGTCGGCGCCGAACGCCCGCAGCAGCTCGGACATGCCCGACGGTCCGGACCACACCGAGATGTTGCGCCGGTGCAGGAACGCACCGACATCGTCGGGCGAGCGACCGGCCACGGTGAAGGCGGCCACCGGCAACGGGCGGTCGGGCGCGCCCAGCACGGTGATGCCGGGCAGCGCCCGCAGACCGCGGTCGAGACGGCGGTAGAGCGAGCGCGTGTGGTCGCCGGCGGCGCCGACGGAGGTCACCAGCCGCTCGCGCCGGGTGCCCACCGCGTTCTCGTCGAGATCGGCGAGGTGGTCGACCGCGGCGGTGAAGCCGTCGAGCAGCTCGATCGGCAGCGGCGGCACCTCGAAGCGCTGCGCCCCGGGCGGGCCCTCGACGGCGTCGTTGAGCTCGTCGAGCAGCCCGGGCCGGGCGACGATCGCGGCGACGGTCGGGCCACCGAACGCGGGGCCGGCGACGGCGAGCAGGTCGGCGCCGAGCTCCTCGATGTCCAGTGGCAGGTACGCGGGCGCGACCCCGGCGTCGACGACGACGAGCGCATCGTGCCGGTGCGCGAGATCGGCGATCGCCCGGACGTCGGGCACCATGCCGGTGGCGGCGTTGGCCAGCGACACGGTGACGATGCGAGTGCGGCGGCTGATCAGCTTCTCGTACTGCCAGGCCGGCAGCTCGCCCGACTCGAGGTCGACCTCGGCCCAGCGCACGATGACGCCCCGGCCGCGCGCGACCCGTAGCCACGGGCGCATCGCGAGGTCGGCGTCGAGGCGGCTGAGCACGATCTCGTCGCCGAGCTGCCAGTCGCTCGAGAGCAGGGTGGTGAAGCGCAGCAGCAGCGACTGCGTGCTGTCGCCGAGCACGACGTCCTCGGCGCGACCCTGCACGAGGTCGGCTGCAGCCCGGCGGGTGCGCAGCACCCGGGTGGCCGACTGCTGCGAGCGGGACGAGCGCGAGCCGGGTTGGGCCGGGGCCGAGCGCAGCGTGGAGATGATGGCCCGGATGACCGACTCCGGGTGGAGGGCGGCGAAGGCACCGTCGAGCTGAGCGGTGCCGGTGGCGAGGGTCGGATACAGGCCGCGGACGCGAGCGACGTCGATCCCGCCCCTGCCGATCTCCGACACCACGTGGACCACGTACCTCACACTCTCCTACGCCTTGCGCGGACGTCTGGTTGGTGGTCCCGTGCCGGCTCCGGGCAGACTGGACGGGTGACCGACCAGACCCAGGATCCCGCACAGCACCGTCCGTCCGACCCGACCGCTCAGCCGGACCAGGACGTCGAATCCAAGGAACTCGCCACGGTCGAGGAACGCGACGACATGGACGAGATTACTTCCCAGGTGGAACAACCGGCCAAAGTGATGCGAATCGGGACGATGATCAAGCAGCTCCTCGAGGAGGTGCGGGCCGCTCCCCTGGACGAGGCGGGGCGCCGCCGGCTGCGCGAGATCCACGAGTCCTCGATCCGTGAGCTGGAGGCCGGCCTCGCCCCGGAGCTGCGCGAGGAGCTCGAGCGCCTGACGCTGCCCTTCGGCGGGGACGTGCCCTCGGAGGCCGAGCTGCGTATAGCCCAGGCGCAGCTGGTCGGCTGGCTCGAGGGTCTCTTCCACGGCATCCAGACCGCGCTCTACGCGCAGCAGGCGGCGGCCCGGGCCCAGCTCGAGGAGATGCGCCGGCGCGCGCTGCCGGGCGGCGGCCACGACGGCGGGCCGCAGGTCATCGTCGGCCCCGGTGGCCAGATGATCCTGCCGCCGGGCGTGCGCCTGACCCCGACGTCCGGCGACGACGACGAGCACCAGGGCCACGGCACCGGCCAGTACCTGTAGGGGCAGATGTCATCCGCGGGGCTTCGGCGGGCGCCGCGCGCCGCCCTACGATGACCGCGCAGGCGCCGTCGCGGAGGTGGGCATGGACGACTTCATCATCAAGACGAACGACATGATCAAGATAACCATCCCGCCGCCGGCGATCGTGCCGATGCTGCAGGCGCCGGTGCCGCTGATCGGCACCGGCACGAAGGTCATGGTCAGCAACGTGCCCATCTGCCTGCAGGGCGACGAGCTGCCGCCGTCGCTCAAGGCCCCGATGCCGTACACCGCGCCGCCGTTCGTCACGCCGGGCATGGGTACGTTGACGATCATGCTGATGCCGACGAACCTGTCGAAGCAGACCCAGAACGGCAAGCCGATCATCCTCAAGGGCAGCACGTTCCAGTGCTCGTTCGCCGTGCAGAGCCCGGCCATGCAGCCGACACCGGCGGGCCCGGTGCCCGATCCGGTGATGACGAAGCCGGGAACCTGCACGTTCATCACCACCAACATCAACGTCAAAGCCGGGTGAACTTCGTCGAGGACGTCCTCGCCGCGCGCCCGGCGACCGACCGGGCGGTGATCACCCTGTCCGCCGACGGCGCCCGCCGGGAGTGGACGTTCGGTGACCTGCTCGAGACCTCGGGTTCGCTCGCTGCGGCCTTCGTCGAACGCGGGGTGGGCCGCGGCGGGGTGGTGCTGACCCTCGTCGGCAACACCGCCGAGTACGTGCTGACGATGCTGGCCTGCCTCCGGCTGGGTGCCCCGATGCTGCCGTGCAGCGAGCAGTTGCGGGCCAAGGACGTCGCGTACCGGCTCGGCCGGGCGCGCCCGGCGCTGATCGTCGCCGACGAGCGCAACCGCCCGGTCGTCGAGGCGGCGGCACCGCAGTGCCCGGTCGCGTACGTGCCGGACCCCACACTGTTCGCCCCGCAGCCGCCGCCGCCGTACGCCGACCTCGGCCCGCTCGACCCGGCGTTCGTCCTGTTCACGTCGGGGACGAGTGGCGAGCCGAAGCTGGTGACGCACGGGCAGCGCTACCTCACCGGTCAGCACCTGCAGGCCCGGGAGTGGATGGCCGCGCGGCCGGGCGAGCTGGTGTGGTCGACCGCGGCGCCGGGCTGGTCGAAGTCGACCCGCAACTGCTTCATCGCGCCCTGGCTCGGCGGCGCCGCGGCCCTGCTGCAGGACAGGCGCTTCGACGCCGACGAGCGGCTGGCGACGATCCGGGCCGAGCGCGTGAACGTGCTCTGCATGGCGCCCACCGAGTACCGCCTCATCGCCGCGCACGGCCCGCTCGGCCCGCTGCCCTCGCTGCGCCGGGCGATCACGGCGGGGGAGGCGCTGGGGGTACCGGCCTTCGAGGCCTGGCGCGAGCAGACCGGCCTCGAGATCTCCGACGGCTACGGGCAGACCGAGACCGGTCAGGTGACCGGCGTGCGCCCGGGCGAGAGCGCGCCGCCGGGATCGATGGGGCGTCCGCTGCCCGGCATCGAGATCGAGATCGTCGACGGCGAGCTGACGGTCGACCCGGCCACCGTGCCGACCTTCTTCCTCGGCTACGACGGCGGCACCGTACCTGACGGTATGTGGCACACCGGCGATCACGTGCGGCAGGACGACGACGGCTGGCTGTTCTTCGAGTCGCGGGCCGACGACGTGATCATCAGCGCCGGCTACCGCATCGGCCCGGCCGAGGTGGAGTCGACGCTGCTCGGCCACCCGGCCGTGCGCGAGTGCGCCGTGCTCGGCCTGCCCGACGAGTCACGCGGGCAGATCGTCGCCGCGGCGGTCGTGCTGCGCGACGGGTTCACCCCGTCGGACGAGCTGGCGAGCGACATGCAGGCCCACGTGCGGGCCGACACCGCGCCGTACAAGTACCCGCGCCGCGTCTGGTTCCTCGACGCGCTGCCGAAGACCAACAGCGGCAAGATCCACCGCGCCGAGCTACGCCCGCCCGGATAGGGCTCAGCCGAGCAGCGACTCGATCAGCTTCGCGACCGCATCGTCGTCGTTGCGCCCGACGGTCGAGTCGGCGGCGGCCTGCGCCGCGGGATGCGCATTCGCCACCGCGTAGGAGTGTCCGGCCCAGTGCAGCATCGGCACGTCGTTGGGCATGTCGCCGATGGCCAGCACCTCGTCGCGGGTGATCCCGTGCCGGGTGGCCAGCTCGGCCAGCCCGGTGGCCTTGGTGACGCCCGACTTCGCGATCTCCAGCAACCCGAACGACGAGGAGTGCGTGATCGACGCGCGGTCGCCGATCAGCTCGAGCGCCGATTCGAGGAAGCGGTCGACATCGATCGAGCGGTCCTTGGCCAGCAGCTTCATGGCCGGCTGGGTGGCGATGACATCGAGGGGGGCGAGCAGCGGCTCCGGGATGCGGCGTCCCTTGCGGTCGAACTCGGGGTTGATGTCCCAGTCGTGGACGTAGTCGGGCTCGGCGGCGAACCCGTGCCCGTACTCGACCGCGAACTGCACGTCGGGGAACTCGGCTCGCAGTTCGGTACCGAGCTCGACCATCAGCTGCGGCTCGAGCGTGTGCACGGTGAGGTACTCCTCCTCGACCATGTCGTAGAGCACCGCGCCGTTGGCGCCGACGGCCATCCCGATGTGGCCGGTCTCGGCGATCACGTCGTCGAGCCAGCGCGGCGGGCGGCCGGTCACGAACGCGACGATCAGTCCGGCGTCGGCGGCGCCCTTGAGCGCCGCGCGGGTGCGGTCGGAAACCGTCCCGTCACTGCGCAGCAGCGTGCCGTCGAGATCGGTCGCGAACAGTCGGACCGTCATGGAGCGGTGAGCACCTCACGTCCGCCGAGGTAGGGCCGCAGCGCTGCCGGGACGTAGACCGAGCCGTCGGGCTGCTGATGGTGGTCGAGCAGGCAGGCGATCGTGCGGGCGGCGGCGCAGAGCGTGCCGTTCAGCGTCGCCACCGGCTCGTTGCCCTTCTCCGTACGGCGACGGATGTTGAGCCGCCGGCTCTGGAACGTCGTGCAGTTCGACGTGGAGGTGAGCTCGCGATACGCACCCTGCGACGGGAACCAGGCCTCGCAGTCGAACTTGCGTGCGGCGCTGGAGCCGAGGTCGCCGGCGGCGACGTCGATGACGCGGTAGGCGAGTTCGAGCTTGTCGAGGAACTCCCGCTCCCAGGCCAGCAGTCGCTGGTGCTCGTCCTTCGCGTCGTCGAGCGGGACGTAGGAGAACATCTCGACCTTGTCGAACCAGTGCACCCGGATGATGCCGCGGGTGTCCTTGCCGTAGGAGCCGGCCTCGCGGCGGAAGCAGGAGGAGAAGCCGGCGTACCGCAGCGGCAGGTTCTCCAGGATCTCGCCCTGGTGGTAGCCGGCGAGGGCGACCTCGGAGGTGCCGACGAGGTAGAGGTCGTCCTCGGCGAGGCGGTAGACCTCGGACGAGTGCGCGCCGAGGAACCCGGTGCCCTGCATGATCTCGGGCTTGACGAGAGCGGGCGCGATGATCGGCGTGAAGCCGGCCTGGGACGCCTGGGCCATCGCGAGGTTGACCAGCGCGAACTCGAGCTGCGCCCCGATGCCGGTGAGGAAGTAGAAGCGCGCGCCGCTGACCTTCGCCCCCCGCTCGGTGTCGATCGCGCCCAGCTTCGCGCCGATCTCGAGATGGTCAAGCGGGTTGTCGATGACCGGTGGGGTGCCGACGGTCTCGAGGGTGACGAAGTCGTCCTCGCCGCCCGGCACGACGCCGTCCTCGACGAGGTTCGGGACGGCGAGCTGGGCCTCGCGCAGGGCCTCGTCGGCTTCGGCCTGGTCGGCTTCGGCTGCCTTGACCTCGTCGGCCAGGTGCTTGGCCCGGGCCAGCACGGCGTGGCGGTGCTCGGGGCCGGCCTGGGCCACCTCGCGTCCGATCGTCTTCTGGTCCGCGCGCAACGAGTCGGCGCGGGACACCGCCGAGCGACGCGCGTCGTCGGCGGCGAGCAGCGCATCGATGAGGGTGTCGTCGGCGCCGCGAAGGCGTTGGGAGGCGCGAGCCTGCTCGGGGTCGTCGCGCACGAGCTTGAGGTCGATCACGCCTCCCAGGCTACTGAGCCTCTCCCAACCGAGTTGTCCACAGGCCGGCCTCCGCGCCGGCGGCGACGCACCTGATCGACTTACGCTGCGTACCTCGTGGAGGGGGTGGGCAGTTTGTCAGGTTTCGAGGTGCAGACGGCGGAGCTGCTGGCGGCGCGGTCCTTGGTCAGCGATGCGGCCTCGTCCGGTCGGGCCGAGCTCGGCCGGCTGACGGCCTCGGCGCAGGACGTCCTCGGGTACGGCTGGCAGGGCGCCGCCGCCGCGGCGTTCGGGCACGGCTGGGAGCAGTGGCACGACGGGGCGCAGCGCGTGCTCGCCGCGCTGGACGAGATCGGGGTCGCGCTCGGCGCCACCGCGCGCACCTACGCAACGCACGAGGCGGCCAACGTCGAGCGGTTGGCGTCGTGAGCAGCATCAAGGTCGACCTCGAGATGGTCGAGGACCTGATCGCGCGCATGGGGGTGTTCGAGCAGCACGTCGAGGGGCTGCTCGACGACGTCGACGCCCGGATGAAGCGGATGCACGCGGGCTGGACCGGGGTGGCTGCGGCCGAACAGGCGGCGGCGCAGGCCCGCTGGACGTCGGGCGCGCACGAGATGCAGCAGGCGTTGGCGGTGCTGCGGTCGATCGCGACGACGGCCCGGGAGAACTACGCGTCGGCCGTGGCCGCGAACGTGGCGATGTGGGGCTGACCGTGCCCCGCCTCGAGGTCCGGCCCGACGGCTTCCGAAAGGCGGCCGGGACCGATCTGGTCAACGGCACCTGTCGGGCCGGCGGGTCGGTCGACAGGTGAACGGGACCGGGTCTTCCCTGCTTCTCACCGCTGAACGACGCGGAATCGGTCGGACGCGAGAAGAGGCGGACCCTCGGGTCGCGACCGCGTTCCCGTGGACGCGGTCCCCGTAGGCTGACCGACCGTGACCACCCCGGACCGCCTGCCGATCAAGATGCTGCACGACCGCGTGCTCGTGCGGGAGCCGCGCGAGGACGGCGAGCGCCGCTCGTCGGGCGGCATTCTCATCCCGGCCACGGCGCAGGTGTCGAAGCGGCTGGTCTGGGGCGAGGTGCTCGCGGTCGGCAACCACGTGCGGGCCGTCGAGACCGGCGATCGCGTGCTGTTCAGCCCGGAGGACCGCTTCGAGGTCGAGATCGCGGGCGACGAGTACCTGCTGCTGCGCGAGCGCGACCTGCACGCCGTTGCCGCCCCGCGCAACGACGCGAATACCGGCTTGTATCTCTAGACGTCCACCTCTAGACGTCGAGCTCTAGGACGTCCCGTCCGCGCGCACCTTCGCCAGCCACGCGCGCGACTCGACGAACTCGCTGTCGGAACGCCCGGCCGGAACCGGGCCGAGCTCGCCGTCGCGCCGCGGGTACGAGCCGAGGTAGCGGACATCGCTGCACACCCGGTGCAGCGCGGCGATCGCGTCGCCCACCCGCTCGTCGTCGATGTGGCCCTCGCAGTCGATCGAGAAGCAGTACTGGCCGATACGGCCCTTCGTCGGGCGTGACTCGATGCGGGTCAGGTTCACCGCGCGGGTCGCGAACTCGCTCAGGATCTCGAGCAGGGCGCCCGAGTGGTCCTCGCGCAGGTAGGCGACCAGCGTGGTGCGGTCGTTGCCGGTGCGCGGCCCCGGCGGGGCCGGACGGGTGAGCAGCACGAACCGGGTCACCGCACCCTCGGTGTCGGCGATGTCGTGCGCGACGATGTCGAGCCCGTACAGCTCACCGGCGACGGCGGCGCCGACCGCGGCGTCGAACTCGCCGCCGGCCACGGCCTGGGCCGCCCCGGCGGTCGAGCCGACGAGCGCGACCTGCGCCGTCGGCAGGGTCGAGATCAGCCAACGCCGCACCTGCGCCTCGGCGTGCGGGTGGGTCGCCACCGACCGGATGTCCTCGAGCAGCAGGCCCGGCCGGGCCATGAGTTCGAACGTCACCGACAGGTAGGTCTCCTCGGCGATGACGAGGGCGTCGCCGTTGGCCAGCTCGTCGAGCGTGGCCGGCACCGCGCCCTCGACCGAGTTCTCCAGCGGGACGAGGGCGGCATCGGCGGCGCCCGCGCGCACCGCGTCGATCGCCAGCGTCACGTTCGCGAGTGGCAGCAGGATCGCGCCGGAGGCGGCGGGCAGCGATCGGACGGCGGCGTGGGCGAAGGTCCCCTCCGGACCGAGGAACGCGATCGTCGTCACGCGGCGAGCCTAGGGGAAGCGGCGCTCAGGCGGACTTGCGCAGCCCGCGCCGGCGGGCCAGCGCGGCCGACACCGCCTGCTGCTCCTCCGGCGAGAGATCGTGCTCGCCCTTGCCCGATGCCACGCCCTTGGCGTAGACGCGGGTGTCGCCGCTGCCGGCGATCGCGCTGATGGTGACGCCATCGCCCTTCTCGTCGAGCAGGGCGAGCGAGAACGACATGCGTCCGGACATCTCGCTGAACGCGTCGTAGCGGACGAGCGCGATGTTGCGCAGCCCGCCCGGGGCCTCGACGGCCGGCGCGGACTTGGGCGGGGCGCTCGCCGCCGCGACCTCGGCCCGCAGTTCGGCGATCTGCTCGGCCATGAGATCGGCTCGCTCGGCGGCGCGCTGGGTCAGTTCGACCAGCGACTGTTTGCCCTGCGTCCCGCGGTTGCCCCGCGCCAGCAGGTTCGTCGCGCGCCGCAGCTTGGCGAGCGTGCGCAGCGCGACGTACGCCGCGACGAGGGCGACGTAGGCGAGGACGAGCGCGAAGACCGCGACGTAGGAGGACATCGGTCACAAGGCTAGGGCCGCGATTGCCTCTCGCCCGGCAGGACACGGCAGGATCGAGGCAATGGGATCCCTCACCGCCGCTCTGATCGCCTTCGGCGTGGTCCTGCTCGTCGAGCTTCCCGACAAGACGCTCGTCGCGTCCCTCGTCCTGTCGACCCGCTACCGCCCGCGGCCGGTGCTCGTCGGCGTCGCGCTCGCGTTCGCGGTCCAGTGCGTCATCGCCGCGGCCGCGGGCGGCGTCATCACCCTGCTCCCCCGCCGCGCGGTCGAGGGCGTCGTCGCCCTCCTGTTCGCCGTCGGGGCGTTCCTGCTGATCCGCGAGTCGATGGCGGCGGGTGAGGACGACGTCGAACTGGCCGAGGCCCGCGAGGCCGCACCGTTCGGAAAGATCGTCGCCACCTCCTTCGGTGTCCTCTTCGCCGCCGAGTGGGGTGACGCCAGCCAGATCGCGACCGCCGGACTCGTCGCGCGCGGGCACGGCGTCGCGCACGCCGTCGCGACCGGCATCGGCGCCTGGGTCGCGCTCGTGCTCGTCGCCGCGCTCGCCGTCGTCATCGGCAAGGTCGTCGTGAAGAAGGTGCCGCTGCACCTGGTGCACCGGATCGCCGGGGTGGTGTTCGCGGTATTTGCCGTCCTGGCGGCGGTCACGGCGATGCGGTAGTCAATCTGCCGAGCTGGACGCCGCTGAAGCTGTGCAATCTGTGCAGACTGTGCGTCGACGGTACGGCGACTTGCTCAGTGTCGAGGCGGCCCGGCACTCTCGGGACATGACAAGCGTCGATCTGACCCCCGAAGAGCGCGAAGCCGATCTCACCATCGACCGGCTCAAGCAACTGGTCGGCCTGGTGGACTACGACCAGTCCACCGATCCGTTCCCGGTGACGGCCATGGACGCCGTCGTCTTCGTCTCCGGCAACGCCACCCAGAGCGCGCACTACTACCAGCATGCGTTCGGCATGACCCTCGTCGGCTACAGCGGCCCGGAGACCGGCAACCGCGACCACAAGGCGTTCGTGCTGCGAGCCGGTTCGGCGCGCTTCGTCATCATCGGCGCCGTCGACCCGGCCAGCCGCTTCGCCGACCACCACCGGGCGCACGGCGACGGCGTCGTCGATCTCGCCCTCGAGGTTCCCGACGTCGACCGCTGCGTCGAGCACGCCCGGGCCCAGGGCGCGACGATCCTCGAGGAGCCGCACGACGTCAGCGACGAGCACGGCACGGTGCGCCTGGCCGCCGTCGCCGCGTACGGCGACACCCGGCACAGCCTGATCGACCGCTCGAAGTACGACGGCGTCTACCTGCCCGGCTACGTCGAGCAGACCTCGACGATGGTCGGCCCCGACAAGCGTCTCTTCCAGGCCGTCGACCACTGCGTCGGCAACGTCGGCATGGGCGAGATGGACCAGTGGGTCGACTTCTACAACCGCGTCATGGGGTTCGTGAACATGGCCGAGTTCGTCGGCGACGACATCGCCACCGAGTACTCGGCGCTGATGTCGAAGGTCGTCGCGAACGGCAACCACCGGGTCAAGTTCCCGCTCAACGAGCCGGCCCTGGGCAAGAAGAAGTCGCAGATCGACGAGTACCTCGAGTTCTACCGGACCGCCGGCTGCCAGCACATCGCGCTCGCGACCAACGACATCCTGCGCACCGTCGACGAGATGCGCGCCCGCGGTGTCGAGTTCCTCGCCTCGCCCGACTCCTACTACGACGACCCGGAGCTGCGCGCCCGCATCGGCGAGGTGCGCGTCCCGGTCGAGGAGCTGAAGTCGCGCGGCATCCTGGTCGACCGCGACGAGGACGGCTACCTGCTGCAGATCTTCACCAAGCCGGTCGTCGACCGCCCGACCGTGTTCTTCGAGCTCATCGAGCGGCACGGCTCCCTCGGCTTCGGCAAGGGCAACTTCAAGGCCCTGTTCGAGGCGATCGAGCGCGAGCAGGACCGCCGCGGGAATCTGTGAGGCTCTGAACGTGGGATCCTGGTGGGTGTGACTTCCGCACTGCCGACCACGTTTGCCGAACTCGATCTTCGCCCCGAACTGCAGCAGGCTCTGGACGAGCTCGGGTACGAGGAACCGACGCCGATCCAGCGGGAGAGCATCCCGCCGCTGCTGGCCGGGCACGACCTGGTCGGGCAGGCGGCGACGGGCACCGGCAAGACGGCGGCGTTCGCGCTGCCGCTGCTGCAGCGGCTGGCGCCGGGCGGCAAGGCGCCGCAGGCGCTGGTGCTCGTGCCGACGCGTGAGCTCGCGATCCAGGTCGCCGAGGCGGCGCACCGCTACGGCCGCGGCCAGGGGGCGCGGGTGCTCGCGGTCTACGGCGGGCAGCCGATCCAGCGCCAGATGCGCGCGCTCAGTTTCGGCGTCGACATCGTGGTGGCCACGCCGGGCCGCGCGATCGACCACATCACCCGCAAGACCGTCGACTTCACCCAGCTCAAGACCGTCGTGCTGGACGAGGCCGACGAGATGCTCGACATGGGCTTCGCCGAGGACATCGAGGCGATCCTGCAGGCGGTGCCGGCCGAGCGGCAGACGGTGCTGTTCTCGGCCACGCTGCCGGCCCGCATCGACGGCCTCGTCCGCAAGTACCTGACCGATCCGGTCAAGGTGCGCATCCACCGGGAGAAGTCGGCGGAGGAGACGTCGCGGGTGCGCCAGGTCGCGTACCTGGTGCCGCGACAGCACAAGGCGTCCGCGCTCGGCCGCCTGCTCGACATCGAGGCCCCGACCGCCACGGTCATCTTCTGCCGCACCCGCGAGGAGGTCGACAGCCTGGGCGAGACGCTCGGCGCGCGCGGCTACCGGGCCGAGGCGCTGCACGGCGGCATGACCCAGGACCAGCGCGACCGCGTCATGGGCAAGATCCGCAACGGCACGGCCGAGGTGCTCGTGGCCACCGACGTCGCCGCCCGTGGCCTCGACATCGACCACCTCACCCACGTCGTCAACTACGACCTGCCGTCGGCGCCCGACTCCTACGTCCACCGCATCGGCCGCGTCGGACGGGCCGGGCGCGAGGGCACCGCCATCACCCTCGTCGAGCCGCGCCAGCACCGGCTGCTCAAGACGATCGAGAAGGCGATCAAGGCGAAGATCGCCGTCCAGACGCTGCCGACGGTCGCCGACCTCAAGGCCCGCCGGCTCGAGCTCACCCGATCGGCGCTGCAGCAGACCTTGCAGGAGGACGACTACGAGCAGTACCGCGTCGTCGTCGACAACCTCACCGACGAGTACGACCTCGTGCAGGTGGCGCTGGCCGCGGTGAAGCTCGCGCACGAGGCCACGCTCGGCGCCGACGGCGACGAGGACATCCCCGAGGTGCGGCCCGACGCCGTGGCGTCGAGCGCCGGGAAGCCGGCCCGCGACAGCAAGCCCCGCAGCGGCGGCCCGAGCACCACCATCTTCATAGGCCTGGGCCACGCGGCGAAGGTCCGCCCGCAGGACCTCGTCGGCGCGATCGCCAACGAGACCAGCCTGTCCGGCCGCCAGATCGGCGCCATCGAGATCACCCACAAGTTCAGCACCGTGGAGATCCCGGCCGGCTCCGAGGACGAGGTCATCGCCAAGCTGCAGGCCACCCTGATCAAGGGCCGCAAGGCGCGGGTCGAGCGGTACAAGCCGCCGTCGGAGCGTCCGGTGAAGAAGTGGAAGGACAACTCATGACGGTCACGCTGCGGCCGATGCTGACGTCGCTGCCGGCCTACGTGCCGGGGCGGACGGTGCCCGGCGCCATCAAGCTGGCCAGCAACGAGACCCCCCTACCCCCGCTGCCGCACGTGCTCGAGCGCATCGCCGCCGCGGCCGCCGACGTCAACCGCTACCCGGACAACTTCTCGACCGAGCTGACCACTGTGCTCGCGACGAAGTTCGGGGTGGACGCCGATCGGGTGCGCGTCGGCTGCGGGTCGGTGTCGCTGTGCACCCAGCTCGTGCAGGCGGTCGCCGACGCCGACGACGAGGTCATCTACGCGTGGCGCTCGTTCGAGGCCTACCCGATCATCGCCGCGGTCAGCGGCGCGTCGTCGATCCAGGTGCCCTTGACCGACGCCCACGTGCACGACCTCGACTCCATGCTCGAACGCATCACCGGCAAGACCCGCCTCATCTTCGTCTGCAACCCGAACAACCCGACCGGCACCGCCGTCGGCCGCGACGAGCTGGTCCGCTTCCTGCGGGCCGTCCCGCGTGACGTCGTCGTCGCCCTCGACGAGGCCTACCGCGAGTTCGTCACCGACACCGATGTCCCCGACGGCCTGACGCTGCTCGACGAGTTCCCCAACGTCGTCGTGCTGCGCACGTTCTCCAAGGCCTACGGTCTGGCCGGGCTCCGCGTCGGCTACGCGGTGGCCGGTGACCCGGCGATCACCGCGGCGCTGCGCCAGACCCAGGTGCCCTTCGCCGTCACGACGGTGGCCCAGGCCGCCGCGCTCGCCAGCCTGGAGCCCGAGGCCGAGCAGCAGATGCAGCAGCGGGTGGCCGACATCGTGGCCGAGCGGGACCGCGTGCACGCCGCTCTCGTCGAGCTCGGCTACCCGGTGCCGGCGTCGCAGGCGAACTTCGTCTGGCTGCCCCTGGGCGACGCGACGACAGTCTGGGCCGCCGGTTGCGAGGAGCGCCGGCTCATCGTCCGCGCCTTCGCCGGGGCGGGCGCCCGCGTCACCATCAGCACGGCCGAGGAGAACGACCGCTTCCTCGCCGCGGCCGCCGACCTCGCGCCCCGCTGACCCGAACGACCTTCATGCCCGGACGGCGTCCGAACCCCGCGCGAGCATGAAGATCGCGGTCGCCGCGGCCTACTCGGACGGCGCCGGCGTAGGAGTCGGCCCCGGGCGGCGCGGCAGCCGCGGCCACAGCCGGCGCAGCGCGAACAGCACGAGCGCGAGCAGCACCAGGAACGGCAGCGCCGCCCCGATCGCCGCGGCGACGGCCACGGCTGCGGCGGTGAACGCGTCCCAGCCCTTGATCAGTCCGGTGACCAGCTTGTTGTGGTGGTCGACGGTCTGCTTCTTCACGGCCGTGACCGGCTTGGCGGCCGTCTGCAGGTAGAGCGTCACCGACGCGGCGTCGGTCTGCCGGGCGAGCGCCCGCTGCTGGGCCTGCAGCGACTCGAGGTCGGCCTCGCGGCTGCTGAGCTCGTTCTCGACGGCGAGGAAGTCCGAGATCTTGTGGGCCTGGGCGTAGAGCAGGCGCAGCCCGTTGATGTCCCTCTGGGCACTCAGCACGCGCGAGTTCACGTCGGCGACCTGCTGCGTGACGTCCTGGATCGACCCGCCGCGGGACAGCTCCTTGCCGAGCTTCGACAGGTCGCTCAGCACCGTGCGCAGGGCGTCCGGCGGGACGCGGAAGCGCAGCGTCGCGCTCGCATCAGGGCCGCTGCTGCGCTCGTCGACGTCGATCGTGCCGCCGGCGGCCACGGCGATGTCGTCGGCCCGGTCGGCCTGGGTCGACACGTCGGCCGGGCCCTTCACCGCCACCGTGATGGTCGCGATCCGGATCTTCACGCCGTCGTCGATGAGGACCGGGGCGTTGACCGCGTCGGCCTTGTTGGGAACGGGCGGGAGTGCGGCCCGGCCGCCCGCGGCCGCCGACGGCGCGGCCGGAGGCGCCGCCTTCGCCACCCCGGCGCCGCTGAACGCCGAGTCCGCCTTGCCTGAGGACCCGCTGGAGCCACTAGAACTGGTGCATGCAGCCACCGTCGCCACGGCCAGCAGGGCGCCGCCGGCCAGCAGGATCCGTCGCATCGTCTCGTCCCCTCTGCACGCCGCGCGTCGACGTCGCACCGCAGAAGACGAGGCGGCCCGGGTCAGGGGTTCCCGGCCGCCTCCCGGACGGCTGCTGCCACTGCTTTGGGCACGGCGGGGTCGAAGACGGACGGGACGATGTAGGTGGCGTTGAGCTGCTCGTCGGACACGCAGTGCGCGAGCGCGGAGGCGGCCGAGAGCAGCATGGCGGTGGTGACCTCGCTGGCCCGGGCGTCGAGCAGGCCGCGGAACACGCCGGGGAACGCGAGCACGTTGTTGATCTGGTTGGGGTAGTCGCTGCGGCCGGTGGCGAGCACCGCGGCGAGGTGCTGCGCGGCATCGACGTCGACCTCGGGGTCGGGGTTGGCCAGCGCGAACACCACCGGCGAGGCGGCCATCTCGCTGATCCACTCCGCGCGCAGCACGCCCGGGCCGCTGACTCCGATGAACACGTCCGCACCCTGCAGCGCCGACTGCAGATCACCGGTGACCCCGGCCGGGTTCGTCAACGCCGCCAGCTCGCGCTTGGACGGGTTCAGCGTCGCGTCGTCGGGGGCGAGGATGCCCTCGCGGTCCCAGACGAGGATGTTGCGCGCCCCGCCGGCGACCAGCAGCGACACGATCGCGGTGCCGGCCGCCCCGCCGCCGGCGACCACGATCCGCGCCGACCCGATCTCCTTGGCCACGCAGCGCAGCGCGTTGGTCAGCGCGGCGAACACGACGATCGCGGTGCCGTGCTGGTCGTCGTGGAACACCGGGATGTCCAGCGTCTCGCGCAACCGGCGCTCGATCTCGAAACAGCGCGGGGCCGAGATGTCCTCCAGGTTGATGCCACCGAACCCGGGCGAGATGGCCTGCACCACTCGCACGATCTCGTCGGCATCCTGGGTGTCGAGGCAGATCGGCCAGGCGTCGATGTCGGCGAACCGCTTGAACAGCGCGGCCTTGCCCTCCATCACCGGCAACGCCGCGCCGGGGCCGATGTTGCCCAGCCCGAGCACGGCCGACCCGTCGGTCACCACCGCCACGCAGTTGCCCTTGATGGTCAGCTTCGCGACGTCCTCCGGGTGCTGCGCGAGCGCCAGCGACACCCGCCCCACCCCGGGCGTGTAGGCCATCGACAGGTCGTCGCGGGTGCGCAGCGGCACCTTTGGCTGCACCGAGATCTTGCCGCCCAGGTGCAGCAGGAACGTCCGATCACTCACTCGGTGCACCGTCACCGCGGGCACCGCCCGCATCGCGTCGACGATCTCGGTCGCGTGCTCGCCGTTCACCGCCGAACACGACACGTCCACCGTGATCCGGTCACTGCGCGACTCCGACACGTCGATCGCCGTCACCAGACCACCCGCATGCCCCACCGCCGTCGCCAACTCCCCCACCACCGACGGCGACGGAGCCGCGTACAGCCGAACGGTGATCCCGTACGACGCACTGGTCGGCAGCGGACGGTGACGCGCAGAGTCGAGATCGGTCATGGGGGCCATCCTGCTCCACCCGTCGCCACGCGCCGCATTTCGGACCTGCGACGCGATCACAGCGGCGCAGTGAAAGGATGGTCGGCGGACGTGTCCTTCGCCACGTCGCACCACTGCGAAACGTCACACCGAGGTGACCAGAGATGACCGACACGCACGCCGGCGCCGACGCTGTCGCCGAGCAGGCAACCGTCGACCCGACCGTCTTCGCCCGCCGCTACCTCGCGCATGCGGGCAGCCAGCTCGCCGGCCGGGCCGGTGAGGCCCTGGCCGGGCATGCGCGCGACGCGCTCGCCTTCGGCCGGGTCCGGCCGTGGGGGCAGACCCTGCTCCAGGTCGTGGATCTCGACGGCGAGACCACCGCGATCGACATCGTCTCCGCCGACGCGCCGTACATCATCGAGTCGCTCGTCGCCGAGCTCGAGCGCAGCGGGCACCCGCCGGAGCGGGTGCTGCACCCGCAGATCGTGGTCACCCGCGATCCCGGTGGCGTGATGACCCGCGTGTTCGACATCGACGACAACGCCGACGTGCCCGAGGGCGCGATCGTCGAGTCGTGGGTGCACGTCGAACTCGACCTGGTCCCGGCGGCCGACCAGAAGGCGCTCGCCGCCGAGATCACCGGCGTGCTCGACGACGTGCTGCACGCGGTCAACGACGCGCCGCACATGTATCACCTGGTGCGCATGCTCGCCGACGAGCTCGCGGCCAACCCGGGCCACTTCGACCGCGAGACGAGCGAGGAGGCCGGCGAGCTGTTGCGCTGGTTGGCCGACGGCAACTACATGATCCTCGGGCACGCCGCGTTCTCGGCCAACGAGCTCGCGAGCCCGAAGGCCCGCAGCGACGACGAGGACGCCGAGGGCGTGCTCCGCGGCGCGGCCCGCATCTCGCCGCTCGAGCTGCTGCCCGCGTTCCGCAGCGGCGCCCCGCTCGTCATCTTCAAGTCCCCGCTCGTCTCGACCGTCCGCCGGTCGGTGCACTACGACTGCGTCACCGTCGTCACCCCGGCCGGCACCGGCGGGCCGCAGATGATCCACGTCTTCCTCGGCCTGATCACGAACTCCGAGGACGGCACCGTCGGCCGCGTGCCGGTCGTGCGCCGACGCATCGCCGAGATCCTGCTGCGCTCGGGCGTGCGGGCCGACAGCCACACCGGCCGCCGCCTGCTGGCCGCGCTGCGCACGCTGCCCCGCGACGAGCTGCTCGAGGCCCCGACAACCGACCTGCTGCGCCTCGCCCAGCTCGTCGTCGACCGGGCCGAGAGCCACTCGGTGGGCGTGTTCGCGCGCATCCACCTCAACCGCGACTTCGTCAGCGTCCTGGTCTACTTCCCGGCCGACCGGTTCGGCCCCGAGACGCGGCGCAAGGTCTGCTCGGTCATCAACCGCTACTGGCCGGGCGACATCATCGGCCGCGACGACCGCATCGTCGAGCTCAACCTGGCCCGCATGCAACTGCTCATCGCGGTGCGGCCGGGCGCGCAGCCGCCGTCGCCCGACCGCCCGGTCGTCGAGGCCGAGGTGGCCCGGGTGACCCGGCGCTGGAGCGACGACCTGCACGACCTGCTCGCCGCCGCCGTCGGCGACGACGCCGCCGAGGACCTGATGCGGGTCTACCGCGAGGCCCTGCCCGAGGCGTACAAGGAGGACTTCGGCGCCGACACGGCCGCGCGCGACATCCTGCGGCTGCAGTCGCTGCCGCCCGAGAACGGGCTGGCCTTCGACCTCTACACCCCCGATGCGGACGACGAGGCCGACAAGCGGCTCAAGGTGTTCCGCACCGGTCAGGCGGTGTCGCTGGCCCGCGCGTTGCCGATCTTCACCCAGATGGGCATCGAGGTCCTCGACGAGCGTCCCTACGAGGTCAGTGCCGCGAGCAGCGCCGGCGCCGCGTGGATCTACGATTTCGGGCTGCGCCTGCCGGCCGGCCACGAGTTCGACGAGGCCAGGTCGGCCAACTTCATAGAGGCCGTGCGGCTGCTCTGGCTCGAGCAGATCGAGCAGGACGGCTTCAACGCGCTCGTCGTGCGCACCTCGATGACGTGGTGGCAGGCCAACGTGCTGCGCTGCTACGCGAAGTACCTGCGCCAGGCCGGCACCACCTTCAGCCAGGGCTACATCGAGCAGGCGCTCGTCGACAACGCGCACATCGCGCAGGAGATCGTCGAGCTGTTCGAGTCGCGTTTCGACCCGGACCGCGAGGACGAAGCCCCTCTCGTCGCCGCCGACGGCCAGAGCGTCGGACGGGTCGACGCCATCGAGGCGTTGCTCGCCGACGTCGCGAGCCTCGACCAGGACCGCATCCTGCGCTCGGTGCTCGGACTCGTGAACGCCACGCTGCGCACGAACGCGTACCGCACCGACGACCAGGGCAACCGCCGTACCGCGATGGCCGTCAAGCTCGACCCGCGCCTCATCGCCGACCTGCCCCAGCCGCGTCCGCGCTTCGAGATCTGGGTGTACTCGCCGCGGGTCGAGGGGGTGCACCTGCGCTTCGGGTCGGTGGCCCGCGGTGGCCTGCGCTGGTCGGACCGGCGCGAGGACTTCCGCACCGAGATCCTCGGCCTGGTCAAGGCGCAGATGGTCAAGAACGCCGTCATCGTCCCGACCGGCGCGAAGGGCGGCTTCGTCGCCAAGCGGCTGCCCGACCCCAACGTCGACCGCGACGCCTGGCTGGCCGAGGGCATCGCCTGCTACAAGACGTTCATCAGCTCGCTGCTCGACCTCACCGACAACTACCTGCCCGACGGCGACGGCGGCCAGCTGGTCTCGCCGCCCCCGCAGACCCGCCGCTACGACGCCGACGACCCGTACCTCGTCGTCGCCGCCGACAAGGGCACCGCCACGTTCAGCGACATCGCCAACGGCATCGCGATCGACTACGGCTTCTGGCTGGGCGACGCGTTCGCCAGCGGCGGTTCGGTCGGTTTCGACCACAAGGCCATGGGCATCACCGCCCGCGGTGCGTGGGAGTCGGTGAAGTACCACTTCCGCGAGCTCGGTCTCAACACCCAGACCGAGGACTTCACCGTCGTCGGCGTCGGCGACATGTCGGGCGACGTGTTCGGCAACGGCATGCTGCTGTCCGAGCACATCCGTCTCGTGGCCGCCTTCGACCACCGGCACGTCTTCCTCGACCCCGACCCGGAAGCCGCCCGATCCTTCGCCGAGCGGCAGCGGCTCTTCGACCTGCCCCGCTCGTCGTGGGCCGACTACGACGCCGACCTGATCTCCGAGGGCGGCGGCGTCTGGTCCCGCACGCTCAAGTCGATCCCGATCTCGCCCCAGGTGGCGACCGCGCTCGGGCTCCCCGTGGGCGTCGGCAAGCTGACCCCGACCGACCTCATCCACGCGATCCTGCTCGCGCCGGTCGACCTGCTCTGGAACGGCGGCATCGGCACCTACGTCAAGGCCTCGTGGGAGACGCACGCCGACGCCGGTGACAAGACGAACGACCCGGTACGCGCCGACGCCAACGAGCTGCGCTGCCGCGTCGTCGGTGAGGGCGGCAACCTCGGCCTCACCCAGCAGGGCCGCATCGAGTTCGCGCAGTGCGGCGGGCACATCAACACCGATGCGATCGACAACTCGGCCGGCGTCGACACGTCCGACCACGAGGTCAACCTCAAGATCCTGCTCGACCGCGCGGTGCTGTCCGGCTCGATCACCCACGAGGAGCGCAACGCCCTGCTCGCCGAGTCGATCGACGAGGTCGCGAAGCACGTGCTGCGCGACAACTACGACCAGAACGTACTTCTGGGTATGGCGCGCAAGCTGAGCCCGTCGCTGGGCTCGGTGCACCTGCGGTTCATGCAGGAGCTCGAGGAGGCCGGCGAACTCGACCGCGGCCTGGAGTTCCTGCCCTCGGACGCCGAGATGGCGAGGCGCGAAGCCGAGGGCATCGGCCTGCTGTCGCCCGAGAACGCCGTCCTCGTGGCGTATTCGAAGATGACGCTCACCGCGCACATCGAGGACTCCACGCTGCCCGACGAGCCGTGGTTCCAGCGGGCCCTGGCCGGTTATTTCCCGCCGCGCATCTCGGCCCGCTTCGCCTCGGACCTGCCGGGCCACCCGCTGCACCGCGAGATCATCACGACGGTGCTGGTCAACGACATGATCAACCACGCCGGCACCACGTTCGTCCACCGCGCGATCGAGGAGACGGGCGTCGATCTCGCCGAGGTCGCCCGCGCCTACAGCATCGTGCGCGCGGTGTTCGACCTGCCGACGCTGTGGGCGGCGATCGAGGAGCTCGACAACCAGGTGCCGACGAGCGCGCAGCACGCCGGCTACCAGGAGATCCGGCGCCTCATCGACCGCGCCACCCGCTGGTTGGTCGACGTCCGCTTCCCGATCACCGATGTCGCCACCGAGATCGAGCGGTTCCAGCCCGTCGTGCACCAGCTCGGCGCGCGCACGCCGGATCTCATGCGCGGGGCCGAGCGCCAGGCGCTCTACGACGACGCCGACAAGCTCATCGTGCTCGGCCTGCCGCGTGATCTGGCGCTGCGCCTGGCCGAGCTGCTGAGCGCGTTCCTGCTGCTCGACGTCGTCGAGATCGCCGAGGCCACCGGGTGCGACGCTCCCACCGTGGCCGAGCTGCACTACGCCATCTCGGAGCGGCTCAGCGTCGACGAGTTGCTGACCCGGGTCACGGCTTTGCCCCGCGACGACCGCTGGTCGACGCTGGCCCGCTCGGCCGCGCGGCACGACGTCTACGCGGCGCTGTCGGCCATCACCACCGCGGTGCTGCGCTCGACCGACGCCGGTCTCGGTGCCGACGAGCGGATCGACGCGTGGGCCGAGGCGCACGTCGAGCGGGTCGAGCGGGCGCGCACCACGGTGCGGGCCGCCCTCGACCGCGAGGTCGTCGACCTGGCCACCCTGTCGGTGGCGTTGCGGGTGCTGCGCGCGCTGCCGACCTGATCGGAGCTAGGCGGTCGCGCCGCGGGCGGACGACACCGGCACGCGGGCCCAGACCTGCTTGCCCCCGCCGTCCGGGGCGACGTCGACGCCCCACTCGGCCGAGAGCGCCTCGACGATGGCGAGCCCGCGGCCGCTGGTGGCGGTGAGCGCGGCCTGGCGCGCGGCCGGGAGGGCCTCGCTCGGGTCGGTCACGCGCACGGTGATGTCGGCGTCGCCGACGTCCCAGCTGACCTCGAGGTCGCGTCCGGCGGCGGCGCAGTGGACGACCGCGTTGCCGACGAGTTCGCTCGCGACGAGCACGGCGTCGTCGCAGGCCGATGGCGGGACGCCCTGGGCGGTGAGGTCGGCGGCCAGCTCGGCCCGCACGGCGCCGGCGCTCGCGAGGTCATGCCGTACTGCCAGCACGCCCACGCCGCTCGACTCCTCACCTGATCGCCCGGAAATCCAATGTAGTCGGGATTCCCCGCGGAGGGCGGGCGATAAACGCAAGCGGTCTCAGGTCACTGGACGCTCTGCCGGTGCTCGAGCAGGGCGCGCACCTCGCCGGGGCGGTCGGTGATGATCGTGTCGACGCCCAGGTCGAGGACGAAGCGGACATCCTGCGGCTCGTCGACCGTCCACACGTAGACGGGTAGGCCGCGCGCGTGGGCCCGGGCGACGAAGTCGGGGTCGGCCTTGAGCAGGTGCAGTCCTGGGCCGGCGATCGACACGCCGGCGGGCAGCATGCCGTCGCGGCGCAGCGGGTAGAGCCGGTCCATCAGCAGCACGGTGGGGATGTTCGGGGCGAGCAGCCGGATCCGACGTACTGCCGTCGGGGCGAAGCTCATGACCACGACGCGGTTGTCCATGTCGGCGGGCTGGCGCAGCGAGGGCGCCGGACCGGCCGGCCCGGCCCAGCCGAAGCGGTCGAGCAGCTCGACGAGCGTCTTCTCGACCAGCCCTCCGTAGCGCGTCGGGTGCTTGGTCTCGATCAGCAGCCGCACCTCGCGATCGGCGTCGTGCACGAGCCCGAGCAGCATCTCGAGCGTCAGCACCCCGCCGCCCCGCTCGACGACGTCCGGGTCGACCCCGTCGTGATACGGACTGTCCGACAGCAGCGCGTCGGCCGAGTCGGGCAGCTCCCCGCGCCAGGACGAGAAGTTCAGCCGCGACAGGCTGGGCAGGTCGAGCTCGCTCACCACGCCACGACCGTCCGAGGTGCGGTTGACGGTGCGGTCGTGCACGCAGACGAGGTGCTCGTCGCGGGTCATCCGCACATCGCACTCGAGGGCGTCGGCCCCGAGGGCGATCGCGCTCTCGTAGGCCGCGAGGGTGTGCTCGGCGACCTCCGACGACGCGCCGCGGTGGGCGACGAGCATCGGCCGGGACGGTGGCTGCAGAGGCGACCGTTGGGCGCGCGGTCTCACGGCTGCCATGGTGCCCGTCCGAGGTGGACGGTGGGTGACGCCGGGCCGAACGGGCGAGACCGAGCCACTGCGGGGGTCGGGTCAGACGACGCGGGGCGTCGCACCGCCGTCGGCCTCCATCGCGTGGCCGGCGTGCTCCCACGCGAGCATCCCGCCGCTCAGGTTGGCCGCGGAGTAGCCCTGCCGGCACAGCCACGCGGTCACCTGGGCCGAGCGGCCGCCGACCTTGCAGACGACGACGATGTCGGTGTCGGGGGCCAGCGGGGCCGGCTCCTCGGTCATCCGCCGGGGCAGCTCCGTCATCGGGATGTGCAGGGCGCCGGCGATGCGCCCGGCGGCCCACTCGTCGGGCTCGCGGACGTCGAGCAGCAGCGCCCCGGCGGGCAGACTGTCGACGGAGACGGTGGGGACATCGGCGGGCATCACGCCCCCGAGCCTAATTGGCGTTACTTGATGAGCTTCGAGAGCCTGCGGTCGGCGAGCTCGCGGCCCTCGGTCTGGCAGGTGGGGCAGTACTGGAAGTTGCGGTCGGCGAAGGAGACCTCGCGGACGGTGTCGCCGCAGACCGGGCAGGGCAGGCCGGTGCGGGCGTGCACCCGCAGGCCGCTGCGTTTCTCCGACTTCAGGGTGGCCGCCTGCTGCCCGACGGAGCGGGCGACGGCGTCGGTGAGGATCGTCCCGATGGCGTCGTGCAGGCGGGAGAGCTCGTCGTCGGTCAGCTTGGCCGAGTTCTTGAACGGCGACAGCTTGGCCGCGTGCAGGATCTCGTCGGAGTAGGCGTTGCCGATGCCGGCGAGCACCGACTGGTGCGTGATCGCCCGCTTGATCTGCTGGCTCTGCCCACCCATCAGCCTGGCCAGTTCGGCCCGGCTCACGCTCAGCGCGTCGGGCCCGAGCGCGGCGATGCCCGGAACCTCCTGCGGGTCGCGCACCAGGTAGACCGCGAGGCGCTTCTGGGTGCCGGCCTCGGTGAGGTCGAACCCGGCGACCGGCCCCTCCGGGAACTCGGGGGCGAGGTGCAGGCGGAACGCGATCGGGCCCTTCCCGCCCGGCCGCAGCGGTGTCTGGGAGAGCGAATCGCGCCACTGCAGCCAGCCGGCCCGCGACAGGTGGGTGATGAGGTGCAGGCCGTCGATCTCGAGGTCGAGGAACTTCCCGTGGCGGGACGCCCCGGTGACCATCGAGCCGTACATCGCGCTCAGCGGCGGGGCGAACGTCTTCACCGCGTTGATGGCGGCGACGTCGGCGCGCATGACGGCCCGCCCCACCGCGCGCTCGCGCAGGAAGGTGGCGAGCGCCTCGACCTCCGGTAGCTCCGGCATGTGATCACCCTAATGCTCACCCCGACGCCGGACACGGCCTACATTCGCACCTGTGGGTGACTGCGCCGTCGAGACCCGCGGGCTGACCATCGTCCGGGGCGGCACGACGGTGCTCGATCGCGTCGACCTCGAGGTGGCGGTCGGGACGGTCACCGGACTGCTCGGACCCAGCGGCTCGGGCAAGACCACGCTCATGCGGGCGGTGATCGGCACCCAGCGCATCAGCGGCGGTCAGGTGCGCGTGCTCGGGCGGGCGGCGGGCGACCCGGCGCTGCGGGCCGAGGTCGGGTACGCCTCGCAGGAGGCGTCCGTGTACGACGATCTCACCGTGCTGGAGAACGTCCGCTACTTCGCCGCCGCCGTCCGCGCGCCGGCCTCGGACGTCGCCCGGGTCATCGACCAGGTCGATCTCGGCGGCAACGCGTCGCAGATGACCGGCCGGCTGTCCGGCGGGCAACGATCCCGGGTCAGCCTGGCCGTGGCCATGCTCGGCGCGCCGCGACTGCTCGTCCTGGACGAGCCGACGGTGGGCCTGGATCCGGTGCTGCGCGAGGATCTCTGGTCGCTGTTCACCCGGCTCGCCGCCGACGGCTGCACGCTGCTCGTGTCGAGTCACGTGATGGACGAGGCCGAGCGGTGCGCGCGGATCGTGCTGCTGCGCGAGGGACGCGTCGTCGATCACGACTCGCCGGCCGAGCTGAAGCGCCGCACCGGCACGACCACGATGGACGCGGCGTTCCTGCGCCTCATCGTCGGAGCGACGCCATGAGCGCGGCGATGTCGCGGGCCACCGCCCGGCGGGTGCTGACCCAGCTGCGCCACGACCCGCGCACGATCGCGCTGATGGTGGTCGTGCCCTCGGTCCTGATGGTCATGCTGCGGTACGTATTCGACTCGGCGCGCGTCTTCAGCAGCGTCGCGCCGGCGCTGCTCGGGTTCTTCCCGTTCCTGCTGATGTTCCTGGTCACGTCGATCACGACGCTGCGCGAGCGCTCGTCCGGCACCCTCGAGCGGCTGCTGACGACGCCGATGGCCAAGCTCGACCTGCTGGTCGGGTACGCCGTCGCGTTCAGCCTGGTCGCGATCGTCCAGGTGGCGGTCGCGGTCGCGGTCTCGCTGGCCCTCGGCCTCGACCTCGTCGGGCCGCTGTGGGCGCTGCTGCTGGTGGCGCTGCTCGACGCGATCCTCGGGGTCGCGCTGGGGCTGTTCGCCAGCGCGTTCGCCCGCACCGAGTTCCAGGCCGTCCAGTTCATGCCGGTCGTCGTGCTGCCCCAGCTGCTGGTGTGCGGCCTGTTCGCGCCCCGCGCGGCGATGACCGACGTCCTGCGCTGGTTCTCCGACGCGATGCCGCTGTCCTACGCCGTCGAGGCCCTGGAGCAGGTCGCCGGCCGCGACACGCTCGGGGTGAACTACGTGCGAGGGGCCATCGTGCTCGCCGCCTGCGCCGCGGCCGCTCTCGCCGGGGCCGCCGCGACGCTGCCCCGGCAGACCGCCTGAGGGCTCACCCGGCCAGCTGCTCCCGCGGGAAGGTGACGCCGGTCGTGCTGTGGCAGCGGTAGCCGTTCGGGTTCTTCGCGAGGTACTGCTGGTGGTAGGCCTCGGCGTAGTAGAACTGCCCGAGCCGAGCGATCTCGGTGGTCACCGACCCGTAGCCGCGCTCGGCGAGGGTGGCGGCGAAGACCGTGCGGGCCTGCTCGGCCACCGCGAGCTGGGTGTCGTCGGTGACGTAGATGCCCGAGCGGTACTGGGTGCCGATGTCGTTGCCCTGCCGCATGCCCTGGGTCGGGTCGTGGATCTCGAAGAAGGTCGCGATCAGCGCGGCGAGGCTCGTCTGCTGGGGATCGAAGACGACGAGGACGGCCTCGGTGTGCCCGGTGAGCCCCGAGCAGACCTCCTCGTAGGCGGGGTGCGGCGTGATGCCGCCGGTGTAACCGACCGCGGTGGCCCAGACCCCCGGCTGCTCCCAGTAGATCTCCTCCGCGCCCCAGAAGCAGCCCAATCCGAACACGACCTGCCCGAAGCCGTCCGGGAACGGCGGCTTGATCGGGCGGCCGGTGACGAAGTGGGTGTCGGGAACGGCGAAGTCGTAGTGGTCGCGCCCGGCGAGCGCGCGCTCAGCAGACACGAGTTGGGTCTTGGACCGGGAGAAGAGCATGCATCCGAGGCTACGCAGGACGTACTCTCGATGCCATGACGCAGTGGGGTCTCGACACCCTCTTCAATCCGGCCAAGCGGCACATGGATGAGGAGAAGCGCCGCCTGCAGTCGACCCGCGAGGAGGTCGGCGACAACTCGGGCGGCAAGCGCATCGACTTCGAGTCGGGCAAGGTGTCGATCAAGCGGGCGGCCGGCGAGGACGCCGACGAGGCCACGACTGACGAGGCCACGAGTGACGAGGCCACGAGTGACGACGCCCAGGCGGCGAAGCCGGAACCGAAGCCGGCGAAGAAGGAGCAGAGCGCCGCGGCGATCCGGGCCGCCGAGCGGCGCAAGCGCAAGTCCGGCTGACCCGCGGCCGGCGGGCGGCGAAGGACCCGGAAGTCGGATCCGACCCCGAACATGCGGAAGCCCCCGGTGAGCGGGGGATTCACCGGGGGCCTCCAACGACTGCGCGGAGATCGTTCCGATGAGCGGGGGATTCACCGGAGCTACCTGTTGCAGTCATCGACCCGTTCCGACAAGCGGGGGATTCATCGGAACGTATCGATTGCTTCTGTGCCAGCGGGAGCCAACCGGCCCTCCCGGTGTCTCCCTCACTGACAAGAACAACAATGACCGAAGGACCGTGTGAGGTCAAGGTGAAGAGCACGAATTACAAGCTAGTAATTCGGCCGAGATCAATTTATGGCCAGCAGACATAGGACAAAAGCGGGCATACCGACCACATGAGCACGTTGACCCCACGAGAAGATCACAGTCGGTGTCGCGTTTCCGGGGGTGCCGGCGTGGGGCGGTCGTCGCGCGCCGCGGCGAGTCCAGCCGGAGTGGATGTTGACCGCCGCATCACGTGACCCTCAGTGATGGCGTCTTGCGGCGATTCGTGACGGCTCGTGATCGGAGGCCGGATCACGACACGCCGTCGTCCGCCGGTAGCTCCCACCCACCGCCGTGCACCCGCTGTACCAGGTCGTTGAGGACGGGCGCCAGGACCTGGGGAAAGCCACCGAGCTGGACGGCGATGCTGAACCGATCGGTGCTCACGGCGCTGGCCGGATCCGCCCCCTCGACGACCATCCGCTCGCTCAACGTCAGCACCTGGAACGCCAGCCCGCGCGCGTTCAGGAAGGCCGTCACCTGCTCGACCTCGTGCTCGTCCACCGTCTGGACGAACACCTGACCCTGCAGCCATCCCGTCATGTCCATGGGCCCATCCTGCCCTCCCCGGTCGGACAACGGCCCGGCACGACGACGGGCCCGGGGCGATCGCTGGCCCGGGCCCGTCGCGTCGGCGCCGGCTACGGCGTGATGTCGACGACCTGCGGGTCGTGGTCACTGGTCTGGTTGCTGTACTCCGCGTTGACGTGCACCACCTGGTAGTCGACGCCCGAGACCGCCGGCGAGACCAGGATGTGGTCGAGGACCTGCGAGACACCGTTGTAGACGTAGGTGTACTGCTGGTTCAGCGGCAGCGTGGTGATGAGGTCGGTCAGGATCGAGGGGCCGGTGCCGTCGGCCGTGCCCGTCCTGAGCACGGCGAGCGGCGAGCTGAACTGGTAGTCGTTCAGGTCGCCGACCACGACCACCCGGGCCGACTTGTCGGTGCCCAGGACGCTGTCGACGAAGTTGTGCAGCACCAGGGCCTGCCCGGCCCGCTGCGTCTGCGAGGACTCCTCGGGGTACTGGTAGCGACCGTCGGCGTTCTGGTCGCCGCCCTTCGAGTCGAAGTGGTTGGCGATCACGAACACGGTCTGCTTGCCGAACACGAACTCCCCGGCCAGGGGCTTGCGGCTGTCGTTCCACACCGGGTTGGCCGGGTCGACCCGGCCGGGCGACAGGGTGAGCGCCGCCTTGCCGTGCTGTTTGGTGACTGCCGTGCCGGTCGTGGAGCGGTTGACGGTCGCCGCGCCGCGGTCGACGAACCGCACCCGGGTCGGGTCGAACAGGAACGCGGTGCGGATGTTGCCGCCGGGCTGGCCGCCGTCCTTGTCGTTCACCGGGTCGATCGAGCGGGACTGGTAGTGCCGCCCGCCCGCGGCCGCGATCGCGTCGGTCAGCTTCGTCAGCGTGACGTCGGCGGCGACGGTGCCGTCGTCGGTCGAGCCGGTGTTGTCCTGGATCTCCTCGAGCGCCACGATGTCCGGCGAGGCGAGGTTGGTGACGACGCCGGACGCGAGCGCGGCGAACTTCGCCTCGGAGTCGCTCGGGGCCAGGTTCTCGACGTTGTACGTCGCGATGGACAGGCTCCCGGCCGGACCCGCGTGGGCGACGACCGGGGCCAGGTGGTTGTGCTGGACGGTGCCCAGCGAGCTGACCTGGATCGTGTAGCCCCCGAAGGACGACCAGTCCATGGCGCCGGTGGTGGCCCCGCCGATCGTGTCCCCGACGTCGAGACCGAGCTTCGTGCCGTCGAGCGTGGCGAGCTCGATGCGTCCCGAGGGGATCTGGTTCTCCCCGGTGAGCACGACCCCGCCGCGGTAGCCGGCCGCCTGGGTCGGCTTGGTCGTCACGTACTGCTCGCCGTAGGCGTTCGACGGGCCGACGACCCGGACGTCGTCGACCTCGACCCGCATGCCCTCGACGGACTCGTAGAAGTCGAGGGCCGAGCGGGCCGGCGTGATGGGGGTCGGCTCGATGGTGCCGCCGCCGAGATCCGGGGCGTAGGTGCCGGGCACGGTGTTCGGGCCGATGACGACCGGTGCGGGCAGGGCGTTCCCGGTCGAGACTGTCGTGACGGTCGGGCCGGTGAGCTCGGTGACGGAGAGGTTGGAGCTGTCGGTCCCGGCGTAGAACTCGCTCACCTTGCCCGACACGAGGACGGAGTCGCCGACAGCGACGGTCGGCGTGCTGCTCGTGAAGACGAAGATGCCCTCGCTGGTGGCCGGATCGGCGTCAGCGTTCGGGTCCTGCATCCAGAATCCCTTGGACGACCTGGTCCGCAGCGTGGTCACGATGCCGGGCACGTTGGTCACCGTGTTGCCGGCCTGGGGCGAGACGAACGAGCCGCCCTGGATGTCGTGGATGCGCAGCGGGCCGGGCGTGCCGTCGCCACCGCCGCCGGTGGTGCCGGCGTTCTCCGGGGTCGGGGCGGCGGCGGTGAAGTCGATGCCGTTGTTGTCGGTGTCGGCGCCGGTGGCGCTGCGCTGGGTGGACGTGGTGTTCGTCGTGGCGGGGGCGTCGGCCGCGCCCTCGTGGATGACGGCGGTGCCCCACCCGACCAGGTCGACGATGCTCGGGTCGGCCGCGCAGTCGGCGGCGGTCCTGCAGGTCAGGGTCGTGGCGCTGTTGACGAGCGCGACCGTGCCGGCCGTCCCGCCCAGGTTGATGCTGCCGGTGGCGTCGGGGGTCGGCAGGTTGTCGGTGCCGCCGGCGCCCGCGCTCTCCTGCACCAGGTAGTGGCCGCCGGCCGGGACGGAACCGGTCAGGGGGGTGGAGGACCAGGTCGTCGTCGCGGTCGGGCTGGCCGAGATGTACTGGACGCTGTAGCCGGTGAGCGCGATCGGCGCCGACGACCTGTTGACGAGCTCGATGAAGTCGTTCTTCAGGGTGGCGCCGTTGTTGCCGCCGCCGCCGTACGCCTCACCGACGACGACGCCGGTGGACGGGGCCGCCTGGGCCGCGCTGGTGATCGAGGCCATGGCCGCGACGAGTGCCGCCACGCCGGCGCCCGCGAGGGCGATGCGTGCTGTGGATGGATGCACGATGGTTCCTCCGGATTAGGATGGGTTTGGGCAGTGTGCACCACTCAGGCAACTTTCAGGTAGCGCGACGCGGAACACCGCGGTTCGCCAAAGCCGGGGCCGGATGCCAGGGTTGGGGCATGGTGTGCGAGTCGGCGCGGAGGCCACGATGAACGTCCTGCTGATCGGCCCTCCGGGATCGGGCAAGGGCACTCAGGGCGACCGGCTGGCCGAGCGGCTCGATCTGGAGCACCTGGCCGCCGGCGACCTGCTGCGGGCCGAGGTCGAGCAGGAGACCCCGCTGGGCAAGCGGGTCAAGGACATGATGCAGCGGGGCGATCTCGTGCCCGACGCGGTCATCATCGGCCTGCTCATGCCGCGCGTGCTGGCGGCGGCCGACGCCAACGGCTACCTGCTCGACGGGTTCCCGCGCTCGGTGGAGCAGGCCGTCGAGGCGCGCAAGCTGGCCGAGACCGCCGGTGCGACCCCGGACGCCGTCATCTACCTCGATGCACCCCGCGACGTGCTGATGCGCCGCATCCTGGCCCGGGCCGAGGTCGAGGGCCGTTCCGACGACAACGAGGAGACGGTGCAGAACCGGCTCCGGGTCTTCGACGACGCCACCAGCCCGCTGGTCGACTACTACCGCGACCGCGGCCTGCTGCACGTCGTGAACGCCGACCAGGACGAGAACGCCGTGACCGAGGAGATCCTGAAGGCCCTAGGCGTCAGCTGAACGACGAACGCGGTGAGCGCTCGCCCGGGAACGGCGAATCAGGTCAGTCCGGATCGGGCAGGTCGCGCTTCACGACCTTGCCGGCAGGGTTGCGGGGCATCTCGTCGATGAAGATGACGTCGCGCGGCACCTTGTAGCGGGCCAGGTTCTCCTTGACGTAGGCGCGGACGGCGTCCTCGTCGAGATCCTTCCCGCCGGAGCGCACCACGTAGGCGCGCAGCCGCTTGCCGTACTTCTCGTCGTCGACGCCGACGACCGCGGCCTCGCTGATGGACTCGTGGGCGCCGAGCAGCTCCTCGACCTCGGCCGGGAAGACGTTCTCGCCGCCGGAGACGATCATGTCGTCGTCGCGGCCGTCGACGAACAGGCGACCGGCGTCGTCGAAGTGGCCGATGTCGCCGGTCGACATCAGCCCGGCCACCGTCTCCTTGCTGCCGCCTCCGGTGTAGCCCTCGAACTGCATCGAGCTGCCCACGAAGATGCGGCCCGAGTCGCCGGCGGCGACCTCGTTGCCGTCCTCGTCCAGCAGCTTGATGGTGGTTCCGGTCGGGGGCCGGCCGACCGTCCCGGGCGCCTCGCGCATGTCCTGGGGGGTCGCGATGGTGGCGTAGGCGACCTCGGTCGAGCCGTACAAGTTGTAGACGACGTCGCCGAGCAGATCCATGGTCTTGGTCGCGAGCTCGGACGACAGGGCCGACCCGGACACCGCGATGACCCGCAGGTCGTCGAGGTCGCGGGAGCCGAGCTCGTCGTCGCCGAGCTCCATGAAGCGCGAGAGCAGGATCGGCACGGTGATGAGGGCGTCGGCCCGGTGCTCCTCGAGGGCGTCGAGGGTCCACTTCGGGTCGGCCTTGCGGGTGACGACGAGGGTGTTGCCCAGGCCGAGGGAGAGCATGGAGCTGAGCAGGCCCCAGGCGTGGAAGGCGGGGGCGGCGAGCACGATGCGGCGTCCGGAGCGCAGCGGGATCTTGGACAGGTAGCCGCCGGGCAGCGCGAGGGACAGCGCCATGTCGCGCGGGGCGCCCTTCGGGGTGCCGGTGGTACCGCTCGTCAGCAGCACGATCTTCTGCTTCGACGACGGGCGCGGCGGGCGGGCGGTGCTGCTCGACTCGATCAGCTTCTCGAGCCGGGTCTCGCCGGACGCAGGGTGCGCGCCGTCGACCCAGGCGACGTACTTGCCGCCCGAGGGCTCGACGGCGTCGGCGACCTTGGTGAACTCCTCGTCGTGGATGAGCGCGGTGACGCCCTCGCGCTCGCAGACGTCGGCGAGCTGCGGGCCGGCGAAGTCGGTGTTGAGCAGCAGGGTGTGTGCACCGAGCTTGGCGCCGGCGAAGATCGCCTCGAACAGCCCGCGGTGGTTGCGGCACAGGATGCCGAGGCCGTCCTTCGACGAGACACCCTTGTCGCGCAGGGCGTTCGCGAGCGCGCTGCTGCGGGCGTCCAGCTCGCCGAAGGTGACCTCGCCGAGCTCGTCGATGATCGCGGGGTGGTCGCCGTACGAGGCGGCGGCGAGGGCGATGGCCGCCCCGACCGGACCGAAGCCCTCGAGGCAGCGCAGCGTGCCGATGAACTTGTGCGGCGGGGTGAGAACCACGCCGGGCCCGCGGGCCTCGAGCAGCGTCATCGCGAACCGGGCCTCCAGGCTCGCGCGCTCGAGGGCCAGGCTCGCCGTCTTCAAGATGTCCACGTGTCTGTACTACCAGCGCGCCGCGGGATTCGCGCGCTGTGATCGTCCCGCTCACGTTGTGGCAGCATCGCCGTCGTGACCTCCCCCGCAGCAACCGTCGGTGTCGTCGTGCTCACGATGGGCGGGCGGCCGAAGGAGCTGGAGCACTGCCTCACGAGCCTGCTGGCGCAGGACGGGGTCACCGACGTGCTCGTCGTCGGCAACGGCGTGACCCCGCAGGGCCTCGACCCGCAGGTGCGCAGCCTCGCGCTGGCCGAGAACTTCGGCGTGCCGGGCGGGCGCAACCGGGGCGCGGCACACGTGACCACCGACCTCATCCTCTTCTTCGACGACGACGCCTGGATCGAGCAACCGGGGCTGATCGCCGGCGTCATCGACCTGTTCGCGGCGCAGCCCCGGCTCGGTGCGGTGCAGCTGCGGATCGTCGGTGACGACGGCACCACGATGCGGCGCTGGGTGCCCCGGGCCCACGTCGGCGATCCGGAGCGGTCCGGTCCGGCGTTCGCGCTGGCCGAGGGCGTCACCGTCGTCCGGCGGGCGGCCTTCGAGGAACTCGGCGGTTGGTACGACAAGTTCTTCTTCGGCCACGAGGGCGTCGACTTCACCTGGCGGCTGTGGGACGCGGGATGGGAGGCGTACTACGCGGCCGAGTTCCCGGTGCGGCACCCGTCGACCCTGGCGACCCGGCACGCCGCCTTCTACCGGCTCAACGCGCGCAACCGGGTCTGGTTGGCCCGGCGCAACCTGCCGTGGCCGCTGGTCGTCGTCTACCTGTTCGTGTGGTCGGGCATCACGAGCGCGCGCCTGATCCGCCGGCCGACCGCGCTGCGCACGTGGTGGCTCGGCTTCGTCGAGGGCTGGCGCACCTCGCCCGGACGGCGCGCGCCGATGCGGTGGGCGACGGTGCTGCGGCTGGCCCGGCTCGGCCAGCCGCCGATCATCTGATCAGTCGGTCAGGCGTCGTGAGAGCAGGATCGCGGCGAGGTGCCCCGCGGCGAGGACGACCGCGAGCGGCAGCATCACGATCGTCCAGGCCCGCAGCACGTGGTGGCCGCCGACGATCTCGTCGACGACCGCGAACACGAGCGTGATGAGCGAGAACTCGAAGGCGACGAAGGCCCGGAAGAACGGGAACACCTTCAACGAGCGACGCACCCGGGCCAGGCCGCTGACCCGTACCGCCGCGACCGAGGCGTCCTCGGAGAGCAGCGGCAGCCTGGCGTAGCCGCGGGCGACGTGGATGAGGTCGCCGAAGGCCTTGTTCCACAGCACGACCACCGAGGTGACGGCGCCGAGCGTCGTCCAGCCGCCGATCGAGGTCAGGCCGCCGTCGACGTGCACGCCGACCGCGAGCGGCAACAGTCCCTCGGTCAGGTAGTGGCCGATGCGGTCGAGGTAGACGCCGGCCGGCGAGGTCTTCTTGGTCACGCGCGCGACCTCGCCGTCGCTGCAGTCGAGCAGGATCTGCAACTGCAGCAGCAGGTGGCAGATGAGCACGGCCCACCACGACGGCCACACGAGCACGGCCCCGGCGCCGATGCCGGCGAGCGTCATCATCCAGGTGACGCCGTTGGGCGAGACGCCGGTCGGCAGCAGCATCCGGGTGACGTAGATGGACATCCGGCGCAGGTAGAGCGAGCCGGCCCAGTGCTCGGAGTTGCGCCGTCCCATCACCGACGGCGGCTGCGCGAGCGCGCGCAGCTCGGCCATCGTGAGCTTCGCGGGGGCGGCGGGGACAACCGGGGGGGTGGCGGGCACGGCGTTCACCTTGCCCGGCCGGACGGGCCCGGAGCAAACCCGGATAGCCTGGCCCGGTGCCCGAGAACTCCGCCGACCGACCGCCGGCGCTGAGCATCATCGTCCCGGTCTACAACGTCGCCGACTACCTGCCGGCCTGCCTCGACTCGATCCTCGGCCAGGACTTCGAGGACGTCGAGATCATCGTCATCGACGACGCCGCCACCGACGCCAGCCCGGCGATCATCGACGAGTACGCCGCGAAGGACGACCGCGTCGTCGCCGTGCATCTCGAGGTGAACGGCGGCCTCGGTGCCGGCCGCAACCACGGCACCGACCGCGCTCGGGGCGAGTACCTGATGTACGTCGACAGCGACGACCTGCTGCCCGACGGAGCGCTGGCCCGCATCGCCGGACGGATCGAGGCGGCCGGGCACCCGGACGTCGTCATGTTCCGCTTTGCCCGCACCTATCCCGACGGCCGGACGGTCGACGACGCCCGATCGGCCATGATCGCGCCGGAGGAGGTCGTGCGGCTCGAGGACCGGCGCGACCTGCTCGAGATCATGCCCTCGGCCTGGAACAAGGTGTACCGCCGCGAGTTCGTGCTCGCCCACGGTTTCCGCTTCCCCGACCGCACCTACGAGGACATCCCGTTCGCCTTCCCGGTGCTCATGGCGGCCGACTCGATCGCCACGCTGGACGCGAGCGGCTACCTCTACCGGCAGCGGGACGGCGGCGGCAGCATCCTCACTTCGTCCGGACGCCGCCATCTCGACCTGTTCGTGCAGTACGACCGGCTGTTCGAGTGGCTCGACGCGCATCCCGAGTGCGAGCAGTGGCGGCGTCCGCTCGTCGACCGGCTGACCCGGCACGTGCCGACGGTGCTCGAGACCGACGACCGCATCCCGCCCGACATCCGGCGCCAGTTCTTCCACGCGGCCTCCGAGTCGTTCCGCCGGCACCGCCCCGCGAACTACCGGCCGGGCGGCCTGGCCGGCGTGAAGGTCCGGCTCATCGAGCGCGACGACTACCGGAGCTTCCGGGCGGCCCAGCTGGCCAACCGGTTCGCCCGCCGGCTCAAGTCGGCCCGGAGCCGCTGATGGCCGCCCCGGTGCGGATGGTGCCCGCCGACATCGAGGTGCTGCCGGCCGCCGGCTGGGTCGTGTTCGGCGAGGACGTGCCGGCCGCCGCGATGGCGCGCATCGGCCACGCCACCGCCGAGGACCGGGTGCTCGTCATCGCCCGTCGCGGCACCGGCCGGAACCGCGAGGTCGACCTCGCGAGCACGCCCGTTCCGCTGGACCGCGCGGTCGTCGCCTTCCGGGCCGACCTGCTCGGCCGGCTGCGCCCGGATCGCGACCTCGACCCCGACCTCGCGCTGGCGTTGCTGGTGGCCCGGTACCTGCTCACCGCGCCGACCGGCGAGGCCGCCGTCGTCCCGCTGCGCACCCCGTCGGCGGCGGCACCGGACTGGCAGCGGCCCGAGCGCTACTCCGTCGCCCCGGCCCGCTGGGTCGAGCTGCTGGCCGAGCTGGACGACGTCCCGCCGTGGTTGCAGCATCTCGCCGTCGACCAGCTCATCGCCTATGTGCGCGAGGACGGCGCGGTGTACATGACCACCGCCGCCCTTCCCCCCGAGGTCACCGGGGCATGGCACGCGGCAGCCGCGGCGATCCTCGAGCACGTCGACGACGAGATCATCCGGACCCATCCGGCGGCGGGCGTGACCGACGCGATGCGTCTCGCCCTGCTGCTCGGCCTGCGCGGGCGTCGCGGCCACGGGCGGGTGCACCGGCGGCGGGACGCCGCCCGCGGCCTCGACCGGGTGAGCTACCTGTTCTCGGGTGCGCCTCCGCCCGAGCGGGTGGTCGGCACCCCCGGACCGGCGAAGGTGCGGCGGGTCGACGTCCTGGGCCGGGACCTCCTCGGCGAGCGCATCGTCTGGGTGCCGTCCGGGGCCGACGTCGAGGTCGGGCCGGACGGCCTCGTCGAGCTGCCGCCCCCGCCGGCCGAGTCCCGGGTGGCCCGGGCGCGCCGGGTCGTGCGCCAGCAGCGGGGCATCGCGCCCCGGGTGCTGCGCGATCTGCGGATCCGGCGCCGGGCGCGGCGCCACGAGTCGGTCGAGCGCTACCGCGATGCCTGGCTGCTCATGGACCGCGACAACGCCGCGCAGGACAACGCCGAGCACCTCTATCGCCATCTCCGGGCTCACGAGCCGGACGTGAACGCGTTCTTCGTGCTCGCCGACGACAGCCCGGACTGGCCCCGGCTCCGGGCCGAGGACTTCCGGCTCATCCCCTTCGGGTCGGACGAGCACTTCGTGGCCCTGCTGCACTGCGCCCAGCTCGCGTCGTCGCAGGTCGACAGCTACGTGGTGAACCCGTTCCGCGGCCACCTGCTCGGACCGGTCGGTTTCAGGTTCACCTTCCTGCAGCACGGCGTCACCAAGCACGACCTGTCGCGCTGGCTGAACACGAAGCCGATCGACCTGTTCGTCACGTCCACGCCGGACGAGCACGCCGCGATCGCGG
The DNA here is from genome assembly GCF_036000465.1 of Jatrophihabitans sp. Lineage (GTDB taxonomy): Bacteria > Actinomycetota > Actinomycetes > Mycobacteriales > Jatrophihabitantaceae > Jatrophihabitans. The sequence goes on along the minus strand of NZ_DASYFV010000046.1, from coordinate 27,375 downwards.
GTGACGGCTCGCCCTACGTCCTCACCGACCTCGAGGTGCGAATGACCGGGATGGCCCGGCACGACCGGCTGCACCGCCTGGCCACCGGCACGACCGAGCGCACCCGGCTCCTCGTCATGCCGACGTGGCGCCGCGAGCTGCTGGGGGCACAGACCCGCGGAGGGAACCAGCGCGAGCTGCTCGACTCGTTCTGGACGTCGGACTACGCGCTGGCCTGGCGGCGGTTCCTCGAATCGGACCGGCTGCGGGCCCTGTGCGACGCGCAGGGGTGGGAGCTCGACTTCGTCCCGCACCCGAACATGCAGGAGTACCTCGACACCAGCCCGCTGCCGGCGCACGTGACCGCGTGGCGGTTCAGCGAGGTCGACATCCAGCAGTTGCTCGCCGAGGCGGGCGCGCTCGTCACCGACTACTCGTCGCTGGCCATCGACGCCGCGTACGCCGAGCGGCCGGTCGTCTACTACCACTTCGACCGCGACACCTTCTTCGCCGGCGCCCACCTCTACCGGCGCGGCGTGTGGAGTTACGAGCGGCAGGGCTACGGGCCGATCGTCACCACGGCCGACGAGGTGATCGACGCCCTCGAGCGCATCGCCGCCGACCGCGGCCCGGCCCCCGAGTACGCCCGACGCATGCAGCAGACGTTTCCCTTCCGTGACGGGCAGTGCTGCGCCCGCACCGTGGCGGCGATGCGGGAGTTCACGCCCCGGACGGAGCCGACATGACCTACGAGACCCTGACCCGGGAGCGCCACGGCGGCGCGATCGAGGTCATCACGCTCAACCGCCCCGATGCCGCCAACGGCCTCAACCCGCTGATGGCCCGCGAGCTGGCCGACGCGGCGGCCGGTTGCGACCACGACCCGAGCGTCAAGGTGGTCGTGCTCACCGCCACCGGCCGCTTCTTCAGCGCGGGCGGCGACGTGAAGGCGATGGCCGGCTTCGGCGACCGGACGGCGGCCGGCATCAAGAGCCTGGCCGACGACCTGCACCGGGCGGTGTCGACGTTCGCCCGCATGGCCGCGCCGCTGGTGGTCGCGGTCAACGGCGTGGCCGCCGGCGCCGGCTTCAGCCTGGCCCTGCTCGGCGACCTCGTTCTGGCCGGCGACACCGCCGCGTTCACCATGGCCTACACCAGCGTCGGGCTCAGTCCCGACGGCAGCTCCAGCTACTTCCTGCCGCGGCTGATCGGGCTGCGCCGGGCCCAGGAGCTGATGCTCACCAACCGCAAGCTGTCGGCCGCCGAGGCGCTCGACTGGGGCCTGGTCACCCGGGTCGTGCCCGACGCCGACCTGATGGCCGAGACGCTCGCGCTGGCCACCACGCTGGCCCGCGGCTCGTCGGACTCGAACGCAGCGATCAAGCGGCTGCTGCTCGAGACGTTCACCAACCCGCTCGAGACCCAGATGGAGCTCGAGGGCCGCACCATCGCCGGGTGCGCCGGCTCGGCGAACGGCCGCGAGGGCATCGCCGCGTTCGTCGCGAAGCGGCGACCCGACTACGTCTGACGCGGGTCGAGCGAGGCGTTGGCCCGGACGAGGTCGTCCGGGGTGTCCACCTCGACTGCGGCCAGCGCGCTGATGTCCAGCGCGGCGAAGCGCAGCCCGTCGTGCTCGATCGCGAGCTCGATGCCGCGCTCGAAGTAGTCCTGGTCGTCGACCTCGCTGAGGCGGCGCAGCAGTGCGGCCTTGTCGGCGGCCGCGACGTAGTTCACGCCGACCGCCTCACCGAGTCCGCCGGTCACCGACTTGGAGAGCTCCCGGATCCAGCCGTCGTCGTCGAGGGTGTACTTGACCTCCTCGTCGGCCACCGACTCGGTGTTCACCGCGACGAAGGACTGCTCGGCCTCGATGAGCGCGCGGGTCAGCTCGAGCAGCGCCGGGTCGAACACGACGTCGCCGTTGAGCCAGAGCACGCCCCCGACGTTGGTCGCCCGCAGCGCCCGCAGCAGGCTCTGCGACGTGTTCGTCTCGTCGTAGGCCTCGTTGTAGACGAAGACGGCGTCGGGGTGGGCCTCGAGGATCATCTCGAGCTTGAAGCCGACGACCACGTAGATCTGCGGGGTGTCGAAGGTGGCCCGGATCTTGGCCAGCTGGCTGCCCAGGATCGTGCTGCCGTCGCGTAGCGGCGTCAGCGGCTTCGGGTGCGGACGACCGAGCCGGGTGCCGCGACCCGCGGCGAGGATGGCCACCTGCTGGTTCATGCGCGTCCTGTTCCGTGGGTGCCGCGGCGCAGCCGCGCGCCGATCGCCTGCCGGGCGTCGGCGGCCATGCCGCGCAGGAAACCGCTGCCCCACGACAGGTGCATCGTGACGAGCGCGACCGGGTAGAGGGCGCCGGCCGCAGGACTCAGCCCCCGGCGGGTGAGCGCGGCCCCGCCGAGCACGACGGCGAGGTAGCCGCCGGGCACCGCGGCGGCCAGCTTCGCGACCAGCGGGCTGCGCCACACGACGGCGTCGACGGCGAGGGTCACGACTGCGGCACCGATGGCCGCGGTCGCGCCGGGGGCGGCGAGGTAGCGGACGCTCGCGGTGCTCGGGTACGTGCGGATGATCTGCCAGCGCCACGTACCGGATCCGCGGAACTGGGTGGCCAGCCGGCGGATGCTCGGGCGCGGCCGGTAGACGACCTGCAGCCGCGGGTCGAACCACACCGTCTCGCCCAGGTCGCGGATGCGGTGGTTGAGTTCCCAGTCCTGCGCCCGGGTGAAGTGCTCGTCGAAGCCGCCGAGCTTCTCCAGGACGTCGCGCCGGAAGACGCCGAGGTAGACGGTCTCGGCCGGCCCGGGCTCGCCGCCGACGTGGAAGGGCACCGAGCCGAGCCCGATCGGCTCGGACATCGCCCGGGCCACGGCGCACTCGAACGGGGTCGTGCCCTCGGGGATCATCATGCCGCCGACGTTGGCCGCGCCGGTCTCGAGCAGCACGTCGACGGCGGTCGACACGTAGTCGACCGGCAGCCTGGCGTGGCCGTCGGTACGGACGATGACGGTGCTCGCCGGCTCGACCGCGGCGATGGCGAGGTTGAGCCCGGCCGGAGTGCGCCCGGTGGGGTTGTCGACGACCGTCATGCCGTCGTGGGTGAGGGCGAGCCGGTCGGCGACCTCTCGGGTGCGATCCTTCGACGGGCCGATCGCGACGACGAGCGCCAGCGGGCCGGCGTAGTCCTGGGCGAAGACGCTCTCGACCGCCTCGGCGAGGTGCAGCTCCTCCTCGAGCGCGGTCATGATCACCGTCACCCGCGGCAGTTCCGCGGCGGCGGGGTTCTCGGGCATGGCCACGAATCTAGCGGCCTGCGGCTGCGGGACCTGACTCCCAGGCGCTGCGCACCATCTCGCGGAGGTCGTGGCGCGGCCGCCAGGTCGTACGCGACGTGATGCGGGTCGTGTCGGCCACGACGCTGGCCGGGTCGCCCGGGCGCCGCGCGGCGAACCGCGGCGTGAGGTCCACCCCGCTCACCTCGGCGGCGACGTCGACGACCTCGCGCACCGAGTGCCCGACACCGTTGCCGACGTTGAAGGTCTCGGCCGCGCCCGGCTCGGCCGTCGCCGCGACGGCCTCGACGTGAGCGGCGGCGAGGTCGGCGACGTGGACGTAGTCGCGCACGCACGTCCCGTCGGGTGTCGGGTAGTCGTCGCCGAAGATCAGCGGCGCATCGCCCCGCCGGACCGCCTCGAGCACGAGCGGGATCAGGTTGGCCGCCTTCGTCTCGGCCAGCTCGGGCGCGCTCGTCCCGGCGACGTTGAAGTAGCGCAGCGCGACGTAGCGCAACCCGATCGCCCGGGCCTGGTCCCGCACGAGCCACTCGCCGATCAGTTTGGTCTCGCCGTACGGGTTGGCCGGCGCGGTCGGGGCGTCCTCGGCGACCGGCTCGTCGCCGGTGTCGCCGTACACCGCGGCACTGGAGGAGTAGACGATGCGGTCGACGCCGGCGTCGGCCATGCCGGCGAGCAGCTCGGTGGTCGACGCGACGTTGCGGCGGTAGTAGCCGAGGGGGTCGTGCACGGAGTCCTCGACGACCTTGGCCGCGGCGAGGTGGACGACACCCTCGGCCCCGTGCTCGCGCAGCGTGCGCGCGACGAGGGCTCGGTCGGCGATGTCGCCGACCACGAGCGGGGCGTCGCCCGCACGGTGCCGTAGCCCGGTGCTGAGGTCGTCGAGCACGACGACGTCGTGGCCGTGCTCGCGCAGGCACAGGGCCACGTGCGAGCCGATGTAGCCGGCCCCGCCGGTCACCAGCCAGGTGCTCACGACGCGTCCGTCGCCATGTCGATCCCCGTCCCGATTCAGCTGAGCGACGAGCGTAGCGCCGCCCGGTTCCGGGCCCGCCGGCCGTGGCGGACGAGGTCGGGGCTGTGCTGTCGTACCGGATTTCCCCGGCGGACGACGAAGGCGGCCCCGCCGGAGCGAAGCCGCCTTGTGTCAGTGCATGAGTGGGCAAGGGGGGAGTTGAACCCCCACGTCCTTTCGGACACACGGACCTGAACCGTGCGCGTCTGCCATTCCGCCACTTGCCCGGCGCGCACCCGAAGGAACGTCTGATTGGCGACGTAACGCTAGCACGCGGCGGGGGGCGCTTTTCCGCCTGGCTGAGGGGTGCCCGATAGACTTGCTCGACCGCGTCTGGGACGTGGAATGGTGCATGCCCGGAACCCAGTCCGTGGCACGCCGCAGATCGAGTCGACAGAGGAGGACGCGCCGTGAGCTTGGCCCAGCGGTTCGAACGCCGCCTCGAGGGCCTCGTCGGCGGCGCCTTCGCCCGGGTTTTCAAGGGTCAGGTCGAGCCGGTCGAGATCGGCACGGCGCTGCAGCGCGAGGCCGCCGACAAGCGGAACGTGATGGGCAACGGACAGGTCATGTCGCCCAACCGCTACCGCGTCACGCTGTCGGCCTCCGACCACGAGCGCCTCGTCCCGTGGGAGAGCCAGTTGACGAGCTCGCTGGCCGAACTCGTCCAGGAGTACCTCGACGAGAACCATTGGGAGACGATCGGCGACATCGAGGTCTACCTCGCCCGCGACGACGACCTGCACACCGGTGTTTTCGGCGTGGCCTCGCGCATGGAGCCCGGCGCCCCGCCGCGACGCCGCCCGCACGACTCGCTGTCGCTGCCCATCGCCGGCAACCAGCCCGGGCAGTACGCACCGGCGGTCCCGTCGCCGCAGTACCCGACGCCCCCACCGCCGATGCCGCGGCCGCAGCCGCCGTTCCAGCAGCAGGGCAACGACGACCGGTACGGCGCGCCGCCCGGCCCGCCTCCGCAGCGACCCGGCAGCACGGCCGCGCTCGTCGTCGACCAGACCAACAAGCGCTTCGACCTGCGCCACGGCAGCAACGTGATCGGGCGGGGCACCGACTCCGACCTGCAGCTGCTCGACCAGGGCATCTCGCGCCGGCACGTCGACATCCAGTACGACGGCAACTTCGCCACCGCCTACGACCTCGGCTCGACCAACGGCACGACGGTCAACGGGCACGAGATCAGCAGCCAGATGCTGCGCCACGGCGACGTCATCCGGGTGGGGCACACGCGCATCGTGTTCCACCAGGAGCGCTCGTGACCCGGCGAGGAGACACCGCGTGAACTCGGCCCTGGCCCTGCAGCTCATGCGCTTCGGATTCCTGGCCCTGCTCTGGCTGTTCGTCTTCGCCACGATGCGGGTCATCCGGTCCGACCTGCGCACGAGCGGGCAGCAGCGCATCGCCACGCCGCCGCCGGCACGACGGCGCGGCAAGAGCGGTGGTGCCTCCGGCGGGTCGCGTCCGGCGCCGGGCGCCCCGAGCCACCTCATCGTCACCGAGGGCGGCCTCACCGGCACGAAGATCGGCCTCACCGGCGCCCCCGTGCTGATCGGTCGCGCCAACGACTCGACCCTCGTGCTCGAGGACGACTACGCCAGCACCCGGCACGCCCGCATCAGCCTGCAGGACGGCATGTGGGTGGTCGAGGACCTCGGCTCGACCAACGGCACCTACTTCGGGCAGCGCAAGCTCGACGGCCCCGTCCCGATGGAGATCGGGGTCCCCCTGCGAATAGGCAAGACCGTGCTGGAGCTTCGCTGATGGCGTTGTTCCTGCGCTACGCCGTCCGCTCGGATCTCGGGCTGGTGCGCAACAACAACGAGGACTCCGTCTACGCGGGGCCTCGCCTGCTCGCCATCGCCGACGGCATGGGGGGCCACGCCGCCGGCGAGGTCGCGAGCAAGATCGTCATCGGCACGCTTGAGCCGCTCGACGAGGACCGCCGCATCGACGACCTGATGGGTGCGCTGCGGCACGCGGTCGCCGAGGCCAACCACGGCATCGCCGAGGCGGTCAAGCAGCGCAAGGAACTCGAAGGCATGGGCACGACGCTCACCGCACTGCGTTTCGTCGGCAGCCAGGTTGGCCTCGTGCACGTCGGCGATTCGCGGGCCTACCTGCTGCGCAACGGCCTGCTGAGTCAGATCACCCACGACGACACCTACGTCCAGTACCTCGTCGACTCGGGCAAGCTCACCCCCGAGGAGGCCAAGGACCATCCGCGCAAGTCGGTGATCCTGCGGGCCCTGCTCGGTACCGACGTCGAGCCCGACGTCTCGATCCGCGAGGCCCGCCACGGCGACCGCTACCTGCTCTGCTCCGACGGGCTGTCCGACGTCGTCTCGGCCGACACGATCCTCGACACGCTGAACATCCCGGACCCGCAGGAGTCGGCCGACCGGCTCGTCGAGCTCGCCCTGCGCGGTGGCGGCCCCGACAACGTGACGGTCATCGTCGCCGACGTCATCAACGCCCGCGTCGGCGATCGCATCGACGAGGTGCCGGTCATCGCCGGCGCGTTCGTCGACCCCGCGGCGGCCGACGTCCCCGGCTCCGACAGCGCCGCCGAGCGCGCGGCCCGCATGTCGCGGGCGAGGCTGCCCGAACCGGCGGCGGCACCGATCGAGCACCGCGAGAAGCGTTCGCTCAAGACCTGGTTGGCCGTGCTGGGCGTGCTCGTCCTCATCGTGGCGGCGCTGGGCGGCACCTACGCCTGGACGCAGAGCCAGTACTTCGTCGGGCGCGACGGCTCCGAGGTCGCGATCTTCCGCGGCGTCAACACCGAGTTCGGGCCGTTGAAGTTCTTCACCGTCTACAAGAACACGACCCTGCAGGTCGCCGATCTCAATCCGTCGGTGCGCACCCAGGTCACCGACGGCATCACCGCCGGCAGCGAGAGCGACGCCGAGAAGATCGTCTCGAACCTGCGCGACCAGCAACTGCCGATCTGCCCGACGGCCACGCCGACGCCGCCCACGCCGACCCCCAGCCCGAGCTCGCGCACGACCGCGAAATTGCCGCTCCGCTCGACCCCGCGTATCTCGGTGCGGCCCACCGCCAAGGCCGGTACGACCGCGCAGGCGCTGCCCCGCCGCACCACGCTTCGGCCGACCACACTGCGTCCGACCACGCTGCGGCCGACCACACTGCGTCCGACCACGACCCCGGTGGCGACGCCCACCCCCACGGTCGCGCCCGACCCGACGCCCTCGACCCCGTGTCGGAGCAGCTGATGAGCGTCTCGAACCCCGGGCTGCGCATCCCGACCCGCCGCAACACCGAGTTGGTGCTGCTGATCTTCGCTGTGTTGCTCGTCGTCGCGGCCGAGGCCGCGGTCGAGGCGGCCCGTGACGGGAAGTTGTCCTCGCGCCTGCTCACCTACGCCACCGTGCCGCTCGTCGTCGGGCTGGTCACGCACCTGGTGATCCGCCGCTTCGCCCGTTACGCCGACCCGCTCATGCTGCCGATCGTCGTGCTGCTGAACGGCCTCGGGCTGGTGATGATCCACCGTCTGGACCTCGGCGCGAAGCTGCAGGCCGACCAGTCCGGCCAGTCGTTCACCGGGGCGCAGGCACCGACCCAGGTGCTCTGGACCGCGATCGGCGTCGGGCTGTTCATCGGCCTGATCGTGCTGATCCGCGACCACCGCTCGCTGCAGCGCTACGCCTACACCCTGGCTCTGATCGGTCTGTTCTTCCTGATGCTGCCGGCGGTCCTGCCGGCCCGATTCAGCGAGGTCAACGGCGCGCGCATCTGGATCCGGCTGGCCGGTTTCTCGATCCAGCCCGGCGAGTTCGCCAAGATCCTGCTGACCATCTTCGGCGCGGCCTACCTCGTGCAGAAGCGCGATGTGCTCGCCCTCGCCGGCCGCCGCTTCCTCGGCATCGACTTCCCCCGCGGCCGCGACTTCGGGCCGCTGCTACTGGCCTGGCTGCTGTGCATCGGCGTGCTGGTGCGCGGTCACGATCTCGGTACGTCGCTGCTGTTCTTCGGCATCTTCGTGGTGCTGCTCTACGTGGCCACCGAGCGGGCGAGCTGGGTGATCGTCGGCGGCGTGCTGTTCGCCGGCGGCGCGTACGTCGCCTACCAGCTGTTCGGCACGGTGCAGACGCGCGTCGGCGTGTGGCTGCACCCGTTCTCGCACGTCTACGAAGTGGCCGGCACCAGCTACCAGTTGCAGCAGTCGCTCTTCGGCCTCGGCACCGGCGGCATCTTCGGCACCGGGCTCGGCAACGGGCACCCGGAGCTCGTGCCGCTGCCGGCCACCGACTTCATCATCTCCTCCTTCGGCGAGGAGACCGGACTGTTCGGCCTGGTCGGGCTGCTCGCCCTCTACGCCGTGCTCGTGACCCGCGGGTTCGCCGCCGGGCTGGCGGTGCGCGACGCGTTCGGCAAGCTGCTCGCCACCGGGCTCGCCTTCCTGTTCGCGCTGCAGCTGTTCGTCGTCGTCGCGGGCGTCACGCGGCTGCTGCCCGAGACCGGGCTGACCACCCCGTTCCTGTCCTACGGCGGCTCGTCGCTGCTCGGCAGCTGGGCCATCCTGGCCCTGCTGGTCCGGGTCTCCGACTCGGCGCGGCGCCCGGCCACGACCACCCCGTCGCGGCCCGCCGAGAACCTGGCGGTGTCCAGTTGAACAAACCCATTCGCAAGGTGTCCGTCGCGATCGGGGTGCTGTTCGTCGCGCTGTTCGTCAACCTCAACGTCGTGCAGGTCCTGCAGGGCAACTCCTACCGCGACGACCCGAACAACCGACGTGTCCTGCTCAACGAGTACTCCAACCCGCGCGGGCAGATCGTCGTCAGCGGCAGCGCGATCGCCTCGTCGCGCAAGACCTCGGACGAGCTGAAGTACCTGCGCACCTACGCCGACGGGCCGGTCTACGCCCCGGTCACCGGTTACTACTCCTTCACCTACGGCACGAGCGGGATGGAGGACGCCGAGAACGGCGTGCTCACCGGCGACGACACCCGCCTGTTCGGGACGAAGCTGGCCGGCCTGCTGACCGGACGCGACCCGAAGGGCGGCAGCGTCCAGCTGACGATCAATGCCGCGGCCCAACAGGCGGCGTTCAAGGCGCTCGGGGGCCGCCGCGGCGCGGTCGTCGCGCTCGACCCGCAGACCGGCGGCATCCTCGCCGCGGTCTCGACCCCCTCGTGGGACCCGAACCAGCTCAGCAGCCACAACGCCGACGCGATCAGCCGGGCGTACCACTGCTACTCGCCGCTGAACACCGTGCAGGGACCCAACGAATCCGACACCGCGTTCAAGGCGCGGATGCGCACGAGCATCCCGGCTCAGCTCGCCGAGCGCGAGAAGACCTGCGTCGACGTGCCCGACGACCCGACGGCGCTCTACAAGGCCGACCCGTACAACGAGGGGCCGTTCCTCAACCGGGCGTTCCGGCAGGTGTACCCGGCCGGTTCGGTGTTCAAGGTCATCGACGCGGCGGCCGCGCTGTCGCTGCCGACCCCGATCACGCCCACGACCCGGATCCCGGCGCCGAACTCGTACTGGCCGCTGGAACCGCAGCGCACCTCCAAGTGCTCGAGCAGCGGGCCGTGCGTCGAGAACTTCAACGGCGAGACCTGCGACGACGGCAAGACGGCCACGCTGCTGCTCGCCCTCGCCAAGTCGTGCAACACGGCGTTCTCGAAGCTGACCGTCGACCGGATCACCGGCAAGACGCTCGCGTCCGAGGCGCAGAAGTTCGGCCTGGACGCGCCCTACCCGCCCGGCAGCGCCCCCGACTTCTGCGACCCGGTGGCGTTCATGACGCCGCTGTCTGTCTGCCGGTCGTCGCCGGGCAGCCTGGCGGACCTCGCCTCGCCCGACACCCTGGCCCAGACCGCCATCGGCCAGCACGACGTCGGCATCACGCCGCTGCAGGCCGCGATGATCTCGGCCGCGGTGGCCAACAACGGCACGCTGATGCAGCCCTACCTCGTCGACAAGGAACTGCGGCCCGACGTCTCGGTGCTCAAGACCACGGCGCCCCGGCAACTCAGCCAGGTGATCGACCCGACGCGCGACGCCGACCTGATCTCGATGATGGAGGGCGTCGTCAACGGCGGCCCGGGCATCAAGGACAACACCGGCGGCCAGGCGGCCATCGACGACCCGAACGTGAAGGTCGGCGGCAAGACCGGTACGGCCGACCACTGCTCGTCGAACGCCAAGACCTGCCCGCCCCCGCACGCCTGGTTCACCGGCTTCGCGATGGTGAAGGGCGTCCCCAAGATCGCCGTCGCGGTGATCATCGAGGACGGCGGGGTCCGGGGCGACGAGGCCGCGCCCGGCACGACCACCGGTGGGCTCGCCGCGGCGCCGGTCGCGAAGCGGGTCATCGAGGCCTACCTGAAGTCGAGTGGCGGGAGCTGACCCGTGAACCGCCCCAAGAGTGAGGATCATCGATGACGCAGCCGAGGATCGTCGGCAGCCGGTACGAGCTCGGCGAGCTGATCGGCTACGGCGGCATGGCCGAGGTGCACAAGGGCCGCGACACGCGGCTCAACCGCGACGTCGCCATCAAGGTGCTGCGCGCCGATCTCGCGCGCGACCCGTCCTTCCTGAACCGGTTCCGCCGCGAGGCCCACTCGGCCGCCGGCCTGAACCACCCGTCGATCGTGTCGGTCTACGACACCGGTGAGGACGACGCGGCCGACGGCACGTCGATCCCCTTCATCGTCATGGAGTTCGTCGAGGGGCGCACGCTGCGCGACATCCTCAAGGCCGAGGGACGCCTGCCCGGGCGGCGGGCGATGGAGGTCGTCGCCGACATCTGCAGCGCTCTCGACTTCAGCCATCGCAACGGCATCATCCACCGTGACATCAAGCCGGCCAACGTCATGATCACCCAGGCCGGAGCGGTGAAGGTGATGGACTTCGGCATCGCCCGGGCCGTCGCCGACACCTCGGCCACCGTGACCCAGACCGCGAACGTCATCGGCACCGCCCAGTACCTCTCCCCCGAGCAGGCCCGCGGCGAGGCGGTCGACGCCCGCTCCGACGTCTACTCCACCGGCTGCCTGCTCTACGAGCTCGTCACCGGCGTGCCGCCGTTCCAGGGCGATTCGCCCGTCGCCGTCGCCTACCAGCACGTGCGGGAGAACCCGGTCGCGCCGTCGGCCCGCAACCCCGAGGTGCCCCGCGCGATCGACTCGATCGTCATGAAGGCACTGGCCAAGAACCAGCTCAACCGCTACCAGTCGGCCGGTGAGATGCGGGCCGACCTGCAGCGCGCGCTGGCCAACCAGCCGGTCGTGGCCGAGGCGGTCATGACCGACGCCGAGCGCACCCAGTTCATCGCCCGCACGCCCCCGCCGGTGGTCGGCATCCGCCGCACCGACTACGTCGAGGAGGAGGACGAGTCGCGCCGCACCGGGCTGATCTGGGCCGCGATCGTGCTCGCCCTGCTGCTCGTCATCGGCGTCGGCACGTTCCTGATCTTCGGCACCGGCTCCAACAAGGCGGCCGAGACGGTCGAGATCCCGAACGTCACCGGTCAGCTGCCGGCGGCCGCCGAGAACCAGCTCAAGGGTCTCGGCTTCGCGCCGGTCAAGGGGGCCGACTACGGCGGCGCCTGCGCGGGGAACATCAGCGTCGAGAAGGGCCACGTGTGCATCACCGAGCCCGCGGCCGGTAACCGGATCAAGAAGGGCGCCACGGTCACCTACCGGCTGTACTCGCCGAAGACGGTGCAGGTGCCCTTCGTCGAGGGCGGCACCTTCGGCAAGGCGATCGATGCGTTGCACGCGGTCGGCCTGAACGGAAAGCAGAAGGCGGTCTACAGCACCGACCCCAAGGGCACCGTCATCCACCAGGAGACCCAGCAGTTCACGCTGGTGCCGCCCGGAACCGTCATCGTGCTCGACGTCTCGACCGGCACGCTCAAGCTGCCCGACGTGCGCGGTCAGAAGATCGACGCCGCGCGGGCGACGCTCGACGGCGCCCAGTTCACCAACCGCACCGAGGTCAGCAAGAACACGACGATCCCGAGCAAGGACGGCACGGTGGCCGACGAGAGCCCGACGCCGCAGATCGCCTACCCGATCTCGCAGAAGATCACGCTGACCGTCTACAAGTACGCGCCGCCGGCGCCGACCTGCACCACGCCGGCCCCGACCCCGAGCCCGACGCCGATCACGACCACCCCGCCCGGTGGCCTGCCGACGATCATCACCCCCCCGCCGGCGAGCTCGAGCACGCCGGCCCCGGGGAGCTCGTCGACCGGGCTGCCGCCCTGCAAGTAGACGGCCAGTTTCCCGCTTGTCCGCTCGTGTGGCTGCAGATCCGGCAGGAATCACAGCCACACGAGCGGACAAGTCGCGAACGGGGAGGGGCGGTGGTCAGTCGGCGGAGGTCGGCAGCAGCACCTCGGCGCGGACGCCCGGCTTGCCGTCGGGGCGGTCCGTGAGCCGCACCCGGCCGCCGTGGTTGCTGACGATGTCGCGGACGATCGGCAGCCCGAGCCCGGTGCCGCCGGTCTCGCGCGAGCGGGATTCCTGCACGCGGTAGAACCGGTCGAAGACGCGCTCCTGCTCGGCGGCGGGGATGCCGCGGCCGTCGTCGACGACGGTGAGCACCACGGTCGGGTGCCCGTTGCGCTTGGTCGTCGTGACGTCGACGTCGACCTCGCTCGTGGCGTGCCGCACCGCGTTGTCGATCAGGTTGATCGCCACGCGACGCAGCGCATCGGGGTCGCCCTGGGTCATGGCCGGCCGCGCGGTGACCCGCACCGGCACCCGCGCGTGGCCGTAGCCCTCGGCCAGGCCCAGCACGAGCTCGTCCAGCGCGATCGGTTCGCGGCGCGTGGGGTGGCTCGCCTCGTCGAGGCGGGCCAGGGCGAGCAGATCGGCGACGAGACGGTCCAGGCGCTCGACGTCGACCAGGACGTCGTCGAGCATGCCCTCCCAGTCGCCCTCCGGACCGAGCCGGCGGCCGACCTCGAGCTGCACCCGCACGGACGCGAGCGGCGAGCGGAGCTCGTGCGCGGCGTCGCCGACGAAGGTGCGCTGCCGGCTCGTGGCCGAGTCGATGCGGTCGAGCATGGCGTTGAGGGTGACGGCGAGGCGGTGGATCTCGTCCTGCGCGCCCGGCACGGGCAGCCGCTGCCGGGCCAGCCCGGCCGCGGTGATGTCGGCCGCGCCGTGGCGCAGCGCGGCCACCGGCCGCAGGGTGAGCGCGACGACGAGGTAGGTGGCGGTGGCCATGAGCAGCACCGCGAGGGGGCCGCCGAGCAGCGCGGCCCGGGTGAGCACCCGCAGGCTGTCGTCGACGCGGGTGATGTCGGTGAACACGACGACGGTCTTGGGGCCGACCGTGCGGGCCAGCACACGCAGCCGGGCCGACGACGTGGTGCTCGCGATCTCGAGCCGGGCCCCGGTACGCACCTGCTCGAGCTGGTCGGAATCGAGCAGTGACACCACGCGATCGGCCTGGCCGAACGACGACAGCACCCGGTCGTTCGCGTCCAGCACCTGCACCGCCGTGATGCCGGCCGTGGTCGGCTCGACCGTGGCCGGGAGCTTGCCGCTGCGCACCAGCTTGGCGATGTCCGAACCGGTCTTCTGCGCCGACTGGTCGAGCACGCGGGTCAGCGCGTAACGCTGCAGCACGAGCAGCAGCACGGCGCCGGTGATCACGGCGAAGGAGAACAGGGCGGTCGCCAGCAGGGTGAGCCGGGCCCGCAGTGACTGCCGGGCCCACCAGTGTCGCGGCAGGGCGAGGGCGCGCCGCAGCAGCGCGATCAGCCGCTGCCGCATTGATCAGCCTTCGGCGGTCAGGCGGTAACCCGCCCCGCGCACCGTCTGCAGGCTCTGCCGCTCGAACGGGACGTCGATCTTGCGGCGCAGGTAGCCGACGTAGACCTCGACGACGTTGGCGTCGCCGTCGTAGTTGGCGTCCCAGACGTGGTGCAGGATGTCGGCCTTGCTGACGGCGTCGCCGGCGCGGCGCATCAGGAACTCGAGCAGCGAGAACTCGCGCGGCGTCAGCTCGACGAGGGTGTCGCCCCGCTTGACCGTGTGCGCCGCCGGGTCCAGGACGAGGTCGTCGACCTTGAGCGAGGCCGGACGCGGCGTGACGCCGCGGCGCAGCAGGGCCCGGATGCGCGCCAGCAGGACGACGAAGGAGAACGGCTTGGTGAGGTAGTCGTCGGCGCCGAGATCGAGCGCGTCGGCCTCGTCGTACTCGCCGTCCTTCGCCGTCAGCATCAGGATCGGCACCCAGTTCTCGGCCGCTCGCAGCTGCTCGATGATCCGGTAGCCGGAGAGCTCGGGCAGCATGATGTCGAGGATGACCGCGTCGAAGGTCGTCTCCTGGGCGAGGTGCAGGCCGTCGGGCCCGGTGTGCGCCACGTCCACGGTGAAGCCCTCGGCCGCCAGGCCGCGCTGCAGGGCGGACGCCAGCCGGACCTCGTCTTCGACGATCAGCAATCGCACCGGCTTCTCCTTACCTCACGGCTCTGCGCTCGTGCGCCGCCGGGTCGTCCCGGTGTCGTCGGTGAGCGTTGTCAGACTGCCAGTGTGGACCTCCGCGGCCGCGGCGGTGACTCAGCCCGATCACAGTGCACCGCACGCACCCTGGGACCAGTGACCTCTGCGCTGCATCCGCCCGCTTCCGGGCTGGCGCGGCGACGGATGACCCGCTTGCTGGCACCGGTCGGGGTCCTCGCCCTGCTGGCCGCCGTGGCGACGGTGGTCCTCTCCCCCGGTGACGACCGGGTGCCGCTGCCCGACACCACCCCCGATGCGCTTGTCGCCGCGCTGCGCGGCAGCGGCGCCACCGGCTTCTCCGGCATCGTGGTGTCGCACTTCTCCCTCGGCGTGCCGATCGTGCCGGGGGACGACGAGGCCTCGACCGAGGAGGCCGGCCCGGACCTTTCGGCGCCGGACGACGCCTCGATGCTCGCGCTGCTCGACGGCGCGCACACCATGCAGGTCTGGTACGGCGGGGTCGACCAGCAGCGCGTCGCCGTGCTCGGCGCCACCGATGAGACCGACCTGTTCCGCAACGGACGCGACCTCTGGCGCTGGAACAGCGCGCGTCGCGTGGCGGTGCACCTGCAACTGCCCGTCGGAAACCGCCCGCTGCTCTCGTCGGCGGTGCCCCGCGCCGCCGACGCGACGTCGCTGACGCCGAGCGGCCTCGCCGGTTCGGTGCTCGCCGCGCTGGACGGGAAGACGAAGGTCGAGATCGCGCCCGGCGTCGAGGTCGCCGACCGCCCCGCCTACAACCTCGTCCTCACCCCGCAGGAACGCTCGACGCGCATCGGGTCGGTGCACATCGCGGTCGACGGCGCGACCAAGATCCCGCTGGCCGTGCAGGTCTACGCCCGTGGCGCCGAGCAGCCGGCCGTCGACGTCGGGTTCACCAGCATCCGGCTCGGCCGACCGCCGGCCGCCTACTTCCACTTCGCGCCGCCGGTCGGGGCGACGGTGCGGCAGGCGGGCGCCACCACCAGCCCGCCGATCACGATCCTCGGTTCGGGCTGGACGAGCGTGCTGAGCGCGCCGAGCGTGGGGCCGCTCGAACTCAATCGGTTCGTCACGCAGGAGATGTCGCGCGTGTCGGGCACGTGGGGTACCGGACGGGTGCTGCACACCGACCTGGTGACGGTGCTGCTCACCGACGACCAGCGACTCTTCGTCGGTGCCGTCGACCCCGACGAGCTCTACACCGCCGCCGGGAACCGCTGACCCCTACTGCAGGTAGCCCTCGACCTCGTTGACGCTGCGCTCCTCCGCACCGTCCGGGTCCTCGCCGTACTCCGATCGGGCGCGGCGCTGCCGCAGCAGATCCCAGCACTGGTCGAGTTCGAGCTCGATCGCCTCGAGGCGACGCCGGTCGTCACCGACCAAGCCGTGATGGGCCGCCCGCAACGCCTTCTCCTCGGCCACGAGCTCGTGGATGTGCGCGAGCATCGACGTGTCGTCCATGGCGTCAGTCTGCCCTCATCGGTCAGCTGCGGTCGAGGGAGTGGTACTCCTCGTTCGGCAGCTGGCCGGTGGCCAGCGCCATCCGGTTGGTGAAGTTGTACATCGCGGCGATCTCGACGACGTCCCATACCTCATGGTCTGTCAGCCCGACCCCCCGCAGCGCGGCGAGGTCGCTCTCGGACATCTCGTGGGGACGGGCGGTGAGCTTCTCGGCCAGCGCGCAGATGGCGGTGCGCCGCGCGTCGAGGCCGGCGTGACGCCAGTTGGTGGCGATGTAGTCGGCCAGCACGCCGGCGGCTCGGTCGCCCCCGAGCGCGACCCGCAGCGCATGGCTGTGCGACACGATGCAGTACGTGCACCGGTTGTACGCGCTGACGACGACGGCGATCATCTCGCGATCGGCCTCGTCGAGGTGCTCCGTCGGCTCGTGCAGCTGCTTGTAGTGCGCGAACCAGGCCGAGAAACGCTCCGGGCGGTAGCTGTAGGCGCGGAAGACGTTCGGCACGAAGCCGACCGCCTCCCGCGCCTTCGCGAACAGCCCCTGCAGCCGCTCCGGCAGCGCCGCCTCGTCCGGTACGTCGAAGAACCACAGGGCGCGGGCCATGGCTACAGGCTCTCGCGCCAGTCGAGCCAGCGCCGCAGCTTGGTCAGGTCGTAGTCCGGGCCGCCGACGCCGACGGTGAACAGGCTCGCGCCGGCCTCGACGAGCTTCGGGCCGACGTCCGCGGGATCGCCGTCGGGAGTGCCGACCGAGCGCTCGATCTCGGCCGGGTCGCGGCCGGCGTCGGCGCAGTGGGCGGCCAGGATCTCCTGCTTGCGGTTGAAGGTCTCGAGGTCGCTGAAGCTGTGCCAGATGTTGGCGTGCCGGGCCACCATGCGCAGCGTCTTCTTCTCGCCACCGCCACCGATGAGGACGGGGATGTGCCGGGTCGGCGCCGGGTTCAGCCGCTCCAGGCGCGACTCGATGCGGGGCAGGTCCTCGGCCAGCTGGTCCAGCCGCCCACCGGCCGTCCCGAACTCGTAGCCGTACTGCTGGTAGTCCTTCTCGAACCAGCCCGAGCCGATGCCGAGGATGAGCCGGCCGTCGCTCATGTGGTCGACCGTGCGGGCCATGTCGGCGAGCAGCTCGGGGTTGCGGTAGCTGTTGCAGCTGACCAGCGCGCCGATCTCGACGCGGGTGGTCTGTTCGGCCCAGGCGCCGAGCATCGTCCAGCACTCGAAGTGCTGGCCGTCGGGGTCGCCGTAGAGCGGGTAGAAGTGGTCCCAGTTGAAGATGATGTCGACGCCGAGGTCCTCGGCCTCGGTGACGGCGCGGCGGATCGCCGCGTAGTCGGCGTGCTGGGGCTGGAGTTGCAGTCCGATGCGGATGGGTCGAGAGGTCATGGCATCGACGCTAGTGCGCGTTCGTCCCGTCTGGTCGGCCAGGGAGAGATGTCCGATTCGCTCGTTAGACTCGACCGGTGTCCGACGCCGGCCAGAATCGCGACGGTCGAGCCCGCGGTGACGGGCTCGCGTCGGTCTTGCTGCCCCCTGTCGTGCACGAGGCCAGCGCGGCGGTGCTGATCGTCGACCTCGACAGCCGGCTCGTCACCTACGCCAACGATCTCGCGAATGAGCTCGCCCCCGACTGTGAACTGCCGGTCGCGGTCGACGCGTGGTCCGAGGCGGCTGGCCTCGAAGACGTCACCGGCTCCGACCTCCCGCCCGGCTCCGACCTCCCGCCCGGCCCGGGACCCGCCGTGGCGAGCGGCACCCCGGCCGAGTCGCTGCTGCGCATCGCGCAGGGTCAGCCCATCACCGGCGAGGCCGTCACCGCCGCCCGGCCGACCGCGGCCACCCTCGCCCGCGAGGTCCTCTGGGTGCTCGGCCTGCCGATGTCGGGGGCGCCCGAGCCGATCTCCTCCCTCGCCCTGGTCGTGTTCCTCCCTGCCCGCAACGCCCGGCTCATCTCCGGCGTCCAGGAATCCGCCGTCACCCTGCGCGATCGCGCGGTGCTCGCGACGCGCATGTCGTTCACCATCACCGACCCCAGCCGGCCCGACGACCCGCTGGTGTGGGTCAACCCGGCGTTCACCGCCACCACGGGCTACGGGTTCGACGACGCGGTGGGGCACAACTGCCGCTTCCTGCAGGGCCCCGGCACCGACCGTCGGGTCGTCGCCGAGATCCGGAGGGGCCTCGCGGCGGGCCGGCCGATGACCACGACGCTGCTGAACTACCGCAAGGACGGCAGCACCTTCTGGAACGAGCTGTCGATCTCCCCGGTGCGCGACCGCACCGGCGCGGTCACCCACTTCGTCGGGGTCCAGGCCGATGTCACGGCCCGGGTCGAGGCGCAGCGGGCGCGCGACGACGCGCTGTCGCAGGTGGCCGAGTCGGCCGATCGTCTCGCCCTGCTCGCCGACTTCACCGCGCGGATGGCGATGAGCCACCAGCCGCAACAGATCATCGAGATGATCGCCACCACGCTGACCCCGCGCGTCGGCACGTGGTGCGCCGTCTACATCCTCGACGAACTCGGCCGGATCACCCGCCCGCACCTGCGGCACGAGCGGCAGGACACCGACCTCGAGGTGCAGGCCCGCCTCGACCGGCTGCGCGAGCTCGTACCCGAGCAGCTGCCCCGCGGCGGCCCGGTCTGGCGGGTGCTGCGCGGCGACGAACGGCAGGTGCTGGTCGAGGACTTCGCCTCCGCGCCGGGCGGGATCACCGGCGTCGACGACGACGAGCGCTCGACCCTCGCCCGCGAGCTGGGGGCGAGCAGCCTGGTCGTCGTCCCGCTGCTGGCCCGTGGCGGCATCCTCGGCTGCATCGCCGTCGTGGCCGACGGTGAACGGCCCGCGCTCGACGACAACGACCTGGCGCTGGTGCGTGACCTCGCAGTCCGGGCCGGCCTGATGCTCGAGAACGCCCAGCTCTACGCCCGCGAGCGCGCCACCGCGGCCACCCTGCAGCGCACGCTGCTGCCGCGGCGCCTGCCCGAGATCGACGGCCTCGACATCGCGGCGGCCTACGTACCCGCCGATGACGAGGCCGCGGTCGGTGGCGACTGGTACGACGTGTTCGCCCTGCGCGGCGACGGTCGGAGCGTCGGCGTGGTCGTCGGCGACGTCATGGGCCACAACTACGACTCGGCCGCGCGCATGGGCAAGCTCAGCACCATCGTGCGCGCCTACGCCTGGCCGGGCAGCGAGCCGTACACCGTGCTGACCGCGGTCGACGACCTGCTCGCCGGCAGCGACCTCGACCTCCTGGCCACCTGCCTCTACGGCCGGCTGACGCTGCACGGCGACGGCGCCACCCTGCGCTACTCCAGTGCGGGTCACCCGCAGGCGATCGTGCGGCTGCCCGACGGCCGCGCCGTCACCCTGGACGAGGGTCGCGGCCAGATGATCGGGGTCTCGCGGTTGATGCCTCAGGGCACGACCCGGCCGACCGATGCGAGCGTCGAGCTGGCCCACGGCAGCGTGCTCGTCTTCTTCACCGACGGCCTGCTCGACGCGTTCGCGGCCGAGCCCGACATCGACGCCGGGCTGGCCGAGTTGTGCCGTCGCACCGAGGCGCTACCGATCGACGCGTCGACCCAGACCGTCGTCGACGCCCTCACCGGCGCCGTCCGCCGCCACCCCGACGACGTCGCCCTCGTCGCCATCCGGATCCGCTGAGCCGGGGCCCGTCCGGCTGCGTGCACGTCTTGCCCCACTACTGCACTGATGTCACACTTCGCGCGTTAAGTACGGGTCAAGTCATTGGAGATGTTCATGACGTTCGCGCAGGCCATCCGCAGCGGTTTCTCGCAGTACGCGACCTTCTCGGGCCGCGCGCGCCGCTCCGAGTTCTGGTGGTTCTCGCTGTTCCTGGGCGTGGTCGGAGTCGCGGCCAGCCTGATCGACGTCGCGGCCCACGGGTCGATCGGCACCATCGTGGTCACCCTCGCGACCCTGCTCCCGTCGCTCGCCGTGAGCGTTCGCCGGCTGCACGACACCGGACGCAGCGGCGGGTGGCTGTTCATCGCTCTCATCCCGCTGATCGGCGGGATCGTCCTGCTCGTCTTCGACTGCCAGGACAGCGAGCTGTCGCTGAACCGCTGGGGCTACTCGCCGAAGTACGCGTCGTAACCCCCGACGCTCAGCCCGCCGGTCGCAGCAGGACCAGCGGGATCTCGCGCGCGGTCTTCTTCTGGTAGCCGGCGTAGTTCTTGTGGTCCTTCGTCACGAGCGGCCAGAGGCGGGCCCGCTCGGCGGCGTCGGCCACGGTGGCGGTCATCGGCTGCTTCGGTCCGCCGCGCAGGCTGACCTCGACCGCCGGGTTGTCGCGCAGGTTGAGGAACCACGCGGGGTTCGTGTCGTCGCCGCCGCGCGAGGCGACGATGACCATCGTGTCGCCCTCCTGGTACGGCGAGGTCAGCATGCAGGTGCGCGGCTGGCCGCTCTTGCGTCCGGTGGTGGTCAGTTCGAGCACCGGCATGCCGGAAACGTCCCACCCCATCCGGTTGCCGGTGGCCTTGAGGATGACGCGGTGGACGGTGTTCATCGCCTTCATGGCGAAGTCGCTGGGCATGCCCGGATCGTAGGCGCTGCGGGTCAGCCGAGCAGGACGAGGCGAACCACGTCACTGCCGTCGCGGGTCACCCGCACCGGCACGCCCCAGTCCTGCCGGGCCAGGTAGCACGCCGGGTGCTCCACCCCCGGGTCGTCGTCGCACGACGCGGCCCGGGCCGTCACGTGTAGGACGCCGGCGTCGAACCCCTCGGACAGCACGAGGTTGCGGGCCAGCTCGGTCGACTCACCGGCGCCGTGCTTCAGCAGGCCGGGCGGCGACGCGGTGATCGTCAAGCTGGTTGACGACCCGTGGCGTTCGTCGAGCTTGCGCCCGGGCGGCGGCTCGAACACGACCTCCAGGCGGACGGGACCGGCCGGCACGTCGGTCGGCGGCCGCTGGGTGCGTAAGGCCTGCCCCCGGACGATCTCGCTCCGCGGGACGGGCCGGACGAGCCGGTGCGCCGCCGACTCCACGACCACCAGCTCGCCGCCGACCACGACCGCGCCCGACGGCTCGCCGAGGTCGGTCGCGAGCGTCGTCAACTGACGGCCGTCCCACCGCCGCACCGCACCGTTGTAGGTGTCGAGGACGGCCACCGAACCGTCGGGCAGCAGGCTCACGCCGAGCGGGTGCTGCAACCGGGCGACCTCCGGGCCGCCGTCGACGTGCCCGAAGTCGAACAGCCCCTCCCCGACCGCCGTGTGCAGCTCGCCGTCGACCGTGAGGTGGCGCAGCGCGGAGGTCTCGGAGTCGGCGAACCAGATGCGCTCGCCGTCGACGGCCAGGCCGGACGGCTGGGCGAGCCAGCCGTCGCGGGCCGCCCCGTCGCGCAGCCCTTCCACCGTCGTGCCGGCCAGGATCGCCGCGGTGCCGGCTGCCGGGTCGACCGACAGCAGCAGGTGCACGCCGGCCGCGGCCACGACCGCGCGTCCGAGCGCCGGCCACCAGGCGACGTCCCAGGGTGACAGGGCGGCGGGCACCGGCCCGGTCACCGTCCGGGTGTCGGCGAGCAGGGCGGGCAGGTCGAGCGTGGCGACGATCGCGCCGTCGGTCAGCCGCACTCCACGCAGCACGTGGTTGGCCGTGTCGGCGACGAGCACGTCGTAGGGGGCGACGCCGGGCGGCAGCAGGGCGAGGCCGTTGGGCTCGGCGAAGTCGTCCGGCCCGCGACCCCGCGCTCCGCTGCCGATGCGGCGCCGCACGGTCTCGCCGTCGAGATCGAGCTCGACGAGCTGGTGGTGGCCGGCGTCGGCCACGAGCAGGGTGTCGCGGTCCCGGCCGGTGCGCTCGGCCGGCAGGACGATCGCCTTGGCGGGGAAGCGCAGGATCGTCGGCTCGGGGGCGGGGGCGACGTAGGGACCGTCGCCGCGGTGCAATGTGCCGCGGGCGTCGTGCTTGGCGGCGAGCCGGGTGAGGGTGGCCCCCAGCGCGCTGACCTGGCCCTCCCCCGCCGCGGAGGCGACGACGTAGCCCTCGGGATCGATCAGCACGAGGGTCGGCCACGCCCGAACCGCGTACTGCTGCCACAGGGACAGATCGGGGTCGTTGAGCACCGGGTGGTGCACCTCGTACCGCTCGACCGCCGCGCCGAGCGCCGCGGGATCGGCCTCGTGCGGGAACTTGGGTGAATGGATGCCGATGACGGTCAGGATGTCGGCGTGCCCGGCCTCGAGCGGGCGGAGCTCGTCCAGCACGTGCAGGCAGTTGCCGCAGCAGAAGGCCCAGAAGTCCAACAGCACGAACCGGCCGCGCAGCTTGGCGAGGGTCAGCGGCTCGGCGGTGTTGAACCAGGTCGGGCGGGCCGTACGTAACTCCGGCGCGCGCACCCGCGCCCCCTGTCGAAAGGTCACGTCCGGTCAGCCTGCCAAACGCGGGAAATGTTCCGCACCCTGCCGCCCGGCAGCGTAAACGAAGATCCGCCCCCGGCTCGATCGAGCCGGGGGCGGACTTCTGTGGTGCCGGACGGGCGAGGTCGGGGGGAACCTCGCGTCCAGACCTGGTCCCGCGCGCGACCGGTTCGGCTACGCGGGAACCCGGACCCGAGGAACGAGGGGTGAGCCCCGGGCCCGCGTCGGGTCGGTGTGGATCGGGTGTCGGTCAGCGCATGTTGAAGTGCTGGTGCGCGGCCGCGGCGATGAGCTCCTGCTGCATCGCCGGGGACGCGTTCCGCAGCACCCGCTCGAACTCGAGGCGGTTGCGACGCTGACGCAGCTTGCGACTGATGTTGTTCATGGTGTTCTTCTTCCTGACCGTTGGTATGTAAAGTATCGCACGGGTGTAACCGTTGAATCGTCGGTTTGATGCCCTCAGTGGCTAACATCACTCGACTTCACCTCGAATTCACCTGAGTCGGCGAGTAGGGACGCCGAAGGGCGGCACCCCGCGCTCGGGATGCCGCCCCTCAGTGGCGAACGGAGGCCGCTACAGCAGCGCGAGGCCCGGGTCGCTCAGCACGGCGGCGACGTCGGCCAGGAACTGCGAGCCGTGCTGGCCGTCGACCATGCGGTGGTCGAAGGAGACCGCGAGCTGGGTCACCCAGCGCGGCTCGATCCGCTCGTCGTCACCTGAACCGAGCACCCACGGCATCCGGCGGATCGCGCCGAAGCAGAAGATGCCGGCCTCGCCCGGGTTGATGATCGGGGTGCCGGTGTCGACGCCGAACACGCCCACGTTGGTGATGGTGAACGAGCCGCCGGACATGTCGGCCGGCGGCGTCTTGCCCGAGCGCGCGACCTCGGTGAGCGTCGAGATCGCGGTGGCCAGCTCGAGCAGCGAGAGCTCCTGGGCGTCCTTGATGTTCGGGACGATCAACCCGCGCCCGGTGGCCGCGGCGATGCCGAGGTTCACGTAGTGCTTGAGCACGATCTCGCCGGCCGCGTCGTCCCAGCTGGCGTTGATCTCGGGGGTGCGTGCGATCGCGAGCATCACGGCCTTGGCCACGAACAGCAGGGGCGACACCTTGACGTCGCGGAACTCGCGGCGGGCCGCGACCCGATCGCGCAGCTCCATCATCGCGGTGACGTCGACGGTCACGAACTCGGTGACGTGCGGCGCGGTGAACGCGGACGCGACCATGGCGGCGGCGGTGTGCTTGCGGACGCCCTTGATCGGGATGCGCGTCTCGCGCGCGCCCGAGCTCACCGGCCGAGCGCCGGTCGGTGCGGGGGCGGCACCGTTGGCCGCCCCCTGGACGTCGTCGCGCGAGATGGTGCCGTTCGGACCGGTCGGGGTCACCTCGGTGAGGTCGACGCCGAGCGTCTTCGCCAGCTTGCGCACCGGGGGCTTGGCCAGCACGCGGTGCGCGCCCGGCCGGGCCCGCGGTGCCTCGAAAACCGGCTCCTCGGCCACGGCCGGTGCGGGCGCGGGGTGCGGGGCCTGGGCCGGTGGCAGGTTGAACGACGCCTGCGCGCCGGCCGCGGTGGCCTCGGGCCGACGACGCCGGCGGCGACCACCGGACTCCTCGCGCGGGCCGTACCCGACGAGGGTCATCTGCTTCTCCTCGCCGTCCTCGGCCGGTCTGGTCGCGGCAGCGGGGACGAGATCCTCACCCGAGGTCGTCGGGGTCGGTGTGTCGGACGCGTCGCCCGCGACCTCGATGGAGATGATCGGCGTGCCGACCGGGACGGTCTCGCCCTCCTCGGCGTGCAGGCCGGTGACGACACCGGCGAACGGCGACGGCAGCTCGACCGCGGCCTTCACCGTCTCGACCTCGGCGATGGTGTCGTTGACGTCGACGGTGTCGCCGACGGCGACCGTCCACCTCAGGATGTCGCCCTCGGTCAGGCCCTCACCCAGGTCGGGAAGCTTGAACTGTTTGACAGTCACGTCAGACCTCGCTTCGCTCGGCCGGCCGGCCGAGCACTGGGTTCATCGGTTCGCTCGCAAGCTTCGCTCACTGGGCTCAGTACTCCATGATCTTGTCGACGGCGTCGAGCACGCGGTCGAGGTTCGGCAGCCACTCGTGTTCGAGCCGGCTCGGCGGGTACGGGGTGTCGTAGCCTGTCACCCGCAGCACCGGCGCCTCGAGCGAGTAGAACGCCTGCTCGGTGACGCGGGCGGCGATCTCGGCGCCCACGCCGAAGCTGTGCGGTGCCTCGTGCACGACGATGAGCCGGCCCGTCCGGCGCACCGACTCGACGACGGTCGGGATGTCGAGCGGCGACACCGTGCGCAGGTCGATGAGCTCGAGCTCGATGCCGTCGTCGGCCGCGGCCTTCGCCGACTCGGCCAGCGTGGTCATCGTCGGGCCGTAGCCGGCGACGGTGACGTGCGTGCCGGGACGCACGACCCGCGCCTGGTACATCGGCGTCGGCGCATCGGCGATCTCGGACTTCGCTGCGTGGTAGAGCCGCTTGGGCTCGATGAAGATGACCGGGTCGTCGTCGGCGATCGCCTCCTGGATCATCCAGTAGGCGTCGGAGGCGTTGCTGCACGCGACGACCTTGAGGCCGGCCGTGTGCGCGAAATAGGTCTCGACCGACTCGCTGTGGTGCTCGACCGCGCCGATGCCGCCGCCGGACGGGATGCGGATCGTGATCGGCATCTTGACCAGGCCGGCCGAGCGGTTGTGGAACTTGGCGACCTGGCTGACGATCTGGTCGAAGCCGGGGAACACGAAGCCGTCGAACTGGATCTCGCACACCGGGCGGTACCCGCGGATCGCGAGGCCGACGGCGGTGCCGATGATGCCGGACTCCGCGAGCGGGGTGTCGATGACGCGGTCCTCGCCGAAGTCCTTCTGCAGGCCGTCGGTGATCCGGAAGACGCCGCCGAGCTTGCCGACGTCCTCGCCCATGATGACGACCTTGGGGTCGGCCTCCATGGCCTTGCGCAGCCCGTCGTTGAGGGCCTTGGCCATGGTCTTCGATTCGGTCATGCGCCGACCTCCGATACGAACGCGGCGAACTCGTCACGCTGCTCGCGCAGCTCGTCGGGCATGGTCACGTACACGCTGTCGAACAGCGATTCCGCCGTCGGATCGGCCAGTTCGCGGCACCCTGCGCGGACGTGCTCGGCGAGCTTCTTGGCCTCGGCGTCGACGTCGGCGAAGAAGGACGGCTCGATGCGGGCCTCGCGGGTCAGGTACGCCCGGACGCGCTCGATCGGGTCCTTCAACTTCCAGGTCTCGGCCTCGCTGCCCAGCCGGTACCGGCGCGGGTCGTCGTTCGTGGTGTGCGGGTTCATCCGGTAGGTGTAGGCCTCGATGAACGTCGGGCCCTGCGCGCTGCGGGCGTCGTCGAGGGCCTTGCGGGTGACGGCGAGGCAGGCGAGCACGTCGTTGCCGTCCACCCGCACGCCGGGGAAGCCGAAGCCGGACGAGCGCTGGTAGAGCGGAACCCGGCTCTGCCGCTCGACCGGCTCGCTGATCGCCCACTGGTTGTTCTGGCAGAAGAACACGACCGGCAGGTTCCCGGCCGCGGCCCACACGAACGACTCGTTCACGTCGCCCTGGCTGGACGCGCCGTCGCCGAAGAACGCGAGCACGGCGGTGTCGCGGTCGACGTCGCCGGTGCCGACCGCGCCGTCGCGGACCACGCCCATCGCGTAGCCGGTCGCGTGCAGCGTCTGCGCGCCGATGACGATCGTGTACAGGTTGAAGTTGTTGGCGCCCGGGTCCCAGCCGCCGAGGTTGGTGCCCCGGTAGAGGCCGAGCAGGGTGAGCGGGTCGACGTCGCGGCACCAGGCCACGCCGTGCTCGCGGTAGGTCGGGAAGGCCATGTCCTGCGTGCGCAGCGCGCGGCCGGCGCCGATCTGTGCGGCCTCCTGGCCGAGCAGGCTGGCCCACAGACCGAGCTCGCCCTGGCGTTGCAGCGCGATCGCCTCGGTGTCGATGCGGCGCACGAGCACGAGGTCGCGGTACAGCGCGGCGATGTCGTCGTCGCTGATCTCCAGCGGGTAGTCGGCGTGCTCGACGCGCTGGCCCTCGGGCGTCAGCAGCTGGACCATGTCCGGCTCGGGGTGGATCGCGTGGACGTGTTCGGACATGCACAACTCCTCGCCTCGGCCGTCCGTGGGGTTGCCACGTTGCGGCGCGCTGTGGGCACTCTTCGTCGAGTTCGGGTCCCACGCTTGCTACAGGGGTGGCGCAGCTCACGAAGAACCCAGGGGTTCCTACCATATCGGCCTGCGACCCGTGCTCCGGACAACTCGGGCCGCCGTCCGCCTTGCCCCGCCAATGTGTGCTGTGCGGCGTTGCTGGCGACGTCGCGCGGGGCAAACCGGTCAGCGGACGCGGGGCAAACCCGTCAGCGGCCGAGTTCGGCCGGCAGCGGTGCGTCGTGCAGGACGGTCAGGTGCGACACGGCGCGGGTCAGCACCACGTAGAGCCGCCGCAGCCCGGACGTCCGGGTGGCCTCCGCGGCCACGATCGCGGCCGGTTCGACCAGCACGACCGAGTCGAACTCGAGGCCCTTGGCCGCCGAGGCAGGCACCACCGCGACGCGCGGGTCGTTCTCCTCGGCCAGGGGTGCGGCGTCGACGCCGCCGTCCCGCAGCGCGGCGAGCACGGGGGCGGCGTCGGCGTCGGGCACGATCACCCCGATCGAGCCCTCGATCGCGAGCAGACCTCGCACGGCGTCCACCAGCGCGGACGTCGGCG
>NZ_DASYFV010000045.1:0-35712 GCF_036000465.1 Jatrophihabitans sp. | reverse complement strand
CCGATCGCCGACCTGGAGCCCCGCGGCGCCCGGCCCGCGCACCGGCGTCTGCACCTCACCCGCGCCCTCGGTGCCGAGCAGTTCGAGCCCGGGCCGGGCCGGGCTGGGCACCCGCGACTTCCCGGCCGGGCCGGAGGCGATGTACCCGCCGCCGAACAGCGTCGCGATCCCGGGCGCGGGGCGGCGCACCACTGGCAACGCGAAGAACAGCGCGGGCCGCGGCGTGAAGGCGCGGTACCCGTCGAACAGCGTCGGGACGTAGAGACCGGAGCCGGCGGTGACCTCGGTGACGACCGGGTCGGCCGAGCTGACCTCGAGGCTGCCGGTGCCGCCGGAGTTGACGATCTCGAGCGCGCCGACGACCTTCTCGACCGCCTCGACGACCGCTCCCCGGCGCTGCGCTAGCTCGGCGGCCGAGCGTCGCTTGACCAAGCGCACCGCCGGTGAGGAGTCGGGCAGTCCGGCGATCTGGGCCTCGTAGAACATGACACCGACGACGCGCCGGCCGGCGTCGCGAGCCGTGCGGGCGAGCGCCGCGGCGTCGGCCGGGGTGCGCAGGGGCGAGCGGCGCACGCCGAGGTGGACCCGCCCGAGCCGCAGCGACGCATCGATGTCGAGGCAGACGCGCACCGGGGTCTCCCCGGCCTGCTCCCCCAGGATCTCCAGCTGCTCCGGGCCGTCGACCATCAGCGTGATCGCATCGAGCAGCGCGCGTTCGCCGGCGAGCTCGCGCAGTGCCCCCCGGTCGACGCTCGGGTAGCCGAGGAGCACGTCGGTCACGCCACCGCGCACCAGCCAGATCGCCTCGCGCACCGAGTAGGCCATGACGCCGGCAAAACCGGGCGTGGCCAGGGCGAGGTCGAGCACCCGACGGCAGCGCACCGACTTCGACGCCACCCGCACGGGGGTGCCACCGGCGCGGCGCACGAGGTCGGCCGCGTTGGCCCGCAGCGCGGCGAGGTCGAGGGCGGCCAGCGGCGCGTCGAGGTCGGCGGTGGCGGCGGTGAGCGCGGCGAGGTCAGGATCCGGACGGTGCGGCACGGGGCTGACACTAGACGGGCGGGCGCCGTCGGCGGGTGCGACGATGCGTGCCATGACGACCTGGACCAACTGGGCCGGCACCGTGTCGGCCGACGTGACCGTCGTGGCCCCTGCGACGGTCGGCGAGCTGCAACGTGTGGTCGCCGCCGCGGCCGAGCGCGGGCAGCGCGTGAAACCGATCGGCGCCGGCCACTCGTTCACCGCCATCGGCGCCACGGACGGTGTGCAGCTGCGCCTCGACCGGCTGGCCGGCATCGTCCGGGCCGACCGCGCGACCGGACTGGTGACCGTCCTCGCCGGCACCCGCCTGCACGCGTTGAACGAGGCGCTGTGGCACCTCGGGCTGTCCATGACCAACCTGGGCGACATCGACGTCCAGTCCATCTCCGGGGCGATCTCCACCGGCACGCACGGCACCGGCGCCAAGTTCGGCGGCATCGCCACCCAGGTGCGCGGCCTCGACCTCGTGCTCGCCGACGGCTCACTGCTGTCGTGCTCGGCCGAGCAGAATCCGGAGGTCTTCGCCGCCGCCCGCGTCGGGCTCGGCGCGCTCGGCGTGATCGCCACGGTGACGCTCCAGTGCGAGCCGTCCTTCGCGCTGGCCGCGGCGGAGGCCCCCGCGTCGCTCGACGCGGTGCTCGAGGATCTCGACGAGCACGTCGTCGGCAACGACCACTTCGAGTTCTACTGGTTCCCGCACACGCGTCGGGTGCTGACGAAGCGCAACAACCGGGTGCTGCCCGGCACCGAGCTGCGTCCGCTACGGAAGTTCCGCCACTGGCTCGACGACGACTTCCTGTCCAACACCGTCTTCGACCGGCTGAACCGGGTGACGACCCGGCGACCCGCGCTCATCCCGCGGGCCAACGAGACCGCGGCCCGGCTGCTCGGCGCCCGCGATTTCATCGACCGCTCGTACCGGGTCTTCGCGTCGGTGCGCACCGTCCGCTTCCGCGAGATGGAGTACGCCGTGCCGCGCGCGGCCGTGCCCGAACTGCTGGCCGGCATCGAGGCCCACCTCGCCCGCAGCGGCGAGCAGATCGGCTTCCCGGTCGAGGTGCGTTTCGCCGCCGCCGACGACATCTGGCTCTCGACCGCGAACGGGCGCGATTCGGGCTACATCGCCGTGCACCAGTACCACCGGCGCGAGCACGAGCCCTACTTCCGCGCCGTCGAGGAGCTGGCGATGTCGCTCGGCGGGCGCCCGCACTGGGGCAAGCTGCACTTCCGCGACGCCGCCTCGCTGCGTCCGGCCTACGAACGTTTCGACGACTTCGTCGCCCTGCGCGACAAGCTCGACCCGCAGCGGATGTTCGCCAACAAGTATCTGTCACGGGTGCTCGACGCTCAGTAACGGCAAGACGTGGCCGATGGAAGAATCGGCGACGCCGGCGACGAAGGGCACCACCGTGAGCACCACCGCACCATTTCGGCGCGCGTTGACCGCGGTCGCGCTCGTCGTCGGCCTGGTACCCGCCCTCGGCTCGGCACCGGCCGCAGCCTCGACCTGCCGTCCCGCCGCCCTCACGCCGCCACCCCGCATCGGCGGGGTCGCCCGGGTGCATCCGGAGCGCGCGACCTGCTCCGCGCGCTCGTTCGCCGCGGCGACCTCGGCCTCCGACCTCTACAACGGCGGAACCCCACCGCTCCTGCCGCACAGCGACATCGTGATGGGTACGCCGTCGGTCGTGGTCACGCCGGTGTTCTGGGGCCCGGCGGGCGCCTTCACCGCCGGTTACGTCAACACCGTCACCCAGTACCTCCGCGATGTCGCGCACGACAGCGGAACGCGCACGAACGTGTTCTCCACCCTGGGCGAGTACGGGGTCGCCTACCGCCTCGGCATCGGCGCCCCGATCATGGACGCGAACCCCTACCCGACGTCCGGCTGCACCGTCGACGCCGGCCCGATCTACGCCGACACGACCGGGTACTCCGCCTGCTTCGACGACGCGCAGCTGCAGGCCGAGGCGGGCACGGCATCCGGCGGCCGGGGTGGTCTCGGCCAGCTGTTCGTGATGCTGCTGCCGAAGGGCGTCGAATCCTGCTTCTACCCGGCGAGCGACACGAGCGACACCCAAGCCTGCACGATCAACTCGACGCCGAGCGGCTCCTACTGCGGGTACCACGGCTACCTCGACACGCCCGGCACCGTCTACGCGGCATTGCCATTCCCGGTCTACGGCGGACCGCCGGCGAACGGCAGCTGCACCGACGAGGGTCTCGGCGGTGGCGTCCAGGCCCCCAACGGCGCGGTCAACCGTGACGCCGACGTGCTCATCAGCACCCTGAGCCACGAGGTGGCCGAGGCGCTCACCGACCCGCACCTCGACGCCTGGTACGACAACGGCGTCAGCGTCCAGAACGAGAACGGCGACGAGTGCGCCTACGACTACGGCAGCTACTCCGGATCGCCGGGCGCGTACTGGAACCAGACGATCAACGGGCACCGGTACCTGACCCAGACCGAGTTCAGCAACGACGCCTACTTCGCAGGCCGGTACGCCTGCATCCAGACGAAGGCTGCCCCGGCCGTGACCGCCGTGTCGCCGGGAGCCGGACCGACTGCCGGCGGGCGGTCGATCACCCTCACGGGGACGGCCTTCACCGGCGCCTCGCAGGTGACCATCGGTGCGGCGAGCGTGCCGTTCACCGTGCGCAGCGACACCTCGATCACTGCGGTCACGCCACCACACGGCTCCGCCACGATCGACATCCGCGTCACGACTCCCGGAGGCACCACCGCGACCCGGAGCGCGGACCGCTACCGGTACGGCGTGCCCGTCGTGACTGCGCTGTCCCAGACGGCGGGGGCCACGTCGGCCGGGCACCTCGTCTACCTCGCCGGCACCGGATTCACGGGCGCGACCAAGGTGTTGTTCGGCTCGACCGCGGCGCGGTTCACGGTGACTTCCGACTCAAGGATCACGGCGCTCACCCCGGCACACTCCCAATCCGCGGCCGCGGTCGTCGTCGTGAACGGCGCTGGTTCGAGCGCGGTTTCGGCGACCACCCGCTACCTCTTCCTCGCCCCCCCGCGGATCACCCGGGTATCGCCGGGGCGTGGCACCCGCACCGGCGGCACGACCGTGACGATCACCGGCAGCAACTTCTTCCGGGTCAGGGGCGTCCGCTTCGGCTACACCGCCGCGTCGTTCACGGTGAACAGCTCGACGCGACTCACCGTGCGCACTCCGGCCCACGCGGCGGGATCGGTGAACATCCTCGTCTACACCCCGGGCGGCACGAGCGCCGTCACGACGGCCGACCGGTACGCCTTCACCTGATCGTGGCCGACCTGACCGACGTCCGCCGCATCGCCCTCGGTCTGCCCCGCGCGTACGAGGCGATCGTGCGCGAGCACGTGAAGTTCCGGGTCGGCCGGCTCGTGTTCGCATCGGTGTCGCCGGACGAGACGCTGCTCGGCTTCGGCTACCCCCGAGAGCAGCGCGAGGCGCTGGTCGCGAGCGATCCCGAGACGTTCCTGCTGCCGGTCGCGTCGGACCTGCGCTACCAGTGGGCGCGGCTGCGGCTGGCCCGGATCGCGGTCGACGAGCTGGACGAGTTCATCGTCGACGCCTGGCGGATGTGCGTGCCCCGGAAGGTGGCCGCCGAGCACCTCGGCCCGGAGACCGGCTGATCGGCGTGTGCTCCCCGGATCCGCCGGTCCCGCGCCTATCGTCGGCCCATGCGTCAGCTGCGCTTCGTCCGCCCCACCGAGGACGGTGGCCACCTCGTCGTGGAGACCGCCGACGGCAGCGAGCAGTTCGCGCTGCTCAACGATGCGCCGCTGCGTGACGCCGCCCGGGCCGACGCCCCGCGCGTCGCGGCGCACCGCGCCGCCCCCGCCGAACCCGAGGTGACCATCGGCCCGCGCGAGATCCAGATGCGCGTGCGAGCCGGCGAATCGCCCGAGGACCTCGCCGAGGCCTTCGGGGTCAGCCTCGACCGGGTGCTGCGTTTCGCCGCGCCGGTGATGGAGGAGCGCGCCCGCATCACCGACGAGGCCCGCCGGGCCCGAGCCCGTCGCAGCACCACCGAGGGCCAGGTCGTCGTCTTCGGCGAGGCCGTCGACGACCGCTTCACCGCCCACGGCATCGTTCCGACCGAGGTCACCTGGGCCTCGCGGCGCCGCGACGACGGCGAGTGGGTGATCGTGGCCGAGTGGCTCGGCGGCGCCAGCACGCACAGCGCCGAATGGCTCTTCCACCGCACGACCCGCTCCGTCACGCCGGTCGACGAGACCGCCGCCGACCTGCTCAGCGACCGGCCGATCCGGCCCATCGCGCCGCCGGCCCCGGTCGTCGAGCGCCCGTCGCTCGCCGCCGCCCCGCGGCTCGCCCCGGGCGTCGTCGCCTTCCCACCGATGCCCGACGCGCACACCAGCCCGCTGCCGCGCCTCGAAGAGGTGTTCGACCAGGAGGCCGCGAGCGCGTCACCGGGCGAGCCCGCTGCCCAGGTCACCCCGATCCCCGAGCCCGACTTCGACGCCTCGCTCGACTTCGACGCGCCGCCGCTGCCACTGGGCATCACCGACCCGTCGACCCGCCCCGCCGCGGCGTCCAACGTGAAGAACCTGCGCAATCTCGGGGTGAGCAAGCGCGACGAGTCCGACGACGACCGCGCCGCCCGCGCGCGCGTCCCTTCCTGGGACGACATCCTGCTCGGCGTGCGCCGCAAGCAGGACTGAACGTCACGGGGCGCCGGCGCTCCACGACACGCTCTCCGGCGTGACGAGGCAGAACGGGTGGCCGACCGGGTCGGCGTAGACCCGGTAACCGATCGGCTTCGGCGATCCCTCAAGAAGGGTCGCGCCGAGCTCGATGACCCGCGGCTCGGCGGCGTCCAGGTCGTCGACGAGCACGTCGACGTGAAGCTGGCCGGGTGCGTCGGGATCACGCCAACACGGCGCCCGGAAGTCGGCAACCTGCTGCAGCGCCAGCACCGGCAGCATTGCGCCCCGACCGAGGGTCACCCAGTCCGTCGCCGCGTCGATCCGATCGAGGCCGAGCAGCTCGGCATAGAAGCCGGCCAGCTCGAGCGGGGCCGGGCAGTCGATCACAAGGCAGTGCAGACGGCCGATCACGGACCGACCCTACGAGCCGGTCGTCGGTACCCGGGTAGCGCCGTGGCGACACACGCGTATCGAGGAGCGGCGCCAAGATCAGCCGAGCGCGAAACTCGGTCGCCGATGTCGGACGCTCCCCGTACCGTCGACAGACGTGAGTGAGCCTGCCGATCCCGCACCTGCGAAGCAGCAGCCGGGCCAGCAGAGCACCGTGCGCACGATCTTGCGGCTGCGCTCGTGGGTGCGGCCGCACCGCCGGGCCATGATCAGCATGCTGCTCGCCGCGACGGGCGCGATGCTCGCCGGTTCGCTCATCCCGCTCGTGATCGGACGCGTCGTCGACGGCCCGATCCGCCATCACGACACGTCGGGCATGTGGTCGCTCAGCGGGTTGGCGCTGCTGCTCGGCGTCGCCGAGGCCGGGCTGTTCTACGCCCGCCGCCGCTCGATGTCGATCGCGGCGCTCGGGGTCGAGACCGATCTCCGGCGCGACCTCTTCGCCCACCTGCAGCGCCTGCCGGTGTCCTTCCACGACCACTGGCCCTCGGGCCAGCTGCTCTCGCGCCTGACCACCGACATGTCGACGCTGCGGCGCTTCGTCGGGCTGGCGGCGGTGTTCCTGCTCGCCGACAGCGTCACCATCGTGGTGGTGCTCGTGCTGCTGCTCAAGATCCAGTTCTGGCTGGGCCTGATCGTGGCGGTGTCGATGATCCCGCTGCTCGTGGGCACCCGCCGTTTCGAGCTGCGCTACAGCCAGAACGCGCGGGCCGCGCAGGACCTCACCGGCGATCTCGCAACCGCGGTCGAGGAATCCGCCCTCGGCATCAGGGTCATCAAGTCCTTCGGCCGGCGCCCGCACATGCTGGCCGGTTTCAGTGAGGACGCCTCCCGGCTGCGGCGGGCCGAGCTCACCAAGATCCGCACCCTGGGCCTGTTCTGGGCGTTGCTCGAGGGCCTGCCGCAGGTCGTGCTCGCCTTCGTAACCGTCGGCGGCGTCTACGCCACGGCCCACGGCGTCATCACCATCGGCCAGCTGGTCGCGTTCGTGGCGCTGTTCCTGCAACTGGTCTGGCCGATCATCATGTTCGGCTGGTTGCTCGCCCTCACCGAGGAGGCCGGCAGCGCCAGCCGCCGCATCTTCGAGGTGCTCGACACCGCGCCGTCGATCGTCGACCCCGTGCGCCCGGCCCCGGCCGAGAAGGGCACCAGCCTCGTCTTCGACGACGTGCGCTTCCGCTACGCCGGTTCGGACGTCGACGTGCTGCGCGGCGTCGACCTCGAGCTGGCGCCGGGCGAGACGATGGCGATCGTCGGCGGCGTCGGCTCCGGCAAGACGACGCTCACCGCGCTCGTGCCCCGGCTCTACGACGTCTCCGGCGGCCGGGTGCTGATCGGCGGGGTCGACGTCCGCGACCTGCGCCTCGACCAGCTGCGGCACACCGTCACGACGGCGTTCGAGGACGCCACCCTCTTCTCGGCGAGCGTCACCGAGAACCTCACGCTCGGCCGGGCCGGGCTGTCCGACGACGACATCCGCGAGGCCGTCGCGCTCGCCCAGGCCGAATTCGTCTACTCGCTGCCCTACGGGCTCGACACCCGCATCGGCGAGCAGGGGCTGTCGCTGTCCGGCGGGCAGCGCCAACGGCTGGCGCTGGCCCGCGCCGTGCTCGGCCGCCCCCGCGTGCTGATCCTCGACGACCCGCTGTCGGCGCTCGATGTGCACACCGAGGGCCAGGTGGAAGAGGCGCTGCGCCGGGTGCTCGCGAGCACCACCGCGCTGATCGTGGCCCACCGGCCCTCGACGGTGATGATGGCCGACCGTGTCGCACTGCTCGCCGACGGCCGCATCGCCGCGGTCGGCACCCACCGCGAGCTGCTCGACACGGTGCCGGCCTACCGGGCGCTGCTGTCGCAGGCCTCCGAACTCACGAGCCAGGCAGGGGCCGGCCGATGACCGATGTGATCGAACACCCGTCCGACCCTTCGACGTGGCAGGGGCAGCTCACCCCCGACGCCCAGAAGGACGCCCGGGCCCAGGACGACCCGGGTCGGGGCGTGCACCTGCACGACGACGCCCGCGCGCTGCTGCTCGACCTGATCCGCCCGCACCGGCGCCGCGTAACCGTGGTGCTGGGCCTCGTGCTGCTGCAGGTCGTCGCCACCATGGCCGCGCCGTGGCTCGTCGGCGTGGCCATCGACCAGTCGCTGCCCGACGCGTTCAGGGGCGACTACCAGTCGCTCTCGGTCGTCGGCAGCCTGCTGCTGATCGCGGCGGTCATGTCCGGCTCGCTCCGCGCGATCTTCGTCATCAAGAGCGGCGCCATCGGTCAGGACATCCTCTACGACCTGCGGCGCCGGACCTACGACCACGTGCAGGCGTTGTCGGTCGCGTTCCACGAGCGCTTCACCAGCGGCCGGGTGATCAGCCGGCTGACCTCCGACGTCGACACGTTGACCGAGCTGCTCGACAGTGCCCTCGACACCCTGCTCACGGCGCTGTTCAACAGCGTTGCGATCGGGGTGCTGCTGCTCGTCCTCGACCCGCCGCTCGCCGCGATCGCGCTGGCCTCGCTGATCCCGATGTGGCTGCTGTACCGCTGGTTCTCGCCCCGCGCGGCGGTGGCCTTCCGGCTCACCCGCGAGACGGTCGCCACCATGATCGTCAACATCGTCGAGACGCTCAACGGCATCCGGGCCGTGCAGGCGTTCCGGCGCGAGAAGCGCAACGACGCGATCTTCGCCCGCCTCAACGACGACTACCGCGAGGCCAACAAGGTCACGTTCAACCTGCAGGCCTACTTCATCCCCGGCACGTCCCTGATCGGCAACGTCGCGACGGTCGCGGTGCTGCTGGTCGGCGGCTTCCGGGTGGCGCACGGCGGGCTCGAGCTCGGCGTGCTCACCTCGTTCCTGCTCTACCTGCGCCAGTTCTACGACCCGATGCAGGACATCGGCATCTTCTACAACTCGCTGGTCTCGGCGACCGCGGCGCTGGAGAAGATCGCGGCCGTGCTGGCCGAGCCGCCCGGGGTGCCCGAGCCCGCCGAGCCGGCCGAGCTGGCGGGTCCGGTCCGCGGCCGCGTCTCGCTCCAGGGCGTCGAGTTCGGCTACCGGGCCGACCGTCCGGTGCTGCCCGAACTCTCGCTCGACATCCCGGCCGGGCAGACCGTCGCGCTCGTCGGCGCCACCGGCGCGGGCAAGACCACGCTGGCCAAGCTGATCTCGCGCTTCTACGACCCGACCGCGGGCACGGTGGCGCTCGACGGCACCGACCTGCGCTCGATCGGCGACGCCGACCTGCGCAACGCGGTCGTCATGATCACGCAGGACGGCTTCCTGTTCTCCGGCTCGGTCGCCGAGAACATCGGTTTCGGCCGCCTCGACGCGACCCGCGAGGAGATCGTCGCGGCCGCGCACGCGGTCGGCGCCCACGAGTTCATCGGCGCGCTGCCCGAGGGCTACGACACCGACGTCCGCAAGCGCGGCGGTCGGCTGTCGGCGGGTCAGCGGCAGCTCGTCGCGTTCGCTCGCGCGTTCCTCGCCGACCCCGCCGTGCTGATCCTGGACGAGGCGACGTCGTCACTCGACGTCCCGACCGAGCGGCTGGTGCAGCGCGCGCTGCGCACCGTACTCGTCGAGCGGACTGCGCTGATCATCGCTCACCGGCTGTCGACGGTCGAGATCGCCGACCGCGTGCTCGTCCTCGAGGACGGCCGGGTTGTCGAGGACGGCTCACCGGCGAGCCTCATCGAGTCCGGCGAGGGCCACTTCGCCGAACTGCACTCGTCCTGGCGCGACTCGCTGGTCTGACGACGTCAGGAGGAGTGCGCCAGATCCCAGCGGAGCATGGTGATGATCTTCGTCGGCGAGCCGAACAGTTCCCGATCGTCGTGACCGAAGCCCGCCATCATCACGACCGAGTCGGTCACGCCGTGGGCCCGGAGGATCCCTCCGAAGTCGAGCGCACTCGCAGGTGGCACGACCGGATCCTGAGCGCCCTGGACGATGTAGAACGCCGGCATCGGCCGCGACCGGCCGATCGCGTATTCGGGGGTGAAGTCGCGCCACCGCTGCGCGCAGCCGTCGCTACCGGAGACGCCCGCGTACTCGCAGCCCATCATGTCGCGCTCCCGCGTGTACAGGTTGTACTCGGGATTCGGTGCCGGGTTGGCCGGGGCCGCCGCCGCCGCAACCCGCACACCGTCCGCGGCGACCCGCTGCGGTTCGAGAACGCCTGACACGCTGACCACGGTGCGGAAGCCGCCCGACAGGCCGAGTACCGCGGCCAGGTGCCCACCGGCGCTGAAGCCGTAGGCCGTGCCCCGGTTGGGATCGATCCCGAACTGCGCGGCGTGGGCGGCGATCCACTTCCGGGCGGCCAGCAGGTCGGTGACCTGCTGCGAATACGGCACCTTGTCACCGATGCTGTAGCTGAGGTTGAACGCCTGCCACCCGTGGGCGTAGAAGACGCTGGCCGCCCAGGCTGTGTAGGCCTGGGACCCGTGGATCCAGGACCCGCCGTGCAGGGTCACGACCCACGGGGCCTTGGCCCGGGTGCTCCGCCACGTCGCGGTCAGGGACTGGTTCGGATCGGTCGTGCCCTCGTACTGGAAGCTCTGGACGTGCTTCGGGTCCACGAAGCTGAAGCGATCGGCGGCGGTGACCAGCGAGGTCCCGTAGCGGGTCGTCACCCGGATGTAGGCCGCGCCGACGGCGTGCGCCGGAGCGGTCACCGTGAGAGCGCCGCTGTAGGCCACCGCGAGGGTGCGGCCGGCGACGCCGGAGAAGCTGACCCCCGTGACATCGAGGAAGTTGGCTCCGCGGACGACCACCCGGGAGCCACCGGTCGACCATCCCGAGGGCGGCGACACCGAGGTCACGACCGGCGGGGCGATGTAGCTGAAGCGGCCGCGCGAGACGAGGACGGACCGGCCCGACGGGGTGACCACTCGCAGCCACACCGAACCGGCCGCGTGCGCCGGGGACGTCACCTGCAGGCTGGTCGAGGACGACACGTGGATGGCCGACCCTCGGCTGCTGCCGAACAGCACGGCCGTGGCGTGCAGGAGGCGCTGCCCGGTGATCGTGACCCGGGTTCCACCGGCGGTCGCGCCCCGGAGCGCGCTGACCGACGAGATCGACGGTGCGGAGGCGGTCGACGCCGGCCCGGCGGACGCCGCGGTCGATCCGTAGATCCCGACAAGAGTTGCGCCCAAAAACAGCAGGAGCGCGCGCCGCAGCTTCACGACAAACATCACGATCTTCCCCGAATATCACGAGCCGTGACGATTTGTCGCAGGCGTGATCAAGGTAAATGGATGTTTGATCTTTGTCTAGATGATGTTGAAAGCCGCCAGGTGATCTTCGCCGGCGGGCCGCCGAAGCACGATCAGCGCCGGATCAGCTGCACCACGCCGTCGTCGGTGCCCGTGATCCAGAGGCGGTGGCTGCCGGGGGCGACGGCGACGGTGTTGGGCTGCCGGACCGTCGCGTAGCGGGCGATGATCTGCGGCGTGGGGCCGGACAGGTCGAGGCCGACGACCTGGTTGCGGGCCGTCAGGGTCACCCACAGCGTGTCGGTCGTCGCATCGACCGCCAGGCCGTAGGGCGTGCCGGGCAGGGCGAGACGGCCGATCGGCGTCAGCGGCGCGAGCCGGTAGACCAGGATCGCGTCGCCGCGGGTGTCCGACACCGCGACCCGGTCACCGCTCAGCAGCTCGCCGTGCGTCGGACCCTTGCCGGCCGGGACGATCGCGGTGCGCCGAGCGGTCGGCAGGTCATAGGTGCTGAGCGTGAAAGCACCGACGTCGACGACCGCCACGTCGTGGCCGTAGCCGATCACGCCACCCGGCTGCTTCAGGTCGCGTACGGTCGCGCGCACGATTCCATCGCGCACAACCGAGATCGACTTCCCGAACTCGTTGCCCACCACCAGGTCGCCGTCGGCCGCCGCGGTCGCGTCGTGCGGCTGCTTCAGGACGTCGGTGGCCCGGGTCGCCCCAGCCGGCAGGGTGACCTCGACCAGTTGATTCGCACTCTCGGCCGGCACGAGCACCGGCCCGCCGGGGCGGGCGAGTTGCAGGTGGCGCACCGATCCGGGCAGCGGCACCGTCCGCCGCAGCGCCAGCGTGTCGGGGTCCAGCAGCAGCAGGCGGTCCGGGTTGCGCACGGCCACCGCCACCAGCTTCGTCACCGGGTCGAAGACGATGCCTTCGGGGCTCTCCCCGACCGGAACGACCGGGCCGACCGGGGCCGCGCTGGTCGCCGGAGCGGTGGCCGGTTCGGCCGCACCCGGCCGCTTCGGCGCCGACGATCCGCACGACGCGACGAGCAGCAGCAGTGCCGCGACAAATGCACCATACGTCGAGGTACGGAGGGCGTTCATAGGTCGAGTGTGCCCGACGCCCGCAACACGTGGCGCCGGCCACATCCGAACTCAATCGGTCGGGAACGGAACCGATGTGCGGCGGCCCGTCGAACTCCCTGATAACCGACCCACTTCCAGGAGGATCCACAAAATGCGCGGAATCAAGAAGGTACTGGTGGCTATCACGGCCGTCGGCCTCGCCAGCACCGTCGCCGCTTGCAGCAGCAGCGGTTCGTCGAGCGACAAGAAGCCGATCGCGACCGTCAAGGACCTCAGCGGCGGCGTGTCCACGTCCGTCGCCCTCGACGCCAATTTCGTCAAGGCGCTCACCTCGCTCAAGCTCGC
Organism: Jatrophihabitans sp.; assembly: GCF_036000465.1. GTDB lineage: Bacteria > Actinomycetota > Actinomycetes > Mycobacteriales > Jatrophihabitantaceae > Jatrophihabitans. The sequence goes on along the minus strand of NZ_DASYFV010000045.1, from coordinate 22,891 downwards.
CCCGGGCCTCGTCGGCAAGGCGACCATGCCCACCGCCGGCACCGTCACCTTCCCGATCACCGGTGGCAACGTGACCGTGTACAAGAAGGGCAAGGTGACCCCGTACGTCCAGGGCACCATCCGCCACGACGGCAGCGGCCTGTCCCTCAAGGGCGGCAACACCACCGTCACGCTCGAGAACTTCGTGATCGACCCGGGCAACAACTCCAAGCTGACCGGCGATGTGCTCGCCAACGGCAAGTCCGTCGTCAAGGGCGCGACCCTGTTCGACCTCGACGGCAGCACCCTGCAGCCGATCACCGTCTCGGGCAACATCGCCACGCTGACCGGCACCCGCGTGCTCGTGTCGAAGGACGCGGCCGCCCTGCTCGACAAGACCTTCAACACGACCGCGGTCACCGGCGGCCTGCTCGTCGGCGTCGCGACCCTCAAGGTCAAGGTCGCCTGATCACCGCACCACTGAGCACTGCCTCCGGGCGGTAACCGCGCGAGAGGCGGCCACGGGCGACCGTGGCCGCCTTTCGGGTTTCAGCACAGCTGCGCGAACGCCACCGCCGCCGCCGTGGCGACGTTCAACGAGTCGACGCCGGCCGCCATCGGGATGCGCACGCGCACGTCGGCCCGGGCCATCGCCGCCTCGCTGAGCCCCGGTCCCTCGGCCCCCAGCAGCACGGCCCACCGCTCCGGCGGGCTGAGCGTGCGCAGGTCGCGCGAGCCGCCCGGCGTCATCGCCACGATCTCGAAGCCGTGCTCGGCCAGCACGCCGAGCGACGCCGGCCACTCGCCCGGCAGCACCGCGAACGGCACCCGCAGCACGTGCCCCATCGACACCCGCACGCTGCGCCGGTACAGCGGGTCGGCGCAGCGCGGGTCGAGCAGCACCGCGTCGACCCCGAACGCCGCGGCGTTGCGGAACAGCGAGCCCAGGTTCTCGAAGTCGTTCAGCGCCTCGAGCACGGCCACCCGGTGCGCGCGCGCCAGCAGCTCGCCCGCGTCCTGGGCCGCCGGCCGGTCGGCCGAGGCCAGCACACCACGGGTCACCCGGAACCCCACCACGGCCGAGAGCACCCATTTGTCGACGAGGTACACCGGCACGCCGAGCGGTTCGAGCACCGGCCACAACGCCTCGATCCGGGCGCGGACGCCGATGACCGCCCGCACCGCGTAAGGCGAGGTCGCCAGCCGCTCGACGACGTTGACGCCCTCGGCGATGACGATGCCGCGCCGGTCGGGCCGCACGTCGGCGTCGGTGAGGTCGCGGAAGTCGTCGAGGCGCGGGTCCGCCGGGTCGCTCAGCTCGACGATCACGTCGCGAAACGCTAGCGGGGTCAGCCGGCGGGGTGCATCCGGGCGGTCACCAGATCGGCGACGGCAACCGGGCCGAGGCCGCGGTGCCGGGCGAGCACGGCGGCTATCGCCCCGGTGCTGACGAGGCAGACGAGACCGCCGCCGACGAGACCCCAGCGCGGTCCGGCGACGCCGGCCAGCCAGCCGATCAGCGGCGCCCCCGCCGGCGTCCCGCCCATGAAGCAGATCAGGTAGAGCGACATCACCCGGCCGCGCATGGTGGGCGCGACGCCGAGCTGGATCGAGGCGTTGGCCGCGGTCGTCACCGTCAGCATCGCCAGCCCGGCCGGCATGAGCGCGATCGCGGTGAGCAGGAACGTCGGCATCAGCCCGGACACGATCTCGGCGAGGCTGAACAGGGCGGCCGCGACGAGCAGGAACAGCGCGCTCGGACGCTTCGTGCGGCGGGTCGCCACGATCGCGCCGCCGAACGCGCCGACGGCCAGCGCCGTGGACAGCCAGCCGTAGCCGCTCGCGCCGTGGTGGAACACCTGCTTGGCCATGAGCGCGGTCGTGATGGCGAAGTTCAGCCCGAACGTCCCCACCACGAAGATGAGCACCATGGTCAGCAGCAGGTCGGCCCGGCCGCGGACGTAGCGGAACCCCTCCCGCAGCTGACCCGCCGCCCGCCGCACCGGGGGCGACGGGTGCAGCTCGCTCGTCCGCATCATCGCCAGACCGGCGAGTACGGCCAGGCTGGAGGCGGCGTTCGCGACGAACGCCCACCCGGTGCCGACGGCGGTGATCATCACGCCGGCGACGGCCGGGCCGAGGATTCGCCCACCGTTGAAGATCGTGGAGTTGATGGCCACCGCGTTGGTGAGCTCGTCGCGCCCCACCATCTCGATGACGAACGACTGCCGCACCGGGGTGTCGACGGCGGTGACGAGCCCGAGCACGGTCGCCAGCACGAGCACGTGCCAGTAAACGACGACGCCGGTGACGTCGAGCAGGCCCAGCACCAGCGCGACGAGCGCGAGCGCGCTCTGCGTGACCAGCAGCAGCTTCCGCTTGTTGCCGCGGTCGGCCAGGATGCCGCCCCAGAGCCCGAGCACGAGCGACGGCCCGAACTGCAGCGCGGTGACGATGCCCAGGGCGGTGCCGGAGTTGGTGAGCTCGAGGACGAGCCAGTCCTGCGCGACCCGCTGCATCCAGGTGCCGGTGAGCGACACGAGCTGGCCGGCGGCGTACAGGCGGTAGTTCCGCACGCGCAGCGAGCGGAACATGCCGGGACGTTCGGTGGGTGCGGCGGAAGGATCGACGGAGGGACGGGAGGCGACCGCCGTCACTGCTCGGCCAGCTTGTCGAGGATCGGGACGACCCGCTGCAGCAGGGCTCGCTCGTCGGCGGTGAGGGCGGCGAGACGCTTGGTCAGCCACTGGTCGCGCGAGCGGCGCTCCGAGTCGAGCAGCTCCAGCCCGGCCTCGGTGATCGCGATGATGGCCTGGCGCTTGTCCGACGGGTGGACGTCGCGGCGCACGAGGCCGTGCTCCTCGAGGTTGGCCAGCACCTTCGTCATCGACGGCGGCTGCACCTTCTCGCAGGTCGCGAGCTCGCCGGCGCTCATCGGACCGTGCTTGCTCAGCGTGGCCATCGCCGACAGCTGGGTCAGCGTGACCGAGGTGTCGACGCGCTGGTTGCGGACGAGGCGGGTGAGGCGCAACAGCGACGGCCGCAGCAGCGCGGCGAGTTCCGCCATCGTCGCCCGGGTCGCTGTGGTCACGATAGTTAGTCTAGCTAACGACTGCCGGTTGTGCCACCGAGCAGCCGCCGGGCCAAGCCCGCTATCAGGTCGTCGGCCCGGGGCAGCGGGGTCCCGTCGAGTCGGGTGATGGACACCGCCCCGCTCAGCGTGCTCGTCCAGAACGCGGGGTGCCGCAGCAGCTCGGCCCGGTCGAACGGGCGCAGCGCGGTCGGCCGGCCCTCGTCACGGGCGAGGTCGAGCAGCAGGCGGCGGGTGATGCCGGGCAGCACGTCGTCGCGCAACGGCGCGGTCACGAGCGTGCCGTCGTCCTCGATCAGGAACACGTTGCCGCGGGCGGTCTCGAGCACCGTGCCGTCGGCGGCCACGAAGAGCGGGACGGCCGGCCGCACCCCCCTCTCGATGGCGACCAGTTCGGCGCGGTCGGCCCACTTGTGCCGCCACAGCACGTCCGAGCGGGGCACCACGACCGCCGGCGCCGCGCTCGCCGGCGGGCGGGCGGGGGCGGCCGCGACCGTGGCGCGCCGGTCCGGTCCGACGACGACGCGCACGACGGCCCGGCCGGGGAGGTCGCGGGCGGCGGCGTCGACCTGCGCCGCCAGCCCGGCCGGCAGCCCGGCGTCGAACACCTCACGACACGAGCGGTCGAGCCGGGCCAGGTGGTCGGCCGCGTCCAGGACCCGGCCGTCGATCGCGAGCAGTGTCTCGAGCAGACCGCCGGCGAGCTGGGTCCGGGTCGGCGGGCGCACCGGCGCGGGCGGCGGTTCGACGCCGGCCGCCCGCAGCAGCGGGGCGGCCTTGTGGAGGCACTCGCGCCACTCCAGCATCGGCACGCTGTCGGCGGTGATGCCGCCGCCGACGCCCAGCTCGATGCGGTCGGCCGCGATCTCGAACGTCCTGATCGCGACGTTGAACTCCGCACCCCAGAGCGGGCTGACGAAGCCGATCGCGCCGGTGTAGACACCTCGCGGGCGCGGTTCGAGCGCCTCGATAGCCGCGACGGCGCGCACCTTGGGCGCGCCGGTCACCGATCCGGGCGGGAACGTCGCGCGCAGCAGTTCGGCGTCACCGACCTCGGGCCGCACCCGGCCGTCGACCCGGGAGACGAGGTGCCACAGCCCCGGGTGGGCCTCGACGCCGAGCAGCAACGGAGCGTGCACCGAACCGGGCTCGCTCACCCGGCCGAAGTCGTTGCGCATCAGGTCGACGATCATCACGTTCTCGGCGGTGTCCTTCGCCGAGTTGCGCAGCCGTTCGTCGTTGCCCTCGGCGTCGCGGGGCAGCGTCCCCTTGATCGGGGCGGTCATGATCTCGCGGCCACGCCGGACCAGGAACAGCTCGGGGCTCAGGCTGACCACGGCCGAGCGCTCCCCCGCCACGTAGGCCCCGCGCGACGGTCGCAGCGCGGCGGCGGCGTCGGCGAACAACCGGGCCGGGCGACCGCGGAACGAGCCGGTCAGCCGGGTGCAGACGTTGACCTGGTAGAGCTCCCCGGCCCGGATCAGCTCGACCGCCTGCTCGACCGCGGCGAGGTGCTCGGCCGGGTCCGGGCCGGTCATCGACCCGACGACGGCCGGTGGCCCGTCCGCCGGGTCGCCGGCGAGCAGGGCCGTCCAGGCGGTGATCCGTTCGGTCAGCACGGCCGCGCGCTCGTCGCTCCACAGCGCCTCGAACTGCCAGCTGCCGTCGACGAGCCGGATCAGGTGGTCGTGGAAGGCGACCCGACCGGGCCCGTCGAAGGCGAGGGCGGCGAACCACCCGCCACCGACGAGCCCCGCGTCACCGGTGACCGCCGGCTGGGTGTCGAACAGGGCGATCGGGTCCTCGGCCGGATCGGCGACGAGCAGGGGATGCGAGGTGACGATCGCGGTGCGCTCGGCCCAGTCACCCCGCAGGGCGACGAGACCGTCCCACCCGTCGGCGCGCCGCACGACCTCCTCGACGCTCGGCCCGGCGCCGAGGGCGACCCGCACCGCGCGAACCGCCAGCCCGGCCACCGCTGCGCTCATGCCGTTACGCTCGCACCCATGGCCGAGCGACGACTGGTGACACCGCCGCCGGTGCAGATGAACGCCCGGCGCATCGTCGCCGTCGGCACTGCGATCTGGTTCGTCGCATTCGTGGTCCTGCTGCCCTTCTACGGCTGGCTCGGCCGCCACGACCACCGCATCTGGCTCTGGACCTGCCTGGCCGGTTGGCTCCTCGGGATCATCGGCTGGTCGCTCATGATGCGACACCGCTCGATGGGCCGGACGATCTGACCGGCTCCCCGCCGAGCCGACTCAGTTGGCCGTGAGTTCTTCGCCGTCGTCGTAGACGACATCGCCGATCTCGACGACCGGACCCGGGTCGAGTGTCGTCTGGGAGTGTGCCCCGCAGCCGTACTCGACGCTGACGATCTGGCCGTCGGTGTCGGTGACCTCGTTGCCACAGACGCCGAACGCGGCACGCAATGACCCGTTCAGCTGCAGCAGGAACCCGCACGTGCCGCAGGGCGCGGGCGCCTGCCGGGCCATCGGGGAGTCCGGGCCGTGGTCGCCGGCGAACCAGCGATCGGCGGCGTCGAGCCGCCCCTCGCGCGACATGACCTGCTCGCGGCCGAGCCCGAGCTCGAAGGCCACGATCTCCTCGGCCGGGTCGTCGGAGAGCAGGTAGGCCGGGACGAGGCGCGGATCGTTCTCGGGCGGCGGCAGCAGGTCACCCGGGCTGAGGTCGCCGGGCCGCACGCGCTCCTCCCACGGCACCCAGGTGGGCGCGAGCAGCGCGCCGTCGCCGGGCAGCAGGACGACCTCGTCGACGGTGACGGTGCGGCTGCGCGGGGCGCGGGCCACCGTGACCGCCCAGTACCAACCGCCGTAGCCCGGCATCGTGGCCGCGAAGGCGTGGGTGACGACCCGCTCGCCTTCGGCGCGGACGCCGAGGTGCTCGCCCACGGACTCCTCACCCACGGCCACCGCAGCCGCGCGGGCCGGCTCGACGGCGGCGGCGAGCACGACGTCCGGCGCGGCCTCGCGGACGGCAATGTCGGCGGCGGCGTCGGCGTCCGTCGGGTCGGCGGACGCTCGGTCGGAGGTCTCGGGGCTCGTCACGCCACCATTCTCGCCGATGTCGCGGCGTTCGCCCACCGCGCCCCCCTTCCGGGACGGATCAGGTGAGGCAGGATGGACAGGTGGCCAAGCCCCGCGACGAGCAACCGCGCAAGCGGTTCTCGAAGTCTGGCCACACCTCGCACCAGCCGCGGGTGGCGCCCGGCACCGCACCGCCGGGCTACCTGCCCCCGCCGCCGGTGCACTACGACCCGCCGCCGTACCAGCCGCCCCCACCACCGCCGCCGCACTACGACGACGGCTACGGCGTGCCCACCTATCACCGGCCGCCGCCGCACCAGCCGCCTGACGGCTACCACTCGCCGCCGACGACCCAGCCCTACGAGACGGCTCCCGAGTCCTCGACCGTCGGGCGCGCCGCCCTGAGCCTCGGCAAGGCCACGCTGTCCGGGACGAACAAGGCCGCCCGCACCGTCACCCGCAAGGTCATCACGGCCAGCAAGTCCGACGGCGCCGAGGAGTCCGGGCTCACCGCGCTGATCTGGAACCAGGTGCTGAGCTACGGCACGGACGCGATGATCACCGTCGCGCTCGCCGGCACCGTCTTCTTCGGCGCCTCGGCCCACGCCCAGCGCGGCAACGTGCTGCTGTACCTGCTCATCACGATGGCGCCGTTCGCGGTCGTCGCGCCGATCATCGGGCCGGCCCTCGACCGGTTGCAGCACGGCCGGCGTTGGACCATGGCGGGCACCGCCGCCGGGCGGGCGATCCTCGCGCTGATCATGGCCGGGCACCCGACCGAACTGCTCGTGCTCTACCCGTGCGCCCTGGGCTCGCTGGTGCTGTCCAAGGCCTACGGCGTCGTGCGGGCGGCGGCCGCACCCCGCCTCGTCCCGCCGGGCATGACGCTGACCGCGGCGAACGCGAAGCTGACCATCTTCGGGTTGGGCTCGACGATCGTGCTCGGCGGCTTCGTCGGCGTCGTCATCAAGCTGACCGGCTCGTACACGGCCGGCCTGGTGGTCACCGCGTTCGGCTTCGCGGCCTGCGCGTTCTTCGCCTTCAAGCTGCCCTCGCAGGTCGACTCCGCGGTGGCGGCGGCGCGCCACCCGCAGGAGCCGATGCGGCCGCGGCGACAGGAGAAGGTGCCGCCGCTGAGCCGCATCCACAGCTGGGCCCGCAAGGGGTTCGACCCGCACCTCGTCATCGCGCTGCAGGGCGAGTCGGTGCTGCGCCTGCTGTCGGGCCTGCTGACGATCTACCTGGCCTTCTACGTCGAGTCGACGTCACACGGGCTCAGCGCCGCGCTCGGCCTCGGCGCGGTGATCGGGGCGGCCGGGGCCGGCAACTTCGTCGGCACCGCGATCGGCACGCGCCTGGCCATGGCCAAGCCCGAGCAGATCATCGTCATCTCGGTCTGCGTGGCCGCCGTCGCCTGCATCGTCGGCGCGCTCACCTTCAGCGTGCTCGTCGCGGTGATCGTCATGTTCGTCTGCGCGGTCACCAACGCGCTGTCCAAGATCGCCCTCGACGCCCTGATCCAGAACGACGTCGTCGAGACGCTGCGCTCGAGCGCATTCGCGCGGTCCGAGACGTTCCTTCAGTTGGCCTGGGTCGTCGGCGCGGCGCTGGGCGTGGCGCTGCCGAGCAAGGGCACCGGCGACGGCGCGCTCGCCTTCGTCGTGGCCGGCGTCGTCTGCGCCGGCGTGGCCGTCGTGGTCGTGCTGCGCAGCCGGGCCATGCTGCGGCACCGTGCGGTGGAGCAGTGGCCCGACCACCCGGGCTCGGTCGTCCGGCCGCCCCGGTGAGGTCGCGCTCGTGAGACTGCTCGTCGTCACCGCGGTCGACGCCGAGCGGGACGCCGTCGTGGCCGGCCTGCCGGCCGGGGCCACCGTGTCGGTGATCGCCGGGGGCGTGGGTCCGGCCGCGGCGGCCGCGAGCGCCGCGGCGGCTCTCGCGGGCGGCGGCTTCGACCTCGCCCTGAGCGCCGGCATCGGTGGCGGCTTCGCGCCGCTCGTCCCCGGCGACATCGCCGTCGCCTCGGCGATCGTCTTCGCCGACCTCGGCGCCGAGTCCGACGGCGGGTTCGTCCCGGTGTCCGAACTCGGGTTCGGCGGCGAGCGCTACGACGTGCCGGCCCGGCTGGCCGTCGAGCTCACCGACCGCACCGGCGGGCATCTCGGCACCGTGCTCACCGTGGCGACCGTGACCGGCTCGGCCGAGCGGGCGAGCGCGCTCGCCGGCCGCTTCCCGGACGCCGTCGCCGAGGGCATGGAGGGCGCCGGCGTGGCCGCGGCGGCCCGGCTCCACGACGTCGCGTTCGGCGAGGTGCGCGCGATCAGCAACGCGGTCGGGCCGCGCGACCGCGCAGCCTGGGAGATCCCCGCCGCACTCGCCGCCCTCGCCCGCGCGGTCGCCGCGATCGTGGGCGCAGAATCGATGTCATGAAGCTGGCCTTCTCGCCCTGCCCGAACGACACCTTCGTCTTCCACGCCTGGGCGCACGGGCTGCTGCCCGACGCCCCGCCGGTCGATGTCACCTTCGCCGACATCGACGTCACCAACACCGCGGTCGAGCGGGGCGAGTTCGACATCGCCAAGGTCTCCTACGCCGCGCTGCCCTGGCTGCTCGACGACTACGCCCTGCTGCCCAGCGGCGGCGCGCTCGGCCGCGGCTGCGGACCGCTGGTTCTCACCCGTGAGCCGCTGCCCGATCTCGACGGACGCACCGTCGCCGTGCCGAGCGAGCGCTCTACGGCCTACCTGCTGTTCCGGCTCTGGGCCGCGGGGCAGCGACCGGCCCGCATCGACGTCGTCCCGTTCGCCTCGATCATGCCGGCCGTGCGCGACGGCGCCTTCGACGCCGGGCTGGTGATCCACGAGGCACGCTTCACCTACCCGTCGTTCGGGCTCAGCGCGCTCGTCGACCTCGGCGAGTGGTGGGAGGGCGACACCGGGCTGCCCATCCCCCTGGGCGCGATCCTGGCCCGCCGCTCGCTCGACGTCGAGGCGCTCGCCGAGGCGGCGCGCGCCTCGGTCGAGTACGCCTGGGCCGACCCGGCCGCCTCGGCCGCCTACGTCGCCGCGCACGCCGACGAGATGGCGCCCGACGTGCAGCAGCGCCACATCGCGCTCTACGTCAACGAGTTCACCCGCGAACTGGGCGACGAGGGTTACGCCGCGGCATCGGCCCTGCTCGACCGCGCGTTCGCCGCCGGTCTCACCCCCGCCAGCCCGCGCCTGCGCTGATTGCTCGCCCGACCCTCGCCCCCACCACCCGGTTGAGTGGCGAGTTCCACCCGTGAGTGGCGCGCAATCACGCGCCACTCACGTCCGTTTCTCGCCACTCAACGAGAGGGGGAGGGGGACGTCAGGCGTCCAGGTTGTCGGCGAAGGCGCGCAGCAGGCCGGCGATCTTGCGGGCCTCGGTGCGGTCGGGGTAACGCCCGCGGCGCAGCGAGTTCGAGGTGCTGTCGAGCAGCTTGATGAGGTCCTCGACCAGGGGGGCCATCTCGTCGGCCGGCTTGCGCACGTTGCGCACCACCGAGGGCACCGGGTCGAGCAGGCGCACCTGCATGGCCTGGTTGCCCTTGCGGCCGGAGACGACGCCGTACTCGACGCGCACGCCGGCCTTCAGCTCGGTCAGGCCGTCGGGCAGCGCGTCGCGGTGGACGAAGACGTCCTCGCCCTCGTCGTTGGAGAGGAAGCCGAAACCCTTCTCCGCATTGAAGAACTTAACCTTGCCGGTAGGCACCGGGGACTCCTCGTTCGCACTGGTCGCAACATACATAGAGGCACCGCGGGCTCGCGGTGCCTCGTGACCTTCTAGGCTACTGCGCCGGGTCCAGCAATTCACAGATGGTTTCGGATGTCCGGTTCGTGCCGGGCGCGCGGCCGGCGGATCGGCGGGCCCGGCAGCGCCGCAGCGCGGCATGGCACACTGGAACATCGCCTCCGACACCTGCACGAAGGGCTCCCCATGGCCGGCACCGCGCCCCGTCTTCCCGAGCAGTTCCGCAAGGACACCCAGGACCCCGACTTCCACGTGTCCGAGCTCGTCTCCGACGCCGCCGGGGCGCACTCGCCCTTCGGCAACACCGAGTTCCCGGTGCCGGTCGAGCAGCTGTTCTACCGGCACCCGACGCCGGCCAACCGCCCGCACCTCGCCGACGGGCGCTGAGCGCCCGCCCCGTGCCCGTCACGCCGGAAGAAGTGCCGGACAGCGCCGAACCGGCACGTCGCGCCACGTCGCTCGTCGAGTGGCTGCGCCGGCGCTCCGACCGCCGGCTCACCCGGCTGCTTCGGCTGCGCCCGGACCTCGCGCTGCCGGCCCCGGCCGACGTCGCCGCCCTCGCGGCCCGGCTGTCCGTCCGCACCTCGACCCAGCGCAGCGTCGACGGCCTGGACGCCCGCACGCTGCGGGTGCTCGAAGGGCTCGTCCTTGCCGCCGGTGACGACGACTCTATCGACATCACTCCGGACGACGACTCCGCCGACGCGCTCGAGGAGCTGTTCGACCGCGTTCTCGTCTGGGGCGACCCCGACCTCGTCCACCTGACCCCGACCGTCCGCGAGGCGGTGGGGCCCTACCCGGCCGGCCTGGGGCGACCGGCCGCGGCGCTGTTCCCCCTCGTCCCGGACAACGCCCTCGTCCCGATCCTGCGCCGGCTCGGGCTGCCACCCACCGCCCAGCCCGCCGCCGGAATCGAGCTCGCCCGTCGCCTGCGCGACCCGGTCACGCTGGCCGAGACGCTCGAGCAGGCCGACGCCGAGGAGCGCGACGTGCTGGCCCGCCTCGCCGCCGGCCCGCCCGTGGGCACCCTGCGCAGCACCCGGCTCGCCGCGGCCGAGGCCGACCAGTCGGCGCCGCACCGGCTCATCAACCGGGGCCTGCTCGTGCCGATCGACACCCAGCGGGTCGAGCTGCCGCGCGAGGTCGGCATCGCCCTGCGGCACGGCCCGCGCTCGGACCTCGACGCGAGCGCCCCCGAGGTGCGGCTCGTCGACCGCACGCCCGACGACCTGGACCGGCTCGGCACGACCGCCGTGCTCGAGGCCCTGCGGCTCGTCGACTCCCTCGCCGAGCTGTGGACGGCGCACGCGCCGGCGCTGCTGCGCTCGGGCGGCATCGGCGTGCGTGAGCTGAAGCGGGCGGCCAAGGAGCTCGCGGTCGACGACACCGTCGCCGCGCTGATCGCCGAGATCGCCTACGCCGCCGGGCTGGTCAACTCGACGAACGGTCCGGAACCGGTGTTCCTGCCCAGCACCGAGTACGACGCATGGCGCCGCCGCGACACCGCCGATCGCTGGACGGTGCTGGCCGCCACCTGGCTCGGCATGACCCGTCAGCCGAGCCTGATCAGCATGCGGGGCGAGCGCGACCGGGTGATCGCCGCCCTCGGGCCGGACGCCGAGCGCGGCACCATCCCGGCGCTGCGCCGCCAGGTGCTCGACCTGCTCACCGCCCTGCCGCCCGGCAGCGCCCCCGCCGACCGGGACGAGGTGCTGGCCCTGCTGGCCTGGCAGCAGCCGCGCCGCGCGTCGGGCCAGCGGGCGGTCGTCGAGGCGATCCTGGCCGAGGCCGACCGGCTCGGCATCACCGCCGCCGGCGGGCTCACCGGCTACACCCGCACCCTGCTCGCCGCCCCGACCGGCCCGGGCCGCACCGGCACGGCCACCAGCGCGGCCGCCGCCGCCCTCGACCGGGCGCTGCCCGCGCCGGTCGACCACTTCCTCGTCCAACCCGACCTCACCGTGGTCGTGCCCGGCCCGCCCGAACCGTCGATGGGCGTCGAGCTGGGCCTGATCGCCGATCTCGAATCCACCGGCGGCGCGAGCGTGTACCGCATCACCGAACGGTCGGTGCGACGCGCGCTCGACGCGGGTCGCACCGGCGAGCAGCTCGGCGGGTTCGTCGCCGCCCGCTCCCGGACCCCGGTGCCGCAGGCGTTGCAGTACCTCATCGACGACGCCGCCCGGCGCCACGGCGTGCTGCGGGCCGGCGCCGCCTCGGCCTACCTGCGCTGCGACGACGAGTCGCTGCTCGCCCGCGTGCTCACCCACAAGGCCACGGCCTCCCTCGACCTGCGGCTCATCGCGCCGACCGTCGTCATCACCGAGGCGCCGGTCACCCGGGTGCTCGACGTGCTGCGCGAGGCCGGTTTCGCCCCGGCGGCGGAGTCGGCCGACGGCGTGCTCGTGACGCTCGGGGCCGAACCGCGCCGCTCGAGCACGCGGCCACCCTCGCGCTCGTTCACCACCCGGGGCGCGGCCGAGACCGACGCCCAGCTCGGCGAACTCGTCCGCCGGTTGCGCTCGGGCGATGCCCTCACGGGGGCCGATGCGCGGGTGCAGGCCATCGCCGCCCAGATCCCGGGGGTCACGTCGGCCGCGACGATGGAGCTGCTGCGCCGCGCCGTGCGCGCGGCCCAGCTGGTCTGGTTCGGGTGCGCCGAGGCCGACGGCACGACGACGGCCCACACGATCCAGCCCATCTCCCTCGCTGCGGGCACCGTGCGCGGCTACGAGCAGGGCCGCCCGGGGCTGGTGTCGTACCCGGTACATCGCATCACCGCGATCCGGGTGCTGGACGACGCCGAGGGCGACCCGGAGACCTCCGAGACCGAGAACTGATCGCGCCGGGCGGCCGCGGAGCGCGCCCCGGCGCGTCGTCTTCAGTGGTTCATGATCGATCCGGGGTGTGCCGGACTGGCCGCGATCACGCGCGAAATGCCCTATTAGCCCCCCGGTTCAGGTAGGTGACCGTCGGTGACCTGACCAGGTACTTCTGCACGACGACGGTCTGCCCGGCCGCCATCGGGTCGGTGCCGGTCTACTTCGACGGCTCGCACCTGAGCTCGACCTACGCCGCGTCGATCGCGCCGTACCTGGAGCCCTGGGTCATGCACGTCGTCTACAGCTGACGGCGCCTACTCGCCGGCGTCACGCACCATCACGCAGAACTCGTTGCCCTCGGGGTCGGCGAGCACGTGCCAGTCGATGTCGCCGCCGGGCGCCCGCAACGACGTGGCCCCGGCGGCCAGGATCGGCTCCACCGACGCCGCCTCCACGTCCCAGTACACCCGGTTGGGCACCGTCCGCGGCTCGGCGACCGCGACGAAGTCGAAGGTGAAGTCCATGCCGGGGACGTTGCTCACCTCGGTGTGCTCGGCACACGTGTCGACGTACTTGCCGCCGAGCACGGCGACCCAGAACCGGGACACGACCGCCGGGTGGACCGCGTCGACCACCAGCCCGTGCAGTCGCGGTTCGGGCGGCCCGGGCCGGAGGAACGCGCAGAACTCGGCCCCCTCGGGATCGGCCATGATCGTCCAACGCCGGTCGTCGCCCTCGGGCACGAGCACCGTCGCGCCGAGCGCCTCGAGGTGTCCGAGCTCCTCGGCGTAGATGTCGAGGTGCACCCGGTTCTTCACCGACTTCGGCGCGTCGACCCGGTTGATCCACAGCACCGGGTGCCGGGCCGCGCCGTAGACGCCGCCCTCGCCGTTGCCGTCGGGCTGCCAGGTGCGGTCGAGGGCGGCGGCCCAGAAGCGGCCGACCTCGTCCGGGGCGACCGCGTCGAGGCAGATCTTGGTGAACCGGGCGCGGGGCGTCATGTCGCCAGCCTAGGTAGCCGCGACAGCGGAACACCCACAGCCGGGCCGATGTTTGCGACAATGGACAGTCGCCCTGACGAAGTCGATGCGAGGAGTGAGTGCGTGACCGACGGACCGTTGATCGTCCAGTCCGACAAGACTTTGCTGCTCGAGGTCGACCATCCCCTGGCCAAGGAGGCGCGCGGAGCCATCGCGCCGTTCGCCGAGCTCGAGCGCTCGCCCGAGCACGTGCACACCTACCGGTTGACGCCGCTGGGGCTGTGGAACGCCCGCGCCGCCGGGCACGACGCCGAGCAGGTGGTCGACGCGCTCGTGCGCTACTCGCGCTACGCCGTCCCGCACGCGCTGCTCGTCGACGTCGCCGACACCATGGACCGCTACGGCCGGCTGCAGCTGGTCAAGCACCCGGTGCACGGTCTCGCGCTGGTCAGCCGCGATCGAGCTGTGCTCGAAGAGGTGTTGCGCCAGAAGAAGATCGCCCCGATGCTCGGCGCCCGCGTCGAGGACGACACCGTGGTCGTGCACCCGTCCGAGCGGGGCCACCTCAAGCAGGCGCTGCTGAAGGTCGGTTGGCCGGCCGAGGATCTCGCCGGTTACGTCGACGGCGAGGCGCACCCGATCACCCTCGACCAGTCCGACTGGTCGCTGCGCGACTACCAGCAGCAGGCCACCGAGATGTTCTGGGCCGGCGGCTCGGGCGTCGTCGTGCTGCCCTGCGGCGCCGGCAAGACGTTGGTCGGCGCGGCCGCGATGGCGCAGGCGCAGGCCACCACCCTGATCCTCGTCACCAACACCGTCGCCGGACGCCAGTGGCGCCGCGAGCTGCTCGCCCGCACCTCGCTGACCGAGGACGAGATCGGCGAGTACAGCGGCGAGCGCAAGGAGATCCGTCCGGTCACCATCGCCACGTACCAGGTGATGACGACGCGCCGGAAGGGCGAGTACCGCCACCTCGAGCTGTTCGACTCGCGCGACTGGGGCCTGATCATCTACGACGAGGTGCACCTGCTGCCCGCGCCGATCTTCCGGCTCACCGCCGACCTGCAGTCGCGCCGCCGCCTCGGCCTGACCGCCACCCTCATCCGTGAGGACGGCCGCGAGGGCGACGTGTTCTCCCTCATCGGTCCGAAGCGCTACGACGCGCCGTGGAAGGACATCGAGAACCAGGGCTGGATCGCTCCGGCCGATTGCACCGAGGTGCGGGTGACGCTCACCGACGCCGAGCGGATGGCCTACGCGACGGCCGAGCCCGAGGACCGCTACAAGCTGGCCGCCACCGCGCGGACCAAGCTCAAGGTCATCAAGACGATCGTCGACAAGCACCCGGCCGACCAGGTGCTCGTCATCGGCGCCTACCTCGACCAGCTCGACGACGTGTCCGCCGAGCTCGACGGCGCCCCGATCATCCAGGGCTCGACGACGACGAAGGAGCGCGAGCGGCTCTACGACGAGTTCCGCCGCGGCGAGTCGCGCGTGCTCGTGGTGTCGAAGGTGGCCAACTTCTCCATCGACCTGCCCGAGGCGGCCGTGGCCGTCCAGATCTCGGGGACGTTCGGGTCGCGCCAGGAGGAGGCCCAGCGGCTCGGTCGCGTGCTGCGTCCGAAGGCCGACGGCCGGCAGGCGCACTTCTACACCGTCGTCTCGCGCGACACCCTCGACGCCGAGTACGCCGCGCACCGCCAGCGCTTCCTCGCCGAGCAGGGCTACGCGTACACGATCGTCGATGCCGACGACCTGCTCCGCCCGCTGTAACGCCGCTCTCCCGGCGGCGTCGATCCTGTGGTCGCTCTGATCGACGCAACGAACGCTTCCGACGAGGTGCTCTATTCTCAGGCGTTGTGACGAACATGAGCGCCGCGCGGGAGCACGAGGTCCGCCCCGAGGTCGCCGAACTGGTGGCGAAGTACGGCATGCGCCGGGCCGGAGCGCGTCCGCCGATCGTGACGTACACCCGCGAGCTCTGGCAGCGCCGGCACTTCATCACCACGTTCTCGACCGCGAACAACGCCGTCGGCTACTCCGACAGCATCCTGGGCCAGGCGTGGCAGCTGCTCACCCCCCTGCTGAACGTCGCCGTCTACTACCTCATCTTCGGCCTGCTGCTCAAGACGAGCCGCAAGATCGACAACTTCATCGCGTTCCTCGTCATCGGCATCTTCATCTTCACGTTCATCCAGACGGCGATGCTCGGTGGCGCGCGGGCGATCAACGCGAACCTGGCCCTGACCCGGGTGCTGCACTTCCCCCGCGCGGTGCTGCCGATCTCGTCGACTCTCATCGCCCTGCAGCGGCTGCTGTTCTCGATGGTCATCATGCTGCCGATCGTGCTGCTCAGCGGCGAGCCGCTGCGGTGGTCCTGGCTGCTGTTGATACCGGCCATCGCGCTGCAGAGCGTGTTCTGTCTCGGCCTGGCCTTCATCATGGCCCGAATAGGCGCCAAGATCCCCGACACCTCCCAGGTGCTGCCGTTCGTGCTCCGCACCTGGCTCTACGTATCGGGCGTGTTCTTCGCGATCCAGACGGTCGCCAACGGACGGCCGCACTGGGTGAAGCAGACTCTCGAAGCCAATCCGGGTGCGGTCTACATGCAGCTGGTCCGCGAGGCGCTGCTCACCAAGCCACCGTCACACCCGCCGTACCAGTGGACGCTCGCGGTGTTCTGGGCGATCGTGTCCCTCGTGGTCGGCTACATCTACTTCTGGAAGGCCGAGGAGCAGTACGGACGTGTCTGAGCCCCCCATGTTCGCGAGCACCGTCAAGACCGAGGCCCCGCCGACGGTCATCGTCGACAACGTCCACCTCGTCTACCGCATCCGCGGCCGGCACGCCAAGGCCGGCGCACCCGCCGTGGCCAAGCGCATCATCACCCGCGAGAAGGACCCGGGGCTGCGCGAGATCCACGCCGTCCGGGGCGTCACGTTCACCGCGCACGAGGGTGAGGCCGTCGGCCTGATCGGCCCCAACGGCTCGGGCAAGTCGACGCTGTTGCGCGCGATCGCCGGGCTGATGCCGCCGGAGAGCGGCGCCATCTTCACCAAGGGCCAGCCGTCGCTGCTCGGCGTCTCGGCCGCGCTGATGGCCGATATGACCGGCGAGCGCAACGTCGAGCTCGGCTGCCTGGCCATGGGCATGTCTCCGGACGAGGTCAAGGAGAGCTACCAGAGCATCGTCGACTTCGCCGGCATCGGCGAATTCATCACGCTGCCGATGAGCACGTACTCCTCCGGCATGGGCGCCCGCCTGCGTTTCGCCATCGCCGCCGTGCGCTCGCACGACGTGCTGCTCATCGACGAGGCGCTCTCGACCGGAGACGCCGAGTTCCGCCGCCGCAGCGAGACGCGCATCAAGGAGCTGCGGGCCGAGGCCGGCACCGTGTTCCTGGTCAGCCACGGCCTCGGTGTGGTGCGCGAGACCTGCGACCGCGCGATCTGGCTCGAGAAGGGCGAGATCGTGCTCGACGGCGAGGCCGAGGCCGTCGTCGACGCCTACGAGGCCCGGCACGACCCGGAGGCACTGGCCGAGCGGCTGGCCGCGGCCGAGGCGAGCGGGAAGATCCGCTACACCGACGAGTCGTCCTCCATCTGACCGCTCACCCGGCGATCAGCGTCGCGCCGTTCCAGCCGCCCGGTAGGACCTGCACCGCTCCCAGGAGCGGCTGCGTCGGATCACCGGTGTCGCGCGCGAGCCACAGCGTGCCGTCGGGTTTCATCGCCACGACGTCGGCGCGCCCGGTGCGGCCGACGTCGGAGCCGATCAGCCGGTTGAACGACGCCCAACTGCCACCGACCGGCGTGCCGCTGCCGAGCGGGGACCCCGGCCGGTGCTGGTTGGGGTAGAGCACCATCGTGCCGTCACCGCGACGGGCCAGGACGTCGGCCAGGCCGTCGCCGGTGAAGTCCGCGATCAGCAACTGGTCGAAGGCGTTCCACCCCGAGGTACCGATCGGCACCGACGGCCCGTACGGGTGCGTGGCCGATCCGGTGTTCGGGTAGAGCCACAGCGAACCGTCCGGCTTGCGGCCGACGATGTCGGCGCGGCCGTCGCCGGTGAGGTCGCCCGCGACCAGCCGGTCGAAGCCCTGCCAGCCGACCGCCCCGATCGTCGTGCCCGCGCTGAAGGGGTGCCCGGGCGTCCCCGCGTCGAGGTACTCGAGCAACGCGCCGGCGGGCGTGGTCGCGAGCAGGTCGGCCCGTCCGTCGCCGTTCACGTCGCCGGCGAAGACCTGGCTGAACGCCGCCCATCCGCTGGCCCCGACCCGCACTCCGGCCCCGAACGGGTCGGTCCCGGCCGAGGCGAGCAACCAGAGGGAGCCGTCGGGCCGGGTGGCGACGACATCGGATCGCCGGTGCCCGGTCACGTCGCCGGTGCTCAACTGGTCGTACCCGTTCCAGGCCCGGCCGACCGGGCGTCCGCTCACGAAGGGGCGCCCCGGCACACCGGTGTTCGCGTAGTACCAGACGGAGCCGTCGGTGCGGCGGGCGATGAGGTCGGCCGGTGCGTTCGCGACGCCGGTCGGGCCGGCCGAGGCGGACAGCCGGTCGAACCCGTTCCAGCCGCTCGTGCCGACCCGCACGGGGTTGCCGAACGGGCTCGTGGCCACCCCGGTGCCGGCGGCCAGCCAGAGCGAGCCGTCCTCCTTGGTCGCCAGGAGGTCGAGGCGTCCGTCGCCGGTGACGTCGGCGGCGACCAGCCGGTCGAAGACGGCCCAGCCGCCCGGCCCGACGAGCCGGCCCGTGGGGTACGGAGCGGTGTTCGATCCGCTGTTGGCGAAATACCACAGCGTTCCGTCGGGCTTGGTCGCGATCAGATCGGCGCGCCCCACGCCGGTGACCCCGGTCGGCAGGATCCGGTCGTAGGCGTTCCAACCCGTGCCGATCCGCACGGGCGACGTGAACGGCGTGGAAGCGGAACCGTTGTTGCGCTGGAGCGAGAGGGTGCCGGTCGGCGTGGTCGTGAGCAGGTCGGCCCGGCCGTCGCCGGTCACCCCGGCGAGCAGCGTCCGGTCGTAGCCGGACCAGCCGCCGGCAGCGATCCGGGTCGCCGTCGGGTACGGGTTCGGCGGGTTCAGGTCGGGCTGCGACCACAGCGACCCGTCGGGGTGAACCGCGTAGAGGTCGGCCGACACCGGATGGCGCGGCACCATGACCGTCGTCGGTAGCAGGGTGGCGAACGCCGTCCAGCCGTTCCGCCCGATCTCGGTCGCCGGCAGGAACGGGCGGGCGGGGTTGCCGCTGTCGCGGTAGAGCCAGAGCGAGCCGTCGCTGTGGGTCGCGACGAGGTCGGCCCGACCGTCGAGGTCCACGTCGGTGGCGACGATCGTCGGCAACGCGCCCCAGCCCGACCCGGCGATCTGGGTCGAGCTCGCGTAGGGGCGGGCCGGGTTGCCGGTGTTGCCGTAGAGCCACAGCGTGCCGTCGGCGTGCACGACGACCAGATCGGCCCGGCCGTCGCCGTCGACGTCGGTCGCGATGATGCGCGGCAGGCGCTGCCACCCGCTCGACCCGATCTGGGTCGAGGTGCTGTACGGGTGGGCGCTGCCGTCACTGCGCCACAGCCACAGCGTGCCGTCGGGCCGGGTCGTGACCAGATCGGCCCGGCCGTCACCGTCGACGTCGGCGAGCATGATCCGGTCGAACCCGCCCCACCCCGACCCGATCAGGGTGCCGGCCCCGTACGGCAACGCGCTGCCGGTGTTGCGGAACAGCCACAGGGTGCCGTCAGGCCGAGTGGCCACGAGATCGGCCCGCCCGTCACCGTCGACGTCGCCCGACACGACCCGGTTGTAGCTCTGCCAGCCCGAACCGATCGGCTCGCTGTCGGTGTAGGGCGCGGCCGGGTTCGTCGTGTTGCGGTAGTAGGTGAGCGTGCCACCGGGATCGGTCGCGACGAGGCCGCCGGCGTCGTACGGCGCGGCCGGCGCGGCGAACCACGTGTTGTAGTAGACCCAGAAGTTGCGATTGCCGTAGGTGCTGCAGCTGTTGCCGGTGCCGTAGAGCGACGTGAGCGCCGCCGCGTTCGGCTGGTAGGGCGTGTAGTTGTACAGCCCGGCCGTGGCCTGGTTCTGGATGTACACCTGGCTGCCGCCGCACCTCGTGTTCGGGTTGTAGAGCACGTAGCTGCTGCGTCCGGCCACGTAGGTGTAGTTGTTCGGCTGCAGGCGGAAGAGCCGGAACTGCCGCGCGGCGAGATAGACCTGGTTGAAGTAGCCGAAGTACTTCGCGGCGCAGCCGGTCGTGTCGGGGCAGCCGAACCCCATCGGCGACCTGTAGTCCGGCCGCGAGGTCGTGACGAGTCCGGATTCCTTCTGCAGCAGGACGACCAGCACCTCGGGGTTCACCCCGCAGGCCTGCGCGACGTTCACGACGATCGCGGCGGCCGTCTCCCTCGTCCGACCGGTGTAGGCGGCGCACAGCCCGGTCTCGGCCGCCCTCGACGTGGTCGGGGTGGCGTAGTCGCGCAGGCAGACGTAGCCCGCGGCGCAGCCACCGTAGCGCAGCGCGAACAGGCGCTGGACGTCGCTCGTGCTCAGCGTGCCCGCGTTGTAGAAATCGGCGTCGCTGATGATGTTGCCGGCCTTGAACTGCGAGCCCTGCAGCGCTCCCGCCGGCGGCGCCGACCCGAGGCCGACGGCCAGACCGATCGCGACGGCGGCCGCCAGGACCAGCGCGCCGGCTGTCCTCATGCCGGGACCTGGACGGTGAACGGGGCGGACGTCCCCCGCACGGTGACGGAGTGGAACTCGACCGTGCCGGTCCAGGTACCGGCGGCGAGTCCGCCCTGCAGGATCGTGCCGCACTGCATCGAGTTCGCCGCCGGCGCGGCCTGCTTCGAGACCCGTTCGGTCACCCCGTCGCGGGTGAGCACCAGGGTGCAGCCGGCGGCGGGCACGAGCACGCTCGGCACGAAGGCCGCGGCCGACACGGTGTGGCTGCCCCGGTCGTAGCCGGAGTACGTGACGACGACGGTCGCGCGCTTCGGCGGCGCCGTCGTGGCCGGGGCCGACGAGGCAGGGGTCGAGTTCGACGCCGGGGCCGAGCTGCTCGCCGGCGGGCCGGACGCCGAGTCACTCGGCGACGGAACCGAGGCGCGGCCCGGCGGGGACGACGCCGGCGTCGCGCTCGCGGTCGGGTGGGCGGACGAGGACGCCACGCTCGGCTTGCCGGCGGTGGAGTTCGAGCAGGCGCCGAGAGCGAGCGCGGCCAACGGGACGGCGACGCACGACCGGGCGAGACGGGCGCAGGGGGGGCGGCGACCGATGAGCAAGGGGCTCCTCGCGGTGAGCAGCGGGTGATGCCTGCGTGACGGATGTGACGCATGGGAATTGTAGGGTCCATCTCGTCGCAAGAGGAGCCCTCGCGTGAATCGTGCCGATTCGCCAGGATCGGTACCGCTGAGGGTTCGCTGATCGTCGGCCGTACACCGGAGGGGACTTCTTTACCGTGCTTTCAATGACCCGAGGCCGCCTGCTGGCGAAGCGGATCCCCCTGGAAATCGTCGTCTTCGTCGTCGCGGTGATAGCCCGGCTCATCCCGATCATGCGATTCGGCGGCTTCGACGGGAACTACGGCTACGACGCCAGCGTGTACTACGCCGGCTCATCGGCCCTGTTGCACGGCCGGCTGCCTTACCGCGACTTCGTGATGCTGCACCCTCCGGGCATCCTGCTGGCCGACACGCCGTTCGCGGCCCTCGGCCGCCTCACGTCCGATCACATCGGGTTCAGCGCGGCCGTGCTGGCCGCCACCGTCGTGGGCGGGATCAACGCCGTGCTCGTGGTGCGGGTCGCCACGCGACTCGGCCTCGACCGGATGGGTGCCCTGGCCGGCGGCCTGGTGTACGCGCTCTGGTTCGGCTCCATCGCGGCCGAGTATCTGCCGCGGCTCGAGCCGCTCGGCAACCTGCTGATCCTGCTCGGTGGCCTGGCCCTGCTCGCAGCCCACCAGTCGTCCCCCGAGGGCCCGGCCGATTTCCGCCACCGGTGGCTCCTGCCGCTGCTGGGCGGAGCCGCCCTGGGCGGCGCGATCAGCGTCAAACTGTGGTGGGCCGTCCCGATCCTCATTGTGTTCGGCTGGCTCCTCGTGGCCGGGCGCCGGCTCCGCACCGTCCTCGTGGCCGCGCTCGGCGGCGTGGTGGCGGTGGCGCTCATCGACGGGCCGTTCCTGATCGCGGCCCGCTCGACGATGACCAGGATGATCGTCTCCGACCAGCTGGGCCGCACGGCGAACAACACGCACAACCTGCGCGTCCTGAGCTACCTCGCCATCGGCAGTGCCGGGCCGACGGCGCCTCAGGGGATAGCCCTGATCGCCGTCGCCGTGGCGGCGGTGGTCCTGCTCACGCTCGTCGTGCGCGGGTGGCGTCATCGTCCGGCTCGGGTGGCCATCATCCTGCTTGCCGCACAGCTCATCCAGATCGGCCTCCAGCCGTCCTGGTTCACCTTCTACGCCGACTTACTCACCATCGCGCTGTCGCTGACGGTGGCCGCCGGCGTTGCCGCCGCGCCGGAGCGCGCGCCGGACCCCTACGCGCTACCGGACCCCCGGGCGGCGCAGCGACGCCTCCTGGCCCGCCGCGCGGTGCCGGTCGTGGTCGCCGTGACGGCGGTGGCGCTGCTGCCGGGCGGCCTCTCCCCCCAGCTCATCAATGCCTTTCCGCGCCGGCAGCTCACCGCGGCGCTCGCCGGCACTCATTGCGTCCAGAGCGACTCACCGATGGGCCTGATCCAGACGAACACCCTGACGCGCGACCTGCACCTCGGCTGCGAGCTGTGGGTCGACGTCACCGGCAAGCTGTACGACGTCGACCGGCCGGTCGGCAATCCGCGCAAGACGAGCTCCTACGCGCGCTGGCAGACCGACATCGTCCGCTACCTGCGCTCGGGCGATGCGGTGCTGTTCGTGCGGCAACCGGGGGCGATCCGCATCAGCCGGAGCAGCCAGGCCGCGATCAAGCGCGACGGCCTGATCGTCCGGATCGACGGCTACGCCATCTACCGGACGCGCCGCAGCTGACGCCGCCAGGTCGCCCGTAGGGTGGTCCGCCGCGGCAGCATGTCCTCGATGGCGTGGGTGGTGCGTTCGCAGCAACGCCCGTCGCGCTGGGTGAACGTGGCATCGATACGTGCCTGGTACTCCGCCCCGGGCACACAACCGGCCGCCACGATCCCGACCACCTGCTCCA
>NZ_DASYFV010000044.1:0-210618 GCF_036000465.1 Jatrophihabitans sp. | reverse complement strand
CCGTGACCAAAGTGCAAGAGGTGTATCGGCTTGCGATCTTGAAAACGATCGCTTCCCGTGGGGATGAGAATCGGGGTGTCGTCCGGCGACGTCGGAACACACTGGTGCGGGTCGTTGAGCCCGAAGAGGTGTATGGCGCGGGGTCTTCAGGTGCCTCTTGATTGCTGCCTGTGAGCGCGTGGGTCTGTGTCCTGGCAGAGGACCTTCCGGGCGACGCCGACCGGTGTCGTCGCGTGGAAGGGGATGGTCGGGATGGAAGTCATGTTCGAGCGGGTCGCGGGCCTGGATGTCGGGAAGGCGTCGGTGACGGTGTGCGTGCGGACGCCGTCGAGCCGGCCGGGGCGGCGGGGCAGTGAGACGCGGACGTTCCCGACGATGACTCGGTCGTTGGGGGTGATGCGGGACTGGCTGGTCTCGGAGGGGGTGACGGTCGCGGCGATCGAGTCGACCTCGACGTATTGGAAGCCGCCGTTCTACTGCTTGGAAGAGGTCATGGACGTGTGGCTGCTCAACGCCCAACACATGAAGGCTGTCCCGGGTCGCAAGACCGACGTGCGGGATGCGGAGTGGATCGCGCAGCTGCTCGAGCACGGGCTGCTGCGCCCGTCGTTCGTGCCGCCCC
Organism: Jatrophihabitans sp.; assembly: GCF_036000465.1. Taxonomy (GTDB): domain Bacteria; phylum Actinomycetota; class Actinomycetes; order Mycobacteriales; family Jatrophihabitantaceae; genus Jatrophihabitans. Next base: position 209,996 of record NZ_DASYFV010000044.1, on the reverse strand, counting down.
CGGCGATCCGGCGGCTGCGGCTGTTGACCCGCTACCGCGATCAGCTGCTGGCCGACCGGACGCGGGAGATGATCCGGCTGGAGCTGATGCTCGAGGACGCGAGCATCAAGCTGTCGGCGGTGGTGTCGAGCCTGAAGACGGTGTCGGCGCGGGCGATGCTGGCGGCGATGATCGAGGGCGAGTCCGACCCGCGGGTGCTGGCCGAGCTGGCCAAGACGAAGCTGCGGCGCCGGATCCCGGAGCTGACCGAGGCGTTGACCGGTCACTTCGATGAACACCACGCCCGGCTGGCCCGCTCGATCCTGCACCGTCTCGACCTGGTCGAAGCCGCCCTGGCGGAGCTGGACGACGTCATCACAACGGCATGCGAGCCGTGGGCGCATCAGCTGGAGCTGCTGCAGACCATCCCCGGGGTCGGGGTGAAGGTGGCGCAGGTGTTCATCGCCGAGACCGGCGGCGACATGTCCCGCTTCCCTTCCGCCGCCCATCTGGCTGCGTGGGCCGGGCTGGCGCCGGCGATCTACGAATCGGCCGGCAAACGCAGCCCGGCCGGCGCCCGGCACGGCAACAAGTGGCTCAACCACATGCTGGTCGAGTCGGCCGGGTCGGTCGGGCGCATGCACGGCAAGAACTACCTCGCCGTCCAGCACGCCCGGCTCACCAAACGCCGCGGGATGGGCCGGGCCCAGGTGGCGGTCGCGCACTCGATCCTGGTCGCCGCCTACTGGATGCTCACACGCGACGAGCCCTACCGCGACCTCGGCCCGGACTGGCACGTCAAGCGTGACGCCGAAGCCCACACCCGCCGCCTGGTCACCCAGCTCGAACGCCTCGGCCACAGCGTCACCCTCGACGCCACGCCGGCCGACTGACCCAGCCGGCCACAACCAACCGGGCTGCCGCCCGGGCGCTGACGCGCGCACTCCGATCACCTATTCACGGGTCTGTGACAGCTCGGTCGTGCGCTGATTCGGATGGGTGACAGGGTTCCGGCACTTCGTCGGGAAGGGTCGCGGAGCAGGAGCGCGGGCAGAATCAGGGAATGGCGAGAGATCGCTTGGAAGCGATGCGCGTGGCGCTGCATGGCGGTGACGCCGCGGCGATGGTCGCGGCCGTGCAGTCGGGCGGGTTCGACGCCTCACTGCAACTGGCCGGCGAGGTCCTACTCGTCGCCACCCACGGGGGCGCAGTCGGCGCAGCCGACGCGGCGCGCCGCTGCGTTGTCGCGCTGCACACCCGCGGCTGGGACGGCGACGACGAACTCGCGGACGCCCTCAGCGACGCCCTGACCGGTAGCCCACCCGAACTCGCGGAGCTGGCGATCGACCTCGAGGAGCTGGCGAGCCTGCTCGATGCCGGACCGGACAGCACCGGCGGTCGTATCGACCTGACCACCGGCATCGTGTGGCCAGACGCGCTGCTCGACGACGACTGGACCGGTAAGCCCGACGACCTGGACGTCGACGACCCCGACCGGTGGCTCGCGGTGTGGCCCGAAGGATCCCGCGCCGCCTACCGGGACATGATTGACTTCGCCGCCTCGCGAACCGACTCGAGACTCGCCGCGCAGTTGGACCGTGCACTCGACGGCCGGGGCGCGTTCGGCCGATTCAAACGGGTGCTGAGCGACTGGCCGGACGATAGCGCGGACTGGTTCGCCTTCGCCGACAACCGCAGCCGTGGCCGGGCGCGAGCCTGGCTCGCCGACGCCGGCTATCGGGCCAGCTTCAAACCGATCGCACCGCACGACGACGGTGGTTGAGCCGCCAGGACCAGTACTCGGCGACCCGTTGTCAATGGCGCCGGCCTCGATGTCTTCGGCGACTGCCTCGAGGTTGTCGACGATGAGTGCGGCCTGCTCGGTTGCGCGCCGGCCGGAGGCTCGACGGATCAGCAGGAACGACGGCGCGCTCGCGCCGGTGCGTGCGAGCAGGGTTCCAAAGTCGGTGTCGGCGCTGATCAGCGTGCGCAGGTCCGTCCGTGCCACGTTTATGACGACTTCGTCAGGTGCGCTTGCCAGTCCGAGGTCGTGTACGTGCACGGCGTCGTGACCGAGGTTGTGGAGCAGATCGGCCAGGAGTGGGGAGAGGTTCTCGTCGATCAGGAATCTCATGCCGGGTGGCGCAGCGGCAGCTCACGCTCGCGCACGGCCTCGGCGGCGTAGCGCAACGCCTCGGCGATGTCCTCGGCCACGAGGTCGGGGAAGTCGGTCAGGATCCCGTCCACCGTCATCCCGTCGGCCACCATGCCGACGACGGTCGCTACCGGCATGCGCAGGCCGCGAATGCAGGGCAGGCCGCCCATCACAGCCGGGTCGCTCGTGATCCGCTCGAACGTCACGAGTAGAGGCTAACTCGGCCGGCGTCGGGTTGGCTGGTGTCGGTTCGTATCGGCTGTTGTGGAAGACCTCGCGAGTGTCGGGCGGCGGTGGTACACCGAAGATCCCGACACCCTTCGGAGGCAGCCATGGCCAGCATCGCGAGACGTCCGAACGGCCGCTGGCGAGCCCGCTACCGCGACGCGGCGGGCAGGGAGTACTCTCAGCACTTCGCGCGGAAGGTCGACGCTCAGCGTTGGCTCGACGAAGTCACCACCGCGGTCACGAGCGGCATGTACGTCGATCCCGGCCGCGGGCGGATCACGGTCGGCGACTGGTCGCAGCGGTGGCTCGCGACGAAGGTCGACGTCAAGCCGTCGACCCGCGCGCGGTACGTCGGTCTCCTCAAGGTGAACGTGTTGCCGCGCTGGGAGACGGTCCAGCTCGCGGACGTCACTCACGAGGGCGTCGCGGCGTGGGTCAGCCAGCTGTCGCGGTCGGGCCTCGCGCCGGCCACTGTGCGCCAGGCCCATCGCGTGCTCTCGCTGGTCCTGTCGCTCGCCGTGCGCGACGGGCGGCTGGCGCGCAACCCGGCCGATCGCGCTCCGCTGCCGCGCGCGATCAAGAAGGAGCGCGTGTTCCTCACCGTCGGACAGGTCGAGGAGCTCGCCGACGCGGCCGGCGTCTACAGCACGGTGATCCTCTTCCTGGCCTACACCGGCGTCCGGTTCGGCGAGCTGTCCGCGCTGCGGGTACGTCGCCTCGACCTGATGCGCCGCCGCGCTGACATCGTCGAAGCCGTCGCCGAGGTCGGCGGCCAGGCCATCTTCAGCACGCCCAAGACGCACCAGGTGCGTACCGTCCCGATCCCGCGCTTCCTGGTCGACGAACTGGCCCGTCAGGCGGCTGGCAAGGGGCCTGACGACTTCGTCTTCACCTCGCCGCGCGGCGGGCTGCTGCGGCTGCAGAACTTCCGGCACACCGTCTTCGAGCCGGCAGTGAGGAGAGCCGGCCTCGACGGGCTGACACCGCACGGCCTCCGGCACACCGCGGCGTCACTGGCCATCACGAGCGGCGCCGACGTCAAGGTCGTCCAGCAGATGCTCGGGCACGCCAGCGCCACCATGACGCTCGATCTCTACGGCCACCTCTACGGCGATCGGCTCGACGAAATCGCGGACCGGATGGACCAGATGCGGACTTCCTGCGGACCGCTTGCGGACTCTTTGCGGACCGCACCCCAGTTGATCATGTTCCCGGAGTTGCGCTGAAAGCGTTATGGGCCAATGGATATCGGACCTGTAGCGGGTGGGCCCCGTCGGGCTCGAACCGACGACCTACGGATTAAAAGTCCGCTGCTCTGCCAACTGAGCTAGAGGCCCGAGGAACGGCTTGATCCGGCTGCTGCCGACGAACCGATCGCTCGGCCCCAGTGTGGCAGAGCCCGAGCGGGCAGCGGCAGCGTGCTGAGACGTGGCGAACGTGATCCGGCCGGTCAGCGGCTCGGCCCAGCGCGTTTCCCACGTCTCACCGCCGAAGAGTCGGCCCGCGCCGATCGCCCCGGCGAACCGGCCCGAGGACGCCGGGTCCACCACCCAGTTGCCCCGGATGAATCGAGCGGCGCCGAGGGTGACCGCGGCCGGACCGAACACGGTGCCTGTGATCATCCCGCTCCCGCCGATCGCTAGCGTCCCGGTGCTGTCGCGCCGGGCGAGCCACCCTGGCGGTGAACGGCGTCAGCCAGCGCCCGGCGACGTTGGGCCTCGCCTTGGCGAAGTACTCGGTCATGGCTGCGAACCGGTCGGTACCTGACCCCAGGCGGACAGTGCGCACAGCATGACGATCATCGCCATGAGTGGGGCGGCAGCTCCGCATCGTCTGCGCATGGGACGGTCTCCGATCCTCGACGACACGTCCGAGGGTCGAGGGGCAGCACTGGCCCCAGCCAGTGCTGATCGGCCCAACGACCGGCCCAGAGGTCCCCGGCCGAGCGTGCCTACAGTCGTGGCATGACCACGACAGCGGAGTTGCTCATCGAGGGGTACGCGCGGATCGGCCAGCTCGTGCATCAGGTCGTGGACGGCGCGGACGAGGCGATGCTCACGCAGCGGCTCGACCCCGAGGCCAACTCGATCGCCTGGCTCGTCTGGCATCTCACTCGTGTCCAGGACGATCACCTGGCCGAGGCCGCGGGCACCGAACAGGTCTGGACGGCCAACGGCTGGGCGGAACGCTTCGGCCTGCCCTTCGACGACTCGGTGACGGGCTACGGGCAGGACGGCGATGAGGTCGGGCAGGTCAGGGGCGTGCCGGCGGCACATCTCAGCGGCTACTACGACGACGTGCAGACGGCCGGCATCGCCTACCTGCGGCAGCTGGGCGACGACGATCTCGACCGGGTCGTCGACAAACGGTGGGACCCGCCGGTCACGCTCGCCGTGCGGTTGGTGAGCGTGCTGGCCGACGATCTCCAGCATGCCGGGCAGGCGGCGTTCCTGAAGGGGATCCTCGAGCGCAGGGGCTGACCGGAGGGTCAGGAGGGGATCCGCACGGTGGCGATCACCCCGGCGTGGTCGGACGGGTGCGGTGCGGTGGTTCCGGTCATCACGTCGGCGGTCGGCACGAGAGCGCCGCGCACGAGGACGAGGTCGATCCGCTCGGTCGGCCCGCTGGTGATCGTGAGCGGATCCTCGGTGTAGTACGAGTCGGTGAATCCGTCCTCGCCGGGATGCGTCACGGACCAGGTGTCGGTGAAACCGGCCGGTCCGGTCAGCGCGGCGTAGGTCCGTTGCTGGTCCGACCCCGGCCCGGTGTTGAGGTCGCCGGCCACGATCACCGGCAGCGCGGTGTTCGCCGGACCCGCGACGAGTTCGGCGCCCTGAGCCTGCTGCACCGGCTCGAAGAAGCTCTCCAGGTGCGTGCCGATCACCCGCACGGTGCGGCCGCGCAGTGTCACGTCGGCCGAGATCCAGCCGCGCAGGATCGGCAGGCCGAGGATCGGGACGAGCGTCGCGTAGTGGTGGGCCTGGACGTCACCGATCGACAGCTGGCCGGGTGCGGCGACGCGGGCGAGCAAGACGTCGCGATCGAGGAAGCTGAGGCCCGGGGCCACGAGGCCGAGCGGGGCCGAACTGAACTCGTCAAGCTCCTTGACGACCGTGTAGTGGGCACCGTCGACGGCGAGCCGGGACAGCAAGGCGGCCTCGGCGTCGATGGTCTGCGGCGTCGCGGCGCCGGGACAGTTCACGGTCGCAGGTCCGGTCCAGACGGCGGCCTCCTGCAGCGAGACCAGGTCGGGCCCGGCAGCGGCGATCTCGTCGGCCGCCCGTGCGGCCCGGCCGCAGACGTCGCTCGCCACGACCTCGGAGTAGGTCAGGCCGACGGCGGTGGGGAAGTCGAGCGTGCCGGCCGCGACCGCCTCGACGTAGCCGAAGTCGGTGCCTTCGTCGAGGTTGCGGGTCATGACGCTGACGAAGCGGTGCGCGTTGTTCCCGCCCACCGGCGCGGCCGATGCGGTCGGCGGGGTAGCGGTGACGAGTGCGCCGGTCATGACCAGGCCCAGGACGATCCGGCTCGGTGCTGTGCCCATGGTGCCCTCCGTTGTCGACGTCGTGCGCTCATCGTCGGCAGTCGGCCGGGAGGCGGCCAGGGGCGAAGGTCGCGTCGTTCGCCGGCCGGCCGGGCCCGGTTCATGATTCGCGCCGGTCGGACGATGAGGTCGGGGACGAGAAGAGGTGTTCCGTGCCCGCGCGCCCCACGACGTCCCGTGCGCCGCTGGGAGGACCGGCCCGGGCCGTGTACCGACCGATGGTTCTCTTCGGCGTCGCCTATGTCGTCGCCGTCGGGCTCGGCCTGCTGACGCGCAGCGGCACGCCGCGGATCGAGTCGATCTGGCCGGCGGCCGGGGTGTCGAGCCTGTGGCTCGCCTGGCGGTGGACGGAGCGGAGCCGGCTCGCCGTGGCCTTTGTCGTCTTCGTCCTGACGGCGGCGCTCGAGATCGTGCCGGGCGGTTTGCGACCGTTGAGTGCGCTCGTCGTGGCAACGGCCTACACCGTGCAGCCGGTCGTCGCCTGCGCCGTCTGGCAGCGTCTGCGGGTGAGCCGTCGCGAGCTCGGCACCGTGGCCGACCTGTGGGGGCTGCTTCTCGCCGCCGTCGCCGGCGCGGCGCTGGGCACCCCGCTCGCCGTGGTCGCGTCCGCCCTCGAGAACGAGACGTTCTCGGCGTCGGGCGCCGGTCTCTTCCTGCTGCGGACGACGGTGAGCACGTTCGTCGTCGTCGCGGTCACGCTGTGCATCACGACGCGCACCGATCTGACCCGCCGGCAGTTCGTGCGCGTGCGCTGGCGCGAGCTCCTCGCCTGCTGGCTGATCCTGGTCGCCGCCTACTGGCTGGTGTTCGGGGAGTTGACCGGCCTGCCTCTGGCCTTCCTCGTGCTGCCGCTGAGCGCCTGGGTGGCGCTGCGGTTCTCGACCACCGGCGCGGCCCTGCACGTGGTCATCAGCAGCGGCTTCGTCCTCACCTTCACGTCGCTGGAGATGGGCACGTTCGGCGGCTCCACGTACAGCCTGGCCAGCGAACTCGACCTCGCCCAGTCGTTCATGCTGGTCGTCGCCTTCCTGACGCTCATCCTGGCGCTGCACCGCGACGAGCGGGCGACTCTCGTCGAGCGCATCGACAGCGCCCACCGTGAGGCCATCGCGAAGACGGTGTTGCTCGACGCCGTCATCGCCAACGTCAGCGACGCCATCGTGCTGCTCGACCGGTCCGGGACGACGGTGCTGCAGAACCCCGCCGCCGCTCGCCTGTTCGGGGCGGGCGATGAGCTGCGGCACCCCGACGGCATCCCCTACGCCGCGGACGAACACCCCCTGGCCCGCGCGCTCGCCGGAGAGGCGGTCGACGACGTCGACCTGCTCGTGCCCTCGGTGGGGAACGGCGGCGACCTCATCGTGAGCGCGAGCGCCCGGCCGCTGACCGGTCTGAACCAGGGCGTGGTCGCCGCCTTCCGCGACGTCACGCTGGCCCGCAGCGCCGAGGCGGCGCTGGCCGCGAGCGAGCAACGCTTCCGCAGCGCCTTCGAATCGGCCAACGTCGGCATGTTCATGGCCTCGCTCGGCCGCCCCGGCTTCGGTGCCGTCGTCCAGGTGAACCGGGCGATCTGCGTCTTCCTCGGTCGCCCGGCCGAGGAGCTGCTCGGCACCACGATCGAGCACGCCAGCGACCCCGACGACGTCGCCTCGGTCGACGAACTGCTGACGGCCCTCGCGAGCGGCGAGCTCGACCACCTGCAGCGCGAGCAACGCTTCCGGCACGCCGACGGGACGCTGCTGTGGGGCCTGCTCTCGGCGTCGGCGATCCGACCCGGCGGCAACGCCGACCCCTACGTCATCGCCCTCGTCGAGGACATCACCGCCCGCAAGCACGCCGAGCAGGCGCTCACCCGGCAGGCCCTGCACGACCCGCTCACCGGGCTGGCGAACCGCACGCTGCTCACCGACCGACTCGAGCGCGCCCTCACCGTCCGCGTCGGCGGGGACGTCGGGGTCGGCGTGCTGTACCTCGACCTCGACGGCTTCAAGGCCATCAACGACACCGCCGGGCACGCTGCCGGCGACCGGTTGCTGGTCGATGTCGCCCGTCGGCTCGAGGGGTGCGTCCGGCCGGGCGACACGGTCTCGCGCATCGGTGGGGACGAGTTCGTGCTGGTCTGCGTCGGGCTGACCGAGCCGGCCATGCTGCACCAGGTCGCGCACCGGGTGCTCGACTCGATCAGCTTCGCGGTGGAGGTCGACGGCTCCGTCGCGCGGATCGGCGCCAGCATCGGCGTCGCGCTCGCCGACGGTCACGACGCCGGGCAGTTGCTGCGCCTCGCCGACGAGGCGATGTACCGGGCGAAGCGGGCCGGACGCAATCGCGTGGTCGTCGCCGGCGCGGGTGATCTCGACACCGAGGCCCGCTCGGCCCGCGCGGTGCGGTTACTGCCCGAGGTAGTCACCGCGCTCGAGCGGGGCGAGTTCGAGATGTACGGCCAGCCGGTCCACAACCTGAGCAGTGGTTCGATCACCGCCGTCGAGACCCTGCTGCGCTGGAACCACCCGTCGGGCCAGGTGCTGTCGCCCGCGGCGTTCCTCGACGTCGTCGAGGGCAGCCCGCTCATGCAGCACATCGGACGCTTCGTGCTGCACGCCTCGTGCCGGATGGCCGCGGCGTGGCCCGACACCGGCTCCGGCGCCCCTGACGTCCATGTCAACGTCTCGGGGCGGCAGCTCGAGAACGGACTGCTGCACGACGAGGTGCGAGAGGCCCTGCGGCTGTCCGGATTGCCCGCGTCGCGGCTCGTGCTCGAGCTCACCGAGACGCACATGCCGATGATCGCCAACTCGGTGCTCAACGACCTGCAGGCGTTGCGGGCCGAGGGCGTGCGCATCGCCATCGACGACATCGGCACCGGCTACAGCAGCCTCGCCCGCATCACCGAACTGCCGGTCGACCTGCTCAAGATCGACCTCAAGTTCACCGCCGGGCTCGGCGTCGAACCCGCCTGCGATGCGGTAGTGCGCGCGGTGATCAGCATCGGGCAGGCGCTCGGGCTCGCCGTGGTCGCCGAAGGCGTCGAGACCGAGCGGCAGGCGAACCTGCTGCGCCGCTACGGCTGCGAGACGGCGCAGGGGCATCGCTACAGCCGCCCGATCGGCGAGGCCGCGCTGCTGGAACGGCTGGCGCAGGCGCACGACGGCCCGGCCTTCGCGACCCGCGAGTTCCGCAAGCACCCCGTGTCGTGGGCGGTCGCCCACAAGCGCGACGTCGTTCGCGACTGACAGTCATCGGCCGGCGGGCATCACGCCGAGAAGCTGACAATCCGCGAAGAGCGTGAAGGTTGTCGGTCGACAATCCCGGGTCTAGCCTCGCGCGCATCTCGAGTCGGCCTCGGCCGTCCGGTCGGGTCCGAACCAGCGGAACCGGGGGAGACGCATGATGCCCAGACGCCTGAATGTGATGGTCGGCGTGGCAACGCTCGTGGCAGGAGGTCTGCTGGCCACCGCCACATCTGCTGAAGCCCACAATCCGACCCAGCGGGTGTGGATCACCGTGACCGGCGACGGTTCGCACGCCCGGATCAGCAACGACGACGTCCACCCGGGTTGGCTGACCCTGTACCTGCGGGACGCCACCGCGCCGACGCTCGGCGCGCAGATCGTCGTGGCCCGGATGAACCCGGGTTACCGGGTCAGCCGGCTCGTGGCCGACATCGCCCAGCAGTTGGGCAACTCGACTCCCGCCCAGGCTGCCGCGTCGACCCGGGACATCAACAAGATCGCCGTTGCCCTCGGTGGTGGCGACACCATCGGATCGCAGACGTTCTTCACGTCCGACACGATCCGCCTGCCGCGCACCGGGCAGTACTACATCATCAGCACGGGAGCCAAGAACGGGCCGGCCGTCGTCGGTGACCTCGAGGCGCGCGGACGAACCGTGCAGACCGGCGTGCCCAACCACTCGGGCGACGTCACGCTCGGCAACGGTTCGGCCGACACGATCACGCTCACCGGACTCATGCCGCGCGACGGCACGGTCCGCGTCACGAACAGCGGCGACAGCGTGCACCTGCTGGCGATCAGCAGTGTGGCCGACGGCGTCACGGACGCGCAGGTCCAGGCCGAGTACGACACCCTGATGGCCGGCGGCACTCCGACGAGCGACCCGGCGGGGCTGCTCAGCCAGCCGGCCGTGTCCACCGGGTCCGATGCGATTTCGCCCGGGCACTCCTCGCTGTTCAGCTACGACCTTCCGCCGGGCACCTACCTGCTGCAGTGCTTCGTCGCCGATGACATGACGGGCGTTCCGCACGCCTTCATGGGTATGCACCTCGTCGTGCACATCAGCTAGCGCGCTCCGCCGTTACCGTCACCGCTGCCGTGAAGGGCGCGGTCGAGTCGCCGCCGACGGCGATGTCGACGACGGTCGCGTCCAGCACCCAGCCGCGCGTCGCCGCATTCCAGTAGGTGAGCTGGTCGCGGCCGAGCGGGAAGGTGACGGTCTCGGCGGCCCCGGGCTCGAGCGTGACGCGGCAGAAGCCCTTGAGCTCACGGATCGGACGCGACGCCGCGCCGTGGCGCTGGTGGACGTAGAGCTGCACCACCTCGTCGGCCGCGTGGTCGCCGGTGTTGGTGACCGTCACCGACACCGTCGCCGTGTCGTCCGGGCCGATGGAGTCACGATCGAGGGTGACGACGCCGTAGGCGAATCGGGTGTAGGAGAGCCCGTGCCCGAACGGGAAGAGCGGCGTGCTCGGCTCGTCCCAGTAGCGCGCGGCCTGGTTCGCCGGATCGTGCGAGATCGTGTGGCTGTAGACGATCGGTACCTGCCCGACCGAGCGGGGCCAGGTGAGCGGCAGCTTGCCGCCGGGGCTGACATCGCCGACGAGCAACCGCGCGGCGGCCGCGGCGCCCTGCGTGCCCGGGTACCAGAGCTCGATGATCGCCGGGACGTTCTCGGCGGCCCAACGGAGGTCGACCGGGCGCCCGTTCACCAGGCACAGCACGACCGGCGTGCCGGTCGCGACGACCGCCTGCAGCAGTTCGAGCTGGCGCCCCGGGAGTTCCAGCGACGACCGCGACGCCTGCTCGCCGATCATGTTCTGCCACTCGCCGAGCACGACGACCGCGACGTCGGCCGCGGTGGCCAGCTCGATCGCGCGGGCGAACTCGGCGTCGTCGTCGAAGTCGGCGGGGACGATCGGCTTGTTGCCGCCGTGCGCGTCGAACAGCGATGGCGTCGGGCGGACGACCGGACGCACGCCCCACGCGGAGTCCACGACTGCGTTGCCGAGCCGCGCCCGCAGGCCCTCGGCCAGGGTCGGCGTCTCGTCGAGGTCGTAGTCGAAGCACCACGGCCCGAGCAGGTCGCGCCGTGACTCGGCCAACGGGCCCAGCACCGCGACGCGGGACAGCGCGGCCGGGTCGAGCGGCAGCAGGCTCCCCTCGTTGCGCAGCAGCACGGCGGCCCGCTCGGCCGCCTCGCGGGCGACCTCGCGGTGGGCCGGGTCGGCCAGCACCTCGCGCGAGCGCTCGACGTCGACGAACGGGTCGTCCAGCAGCCCGGCCCGTGCCTTCGCGAGCAGCACACGCCGAGCCGCCCGGTCGAGCACGTCGAGATCGACGTCGCCGGCCGCCAGCGAGTCCGGCAGGGTGGCGAAGGCGGGGTCGGCCATCGCCATCTCCATGTCCGTGCCGGCCGACAGCGCCCGCACACCGGCGTCACGGAGGTCGGCAGCGAAGCCGTGCGTCACCAGGTTGCGCACCGCATTGAAGTCGCTCACCACGAAACCGTCGAAGCCGAACGTCTCGCGCAGCACCTCGGTGAACAACCAGCGGTTGCCCGTGGCCGGGATGCCGTTGAGGTCCATGTAGGCGGTCATGACGTTCCCGGCGCCGGCCTCGATCGCCGCGCGGAACGGCGGCAGGTAGACGTTCCAGAGCCGGTGGTCGGAGAGCTCGACTTCGTCGTAGTCGCGGCCGCCGACGGCGGCGCCGTAGCCGGCAAAGTGCTTCGGGCCGGCGATGACGCGCTCGGGGTCGTCCCACCGCTCGCCCTGGAAGCCGCGCACCTGGGCCGCGCCGATCGCCGCGCCCAGCACGGCGTCCTCACCGGCGCCTTCGACGATGCGGCCCCACCTCGGGTCGCGCGCGATGTCGACCATCGGCGCGAAGGTCCAGTGGATGCCGACCGCGCGCGCTTCCCGCGCGGCGACCGCCTGTGCCCGCTCGACGATCGCCGGGTCCCACGACGCCGCCATCGCGATCGGCACCGGGAAGATCGTGCGCAGCCCGTGGATGACGTCGTAGCCGAACAGCAGCGGCACGCCGTGCGGATTGCCGTCGAGCGCGAGCCGCTGCAGGCGGTTCGTCTCCTCCGGATCGGTGACGAACAGCAGCGAGCCGACCTCACCGCGGGCCAGCGCCGCCTCGACCTGGGCCCGCTGCTGGGCCGGGGTCATGGTGTCGCCGAGGCCGCCGTCGGCCTCGTCGTCGGCGGCGGTCAATGCGTCGGCCCACATGTACTGGCTGAGCTGCCCGGCCTTCTGGGCCGGCGTCATGACGGCCAGGAGTTGATCGACCCGGGCCTCGATTGCGTCGTCGCTGGTCACGCCGGACAACTCTGCCACTCCTGAGGGGCGGCCAAGATCACGGACGCAGGATCAGACAGCTGCTGGTGGCCGAGCCGAGCAGCCGCCCCGACCCGTCCTCCAGTCGGGCCTCGGCGAGGGCCGTGCGCCGCCCGAGGTGCGCGACCGTGCCGGTGCAGCGCACCGGGCCGGAGTCGACGCGGATCGCGCCGAGGAACTTCACGGTCAGATCGAGGCTCGTGTAGCCGACGCCGGCGGGCAGCATCGTGTGCACGGCACAGCCGGCGGCCGAGTCGAGCAGCGTCGCGTAGACGCCGCCGTGCACCGACCCGATCGGGTTGTAGTGGAACTCGGCGGGATTCAGGACGAACACCGCCCGGCCCTCGTCGGCCGACTCGAGTTCGAAGCCCATCGTCCGCGTGATCGGGGCGGCCGGGAACTCGCCGGCGATGAGCGCGCGCATGAACTCCAGGCCACTGCGCCCCTGGGCGCCGCCGGCCGTGTCGAGCGGGTCGCCCCAGCTGAAGGTGCGGGTTCGTTCGGTCACTTCGTTGCCTCCACGGCGTCGCGGCCGAACACGGCGCGGGTGTCGCGCGGCGTCAGCTTCCGGTGGTCGTGCGTGCAGCGGACCTCGGCCTGGACCGGGTGCCCGCACGTCTTGTGCTGTACCTGCCAGGGCTCGCCGCCCGGCTCGGCGAGGTGCTTGTCGCCGAACTGCATGAGCGCGATGAGCACGGGGAAGAGATCCCACCCCTTGGCGGTCAGGCGGTACTCGTTGCGCCGGCGCTGGCCCGGCTCCTGGTACTCGCGGGTCTCGAACAGGCCCTGCTCGACCAGCGCGCGCAGCCGGGCCGCGAGCACCGCCTCGGACAGCCCGACATGGCGGCGGAAGTCGTCGAAGCGCCGCACCCCGTTCGCGGCATCGCGGATCAGCAGCATCGTCCACTTCTCGCCGACGACCGCCAGCGTGCGCTGCACCGAACACTGCTCGGAGTCGAAGTCCAGCCAGTCCATCGGTCCACCCTAGCTGACTTCGTCATTGACAGTCAGCTGGTTCGGATCTAACTTCACTCCATGAAGTCAGCCCAGGTGGTGATCCGGCCCTGGGAGCGGGGTGACTTCGCCCGCCTCGCCGCGGCCGGCCCGCGTCTCTCGGCCCGCACGCTGCACCTCCGGTTCTGGAGTCCGGTGCCGGTGCTGCCGGCGAGCTACCTGCGCAGCACCGAGCAACGCTGGCCCCGCTGCTGGGACGCCGTCGTCGCGATCGACGGCGACCTCCTCGCCGGCTGGGCCGAGTACGGCCGTTCGGCGGCCCGGCCCGACACCGCCGACGTCGCCGTCTGTGTGGTCGACGCCCAGCAGGGACACGGGATCGGCACCGCCCTGCTCGAGCGGCTCGTCGCGCAGGCTCGGGCCGCCGGACTCGTGAGCGTCCACGCCGACATCGAGTGGCGCAACGCGATCGCCCGCCACGCCTGGCAGCACGTGACGGGCGGTCGGGCGTCGACTTACGCGCTCGCGGGCTGATCCGTCGAGCTGGGCGCGACCCTCGACAAAGCTGGGCAACGGGTATGAGATGGTCACCGCCGCGTCGGCCGGCGTTCACCTCAGGACCGACGCCAGGCCGGTATCGCCCGTCCAGACTCGGTGGGTCCGACGCAACCTGGAGGATCGATGAAGTTCCTGCCCCGCCGCCGCGCCGCCGTCGCGTTGGCCTCCGTACCCGTGCTCCTCGTGTCGGTCGTGGCCGGCACGGCGTCGGCGAAGCCCAAGGGCGACGACGGGAGCATCGATCACGTCGTGGTGATCTACGAGGAGAATCACAGCTTCGACAACCTATTCGGGGGCTGGGAGCGGGTGAACGGCCTCGCCGACGCGACGCCGCGGACCCAGGTCGACGTCAACGGAAACGCGCTGCCGTGCCTGCCGCAGAACGACGTCAACCTCGCCTCGCCGCCGCTGTCGCCCACGTGCTCGGGCAGCACCTCGAACGGGATCACGATCAACTCGCACTTCGCCAACGCGCCGTTCGCCATCGACGACTACATCAAGCCGACCGACACCACCTGCCCCGACCCGAAGGTGTTCGCGCCGGTCGGCGTGCTGAAGGGCTCCGGGCTCCCCGGTGGCTGCACCCGCGACATCGTGCACCGCTACTACAACGAGCAGTACCAGATCGACGGCGGCAAGCAGGACCGCTACGCGACCGGCAGCGACGCGGCCGGCCTCACGATGGGCCACTACAGCACTCGGTCGCTGCCGATCTATGCGTACCTGCACTCGGCCGGCGCCCCGCACTACGCGATCGCCGACAACTTCTTCCAGGGCGCGTTCGGCGGTTCGTTCCTCAACCACCAGTGGCTGATCGCCGCGGCGACGCCGACGTTCCCGAACGCCGTGCGCGACTACGGTCCGAACGACCTGCACTCCATCGTCGGGCCGGACGGCTTCCCGTCGGGCACGCCGCTGCACCCGGCCTCGCCCGGGACGAAGGACGCCGCGTTGACCCAGGCGGCCGACCCGGACGGCTCGTGCACGATCAAGCTGGGCGTCGCCGCCCCGCCGGCCAACACGGTGTGCGGCGACTACGCGGTCAACACGATCCAGCCGACGTACCAGCCCTACGCGCCGGGTACCCCGGTCGCGAAGCAGCTGCCGCCGCAGACCGCGCCGACCATCGGTGACCGGCTCTCGGCCAAGGGCGTCGACTGGGCCTGGTACTCCGGTGGCTGGTCGAACGCCGACGGTGACGTCGGTGCCCCGGGCTGGACCAACGGCTCGACGCCGGGCACCTGCACCGACCCGCAGACCGCGAACGGGGCCGTGTACCCGAACTGCCCGAACGCGCTGTTCCAGTACCACCACCAGCCGTTCAACTATTTCGCCAACTACGCGCCGGGTACCGCCGCTCGCGCCGCGCACCTGCGCGACGAGGCCGAGTTCATCGCCGCGGCGAAGAGTGGCAACCTCAAGCCGGTCAGCTTCGTGAAGCCGATCGGGGCCGAGAACGAGCACCCGGGTTACGCCAGCGAGAGCAACGGGAGCAGCCACCTGGTCGACCTGATCAAGGCCATCCAGTCCGGCCCCGAGGCCAAGCACACGCTGATCGTCGTGACCTACGACGAGTTCGGCGGCCAGTGGGACCACGTCGCGCCGCCGATGGGGCGGCGGGGCATCTCCGACCAGTGGGGCCCGGGCACGCGTATCCCCGAGCTGACCATCTCGCCGCTGCTCAAGCACCCCTTCTCGGTCGATGAGACCGAGCACGACACGACGTCGATCCTGACGACGATCGAGCACCTGTACCGGCTCGCGCCGCTCACCAGTCGCGACGCGTCGGTGAAGGACCTGTTCCGGGCGCCGGTGTTCCCGGGCAACCGTCCGTAGCGCACTGCTCCCAGTACCGGAGCCCGCGACGTGATGCGTCGCGGGCTCCGTCATGTCCGATCCAGGGGGTTCGGGCGCCGACCCGTTGCGCGGACGTCGACCATTCGTCACGCGAGCGAAATGCGATGGTGTGAACGTTGCGTCATGGGGACAGAATCTTCCGCGAGAACGACCAACTGCGTCCGCACCCTGCCCGTCGGTGACCCCGGCGAGCCGCGGCGCACCGCCATCGACGAGCTCACCGAACTGGCCCGCCAGCCCTGGACGATGCGGGTCGGCCACCAGCCGGTCGTCGTCCGCCCGAGCACCGTGCGCGACCTCGCGGCGGTGGCCCAGATGCACCGCCGCTGCTCGGCCCGCTCGCTGCTCGACCGCTACCGCTCCGGCGGCCGCGCGCCGGCCGTCGCCGCGGTCGACCACCTGCTGCGCAATCCGCTCACCTTCGTCGTCGCCACGAACGACAACCGGATCGTGGCAACGGCGTCGTTGCAGCGCGACCCCGCGCACAACTTCCGCTGCGCCGAGGCGAGCCTGCTCGTCGAGGACGGGTGGCAGCGACGCGGCGTCGGGGGCGACCTGCTCACGCACCTCGCAGGGGTGGCCCAGGTGGCCGGATTCACCGAACTCATCGCCTACCCGGCGACCGCGATCCCGGCCGCCCAGCGGCTCATGATCGAGGTCGGTCGCACCCGGATGGTGCCCGACGTCGACGCCCACCTGCACACCTACCTGCCGGACGAGGCGACGCTCGGGCTGGGATCGGTGCGCCAGCGCCTCGCCGGCTGAGCCGCGGCCCATCTGGTCGACCCGGTCTCTCGAGCCTCGATCAAGGGTCGACCGGCGGGGAAGCGGTGACGGGGTCGACGGCCGACCAGGGCAACGTCAGCTCGCCGAACCGGGCGCGGGACGAGTCGACCGGCCAGCCCGCCCGGGCGAGCCCGGCGCAGGCCGCCATCCACCGCCGGCGCGGGCCGAAGGCCGACTCGGGCGCGGCGGCATCCCACGCCGCGTCGAACGCGGTCAGCAGGGCGTGGATCGGCTCGCCCGCGACGTTGCGGTGGATCAGCGCCTTGGGCAGCCGCTCGGCCAGATCTCCCGGCCGCTCGAGGGTGTCGACCCGGCAGGCGACGGTGAGGGTGCGGGGTCCGTCGGCGTCGAGCAGCACCCACCAGCCGCGCCGGCCCAGCTCGTCGCAGGTGCCCTCGACGATCAGCCCGCCCGGCGCGAGGCCGGCGCGCATCGTGGCCCAGGCGGCGAGCGCGGCGACCTCGTCGTACTGGCGCAGCACGTTGGCCGCCCGCACGAGCGCCGGCCGCTGCCCGGCCAGCTCGAAGCCGCCGCGGGCGAACGTCAGCCCGGGCGGATCGGCCGCCGGCAGCGCCGCGGCGACCCGGGCCGGGTCGATCTCCAACCCGAGCACCCGGACGTCGGGACGCACGCGTCGCAGCCGGCCGGCGAGCTCGATCGCGGTGATCGGGGTGGCGCCGTAGCCGAGATCGACGACGAGCGGATCGGCGGCGGCACGCAGCGCCGGACCCAGGGTGGCGGTGATCCAGTTGTCCATCCGACGCAGCCGGTTCGGGTTCGTGATGCCGCGGGTGGGCAGGCCGAGCGCCCGGGCCCGGCCGGCGGCGAGACGGGGGTTGGCCCGACGCGGGGTAGACGGGCGCTCCACGGCGCTCACGGTAGCGTCGCGCTGTGCCCGAACTGCTCGCCGACCTGACCACGCTGCGCCTCGGTGGCCCGGCGGCGCGGGTGGCGACGGCGGTCGGCACCGCCGAACTGGTCGAGCTGGTCCGCGACGCCGACGCCGCCGGCGACCCGGTGCTCATCGTGGGCGGCGGCAGCAACCTGGTCGTGTCCGACGACGGCTGGCCCGGTCTCGTCGTCCTCGTCCGCAGCCCCGGGCTGACCGCCGACGCCGACGAGTCCGGCGAGCACGTGCTCGTCACCGCCGAGGCCGGGGTGGTGTGGGATTCGCTCGTCGCCCAGTCCGTCGCCGAGGAGTGGTCCGGCCTGGCCTCGATGTCGGGCATCCCCGGGCTGACCGGCGCCACGCCGGTGCAGAACGTCGGCGCCTACGGCAGCGAGGTCGCCGACGTCATCAGCGGCCTCACCGTGCTCGACCGCCAGACCGGCGAGGTCGAGGCCTGGGGCCCGGAACGGTGCGGGTTCGGCTTCCGCACCAGCGCCTTCAAGCACACCGACCGCTACGTCGTCCTCGACGTCACCTTCCGGCTGCTCCGCTCGCCCGACGCGCCGCCGGTCCATTACCTCGAACTCGCCCGCCGGCTCGGGGTCGAGCCGGGCGATCCCGCGCCCTCGGCCGCGGTGCGCGACACCGTCCTGCTGCTGCGCGCCGGCAAGGGCATGGTGCTCGACGCCGCCGACCACGACACCTGGAGCGTCGGCTCGTTCTTCGTCAACCCCTTCGTGGCCCCCGGTGCCGTGCCGGACGGCTGCCCCAGCTGGGCGGTCGACGACCGGATCAAGCTCTCGGCGGCGTGGCTGATCGAGAACGCCGGCTTCGGCAAGGGTTTCGGCCTGGACGTCGGCCGCGGCAGCATCGCGCTGTCGACCAAGCACACCCTGGCCCTGACCAACCGGGGCGACGCGACGACCACCGAACTGCTCGAACTCGCCCGGGTCATCCGCGACGGCGTCGAGGCCCGCTTCGGCGTGCGGCTGCGCCCCGAGGCGCACCTGGTCGGCGTCGAGCTCTGAGCCGGCGGCGCCGAATCGCCGTTGAACTGTGATCGACCCTCGACGGATACTGCGCGCATGTCGCGCGCGTTCGGGCCCGTCGAACCCTGGGAGCAGGAGGTCCTGGGGTACGGCGAGCGGCTCCCCACCGGCAGCCGGGCCGACGTGCCCGACCCCGCCACCGGCGGTCCGCTGATCGTCGCCGGGCTGCTCACCGGCTTCGGCGCGGTGATCCCGTGGGCCCACATCCCGTCGCTGTCCCTCAGCCCGACCGGGGTCGGCATGGGGCTCGGCTGGGCCTACGTCTTCAGCGCGATCCTCGCCCTCGTCGCCGGGGGTTTCGTGCTCGCCCGGCGCGGTACGGCCGCCGCCGTCCTCGCCCTCGTCGTGGGTGCCCTGGAGTTCATCTTCAGCGTGCTCGCCGCGGCGTCGATCCCGGTCGACCAGGCCGCGCTGCACAACCTGACCCCCACCGACGTGTCGATCGGGGCCGGCCTGTGGCTGGCGATGGGCGGCACCGCGCTCACGCTGCTCGCGGCCTCGCTCGCCCTGGCCCGCCGCAACACCGAGCCGGCCGGGCGTTAGCCGCGCGCGACCTTGTGCGGCGCCGCCTGGGCCAGCGGCTTCACGACCAGCAGGTCGATGTTGACGTGGGCCGGACGGGTGACCACGAACGCGATCGTGTCGGCGATGTCGTCGGCGGTGAGCGGGTGCTCGACGCCGGCGTAGACCTTGGCGGCGGCGGCCCGGTCGCCCCGCAGGCGGACCAGCGAGAACTCCTCGGTGTGCACCATGCCGGGTGCCACCTCGCTGACGCGGACCGGGCGCCCGTTGAGCTCGAGCCGCAACGTCTCGACCAGCGCGGCGGCCCCGTGCTTCGCCGCCGTGTAGCCCGCCCCGCCCTCGTAGACGAGGTGCCCGGCGATCGACCCGGTGACGACCACGTGACCACCGGCGCCGTTCTCCAGCGCCGGCAGCAGCGCCTGCGTCACCCGCAGCACGCCGAGCACGTTCGTGTCGAACATCGCCTGCCAGTCGGCCGGGTCGGCCCGCTCGATCGGCTCGACCCCGATCGCGCCGCCGGCGTTGTTCACCAACACCGCGACGTCGTCGAGCGAGGCGGCGAGTGCGGCCACCGACTCCGGATCGGTCACGTCCAGCGTCACCGCGGTGATGTTGGGGGCCGAGGCGGCCAGTTCGTCCAACCGGTCCCGGCGGCGGGCCGCGGCCACGACGTCATATCCCTCGGCGGCGAGCCGCCGGGCCGTCGCCGCCCCGATGCCACTGCTCGCCCCGGTCACGACTGCGGTTCCGTTCGCCATGCCCTCGATTCTGCGCCCCCGCCGTTCCGGCATGATCCTGGGTAGGGGACGGGATGAACCGGGGGCCTGCGCGCGTTGCGCCCTGGGCGCATCCGGCCCGCAACTTCGGCGGAAGGACGACGGTGACGCTGAGCGCTGGTCCTGACCGCACCCTGCACCGGGTCGCGATGCTCAGCGTGCACACGTCGCCGCTCGATGCCCCGGGCGGCGGCGACGCGGGCGGCATGAACGTCTACATCGTCGAGACCGCCCGGCGGCTGGCCGAGCGCGGCGTCGAGGTCGAGATCTTCACCCGGGCCACCTCGAGCGAGCAGCCGCCGATCGTCGACCTCTGCCCGGGCGTGCACGTGCGGCACGTCACCGCCGGGCCGTTCGAGGGGCTGGCCAAGGGCGACCTCCCGGCCCAACTCTGCGCGTTCACCGCCGGCGTGATGCGGGCCGAGGTGCATCACGAGCCCGGCTGGTACGACGTCATCCACTCGCACTACTGGCTCTCCGGCCAGGTCGGCTGGCTCGCCCGCGAGCGCTGGGGCGTCCCGCTCGTCCACTCGGCCCACACGCTGGCCAAGGTGAAGAACCTGCTGCTGGCCGAGGGCGACGACCCCGAGCCGCGCGCCCGCGTGATCGGTGAGGAGCAGGTGGTCGCCGAGGCCGACCGGCTCATCGCGCCCACCGCCGACGAGGCCGACGAGCTGATCCGCCTCTACGACGCCGCGCCGTCGTCCGTGCGCACGGTGGCCCCGGGCGTCGACCTGGAGATGTTCGTGCCGGGCGAGGCGACTGCGGCACGGCGCCGGCTCGGCCTGCGCGAGGACGCGCTGACCCTGCTGTTCGTCGGCCGGATCCAGCCGCTCAAGGCCCCCGACGTGTTGCTGCGGGCGGCTGCCCTGCTGCGCCAGGACCCCGCGCTCGTCGACCGCCTCCAGGTCGTCGTGCTGGGCGCCCCGAGCGGATCGGGGCTGGTGCACCCGCAGCTACTCGAGTCGCTGCGCGACGAGCTGGACCTGCGCGACGTCGTCCAGTTCCGCCCACCCGCCGCGCGCGAGATCGTCGCCGACTACTACCGGGCGGCCGACATCACCGTCGTCCCCAGCTACAACGAATCGTTCGGACTCGTGGCGCTGGAATCGCAGGCCTGCGGCACCCCGGTCGTGGCCGCCGCGGTGGGCGGGCTGACAACGGCCGTCGCCGACGACGTTTCCGGCGTGCTGGTCGACGGGCACGATCCCCAGCTGTGGGCGAAGGTGCTGGCCGACCTGCTGCGCACCCCGGCCTATCTCGCGCGGCTCGCCGGCGGGGCGCGGGCGCACGCCGAACGGTTCTCCTGGGACCGGACGGCCGACGGCCTGCTCGGCGCGTACCGCGAGGCCATCGACGACTTCGGCACACAGGAGAGCGCATGACGGTCACCGACACCATCGAGGCGGCGCTGAAGGAGCAGGACCTCGAGTGGCAGCGGCTCGACGACCTCACCTTCGCCGTCGCGCTGCCGGGGGAGAAGCGGCTCAGGACCGCCTGCATCCTCACCGTCGGTGCGCACGCGCTCGCCGTCGAGGCGTTCGTCATGCGCGCGCCCGACGAGAACCGTGAGCAGGTCTACGCGTGGCTGCTGCAGCGCAACACCCGCATGTACGCGGTGTCGTGGGCGATCGACTCCGCCGGCGACGTGTACCTGACCGGGCGGGTGCCGCTCGCCTCCGTCGATGCCGACGAGCTCGACCGCATCCTCGGCAGCGTGCTCGAGTACGCCGACGGGTCGTTCAACGTGCTGCTGGAGATGGGCTTCGGCTCGTCGATCCGGCGCGAGTGGGCGTGGCGGGTCAAGAACGACCAGCCCCTGGCCAATCTCGCCGCGTTCGCTGACTTCGCGCAGCGTCCGGCCGACTGATGTTCGACGGGTTCGAGACGCGCGACGTCGAGGTCGACGGGGTGCGCGTGCACGCCCGCATCGGCGGTGCGGGGGCACCGCTCCTGCTGCTGCACGGCTACCCGCAGACGCACGCGATGTGGCACGAACTCGCGCCGCGGCTCGCCCGCGACCACACCGTCGTCGTGCCCGACCTGCGGGGCTACGGCGATTCGGGCAAGCCGGCGGCCGGACCCGACCACGCCGAGTACGGCAAGCGGGCGATGGCCCACGACGTCGCCGGGCTGATGACCGAACTGGGCTTCGACACCTTCGCCGCGGCCGGGCACGACCGCGGCGCCCGGGTGCTGCACCGGCTCGCCCTCGACCACCCCGACCGCGTGACCCGCGCCGCGGTGCTCGACATCGTCCCGACCCGGCACCTGTTCGCGAACGTCGACCGTGACTTCGCGACGATCTACTACCACTGGTTCTTCCTGGCCCAGGCCGCCCCGCTGCCGGAACGGCTTATCGGCGGCGACCCGGAGTGGTTCCTGCGCGAGAAGCTGAAGCGCTGGTCGGCCGTCCCCGACAGCTTCGCCGCCGAGGCGGTCTACGAGTACGTGCGCTGCTTCTCCGATCCGGCGGCGATCGCCGCGAGCTGCGAGGACTACCGGGCCGGCGCGTCGATCGACCTCGTGCACGACGACGCCGACGCCGCGGCCGGCAACCTGGTCCGCTGCCCGCTGCTGGTCGTGTGGGGCGAGCGTGGCTTCGTCGGGCAGAAGTACGAGGTGCTCGACGTCTGGCGCGAGTACGCCACCGACGTCCGCGGCGCGAGCCTCGACTGCGGGCACTTCGTGGTCGAGGAGGACCCGGCCGGTTCGGCCGAGGTGCTGATTCCGTTCTTCGCCTGATCCGGCAGGATGGCCCCATGGCGACCCTTGTGCTGCTCCGTCACGGCGAGAGCGACTGGAACCAGAAGAACCTCTTCACCGGCTGGGTCGACGTCGACCTGACCGCCAAGGGCGAGGCCGAGGGCACGCGCGGCGGCGAGCTGCTGGCCGAGGCCGGGCTGCTGCCCGACGTGCTGCACACCTCGCTGCTGCGCCGTGCGATCCGCACCGCCAACCTGGCGCTCGACGCGGCCGACCGGCACTGGATCCCGGTGCGCCGCTCGTGGCGCCTCAACGAGCGCCACTACGGCGCGCTGCAGGGCAAGGACAAGGCGGCGGTCCGCGACAAGTACGGCGACGAGCAGTTCATGCTCTGGCGCCGCTCGTACGACACCCCGCCGCCGGTGCTCGATGACTCCGACGAGTTCAGCCAGGCGCACGATCCGCGCTACGGCGACCTGCTCGAGACGCTGCCCCGCACCGAGTGCCTGAAGGACGTCGTCGGCCGGATGCTGCCGTACTGGTACGACGCGATCGTGCCGGACCTGCGCCGCAACGGGGTCGTGCTCGTCACGGCGCACGGCAACTCGCTGCGCGCGTTGGTCAAGCACCTTGACGGATTGTCGGACGACGCCGTGGTCGGGCTGAACATCCCGACGGGTATCCCGCTGCACTACGACCTGGACGACGCGACGCTGCGGCCGACCGGGCCGGGCACCTACCTCGACCCCGAGGCGGCGGCCGAGGCGATCACCGCCGTGGCCAACCAGGGCAAGAAGTAGCTAGCGGGGCGGCGCGGCGTTCGGCACCGGACGCTCGCCCGTCACGATGAAGATCGTGCGGCGGGCGACGGCGACCGCGTGGTCGGCGTAGCGCTCGTAGTAGCGGCCGAGCAGGGTCATGTCGATCGCGGCCTCGGTGCCGTGCGACCACCGCGGTGACAGCACGAGGGTGAACAGCTTGCGGCGCAGGGCGTCCATCGAGTCGTCCTCGGCCTCGATGGCCTGGGCGAGCGAGATGTCGCGGCCCTCGACGACGTCGGCGACCTTGCGTACCAGCGACAGCGCGACCTCACCCATCTGGGCGATGACGTCGCGGGCCTCGTCGGGCACCGCGGTCTCGGGGAAGCGCAGCCGGGCGATCTTGGCGACGTGCAGGGCCAGATCGCCCATGCGCTCGAGGTCGGCGACGAGGTGCAGCGTGGTGATGAGGACCCGCAGGTCGGTGGCCACCGGCTGCTGGCGGGCAATCATCTGGAACGCGCGGTCCTCGAGATCGACGCGCAGGGCGTCGACCTTCACATCGGCCTCGATCACGGCCTCGGCGGTCGCGAGATCGGCATCGAGCAGCGCGCCGGTTCCCCGCTCCATCGCCACGGCGACGAGTCGGATCATCTCGGCGACGCCGGCTCCGATCTCGTCCAGCTCGTCATGGAAAACGTCACGCATGAATTCGACCCTCCGATGGGCGGGCAACGGCACTGTGCTCACGGCGTGAACGTCGCCGGTCGTCCAGGTGAACAGCGGATGACCGCACCGTCGCCCCCTTCTGTCGTGCCGGTCCAGTCCGTGTCCGGCACTACCATCATGACGTGCCCTGGTCAGGGATCGTCGTCGCGATCATCGCGCTCGCTGTCGGTGGGGCGCTCGGATTCGCGTTCTCCCGCGCCGGCGCGGGTCGTCCCGTCGGCGCGGCGGGCGAGCCGGCGGCGGCCGAGACGCCGACCCGCCGCCGCGAATCGCAGCCGCTCGCCTCGCTCGTGGTCGAGGCCCTCGACCACGGGGTGGTCGTGCTCGACCGCGAGGAACGCGCGGTCCTGGTGAATCCGGCCGCGCGGGCGATGGGCATCCTCGACGTCAGCTCGCTGGCCTTCCCGGGCCTGGTCAGCCTCGCCCGCAACGCCCTCGAGTCCGGTGAGCACCTGCAGGCCGCGGTCGACCTGCCGATGAGCCGGCTCGGCCGCGAACCTATCGCGCTCGCGGTCAACTGCGTGCCGCTGCCCGGTCACGACGGCCGGGTCGCCGCGGTGTGCCTGCTGCTCGCCGACGTCAGCGAGCAGCGCCGCCTGGAAGCCGTCCGGCGCGACTTCGTGGCGAACGTCTCACACGAGCTGAAGACGCCGGTCGGCGCGTTGACGCTGCTGGCCGAGGCGATCCAGGACGCCGCCGACGACCCCGAGGCGGTCAACCGGTTCGCCGGCCGCATCCAGCACGAGGGCGCCCGCCTGGCCAAGCTCGTCGGGGAGCTTATGGAGCTGTCCCGCGTGCAGGGCGCCGATCCGATGCCGGGCGCGACCGAGGTGGCCGTGCACGATCTCGTCGCCGAGGCGATCGAACGCACCCGGCTGGCCGCGGAGCAGGCCTCGATCACCGTCACCGCGTCGTGCGCCGACGACGTGCGGGTGCGCGGCAACAAGGCGCAGCTCGCCACCGCGGTGGCCAACCTGGTCGACAACGCGATCGCCTACAGCGGCAGCAACACGCGGGTGGCGCTCACCGTGCGGGCCTCGACCGACGACGACGCGCGGCCCACCGTCGACATCGCGGTCACCGACCAGGGCATCGGCATCGCCGACGCCGACCGCGACCGGATCTTCGAGCGCTTCTACCGCGTCGACCCGGCCCGGTCGCGGGCCACGGGCGGTACCGGCCTCGGCCTCGCGATCGTCAAGAACATCGTCACCAATCACCTCGGCACGGTGTCGGTCTGGAGTGTCAGCGGCTCCGGGTCGACATTCACCATCCGGTTACCGCGCGTTCACTCGGGTGGGTCATCGTCCCCTCGGATCGACGACGCCGGCACCGATGCCGCCGGACTTCTCGTCCACTCGAGCGAGTCGAACACGTTCACCGATGGAGGCGTCGCATGACGCGAGTCCTGGTCGTCGAGGACGAGGAGTCCTTCTCCGACGCGCTGTCCTACATGCTGCGACGGGAGGGATACGAGGTCGAGGTCGCCGCGACCGGCGTGGAGGCACTCACCGCCTTCGAGCGCAGCGGCGCCGACCTCGTACTGCTCGACCTGATGCTGCCCGGCCTCTCCGGCACCGAGGTGTGTCGCGAGCTGCGCAGCCGCTCGCACGTGCCGATCATCATGGTCACCGCCCGCGACTCCGAGGTCGACAAGGTCGTCGGCCTCGAGCTCGGCGCCGACGACTACGTGACCAAGCCGTTCTCCTCCCGCGAGCTCGTCGCCCGCATCCGGGCCGTGCTGCGCCGCGGCGCCGAGCCCGAGGAGCTCATGCTCAACGTGGTCGAGGCCGGCCCGGTGCGCATGGACGTCGAGCGGCACGTCGTCAGCGTCGACGGCCAGCAGGTGGCCCTGCCGCTGAAGGAGTTCGACCTGCTCGAGCTGCTGCTGCGCAACGCCGGCCGGGTGCTCACCCGCGGCCAGCTGATCGACCGCGTCTGGGGGGCCGACTACGTCGGTGACACCAAGACCCTCGACGTCCACGTCAAGCGCCTGCGCGCCAAGATCGAGCCCGATCCGGCCAACCCCAAGTACCTGGTCACCGTGCGGGGCCTCGGCTACAAGTTCGAGAGCTGACCCGCGCCCTCCACTGAGCCGCCGCCCCTGCCCGGTGAGTGGCGACTTCTGCGTTGAGTGGCGACAACCTACGCGCCACCCAACGATCTACTCGCCACTCAACGGGCAGGGGCGGCGGACTTCAGCGTTTCGCTTGCGCCTTGGCGGTGGCCGGGTGCACCGCGACCAATCCCAGCTTCAGGCGCTTGGCGCAGATCGAGCTCAGCTCGTCGTAGGCCTTGTCGCCGATGAGGGCGGCGAGCTCGGGTCCGTAGGAGAGGTACATCGGCTCGCCGCCGACGTGGGCCTCCGGTGACGACGTGCAGTACCAGTCGAGGTCGTGGCCGCCCTCGCCCCAGCCGCGGCGATCGAACTCGGCGAGGGTCGAGCGCAGGATGCGGGTGCCGTCGGGGCGGTCGATCCACTCCTGCTCGCGGCGTACCGGCAGCTGCCAGCAGACCTCGGGCTTGGTCTCGAGCGGGTTGAGTCCCTTGCGCAGCGCGAGCCCGTGCAGCGCGCAACCGATGCCGCCGGGGTGCCCTTCGCGGTTGGCGAAGATGCAGGCGCCGTCGACGGTGCGGGTCTTGCGCCGCTTCTCGTCGTCGTCGGGCACCTTCTCCATGATGTGCAGCCTGGTCCGGCCGTCCTTGCCGGGGCGGTGGCCCTCGTCGTAGAGCTGCCAGTCGTCGCGAGTGAGTTCGGCGGCGAAGCGCTTCGTCCGCCTCTCGTCGTCGGAGTCGGACAGGTACGCGCCGTGGTTGCAGCAACCGGTCGACGCCTGCCCCTCGATGGTGCCGTGACAGCCCTTGCCGAAGATGCAGGTCCAGCGCGAGCACAACCAGGTGAGGTCAGCGCGGATCAGGTGGGATTCGTCGGCGGGATCGTTGAACTCGATCCACTCCCGGGGAAAGTCCAGGGAAACCTCGCGCTGCGGCACGTGTCGAGGGTACGAGACGAATACCCTTCCCCCCATGAGGCTCGGGGTTCTGGACGTGGGGTCGAACACCGTGCACCTGCTGGTGGTCGACGCGCACCGTGGTGCCGAGCCGACGCCGCAGCTGTCGCACAAGTCCGAGCTGCGCCTGGCCGAGCACATCGATCGCGACGGTGATCTGAGCAAGGCGGGCGCCGATGCCCTCGTCGAGGCCGCGATCTCGGCCAAGCAGGAGGCCGAACAGCTCGGCTGCGACGAGCTGATGGGCTTCGCGACCTCGGCCGTGCGCGATGCCGGTAACAGCGCCCGGGTGCTGAAGCGGGTCGCCAAGGAGGCCGAGGTCCCGCTCAGCGTCCTGTCGGGTGAGGACGAGTCGCGGCTGACGTTCCTCGCCGTGCGCCGCTGGCTCGGCTGGAGCGCGGGCAACCTGATCTGCCTGGACATCGGCGGCGGCTCCCTCGAGCTCGCCGCGGGCGCCGACGAGGACCCGCGCCTCGCGCACTCGCTGCCGCTCGGTGCCGGTCGGCTGACCCGCGACTGGTTCACCGACGACCCGCCGTCGAAGTCGCAGGTCGCGGCGCTGCGTGAGTACGTCACCGGGATGCTCGCCGTACCGGTGAAGGAGCTGCTCGAACCGGGCCCGCCCGATCGCGTCGTCGCCACCAGCAAGACGTTCCGCACGCTGGCCCGGCTGGCCGGCGCCGCACCGAGCTCGGCCGGCCCGCGCACCCGCCGCGTGCTCTCGCGCACCGGCCTCACCCAGGTCACCTCGTTCATCTCGCGCATGGCGTCGGCCGACCTGGCCGAGCTCGACGGCGTGAGCGTCGGCCGGGCCCACCAGACCCTCGCCGGCGCCGTCGTCGCCGCCGCCGCGATGGACGCGCTCGAGGTCACCGAACTCGAGCTGTGCCCCTGGGCGCTGCGCGAGGGTGTGATCCTGCGCCGCCTCGACTGGCTCGATGCCGGCTGATCAGCGTCCACGGGCTAATCTCCCGGCCATGAGGCCCGACGGATCCCCGGCACTGCAGCCCAGTGGAGCCAAGGTCGGGCTGTCGACGGCCTCGGTCTACCCCGAGTCGACGGCGGTGGCGTTCGAGCTCGCGGCCAAGGTGGGCTACGACGGCGTCGAGGTCATGGTCTGGACCGATCCGGTCAGCCAGGACCCCTACGCGCTGCAACGCCTCTCGCAGCACTACCAGGTGCCGATCCTGGCCGTGCATTCCCCGTGCCTCATCGTCACCCAGCGGGTCTGGTCGACCGATCCGTGGGTGCGGCTGCAGAAGGCCCAGTTCGCCGCCGAGCTGCTGGGGGCGCAGACGGTCGTCGTGCACCCGCCGTTCCGCTGGCAGCGCGACTACGCGCGCCACTTCCGCAAGGGCATCCAGCGCATGGCCGGCGAGACCGACGTCCGCTTCGCCGTCGAGAACATGTTCCCGCTGCGGGTGCGCGGGCGCGAGGTGTCGGCCTACCAGCCGAGCTGGGACGTCGCCGCCGACGAGCCGTACCGGGACTTCACCCTCGACCTATCCCACTCGGCCGTCTCGAAGTCCGACGCGCTCGACATGCTCGAGACGATGGGCGATCGGCTGACCCACCTGCACATCGCCGACGGCACCGGGCTGCCGAAGGACGAGCACCTCGTGCCCGGACGCGGCACGCAGCCCTGCGCCGAGGTGCTCGAGCGGCTGGCCGCCCGCCGGTTCGACGGGCACGTGATCGTCGAGATCAACACCCGCCGCGCGCTCGACCGCGCCGAGCGCGAGGCCGACCTCGCCGAGGCCCTCGCCTACTGCCGGCTGCACCTCGTCGCCCCGCAGGTCGCGCCGCACCCGGGCGACCGCGCGTAAGCCCTCCGCGGCCCGCACTAGCCTGTGGTCATGCTGCGCGAAGCAATCCTGGCGGCCGCCCGCAACGGGCGCATCGAGAGTGTCGTCACCCACGCCCCGGTCTCGCGCTCGGTCGTGCGCCGCTTCGTCGGTGGCGCCGACACCGCGGCGGCGGTCGAGGCCACGCGGAGCCTGCTGGCCGACGGCCTCACCGTCACCCTCGACCACCTCGGCGAGGACACCACCGATCGTGCGCAGGCCGACTCCGTCGCCGCCGCCTACTTCGAGCTGCTCACCGCGCTCGACACCGCCGGGCTGACCGGCCGGCTCGGAATGCTGAACTCCAAGACCGAGGTCAGCGTGAAGCTCAGCGCCGTGGGTCAGGCCCTCGGGGCCGACGGCGAGAAGATCGCGCTCGAGCACGCGCGGGCCATCTGCGCCGCGGCCCGCGCGGTGAACGCGACGGTCACCCTCGACATGGAGGACCACACCACCACCGACTCGACCTTGGAGATCCTGCGCCAGCTGCGGGTCGACTTCCCCGAGACCGGCGCCGTGCTGCAGGCCTACCTGCGCCGGACCGAGACCGACTGCCGCGACCTCGCTCACGCCGGCAGTCGGGTGCGGCTGTGCAAGGGCGCCTACAACGAACCCGAGTCGGTCGCGTTCACCAAGCGCATCGACGTCGACAGGTCCTACGTCCGCTGCGCCAACGCGTTGCTGGCCGGTGACGGCTACCCGATGTTCGCCACCCACGACCCGCGACTGGTCGAGATCCTCGAGGACCGCGCGCAGCACTACGGCAAGACCGACTTCGAGATGCAGATGCTCTACGGCATCCGCCCCGACGAGCAGCGCCGCCTGGCCGCAGCCGGTCACCAGGTCCGGATCTACCTGCCCTACGGCGCCCAGTGGTACGGCTACCTGATGCGCCGGCTGGCCGAACGCCCGGCGAACCTGACGTTCTTCGCCCGCGCCCTCGCGACGAAAGGCTGAGCATGACGACGATCGCGATCCTCGGCGGCGGAAAGATCGGCGAGGCGCTGCTGTCCGGGCTGTTGCGCGGCGAGCGCAGCGCCGAGGACATCGTCGTCAGCGAGAAGTACCCGGAGCGGGCGAAGTACCTCGCCGGGCGCTTCGGGGTCCGCTGCCTCGAACTGGCCGACGCGGTCGCGGCGGCGTCGACCCTGATCGTCGCCGTGAAGCCGCAGGACATCGACGCCCTCCTCGCGCAGGTGGCGCCGGTGATCGGGGGCGATCACCTCGTCGTCTCGGTCGCGGCCGGCATCACCACGGCGCACATCGAGGCCCGGCTGCCCGCCGGCGTCGCGGTGGTGCGGTGCATGCCGAACACCCCGGCGCTGGTCGACGAGGCGATGACCGCGGTCGCGGCCGGGGCGCACGCCGACGACGCCCACCTCGAACTCGCCGAGTCCCTGCTCGGCGCGGTCGGCAAGGTGGCCCGGGTGCCCGAATCGCAGCTCGACGCTGTCACCGCGTTGTCCGGCTCGGGTCCGGCCTACTTCTTCTTCCTGGTCGAGGCGATGATCGACGCCGGCATCCTCCTCGGCCTGCCCCGGACCCTCGCCGCCGAGCTGATCGTGCAGACCGCCATCGGCTCGGCCGTCATGCTGCGCGACTCCGGCGAGCACCCCGTCCAGCTGCGCGAGGCCGTCACCAGCCCCGGCGGCACCACCATCATGGCGATCCGCGAGCTCGAGGTGCACGGCGTCCGGGCCGCCCTCCTGGCCGCGATCGAGGCCGCCGCGCGCCGCTCGGCCGAGCTCGGAGCCGCCGAATGACCCGCCTTCGGCCGAAAACCGCGGAATGAAGCGCGGTTTCGCTGATTTCGGTACCGCTCAGCTATCGCATAGGCCCCACGAGTACCGCTAGTCTCAACTCAGCACGTGCGTGTCCCGTTCGTCGGTGGGGAAGCCGACGCACCGACACGTGCCGAAGGTGTCGGTGACGCATGTCCGCCAAACGTTCTGACGGAGAGAAGGAGCCGGCCGGGATCCGCCCGGTCGAACCTGCCCTCTCCGATGTGAAGTTCTTGACCGTCGCCGAAGTCGCGGCGGTCATGAGGGTCTCCAAGATGACCGTGTATCGCATGGTGCACGCCGCCGAGCTGCCCGCCGTGCGCGTCGGCCGCTCGTTCCGCGTGCCCGAGCAGGCGGTCCACGACTACCTCCGCGACGCCTTCATAGAGGCGGGTTAGTTCTTGTCTGCCGGGCGGGCTCTTCGCGCGAGCGCTCATCGCGTTCGTGGTCATCGCCCGACAGGCGGCCACCCGCTACGGGTAAGCTTGGCCGGTCCGGCGCAGACGTCGGACTCCGACTCCACTACGCCCGGATCTCGCGGGCGATCGACGAGGTTCTGAGCATGGGTTCTGTCATCAAGAAGCGGCGCAAGCGGATGGCGAAGAAGAAGCACCGCAAGCTGCTGAAGAAGACGCGCGTCCAGCGTCGCAACAAGAAGTAAGCGACCCGCTCAGCGATTCGTCCCGCCGCCGCCCGGCTCCCGGGCGGCGTGCGGCACACTCCCACCATGGTCGGCGTCGTTCTGATCACCGGCGTGAGCCGGTTCCTGGGTGGCCGGTTGGCGGCCCAGCTGGCGGCCGACCCTGCGGTCGAGCGGGTCATCGGCATCGACTCCACGCCGCCGCGCACGGCTGATCTGCCGCATCTCGGTCGCACCGAATTCGTGCGCGCCGACATCCGCAATCCGCTGATCGCCAAGGTGGTCACGCAGGCCCGGGTGACGACCGTCGTGCACGCTGCGCTGATGGCCTCGCCCCGCGCGATGGGCGGGCGCCTGCCGATGCAGGAGATGAACGTCATCGGGACGATGCAACTCCTCGCTGCGTGCCAGAAGTCCGAGACGGTGCAGCGCGTCGTGCTGAAGTCGACGACCGCGGTGTACGGCTGCGGACCGTCCGACCCGGCGGTGTTCACCGAGGAGATGCATCCGGTCGACGGCGGACAGGTCGGCTACGCCAAGGACGCCGTCGAGGTCGAGGGCTTCGTGCGCGGGTTCGCCCGGCGCCGCCCTGACATCGATGTCAGCGTGCTGCGCCTGACCAACCTCATCGGCCCGACTGTCGACACCGCCCTCACCCGCTACCTGCGCATGCCGGTCGTGCCCAGCGTTGTCGGCTTCGACCCGCGCCTGCAGTTCCTGCACGAGGTCGATGCCGTCGAGACGTTGCGGCTCGCGACCGTGAGCGCTCGCCCGGGCGTGTTCAACGTGGCCGGCTACGGGGTGATGCCGCTCTCGCAGATCACCCGCCGCGCCGGGAAGCTGCGCGTGCCCGTGCCGGGCCCGCTGATCGGGCTGGCCGGCTCCCTCGTGCGCAACAGCGGCGTCGCCGAGGTCACGGCCGAGGAGGCGCGCTACCTGGCCTACGGCCGAGCCGTCGACACCAGCGCGCTGCGGCAGCAGTTCGGCTACACCCCGCGCTACTCGACCGCCGCCGCGCTCGACTCCTTCCTCGCCGGCCAGCGACGCCTGACCGGCCTGCTGCGGGCCGGCCTCGGCGTAGGGTCGGAACTGCTGCAGGCGCGGCGCGAGCGCGGAATCGCGATCCACGGTGCCTGACCGGTCGCGGCCCGAGGGGACGGGGAGGCAGATGAAGGACGCGAAGCTCCCCACCGGCCCCGAGACGCTCGACCCGACCCCGCCCTCCGGCGATGCCGTCGTGATCCCGCTGCACGGCGCCGACGCGGCGCCGCTCGCCCGGCCGCGGCGCCGCGGCCGTCCGGTCCCGGGACCGGGTCGCCCGGAGGCCGCCATCCTCGCGCTGCCGGCCGGCGACCCGACGAGCTCCGCCGCGCCGGCACCGGCGCCGGCGACGATCCGGCGGCCGAGCCGGGACGAGCGGTGGGCCGAGGCGCTGGCCTTCGTGCGCCGCCGGCTCGACGGTGACTACGAGGTCGACGAGTTCGGCTTCGACCGCGACCTGGCCGCGAACGCCGTGCTGCCGGTGCTGAAGCCCCTCTACGACCAGTGGTTCCGCGTCGAGGTCAACGGCATCGAGCACATCCCGGATGTCGGCGGCGCGCTCCTCGTCGCCAACCACGCGGGCGGTATCTGGGCCGTCGATGCCGCGATGACCGCCGTCGCGGTGCATACCGAGCACCCGGCCGGTCGCTTCCTGCGCCTGCTCGGTGCCGACCTCGTCTTCAGCACGCCCGGGCTCGGCTCGCTGGCCCGCAAGGCCGGCACGGCCCGCGCCTGCAGCGCCGACGCCGAGCGGTTGCTCGCCGACGGCGAGCTCGTCGGTGTCTGGCCCGAGGGCTTCAAGGGCATCGGCAAGCCGTTCCGCGAGCGGTACAAGCTGCAGCGCTTCGGCCGCGGCGGGTTCGTGCACGCGGCGATCAAGGCCGGCGTGCCGATCATCCCGGTGTCGATCGTCGGCTCCGAGGAGATCCACCCCGTCCTCGGCAACGCGAAGGCGCTGGCCCGTCTGCTCAACCTGCCCTACTTCCCGCTGACCCCGACCTTCCCGTGGCTCGGCCCGCTCGGGCTCGTCCCGCTGCCGAGCAAGTGGTACATCGAGTTCGGCGCGGCGATCCACACCGAGGCCCTGAGCCCGGACGCCGCCGACGACGCCGTGGCGGTCTTCGACATCACCGACCGCGTCCGCGAGACGATCCAAAGCACCCTTTACCGGCTGCTGGTGCAACGGCGCTCGGTCTGGCGCTGACGGTGCACGCCGTGTGGCGCGGCCTCGGCATCACGATGGCGGCCGGCCACTACGTGTTCCTCGCCTACCTGCTCGCCGGCGGCTTCCTGGCGTGGCGGTGGCGCTGGAGCATCGTGCCGCACGTCCTGGCCGCTGTCTGGGCGACGCTGATCCTCACCACCCGGGTGCCGTGCCCGCTCACCGCCCTGCAGAACAACTTCCGCGAGCGCGCCGGGCAGCGGCCGATCAGCGGCGGGTTCATCGAGCACTACGTGCGCGGTGTCCTCTACCCGGCGGCCTACGAGCACGAGGCACAGGCGCTCCTCGGGCTGGTCGTGCTGGCATCGTGGATCGGTTTCGTTCGGCGCCGGGGACGCCGCAGCAACGTATCTAGCGACGCAGCAGGGCGGCCCGCAGCATCGCCCCGGCAGTAGGTGGCGGGACGGCCGCCGCCTCGGCCTCGAGCCGGCGCGCGCGCCGCACGGCCAGTCCGGCGGCCACGCCACCGGCCGTGGCCCCGATGCCGAGCGCGGTGGGGATGCCGATCCTGGCCGCCTTGCGACCGGTGCGGAAGTCGCGGATCTCCCACCCGCGCCGCTTCGCCTCGGCCCGCAGCGCCGAGTCGGGATTGACCGCGACGGCCCGGCCGACCAGCGAGAGCATCGGCAGGTCGTTGATCGAGTCGGAGTAGGCCGAGCAGAACGCCAGGTCGAGGCCCTCGAGCGCAGCCAGCTTGCGGACCGCCGCCGCCTTGGCCTCGCCGTGCAGCACGTCGCCGACGAGCCGGCCGGTGTAGACGCCGTCTTCCGACTCGGCGACGGTGCCGAGCGCGCCGGTGAGCGCCAGCCGCTGGGCGATGATGGTGGCCAGCTCGACCGGGGTGGCGGTGACCAGCCAGACCCGCTGGCCGGCATCGAGGTGCAGCCGGGCGAGCGCGTGCGTGCCGCGCCAGATCTTGTCGGCCATCTCCTCGTCGAAGATCTCCTCGCCGAGGGCGACGATCTCCTCGACCTTCTTTCCCGCGACGAAGGCGAGCGCCGATTCGCGGGTGGTGTGCAGGTCGTCCGGGTGCTCGCCGCGCAGCCGCAGGCGGACCTGGCGAGCCATGAAGGTGGCGAGGTCGCGCCAGGTGAAGAAGTCGCGGGCGGCCATGCCCTTGGCGAAGTGGAAGATCGACGCACCGATCATCATGGTGTTGTCGACGTCGAAGAAGGCGGCGGCCTTCGGGTCGGGCGAGACCGTGAGAGCCCACTCGAGTTCGTCCACCGCCCTACCCGACTTCACCGGACCAGCGTAACGATGCCGCGTGGGCGCCGGATGAGCTGCGGGTTAACGCGGTGCTACCGCGTCGTGCAGCGGGGCGTGGCGTCGGTTACGGCGCGCTCGAGCTGGGGCAGCCGATCCGGATGCCCAGCACGGTGACGCTGCAGCTCGTGGCCGACAGCGGGCCACCGGTGCTCGTCGGCAGCGGCAGCTTGAGCGGGAGTGTCGGCAGCGGGAGCGGCAGGGCCGGCGTCGTCGGCGTCGCGATCGGAAGCAGCGGCGTGCCGCTCGTCGATCCGCCGGTGGCACCGATCGGGCCGGGAACCGTCGCCGTCGAGTGCCGGCCGTTCGGGACGGTGACGCGCGGCGCGGGCTTCGCGGCCGTCCGACCCTTCGTCGGCGTCGGCCGGACGACGGTGCGATCGATGCACGGCTTCGGGCCGAGGCTGTCCTTCGGCGCCGTCGCCAGG
This sequence comes from Jatrophihabitans sp., assembly GCF_036000465.1. Lineage (GTDB taxonomy): Bacteria > Actinomycetota > Actinomycetes > Mycobacteriales > Jatrophihabitantaceae > Jatrophihabitans. The sequence goes on along the minus strand of NZ_DASYFV010000044.1, from coordinate 174,696 downwards.
CAGGTGGAGCCGATCCGGCTCTCCAGGGTCTGGGCGCGGAGGCTCGCGGCGCGGACGAAGCCGGCGGAATTCAGAGCCTGCTGGCGCACGGCCGGGTCGGACACGGCGCCGGCGAGGGCCTGGAGGCGCTGCTGCTGGCCGGGCGCCCAGGTCGTCAGGGTGGTCAGCGGGGCGGCCGAGTGGTTCCTGACCGCGTCGGTGCCGAGCAGGGACGAGGCCGAGGCGACGTCGGAGTTCGCCGAGGTGAGGTTGCCGGTGATGAGCCGAGCGGTCGAGGCCGACATCCCGCCACCGGCGAGGGTGCCGGAACCCGCGCCCAGGGCGGACGTGTGGGTGACGAGGTCGTTGGCCTCGGCGACCCGGGTGGCTGCGAGGTCGAGGTACTGCTTCGCCTTGCCGGCGTCGGTGGTGGCCATGGACAGGCGGACGTTCTCGCTCGCGCGCTTGAGCCCGTAGAGCGCGTCGCCGGGCAGCGACTTCTGGCTCATCCAGACCGCGCCGCCGAGCAGGACGAGGAACGCACAGGCGACGGTGGCGGCAACGGCGAGGGGGCGGGCGAGGGAGAAGCCGCGGCGCCGCTCGGCGGCCCCGGCCTTGACCGTGCTCGCGACCCGGCCGGACGACTTCTGCTGCTCGGCGGCGCCCTCGGCGATGATGCGCGGGGCGACGGCGACGAGCTGGGCCCGCAGTTCGGCGCGGAAGTGCGCGCGCGGCGCGGGCGCGATCTGCACCGACTTCAGCTGGGTGAGGACCGCCTGCACCCGCGGGTCACGCGAGTTCTCCGGGTCCTCGAACCGGCGCAACGTCGGCATCGAGACGCGATGCTCAGACATGTGATCCCGCTCCTGCTCCCGCACAGCCACACTGCTGTGCGCCGCAAACGTTTCCGGTCAACCGCCGCGTGAAGGCGGGGTTCACTGGGTCCAACGACGCACGGGCCGGAGCGTTACTGCTCTCCTCGCGATTGGTCGTCATCGCAGATCGCCGCCGACGATGCCGGCGAGCTTGCGGACGGCACGGTGCTGCAGGGCCTTGATGGCCCCGTCGTTCTTGCCCATCACCGAGGCGGTCTCGCTGACCGACAACCCCTGGATGAAGCGGAGCATCACGCACTCGCGCTGCTCGTCGCCGAGCTGGGCCACGGCCTCCATGAGTCGCTCGGACTGCAGGGTGTCGAGCACCGCCGTCTCCGTGCTCTGGGCGTGCTCCTTGCCCTCGATGGTGTCGGCGGTCGTCACCTCGAGGCGGTGCCGGGCGGACTTCACGTGGTCGAGCACGATGTTGCGCGCGATGGTGATGAACCAGGCGCCGATGTCGCGGCCCTGGTAGCTGATGGTGGTGATGCGGCGCAGCGCGCGCAGGAAGGTCTCGCTGGTGAAGTCCTCCGCGAGCGCGCGGTCGTTGACCCGGTAGTAGATGAAGCGGAAGACGGTGTCCACGTAGCGGTCGTACAGCTGGCCGAAGGCCTCGCCGTCGCCGTCCTGGGCCAGGCGCACGAGCCGCCAGGACTCGAGGTGGCTCTCGTCGACCGGCTCCTCGGGCGGCGTCTCGACCGGTTGCAGGGTGCGGCCGACGCGGCTGTGCGGGCGGGGCCGGCGGGCCACCGGCGGGGTCTCGATCGCGGCCTGCCCGGCGAACTGCGGGCCGCCGAAGGCCGGCTGCGTACCCATGGCCAGGAGTGCGTCGTTGATGAGATCGGCGAGGACGCGCAACCCTCCGCGGGCACCGTCGTGCGCCGAAAGGCGCAGGGCGATGCCGGTCATCGAGGGTCCCTTCAGCCTGTGGGGGCTCGGCTGTGCTGTCACGGCGGGGGCCGTGTGAAGACTTTGCTAATTCTACCGGCCCGTAACCTCGATGAATAGGCCTGAGAACGGGCATTACTGCCGGGTAGATCAAGCTTTGTCCGCATATCGCCGGCCGCGATATTCCGATGTCTCACCCCCCAGCTTGCACCCTTTCGGCGTGATGGCAAGGGTTGTCCTGTTCGCTGGCACGGGGGCTCGCGCCTAGGGTCGACCCTGACGCGGCACCCCCACGGAAGGCCTACAGGTGAGTCACCCAGGACCCTCGGAGCTGTTGCGACGCGCGGCGCGCGAGCGCCCGGAGCGCCTGGCGCTCGTCGCCGGCGTGACCCGTCTCACCTGGCACGGGTTCGACGCCTCCGTCACCTCGGCCGCGCTCGCCCTGCTCGCGGCCGGGCCGGCCCCGGGCGACCGGGTGATGCTGCAGCTCGGCACGGGCGCCGACTTCGCGGTGCTGTACCTGGGGGCGCTGCGGGCGGGGCTGGTGGCGGTACCGGTCAACCCGTCGTACACGCCGGCCGAGGTCGAGCACATCCGCACCGACTCCGGGGCCGTCCTGCACCTCGACGCCACCTCGGCCCGCGGCCTGCTCGCCGGCGCGCCGTCGGGCCCCGACCCGCGCAACGATCGGGCGCCCGAGGACGTCGCCGCACTGATGTACACCAGCGGCACCAGCGGGCGGGCCAAGGGCGCGATGCTGTCGGCCCGGGCGCTCGGCGCCAACCTCGACCAGATCGCCGCGGTCGAACCGGCGCTGCTCACCGGCGACGACGTGCTGCTGGTGCCGCTGCCGCTCTCGCACATCTTCGGGCTCAACGCCGGTCTCGGGATGGCGCTGCGCACCGGCGCCACGGCCGTCCTCGTCGATCGCTTCGAGCCGGGCGCGACGCTCGAGACGATGGCCGCCGAGGGCGTCACGGCGCTGCTGGGGGTGCCCGGGCAGTACGGCGCGTGGCTGGCCCATCCGGCCATGGCGCGGGGTTTCGCGTCGGTGCGCTTCGCGATGTCCGGGTCGGCCACGCTCGGCAAGGGGATCGTCGACGGGTTCGCCGCGGCCGGGGTCACCGTCCACGACGGCTACGGACTGACCGAGGCCGCACCGGTGGTCACGATCAACGCCCTCGGTCCCGGCCGCGAGCACCCGACCATCGGCCACGTCGGCCTGCCGCTGCCCGGCATCGAGGTCGAGCTCCGCGACCCCGAGGGCGAAGTGGTCGACGAGGACGGCGACCCCGGACGCATCTGGATCCGCGGTGACAACCTCTTCTCCGGCTACTGGCCCGACGGTGCCGACGGCCCGGACGCCGACGGCTGGTTCGGCACGGGCGACATCGCGATCGCCGACGGGCTCGGGCAGCTGCGCCTCGTCGGGCGCACCTCGGATCTCGTGATCGTCTACGGGTTCAACGTCTACCCGGCCGAGGTCGAGTCGGCGCTGGCCGACGCCGACGGCGTGGCCGAGGTGGCGGTCGTGGGCGTGGCCGACGCGAGGACCGGCGAGGCGGTGCGGGCCTACGTCGTGCCGGCGCTCGGTGTCACCCTGCGGCCGGAGGAGCTGCTCGCCGTCGCCTCCCGCTCGCTGGCCCGATTCAAGCTGCCGAGCGCGATCGAGATCGTCACGTCGCTCCCGCGCACCGTCACCGGCAAGATCATGAAGTGGCAGCTCGACCGCGGGGAGGATGTCGATGGCCCCGCGTGACCACCAGGTGACCCTGATCACCCGGGCGGGGTGTCATCTGTGTGAGGCCGCCGAGCAGCTGCTCCGCCGGCTGTCCGGCGAGCTCGGCTACGGCTACCGCGAGGTGGACGTCGATGCCGCCGAGAAACTGCGGGCCGAGTACTCCGACCGGGTTCCGGTCGTTCTCATCGACGGCAAGGAACACGGGTACTGGCGGGTGGAGGAGCCGCGCTTCCGCAAGGCGCTCGCACGCTGACCGCGGGCGCCCGGCCCGACGGCACCCGAACGGCTGAGAGGCCATATAACACGGGCCTTCTCGATTTGGGAAAACTTTCACGAGCGGCGTACCTTTCAGTCCCGTAAGCCGCCACTACCACACCGGTTCCGGCGTCTGCTCAGGTGGCTGATCACCTGGTCCCCGGCCGGTTCCTCCGAGGTGCTGATGACCGTTCCGCGCGATGCCCGCGGCACCGACATCGACGCTGTCGCAGACCCGCGACGCGCCGAGGCGCGGTCGACGGCGGACTTCCGCGCGGGGGACCCGCGCCCGGTGCCGGAGGCCCGTGTCGTTCCGGAGGCCCGAATCGTCCCGGAAGCCACGGTCGCCCGACTGGCCACCTATCTGCGGGCCCTCAGCAGCCTGGCCGAGCGCGGTATCTCCACGGTGTCGTCCGAGGAACTGTCCGGCGCGGCCGGCGTGAACTCCGCCCTCCTGCGCAAGGACCTCTCCTTCCTCGGCTCGTACGGCATCCGCGGGGTCGGCTACGAGGTCACCACCCTCACCGAGCAGATCTCGCGGACGCTCGGCCTCACCGTCCACCGGGCCGTCGCCCTCATCGGCGTCGGCAATCTGGGCCAGGCGCTGGCCGGGTACGCCGGCTTCGCCTCCCGCGGCTTCCGGGTCGAGGCCCTGGTCGATGCCGACCCGAACCGCGTCGGCACCACGATCCGCGGGCTCGTCGTCGGCGACATCGCCGATCTCGCGAGCATCGTCGCCGAGCACGAGATCACCATCGCCGTGCTCGCGGTCCCGGCCGCGGCCGCGCAGGAGGTCTGCGACCGCCTCGTCGACGCCGGGGTCACGAGCATCCTGAACTTCGCGCCGACCGTCGTGTCGGTGCCGGCGCACGTCGACATGCGCAAGGTCGACCTCGCCGCCGAGCTGCAGATCCTCTCGTTCCACGAGACGCGCAAGGCCGCGGCGGCACTGGCCGAGGCGGCGTCGTCATGAGCGACGCGCGCGGGGCGAACCATGGGCACGGGTACGAACCGGCGACGGGCCCGAACGCCGTGAGTGACCCAGAGGTGGGCTCATGAGTGTTCTCGTGGTCGGTTTGTCGCACCGGACGGCGCCGGTGTCGGTGCTGGAGAAGGCGTCCGTTCCGATGGACGACGTCCGCAAGACGCTCGACGAGCTGCACGACGCCGAGATGATCAGCGAGGTGCTGCTGCTCTCGACGTGCAACCGCATCGAGGTCTACGCCGACGTCGCCCGCTTCCACCCGGCGGTCGCCGAGATCACCACCGTGCTCGCGCGCCACGCGGGGCTGTCGGTCGCCGACCTGTCCGACCACCTCTACGTCCACTTCGCCGAGGCCGCGGCCGAGCACATGTTCACCGTCGCCGCCGGACTCGACTCGATGGTCATCGGCGAGTCGCAGATCCTCGGCCAGCTGCGCTCGGCCTACGCGCTCGGCACCGAGATCGGGTCGATCGGCAGCGTGCTGCACGATCTCGCCCAGACCTCGCTGCGCGTCGGCAAGCGGGTGCACTCCGAGACCGGCATCGATCGCGCCGGCGCGTCGATCGTCTCGGTCGCGCTCGACCACGCCGAGGCGCAGCTGGGCTCGCTCGACGGGCGCCGCGCGCTCATCATCGGCGCCGGGTCGATGGGCGCGCTGTCCGGGGCGACGCTGCGCCGCCGCGGCGTCACCGACATCGTCGTCGCCAACCGGTCGGCCGAACGGGCCGAGCGGCTCGCGGCCAACCTCGACGGCCGGGCCGTCACGCTGGCCGAGGTGCCGGCCGCGATCGCCGGCGTCGACCTCGTCGTGTCGTCGACCGGGTCCACCGGGCTGGTCGTCGAGGCCGACGCAATCGGCTCGCGCACCTCACCTCTCGTCGTCCTCGACCTCGCCCTGCCGCGCGACGTCGACCCGGCGGTGGCCACCCTGCCCGGCGTCACCTATGTCGACCTCGACACCCTGCGCACCGACGGCGCGATGGTGAGCGAGGGCGAGGTCGAGTCCGCGTCGACGATCGTCGCCGCCGAGCTCCGCGCGCATCTCGCCGCCCAGCAGAGCCTGGCCGTCGCGCCGACGGTCACCGCGCTGCGGGCCCGGGCCAACCAGGTCATCGACGGCGAGCTCGTCCGGCTCGACGCCCGGCTGCCCGATCTCGACCCGGTCGCGCGCCGCGAGGTCGCCGACGCCGTCCGCCGCGCGGTCGAGAAACTGCTGCACGCGCCGACGGTCCGGGTCAAGGAACTCGCGGCCACGCCCGGTGGCGACCAGTACGCCACCGCGCTCCGCGAGCTGTTCGGCCTCGACCCCGCCGCAGCCGAGTCGGTCGTCGCCGTGAAGCAGCCTGCACGCGAGGGGGGCCAGTGACGGTAACCCGAACGCTGCGCGTGGGTACCCGCGCCAGCGCCCTCGCCCGTACCCAGACGGACCTGATCGCCAACGCGCTCGGCGTCCCGTTCGAGATCGTCCCGATCGTGACCGAGGGCGACCGCTCGTCGGCCGCGCTGACCCAGATCGGCGGCACCGGCGTCTTCGTGTCGGCCCTGCGCACCGCGCTGCTCGAGGACCGGATCGACGTCGCCGTCCACTCGTACAAGGACCTCCCGACCGCACCGGCCGACGGCATCGTCGTCGCCGCGGTCCCCGCCCGCGAGGACGCGCGCGACGCGCTGATCGCGCGCGACAACCTGACCCTCGGGGAGCTGCCGCCCGGCTCGCGGGTGGGCACCGGCGCGCCGCGCCGCGCGGCCCAGCTCAACGCCCTCGGCCTGGGGCTGGAGATCGTCCCGATCCGGGGCAACGTCGACACCCGGGTGCGCAAGGTGACCGAGGGCGAGCTCGACGGCGTCGTCCTCGCCTACGCCGGGCTGCGCCGTCTCGGCCGGGCCGACGAGATCACCGAGATCCTCGATCCGATCCAGGTGCTGCCCGCACCGGCCCAGGGCGCACTGGCCATCGAGTGCCGCGCGTCCGACCAGTCGGCGATCGACGTGCTGTCCGCGCTCGATCACGCCGACACCCGGGCCACCGTCACCGCCGAGCGGGCCCTGCTCGCGGCGTTGGAGGCCGGTTGCTCCGCCCCTGTCGGTGCCCTGGCGGAAGTCGCCGAAGGGGACGACGGGGTGCTCGAAGTGTTCCTACGGGGTTCGGTCACGGCGATCGACGGCAGTGCTGCCGTCCGGTTGTCGGCCACCGGACCCACCACCGATGCCGAAGGCGTCGGCCGGCGGCTTGCCGCCGAGCTGATCGCCGAAGGCGCAAACACCATGATGGGGAGCTCTACATGACCCGCGCGCGCAAGATCGTCGGCCGGATCACCTTTGTCGGTGCCGGCCCCGGCGACCCCGGGCTGCTGACGACCCATGCGGCGGAGGCGATCCGAGCCGCGGACATCGTCATCGCCGACGCGACGGTGCCGTCGACGATCACCGCCCTCGCCACCGGTGAGGTCCGTCCCGCCGAGACGGTCCCGGCCGAGACCGCGAAGGGCCTGCTCGCCGAGGCGCGCAACGGTCACAACGTCACCCGTCTCGTGGCCGGCGACCCGTTCGTCGACCAGGGTGCGGTGAAGGAGGCGCTCGCCGTCGCCAAGACCGTCGTCCCGTTCGACGTCGTCCCGGGCATCGCGCTCGGCGCCGGCACCGCGGCCTACGCCGGTGTGCCGCTCGGCGCCGTGCGCACCGAGGCCGACCTCTCCGACGTCGCGAACGCCGACTACGACTCGCTCGCACACGCGGCCGGCACCCTGGTGCTGACGGTCGAGGCGTCCGAGGTGCAGTACGTCGGCGAGCAGCTCGTGGCCAACGGCCTCAAGCCCGACACCCCGGTCGCCATCAGCTGCAGCGGCACGACGACCGGCCAGCAGACCGTCGTCGGCGTCATCGGCGAGCTCGAGCTGGCGGCGGTCGGCATGACCGGCACCGTCGTCGTCGCGGTCGGCAAGGCCGCATCGCAGCGCGAGAAGCTCGCCTGGTGGGAGTCGCGCGCGCTGTACGGCTGGAAGGTGCTCGTGCCGCGGACGAAGGAGCAGGCCGGCGCGATGAGCGACCGCCTGCGCGGCTTCGGCGCCGTGCCGGTCGAGGTGCCGACCATCGCTGTCGAGCCGCCCCGCACGCCGACCCAGATGGAGCGCGCGATCAAGGGCCTCGTCACCGGCCGCTACGAGTGGATCGTCTTCACCTCGACGAACGCCGTGCGCGCCGTCCGGGAGAAGTTCGAGGAGTTCGGTCTCGACGCGCGCGCGTTCGCCGGCGTGAAGATCGGCTGCGTGGGCGAGGCGACGGCCGACGCCGTGCGCGCGTTCGGCATCAAGCCCGAGCTCGTGCCGTCGGGCGAGCAGTCGTCCGAGGGTCTGCTGGCCGACTTCCCGCCGTTCGACGACGTGCTCGACCCGATCGACCGCGTGCTGCTGCCGCGGGCCGACATCGCGACCGAGACGCTGGCCGCCGGCCTGCGCGAGCTCGGCTGGGAGATCGACGACGTCACGGCATACCGCACGGTACGGGCGGCTCCGCCCGCAGCCGAGATCCGCGACGCGATCAAGTCCGGCGGCTTCCAGGCGGTCTGCTTCACGTCGTCCTCGACCGTGCGCAACCTCGTCGGCATCGCCGGCAAGCCGCACGCCCGCACCGTCGTCGCCTGCATCGGCCCGCAGACCGCGGCCACCGCGCGCGAGTTCGGCCTGCGGGTCGACGTGCAGCCCGAGTCGGCCACGATCCCGGCGCTGATCGACGCGCTCGCAGAGTTCGCGGTCGCCCGCGCGGCCGCCGAGAAGGAGAAGGCGGCCGAGCTGGCCGCCAAGAAGGCGTCCCGGCCGTCGAGCCGCCGGGCGTCCCGCTAGTCCCGTTGCCGGGGCCTGTTGCTGCCGCTGGTATTTCCCGGTGGGCAGCAACCGGCCACGGCACAAGCTGACAATTCGCGTTCACCCGGCGGTCGTCCGGCGCCTCTAGTCCTCGTCGCAAATCCGACGAAGGGGACATGATGCGCGCACGAGCACTACGCAAGAGTCCGGCTCGACCGTCTACGACACCGTCGTCTTCGCCGTCAACGGCACGAAGGTGTCGAACGCGAGCACCTCGAGTGCCTGGTTCCGGACGACCGCCTCGCTCGGGGCGTACGCCGGGCAGACGGTGACGCTGACGATGACCGCGACCAACGACAGCAGCCTGCCGACCTCGTTCTGGCTGGACGACGTGAGCGTGCTCGCCTGAGGCGCCGCGATCAGCTCTCGTCGTCGAGGTCCGGCGTGAGAGCCCGGCCGCCGGCGCCGAGGTGCGGGCGGGGCCGGCGGGGTTCCCGCACGCCCGCTCCGCCGCCGTCATCGGGCCCGGGGTCGTTACGACGAAGCTGCGCCATCTTCACTCGGACGGTCGAGGTGAACGGATCTTCGCCCTCGGTCCAGAGGTGCTCCAGGGCGGCCGCGTGATCGTCGGCAGGTGGCTCACCCATGGGACCAGTGAAGCACCGCTGTTCCGGTTCGTCAGGGGTTCGGGGGCGGGACCAGGATTCCGCGGGCTTGCATGAGCGTGATCGTGTGCTGGGCGGTCGGGCCGGTGATCGGCTGCGGGATGTCGGTCCAGGTCGCGTTGTCGAAACTGAACTGCGCGTGCCAGGTGACGGACAGCGAGATCGTCATCGGACCGGTGCGCTCGTAGGTGTGGCCGTAGTAATCGGCGCACTGGGCGGTGTGGCACGGGTCGCCGGTCTTGTCGTAGGGCTTGCCGGGGGTCGTGACGGTATCCGTGCTGCCGTCGCCGAAGTTCCAGGCCGCATGGTCGAACGCGATGCGCAGGTGCACCGTCCGGCCGACGATCTGCACCGCGCCGAGCGAGCGGTCGGTGCCGGTGCCGGCCCACAGCACGGTTTCGGCCTGGACGAGAGCCGTGGTCGTCCAGGCCGACCCGATCGCGACGTGCGGGAGCAGACGAAACGCCTGTTCCTGGATGTCGGCCATGGTGACGGCCGGGGCTGCCACGCCCGGGCACCAGACCACGGGGTTGCGCCACGCGCTGTTCACCAGTGTCAACGTGGCGAAGGCGGTCTTCACGATCGTCTTGTGGCTGAGCGGATCGATGGACGTGCACGACTGCGGCGGACCGCACTCTGCATTCCAGCCCTTGCTGGCGAGGGCTACCGCGCTGCCGCAGGCGATGGTCTTCGTGGGCGGACCGGTCGGAGCGGCCTCGCTGAGGTCCGGAAGGCAATGGCCCTTCAGCATGACGCCCTGCGCCCCACCCAGCACGCCGGTCGATCCAGCGATTACGCAAGGCGACCCGTCCGGCGACGTGGCGCCGGCGGGATTGCAGCTGGCAAATGCGGTCGCGAGCAGCGCGATCAACAAGGCGATCGCGGTCTTCATCGGAGAGTCAATTCGACTACCGACCAGGCGGCGTTGTGCCATCGCAGGTAGGGCCGCTCACGGTAGTCGGTGAAGGCTCCCTGACCGTCGATGAATCGTCCGGTGGAATCCACGACCTCGACGGACGTGACATCGAAATGCACGAACTCACTGGTCTCTGCCCCGTTTGGACCACCGAGCCCTCCAGGAACCAACTTGCGGATCGTGAAGCGGCCACCGATGAAGTGGCGAGTTCGAGAGCCTGCGCCATCGATCGCCTTCTTCAGGCTTGCGCAGCCCACGCAATCTGGTGCGGCGAAGTGGCGCATGTAGGTAGTGCTCGTCGTCGCGTAGGCCCAGTCGATCGTCTGGATGAAGAACTTGGCGAAGGCGGCGGCTCCGGCGGGGGTGTGCTTGGTCGCGGCGAGGGGCATGACGGGCGGGTGCTCGCCGGGCTTGATGTTCGGGCCGGTGGTCGGGACATCGGCCGGCACGGTCGGGGTGACCGGGGCGGGAGTCGTGGCGATCGAAGAGGTGGTCGGGACCGGCGTGCTCGGCGTGCTCGAGGTCTGCGCCGGGGTATGGGCGGGCGGGGTCGACGAGCTCGTGCAGGCAGCGACGCTGGCCGCACCCAGCAGGCATGCCGCAATTGCCCGGATTCTCCGCACGCCTAGATGATGCCCGAATCGGATGTCGGGCGACACCGGAAGCGGGCGACCTGTGGACAACGGTCCGCCGCTGCGGCCGGAGAAGCGGGGTGGTCGGAAGGTCGCCGCGCGTAAGGTCGAAAGCGTGCCGCTGCCCGAACTGCCGCCGTTCCCGATCAGCCGTCCGCGCCGCCTCCGCCGCACGCCGGCGCTGCGCCGCCTGGTGAGCGAGGTCCACCTGCGACCGAGCGATCTCGTGCTGCCGATGTTCGTGCGCGAGGGCATCGACGGCGCGCAGCCGATCAGCACCATGCCCGGCGTCGTCCAGCACTCGATGGACACGTTGGTGAAGGCGGCGGTCGAGGCCACCGAGGCCGGCGTCGGCGGATTGATGATCTTCGGCGTGCCCGAGCGCAAGGACGCCCGCGGCTCCGGTGCCGACGATCCGGACGGCATCCTCAACGTCGCGCTGCGGCGCCTGCACGACGAGCTCGGCGACGCGACCGTGCTGATGTCCGACCTGTGCCTCGACGAGTTCACCGACCACGGCCACTGCGGCGTGCTCGACGCGCAGGGGGCGGTCGACAACGACGCCACCCTCGAGCGCTACGCCGCGATGGCCCTGGCCCAGGCCGAGACCGGCGCCCATCTGCTCGGCACCAGCGGCATGATGGACGGCCAGGTCGGCGCGGTGCGGCAGGCGCTCGATGCGGCCGGTCACGTCGACACCGGCATCCTTGCCTACGCCCCCAAGTACGCCTCCGGCTTCTACGGCCCCTTCCGCGAGGCGGTCAACTCGAGCCTGCAGGGCGATCGCGCGACCTACCAGCAGGACGCGAGTCGCAGCGTCGCCGACGCGCTCGCCGAGGTCGCGCTCGACGTCGCCGAGGGCGCCGATCTGGTGATGGTGAAACCGGCGCTGCCGTACCTCGACATCCTGCGCGCGGTCGCCGACACCAGCCCGGTTCCGGTCGCGGCGTACCAGATCAGTGGCGAGTTCGCGATGGTCGAGGCCGCGGCCGAGCGCGGCTGGCTCGACCGCGAGCGCGTCATGCTCGAGACGCTGACCTCCATCAAGCGGGCCGGGGCCTCGGTGATCCTGACGTACTGGGCGACCGAGGTGGCTAACCTGCTCGGGTGAATTCCGAGGCGGCGTCGACGTACGACGAGCCGGCCCGCTCGTTCGCCGGCGTCTGGTTCTTCACCGCGCTGATGGTGGTCGGGTTCGGCATCGACGCCGTACTCAGCGGGCGGGGCGCCGTCACCCACCTGCCCGGCTGGCTGCTCGCCGCCGCGCTCGTGATCGGCGTCAACCTGCTCGTCGTGCACGCCGCCCGGTCGACGAAGTCGCTGCACCTCACAGCCGAGGAGTTACGAGTGGGGGACGAGGCGATCGGACGGGCCGAGATCGTCGGCGTCGGCATCGGCCATGACCCCGAGCTGCCCGTACTCGGCTGGACGACCGGCATGCCGCGGGGCGTGAAGGGCGTGACCGTGCGGCTCTTCGACGACCAGGACGTCGTGATCCCCACCCGCTTCCCCGAGCGGCTGATCGCGGCGCTCGGGATCGGGCAGTCGACCGAACGGGCCCCGGCCGAGGTGCGTCCGGCCACGGCCGACGACCTCGCCCGGCTGCCCGAGATCGACGAGCGGGCCGAGACGATCTTCCGCATCGCCGGCTACGACCTGCCCGAGTTCGCCGAGCCCGACGATCACGACATCCTCGCCGTGTTCGTCATCGAGAGCCCGGCGGTCGGCTACCTGCAGCTGGAGGAGCGCGACGGGCTGGCCTACATCCACGAGGTCGCGGTCATCCCCAAGTCGATGAAGCAGGGGCTCGGGTCGCAGCTGCTCGAGCACGCCTGCGATTGGGCCCGCGAGCACGGCTACGACGCGATCACCCTGACGACCTACGCCGACGTGCCATGGAACGCCCCCTTCTACGCCCGCCGCGGTTTCGTCGAGATGGAGAGCACTGCTCTCGGTCCCGAACTCGAGGCGACCCGGGCCCGGGAGGTCGAGGTCGGCCTCGACGCGGTCGGGCGGCGGATCGCCATGCGGCGCGACCTGTAGCGCCGCCGCCAGCATCGGGCCCCGGCCTCTTTGCGAGACTGGAAGGCGTGTCCGACGCTCCCGCCTCCGCTGCCCTGTTCGACCGCGCCCAGCGCGTCATCCCCGGCGGGGTGAACTCGCCGGTCCGGGCCTTCCGCGCGGTCGGGGGCACGCCGCGGTTCATGGTCAGCGGCAGCGGGCCCTACATCACCGATGCCGACGGCGAGCGCTACGTCGACCTCGTCTCGTCCTGGGGGCCGATGATCCTCGGTCACGCCCACCCGGCGATCGTCGAGGCCGTGCAGAAGGCGGCCGCCGAGGGGTTGTCGTTCGGCACGCCGACGATCGGAGAGGTCGAACTCGCCGAGGAACTCGTGAACCGCATCGCGCCGGTCGACGAGGTGCGCCTGGTCAACTCCGGCACCGAGGCCACCATGTCGGCGGTGCGACTGGCCCGCGGCTTCACCGGCCGCCACCGCATCGTGAAGTTCGCCGGCTGCTACCACGGCCACGTCGACTCGCTGCTCGCCTCGGCCGGCTCGGGCGTCATCACCCTCGGCCTGCCCGACACCCCCGGCGTCACCGGGGCACAGACCGCCGAGACGATCGTGCTGCCCTACAACGATCTCGCCGCCGTCGAGGCCTGCTTCGAGGAGTTCGGCGGCGACATCGCCTGCCTGATCACCGAGGCTGCCGCTGGCAACATGGGCGCGATCGCGCCGCTGCCGGAGTTCAATGCCGGGCTGCGCGAGATCACGCTGCGCCACGGCGCGCTGCTGATCATGGACGAGGTGATGACCGGCTTCCGCGTCTCGGCGTCGGGTTGGTACGGCCTCGACCCGGTCGACGCCGACCTGTTCACCTTCGGCAAGGTGATGAGCGGCGGGCTGCCCGCCGCGGCGTTCGGCGGTCGCGGCGACGTCATGTCCAGGCTCGCGCCGGCCGGCCCGGTCTACCAGGCCGGGACGCTCTCGGGGAACCCGGTGGCCGTCGCGGCCGGGCTCACCACGCTGCGCACCGCCGACGCCGCCACCTACGCCACCCTCGACGCCAACGCCCGCACCGTCGGCGCGATGACCTCGGCCGCGCTCACCGCCGCCGGCGTCACGCACCAGCTCCAGCACGCCGGCAACATGTTCTCGATCTTCTTCGCCGACGCCCCGGTCACCGACTTCGCGGGCGCCCAGGCGGCCGAGACGTGGCGGTTCAAGCCGTTCTTCCACGCCATGCTCGACGCCGGGGTCTACCTGCCGCCCAGCGCGTTCGAGGCCTGGTTCGTCAACGCCGCGATGGACGTCGATGCGATGGCGATCATCGAGGCGGCCCTTCCAGCCGCCGCCCGGGCTGCCGCCGAGGCCGCGCCACCCGCCTAGATGGCGTCGTTCACCACCGCCTGCAACCGGGCGAAGTCGTCGCGGTCGCCCTCGATCGCGACGTCCTCGAGCGTCGGCCGCTGCCACAGCCAGGCGTCGAGGTCGCGGGCCGTCGCCGTCACCGTGAACGTCGGCTCGCCCGACTCGAGCACGAGCACGCTCGGCTCGTCGGCGTAGACGGTGCCGCCGGGGTGCGTCCCGCTGAGCGTGCCGACCTGCAGGAGCAGGTCGGTCCTCGTGTCGGTCATGACGAGGCGCCCGACCGGGCCGGTCGGGGCGAACGTCGCCCATGCCGGGGTGCGCCCGCCGTAGAAGATCTCGAACCCCTCGACGACGCCGTCTGCGGCGAGGGTCGGGTCGAGGTCGGTGACCGCGCCGACGGTGAGCTCGGCGTCGAGGCGGTGGATGAGCGCCTCCTGGGCCATGCGGCGCCGGATGAAGCCCATCGTGTGGTCGTCGGACCACGTCCAGACCGGCACGTCGTCGGGGCTCGCCTCGAGCGCGGCGATCAGCTGCGCGCTCGCGGTGTCGAACTGGGCGAGCAGGCCGTCGTAGTCGTCGGCGCGGGGCGGCTTGGCCGCCTCGGACGGCCCGGGATCGTCGAGCCGGTCGCGCGCGACGACACCCCAGAACAGCTGCACCTCGGTCAGGTGCCAGAGCAGGTCGGCGGCCGTCCAGTCGGGGCAGCTCGGCACCGGCGCCGCCGGGTTCGCGTCGCGCAGAACGGTGACGAAACGGTCGGACTCGGATCGGACGTGGCGCAGGAAGTCGATCGGCATGAAACCGACGCTAGCCGGGTCGTCTGACACGATTACCGCGTGACGACAACGGTCCACCTGCTCCGCCACGGCGAGGTGCACAACCCCGACCGGGTGCTCTACGGACGGCTGCCCGGCTTCCGGCTCAGCGACCTCGGCGTGCGCCAGGCCCAGGCCGCAGCCGACTGGCTGCGCACCCGCGACATCGCCTACCTCGTCTCCTCCCCGCTCGAACGGGCCCAGCAGACGGCCCGGCCGCTCGCCGACGCCCTCGACCTCGAGATCGGCACCGACGAGCGCCTCATCGAGGCCGACAACCGGCTCCAGGGCCGCGCCGTCGCCGGGGGCAAGGGGCTCTTCACCGATCCGTCCAACTGGAAGTACTTCACCAACCCGATCCGGCCGTCCTGGGGCGAGCCCTACACCGAGGTCGCGGAGCGCGTGCTCGCCGCCGCCCGGGCCGCCCGCGAGCGGGCCGAGGGGCGCGAGGCGGTGTGCGTCAGCCACCAACTGCCGATCGTCGCCGCCCGCCGCAGCGCCGAGGGCAAGCGGCTGTTCCACGATCCCCGCAAACGGCAGTGCAACCTCGCCTCCGTCACGTCCCTGACCTTCGACGGGGAGGTGATCGTCCGGGTCGACTACGCCGAACCGGCGGCGGCGCTTCCGGCCGGCCACGGAGCGGGTGCCTGAGACAGGTCACAGCCGGCTGAGGGGGTGTCGCCGCACTTATCCGCGTCATTCACACTGGACGCGATGTCCGTGCGTCGAAACCTGCCCCGCGCCGCCGTCGCCCTCGCGGCGTCCGCGGCGCTGTTCCTGT
Organism: Jatrophihabitans sp.; assembly: GCF_036000465.1. GTDB lineage: Bacteria > Actinomycetota > Actinomycetes > Mycobacteriales > Jatrophihabitantaceae > Jatrophihabitans. The sequence goes on along the minus strand of NZ_DASYFV010000044.1, from coordinate 158,987 downwards.
CGGCGTGCACCGGCAAGAACGCGGTCGACCAGAGCGGCAACGGCGGCGGCTACCAGTTCAAGTCGGCCACGAAGCTCGGCAGCCTCGTCGCCCCGGCCGGTCGCGAGCAGGCTCGCAACTTCACCGGCGAGCTGCTCGGCGGGGGCAGGACGAGCCTCGCCAGCACGAAGGGCAAGGTCGTCGTCGTCAACTTCTGGGCCTCGTGGTGCGGCCCGTGCAAGGTCGAGACGCCGCAGCTCGACCTGCTCTACCGGCGCATCGCGCCCAAGGGCGTCGCCTTCCTCGGCATCGACACGAAGGACGACCGCGAGCACGCGCAGACGTTCGTCGACGGCTACAAGATCAGCTACCCCATCATCTTCGACGAGGCCGGCGAGACCGCGCTGCACCTGGGCAACATCCCGGCCAACCTGCCGTTCACGGTGTTGCTGGACAAGCAGGGCAAGGTCGCCGCGGTGTACTTCGGCGGCCTGACGGTCAAGGACCTTGACGGTCCGATCAACCAGCTCCTAGCGGAGACCTGATGTACCTCGCCGACGGTGGGTTCACCCACGCGGTGCAGGACGGCCCGCTGCTCGTGGCCGCCGGTGTCGCCGCGCTCGTCGGCGTGATCGGCTTCCTGTCGCCGTGCGTGCTGCCGCTCGTCCCGGGCTACCTGTCCTACGTGGCCGGGCTGTCGGGCGACGCCGAGAAGCCGAGCCAGCGCCGGATGGTCGTCGGGGCGCTGCTGTTCGTGCTGGGCTTCACGCTGCTGCTCATCGCCGAGGGCGCGCTGTTCGGTCAGCTCGGCAGCTCCATCCGGGCGCACCTGGCGGGCATCGAGCAGGTGTTCGGCGTGGTCACGATCCTGATGGGTCTCGTCTTCCTCGGTCGGATCGGGTTCCTGCAGCGTGAACTCAAGATCCACAAGCTGCCCCGGGCCGGCCTGGTCGGCGCTCCCTTGCTCGGCCTCGCCTTCGGGCTGGCCTGGACACCCTGCCTGACCCCTACCTTCACCGCGGTCTACACCCTCTCGATCAGCGAGGGGACGGCCGGCCGCGGCGCCGTGCTGATGGCGTTCTACTGCCTGGGGCTCGGCATCCCGTTCGTCCTCGTCGCCGTCGGCCTCGGTTGGGTGTCGAGCGCGCTCGGCTTCGTGCGCCGGCACCGGCGCGCGGTCAGCGGTGTCGGCGGCGTCCTGCTCATCACCATCGGCGTCCTGCTCGTCACGGGCACCTGGAACCACCTGATGACCCTGCTGCAGACCCACATCTCGCCCGCGTCCGGCTTCGAGGTATGAACATGCTGCGGACGGCGTGGCGCCGCCTCACCAGCATGCGCACGGCGCTCATCCTGCTGTTCCTGCTCGCCGTGGCGGCCGTGCCGGGATCGCTGCTGCCGCAGCGTCCGCTGAACCCGAGCAAGACCAGCTCCTACATCAGGTCACACGGCTCGTGGGGCACGTTCCTCGACCGCATCGGCATGTTCGACGTGTTCGGGTCGGTCTGGTTCGCCGCCATCTACCTGCTGCTGTTCATCTCGCTGGTCGGCTGCCTCATCCCGCGGATCAAGGTGCACGCGCGGGCGATGGTGCGCAAGCCGCTGCCGGCCCCACGGCACCTGTCCAAGCTGCCCGAGTCGGCCCGATTCGAGATCGCCGACGAGCCGGCCGTGTACGCCGCCGCGGCCCGCGAGGCACTGGGTCGGCGCTGGCGGGTCACCGAGCGCACCGAGGGCACCGGGGCGATCACGCTGTCGGCCGAGAAGGGGTACAGCCGCGAGACCGGCAACCTGATCTTCCACGTGGCGCTGCTCGCCGCGCTGCTGCTGATCGCGATCGGACGCCTCTACAGCTACCAGGGCACCCGCATCGTCACGCAGGGCGCGGGGCAGGGCTTCTGCAACACGATCTCGCAGTACGACTCGTGGCAGCCCGGCCGTTTCGCCGCCGAGGGCAAGATCTCGCCGGCGCCGTTCTGTATCGACGAGCTGTCGAAGTTCACCGCGACCTACGGTGCGAGTGGCGAACCGACCGAGTTCGCCGCCGACGTCACCTACCGCCCGACCCTCGGCTCGGCCGCCCGGAGGACCACGATCACGGTCAACCATCCGCTGCGGCTCGAGGGCGACCGCGTGTATCTCATCGGGCACGGGTTCGCGCCGAGCATCACCGTCCGCATGCCCGACGGGAAGGTCGTCCACGACAACCAGGTGTTCGTGCCCACCAACGCGACGACGCTGTACTCCGAGGGCGCGTTCAAGGAGCAGGGCATCCCGGGCGCAAACAAGGACGTCGGCATCACCGGCTTCTTCGCACCGACACCGGTCGAGACCTCGCCCGGCGTGTTCACCTCGTCCTCGCCCAAGGTCGACAACCCGGTGCTCGGCATCTTCGTCTACGTCGGCGATCTGAACGCCAACGGGCAGCCGCAGTCGGTCTACACGCTCGACACCACGAAGATGAAGAAGATCGGGGCGGTGAACCTGCGTCAGGGCGAGACCAGGAAGCTCTCGAACGGCGTCCAGGTCACCTTCGATGGTTGGGTTCCGTGGGCCAGCCTGCAGGTGTCGCACGACCCGGCGCAGGGTTACCTGCTGGTCGCGGCGGTCGCCATGGTGATCGGGCTGTTCGGCTCGCTCGGGGTCCGGCGCCGGCGGTTGTGGCTGCGGATCGCCCCGGCGCGCGGTGATGGGGGAAGTTCGCCTACCGTGGTGGACGTCGGCGGGCTCGCTCGCAGCGACTCGGGCAACTTCACGGCGGAATTCGCGGCTTGGCAGGAACGGCTGCGGCAGGCGGCGACGCCGACGCAGGAGATGGTGACCGGCTCGCAGGGGGCGGTCTCGCAGGGCGCAGGCGCAGGGAAGGACTGACGCGTGGCTGGCATCAACGGATCCATGGCCCATCTGTCGGACGGGCTGTTCACGACGGCGATCGCGACGTATGCGCTCGCGATGGTCGGCCACACCGCCGAGTACGCGTTCGGACGCGTCGGGCGCAAGCTCGAGGCCGCGCCCGTCCCGGCCAAGACGCTCGTCGGCGCGGGCGGTCCGCCGGTCGACGACGTCGCCCTGCCGCCGGCCGAGCCGCTGGCGAAGTCCAAGCGTCCCTTCGCCGACCGCATCGGACGCATCTCGGTTGTCCTGACGGTCATCGGTGCCGCCATCCACGTCGCCTCGATCTGCGTGCGCGCGATCGCCGTCGACGCGGTGCCGTGGAGCAACATGTACGAGTTCGCCTCCGTGGCCGGGCTCGTCGGCGTCATCGCGTTCCTGGCCGTGCTGTGGAAGGCGCCGGGCATCCGTCACCTCGGCGGGTTCATCCTGCTGCCGGTGATCCTGATGATGTTCCTGGCCGGCACGGTGCTCTACTCGCGGGCGCAGCCGCTGGTGCCGGCACTGCAGTCGTACTGGCTGGCGATCCACGTGACCCTCGTGTCGATCGCCGAGGGCGCGCTGATGACCAGCGCTGTGCTCACCGTGCTCTACCTGGTGAAGGCCCGTCACGACAAGCAGATCACCCGGCCCGACTACGAGCCGGGCGCGCTGGCCAACCTGGCCACCCGGTTGCCCGCCGCCGCCACGCTCGACAAGGCCGCCTACCGCGTCGTCGCGTTCTCGTTCCCGCTCTACACCGTGGCCGTCATCTGCGGCGCGATCTGGGCCGAGGCCGCGTGGGGCCGCTACTGGGGCTGGGATCCGAAGGAGACCTGGGCGTTCATCGTCTGGGTCGTCTACGCCTGCTACCTGCACGCCCGCGCGACTGCCGGGTGGAAGGGCCGCGCCGCCGCCTGGATCAACCTCACCGGCTTCTTCGCGATCACCTTCAACTTCCTGATCGTGAACCTGGTCGTCTCCGGCCTGCACAGCTACGCCGGCCTGAGCTGACGGCAGCGGCGCCCGCCCGCCCCGTCCGCCCCGCCCCGCCCCCGTTGAGTGGCGAGTTGATGCGATCAATGGCGAGTTGCTGCGCGCCACTCAACCGGGTACTCGCCACTCAACGGGACGGGGCGGCGAGGTCGTAGACGGTCTGGCCGCCGACGGACTGCGCGGTGTAGTGCGAGCTGACCCAGGACGCGATCTCGGACGCGCCGCCGGAGCCGCGACCGCCCGGGCCGCCGCCCCCGCCGGCACCACTGCCGATGAAGTAGCGGATCCGGCCGGCCTTCACGTAGGCCGTGAACCGGGCCAGGGTGGGAGCGGGGTCGGAGCCGCTGAAGCCGCCGATGGCCATGACCGCCTTGCCGCTGGCGAGTTCCAGCGGGCCGGCCGACATCGAGCCGACGGTCGCGGCCGCCCACGTCGTGGTCGTGTTCTTCAGCAGGGCCGTCAGGGCCGATGAGGTCGTGCCGCCGCCGAAGCCCCCGAGGCCGCCCGCCGCTCCGCGGGTGCCGTTCGGCGCGCCCGGGAACGTTCCGCCGCCCGGGAACGTCGCGCCGCCGGGCAACGCTCCGCCGGCCTCCGGACGGCCGGGGAAGCCGCCGATCGGGAATCCTCCGGGCGGACTGCCGAAGCGACGGTTCCCGCCGAACCCACCCGGTCGGGCGAAGGTGCTACTGACCGCGGGCCCGGCCGACGGCACCGAGCCGGTGTGCGGCGTCGCGGCGGTCTGCAGCGCGTAGGCCGCCGAGCCGCCGCCGAGCGTGACGACCCCGGCCGCAAGTGTCGTGACGGCCAGCCCGCGCCGCACCATCGATGCGGGCACGAGCAGCAGGGCGGCGGCGGCGCCGGCGACCGCGATGAGCAGGTAGGAGATCCACGGGTGCCACGTCGCCGATCGGTGCAGCAGCGTGTAGCCCCAGATGCCGGTGACGAGCGCGCCCGCGGCCAGCCCGATGCGGGCCGCGATCGTGTCGCGCCGGCGCCAGAGCTCGACGGCGCCGATCGCGACGACGGCCGCGACGGCCGGCGCGATCTCGACCGAGTAGTAGGTGTGGATGATGCCGCCGGCGAAGCTCAGCACGCCGCCGGTGACGAGCAGCCAGCCACCCCAGATGATCATGGCCGCGCTGGTGCGGTCGGTGCGCGGGCGCCGCTCCGTCGCGGCCGCCATGGCGAGCATCGCGACGAGCGCGGTCGGCAGCAGCCACGAGATCTGGCCGCCGTTGAGCGAGTTGAACAAGCGTCCGAGCCCGGTGCTGCCGCTGAAGTTCGCGCCGCCGCCACCACCCGGCCCGGCGGCCGAGTCGCCGGTGATGCGGGACAGTCCGTTGTAGCCGAAAGCGAGGCCGAGCGCGGTGTTGTCGCCCGAGCCACCGATGTACGGGCGTGACGCCGCCGGGGTGAGGTCGACGACCAGCACCCACCAGCCGGCGCCGACGATGACGCCGAGGCCCGATGCGAGCAGGTGCAGCAACCGCGTCCGCAGCGTGGTCGGCGCGGCGACGAGGTAGCCCAGGGCGAGCGCCGGCAGCACGGTGAACGGCTGCAGCCCCTTGGCCAGGAAGGCGAAGCCCATCACGAGCCCGGCGAGCGCGAGCCAGCGCAGCGACGCGACCTCGACCGCGCGGACGGTGCAGTAGGCGGCCGCCACGATCAGCAGCGTCATCAGGGCGTCGGGGTTGTTGAACCGGAACATCAGCACGGCCACCGGGGTCATCGCCAGCAGCGCGCCGGCGAGGAGCCCGGCCCAGTGGCCGAACCAGCGCCGCACCGTGGCGTGGAGCAGCCATACCGTGAGCACGCCCTCGATCGCCTGTGGCACCAGCATCGCCCACGAGTTGAACCCGAAGATCCGGGCCGAGATCTCCATCGGCCAGAGCGACGCGGGCGGCTTGTCGACGGTGATGAAGTTGCTCGAGTCGAATGAGCCGAAGAACATCGCCTTCCAGCTCGTCGTCCCGGCCTGGACGGCGGCGGCGTAGAACTCGTTGGCCCAGCCCGAGGCGCCGAGTCCCCACAGGTAGAGCAGGGCGGTGGCGCCGAGCAGGGCGCCGAGCATTCCGCGCTCGCGTCCGGTCAGGCCGGCGGCGACCGGGGTGGCCTCGGCGGCCGGGGACGACTGGTCGGGCTGCGGGAAGTCGTGGCCGGGCGTCGGTTCGCCGCCGATGCGGGGCAGGGGGCCGGTGTCCACGGATGTCATCGTGACGCCCCCGAACCCGAAGCGGCAGGGCGGCGGGCGAAGACCCACTCGCGGAGCAGGACGAATCGCACGGCGGTGGCGAGCAGGTTGGCCCCGACGAGCACGATCAGCTCGACCGCGCGGGCCGGGTGTGAGGTCAGCCGGCCGAGCAGCGCGAGCGCGCCGCTGGTCAGGGCGAGCCCGATCGCGAAGACGACCAGCCCCTGCAACTGGTGCCTGCCGTGCCCCTCCCCGCGCACCCCGAAGGTGAACCGGCGGTTCGCCGCGGTGTTCGCGACGGCGGTGACCAGCAGGGCGATCAGGTTGGCGCCCTGGGCGCCGAACCCGGGCCGCGCGAGCAGGAACAGCAGCGAGTACGCCAGCGTGCTGAGCACGCCGATCGAACCGAAGCGCAGCGCCTGCCGGGCCAGCTTCGGCGGCACGCCCGGCACGGCCACGAGCTCGCCGCGGCCGGTGGCGGCGCGCACGTCGTGCAGCGGGATGTCGCCGCGCAGCAGCGCGCGTCCGACGCGGGCCATGCCGCGCAGGTCGGCCATCGCGGTCGAGGTGATGTCGACCCGGCTGTCCGGGTCGTCGATCCAGTCGACCGGCACCTCGGCGATGCGCATGCCGCTGCGCTCGGCCAGGATCAGCAGCTCGGTGTCGAAGAACCAGGCCCTGTCCTGGACGTGGGGGAGCAGGGCCTGCGCGCAGTCGCGCCGCATCGCCTTGAAGCCGCACTGGGCGTCGGAGAAGCGGGTGCGCATCGTCGTGCGCAGCAGCAGGTTGTAGCTGCGTGAGATGAACTCCCGCTTCGGGCCGCGCACGACCCGCGACGTCCGCGATAGCCGCGAACCGATCGCGACGTCGCTGTGCCCGGACATCAGCGGCGCGACCAGGGGCAGCAGGGCGGCGAGGTCGGTCGACAGGTCGACGTCCATATAGCCGACGACGTGCGCGGTGCTCGCCGACCACACCTCGTGCAGCGCGCGGCCCCGGCCCTTCGCGTCGAGGTGGACGGCGCGCACGCCGTCGAGGTCGGCGGCCAGGCCGGAGGCGACCGTCCAGGTGCCGTCGGTGCTCGCGTTGTCGGCGATGGTGATGATCGACCGGAACGGGAACCGGGTGCGCAGGAACTCGTGCAGGCGGCGCACGCCGGGTTCGAGATCGCGTTCCTCGTTGTAGACCGGGACGACGATCTCGACGTCGATCGCCGCGAGTGCGGTCATCGGGGTTCCTTTCACGGACGTCAGCGGGAGCTGGTCGAGGTCAGGTACAGGGCCAGGGCCGGGCAGGCTGCGACCGTGCGCCGGACGGCGGCCTCGTCGGCGGCCGGGACGCGCGCGTCGCGCAGGACCGGGAAGCCCCACTCGTCGACCTCGATTCGTCCGGGAAGCAGAGCGTGGCACAGCCCGTGCCCGTCGCACCGGGTCCAGTCGATGTCGAGCGCGGTCATCGCCCGCCCCCGATCGGGAGACGGCCGAGGACGGGGTAACCGCAGGTGCCGTGGCGCTCGTGCCGGTCGGACTCGTCGTGCAGCAGGTGCAGGCCGCTGGTGACGAAGCGAGCGGCGCCGTCGGGGTGGGCGCAGGCGCCGCGCCCGTCGATCGACCGGGCGTGGCCGAAGGCGGCGCCGGGGGCCCCGGACCAGCCGGCCGCCGCGGCGGCGACATCGGCCGCCAGGGCGGGCAGGCCGAAGTGGCACGGGCCGCACTGGTGGGCCGATTCGCCGGCCAGCCAGGTGGCGACCCGGGCGAGCTCGCCGAGCGCGCAGGTGTCGCGGTCGACGACGAGCAGCACGCCGGCGCCGAGCGTGCCCCCGGCTGACCGCACGCCCTCGCGGGAGAGCCGGAGGGCGGGGACCGGGGCGTGCCACGCGCCGTGGTAGCCGCCGATGACGACGGCGTGCGGCTCGGCCGCCTGCGCCGCGGCGAGGACGATGCCGAGTGGCGTGCCGGGCGGGATCTCGACGACACCCGGGCGGCCGACCGCGCCGCCGACGGTGAGCAGAGTGGTGCCGGGCTCGATGCCGGTGCCGGTGTCGGCGAAGCGGTGGGGCCCGAGTCGCAGCAGCACGGCGACCTGCGCGAACGTCTCGACGTTCGACAGGAGCACGCCCTCGGTGGACGGCGGCGTGCGGCGCCCGGTGGGCACGGCCGGACCGCCCCGCAGCGCGCGGACCACCGCTCGCGCCTCGCCCGACACGAACCCGCGGGGTACCGCGCGGACGCGGACCCGGCGGGCGTCGGGCCGTTCGGCCACGGCGGCTCGGAGAACACCGGCCGTCGCCTCACCGTGCACCGCGACCGTGACATCGCGGGTTCCCAGCGCCGCCGCAACCGCGAGCGCACCGTCGAGCACGAGGTGCGGGGCACGGTGCAGCAGCACGCGGTCCTTCTGGCTGGCCGGTTCGCTCTCGGTGCCGTTGACGATCACCTCGCGCCCACCGCCGGCCGGCAGCGAGCGCAGCTTGGTGGCGAGCGGGAAGCCGGCGCCACCCCGCCCGGCCAACCCGCTCGCATCGAGACAGGCAAGGAGCTTGTCCACTTCGGCGGCGGGCATCGGGCCGTGGGTGGCGAGGTGGCCGGCGAGGTCGAGGTGTCCGGACGCCGGCAGCCCGGCCAGCAGCCGCGGCGCGCCGATCGACCAGGCGGCCGGCCCGTCCGCGACCGGTGGTGCCGTCGGTCGGCGCAGCAGGGCGGTCATCGCGAGGCTCCCGACGGGACGCGGACCGGTGCGGTCGTGCGGCGCGGATCGATCGGTTGTCCGATGTGCGCGAAGCGGTCGGCGCCGGTCGGCCCGGAGGTGCTGCGGACGGCGGCGATGCGGTACGCCACCGACCCGAGCACGCCGAGGAGGCAGAGAACGTAGATCAGCCGTACCCAGCCGAGCGCGGTGTCGCTGCCCGAGTTGACGCCGTGCAGCACGGCCGCGGCCCAGCCGGCGTAGGCGAGCGCGTGCAGGCCGCGCCAGCTGCGCGCGCCTCGGACGGTGCCGGCCATCTGTCCGCGGGCGAGGCCGAGCAGCCCGACGCCGACGAACGTGTACGCGGCGATCGTGCCGAGGCCGACCCAGGTGGGGCGGTACTGCGCGGCGAACGGGAGGAGCGCGTGCAGCCAGCCGACCTTCGCGTAGCTGTCGGCCAGGATCGCCCCCAGGTGCAGGCTCAGCGCCGTCAGTCCGAGCAGGGCGGTCACCCGGTGCAGGTACTGCACCACGTAGCGGGTCGACGCGCGGCCGTGATGCGAGACGAGCGCGCCGAGCGCGGTGGAGACGCTGAGCAGGACAAGCGCCGACAGCCCGGCCCCGCGGGCGGCGTACCAGATGTCAGGAGCCATGGGTCGCCCCCTGCGGTGCCTGGTCCGGCGGGAACGAGCCGAGCTGCGGCCCGCTGTCCGTCGTGCTGTCCGTCGGGCCGGACGTCGTGTCCGACGACGTACCGGTCGAGGTGTAAGTGGCGCTCGCCGCGGCGCTGCGCGAGACCCCGACGATCAGTCCGACCGTGAGCGCTCCGGCGGCGGTGGCGGCGATCGTGCCGGCGATGGCAGCGCGGCCGGCGAGCCGCTCGGCGGGGGTGCGCGGGGTCATGCCGATGACCTTGCCCGCGCCCGGGTCAGGCCGGGGTCACCACCACATCAAGCCTTCCCTAAGCCTGGCTGGGCGCCGCATGGGTGATCTACGGCGCGCCGAGATCCAGGACGATCGCCGCGCCGCCGGTGGCGCTCGAGCCGAGGTGCATCGCGCCGCCCGCACTCTCGGCGCACCGCCGCGCGATGTCGAGACCGAGACCGCTGGAACCGCGGTCGCTGCGCCCGCGCACCGGTTCGCTGCGGGGCAGTCCGGGGCCGTCGTCGGAGATCTCGAGCCGCGCGCCGGTCGGGGTCGGCGTCAGCGACACCGCGAACGCCGTCCCCTCCGGCGTGTGGGCGATGACGTTCTCGAGCAGCGCGTCGAGCGCGGCGGCGAGATCCTCCGCGCCGGCCCGCACGAGCAGCGGCGCCGGCGGGCGGGTCAGGGTGCAGGCCCGGTTCTGGTCGTCGGCCAGTGCCGACCAGAACGCGACCCGCTCGGCGACGACGGCCGACGCGTCGCACGACGGCATGCGTCCTTCCCGCTGCGGGCGGCGGGCCGCGTGGATGACCGCCGTGAGCATGCGTTCGAGCGCGCTGACGTGGCCGCCGACCCGCTCGGCCTCGGTCGGATCGCGCAGCGCCTCGGCGTCCAGGCGCAACGCCGTCAGGGGCGTGCGCAGCCGGTGCGAGAGGTCGGCCACCGTCTCGCGCTCCTCGGCGATCAGCTCGTCGATGCGATCGGCCAGCCGGTTGAGGGCGTGCCCGACGTCGGCCACCTCGCCCGGCCCGTCGGTGGGGGCCCGGGCGGTGGTGTCGCCGGCGCTGAGTTGCTGGGCCGTGGCCGCTGTCTCCACCAGGGGGCGGACGATGCGGCGGGTCATGACCTCGCCGGCGAGCACGCCGATCGCCAGCAGCGCGAGAGCGGCCCCGCTGAGGAGCAGCCACCACCCGTTCTCGCCCGAGTGCAGCTCGCCGTCGGAGGCGAAGACCCGCACCACGTAGAAGCCGCCGCGGAACGACGGCTCAGGAACGACCAGCTGCGAGAGCCGGCCGCCCTGCCACGACACCAGTGCCGCGTCGGGCGGACCGCCGCGACCACCGAACCCCGGCCCGCCGTCCGGCTCGCCCGACCCGCCGCTCGCGTCCGGCAGTTCGGCGACATCTCCCGGCGGCGACGTACCGAGCACCGATCCGTCGGGCAGCTGCACCGACACCCGCCGGCCGTCGCTGATCGAGGCGAGGTAGCTGGTGATGTCGTCCGACGTCTTGGCGGCGTCGGCGCTGCGCAGGTAGAGCCCGATCTTGCTGGTGTCGGTGCGCAGCGACGTCAGCGCATCGGCGTAGACGGTGTGCCGGATCAGCACGGCGAGCGGGATCGCGAACGCCAGCACGACCAGCGTCGTCATACCGACGACGAGCAGCAGGATGCGGCGGCGCACGGCTCAGACCGGGTCGGTCGGCGCGGCCAGCCGGACGCCCACGCCGCGCACGCTGTGCAGGTAGCGCGGCGCGGCCGCGGTCTCGCCGAGCTTGCGGCGCAGCCACGAGAGGTGCACGTCGACGGTGCGGTCGGAACCGCCCCAGGCCAGCTGCCACACCTCGCTGAGGAGGTCGCGCTTCGTGACGACCTCACCGGCCCGCCGGGCCAGCGCGAGCAGCAGTTCGAACTCCCTGCGGGCGAGCTCGACCGGCCGCCCGTCCACCGTCACCTCGTAGCTGCGGGTGTCGATCGTCAGGCCGCCGACGGTGATCACCGGGTCCTCGTCGGTGCGTCCGGTACGGCGCATGACGGCCCGGATCCGCGCGGTGATCTGGGCCGCGGTGAAAGGTTTGATGACGTAGTCGTCGGCGCCGAGGTCGAGCAGGCGCACCATCGACGACTCGTCGTCGCGGGCCGTCGCCACGATCACCGGCACGTCGCTGACCGCCCGCAGCATCGACAGCACGTCGGCGCCGTCGATGTCGGGCAGGCCGAGGTCGAGCAGCACGACGTCGGGCTTCTGCTCCACCGCCGCCGACAGCGCCGGCATGCCCGAGCCGACCGCCGAGACGACGTGCCCCTGGTCGCGCAGCGCGCGGGTGAGCGCGGTGCGGATCGCGGCGTCGTCCTCGACGAGCAGCACCTGGACCATGGCGGCGAGGGTAGCGGGAGGCGCTGGGTCGTCTTCTGAGTTTGTATTACGGCGTAAACGGAGAAGCCTTTCCGTTTACGCCGTAATACACACTCGGAGAAGAACGTGCACCGGCCGGGGCGGGCACCGCATCGGATCGATCGGACGCCACCCGGGATACTGAGGCGTGGCCTTCGCCGATCTGCAGGACTTCATCGCCGCCCTCGAGCGCGACCGTGATCTCGCCCGCGTGAAGGTGCCGGTCGACCCGCACTTCGAGGTCACCGGCATCGTCGCCCGAACGCTGCGCGAGAACGGTCCGGCGCTGCTGTTCGAGAACCCGACGCGAGGCCGCATGCCCCTGCTGCTCAACGCCTTCGGCACGCAGCGCCGCATGGCCCGCGCCCTCGGCGTCCACGACCTGGACGAGATCGGTCGCCGCATCGCCGAGCTGCTCAAGCCCGAGCTGCCCAGGGGCTTCGGCGGCTTCAAGGACGCGCTCGGCAAGGTCGGGCAGCTGCGCGCCGTACCGCCGCGGCACGTGAAGTCGGCGCCGTGCCAGGAGGTCGTCCTGCGGGGCAACGAGATCGACCTCGTCGAACTGCTGCCCGGGGTGAAGGCGTGGCCCGAGGACGGTGGCGTGTTCCTCAACCTCGGCCTGACGCACACGAAGCACCCCGAGACCGGCGCGCGCAACCTCGGCATGTACCGGCTGCAGCTGCAGGAGGAGCGCACCGTCAGCCTGCACTGGCAGATCCACAAGGACTCGACGAACCACGCGTCGATCGCCGAGCGCCGCGGCGAGCGGCTGCCGGTCGCCATCGCGTTCGGCTGCCCGCCGGCCGTCACCTACTCCGCCAGCGCGCCGCTGCCCGGTGACATCGACGAGTACCTGTTCGCCGGTTTCGTGCAGCGCGAGCGGGTCGAGCTCGTCGACTGCGTCTCGGTACCGCTGCAGGTGCCGGCCGCGGCCCAGGTCGTGCTCGAGGGCTGGGTCGAGCCGGGCGCGCGCCTGCCCGAGGGCCCCTTCGGTGATCACACCGGCTTCTACACGCCGGTCGAGCCGTTCCCGTTCATGAAGGTCGAGACGCTGACGATGCGCAGCGACCCGATCTACCAGTCGATCATCGTCGGCCGGCCGCCGCAGGAGGACGGCCCGCTCGGCAAGGCCACCGAGCGGATCTTCCTGCCCCTGATCCAGCTGACCGTCCCCGAGATCGTCGACTACGACCTGCCCGAGGCCGGCGTCTTCCACAACTGCGTGATCGTCTCGATCGAGAAGCGCTTCCCGAAGCACGCGCAGAAGGTCATGAACGCGATCTGGGGCGCCGGCCTGCTGAGCCTGTCGAAGCTGGTCGTCGTGGTCGACGCCGACTGCGATGTGCACGACTACGCCGAGGTGGCCTGGCGCGCGTTCGGCAACGTCGACTACGCCCACGACGCGCTGCACACCGTCGGCCCCGTCGACCACCTCGACCACGCCAGCTACGAGCAGTTCTTCGGCGGCAAGCTCGGCATCGACGCCACCCGCAAGCTGCCGACCGAGGGCTACCGCCGCGACGGCGGTTGGCCGACCGAGTGCGTGCTGGACGACAGCACCCAGGCCCTCGTCGAGCGGCGTTGGCGGGAGTACGGCATCACGCCCCGCTGACCGCGCGGAGCGGCCAGGACGTTCGGACCGGCCGGCGCTGACGTTGTTCCCTGGGCGGCACCGCCGGGTGCTGGCTGGATGAACGCAAGCGTCGGGCGAGAGGTGACGTCATGGCACAGCGTCGGAATCTGGCTGCATCGTTGGCTCGTTGGAGCGCAACCCACCGCGCGGCGGCCATCGGGTCGTGGGTGCTGCTCGTCCTCGTGACGGTGCTGATCGGCGGCGCGGTCGGGCAGGTGCACATGACCCGGGCCGAGTACGGCGTGGGCGAGTCCGGCCGTGCCGAGGACCTGCTCGTACAGGCCGGGGTCGACGCCCCGGCGCAGGAGCTGGTGTACCTCCACTCGGCGACGGCCGCGGTCGACCGCACTACCGTGCAGTCCCTGATGTCGGGCGTGACCGCCACGGGCGTGGTCACCGGCCTGCGGCCACCGGTCGTCTCGCCCACCGGGCGGGACGTGCTGATCGAGTTCGCAATGAAGGGGCCGCTCGACCAGGCCCAGAACCACGTGCAACCCGTGCTCGACGCCGTCGCGAAGGTGCGGGCGGCCCACCCGGCCCTGACCGTCGAGCAGTTCGGCGACGCCAGCGCCAACAAGTGGTTCGAGGACACCATCGGCAAGGACGCGACCCGGGCCGAGTGGACGGCCGTCCCGCTGGCCCTCGGCATCCTGCTGGTCGTGTTCGGTGCCCTGCTCGCCGCGGTGCTGCCGGTGCTGCTCGCGCTCACCGCGTTCCTCGCCGCCAACGGCCTGCTCGCCCTGATCAGCCACGCGATGCACGTCGACCCGTCCGCCAGCTCGGTCATGCTGCTGATGGGGTTGGCCGTCGGCGTCGACTACTGCCTGTTCTACCTGCGCCGGGAACGCGAGGAGCGTTCCCGCGGGCACGACCCGCGACGGTCGCTCGAGATCGCGGCCGCGACGTCCGGCCGGTCGGTGCTGGTGTCGGGGCTGACGGTGATGGTGGCCATGGCCGGCATGTTCCTGTCCGGCATGCAGCTGTTCGCCGGGTTCGCGGTCGCGAGCATCTCCGTCGTGCTGATCGCCGTCGTCGGTTCGGTGACCGTGCTGCCGGCACTGATGTCACTGCTCGGCGACAAGGTCGAGCTGGGGCGAATCCCGTTGCTGTCCCGTCGCCGGTTCTCGGCCGAGGGCGGGCGGTTCTGGCGCGCGGTCCTCAAGCCGGTGCTCGCGCACCCCGCCGTGTCGGCCGCGCTGGCTGGCGCCGCGCTGCTGGTGCTGGCCGCGCCCGCGCTGAGCCTGCACACCGAGACACTGAGCGTGGAGCAGATCCTGCCGACCAGCACGCCGATCGTGCGGAGCTACCAGCACATCACCCGCGCCTTCCCGGGCGGTCCCGCGCCGGCGGTGATCGTGCTGCGGACGGGTGACACCGCGGCACCGCGCGTCACCCGGGCGATCGCCGACCTGCGCACCGAGGTGTCGCGCCGCATCCCGACCGGGCAGGCCATCCGGGTGGTCGACTACGCGTCGGCCGGGCTGGTGCGGATCGAGGTCCCTCTAACCGGGTCCGGTTCCGACGCCACCTCCCGCGCCGCGCTGGGGGTGCTGCACGACCGCATCGTGCCGAGCACCCTCGGCCGGGTGCCGGGCGCCCACGCCTACGTCGGCGGCGCGCTCGCGTCGTCCCTCGACTTCACCGCGCAGCTGCGGCGCGGCATCGTCCCGGTGATCGTCGTCGTCATGGCGATCACTTTCGTGCTGATGCTCGTCGCCTTCGGCTCGCTCGTCATCCCGGCCACGACGATCGTGCTCAACCTGCTCTCCGTCGCGGCGGCGTACGGGGTGATGGTCGCGGTGTTCCAGTACGGCTGGGGCATCGCCCTGATCAATGCCACCGCGCCCGGGGCCATCGAGTCCTGGATCCCGCTGTTCGTCTTCGTCGTGCTGTTCGGGCTCTCGATGGACTACAACGTCTTCGTCGTCTCCCGGATCAAGGAGGCGCACGACTCGGGGCGGACGACGCGTGACGCCGTGCGCGACGGCGTGCGGGGCACGGCCAGTGTCGTCACCAGCGCGGCCGTGATCATGGTCACGGTGTTCGCCGTGTTCGGGACGCTGTCACTGCAGCAGTTCAAGCAGTTGAGCGTGGGCCTGGCGGTCGCCATCCTCCTCGACGCGACCGTCGTCCGGGCCGTGCTGCTGCCTTCGGTGATGGCCCTGCTGGATGATCGCAACTGGTACCTCCCGCGCTGGATGCGGCGCCTGACGACACGGGGTGGGACGGCCCCATCACCCGTCGAGTGGCGCAACCGGCCGCACGATGCGCACCGATGGCTCCCCGATGCCCGCGGCGCTGCCCGGAAGTGAGGCGTCGGGTCGCCGGGTCCGCAGGATGGCGCGGAGAGGTGCCGTCGCCGCGGCGGCGGTCGTGGGCGTGCTGGCGACCGCGGTCGGCGGCGGTCTCGCCGGACGCCACCTGGTCAAGGTCGGGCTCACGGGTCCGGCCGTCCTCGGCCTGATCCTGCTGGTTACGGGTCTCGGGCTGGGCATCGGGGCGGCCGTGGTCTCGTGGCGAGCCATGTCGCGATGGCGTCGGCTCTGGTTCGTGCCGGTCACGCTCGTCGCGCTGAGCGTCATGTGGTCGGTTGCGCTGGGCACGATGTACGCCTACTCGCCCCGCACCGGGCTCGGCTCGGCGACACCGGCCCGCTACGGTTTGCCGTACGCCGACGTCAGCGTCATGACCGGGGACGGCGTCCGGCTGTCCGGGTGGTACCTGCCGTCCCACAACGGTGCGGCGGTCGTGGTCGTTCCCGGCGCTGGCTCAACCCGTACCGCGGCACTCCCCCAGGCGGCCGCAGTCGCCCGCAACGGGTACGGCGCCCTGCTGATCGACCCCCGCGGTCAGGGACGCAGCGGCGGTCGTGTGATGGATCTCGGGTGGTACGGCGACCGCGACATCGCGGCGGCGGCCGGCCTGCTCGAGCACCGTCCCGACGTCGACCCGGCGCGCATCGGGGTGCTCGGCCTGTCGATGGGGGGCGAGGAGGCGATCGGTGCCGCCGCGGCGGTCCCGGCGCTCCGGGCCGTCGTCGCCGAGGGGGCGACCGGCCGCACCGCGGGCGACAAATCCGGCTGGCTGCCCGGCGGGATGAGCGGTGCGGTCCAGCGCTACCTGGACTGGATGACGTTCGGGACGACGCGGCTGCTCAGCCCGGCGCCCTTCCCGCCGACATTGCACAGCGCGATAGACCGAGCGTCCGGCACGTCGTTCCTCCTGATCACGGCGGGCGGTTCTCCCGACGAGGCGCGGGCGGCCGCCTACCTGGAGTCGGCGGCGCCGAGCCGGGTCCAGGTGTGGACCGTCCCCGACGCCGGTCACACGGGAGGCCTGGTCACCCGACCGCAGGAGTGGACGGCCCGCGTCACCGGGTTTTTGCACTCGTCCCTGACGTGACGGCGGGGCCGGGCCCGGCCGCTGGCAGAATCGGGGTGTGGACACCGCGGTCGCCCCGAAGCCCCGTAGTCGCGTCCGCAAGTTCCTCTCGCTCGTGATGATCGAACACTCGGTGTTCGCGCTGCCGTTCGCCTACATCGGCGCGCTGACCGCGATGTGGGCCCAGACGCGGACGGTGCACTGGGCGCAGCTGGTGCTCATCACCGTCGCGATGGTGTCGGCCCGGACGGTCGCGATGAGCGCGAACCGGATCCTCGACCGCCGGTTCGACGCGCTCAACCCGCGCACCGCCCGGCGCGAACTCGTCACCGGCGAGTTGTCGGTCAACAGCGCCTGGGTCGGCACGCTGGTCGCGCTCGTCGTCTTCCTCGGCAGTGCCGCCGCGCTCTCGTGGCTCTGCCTCGCGCTCGCGCCCATCGCGGTCGCGCTGCTCGTGCTCTACAGCTACGGCAAGCGCTTCACCGACTTCCCGCAGGCGCTGCTGGCCCTGGCCCAGTTCGTCGCGCCGGTCGGGGCCTGGATCGCCGTCACCGGCTCGGCCACCTGGGCCGCGACTGCGCTCGGACTCGCCGTCGGCACCTGGATCGGCGGCTTCGACCTCATCTACTCCTGCCAGGACGCCGCGATCGACCGCGAGATCGGCTCGCGCTCGTTCCCGGCGCGCTTCGGCATCCCGGCCGCCCTGCGCGCCTCGTCGGTCGTGCACGTCGTCACCGTCGGCGGGTTCGCCTGGTTCGGCGCCGCCGCCGGTCTCGGCTCGCTGTGGTGGACGGGGGTCGTGCTCACGGCCGGCGTGCTGATCTACGAGCACGTGATCGTCCGCGCCGATGATCTGTCGCGGGTCAACCGCGCGTTCTTCACCGCCAACGGCGTCATCGGCATCGGGCTGTTCGGCTTCGCGCTGGCCGACCTGATCGTGCACGGTCTCGGCCTATGAGGACCCCGTGGGTCGTCGGGGTGTCCGGAGCCTCGGGAACCCCCTACGCCCGCGCCGTGATCAACGGCCTGCTCGATGCCGGCTGCGCCGTCGACCTGGTCGTGTCCCGCGCGGCCCGGCTCACCATCCTCGACGAGACCGGCCTGTCGTTCCGCGACGCGCACTGGCGTGACGACCTCGCGACCTGGCTGAGCCGCGACCCGCACGACACCCGGTACTGGACGCCCGGTGACCTCGGTGCCGGACCGGCCAGCGGCTCGTACGCGGTGCGCGGCATGGTCGTCGTGCCGGCCTCGACGGCCGCCGTCGCCGGCATCGCGCTCGGGCTGTCGAAGGACCTGCTGCAGCGGGCCGCCGACGTCACCCTGAAGGAGCGACGCCCGCTGGTCGTGGTGCCGCGCGAGACCCCCTACACCCGCGCGACCCTGCAGCACATGCTGGCGCTGCACGACGCCGGCGCGGTCGTCCTGCCGGCCAGCCCGGGCTTCTACAGCGCGCCCGAGACGGTCGCCCAGCTCGTCGACTTCGTCGCGGCCAAGATCCTCGACGTCATCGGCGTGCCGCACGACCTGATCAAGCGCTGGACCGGCGCCTTGGGCGGCGCGCGCGCTGCGGAGGACCGGTAACGTCGCCGGCGTGGACACCGTCGATCGCAAGCTGCTCGATGCGCTGCGGGCCAACGCGCGCGCGACGTACGCCGAGCTCGCCCGCGCGGTCGGGCTGAGTGCCCCGGCCGTGCACGAGCGGGTGGCGAAGCTCGAGGCGAACGGGGTGATCACCGGCTACCACGCCGCGGTCGCGCCCGAGTCGCTCGGCTACGCGATGAACGCCCTGGTCGGCATCTTCATCACCGACAGCGCCGACACCGACGGCGTGGCCGCCTCGCTCGCGTCGTTGCCCGTCGTGGAGCACTGCTGGTTCGTCGCCGGCGAGGAGACGTTCGTGGTGAAGGTGCGGGTGCCCGATGTCGCCGGGCTGGAGGCGACGATCCGCGCGCTGAACTCGATGAGCGGCGTCGCCCGCACGCGCACGACCGTCGTGCTGTCGACGAAGTTCGAGGACCGCGTCCCGGCGGCCGAGGTGTCCGGGGTGCCGGAGCCGACGAGCTAGAAGTGGATGCCGGCCCCGGCGAAGCCGGTCGGGGTGTCGATCAGCTTGAACTGGCTGCCGAAGTTGACGGTGCCGTGCGCACCGTGCTGGTCGATGCTGCCGTTCAGCGTGAACGAGAAGGTGAAGTAGATCTCGCGGATCGGCGTCCAGAAGAGCTGGTTGTTCAGCGCGATGCTGCCACCCGCCCCGTTGGCCAGGCTGAACGTGCCGCCGGCGGTGAGCGACTGCTCGAGCCAGAGCGAGCCCTTGCGGCCCCAGGTGCAGTCGATGACGTGGATGCCGGCCTTCACCTGGATGTCCTTGAGCCCGGGCGGCGGCGTGATCTGGAACGTGTCGCCGAGCTTGCACTGACCCAGCTGGCCGAGCGAGAACGTCGGCGCGTAGCCGCTGACCGTGAACGCCCCGCCGGGGAACGTGATCTTCGGATCGGGCATGTCGACTCCTACGCCGTCTCGTCTTCGGATCCGGGCTCCCAGCCCGAGGCGACCAGGTCGTCGAGCGCGAGGCTCATCTCGTCGTCGGTGGTGTACTGCCACTCGAGGGTGACGTCGCCCGTGGTGGACTGCTGCTGGCTCGGGTCCTGAGCCGGGTCCTGGCTCTGCGCCTGGCCTGACGCCGCGCCCTGGGTGGCCGCCGTGCTGCTCGCGGCCGTGGCCGGATCGGCCATCAGCTCCCAGCGGGCCGGCTCGTTCGCGTCACCGGTGTTCTCGTTCCACCAGTAGTAGCCGTCCTCGGAGATCTGCGCACCGGGTGGTGGAGCGGTCATGGCTGCCTCCTCGGGTCGCCTGCCAGGGTGGCCCGACGTCCCGGCGGGCGTCCTGCCCCTTGGGGCAAGAATTCGGGCGGCGCCGCCCCCGGCTGAGGCAGCCGCCCCCGGCACCGGCTGAGCGTCGCCTGACGACGACGCCACCCGGGACCTCTCCGGCGCTACGTTCTGGCTCGGACTGATCCAGCCGCGCCCCGGGGGCCCCGAGACTGATGAACCGTGCGCCCGCCACCGCGTCGCGAACCGCCGGCATCGTCGGTGCCGCGTTCCTCGCGGTGTACGGGGCGCTCACGGCCGTCTCGCTGAGTGGCGCCGGGCTGTGGCGCGACGAGATCGCCACACGCATCTTCAGCGCGCTGAGCCCGACGCAGCTCTGGCGGGCGACGGGCCACGTCGACAGCGTGCTACGCGGCTACTACCTGTTCATCCACTACTGGCGGGTGTTCGGCGACGGTCCGGTGGCCCTTCGCTTCCCGTCGTGGATCGCCGGCGGTGCGATCGTGCTCCTGATCGTCCGGGCCGCGGCCACCGCGTGGGGCACCGCCGCCGGCGTGATCGCCGGCGCCTACCTGCTCCTGAACGCGCAGTTCCTCTACTGGGCGACGACGGCCCGCTCGTATGCGCTGGTCATGCTGCTCATGGTCGCGGCGACCCTGCAGGTCGACAGCCGCACGGCGCGGAAGACGTCGCGAGGGCGGGTGCTGACCTACCTGCTGGCCACCTCGGCCGCGGTGCTGCTGCAGCCGTTGGCCGTGCTCGTGGTCCTGGCGCAGCTCGTCGTCGTGCTCGTGACGCGCGCGTCGCGGGACGACTCGCGGATCGCGGCAGTGACGGTCGTGCCGATCGCCGCTGCGGGTCTGCTCCTGGTCGCGTCGCGGTCGCAGCAGCGGCAGGCCGAACTCGCGCGCGGCGGGTCGGTGCGCGGTGCGCTCCGCGTCATGAACACCCTGGTGGGCGGGACCGGCGTGGGTGCGCTCGTGCTGGTCGCGGTCGGCGTGAGTGCCCTCGTGCAGGTTCGCCGGCGTTGCCTCGATCGCCTGTGGCTGATGGGCCTGGCGCTGCTCGCGATCCCGATGGCGGGGCTGTTCGTGCTGTCGCGGATGACCGGGCTCGAACTCCTCGAGCGCTACAACCTCATGGCCACCGGCGCCTTCGCCCTGGTGCTCGGCGGGGGGACCGCGCTGGGTCTGAGCGCGGTGTCGGGTACCACCCGGTGGGTGTCGGTGGTTCTGGTGATCGGCCTCGTGGCGTCGATCAGCTACCCCCGCGCGCACGCGATGGTCACCGGCCGGGTGCGCACCGACGACTACGCGTCGGCGGTGGCCTACCTGCGCACGCACGCGCACCGCGGGGACCTGATCCTGCTCAACCAGACCTACCGCTCCGGCGGGTTCGCGGCGGGATTCGCGTACTACGCCCGGGACGGGGCCTTCAGTTCCTTCGTCGAGCGCGCGTTGACGAGCGGGGGCGAGCCCGACGTCTACGCGCGGACGGTGCTGCGCCCGGCGCCGCTGACCACCGCGGCCTACCGGAGCGCAGCGGGTCCGGCCGGGCGGGTCTGGTACGCCACCTTCCTGCCCCGGCCGTCGCGGACGCACCTGCCGTCCCCGGTCACGTCCGTCTGCCCGAGAGCACGAGCCGACGTCTCGTCGAGGTTCGGTGACATCACGCTGCTCGGGATCAGCTGCTCCCCGGCCGGGCGTTGAACCGGATCAGGCGAGCCGGGCGGCGGCGACGTACATGCCGGCGTCGCAGTGCCGGCCGGCGGTGGCGAAGCGCCGCGTCATGTCGGTGGCGACCGCCAGGTCGACGACCTCGAACCCGAACCCGGCGAGCAGACCGGGCGCGTGCGTGGCATCGATGCTGAACCCGATCGGTTCACCGATGACCCGCATCGCCCGCTCGCCGACCCGGCGCACCTGGTCGTAGGCGGCGCGCCCTGCGACCCGTTGCCAGAAGTCCAGCGCGAGTACCGATCCGCTGCCGCACACCGAGGCGAGGGCCTGCAGCGTGCCGTCGACCGCAGCGGGCGTGAGGTACATGCTCACGCCCTCCCACACCACGAAGGTCGGCGCGCCGATCCGGAAGCCCGACCCGGTCAGCTGATCGCGCAGGGACTGCGTCCGGAAATCGATCTCGACGCGCTGGATGCGGGCCCGGCCGAAAAGGTCCTCGTGCGCCGCGACGATCTGCGCCTTGCGACGCGAGAGCGGCGCGAGGTCGACCTCGTACACGGGACGCTGCCCGATCGAGCGGCGGAAGCGGTAGGCCCGGCTGTCGTAGCCGGCGCCCAGGATCATCACCTGCTCGACCTCGGGCAGAGCCTCGAGCAACTGCTCGTCGATGAACGCGTGCCGGCACAACCCCGAGGTCGCGAGCGCCGAGAAGGTCGAGCGTTCGGCGACGCGCACCAGTGGCTCGGCCAGGCGCAGGGGGGCCATGAGCCGCCGGCTCGTGCCGGACAGGAACACCGGGGCGTAGGCGTCGCTGACGATGCGCTCGTCCTCGGGTCGGCCGAGTTCGAGGGTGCGGCCGAACGTCGTCCACTGCGCCGTCGAGCTCGGGCGGTCGGTGGTGTGCAGTTCCCGCGGGCCGAAGCGGAGCAGGGTCACGACGCCGCGCCCTTCTGCTCGGCCAGCCAGGCCGCGACGACGTCGAGCGTCGGCTTGCCGCCGAGCAGATCCCCGGTGGCCTGGCCCAGGGCGGCCGCGCACAGCCCGCGGTCGGCGAAGGCCTCGATGTCGCCCCACGGCAGGTAGGGCTTGGCGATGACCAGCGACGCGATGCCGTGCGCGGCCGCCCAGAGCTGGAAGGTCACCGGCAGCGGGTCGCCCGCGGCGAAGATGCCGGCGTCCATGCAGTCGACGACCGTCTGCATGAAGTGGACGAACGACGAGCTGCGCAGCACCTCGTCGACCTCGTCGACCGGTTTCGGGCACGGGTCCATCGTCGCGAGCCGGTAGTGCTCCGGGTGGCTCACGGCGAACTTCACGTAGGCGAGCCCGAACGCCCGCAGCCGGCCGAGCGGGGCCTCGACGCCCTCACCGGCGGTGAGCATCGCGGCGTCCAGCTCGGCGAAGACGTCGACGACGACGGCGCTCAGCAGCTGGTTCTTGTCCTCGAAGTGCAGGTAGATGGACGGCGGGGTGACCCCGACCGCCTCGGCGACGGCCCGGATCGATACGGCGTCGGCGTTGGCCGACGCGGCCAGCAGGTCCTTGGCCGCCTTCACGATCTCCGGACGCAGCTGTTCGCCGCTGCCGCGCTGGGCGCGGCGGCGGCGAACGGGCTTGCGAGCGGTGGTGCCGGAACTCATCGCGTCGACGTCAACTCCTGCAGGGATTCGATGGTGTCGGGCACGGACGGGCCCTCGCTCAGACCGACCCTCGCGTGCAGCCGGGCGAGCGGCTTCGGGGCCCACCAGTTCCACCTGCCGGCGAGGCGCATGAAGGCGGGCACCAGGATTCCTCTCACCACGGTCGCGTCCATCAGTACCGCGAGGGTAAGCCCCGCGCCGAACAGCATCATGAACGACACCGTCGAGCCGGCCATCCCGGCGAAGACGATCGCCATCAGCAGGGCGGCGGCGGTGACGATACGGCCCGTGCGGCCGAGCCCCTGCGCGACGGCCTCGACGCTCGCCCCGGCGCTGCGGTCGGATTCCAGCCACGCCTCGCGGATGCGCGACAGCAGGAAGACCTCGTAGTCCATCGAGAGACCGAAGGCGAGGCAGAACATCAGCGGCGGCATCGTCGGCACCAGCGTGCCCGTCGTGGTCAGGTCGTTGAACAGGAACCCGAGGTGGCCGTACTGGAACACCCACACCATCGCGCCGAAGGTGGCCGACAGCGACAGCGTGTTCAGCACCAACGCCTTCAGCGGCAGCACCACCGAACCGGTGAACAGGAACAGCACGATGAAGGTGGCGAGGGCGATGAGGATCAGCGCGTAGGGCATGGCCGAACCGAGCGCGTGCAGGCTGTCCCGGTTGACGGCGGTCTGCCCGCCGTAGAGCACGCGCCACGGCGCCGGTACCGACTCCACCGAGTTGAGCAGTGCCTTACCGGCGGCGGACTGCGCCTCGACGTCGATCCGTACCGCGAGGTATGTCGCGTCGCCGACCTGCTGGCCGGTCGTGGGCGCTACCTCGCGTCCGTCGACGTAGACGCCGGCGGCCGAGCTGACCGACGAGACGTGATCGAGCCGCGACAGCTCCGCGGCGTAGCCGCCGATCGCGGTGGGGGCCGAGCTGACGTCCTTCGCCGCGATCGTGACGGTCGAGCCGGCGTTGGACGAGAACACGCCACGGACGTCGTCGCC
Source organism: Jatrophihabitans sp. (assembly GCF_036000465.1). Classification (GTDB taxonomy): domain Bacteria; phylum Actinomycetota; class Actinomycetes; order Mycobacteriales; family Jatrophihabitantaceae; genus Jatrophihabitans. Next base: position 135,060 of record NZ_DASYFV010000044.1, on the reverse strand, counting down.
GACCTGATGGGCCGAGGCGGAGTGCGGCAGCACGCGATCGTCGGGGTAGGCGAACTGGGCGTGCAGGAAGGGCAGTCCGAGGCCGACGAGCACCGCGGTGACGAGGAGCCCGACCGGCAGGGCCCGCTTCATCACGCCGCGGGCGAAGCGGTACCAGAAGCCCAGCTCGACCGGCTTCACGACCGGGGCGGGGCGGCGCAGCAACCGGCGCACGAACACCCGCAGGTCGAGCGCGTCGACCCGGGTGCCCATCAGCGTCAGCATGGCCGGCAGCAGCACGAGCGCCGCCACCGTCGCCAGCGCCACGACGGCGATGCCGGCGTAGGCGAACGAGCGCAGGAAGTACACCGGGAAGACGAGCATCGCTGCGAGCGACAGACCGACGGTGAGCGCCGAGAAGAGCACGGTGCGTCCGGCCGTCTGCATGGTGCGGCGCACGGCGGCGTCGGGGGCGACCCCGCGCCGGATCTCCTCGCGGTAGCGGCTCACCACGAACAGGCTGTAGTCGATCGCGAGGGCCAGGCCCATCGCCGTCGTCATGTTCAGCGAGTAGGTCGAGACGTCGGTCAGCATCGCGAGCCCGCGCAGCGAGGCCATCGTGCCGACGATCGCGAAGAGGCCGACCACGAGGGGCAGCAGCGAGGCGAGCAGGCTGCCGAAGACCCAGATCAGAGCGATGACGGTCAGCGGGATGGTGATCATCTCGGCGGTGGCGAGATCCTTCTTGGTCTGGTCGTTCACCTGGTCGAAGGCGTTGCCGAAGCCGCCGGCCCGGACCGTCACAGCGCCGTGCGTGCCGGCCAGCGGCTTGCTGATGTCGGCCGCGCGCTTGGGTGCCTCGGAGTCCGACCCCGCGATGCTCGCGACCACCAGGGCGGACCTGCCGTCGCGGCTGACGAGGCCGCGGGCCTGCGCCGCCGGGACGCTCCAGTAGGAGCTCACCTGGTCGGCGTAGGGCGATTTCCGGATCGCCGCGACGGCGGCGAGGCCGGCCTGGCGGGCCGCGCTGCTCGACGCGCCCTGCGCGCTCGTGACCTCGAGGACGAGGTTGCTCTGGCCGGCGTGGAACGTCTTCTGCAGCAGGTCGTCGACCTGGCTCGACGCCGAGTGGGGGTCGCGGAACCCGCCGGAGCTGAGGTGGCCGGCGGCCGAGGCGCCGTAGAGCGCGGCCAGCAGGAAGAGCAGGGCGGCCGTGGCCAGGATCCGGCGCGGGTGGCGAATGCCCAGATCGGCGAAGCGGGTCAGCATGGCGGGTCTCCTCCGATGATCGCGAACGGCGATAAGTTAGCAGCGATAAGTTAGCGGCGTCAACCCGGTGGTGCGGGTGATCTCACGTCCACCGGACGGGCATCGCGAAAGGGGCGCACGTACGCTCGGAGCATGCCGCTGAACGACTTCCGCAAGGCCGAGCTCACCGAGAAGATCGGGGCCGGCGAGCGTCTGAACCGCCAGGACGGTGAGGACCTCTACGACTCCGACGATCTCGCCTGGCTGGGCGGCCTGGCCCATGCCGTCCGGACGCAGAAGAACGGCGACACCGTCTTCTTCAACGTCAACCGGCACCTGAACCTGACGAACGTGTGCACCGCCTCGTGCGCGTACTGCAGCTTCCAGCGCAAGCCCGGCCAGAAGGACGCGTACACGATGCGCGTCGAGGAGGCCGTCGAGAAGGCGCTGGCGATGAAGGACGACGGGCTCACCGAGCTGCACATCGTCAACGGCCTGCACCCGACGCTGCCGTGGAAGTACTACCCGCGCGTGCTGCGCGAGCTGAAGCAGGCGCTGCCCGATGTCGCGCTCAAGTGCTTCACCGCCACCGAGGTGCACTTCTTCGAGACGCTGTCGGGACTGTCGGCCGACGAGGTCCTCGACGAGCTCATCGACGCCGGCCTCGAGTCGCTCACCGGCGGCGGCGCCGAGATCTTCGACTGGGACGTCCGCAAGCAGGTGGTCGACCACAACACCCACTGGGAGGACTGGTCGCGCATCCATCGGCTGGCCCACCAGAAGGGACTCAAGACGCCGGCGACGATGCTCTACGGCCACATCGAGGAGCCGCGTCACCGCGTCGATCACGTGCTGCGACTGCGCGAGCTGCAGGACGAGACCGGCGGCTTCCAGGTGTTCATCCCCCTGCGCTTCCACAACGACAACAACCGGCTCAGCCACCTGCCGATGGCCCAGCCCGCCGACGTCCTCAAGACATTCGCGGTCAGCCGGCTGATGCTCGACAACTTCCCGCACGTGAAGGTCTTCTGGGTGATGCACGGGCTGTCGACGAGCCAGCTCGCGCTGAACTACGGCGCCGACGACATGGACGGCTCGGTCGTCGAGTACAAGATCACGCACGACGCCGACGGCTACGGCACGCCGGACAAGCTCACGCGCGACGACTTGCTCACCCTCATCCGCGATGCCGGGTTCCAGCCGAAGGAGCGCAACACGCGGTACGAGGTGATTCGCGAATACGACCCGCCGGTGCCGCTCGAGCAGCGACGAGCCGAGCCGCAGGCGATTTGGGCCTGATGTCGCGAATAGACGTCCGGTAAAGGCAGGTCTTTAGACCCCTTCTTGAATCCCGACTTTCCGGGCGGCGGCGCAGCGGATATGGTTCCTGTGACTAGAAGGCAGTTCTTCGCGTCGCTGCCACAAACCGGGGGATAAAGAAATGACGACGTACAAACGTGCCGTAGCCGTGTTCGCTCTTCTGCTGGGCAGCGTGTTCGCGCTCATCGCCCTGGCAGCGCCGAGTAACGCGGCGTACACGCCCAAGATCACCATCAACAGCCCGGTCTGCACCTCGGGCACCGTGACCGGCAGCGGCTTCCAGCCGAACGAGGCCGTCACGCTGACCGTGAGCGGGACGACCGTCGGGTCGGCGAAGACCGACTCCACGGGCAACTTCACCACCACGGCGACGTTCCCGTCGAGCATCACGGGCAACAAGGTGCTCACCGGCACGGGCGCCGGTGGCGACACCGCGAGCACCCAGGTCAAGGTGAACACCGACTGCGGGATCGCCGGGCAGAGCTCGAGCCGGGCGAACCCGAGCTCCAGCTCCAGCAGCGGTACCCAGGGCCTGTCGGCCACCGGTGTCGCGGTCTGGACGATCGGCGGCCTGGGCGTCCTGCTTCTCGCGGCCGGTGCGCTGTTCACCTTCGGTGGCCGTCGCGGCCGTCGCGCCTGACGTTGCAGCTTTCACTCGGGCCCTCGGTAACGGGGGCCCGAGTGGCATGTCATGACTGAGAATCCCGAGAGCCCGGACACGGGTCCGCCGCCCGACCCGTCCGCCGTCGACGAGCTCGCGGCCGACACCGACCGGAAGCGGCGGCTGAAGCGCCGCCGCTACCTCGGCCTGGCGATGCTGTTCGTGGGTGCGCTGATCCTGCTCAGCGGGGCCTGGTTGGCGGTCACCGGAATGCTCGCGCGCAACGAACTCCAGACGGTCCGCAGCGAGATGCACCAGTTGCGGCGACAGATCTCGGCCGGCGACCTGCCCGGCGCCCGGGTCACGGCTGCCTCGCTCGCCGGGCACGCCGAGCGCGCGCACTGGCTGACCACCGGCCCGGTGTGGGCGTTGGCAGCCGACCTGCCGGCCGGTGGCGAACCGGTCGAGACCGTCCGGGGCATCACCTCCAGCGCCGACCTGCTCGCCTCGCAGGCGTTGCCCGGCCTCGTCCGGGCCAGCAAGGATCTCGACCCGGCCACGCTGCGCCTGCCCGACGGGTCGATCAACGTCGCGGCGATCGCGGCCAACGCGCCCAACATCGCCCGGGCCGACGCCGCGATGCAGGAGGCCACCGCGCGGGTCGCCGCGCTGCCGAAGCGAACCTGGATCACGACCGTCGACACCGCGCGATCCGACGTGCTGGCCCAACTCGAATCGCTCGGCAAGACGGTGCACTCGGTCGATCTCGGTGCCAGCATCGCGCCGAAGATGCTCGGCCTCGACGGGCCGCAGCGCTACTTCGTCGCCTTCCAGAACAACGCCGAGGCCCGCGGCACCGGCGGCCTGCCCGGCGCCTTCGGCATTCTCGTCGTCGATCACGGCCGGCTGCACTTCACCCATTTCGAGCCGGACAACACGTTGCGCCACGTCGACTCCGGCGTGCAGCTCGGGGCCGATTTCAACGGGCTCTACGGCGGCGACAAGTCGACCAACCTGTACGTCAACAGCAACGTCAGCCCGAACTTCCCCTACGCGGGACAGATCTGGGCTGCCATGTGGCAGAAGGTCAGCGGCGAGAAGGTCGACGGCGCCATCGCGCTCGACCCGACGGGGCTGAGTTACCTGCTCGAAGTCACCGGTCCGGCGACGCTGAAGGACGGCACCAAGGTCGGCGCCGACAACGTCGTCTCGCTGACCCAGAGCACGGTGTACTCGACGATCTCCTCCACCGCGGTGCGCAAGCAGTACCTGCTGCAGGTCGCGAAGGCGGTGAGCACCGAGATCGTCCAGGCCCACGGCAGCACGAAATCACTGGTCAAGGCCGCGGGACGCGCGGCCGGCGAGCGGCGGCTGCTCGTGTGGAGCCGCGACCCGAGCATCGAAGCGGCGCTCGACCAGACCTCGCTCTCGGGAACCATCCCGGTCACCAGCGCGCCCTACGTCGGTGTATCGGTGTCGAACGGGTTGGGCAACAAGCTTGACTATTACCTCGACCGCAGCGTCACCTGGCAGCGCACCGGCTGCGGGGCGACCCGCGACGTCACGGTCTCCATCGCGCTGACGAACAGTGCGCCGTCGAAGGCGCTGCCGCCCTACGTCGACCCGCCGGAGTACATCAAGGGCGGTAAGCCGGTCGGCGACAACGTCCTCGACATCAGCTACCTGGCGACCGCCGGCGCCACGCTCACGTCGGCCACGGACGGCGGCCGGGCGGTGTTCGTCTACAACGGGGCCGAGCGCGGGCATCCGACGTTCGCCCTGCAGGTGCCCGTGCCGCGGGGTCGCACCACGACGGTCGTACTGCGGTTGAAGGAACCGGCCGGCACGGGCGCGCCCGTGGTGCTGCGCCAGCCCCTCGTCCGCCCCCTTACCGTGAAGCTCGACGACGCCGGCTGTGGCTGACCTCGCGGCCGGGCGCGAAGTCGTGGGGGCCCAGGGCGGGCAGGTAGATTCGTCCGGGTGAGCGAGCAGAACACCCCGACCCAGCAGCCGACCTTCGGCGGCTGGATGGGCTCGATGTGGCTCTACACCGCGCTGCGGTTCGGCATGTTCTTCGCGCTCTGGGGGATTCTCGTCCTTCTCGGCGTGCACGGATTCCTGGCGCCGCTCATCGCGCTGGTCGTGTCCGTCCCGCTGTCCCTCGTCCTGCTGGCGCGGCCGCGGCAGAACTTCACCCGGCAGCTCGAGGCCCGGGTGCAGGCGCGGAAGGTCGATCGCACCGACCTCGATGCGCAACTCGACCCGGACTCCGAGGACGACTGAGCGACGGCCCGGCGGAGCCGCCCGAAAAGGTGCATTCGCTGCTGCGTAAGGCATTTGGCGACGAGCCGACCCTTTGTGACCCCTGCGCCCGGTGTGTCCGGGGTGTCGGCGAGCCGCGCTCGTGACCAACGCCGGCGCCCCGGATCGGTTACGCGGTCCAGCGTGATCGGGGACCTTCGGTCCGCATCGATCCAGGTCCATATCCCGGCGCGTGAAATTGTCGTTAGCCCCCTTGCCAGGTCGAGGACGAGGGACTGCGAGGGGCAGTCCCGGGAACCGCCTCTGCCTTCCACTTACCTCAAGGGGAATCGTCATGCGCAAGTTCTCGCTGAAGAAGGCCGCAGTCGTCGGCGCGGCCGGCGTCATCGTCGCCTCGGGCGCGGGTGTCGCGTTCGCGTACTGGACCGCCAACGGCACCGGTACCGGCACGGCCTCAACCGGCACGACGCAGGGCATCACGGTCAACCAGACGAGCACCATCGCCGGCCTCTACCCGGGGGGTGCGGCCGCGGGGCTGTCCGGCAACTTCGACAACACGAACGCCAGCAAGGTTTTCGTCAACCAGGTGAGCGTCGCGATCAAGAGCGGCTGGTCGTCGTCGCTGGTCGACGGCAGCAAGCCCGCGTGCACCGCCTCTGACTTCACGCTCGTCCAGCCGGCCGCCACTCAGGCCGAGATCGCCTCCGGCACCGCCGTCGGTTCGTGGGGCGGCGCGTCGATCGCGCTCAACGACAACCCGTCGGCGAACCAGGACAACTGCAAGGGCGTCAGCGTCCCGCTCGTCTACACGAGCAACTGACCCGTCCCGGTCGGGCCCGCGCGGCAACGTCCCGCGGGCCCGACCGGAGCCAAGTCCGACTCCACCCCCGGCCCAACGCCATGCGTCAAGGAGCAGCCATGAAGCGAGTCGTGCTGAGGAGATTGATCCTCTCCCTCGCTGTACTCGGTGCGCTCCTCGGCGCCGCGGCGGGCACGCTGGTGAACGTCTCCGGCGCGGCCGGTCGCCCGGACTTCTCGCTCGGGCTGGGCAAGACCCGCGTGAGCGTCCGGGCCAGTGAGTCGGCCCTCGTGTCCGTGCAGGTCAACCGCCTCAACGGTTTCACCGCTCCCGTCACCGTCTCGCTCGCCGGCGCCCCGCGCGGCTCGAGGGTCACGGTCACGCCCCAACCGAACGTCGACACGAACCGGCCGAGCACCTTCACGATCACCGTCCCGGGCAACACCGTCCCGGGCAGCTACCCGCTCACCGTCGTCGGCACGAGCGGCGTGCTGCGGCACACCGGCACGCTCACCCTCGGGGTGACCGCTGCGCCGGCCCCGCGCATCACCATCAGTGCCACGCCGTCGACCGTGAACGCGCGCCGCAACGCGACCGGGACGTTCGCCATCTCGCTCGGACGTACCGATGTCGCCGGCCCGATCGCCCTGTCGGTGCGCGGCGTGCCGGCCTACGCCACCGCCGTATTCGCCCCGGCGGTCGCCTTCGGCATCTCGTCCTCGCTGACCGTCGCCACCTCGCTGTCGACGCCGCTCGGCTCAGCGGATCTCGTGATCACCGCAACCTCGGCGACCGCGTCGGCGTCCATCACCGTGCACCTCGCGGTGTCGGCCGGCAGCGAGGGCGCGTTCACGATCACCGGCTCGCCGGACCGGCGCCTGGCGCCCGGCGTCACCGGACTCATCGACGTCAGCGTCACCAACCCGAACGCGCAGACGCTGCAGCTGTCGGCGCTCACGGTGGTCCTCGCGGCGGCGTCCGACCCCGGCTGCACCCTCGACAACTTCCGCGTCACCCAGTTCTCCGGGCCGTACCCGCTGACGATCCCGGCCCGCTCGACCCGCACGCTCTCGCAGCTCGGCCTGCCGCGCACGGCGTGGCCGACGCTGACGCTGCTCGACCTGCCGGTGAACCAGAACGCCTGCAAGAACAACTCGCTCGCGTTGAGCTACTCCGGCGTGGGCGGCAACCGATGACGCGACCAGTGCGCCTCGCGCTGGCCGTCCTGGCGGCGCTGGCCCTGGTGGCCGGAGCGAGCGTGAGCGCGTTCGCCTACTTCTCGTCGTCGGGCTCGGCCGGCGCGTCGGTCACGACCAGCACGCTCAACCCGCCGACCGCGGTCACCGCGTCGACGACGGCCGGGACCGGTGTCGTCCCGGTGTCGTGGACGGCGCCCACCAGTGGTGTCGCGCCGGTCGGCTACTACGTCACGCGTTCGGGGTCGGCGGCTTGCGGGTCGTCGGCGTCATCCCTGCGGACGACGACCTCGTGCTCCGACTCGTCCGTACCTCTGGGTACGTACACCTACATCGTTGTCGCCGTGTTCCGGTCGTGGACGGCGACGTCGTCGCCGAGCGCGCCGGTCACGGTGGCGCAGGCCGCCCAGGCGATCACCTTCACCTCGACGCCGGTCGCACCGACCTTCGGTGGCACCTACACGGTGACGGCGACGGGTGGGGCCTCCGGGCAGCCGGTCACGTTCTCCTCGGGCGCGACGCCGGTGTGCACCGTCTCGGGCCCGACGGTCTCGTTCGTCGGCGCCGGATCGTGCGTGGTCAAGGCCGACCAGGCCGGCAGCACCTACTACGCAGCCGCGCCCCCCGCGACGCAGTCGTTCACGGTGGCCAAGGCATCGCAGACCATCACGTTCACCTCCACGGCACCGGCGGCGTCCGTGGGTGGCGCGTCGTACACGGTCACGGCGACCGGCGGGGCCTCCGGCTCGCCCATCGTCTTCACGATCGACGCGACGACGAGCGGCAAGTGTTCGATCGCCGGCACCGTTGTCACGTTCCAGCACGTCGGCACGTGCACCGTCGACGCGAACCAGGCCGGCAACGGCAACTACGCCGCGGCGAACCAGGTCCAGCAGTCGTTCACGATCGGCCAGGGAGCGCAGGCCATCACCTTCACGTCGCCCGTCCCGTCGCCGGCCACGGTGGGCGGGGCCAGCTACACGGTGACGGCGACGGGCGGGGCGTCCGGCAACGCGGTGACCTTCACCAGCGGTTCGACCTCCGTCTGCACGTTGAGCGGCGCCGTGGTGTCCTTCATCGCCGTCGGCACGTGCCTCGTGCGGGCCGACCAGGTCGGCAACGCCGACTACCTCGCCGCCGGCCGGGTGCAGCAGTCGATCACCGTCGCGCAGGGTTCGCAGACGATCACCTTCACCTCGACCGCGCCGACGACTCCGACGGTCGGCACGACCTACACCCCGACTGCCACGGCAACGTCGGGGTTGGCCGTCACGTTCTCGATCAGCCCAACGTCGTCCTCGGTCTGCTCCTTCAGTGCACCGACGGTCACCTTCAACGCCACAGGCAGTTGCGTCATCAATGCGAATCAGGCCGGCGGGACGAACTACAGCGCGGCTGCGCAGGCCCAGCAGAGCCTCACAGTCGTAACTCCGAGCAAGTTCCTGGTCAGCGTCCCCTCGCCGGTGACTGCCGGTACGAACTTCTCGGTGACGGTCACGGCCGCGGACGTGGACGGCAACACGGTCACGGGCTACACCGGCTCCCACACGATCGCCATCACGTCGAACGCAGGCCCAAGTCCGAGTGGCGCTTCGCCCACCCTCCCGACCGGGACGGTGACTTTCACGAACGGCGTCGGATCGGTCAGCGTCACCCTGGTGAAGGCCGAGTCCGGCCGGACGCTCACGGCGACCGAGGGCTCGATCACCGGAACGTCGGCAGCACTCACCGTCACCGCGGGATCTGCGAGCCGCCTGTGCATCACGCAGAACCCGTTGTGTTCGGCCGGCAGTGCAGTCAGCGTCGCGAAGGGACAGACCTTCACCCTGACCGCGACGCTCGCCGACTCCCTCGGTAACCCGGTCAACGCGACCGCAACTGTCTCCGTGACCCTGTCACTCACTGGTCAGAGCTCGGTGACGCCCACCGCGGGGTCCATTTCCCCTGGTCAATCCGTGAGTGGAACCTTCGGTTGGTCGGCGCCGAGCGGAAATGGCAAGACAGCCACGATCACGGCGGCAGCGACAGGGCTGGCGTCCGGCACCATCAGCTTGATCACCGGCTGAGAGTCGGCGAGCCAGCGCTCGAAGCGGTGCTCGCAATGCGTGCATGGCGGCTCTGCCGGTCCGGGACGTGCCCGACGACCGTGCGGGACGTCCCGGGCGCTCCACACCTCGTCGATGACCGGGTTCAGTGGCCGCAGCGACCGACTCGTCGTGCCGGCGCGTCAGGCCTGCGCTGCGAGGTTCGTGTGGTGGAGGCCGAGTGATCGTTCGAGTGACAGGCCGGTTGTGCCGTATCAACCGATACGCCCGGCCTTGGCCGCGTTCGGTTCGTCCATCGGGTGCCAGCTTGGTCAACAGGGCTGGTCCGGCCACACGCTCCGTGCCAACCTCGCCGGTGAAACGGTCAGGGGCCGTCGCCGCAGCACGGAGTGCCGGTCGCGCGGGCGTCGCCCCACGGACTGAGGGGGAACCGTGAGCCGTCCTACTCGTCGCAACTTCCTGGTGTCCACCGGTGTCGGCGCGGCGGCCATCGGAGCCGCCGTCATTGCCCCCGACGACGCGGTGGCTTCCGGCCCAGCCGGGGCGACCGGGCCACTGGTCGCCTACGTGACCGACGTGCGGCGCGGGGAGATCACCCTCATGGTCGGCGAGCGCGATGTGGTCGTTCGCGACGTCGATCTGGCCGCGCGTCTGGCGCGGGCCGCGCGCTGACCGCCTGCATCAGCACCACTGATCGAGCGCAGCACCACCAGCCGAGAACACGCGTGTCCATCGCGGAAAGGTACGCCCATGTCCTCACATCGGGAGGCTCCCGAGATCTCGAAGGACCCGGTGGCAGACAACACCGACGTCTACGCCTTCGTCAGCCCGGACCGGACGGACTCCGTCACCATCCTGGCCAACTTCATCCCGCTGCAGGGCGCCGACGGCGGCCCGAACTTCTACGAGTTCGGTGACGATGTGCTGTACGAGATCCATGTATCGAACCGCGGCGACCGACGAGCCGACGTCACCTACCAGTTCCGGTTCACGACCGAGATCACCAACCCCGACACCTTCCTCTACAACACCGGGCCGATCGCCTCGATCGACGACCACGTGCACTGGACGCGCCCACAGTTCTACTCGGTGCGCCGTGTCGTGCGCCGCCGCGGTCACCACGGTGAGGACGACCTGGACGGGAAGGTACTGGCGCGCCGGCTGGCCTGCCCACCCGTCAACGTCGGGATCCGCAGCACACCGGACTACGCCGCCACCTTCACCGCGGCGGCGGTGCACGACCTGCCCGGCGGGCGGAAGGTCTTCGCCGGTCAGCGGGCCGAGGGGTTCCACGTCGATCTCGGCAGCATCTTCGACCTCGGCACCCTGCGTCCGTTCCAGAACCTCCACCTGATCCCGTCGGCCGCCGCGGTCGGGGTCAACGGGGGTCGCGCGCTCAACGTCCACAGCATCGCCCTGCAGGTGCCGATCAGCGACCTCGTCTCCCACGGATCCGTCCCGACCGAGGTCAGTTCGCCGCGCGCGGTGATCGGCGTGTGGTCCTCGACCAGTCGGCAGCGATCCCGTATGCGCCACGACGACGGCAGCCGCTTCGAGTCCGGCCCGTTCTCCCAGGTCTCGCGGCTCGGGAACCCGCTCTTCAACGAGGTCATCGTCCCGATGAGCGACAAGGACCGGTGGAACGCCCTGCCGCCCTCGGCCGACGACCAGTTCGTCAAATACGTGGAGCACCCGGAACTCGCCGCGCTGCTGCCGGTGCTGTACCCCGGCGTGTTCCCCCACCTCGCCGCGTATACGAAACCGCGGGCCGATCTGGTCGCGATCCTGCTCACCGGCATCCCGAGCGGCGTCGTACCCGGGTTCCAGAACTTCACCGGACCGCAGCCGGCCGACCTGCTGCGGCTCAACGTTGCGATCCCGCCGGCCGCGACCCCCAGCCCGTTCGGACTCCTCGGCGGTGATCTCGCCGGGTTCCCCAACGGTCGCCGGCTGACCGACGACATCGTCGCGATCGAGCTGCGCGCGGTCGCCGGCGCGGTACTGCCCCTCGTCGATCCAGGATTCACCGCCGACGGAGCGGCGGCGCTGCTCACCGACGGCACCAGCGACGACAACCAACCCTTCCTCGACCACTTCCCGTATCTGGGCACGCCCAACAGCGGATCGGAAGTCCGCCCGGGGACACCGGCGACGTGAGCGAGGACCACAACCGGCACGCCGGTCAGGGCGCGGTGCTGCTCGACATCGGTGGGGATGTCGGCGCGCTCGTCGTCCGTGCACCGGCCTCGCTCGCCGGTACGGAGATCGAGATCCGAGCGGTGGACGCGACCGGAGCGCGTCCGACCCATGTCGCGGTGCTGCCCCGCCCGACCGGCAACGGCCTCAGCCACAGCGCGGTCTTCGCCGAACTCGAGCGGGGAACCTACGAGCTCTGCCGGCGCCCGGACGGCCCCGTCGCGCTGCGGGTCACCATAACCGGCGGCGAGGTACAGCAGGCGGATTGGCCGATCGGGTAGGTCGCGTCAGGGCCGGACCTGCTGGGACGCCGCGACCTCGGCCTCCAAATCGCTCAGCGACAGCTGGTGCCGCGGCGGCCGGTCGAACTGCCGCCGCGCGTCGACGGTCAGGTCGGAGGCGACGTGCACGAGCTCGCCGGGGTCCAGCAGCCGCCAGCGGTCGTCGTCGTCCATGCGCTCGCTGGCGACCACGACGCTCGGCCGGCGGGAGAGGTGGTCCGAGCGGGCGTGGATGCGATCGGTCCGCGCATCGAAGTGGCTGCCCGCGTCTCGTTCGAGCAGCCACAGCTCATTGGTGTCGGGGTAGCGCAGCGCCCAGAGATCCGTGGCCGTGACGAGGACGAAGTTGACGCAGTAGACGGGCAGGTGCTCGGCGATCCAGGTGATCGCGGTGATGATGCCCTCCCCTATTTCGCCATTGTGGCGTGCGATCTCGGCGCTGATCAGCGCGAAGACGCGCTCGCTGTCGGTGTCGCCGAGCACGAGATGCGCAGCATCAAGATCGTCAAGATGGTTGTCCAAATCGTCGAGGCCCTCGACGACACCATTGTGCGCGAAGAGGCGTCCTTCCTGCTCGAACGGGTGGGTGTTCGCGATCGTGTGTGCGCCGGTGCTGGCGTGCCGGACGTGCGCGACGAACGTCGTCCCGGTGACGTCGCGCGCGGCGGCGGCGAACTCGGTGTCGTCCCAGGCGGCGATCGGCTGCTTGTCGACGACGGCCCGACCGTCGGCCTCGAACGCGCCGATGCCGACGCCGTCGGGGTTGCGATGGCTCTGCGCCGCGAGACTGTCCGGCGCGTCGAGCAACCAGAAGGTCGCGGTCGCAACGGAGTCTCCGGCGTGGAGTCCGAACAGGCGGCACATGGGGTCTCCCTTCAGGTCCAGTCGATGGAGTCGTACCCGGATCGGAGCTTCGCGCCCAGTGTCGGATCGAGACCGGCGACCCAGGAGATGCGGCCGAGCACGTACTCGGGGAAACGCTCGCGACCGCGGGCCTGGCTTCGCCAGCCGTGGACGGCACAGTTGTGCAGCAGTGCACGCAGGGCGTCGCGTTCGGGGCGGGGGATCGTCGGGTGGTCGTTCACGACCGCCCCGAGCAGCGCCTGCCGACCGGCGTCACCGAGCACCACCGTCTTGCGGTCGTTGAGGCGGAAGCCCTCGTCCTGGACGATGTCGTCAACGTGCTTGACGAATCGACTGCGCGCATTGCGCAGGGACGGGCCGCTGAAGGTGAGGTCGTCGACGTAGCGGGTATATCGCGCGTCGAAGCGTGAGGCGAGCCCGGCGAGACGACGGTCGAGGGAGTAGCTGACCAGGTTGGCCAGCGCCGGCGAGGTCGGGGCGCCCTGGGGCAGGTGTGGCACGGCGAGGCGTTGCCGCATCTCGACCGGCTGCGTCCGGGCGATGTCGTGCGGGACGACCGTCGTCACCAGTCCGGTGACGGTGTACGCGACCGCCTCAGGGAGGCCGGCGGTGCGGAGCAGGCTCCAGATCCGTCCGGCCGGGATGGACGGGAAGTAAGCCTCGAGGTCGGCCCGGATCACGGTGGTGGCTCGCACGTGCGGCTCGATCGCCGTGCGCACCGAACGACCGGCCACGCTGCCGTGCGCGGCGGAATGCACCGGGATGGGCGCGAGCAGGTGGCGCAGCAGGCGCCGCTGGATCTCCTTCAGCCGCGGCTTGGGGGCGGCGACGAGCCGGGCGCCGTCGCGCTTCGGCAGCGCTGTCCAGCGGTAGTGCCGAAGCGGCTCGGGCACCGAGCGTTGGAGCAGCCGGTTGTCGGCGAACCAGGCGAGCTCGCCCTGGTCGATGTCGAACAGCCGGGCCAGTGCGGCGAGATCGGGCAGTTCGACGACCGGCCACGGACGCGTCGCGAGCGTGGTCGGCACCGGCGTCCACTCGACGATGCGCAGGGGGCGACGGTGCTGCCGTGCGAGACGCCAGGCCGGGCGCGTCTGCAGGTAGGCAGCCAGCTCGCGTGGACGATCGGTCGGGGCGTCGCGGTAGGCGTCCAGGATCTGGTCGACGAGTGTGGCCTGCCATTTCGGCGCGGTGCGGCGGCCGAGCGCGGCCTTGGTGCGCGCGATCAGGTCCGGACGGGTCCACGCGCCGGCGAGCATGGCGGTGGCCAGGCCGGCGGCGACGTGTTCGTCCGGGGTCATGTCGTGGCGGGGACGGAGGCAGCCAAACCCTGCTGTGCGCGCCGAGGCTTGCACGACGTGCGACAACCGGCGAGCGACGCGATGGTCTGCGTGCGGTGATGACCCCGGGGTTGCCCCGGAGTGATCGGGTTTCCCCGACCGTCCTGCCTCCGTCCCTCCACGGCGGCAGCCTAATCAAGATCCGCCGACGTGTCCGGGTCGATTTCGGGCCGCCGCGGTGATCCGGACGGCGCAGTTGTCGTCGATCAGGAATACCGCCGTCGAAGCCGAGGTGATCAGCCGTTGGGTCCCGGCCTGCGGTGTCCACAGGACGCTGTCGACTCTCCTGCGGAAGTCTGGATTCGGTCTGTGGACAACATCATTTCTGTCGTACCCGAGTGCTTGAATCGAACTTATGAACGAGTCAGCGGTCGAGGCGGTGGCGGCGATGCACGCTGCGGTCGACTCGCTGCTGGAACTCGGGTGCGAATCGTTGGGTGAGGACGAGTTCCTCGAGGTCTGGCGCGAGCTCGAGGCGGTGTCGCGTCGCATGTCCGCGGTCGACCACCGGTTCGTCGCGCAGGCGGCGGCGCGGCATCTCGACCACCGGCAGGGCGCCTCCAGCCTGGTGTCGTTGATGCGGCAGGTGCTGCACGTCGGCGCGCCCGAGGCCAAGCGTCGGGTGCATGGGGCCGAGGCGGCTGGCCCGCGCGTCGGCCTGACCGGTGAGGTGCTGCCGCCGATCTTCCAACGGGTGGCCGCGGCCCAGTCGGCCGGCGCCATCTCGGCCGCGCACGCCTCGGTGATCGTGTCGACCATCGAGGGGTTGCCCGATCAGGTGTCGGCCGAGCACGGCGAGGCGCTCGAGGCCGGTCTGGTCGAGCAGGCGCGGCAGACCGATCCGGTCACGCTGGCCGCGGCGGCCCGACAGGCGGCGTACGCCCTCGATCAGGACGGTCAGCTGCACGATGCGGCGTCGCGCGAGAAGCGGCGCGACCTGCGGTTCTTCTTCCGCGCGGACGGGTCAGCCCGGATCGAGGGCGAACTCACCGCCGAGGCGGCCGAGCGGCTGCGCACCGCGTTGGACGCGTTCGGCAAACCGCGCCCGTCCGTCGACGGCGGTCAGGATCCGCGGACTCCGGGCCAGCGCCGCCACGACGCGCTGCTCGATCTGGTGAAGGCAGCGCAGCGCGCCCAGCAGGTCCCGGACGCCGGTGGCCTGACGACGACCCTGATCCTCACCGTGCCGGCGGCCGACTGGGCTCGCGGCACCGGCACCGCGACGACCGGGCACGGAGCGAGCGTCCCGGTGGCGCTGGCCCGGCAATGGGTTGACGGTGAGACACGAGTCGTCGGCGCCGTGCTCGACCGGATGCGCAAGGTGATCGCGTACTCGTCCGGTCACCGCATCTTCACCGAGGGTCAGCGGTTGGCGATGATCTCGCGCGATCGCGGCTGTTCCTTCCCCGACTGCGACGCGCCTCCCCAATGGTGCGAGTCCCATCATGTGATCCCGTGGGCCGGGGGCGGTCCGACGTCGATCAACAACGGGGCCCTGCTCTGCGGGTTCCACCACCGCGAGCACGAGCGCTCGGGGTGGTCCGGGGTCGTGATCGACGGGGTTCCGCAATGGATCCCGCCACGCTGGATCGACCCGGATCAGGTGCCGCGCCGCAACCGCATGCACGAGCAGGCGGTGCTGGTGTGAGCGACCCGAAGCCGACGCGCGATGGCGGCGCCTCCGGGTCGTTGCCCGCCCTGAAACCGTCGGGAGACATGACTCGCCGCGCCGGCGCCGCGGCGCGCCGGCACCACCGGTCAGCGCACCGAGACGAGCGTGTACGGGCTGTACGACGTTGCGAAGTAGGAGTTGCCGACGATGAGCGTGCGGTACGGCAGCGTGCCCCTCGCCGGGGCGATGATGGAGAAGATGTAGATCGAGGACGAGTTCACGGTCGTCCAGGCGCGCGTCGACCAGGTGGTGCCGACCTTGCTCTGCAGGTAGATCCGCACGCCCCAGCTCGCCGGGCTCACCCGTCCGTAGATCCGGAACACCGCGTGCAGCGTCGTTGCGCGCGGCGACGGCGCGATCGAGATGGCGTGCACGGCGTACACGTTCCGCAACTGGGAGAAGGCGTAGAAGTCCCACGGATCAGTCGGCGCGAACAGCCGGTACTGCGTCGACCGGCCCAGCCCGACCCGGAAGGACACCACCCCGGCCGAGGATGTCCGGGCCGCTGCGGGCAGCGTGGCGAAGGCTCCGGTGCTCCCGAGCGGGCGGTACTCCAGCTGGACGACGTGGTTGACCAGCGCCGCACCGGTGTCGGAGCGGGTGAGCATGCCCGTCACGGTGATCGCGGCCCCGCCCACGCCCGCTGTCGGGGACGAGGTGATGAGCAGCCTCGTCGGGATCCGCGGCGTGGTGATCGGGGCGGACGCGGCCGAGGCCGCGCTCGGGCCGACCGCGTTGGTCGCGACGACGGTGAACGTGTATTGCGTGTTCGGCGTCAGGCCGGTGAAGGTGCACGAGGTGGCGCCGGTCGTGGTGCAGGTCCTGCCGCCGGGCGCCGCCGTTGCCGTGTACGTCGTGATCGGCGAGCGGCCGTTGTCGGCCGGGGCGGTCCACTGGACGAGCGCGCTCGCCGGATTGAGCGGCGAGGCGGTGCCGATCGTGGGCGCGCCGGGCACGGTCGGCGGCGCCGCGATGGTCGCGGTGTCGAACACCGTGTTCGTCGGTGCGTCGATCGCGTCGACCCGCAGCGCGGCGGGCGAGACGCTCACCTTGACGTACTCGTACCGGGTGTCGGAGCGGGCGGCGCTCCACGCCGGCGCAGCGATGGTGAACGGGTTGTGGCCGTTGCCGCCGCCCCCGCTCACGACGTAGGTGACGCCGCCCGATGCGGCCTGGCCCCCCGTGATCGGGTAGCTACGCTCGTAGTTGTGGCTGTTGCCCGACAGGACGAGCGCGACGTGCTGCGACTCGAACAGCGGCACCAGGTAGGCGTCGGCCTTGTTCGAGCTCGCCGCCGCCGATGTCGAGCTGTACGGCGGACGCTGCATGATCACGATCCGCCAGGTGGCGTTCTGGTGGGCCGACAGGTCCTGCTTGATGAACGCGTACTGCGGGCTCGACGGGTCGAAGGCCACCTCGGAGTCGATCACCGTGATGTGCGCGTTGCCCCAGTCGTAGCTGTACCAGCTGTGGTTCGTCCCCGGCATCGGGAACGTGGCCCAGAACGCGCCGTTGCTGTAGTACTCCTGGTTGCCGTTGGCCGGGAACAACGCCTGGTTGCGCACGACCGGGCCGAACAGCTTGAAGAACCGGGCGTCGTAGTCGGAATACACGTTGGTGAAGTCCGGGTCGGGCAGGCCGGAGGATGCGTAGATGTTGTCACCCAACGTCTGCACGAACGACGTGCCGGCCGTGGCGATGTTGGCGGCGTTCTGCGTCTCGCCGGGGCTCGCACCACCGAAGTCACCGATCGCGGCGAAGGAGAACGCGGTGCCGACCGGCGCGGCGGTGCGGATGGTGGCCGCGGAAGAGGCGAGCGGGCCGCCGCCCACCGTGTACTGGTACGTGGAGCCGGGGTTGAGTCCGGTCAGCGTGACACTGTGATGCTGCACGGTGCCCGCGGGGTCTGTGACCGTGGTCGACGGCGAGCCCGGGCCGTACGTCACGACGCCGGGCGTCGCGATGTTCGTCCACCACGACACCACCGCGGAGGTACCGGAGACGTTGGAGAGGTACGGACCGCGCGCGATCGTGGCCGTGCCGGTGGCGAGGGTGGTGGTCCCGGCGGGTGCCTTGAAGTTGGTCGGCGCCGAGATCAGGCCCGCCGAGTCGATCGCCTCGATCGTGTATTTGTAGTACGTGCCCGGGTTCAGCCCGGTGTCCGAGTACCGCAGGCCGCCCGGCAGGTCGACCTCGGCCACCACGATCCCGTCACGAAGGACCTTGTAGCCGGCGACGTCCGCGGTCGGCGAACCGCCCCACTGGACGTCGACGCGGGTGTCGGAGAAGGTGTGCGCCGCGACGCTAGGGTCCGCGGGTGCGGCCGGCGGAGTGGTGTTGGCGTCGGTGAGCGTGGAGAACGTAGTGGTCTGGGCGGGCGACGTGTTGGCCGCGACGTCGAGCGCCACGACCTGGAAGGTGTAACTGCTGTTCGCGAACAGGTTCGTGGCCGAGTAGTGCGTGATGCCACCGTCCGTCGTCGCGATGAGTGACGCCGACGACGCTCCGGGCCCCTGCCGGTAGATCCGGTAGCCCTCGATGCCGAGCACGTCCGCCGACGCCCCCCACGACAACGCGGCCGAGTTCGACGCGATCCCGGTGACCGTGATCGGGCCTGGTTGGCTCGGGGTCGAAGGCGGTATGGCGCCGCCGGCGGTTCGAGGGATCGCGAGCACCGTCACCCCCGCGAGCAGAGCGATGATCGCCACGACGCAGCGCCGAACGGGCAGCACAGAATCAGCCATACGCATGGTGTGGATCCCCCCGGACAACCCCCGCCGGCTCGAGTTCGCCGACGAAATGTGAACAGGAAGTTACGTGCCGGCGACGCGCCGCACCTCATACAAACGCACGATCGGGCCTACGCCGGATTCATGACGCGATCTTGATCCTTCTCAGGGTTGGTCGGTCAGCGTCCGGAATGCGACCACGCCGGCCGCCCAGTACATCGCCGACCCGAACGTGCCGGTGATGCCGATCGGGTCAGCCGACGAGAGCGTCTGGTAGCAGGTGCGGACGGTGACCACGGTGCCGGTCGTGACCACCTGGGGCTGCACCGTGAACCCGGGCGTCGAGATCGTCATCGTCTGGGTGCTGCCGTGTCCGGACACGAACCCGACCACGAGATCGTGCGGCGCCGGCGGGGTCAGGCTGCCCGAGGGAGCGCTGGAGCCCGTGTTCGAGGCGCCGACCGCGGCGTCGAGCGGGGTCGCGGCCACGACGCCGGAGTACTCCAAGACCTGGAACGCCGTCGACCCGGCCGCGGCAAGGCGCAGCGTCACCGCACTCACCGGTGCCGACGCGACGGTGAACCACAGTTCGCCGTCGGAGTTGTGGCCGGACTGGAAGTACGCGCCCGCCCGGGTCCAGGTGTCGCCGGCCGGGTCCACGATCGACGACACGTGGTTGGTCGCGCCGGTGTAGACGCCGGCAGCGATGACGAGCAGGTGACCGGTGGCGGCCGGGGCGGCGAAAGTGGCGGTCAGGCTCGTCGCCGCCGCGGCCTCGCTGCCGACCGCGGTCTGGATCAGTTGCACCGGCGTGGTCGAGGTGGTCACCGTGAGCGTCACGGTGACGGTGTGGGTCGCGGTGGGGCCGACGGCGGTGACCGTGATCGGGTAGGTGCCGGCCGGGGCCGACGACGCGGTCGTGATCGTCAGCGTGGAGCTCTGCCCGGTGTCGATCGCGGGCGGCTCGAAGGCGGTCGTCGCGGCGGCGGGTGCGCCGGACGCGTCCAGATCGACGGTCTGGGCGTTTCCGCTGGTGACCAGCGTGCTGATGGTGCTCGTGGTCTGGCCGCCGGCGGTCACCGACACCGACGGGGGACCCGCCGTGAGCGAGAAGTCGTCGACGCTCGTCGACGCCGGCGTGGTCACGCTCGTGTTCGCGCGGGCCGACTGGTTGCCGGCGGCGTCGAGCGCGGTGACCTGGTAGGTGTACGTCGTCGCCGGCTTGACCGCGCTGTCGGTGTAGGACGAGGCGTCGCCGGGGAGCACGGCGAGCGCGGTCGCGCTCTGGTTTCGATACACCTTGTAGCCCGTCACGCCGACGTTGTCGGACGCGGCGCTCCAGGTCAGCGCGACGTGACCGCTGTCCGGGGCCGTCGCGGTGAGGTTGCCCGGAGCCGACGGCGCGACGCTGTCGCCGGCGCACACCACTTGCAGCTGCGGGACCTGGGCGGGTGACCCGCCTTCGCGGGAGAAGTACCGGGCTCCGTCCGAGCTCGTCGACTTCAGCCGCAGCCCGACGGGGCCGTCGCCGGTCACGAGCGGCGTCGCGTCGAAGGAGTACGTCGTGTTCAGGGCGACGGCCGAGGGCACGCTCGACACCTTCGCGCCGGTGTCGGCCGGTGCGGTGTTCCAGGTGACCGCCGACTCGGTCCACGAGGTGCTCGTGCCGTAGAGGTCGCCGCCGTAGACCGAGTTGTCGTTCGGGGTCGACCCGACGGTGAGGCGCAGGGTCGCGGTGCTGATCGTGCAGCCTGCGGTTCCGGAGACGTCGAAGCGCAGCAGGACGTCATTGACCGGGCTGTTGTCGACCGTGAGCCGCGATGTCGTCCCGAAGTTGACCGTCGGCTGGGACGCGTCGACGGTCGTGTCGGCCGTGGCGGTGAAGGTGAGCGTGCGGCCGCCGCCGGGCGTAGCCACGGTGACCGAGGCCTTGGCCGACTCGTTGCCCGCCGCGTCGACCGCGCTCACCTGGTACTGGTACGAGGATCCCGGCGCGGCGGTGTCGTCGGTGAAGGCGGTCGGCGGGCTGCCGTCGGCCGGTGCGCCGGGCAGCGCCACCCCGTCGCGGTAGACGTTGTAGCCGACGACGCCGACGTTGTCGGTGCTCGCGGTCCAGGTGAGATTCACCTGGCTGCTGCTCGGCGCCGTCGCTGTCAACGAACCCGGGGTCGACGGAGCGGTGCCGTCGGGGGCGCCGGTCGTGGACGCCGTGGCCGGGGCGGACGGCGGTGACGTGTTGCCGGCCGAGTCCACCGCGACGACGGTGTAGGTGTACGTGCTCGCCGGCGCGACGGTGCGGTCGGAGAAGGTGGTGCCCGTCTGGTCGGTCACCTGGGTGCCGTCGCGGAAGACCCGGTAGCCGGTGACGCCGACGTTGTCGGTGGCGCCGCTCCAGCTGACGTCGATGCGGCCGGTGGTGACGGCCGTGGCCGTGACGGTCGTCGGCGCCGTCGGCGGCACGGTGTCGGTGCTGCCGCCGCCGACGGTGTAGGTCTGGACGTCGAAGGTGCGGCCCAGCTCGTCGGTCGGGGCGACGGTGACCTGGCCCCCGTTCACGGTCACCTTCGCGAAGCCGAAGACGTGGTCGAGCGACAGGCCGGCCGGCGCGGCTCCGCAGTGGGACCCGCCCGAACCGAGGGCGTACGCGTCGAAGCTGCTGCAGCCGCTCACCGAGCCCATCGCCGCGCCGCCGTTGCCGAACACGTAGCTGACCATCCCGGCCGGGTCGGGCTCGTTGCGCTCGTAGCCGTGCGCGTGGCCGTTGAAGACGAGCGCGACGTTGTTCTGGTCGAGCAGGCCCTGCAGCGTCCCGGCGCCGCCCTGCAGGAAGGTGTCCGACGGCTGGCCACCGGAGTCGGCGTAGAGCGGGTAGTGCCAGAACGCGAACTTGACCGCGTTGGGGTGGGCGGCCAGGTCGGCCTTGAGCCACGTGTACTCGCCGCTGGTCGGCGTCCAGTGCTGGTCGCGGTCGTTCTGGTAGACCGTGGCCGTGCCGATGTTGCCGTCGGACCACGCGGCGGTCAGCGCGTAGAAGCGGGCGCCACCGGCGTCGAAGGCGTACCACATGCTCGGGTAGTTCTTGGCCGTCGTGCCGTTGATCGACGGGTAGGGCTCCATCGCGTAGCGACCGCCGGAGGTCGACGCCGCGTGGCCCTCCGGCCAGTTCACGACCTGCACGCTGCCATTGGTGAAACCGTGGTTGCCGGTCACGTTGAAGACGGGCAGCGAGCGTCCGGGCACGGCCCAGAACGACGGGCCGAAGACGGTGCTCCGGTCGGCGCCGGCCTGCTGCAGATCCCCGTACTCGGTCTGGCCGCCGCCCGGATAGGCGGTGTCACCCGTCATCACCGCGAAGCGGGCCCCGCTGGTGGCCATCCGGCTCAGCACGTTGGTCTGGTCCGGGTTGCCGTTGGCGTAGGCCTGGCCCCAGTCGCCGAACACGTCGAAGGAGAACGGCGCCGAGGACCCGGCGGCGACCTGGGAGGTGAAGACCGGGGACGGGTCGGAGCCGAGCAGGTCGGTGCCACCCAGCAGCGGGCGGTAACAGTAGGCGGTGTCGGGTGTGACAGGAATGGTGGCCGCCCACTGGTACTCGGGTTTGGACACGACCGTGATGCTCGTGCGGGTGGCCGCGGTGATGTGCGCGCTGCACGACCCGGCCGGCCCCCACGCCACGCTGCCCGTCGTCGCCGAGGTGTCGGTGGCCCAGTTGACGGTGATCGACGACTGGATCGAATCGGTCAGATAGGGGTAGCGGGTCAACGCCGTGACGGGGGCGGCCGCGGCGGACCGCTCCACCGCGGCCATCGAGGTGGCCAGGAGCAGGCCCACGAGGGCCGAGCGTCGTCCGCGCTCGCCCCAGCTCCGGACCTGCATGACGTTTCCCCTTGAACCGTCGGTCTCGCAACCGACCTCACGGTCCTATCACTCGGCCGGGCTGAGCGGATCCGCTGTTTGCCGGAGATCGAACGGCCGGGGCCTATGACGCCCGGGTCGGATCAGAGCCCGAAGGCGGACCGCGGGTCGGGTGCGGTGGCGGCGCCCCGCCCGCGCCATCGATGGCCGAACTCACGTCGACCGAATCCGTGCCGGTGTTGATCGTGACCGGCCCGGACGACCCCAGGGCCGGCCGTCGACGTCACACGTCTGTCTCGATCCGAGCACCGCGTCGACGCCGACCGGAACCGGTTGAGAGAGTGGTGGCGTGAAGGTGCGGATGGGGACGTACGGCGCGTTCAACCTGGTGCTCGGCGCGCTCAGCGTCATCGTGTTCGCGACGATCGCGCTCGTGGTCGGCAACGCCATCTCCGACGAGGCCCACACCTCGACCTGGACCGTCGTGGCGCTGATCGGTTCGAGCGTGCTCGGCCTGGCGTCGCTGCTGGTGGTGGCCGAAGGGCTCAGCGCGCTGCGCCCGGTGGTGCTGACCACCGATCCCGGTGGTGCGGCGCTGTCGTTGCCGCGGTTCACGCTGCGCCGCGGGCTGACCCGCGTGGTCGTGCCGGTCGACGAGATCAAGGACGTCGAGTTCGACTTCCTGCGGTTGAACCGAACCGGCCGTTGGCAGCTCGTGGTCACCCGGGTGGACGGGTCCGAGATCCGCTGCGACAGCGTGACCGGTGCGGCGAAGATGGTGGTCGAGGGGTCCGAGCAACGCCGGCTCGTGCAGCAGCTGCACAACGAGGTCGTCGCGGCGCAACGCGGGTGAGCTCGATGCAGGAGCGGCTCGACGCGATCCTCGACCGCGGGCCTGCGGGCGTGCGCTGGTCGGTGTGCCTGCGCGACGGCGTCTCGACGCCGGCCGAGCGCGCCGCCGACGACGTGCTCGGTACGGCGAGCATCGGCAAGCTGCTGCTGCTGGCCGAAGTGGCGCGGCGGGACCCGAGCTCGCTCGACCGCCGCGTCGCGCGTTGTGACGCCGTGCCCGTCGCCGACTCGGGCATCTGGCAGCACCTGCGGGTCGACGAGCTGAGCGTCCACGACCTGGCCGTGCTCGTCGCGGCGACGAGCGACAACCTCGCCACCAACGCGCTGATCGCGCACGTCGGGCTCGACGCGGTGGCGGCGTGCGGGCGTGACCTCGGGCTGCGCCGGACGAGCCTGCTCGACGTCGTGCGCGGATTCCGCGACGACACGGTGCCCGAGCAGCTGTCCTGCGGCAGCGCGCGCGAGCTGGCCGGGTTCATGGCGGCGGTGGCCGCTGGGCAGCTGGTCGACGCCTCGGTCTCGGCCCGCCTCGCCGGGTGGCTCGCGTTGAACACCGATCTGTCGATGGTGGCGAGCGCGTTCGCCCTCGATCCGCTGGCGCACACTGCGCGCGACGAGCCGGGCGTTCGGCTGTTCAACAAGACCGGCACCAACAGCGGGGTGCGCGGCGACGTCGGGCACGTGTCCGGCGCGGGTGGGAGCATGTCGTACGCCGTGCTGGCGAACGTGATCGACCCCGCGCTGCACCCGCACGTGCTCGCGACGATGCGCGAGGTCGGTGACCTGCTGGTCGACCGGGTGGGTTAGGCGATGACCAGGGCGCCGATCTCGTCGACGACGCGGCGGGGGCCGGCGACGTGCCAGCGGTGCCCACGCGCCTCGATCACCTCGGCCGCCCCGCCGGCGGCGCGGACGAGCGCGGCGCCGGGCAGCCAGTCCCACGGCATCGAGTCGGCCTGCAGGAACGCGCCGAGGCGTCCGGCCGCGACGGCGGCGAGCTCGACCGACCCGGAACCGAGCATGCGCACCGTGGCCGCGCCCCGCATCGCCTGCAGCAGTGGCACGCGCAACGACTCGTCGGGCAGCGTCGTCGGGTGCAGGTAGGTCGCGATCGAGACGTCGGCGAGCGCGGCGTCGCTGAGCGGTTCGAGCGGCTCGCCGTTGCGCGTGGTCGCGTGCCCTGCACCGCCGAGCCAGAGCTCGTCGGCCGCCGGGTGGTAGATCGCGCCGAGCAGCGGGGTGCGGTCGGCGTCGGCGAGCGCGAGCGCGGCGCACCAGGTCGGCAGGCCGGAGAGGAAGTTGTAGGTGCCGTCGACCGGATCGACGAACCAGGTGCGCCCCTGGCCCGAGTCCGACGTGCCCTCCTCACCGACGATCCCGTCGTCCGGGCGCTCGGCCCGCAGCCGCCCGACGACCAGTTCCTCGGCGGCGTGGTCGGCGGCCGACACGACGTCGGAGATCGAGGTCTTGTGGTGGGTCGTCAGCCCGTCGGCGAGCATGCGCGCCGCGAGCACCCCGGCGTCCCGGACGAGAGCGGCGGCGAGGTCGAAGTCGTCGGGTGAGGGCACGTCTCGACGGTAGCGGGGTGCCGGGCTACCCCTCGTAGTGGTCGACGAACTGCTGCCGCACCACGTTCTTCTGGATCTTGCCGGTCGAGGTCTTGGGCAGCTCGTCGACGACGATGAGCGACTTCGGCACCTTGTAGCCGTCCACGTGCTGCTTCATCGCGGCCAGCAGCTCGGCCTCGTCCAGCGTGACGCCCGGCTTCGCCACGACGACCGCGGTGATCGCCTCGGACCAGCGCGGGTGCGGCAGGCCGACGACGACGGCCTCGGCGATGTCCGGCGAGGCGGCGTAGACCGCCTTCTCGACCTCGATCGAGGCGACGTTCTCGCCGCCGGTCTTGATGACGTCCTTGTGCCGGTCGCTGAACCAGAGCATGCCGTCGGGGTCGAGGCGGCCGACATCGCCGGAGTGGAACCAGCCGTGCGCGAAGGCTTCGGCCGTCGCGTCGGGGTTCTTCAAGTACCCGTTGAGCGCCTGCGGCCCGCGGTAGACGATCTCGCCCTCGTCGCCGCGCGGCAGCAGCGTGCCGTCGTCGGCCATGATGCCGATCTGCACGTTGACCACCTGCGTGCCCACCGCTCCGGAGTGCGAGAGCTGGTGCTCGGGCCGGAAGAACGTCGTCACCGGGCTCATCTCGGTCTGCCCGAACGCGAGGTAGAAGTCGCTCCTGAACGTGTCGAGGCACTGCCGCAGCAGGGCGTCGGGCATCGGGGCCATCGCGTACGCCGACATGCGCAGCGACGAGAGATCGCGCGAGGCGATGTCGTCGCGCTCGACCAGCGCGCGGTACATCATCGGCAGCGCGAACATGCGGGTGATCGACTCGCGCTCGATCAGGTCGAGCAGCGCGTCGGGGTCGAAGCCGCGCAGGAGGTACTGCGTCGCGCCCATCATGATCGCCGGCGTGCCGAAGCCGTTGAGCTGCGCGGTGTGGAACAGCGGCATGAGGCAGGCGATGCGCTCGGCGCCGTTGAGCCCGGTCTCGGCTGCGACCATCAGCGACTCGGTGTAGATCGCGAGATGGCTGCCGACGACACCCTTGGGGAAGGACGTGGTGCCCGACGTGTAGAGGTAGCTGATCGCGTCCCGCTCGTGGACGTAGTGCTCGGGATCGCTGTCGGGACCGGTCAGTCCGTCGAAGGCCGTCCAGGACCGGTCGAGCAGCGTCTCGGTCACCTCGCCGCCGGTGCCGGGGGCGACGATGAGGTCCTGCACCGCCGGCACCTTCTCGACCCCGGGCAGCACCTGCGGCAGCAGCTGGGCCTCGACGACGATGCCGCGCGACTCGGAATGGTCGAGCACGTAGGCGATCTCGTCCGGGCGCCAGCCGAGGTTCATCGGCACGCAGACGACACCCAGCTTCGCGCAGGCGAAGTAGGTGACGAGGAACTCGACGCTGTTGCCCGACGCCAGGCCGAGCGCGTCGCCGCGCGTGTAGCCGCGCTCGGCCAGCCCGTGGGCGACCCGGTTCACCCAGGCGTTCAGCTCGGCGTAGGTGAAGCGGCGCTCGCCGTCGACGATCGCCGGATGGTCCGGCACGCGACCCGCCGTGCGGGTCAGCGCGTCGCCGATGTTCACCCGGGTGATCAGGTTGGTGGCTAGGTCATCCGTCATGGGATGACGGTGGCAGAACCCGCGCCGGAAGGGGAGGGTCCGGCCGCGCGTATCGTCGAATTCATGGCAGGAATCCAGCGTCCGCGGGTGGGTCACATCCAGTTCCTGAACTGTCTGCCGATCTACTGGGGCCTGGTCCGCGCCGGCACGCTGCTCGACGTCGAACTCACCAAGGACACCCCCGATCACCTCAATGAGCTGCTGGTCGCCGGAAAGCTGGACATCGGCCCGATCTCGCTCGTCGAGTACCTACGTAACGCCGACGACCTCGTGTTGCTGCCCGACATCGCGATCGGCTCGGACGGGCCGGTGCTGTCGGTCAACCTCGTCTCGCAGGTGCCGCTCGCCGAGCTGGACGGTCGCCGGGTCGCGCTCGGCTCCACCTCGCGGACGTCGGTGCTGCTCGCCCGCATGTGGCTGGAGCAGGTGCACGGAGTGCGTCCGGACTAC
This sequence comes from Jatrophihabitans sp., assembly GCF_036000465.1. GTDB lineage: Bacteria > Actinomycetota > Actinomycetes > Mycobacteriales > Jatrophihabitantaceae > Jatrophihabitans. The sequence continues at coordinate 108,194 of NZ_DASYFV010000044.1, read as the reverse complement.
TTCGTCTGCCCGCCCGACCTGTCGACGATGCTGCTCGAGGCCGACGCCGCCGTGCTCATCGGTGACGCCGCGCTCCGCGCGAACTACGACGCGCCGAACCGCGGCCTGACCGTGCACGACCTCGGTGCCGCCTGGCGCGAGTGGTCGGGGCACCCGATGGTCTTCGCCGTCTGGGCCGCGCGGCGCGAGTACGCCGAGGCGAACCCGGGCCTGGTGAAGGACGTCCACGAGGCGTTCATCCGCAGCCGCGACGACGCGCTCGCGCATGTCGACGAGGTCGCCGCCACGGCCGCGCGCTGGGAGATCTTCGACGTCGCCACGCTCGCGACGTACTTCCGCACGCTCGACTTCTCGCTCGGCCCGCGTCAGGTCGAGGGGCTCGTCGAGTTCGGCCGCCGCGCCGGCATCGACGTCACCCCGGTGTTCGCCGACGTCTGAGGCGCTACTTCAGGCCGGGGTGACCCTTGGCCAGCACCGGGACGAGGAGCTTGCGCGGGGTGAGGTGCGCGACGACGGTGCCGACCCGGTTGGCCGCACCCGGGATGGCGACGAGGCGGCCCTTGTCGAGACCGTTGATCGCGACCTTGGCGACGTCGGCGGCCGACTCCCAGAGGAACTTCGGCAGCGCCGTCGTCTCCTGCTCCTTGGTGAAGCCGGCGGTCTCGCCGAAAGCGGTGGCGACCGGCCCGGGGCACAGGGCCGTGACGCTGACGCCGGTGCCGCGCAGTTCGCCGGCCAGGCTCTGCGTGTACGACAGCACGAAGGCCTTGCCGGCGGCGTAACCGGCCTGGCCCGGCAGCGGCTGGAACGCGGCGGTGGAGGCGACGTTGAGCACCGCGCCGCGGCCGCGTTCGACCATGCCGGGCAGGAAGCGGCTGCACAGGTCGGCGACCGCGACGACGTCGACCTCGAGCATGTTGACCTCGGCCGCCGGGTCGGACTTCGCCACCGGCCCGAGCGTCGACAGCCCGGCGTTGTTGATCAGGATGTCCGGCGTCAGGCCGAGCGCGGTGATGCGGTCGAGCAGCCCGGCGCGGGCCGCGCCGTCGGCGAGATCGGCCGCGACGACGTGCGCGTTGCCGAGTTCCTTCGCGAGCTGCTCGAGCTTGCCGGCGCGGCGGGCGACGAGCACGACCTGGTGGCCGCGCCGCGACAGCTCGCGGGCGATCTCGGTGCCGATGCCCGACGAGGCGCCGGTGACGACGGCGGTGCGGTCGGGGCCGGGGGTGGGGAGGCTCATGCGTCCGAGCGTAGGCGGTCGGTGAGTTCGTGTCGGGCTAACCCAGCAAGGCGTGGAGAGGAGCCAGTACCGAGTTGGCGTCGGACGCCTGCAGGTTGCCGTTGTCGACGCTCGGGGTACAGCCCGGCGACACCCGGACCCAGACCGGCGGACCGTCGCGGTAGGTGAACTCCAGCTCGTAGGTCGCGTCCGTCGGTGAGCCCTGGCACGTGTGGGTCGACGGTGAGGTCCGCAGTGCATCGAGCGCGGCGACGAGGTCGTTGATGTCGACCCGGTCGGTGCGAACCGGCCTCCTGCCGTCGCGATACGTGCAGATGGTGACGGCGGTGGGGTGGTCGGGGACCATCACCGTCTCCTGGCCGAGTCGGCCCGCCGCGAATCCCGTGCAGGGCGCGGGCATCGCGTCCTTTGCCGGCCAGACACCCGATCGGTAGGTGCTCTCGGCGAGCGCGCGCAAATTTCGGACGGTGCGGAACCGGCCGTTCGACGCACCGGCACAGTGGTTGCCCGGTACCGAGATCCACTCGGTCGCGCCCCGGTACGTGAGCCCCAGCAGATAGTTGTCGGAGTCGGTGGTGGCGAGGTAGGACGCACATGCCGTCGGCGCGCTGCCCAGCCTGGGCTGCCAGGTGAGCGTGGGGGTGACCCGGGCGAGGTCGCCGGTCACGGCCCGGCTGCCGCTGAGCGATGCGCCGCTCGGGTTGAGGTACGCGCAGACGACGAGCTCCGCCGGCGTGCGGTCCGGTGCCAGTCGGGCCGCACCGTCGAGTCCGACGGGCTGCGCCGGAACCCAGATGTCGTTCCGGCCGGTCACGTACCTGTCCGGGCAGCTGAGCGCACCGGCCGCTCGGCCGGCCGAGCTCGTGACCGATGCCGCGGCACCGGCCTTCGGGGCGCCGCGGTTCTCGCCGGGGCCGAGCGCGAAGGTTATGCCGACGAGGGTGAGGACGGCGGCGGCCGCGGCGGCGATGGGCAGCCAGGTGTAGCGGCCGCCGGTGGGCACGCGCGGGGCGTCGGCGGCCCGGAAGTCGGGGAGCCCGGCGGCCGGGGCCTCGTGGTCGTGATCGCGCATGGTGGCCCGCAGTTCGTCCTCGAAATGGTCGCTCATGGCGTGCTCCGGAGTTGCGATCGGGGTGAGCGCAGGGCGATGAGGGCCCGCGAGGCGAGGCTGCGCACGGTGGCCTCCTTCGCGTCGACGAGCTCGGCGATGCGGTGGTCGGGGAGGTCCTCGTAGTAGCGCAGGACGAGCACGGCGCGCTGGCGGGCCGGGAGGGCGCCGAGGGCGCGCCAGAGCTCGTCACGGTCGACGATTGTCTGCTCGGCGGACGCGCGACCGGTCTCCGGGACCCGCTCGGTGACGATCTCGGACGACGCGTGCAGCCGCTTGCGGCGCAGGTACTCGTTGACGACGGCGCGCCGGGCGTAGGCCTCGACGTTCTCGATCTCCGGCAGGCGGCGCCGCCAGCTGCGGTGGATGTTCATCAGCGCCTCCTGCACCACGTCCTCGGCGGCGGCCCGGTCGTGGGTCAGCTGGTAGGCGAGGCGCAGCAGCCGATCACCCGATGTGGTGACCAGCTGGGCGAGCGTCTCGTCCGGACCCATGTCCCTCCCTGCCTCTAGAGATGCGTTGGTGACCGAAGCGTGTTGCACAAGCATCCGACAATTCTCGTTCCGGCCATCGACAGCCTCGTCGCTGTCCACAGCGGCGCGGTCTCCGCCCCGTCGACCGGCAGATCTCGCCAGTCTGGACGGCGGAAGTCACAATGGGTCAGCGAGAGGAGTTCTCATGCATCCGGTGCTCGAGATGCGGGATACGTGGACGTTCGACGACCTGCAGGCGCTCCCGGAGGACGTCGACTGGCGACGTTACGAGATCGTCGACGGGGCGCTCGTTGTGAGTCCCGCCCCTGCCCCGCTGCACGAGTACGTCATCAGCCAGGTGCAGTTCGCGCTGCGGAGCGCGATCCCGAAGGGGTACGCGGTCATCGGCTCGAGCGCGATCGACCTGCACCCGTCCTACCGAGTCCCGGACGTCACGGTGGTGGCGTTGTCGGTGTTCGCGTCGCAGGAACTGCTGGTCCAGCCGGCGGACATCCTGCTGACGGTCGAGGTCGTCTCGCCCGGGTCGGTGACGACCGATCGGATCACGAAGCCCGCTCAGTACGCCGCCGGCGGTATCCGCGCCTATTGGCGGGTCGAGACCGATCCCGACATCAGCCTGAGCGCGTACGTCCTCGATGCGGGTGTGTACCGGGAGGTGGGCAGCTGGAGCTCGGGCGAGATCGCCCGGATCACCGACCCGTTCGCGGTCGAGATCACAGTCGCCGACCTCGTCCCTCGCTCGGACTCAGGGTCGGCTGCGACGTAGTCTCGTGCCATGACGTCCGCCATCGGGTACCTGCTCGACCGCGCCGCCGACGGTGGTCGCATCACGCCTGACGAAGCGCTGCTGCTGTACACGCACGCCCCCTTGCACGCGCTCGGCCAGGCGGCCGACCAGGTGCGCCGGCGTCGCTACCCCGACAACATCGCGACGTACATCATCGACCGCAACATCAACTACACCAACGTCTGCGTGACGGCCTGCAAGTTCTGCGCGTTCTACCGCGCGCCGAAGCACGAGGAGGGCTGGACGCACCCGCTGGAGGAGATCCTGCGGCGCTGCGGCGAGGCCGTCGACCTCGGCGCCACGCAGATCATGCTGCAGGGTGGTCACTCGCCCGAGCTCGGCATGCGGTGGTACGAGCAGACGTTCTCGGCGATCAAGTCGGCCTACCCGCAGCTGACGCTGCACTCGCTCGGTGCGTCCGAGGTCGTGCACATCGGCCGGACGTCGAACCTCGACCACGCGACGGTGATCGCGCGGTTGAAGGCGGCCGGGTTGGACTCGTTCGCCGGTGCCGGCGCGGAGATCCTCGTCGACCGTCCGCGCACCGCGATCGCGCCGCTGAAGGAGAAGGGCGAGGTCTGGCTGTCGGTCATGGAGACCGCGCACGGCCTGGGCCTCGAATCGACCGCGACCTTCATGATGGGCACCGGCGAGACGAACGCCGAGCGCATCGAGCACCTGCGCATGATCCGCGACGTGCAGGATCGCACCGGCGGCTTCCGCTCGTTCATCCCGTGGACCTACCAGCCCGAGAACAACCACCTCAAGGGCCGCACCCAGGCGACATCGCTGGAGTACCTGCGCATGGTCGCCGTCGCGCGACTGTTCTTCGACAACGTCAACCACCTGCAGGGCTCGTGGCTGACCACCGGCAAGGACATCGGCCAGCTGACGCTGCACTTCGGCGCCGACGACCTCGGCTCGGTGATGCTCGAGGAGAACGTGGTGTCCTCGGCCGGCGCGAAGCACCGCTCGAACCGGACGGAGCTGATCGAGCTCATCCGCGGGGCGGGGCGCATCCCGGCCCAGCGTGACACTCTCTACCGGCACATCGCGGTGCACGACGACCCCGCGAACGACCCGGTCGACGAGCGCGTGCACTCGCACTTCAGCTCGACCGCGCTGACCCTGCTCCCGACCCCCGCCTGAGCTGCCGCGCGCCGGGCCGCACAGGGGCGACCGGTCGGGCGGGCGGTAGCGCGTCTCACCTCGGCAGCTAATCTGCCTGAATGTCCCTGGTCGTCGCCGTCCCGTTCGGGATCGCGTCGGCGGTCGTGTACGGGACGTCGATAGTCGTGCAGCACCGCACCGCCCAGCAGCACGCGGGCGAGGGGGGCGAGGCGAGCGCGTCGGGGCTGATCGCCATGGCCAAGCACCCGATGTTCCTGCTCGCGATCGCGGGCGACGCCATCGGCTTCGTGCTGCAGATCATCGCGCTGGCGGCGGGGCCGGTGGTGTTCATCCAGCCGCTCGTGGTGCTGATGCTGCCGGTGTCGCTGGGCGTCAGCTTCCTGATGGGCGGCCACCGGCCGCGGGTGGGCGACTACCTCGGCGTCGCCGGCGTGCTCGGCGGGCTGAGCGTCTTCCTCGCGCTCATCGGCCACCCGGGCGACGCGCACGTGCCGCGCTCGCGCTACATCGCCCTGGCCATCGCCGTCGTGCTCGTCGTCGGCATCGTGCTGTGCCTGGCGGTGCAGGGCCGCAACAAGGTGATCAAGGGCGCGATGTACGGCGCGGTCGCCGGCGGCTACTTCGGCACGCTCGCGGTGATGGTCGACGCGGCGTCGGACCGGTTCAGCCGGCACGGCTTCCACGGCCTGTTCGTGGGCCATCGCGGCCTCGTGCCGCTGGTGGGCATCGTGGTGCTCGGCGCCGGCGGCATCATCCTGACCCAGGTGTCGTTCCAGGTCGGCGCGCTGGGCGCCACCCTGCCCGCCAACCTCGCCGTCGACCCGCTGATGGGCGTGCTGCTCGGCGCGGTGCTGCTCAGCGAGCGCGTGCCCTACACCGCCTGGCACCTCGCGGCCTACACCCTGTGCCTGGCCGCGATCGTGGCCGGCGCGATCCGGCTGGCCGACCCGCAGGTCGGTGGGGTCGACCCCGACGAGCAACCCGAGGACCCCGTCGGCGGCCCGCCGACGCAGCAGGGATCATAGGAACCGTGAGCCGCGCGACGCTGGACAAGCAACCCCGAGAGGTTGCCCGCATGTTCGACGGCGTGGCCGCCCGCTACGACGTGACGAACACGGTGCTGTCGTTCGGGCAGGACCACCGTTGGCGCCGGCGCACCCGGCAGTGCCTGCAGTTGCGGCCGGGCCAGCGGGTGCTCGACCTCGCCGCCGGCACCGGGGTCTCGACGGTCGAACTCGCCCGGGGCGGCGCCCGTGCGGTGGCCTGCGACTTCTCCCTCGGCATGCTGCGGGCCGGCCGGGCCAACAAGAAGCGGGCCGGCGTGCCGTTCGTCGCCGGCGACGCCGTGCACCTGCCGTTCGCGGACGCCTCCTTCGACGCCGCGGTCATCAGCTTCGGCCTGCGCAACGTGTCGGACGTGCCGCTGGCGCTGCGCGAGATGGCTCGCGTCGTGCGTCCGGGCGGCCATCTGGTCGTGTGCGAGTTCAGCCGCCCCACGTGGCGGCCGTTCCGCTTCGTCTACCTCAACTACCTGATGCGCGCGCTGCCGTGGGTGGCCCGCAAGGTGTCGTCCAACGCCGACGCGTACGTCTACCTGGCCGAGTCGATCCGGGCCTGGCCGGCGCAGGACGACCTGGCCGCGACGGTGGCGGCCAACGGCTGGACGGCGGTGCGCTACCGCAACCTGACCGGCGGCATCGTCGCGCTGCACATGGCCGAGCGCCCGGCCGGCTGAGCGCGGCAGTTAGCCCCGCGACGGTCGGGGGTACCCGCAACGGGCGATGCGTGGCTAACGTTGAGCTCGCGGCCGTCCGGTCGCGGTGGTCGGGACCTCGGAGGACGCACATGAACTTGGACGACGACACGACGGTGGGCGACGGCGGAGCGGACGGCGGCGCCGGCGGCGACGGCGGCGCGGACGGTCACGCCGGCCCGGGCGGCGACGGCGGGGCCGATGGTGGCGCCGGCGGCGACGGTGGTGCGGACGGCGGTGCCGGTGGTGACGGTGGCGCCGATGGTGGTGCCGGCGGCGACGGTGGCGCGGACGGCGGTGCCGGTGGTGACGGTGGCGCCGACGGTGGTGCGTGAGCACTGATCCAACTCAGCGCAGCGGCGCAGGCGGCTCGGCCCTCGGCCGGTGCATCGCCTGCGCCGCTGACGTGTTCGCCGGCGAGAACTGGGGCCGGGCACCCCGCCTGACCCGGGCCGCCGAGCTGTCCGGCGGCTTCGGTGATCTGCTCGACGCCGCGGCGGTCGACGAGCTCGTGTCCCGCCGCGGGCTGCGCACGCCGTTCCTGCGCATGGCCAAGGAGGGCACCGTGCTGCCCCCGGCCCGCTTCACCCGCGGCGGCGGCGCCGGTGCCTCGATCAACGACCAGGCCGCCGACGACAAGGTGCTGGCCGCGGTCGCCGACGGCGCGACGCTCGTCCTGCAGGCGCTGCACCGCACCTGGCCGCCCCTAGTCGAGTTCGGCTCGGCCCTGGCGGCCGAGCTGGGCCATCCGGTGCAGATCAACGCCTACATCACCCCGCCGCAGAACCAGGGCTTCGCGCCGCACTACGACGTCCACGACGTGTTCGTACTGCAGATCGCGGGCCGCAAGCGCTGGACGATCCACCCGCCCGTCGTCGAGGCGCCGCTCGACAACCAGCCCTGGGAGAACCACCGCGACGCCGTCGGCGCCCGCGCCCAGGAGCAGCCGCTGCTCGACACCGTGCTCGAGCCGGGCGACGCGCTGTACCTGCCGCGCGGCACGATCCACGCCGCCCAGGCCGAGGGCGAGACGTCGATCCACCTGACCGTCGGCGTGCACCCGGTCACCCGCTACCAGCTCGTGCGGCACCTGCTCGAGGCGGCGCAGGACGACCCCGCGCTGCGGGCCTCGCTGCCGATGGGCGCCGACCTCGGCGACCCCGACGTCCTCGCCCCGCACCTCGCCGCGACGATCGCCGCGCTGCAGGAGCGGCTCGGGCAGATCCCGGCGGCCCGCGTCGCCGAGCGGGTCGAGACGAACCTGATGCAGCGCACCCGGCCCGAGCCGATCGGCCCGCTGGCGCAACTGGCCGCGGCCGACTCGGTCGAGGTCGGCACCGAGGTGCGCCTGCGCGCCGGCCTGCGCCTGCGGCTGCGCGAGGACGGCGGTCAGATCCGGCTCGTCCTGCTCGATCGCACCGTCCCGCTGCCCGCCACCCATGCGGAGGCGGTCAAGACGGTCCGGTCGGGGGTCGCGTTCACCGCCGCCGAGTTGCCCGGGCTCGACCCCGAGCAGCAGCTCGAGCTCGTCCGGCGGCTGCTGCGCGAGGGAGTGCTCGTTCCTGTCTGAGCACCCCGTCCCGCACCCGCGCGAGACCCCCGACCGTTGCTCGGTCCGGGCCGAGTTGCGCGGCGACCCGATGCTGGGCACCGCCTTCCCCGCCGCCCGGTTGCTGCTCGTCGAGCAGCCGGGTCCGTGGGGACGCAGCGGCCTGCGCGAATCGCACTTCGACCGCACCCTCGCCGCCCGGCTCGAGCAGCAGGCCGGCCGCACCGGCTACCGGGTCGAGGCGATCCGGCACGTCGGGCGCACGTTCGCGGCCGCGCCGCGCCGCTTCGCGCTCGTCGACACCCGCGACGGTCACGAGACGCTGCGCTGGGGTGCGTTCGATCGGGACGAGGAGCTGCTCGACCTGGCTCTGGACGACGAGTCCCTCGGGGTGCCCGACACCGACCCGGTCTATCTCGTCTGCACCCACGGCAAGCACGACGCCTGCTGCGCACTGCGCGGGCGGCCGGTCGCGGCGGCCCTGCACGCGGTGCGGCCCGACCGGGTGTGGGAATGCAGCCACCTCGGCGGCGACCGGTTCGCCGCGAACGTGCTCGTGCTGCCCACCGGCCTGCTCTACGGGCGGGTGCTACCGCTCGCCGCGGCCGAGTTCGTCGCGGCGGCCGAGGCCGGCGAGGTCATCGGCGGGCTGCTGCGCGGACGCATCGGGCTGCCGTCACCGGCGCAGGCGGCGCTCGCCTTCGCCCACGAGCACCTGGCGCTGCGCCGCCGCCGCGACCTGCAGGTCGAGCGGACCTCGGAGATCGTCGACGGGCACGCGAGCGTGCGGCTGCGCGGCCCGCACGGGCGCATCGACGTCGTCGTGCAGGTCGAACGGGTCGCGGCCGACGGGCTCACCTGTGCGAACCCGCGGCCGAACCAGTACCTGCGCTACCGGCCGTCCTCGATCACGGCGGTCGAGCAGTAGGTCAGTGCCCGCCCTCGGCGACGCGCTGCTTCTCGCGGTCGTACGAGCGCGCGATCTCGCTCTCGGCCTCCTTGCGGCCGACCCAGTTCGCGCCCTCGACCGACTTGCCCGGCTCGAGCTCCTTGTAGACCTCGAAGAAGTGCTGGATCTCGAGGCGGTCGAACTCGGGGACGTGGTGGATGTCGCGCAGGTGCTCGAGGCGCGGGTCGGTGACCGGCACGGCGAGCACCTTGTCGTCGCCGCCCTTCTCGTCGGTCATGCGGAACATGCCGATCGCCCGGCAGCGGACGAGCACGCCCGGGAACAGCGGGTCGCCGTGCAGCAGCACGAGCGCGTCCAGCGGGTCGCCGTCCTCGCCGAGGGTGTCCTCGATGAAGCCGTAGTCGGCGGGGTACTGCGTCGAGGTGAACAGCGTGCGGTCGAGGCGCATGCGGCCCGACTCGTGATCGACCTCGTACTTGTTCTTGCTTCCTCGAGGGATCTCGATGAGCACGTCGAACTCCACGGCGGCTGGCCCCTTCCGTCTCGATTTCCTGGCTAGTGTGACGCATCGTGGGGCGATCACGGACACGGACGGTGCTCCTCGTTCTGCTGGTCCTCGTCCTCTGCGCCGCTGCCGGGATCGGCGCGTACGCGACCACCCGCGCGGCCCGCCACGTGGACGCCGCCCCCTCGACGACCCCGCCGCCGCCCCCGCCGTCCGCCTATCTGGGGGCATCGGACGCGCCCACCCCCGCGCCCACGCCGACCTCGACGCCGGACCGCGCGGCCGGGGTCACCCGCGCGCTGGCCGCGCCGCTCGCGGCCGGCGGCCTGGGCCAGCGGGTGCGGGCCACCGTGCTCGACGTCACCACCGGGGTCGCCCTGCTCGACCGGACCGGTGCCGTGCCGGCCGCGCCCGCCTCGACGGCCAAGCTGCTGACCGCGGCCGCGCTGCTGACGGTGCGGCAACCTACCGACCGCATCACCACCACGGTCCGGGCCGGGGCGAACGGCGCCGTCGTGCTCGTGGGCGGTGGCGACCCGACGCTCTCCGGTGCGACCACCGGCGACCCCCCGTACGCCGGGGCCGCCCGCCTCCGCGACCTGGCGAGCCAGCTCCGCGCGGCGGGCGTCCGGCCCACCCGCGTCCTCGTCGACGACTCGCTGTTCACCGGCCCCGACGTCTCACCCTCGTGGGCCGCCGAGGACGTGCCGACCGACTACGGCGCCGCGATCACCGCGGTGATGACCGACGGCGGACGCGACACCCCCGACGCCACGATCCGCAGCGCGACGCCCGACCTCGCCGCCGGCCACGAGCTCGCGGCCGCCCTGGGCGTGCCCGATGCCCCGGTCGCCCGCGGCCGGGCCGCCGCAGGGGCGACGACCCTCGCCCGGGTTCGGTCGGCCCCGTTCGCGACCCTGATCGGCCAGATGCTGCAGGAGTCCGACAACGTCATCGCCGAGTGCCTCGCCCGCCAGGTGGCGCTGACCGAGCACCGAGCGCCGTCGTTCCTCGGTGCGGCCGCGTCCGTCCGAACCGTGCTGACGGGCATCGGCCTCGACCCGGGCGCGGGACTCGTCGACGGCAGCGGACTGGCCGCCGCCGACCGGGTGAGCCCGCGCGTGCTGGCCGGCGTGTTGCGGGCGGTCGCCACCCGCCCGGGGCTGTCCGCGATCGTCGGCGGCCTGCCCGTGGCGGCGTGGTCGGGCACCCTGGCCGACCGCTACGTGACCGGTTCGGCCCGGTCCGGCGCCGGGATCGTGCGGGCCAAGACCGGTACCTTGAGCGGGGTCTCGGCCCTCGCCGGCCTGGTGCACGATCGCAGCGGTCGGCTGCTCGCCTTCGCGATCATCGCCGACCGCGCCGGGTCGACGGCCGCGGCCGAGGCGGCCCTCGACGCCGTCGCCGCCCGGCTCGCCGACTGCGGCTGTGGGTGAGAACCGGCCAGGCACGCCCGCCGGCGGAAGGCGGATCACCAGCCTGGCCGGTAGCGTGCAGTCATGGCCTCGCTCATCGACTGGGACGTCGCCGCTCGCGCGGCCAAACGGTTCAGTCCGCCCTCGCCCGGGGTTTCGCGGCGCGAGGCCGACGACGTCGTCGGGGAGCTCTACCGGGCCACCGCGACGGCCGCCGACCAGGTCGCCGAGCTGACCCAGCTCTCCGAACCGCCGGTCACCGCCGTCACCCGGGTGATCGACCGCCCGGCCTGGATCGACGCGAACGCCGGCGGCATGCGCGCCGTCATGGCTCCGATCGTCGAGCGGCTGGTCGAGGAGCACCCGGTCGGCAAGGTCGCCGAACGCGTCGGCGGGCGCCTCACCGGCGTGCAGGTCGGCGTGATCCTGGGCTTCCTGTCGGGCAAGGTGCTGGGCCAGTTCGAGTTCTTCGACCGGCCGGGCGGGCAGCTGCTGCTCGTCGCGCCGAACCTCGTCGCCGTCGAGCGCCAGCTCAAGGTCGACCCGAAGGACTTCCGGCTCTGGGTCTGCCTGCACGAGGTCACCCATCGCGTGCAGTTCACCGCCGTTCCGTGGCTGCGCCAGCACATGCTGGACGAGGTCGCCGCGCTCAGCGCCACCATCGAGACCGACCCGGCCGAGATGCGCAAGCGGCTCTCCGGCGCGGTCGGCGAGCTGGTCAAGGTCGTCCGCGGTCAGGGCAACGGCTCCGGGCTGCTCGGCGTGCTCGCCACCCCCGAACAGCTCGCAGTGCTCGACCGCGTCACCGCGTTCATGTCGCTGGTCGAGGGGCACGCCGAGTACGTGATGAACGCCGTCTCGCCGTCGGTCATCCCGAGCCAGAAGGTCATCGAGAGCCGGTTCGCCTCGCGCCGGCGCCGCGGCGGCAACCCGCTCGACAAGCTGCTGCGCCGCCTGCTCGGCATGGAGGCCAAGACCCGGCAGTACGTCGACGGCTCGGCCTTCGTCCGCACCGTCGTCGACCGCATCGGCATCGACGACTTCAACGCCATCTGGACCTCCCGCGAGACCCTGCCGACCAAGGCCGAGATCTCCGACCCGGGGCTCTGGATCGCGCGCGTGCACGCCTGACCCGATGGGACCCGCGCCCGCCGTCGCCGCGGTCCGCCGTGCGGTGCGCACGCTGCTCGCCGGGGTCGACGGCCCCGTGCTCGTCGCCTGTTCCGGCGGGGCCGACTCCCTCGCCCTCGCCGCCGCCACCGCGTTCGTCCGCTCCCGGGACGGTCGGGTGGCCGGCCTCGTCACCGTCGACCACGGCCTGCAGCACGGCTCGCACCACCACGCCGCGCGGATCGCCGACCTCGGCCGCAGCCTCGGCCTCGACCCGGTCGAGGTGATCCGGGTCGAGATCGGCACCGCCGGCGGGCCGGAGGCAGCCGCGCGGGACGCCCGCTACGCCGCGCTGACCGAGGTCGCCGTGGCCCGCGGCGCGTCCGTGCTGCTGGGGCACACCCTCGACGACCAGGCCGAGACGGTGCTGCTCGGGCTGGGCCGCGGCTCGGGCCCCCGCTCGATCGCCGGCATGGTCGCAACGGACGGGCGCTGGCTGCGGCCGTTGCTCGGGTTGCGCCGGGCAACCACCGAGGCGGCCTGCGCCGCGCTAGGCCTCGACGTGTGGGACGACCCGCACAACGCGGACGCCCGCTTCCAGCGGGTCCGGCTGCGGCGCGAGGTGCTGCCCCTGCTCGAGGACGCGCTGCAGGGCGGCGTGGCCGAGGCGCTCGCCCGCACCGCCGACCTGCTGCGCGACGACCTGGACGCGCTCGACGCCTGGGCCGCCGGCGTCCCGATCGGGGCCGAGCCGGACGTCGCCGCGTTGGCCGCCCTGCCCCGCGCGGTGCGCACCCGGGTGCTGCGCCGCTGGGCCGCCGCGGCCGGGGCGCCCACGCTCTCGGCCGAGCGCACCGCCGCCCTCGACGCCCTGATCACCGGCTGGCACGGGCAGGGCCCGCTCGACCTGCCGGGCGGCGTCACGGTGCGCCGGGCGTCTGGGAGACTGGTGGCGATCCCGAGCACCACCCCCGCCGGGTCCCACCATGCTCCGAAGGAGTGACGTGTCCGAGCTTGACAAGGACATCGAGGCGACCATCGTGTCCGCCGAGCAGATCCGCGAGCGCATCGCCGAGCTCGCCGCCCAGATCGATGCCGACTACGCCGGCCGCGAGCCGATGCTGGTGGGCGTGCTCAAGGGGGCGGCCATGTTCATGTCCGACCTCGCCCGGGCCCTGGAGCGTCCGTCGACCATGGAGTTCATGGCCGTCAGCTCCTACGGCAGCGGCACCCAGAGCAGCGGCGTGGTCCGCATCCTCAAGGACCTCGACCGCGACATCGCCGGCCAGCACGTCCTCATCGTCGAGGACATCATCGACTCCGGTCTCACCCTGTCGTGGCTGCTGAAGAACCTCCGCAGCCGCAACCCGGGCTCGATCTCGATCGTCACGCTGCTGCGCAAGCCGGAGGCCGTGAAGGTCGACGTCGACGTCAAGTACGTCGGATTCGACATACCGAACGAATTCGTCGTCGGCTACGGGCTGGACTACGCCGAGCGCTACCGTGACCTCCCGTATATCGGGCGTCTCAAGCCCGCCGTGTACAGCGGGTGACGTGTACCGTCAAGGTCTCTGAGCAAAGGCTCCTGAGCAAGCATTCCGTTGAGGTCGTGTGACGCCTCCAGCGCGGGAAGGAACGCGGGCGGCCAACCGTTCGTGATAACGATATGAATCGCAAGCGCATCCTCCGGTCCTGGTGGCTGTATGCCGTCCTGGTCCTGTTCGCCTTCCTCATCCTGCCCGGGCTCATCTCGGGCGGGAGCAGCTACCACGGGGTGAGCACCTCCGACGCGCTGCAGCAGATCAGCTCGAACAACGTCAAGAAGGCGGTCCAGGCGGACAAGGAGCAGACGCTCCAGCTCGAGCTGAACACGCCGTTCCAGGGCAAGTACGCCAAGATCAGCACCCAGTACCCCGCCGACGCCGGCTCCGACGTCTACCGGACGCTCGAGAACGCCGCGAAGGCCAAGGGTTCGACGCTCCAGTTCCGCACGCTCGTCACCAAGGACAACACCTGGCTCTCGCTGCTGGTGAGCCTGCTGCCGATCCTGCTCATCGTCGGCGTCCTGTTCTTCGTCATGAGTCAGGTGCAGGGCGGCGGCAACCGGGTCATGAGCTTCGGCCGGTCGAAGGCCAAGCTCGTCACCAAGGACACCCCGAAGACGACGTTCGCCGACGTCGCCGGGGCGGACGAGGCGATCGAGGAACTGGACGAGATCAAGGAGTTCCTCGCGAACCCGGCCAAGTTCCAGGCCATCGGCGCCAAGATCCCGAAGGGCGTGCTGCTCTACGGCCCGCCCGGCACGGGCAAGACGCTGCTGGCCCGCGCCGTCGCCGGTGAGGCCGGGGTGCCGTTCTACTCGATCTCCGGGTCCGACTTCGTCGAGATGTTCGTCGGCGTCGGCGCGAGCCGCGTCCGCGACCTCTTCGAGCAGGCCAAGTCCAACGCGCCGTCGATCGTCTTCGTCGACGAGATCGACGCCGTCGGCCGCCACCGCGGCGCCGGCATGGGCGGCGGGCACGACGAGCGCGAGCAGACCCTCAACCAGATGCTCGTCGAGATGGACGGCTTCGACGTCAAGGGCGGCGTCATCATGATCGCCGCCACGAACCGACCCGACATCCTCGACCCGGCGCTGCTGCGTCCCGGCCGCTTCGACCGCCAGATCGCCGTCGGCCCGCCCGACGTCATCGGCCGCGAGGCCGTGCTGAAGGTGCACGCCAAGGGCAAGCCGTTCGCCGCCGACGTCGACCTCAGCGTCATCGCCCGCCGCACGCCCGGCTTCACCGGCGCCGACCTCGCGAACGTCATCAACGAGGCCGCGCTGCTCACCGCGCGCAACAGCGGCCGGCTCATCACCGGCGCCGCGCTCGAGGAATCGATCGACCGCGTCATCGCCGGGCCCGAGCGCAAGACCCGGGCCATGAGCGACAAGGAGAAGCGGGTCACCGCCTATCACGAGGCCGGGCACGCGCTCACCGCGTGGGCGATGCCGAACCTCGACCCGGTGCACAAGGTGACGATCCTGCCGCGCGGCCGCTCGCTCGGGCACACCCTCGTGCTGCCCCTCGAGGACCGCTACACCCAGACCCGCGCCGAGATCCTCGACCAGCTCGTCTACGCGCTCGGCGGCCGGGCCGCCGAGGAGCTCGTGTTCCACGAGCCGACGACGGGGGCGTCCAACGACATCGAGAAGGCGACCAAGCTCGCGCGCGCGATGGTCACCGAGTACGGCATGAGCACAAAGCTCGGCGCGGTCAAGTACGGCACCGGCGACGCCGAGCCGTTCATGGGCCGCGACTACGGCCACCAGCGCGACTACTCCGAGGACATCGCGGCCGACATCGACGCCGAGGTGCGCGACCTCATCGAGGGCGCGCACGACGAGGCCTGGGAGATCCTGCAGCAGTACCGCGACGCCCTGGACGCCATGGTCCTTGAGCTCGTCGAGCGCGAGACGCTCACCAAGGACGACCTCGAGCGCATCCTCGCGCCGGTGCGCAAGCGCCCGCCGCACAACACGTTCAGCGCGTTCGGCAAGCGCACCCCGAGCGACCGCCCGCCGGTCGACATCCCGGTGGCGCTGCGCAAGCCGGCGGCGAACGGGGCGAACGGGCACAACGGTGCCAACGGCAGCAGCGAGCCGTCCGGCTCCTTCCCGGGCGCGATGCCGGAGCCGGCCCCGCCGCAGCCTCCGGCGCCGTCCGACCCAGGTGGCGGCTTCTTCGGGCCGCAGCACGGCGAGTCGGCCACTCCGCCGTACGGCGGAGGGTGAGCGACTCTTGCGGATCGAACCATCGGTGCAGAAGTCCTGTGGCGGCCGTATCGAGCGTAGCGAGGTAGGCCGATGAGCACCCTCGAGTCCGGCGTGAACGGCACGGCCCCCGCGGTCGATGTCGCTCGCGCCGAGGCCGCCGTGCGTGAGTTGCTGCTCGCGATCGGGGAGGACCCCGATCGCGAGGGCCTGAAGGCCACGCCGGGACGGGTCGCCCGCGCCTACGCCGAGGTGTTCGGCGGACTGCACGTGAACCCCGACGACGTCCTCCAGCCGACCTTCGACGAGCACCACGACGAGCTCGTGCTGGTCAAGGACATCCCGCTGTACTCGACCTGCGAGCACCACCTCGTGCCGTGGCACGGCACCGCCGCCGTCGGCTACATCCCGGGCACGGACGGCCGCATCACCGGGCTCTCCAAGCTGGCCCGCGTCGTCGACCTCTACGCCCGGCGGCCGCAGGTGCAGGAGCGCTTGACCTCGCAGGTGGCCGACGCCGTCATGCGCCGCCTCGAGCCGCGCGGCGTGATCGTCGTGATCCAGGCCGAGCACCTGTGTATGGCGATGCGGGGTATCCGCAAGCCGGGCGCGCAGACCATGACCTCGGCCGTCCGCGGCACCTTCAAGGCCGACCCCCGCACCCGGGCGGAAGCGATGAGTCTCATCCTCGGTCGCTGACCGTGGCCGTCCTGCCGGGTCGCCCCGACCGCATCAGCGTCGTCGGCGTCCTCAACGTCACACCGGATTCGTTCTCCGACGGCGGCCGCTACGCCTCGGTCGACGGCGCGATCGCGCACGGCGTCGCCATGCGGGACGACGGGGCCGACCTCGTCGACATCGGCGGCGAGTCCACCCGTCCCGGTGCGCGGCGGGTGTCGGCCGACGAGGAGCTGCGCCGGATCATGCCGGTGATCGAGGGGCTGGTCGACGAGGGCGTCGCGTTGAGCGTCGACACCTACCGGGCCGAGGTCGCGGCGGCGGCGCTCGGGGCCGGGGTGGCGGTGGTCAATGATGTGTCCGGCGGGCTGGCCGACCCGGCGATGGCGGCCGTGGTGCGCGACGCCGGCTGCCCGTGGATTCTCATGCACTGGCGCGGGCACAGCGAGCGGATGGCCGAGCTCGCCGCCTACGACGACGTCGTCAAGGACGTGCGGGACGAGTTGTCGGCCCGGGTCGACGCGGCCGTCGCGGCCGGCGTTCCCGAGTCGCGGCTCGTGATCGATCCCGGTCTGGGGTTCGCCAAGACAGGCGCGCACAACTGGGCCCTCCTGGCCGCGCTCGACTCCTTCGTGGGCATCGGGCTGCCGGTGCTGGTCGCGGCCTCACGCAAGTCGTTCCTGGGGACGCTGCTGGCCGCGGCTGACGGCACGCCCCGACCGGTCGACGATCGGGAGGACGCCACGACCGCGATCACCGCGCTGTGCGCCGCCGCCGGGGTGTGGGGCGTGCGGGTGCACGAGGTGCGTCCGGCGGTGGACGCCGCGCTCGCGGTCGCGGCGGTTCGGGCGGCGCGGGCATGAGCGGCGCGTGCGGAGCGAAGCGTGGGCCCAGAAGTCCTTCGGCGGCCGGACCGGACGCAGCGGGGGTAGGCCGATGAGCGACACCATTTCGCTGACCGGCCTGCGGGTACGCGGGTTTCACGGGGTCTTCGACTTCGAGCGGCGCGAGGGGCAGGACTTCGTCGTCGACGTCGTGCTCGAACTTTCGACGGCCGCGGCCGCGGCGTCCGACGACATCGTCGACACGGTGCACTACGGCGAGCTGGCCGAGGGGCTGGCGGCGGTGGTGGCCGGGGAGCCGGTCAACCTGCTCGAGACGCTGGTGGCGCGACTGGCCGACGCCTGCCTCGCCGACGCCCGCGTCGACGCCGCGACCGTCACCGTGCACAAGCCACAGGCGCCGATCCCACTGACGTTCGGCGACGTCGCGGTGACGATCCGGCGGGCTCGATGAGCGACGCTAGCGGACCGATCCATGGGCACAGATCTCCTCCGGCGGCAGAACCGAGCGCAGCGAGGGCAGGCCGATGACCGCAGCGGTGCTGTCGATCGGGTCGAACCTGGGTGATCGCGCGGCGACGCTGCAGGCCGCGGTCGACGCGTTGCGGCCGTGGCTGCGGGCCGTCTCGCCGGTGTACGAGACGCCGCCGTGGGGTCCGGTGCCGCAGGACCCGTACCTGAACGCGGTGGTGCTCGTCGCCGACGCGCGGGCCACGCCGCGCGACTGGCTGAGTCGCGCGCACGCGGCCGAGCAGGCCGCCGGCCGCACCCGAGAGGTGCGGTGGGGCCCGCGGACGCTCGACGTCGACGTGGTGGCCGTGGACGACCTGGTCAGCGACCACCCGGAGCTGACCCTGCCGCATCCGCGCGCGCACGAGCGGGCCTTCGTCCTCGTGCCGTGGGCGGCGGCCGACGCCGCGGCCGTGCTCGGCGGGCGTCCGGTGGCGGACCTGATCGCGGCACTGCCGACCGGCGACGTCGCGGGTGTCGTCCGCACCTCGGTGGAACTCGCGTGACCCACGAACCGGGCATGCGCCGCACCCGGTGGGGCGACCTCGCCGTGCCGCTGGTCGTGATCGGGGTGACGGTCTACGTGCTGCTGCGCTTCTCCTACGGCTCGTTGCCGCCGCTGCAGCCGCTGACGCCCGTGCCGCTGGCCGCGCTGGCCGTCGTAGAGCTCGTGGCCGCGCGGCGGGTGCGGGCAGCGGTGCGGCACGTGCCCGACGCCAAGCCGATGACCGCCATCGCGATCGCCCGGTGCGTGGCGCTCGCCAAGGCGTCGTCGCTGGTCGGTGCCGGCGTGGTGGGGGCGGCGCTGGCACTGCTGTTGCGGGTGCTGCCCGACGCCGGGACGGTCTCGGCCGCGTCCCGCGACACCCGCGCCGGGGTGTTCCTGCTGCTCGCGGCGGCGGTGCTGGTCGGGGCCGGGCTGCTGCTCGAGCGGGCGGCGATCGATCCCGGACACGACCAAGATCGACGCCGGTGAGGAAGCTGTGAGCATCCGGCCGGTCTGATCGGCCGGACCGGCGGGGCTGGTCACGTTGTCTACGATGGTGCGGTGCCACGCCCCGATACCCCGCCCCTGACGCGTGGTGTCGCCCTCCGCACGGCCGGGTTCGGCCTGGCGGTCGTGCTCGGGGTCATCGCCGTATGGCTCATCTCGACGAGCACCACACCGAAGAGCCTGCAGCTCGGCGTCCTCGCCGGCCTGTGGGGCGCGATCCTCGGCGCGTTCACGGCGTTCGGCCGCCGGCAGCACGACGAGCCCGAGGCTCCGGCCGAGACGGGCACCGAGCTGGAGCTGCGGGCGTCCGGTGAGCTCGACCGGGCCGACGAGGCCGCGGCCCGACGCGCCTACGAGGTGCGGCTCGAGCACATGCTGCGACGCGAGATCAACGCGACGATGACCCGCGAGGTCGCTTCACTGCGGTCGGAGATCGCCCAGCTGCGCCAGGACCTGCTCGAGAAGGTGGGCGGCCAGCTGCGGCTCGAGCGGATCGAGACCACGCGCCTCATCGGCTCCGACCTCGAGGCGCTGCAGCACGAGGTGCGCCAGCTCAAGCAGGCCAGCACCACCGGGTCGCTCGAGATCGCGCTCGGTCGCCTCGCCGGCGCCGACCTGGGCCGCACACGCTCGGTCGTCGAGGCCGACGTCCACACTGTCGAGCGGGTCGACGCCTCGGTGCGCCCGGTCCAGCCGACGGTCGAGGTGCGCGAGCCGATCGCCCCGCCGCCCCCGCCCGCGCCGCCCGAGCAACGGACTCCGCCACCCGCGAACGCGCCGGCGCAGCAGCCCGCCGCCCCGCAGCCCGCGGCTCAGCAGGCGGCCGGCCCGGCCGCCCCCGGAGCACGCCTCAGCCCGCCGGTCAGCCGGGGGCCGCGCCTGCCGCAGAAGGCCGACGCGGCCGCACCGCCCCGCGTCGCCGCACCTCCTCCGGCCGCGGCTCCGTCCGAGTCGCGTCCGCAGCAGCCGGCGCGCCCGGCCGTGCCGCTGCCGCCACCGCCGCCGCCACCGATCGCCGTCGGCGCCGCCCGGGGCGAGGATCCGTTCGCGTCGCTGCCCCGCATCCGTCCGTTCACCGACTTCGAACTCGACCCGATCGAGTCGGTACCCGCCGCGGCGAAGCCCGAGCGCGAGCCGGAGCCGGCCGAGGGTCCGCGCTACACCGGACGCCGCCGCGTCGCGGACGAGATCGAGGCGGAGAAGGCGGCCCAGGCCGCGGAGAAGGCGGCCGAGGCCGAGCGCGACGCCGGGCGCCACTCGCGCGGCGGCGAGGGTGGGGCCGAGGCTCCGGCCGGACGCCGGCACCGCCGCGCCGACGAGAGCGACTCGGGCGAGGACCTGCTGGCCCGCCTGCTCGCCCGCGAAGGCGTCCAGCGCTGAGCTCGGGCCCCGTTACGGGTGCAGCGTGGCGTCGAGGATCGTCGCCCACTGCCGGGCGATGCGGTCGCGCCGCGCGCTGTCGTCGGTGAGCAGGGTGGCCAGGCCGAGGCCACGGGCAAGGTCGAGGGTGGCCTGCACGGTCTCGCGCACGCCCTCGACCTGCTCGTCCACGCCGAGGAGTTCGACGACCGAGCGGTGGATCTCGCGCCCGATGCGGGCCTCGAGCGGGACGATCTGGTCGCGCAGCTGAGGCTCGGACGCGGCCGCCACCCACAACATCAGCGCGGCCCGGAAGAACGTGCCGGTGAACAGGCCGAACACGAGGTCGACGATCGCCGCGGTGTCGAACTCACGGCGCTTCTCGCTGACCTCGCGGCGCATCTCGGCCGCCCGCTCGGTCGTCACCTGTTCGAGCGCGGCGGTGAAGAGCGCCTCGCGGGTGGGGAAGTGGTGCTGCGCGGCCCCTCGCGAGACGCCGGCGTGCTCGGCGACGACCGCGACGGTGCTGGCCGTCCACCCGAGGTCGGCAAGACACGTGATGGCCGACTCCAGCAGCCGCGCGCGGGTGGCCCGGGAGCGGTCCTGCTGCGGCTGGCGCGCCTCGGCGACGGTCATCGGGCGGTGGACATCGGTCTAGGCGCTCGCCCAGCGGGGCGGACGCTTCTCGAGGAACGCCCGCATGCCCTCGCGGGCCTCCTCCGAGCCGAACAGCCGCTGCGACTGCGCCTGCACCTCGTCGCCCCGCTCGGCGAACGCGGCGAGCATCGTCCGCGTGGTCACCGGTTTGGTCTCGGCCAGGCCCTGGGGCGAGCAGGCCCGCAGCGCGTCGGTGAGCACCGCGAGCTCGGCGTCGAGATCGTCGGCGGCCGTCGTGATCAGCCCGCAGTCCGCAGCCGCCGCGGCGTCGAACTTCTCGCCGGTGAGGTAGTAGCGCGCGGCGGCCCGCTCGCTCATCCGGGTCAGCGTGCTGAGCGAGATGATCGCCGGGGCGAGGCCGAGGCGCACCTCGGTGAACGCGAACGACGCCGCCGGGCTCGCCACGGCGATGTCGCTCGCGCCGACGATGCCGAGGCCACCCGCCCGCACCGCGCCGTCGATGCGGGTGATCACCGGCTTGGGCAGCTCGGCGATGGCGCGCAGCAGGTCGAGCATCCGTTTCGTACCCATGGCCGGACCGCCCTCGGCGGCCGACTCCTTGAGGTCGGCGCCCGCGCAGAAGGTCGTGCCGGAGTGGGTGAGGACGACGGCCCGCACCGCGTCGTCGGCCGCGGCCGCCTGCAGGTGCTCGGTGGTCTCGGTGACGAGCTGGGCCGAGAGCGCGTTGCGGTTGTGCGGCGAGTCGAGCGTGATCGTCGCGATCGCGCGCTCGACGGTGTAATGCGTGAGTGCCATCAGTACGACTTCGGCAGGCCGAGACTGAACTGGGCGACGAAGTTGAGGATCATCTCCCGGCTCACCGGCGCGATGCGCGCGACCCGGGCGCCGATGAGCAGGTTGCCCAGCCCGTACTCGTGCGCGAGGCCGTTGCCGCCGTGGGTCTGGACGGCCTGGTCGACGGCGGCGATGGACGCCTCGGCGGCGGCGTACTTCGCCATGTTGGCGGATTCGCCCGCGCCCATGTCGTCGCCGGAGTCGTAGAGGGACGCAGCCTTCTGCATCATCAGCTTGGCCAGCTCGAGCTCGACCTTGGCCTTGGCCAGCGGGTGCGAGATGCCCTGGTGGGTGCCGATCGGCTTGCCGCCCCAGACGGCGCGCTCGTTGGCGTAGGCGACGGCCTTGTCCATCGCGTAGCGGCCCATGCCGATCGAGCCGGCTGCGGCCATGATGCGCTCGGGGTTGAGCCCGGCGAACAGCTGGGCGAGGGCGGCGTCCTCATCGCCGATGAGCGCGTCGGCCGGCAGCCGGACGTCGTCCATGTAGAGCATGAACTGCTTGTCCGGCATCACGACGTCCATGTCGATCGCGTTGTACTCGAAGCCGGGGGTGTCGGTCGGGAAGGCGAAGAGGGCAGGCTTGAGCTTGCCGGTCTTCTGGTCCTCGGTGCGGGCGACGATGAGGATCGCCTGCGCGTGATCGACACCGGACACGTAGTACTTGCGGCCGCTGAGCAGCCAGTCGCTGCCGTCGCGCCGCGCCGTCGTGGTGATCTTGTGTGTGTTCGAGCCGGCGTCGGGCTCAGTGACCCCGAAGGCCATGATGATCTCGCCGCTGGCGATGCCGGGCAGCCAGCGGTCCTTCTGCTCGTCGGTGCCGAAGCGGCTGATGATCGTGCCGTTGATGGCGGGCGAGACGACCATCATGAGCAGGCCGCAGCCGGCCGCGTTGAGCTCCTCGCCGACGATCGCGAGCTCGTACATGCCGGCCCCGCCGCCGCCGTACTGCTCGGGCAGGTTGAGCCCGATGAAGCCGGCCTTGCCGGTCTCGTTCCACAACTCGGTCAGCGGCTCGCGGTTGCGGGCGCGGGGCGCGGTGTACTCGTGGCCGTAACGGCGGCCGAGCTCGGCAACGGCCTTGCGCAGCGCGAGCTGCTCTTCCGTCTCGCGAAAGTCCATGGTCACTCCTCCGGGTCGGTGACCACGGCGAGAACCGCGCCCACGTCGATCTGCTGTCCTGCGCTGACCGGCAGCTCGGCGATGACGCCGTCGGCCGGGGCATTGATCTGGTGCTGCATCTTCATGGCCTCGAGCCAGAGGATCGGCTGGCCCGCCGTGACGGTGTCGCCCTGCGCGACGGCGATGCGGATGACCGAGCCGGGCATCGGGGCCAGCAACGAACCCGCGGCCACCTGCTCGGCCGGGTCGACGAAGCGCGGGACGCGGCGCAGCCGCACCGCCCCGAGCGACGAGTCGACGTAGGTCTCGTCGCCGTGGACCTCGACGGTGAACCGGCGCCGCACGCCGTCGGTGTCGAGAGTTACGAGAGCACTGCTCACAGAAACGAGAGCAGTGCTCTCGAATCCGTCGGCAACGAGCCCGTCGCGGGTCAGCCGGTAGCCGACCTCGTGGGTGGTGGTGCCCTCGAAGGTGATCTGCTGCGGCCCCGACACGACGTTGCGCCAGCCGGACGGGATCTCGCGCAGCACCACCGCGTTCTCGCGGGCCGCGGCGTCGAGCGCGAGGGCAGCGGCGAGCGCGCTGATCCGTTCCCCCCCGGCGTCGGCCAGCGGGGCGGCCAGCGTGTCCAGCCCGTGCCGGTCGAAGAACGCCGTGTCGGTCTCGCCGGCGAGGAAGGCGGGGTGGCGGAGCACGTTCACGAGCAGGTCGCGGTTGGTGACGACGCCGTGCACGCGGCTGCGGGCCAGCGTGGTCGCGAGCGCTCGGGCGGCCTGGTCGCGGGTCGGCGCCCAGGCGATCACCTTGGCGAGCATCGGGTCGTAGTGGATGCCGACGACCGAGCCGTCGACCACGCCGCTGTCGAGGCGGATGCCGGCCGAGCGCGAGTGGAGGTCGAACTCGGTCGTGACGCCCGGAATCTCGACGCGGTGCAGCGTTCCGGACTGGGGCTGCCAGCCGGCCGCCGGATCCTCGGCGTACAGGCGCACCTCGATGGCCGCGCCGTGGCTCGCGGGCGGTTCGGGGTCGAGCGTCGCACCGCCGGCGACCGCCACCTGGAGGGCGACGAGGTCGAGGCCGGTGGTGCACTCGGTGACCGGGTGCTCGACCTGCAGTCGGGTGTTCATCTCGAGGAAGAAGAAGCGACCGTCGTCGTCAGCGATGAACTCGACCGTGCCCGCGCCGGTGTAGGCGATGGCGCTCGCGGCGGCCCGGGCGGCGTCGAAGAGTTCCTTGCGCAGGCCGTCGCCGATGCGCTCGACGAGCGGCGAGGGCGCCTCTTCGACGACCTTCTGGTGCCGGCGCTGGATCGAGCACTCGCGCTCGCCCACGGCCCACACCGTGCCGTGCCGGTCGGCCATGACCTGCACCTCGATGTGCCGCCCGGTCGCGAGGTAGGGCTCGCAGAAGACGGTCGGGTCGCCGAACGCGCTCGCCGCCTCGGATCGGGCGGCCTCGACCTCACCGGTCAGGGCGTCGAGGGAGCGGACGATGCGCATGCCACGCCCGCCGCCACCCGCGCTGGCCTTGATGAGCACCGGGAGGTCGGCCTCGGTGACCGATCCCGGATCGAGCTCGGTCAGCACCGGCACGCCGGCCGCGGCCATCATCCGCTTGGACTCGATCTTGCTGCCCATCGAGTCGATCGCCTCGGGCGGCGGCCCGATCCAGGTGAGCCCGGCCTCGATGACCGCGCGGGCGAACCCCGCGTTCTCGGACAGGAAGCCGTAGCCGGGGTGGACGGCATCGGCGCCCGCCTGCCGCGCCGCGGCGACGATCAGGTCACCCCGCAGGTACGTCTCGCCCGGCGTGCTGCCCGGCAGGTGCACCGCGGCATCGGCCTCGCGCACGTGCGGCGCATCGGCGTCCGGGTCGGAGAACACGGCCACCGTGCCGAGTCCGAGGTCGCGGCAGGTGCGGAACACCCGTCGCGCGATCTCGCCCCGGTTCGCGACGAGGACGGTCGTGACGCTCATCGGTGCAGCCCCATCCCGTTGAGTGGCGAGTTCCGCCGTTGAGTGGCGAGTAGGTACGCGCCACTGAAGACCGTTTCTCGCCACTCAACGGTCGGGGCGGGCGGCGGGGCTTGCCGGATCGCTCCGCAGGCGTCGCTCACAGCCGGAACACCCCGTAGCCCTGGGCGCCGGCGACGGGTGCGTTGTGGACGGCCGACAGCGCGATGCCGAGGACGGTGCGGGTGTCGCGCGGGTCGATGATGCCGTCGTCGTAGAGCATGCCGGAGAGGAAGGGGGCGAGCGACTGCTCCTCGATCTGGCCCTCGACGTAGGCGCGCATCTGGGCTGCGCCGGCCTCGTCGAACTCCTGACCCCGGGCCTCGGCGGCCTGCCGGGCGACGATGGTCATGACACCGGCGAGCTGGGCCGGTCCCATCACGGCCGACTTCGCCGAGGGCCAGGTGAACAGGAAACGGGGGCCGTAGGCGCGTCCGCACATGCCGTAGTTGCCGGCGCCGTAGGAGGCGCCCATCGTGACGGTCAGGTGCGGCACCTTCGAGTTCGACACCGCGTTGATCATGAACGCGCCGTGCTTGATGATGCCGCCCTGCTCGTACTCCTTGCCGACCATGTAGCCGGTGGTGTTCTGCAGGAACAGCAGCGGGGTGTCGGCGCGGTTGGCGAGCTGGATGAACTGCGCCGCCTTCTGCGCCTCCTCGCTGAACAGCACGCCGCGGGCGTTGGCCAGGATGCCGATCGGATAGCCGTGCAGCGACGCCCAGCCGGTGACCAGCGACGATCCGTAGAGCGGCTTGAACTCGTCGAACTCGGAGCCGTCGACGAGCCGGGCGACGACCTCGCGCGGGTCGAAGGGCACCTTCAGGTCGGTGGGGACGATGCCGAGCAGGTCCTCGGCGTCGTAGAGCGGCGGAGCCGGATCCGGTTTGGGCGAGGGGCCCTGCTTGTGCCAGTTGAGCCGGCCGATGATCTCGCGGCCGAGGCGGATCGCGTCCCGCTCGTCGACGGCGAAGTAGTCGGCCAGGCCGGACTGCCGGGCGTGCATGTCGGCGCCGCCCAGCGACTCGTCGTCGGACTCCTCACCGGTCGCCATCTTCACCAGCGGCGGGCCGGCCAGGAACACCTTGGCCCGCTCCTTGACCATGACGACGTAGTCGCTCATGCCCGGGATGTACGCGCCGCCCGCGGTGGAGTTGCCGAAGACCAGCGCGAGGGTCGGGATGCCCTCGGCCGACAGGCGGGTGAGATCCCGGAAGATCTGCCCGCCCGGGATGAAGATCTCCTTCTGCGTCGGCAGGTCGGCACCACCGGACTCGACCAGCCCGATCATCGGCAGCCGGTTCTCCAGCGCGATCTGGTGCGCCCGCAGGCTCTTCTTCAACGTCCACGGGTTGGACGCGCCGCCGCGCACGGTCGGGTCGCTGCCGCTGATCAGGCACTCGACGCCGTTGACGATGCCGATGCCCGTGACGACGGAGGCGCCGACGGTGAAGTCCGAACCCCACGCCGCCAGCGGTGAGAACTCGAGGAAGTGCGAGCCCGGGTCGATGAGCAGCTCGACGCGCTCGCGCACCAGCAGCTTGCCCCGCTCGTGGTGCCGGGCGACGTACTTCTCGCCGCCGCCGGCGACGGCCTTGGCCTGCTCGGCCTCGACGTTCGCGATCTGCTCGAGCAGCGCCGCGCGGTTCGTGGCGTACTCCGGCGACGACCGGTCGACCGTGGTCTTGAGGATCGTCACGACGTGTATCCGAGCGTCTTGGCCGTGAGCCCGGTCAGGATCTCGTTCGTCCCGCCGCCGATGCCCATGATCCGCATGTCGCGGTACTGCCGCTCGACCTCGGACTCGCGCATGTAGCCCATCCCTCCGTGCAACTGGACGGCCTGGTCGACCGCGTACATGCCGGCCTCGACCGCGGTGTTCTTCGCGAAGCAGGCCTCGGTGACGAGGTTGGTCTCGCCGGCGGCGGCGCGGGCCGCGACCGAGCGGGTGTAGACCCGCGCGACCTCGATGCGCCGCGCCATCTCGGCGAGCGTGTTCTGCACCGGCTGCCGGCTGATCAGCGGGCGGCCGAACGTCTCGCGGTCCCGGCACCACTGCACGGTGAGATCGAGCGCGCGCTGCCCGCAGGCGTAGGACTGCACGGCCAGCCCGATGCGCTCGGAGACGAAGTTCTGCGCGATCTGGACGAAGCCGGTGTTCTCCTTGCCGACGAGATTGGCGACCGGCACCCGCACGTCGACGTAGGAGAGCTCGGCGGTGTCGGAGCAGAGCCAGCCCATCTTCTCCAGCTTGCGCGAGACCGCGAAACCGGGCGTGCCCTTCTCGACCACGATCAGCGAGAGGCCGTGCGCGCCGGCGTCGCCGGTGCGCACCGCGGTGACCACGAAGTCGGCCCGCACGCCGGAGGTGATGTAGGTCTTGGCGCCGTTGATGACGTACTCGTCGCCGTCGCGTGTGGCCGCCGTGCGGATGCCCGCGACGTCCGAGCCGCCGTCGGGCTCGGTGATCGCGAGCGAGCCGATCATCGCGCCGGCGATCGTCGGGCGCACCCAGCGGTCGATCTGTTCGGCGTCGCCCGCCGCGACGAGGTGCGGCAGCGAGATGCCCGACGTGAACAGCGACGCGAACAGCCCGCTCGACCCGCCGGCGTAGTGCATCTCCTCGGCCAGCACCAGCGCGTCGACGGCGTCTCCGCCGCCACCGCCGACCGACGACGGATAGGAGAGCCCGATCAGTCCGAGCTCGCCGGCCCGCTCGTGCAGGGAGCGCGGTAACTCACCCTCACGCTCCCATACCGTTTGGTATGGCAGCACATCGCTGCGGACGAAGCGCCGGATCGTGTCGCGCAGCGCCGCGCGCTCCGGGGTCGCGAACGGGTCAGAGAGCACGAGCCGCCTCCGGGATCTCGACGACGCGCGAGCGCAGCCACTCGCCGATGGCCTTGGCCTGCGGGTCGTGCCGCGCCTGCGAGGCGACACCCTGCCCGAGCACGCCCTCGACCACGAAGTTGAGCGCGCGCAGGTTGGGCAGCACGTTCCGCGTGACCGGCAGGGACGCCGTCTCCGGCAGCAGCCGCTTGAACTCGGCGACCGTGAGGAAGTTGGCGAGCCACGACCAGGCGGCGTCGGAGCGGGCCCACACGCCGACGTTGGCCGAGCCGCCCTTGTCACCGCTGCGGGCGCCGACGAGCGTGCCGAGCCAGAGCCGCCGCGACGGCCCGGACGGCAGTGCGGCGGGCAGGTCGGGCTCGGGCACCGCCTCGAGCTGGCGCGTCTCGCCGGCCGGGGCGATGTCGACCCGCGTCCCGTCGGGATGCACCGCGACGTGCGGCACCTCGCCCGCCGGCACGAATGCCGAGGTGAACACGCCGTAGGGGGAGGCGTCACCGGGCGGGGCGGTGACGAAGAAGCCCGGGTAGGACGCCAGCGCGAGCTCGATGGCCGCCCCGGAGAATGCCCGGCCGAGCGCCTTCGGATCGGTGCCCCGGACCACGCAGTGCAGCAGCGCCGCGGCCTCCTCCTGCACGTCGGCGTCGGTGTGGTCGGTGCGGGCGAGCGTCCACGTGGCGTCGAGGTCGGCCAGCTGCTGCTTGACGAACGACGCCTTGGCCTCGATGTCGAGACCGGTGAGCACGAAGGTGACCTCGTTGCGGAATCCGCCGAGGGTGTTGAGCCCGACCTTGACCGTGGGCGGGGGGGCCTCGCCCCGCACGCCGCTGATGCGCACGCGGTCGGGGCCGTCGCCGGTCAGCTCGATGGTGTCGAAGCGGGCGGTGACGTCGGGTCCGGCGTAGCGGGCGCCGCCGATCTCGTAGAGCAGCTGCGCGGTCACCGTGCCGACGCTGACCGCGCCGCCCGTCCCGGGGTGCTTGGTGATGACCGACGAGCCGTCGGCGAAGACCTCGGCGATCGGGAAGCCGAGCGGCTTGTCGAGGGGGCCGAGCTCGCGGAAGAACGCGTAGTTGCCACCGGTGGCCTGCGGCCCGCACTCGATGACGTGCCCGGCCGCGACGGCGCCGGCCAGCTCGTCGTACGAGGTCCGGTTCCAGCCGAAGTGCGCCGCGGCCGGCCCGACGACCAGCGACGCATCGGTGACCCGCCCGGTGACGACGATGTCGGCGCCGGCCTGCAGGCACGAAGCGATGCCCCACGCGCCGAGGTAGGCGTTGGCCGCGAGCGGCTCACCCAGCCCGAGCTCGCCCGCGCGACTCCGCAGGTCGTCGCCCTCGACGTGCGCGACCGAGACGTCCAGGCCGAGGTTGTCGGCCAGGGTGCGCACCGCGTTCGCCAGGCCGGCCGGGTTGAGCCCGCCGGCGTTCGTCACGATCTTGACGCCCTTCTCGAGCGCGGTGCCGAGGGAGGATTCGAGGTGGCGCAGGAAGGTCTTGGCGTAGCCGAGAGAGGCGTCCTTGAGCCGGTCGCGGCCGAGGATCAGCATCGTCAGCTCGGCCAGGTAGTCGCCGGTCAGGACGTCGATCTCCCCGCCGGTCAACATCTCGTGCATGGCCGAGGCGCGGTCGCCGTAGAAGCCGGAGGCGTTGGCGATACGCAACGGAACCGAAGGTGGTGTGCTCACGTCGCGTCTCCGGACGGTGCGCGTCCCTCGCCGGGCGGCCCGGCGAAGGCCTGGGCGATGTCGAGCCAGGCGTCGGCGTCGGCCCCGACCGCGACGACGGCGAGATCGGCCCGGTTGCGGCGCTGGGTCACGAGCAGACAGAAGTCGAGCGCCGGGCCGGCCACCTGCTGCGCGGCGTCGTGCGGCCCCCACGTCCACAGGTCGCCGAACGGGCCGACGAGCTCGACCCGGAACGGCTCGGTCGGCAGGGTGCGGTCGTTGACGAGGAACGCGAAGTCCCGGGTGCGCACGCCGATGTGGGCGATGTGCCGCAGCCGATCGGTACCGAAGTGCTCGACGCCGAGCGCGTCGAAGACGTCCTGCGAGTGGGCCCACGTCTCCATCAGGCGTGCGGTGGCCATCGACGTCGGGCTCATCGGCGGCCCGAACCAGGGCAGCTTGACACTCTCGGGCACCCGGCGCAGCGCGTCGGCCAGGGCGCGGCGCGACGCGCGCCACGAGGCCAGCAACTCCTCCGGCGGCCCGGCGGCCCGTTCGGCGGCGGCGCGGTCGACATAGCCCTCCCAGGCCGACGCGACCTTGCTCAGCTCCAGTTGGAAGGCGTCCGGCTCGGCCGCGGCCAGCCGGGCGATGTCATCGGTCCAGGCGAGGTGCCCGACCTGCTGCGCGACCGTCCACCCCGGTGCCGGCGTGAGTCGCGACCAGTCCTCGGCGGGGCGCGTCGAGAGCAGTTCGTCGAGCGTGTCGCCCTCGTCGGCGAGGTCGGCGAGAACACCGGCAAGGTCAGCCACATTGGGAGCCTGGCACGGGCCGCCCGAAGAATCAAGCCTGCATGCTTGTTTTTCGCGGCGTCAGCAACCGGGCCGACGATCGAGGTGGGGGCTACGCCGCTTCGGACGACGTGGACGGGTGCTCGGGGGCGCCCTTGAGCATCCGGCTGTTCGGCACGACCAGCAGGCCGCCGGCGACCATCAGGGTCGTGTTGGCCGGCCCCACGCGCACTATCTCGGCATCGACGACCGAGTGCAGCGTGGGCACGAACAGGCGCACCTGCTCGCCCGGGCTGTACGGCTGGGCCAGGCGCATACCGGCGCCGGCCACGAGGCTCTCGACGGTGCGCCGGCCCAGAACCGCGGCCACCAGCGCCACGCCCCCGCCGACGAGCACGACCAGGTCGTCGGGCAGGCCGAGCACCAGCGTGACGGCCACGGAGAGCAGCACGGCGACGACGGCGGACGTGAGCGGGGCGAGCACCGGGGTCGGCCGCGCCGAGGCGCGGGCGCGGCGATCGGCACAGTGCCGACGCGCGTCGTCCCGGATCAAGCTCATTCGCATCACATCCCTTGCGTAGCAAGGGATTCCCGGCTGGGGTCGGGACTACTCACACCTCTGCCAGCGTGTCTAGTGAGGGTGCTCACTCGCCCCGGTCGGATCAGGCCATCTTGCGCAGAACGCGCAGCGGCGCGTGCCGCATCACGAAACCGAGCGGGCGCCACGGCCAGGCCGGGACAGCGGCCTCGGCGACCTCGCGGTCGATCGCGGCGACCATCGCGCGCACGCCCTTCTCGGTCGTCGCCACGAGCGGCGTGCGCTGCGCCACACGCTCGTTCATCTCCGAGGCGATGTAGCCCGGGAAGAGCGTGGTCACGACGATCGGCGTGCCGACCATCTCGACCCGGATGCCCTCGGCGACCGACGCGATGCCGGCCTTCGAGGCGGCGTACGCGGTCAGGCTCCCGGGCAGCCCGCGCATCGCCGACATCGACGAGATCACGACGAGAGATGGCCGGCGTTCGCGGCGCGGAAGTGTTCCATCGCCGCCTCGCACTGGGCCAGCGCCGAGACCAGGTTGGTGGTCACGGTCTGGCGGTTGACGTCGAAGCGGCCGGTGCCGACCGGCGCGCCCTTGCCCAGCCCGGCATTGACGATGACGCGGTCGAGGCCGCCGAGCTCGTCGGCGAGGCCGCGGATCACGGTGAAGACGTCGTCGTGGTCGTCGACGTCGAGGTTGCGGATCACCACCGTGCGCTCGGGGTGTGCGGCCCGGATCTCGGCGCGCAACTCCTCGAGCCGCTCGAGCCGGCGCGCGCACAACGCGAGGTCGTGACCCTTCGCCGCGAACTGCCGGGCCATCTCCGCGCCCAGCCCCGAGCTGGCGCCGGTGATGAGGATGCGGCGGCGGTCGCCCCTAGGCGCTCTCAAAGGGCCAGCCGTTCTCGCTGGCCGCCTTCGCCTGCTTGCCCTTGAACTCCAGGTGCTCGGCGGTCAACTCGACGGCTCGGGCCAGGTCGACCCCGGTCTGGTCGGCGAGCAGGAACACCCCGTACGCGAGCTCGCCGATCCGGGGCGACCAGTCCGGGCCGGGACGGAACGGGCGGCGGCCCCGGTCGGTGCCGGCGGTCACCGTGGCGGTGAGGGCCCCGAGCAGCGTCTGCAGCTCCAGCAGGAGCGTGGGGACGGTGGCGTGCAGGTCGGCGGTGTCGGCGCTGCGGGCGACGGTCTCTTGCAGATCGGTCACGGCTCCCGAACCTACCTGCCGGTGACTCTGCGTGACAGCCGTGACCCGAACGGGCCCGCGCGGGCGGCCAGTAGGCTCGCGGACGTCGCTCGACACCGGCGAAGTGAGGATCGTCCATTGACCAGCGCGCCAGCAGCGCGACCGGCTCGTCTCCGCGTGGGTGTCGTCGGCGCCGGCCGGGTCGGCAGTGCCCTCGGTGCGGCGATCGCGCGGGCCGGTCACGACGTCGTCGCCGTGAGCGCGGTGTCGGCGGAGTCGCTGGCCCGGGCCGAGCGGATGCTGCCCGGTGTGGCGGTCCGCCCCGTCGACGAGACGGTCTCGACGGCCGACTTCGTCCTGCTCGCGGTGCCCGATGACGTGCTGCGTCCCCTCGTCGCCGGTCTCGCCGAGACCGGCGTCTGGCGGCCGGGGCAACTCGTCGCGCACACCTCGGGGGCCCAGGGCATCGGGGTGCTCGACGCCGCGGCGGCGCGCGGCGTGCTCGCGCTCGCGCTGCACCCGGTGATGACCTTCACCGGACGACCCGAGGACCTCGATCGGCTCGACGGCGCGACCTGGGGCGTCACCGCCCTCGACGAGCTGCGCCCGGTCGCGGAATCGCTCGTGCTCGAGATGGGTGGCGAGCCGGTATGGGTGCCCGAATCGGCCCGGCCGCTCTATCACGCGTCGCTCACGGTCGCGTCCAACCACCTCGTCACGCTCGTCAACGACTCGATGACGCTGCTCGACGGTGCCGGGGTGGCCGAGCCGGCCCGCCTGGTAGCGCCGCTGCTCAGCGCCGCGCTCGACAACGTGCTGCGCCTCGGCGACGCCGCCCTCACCGGTCCGGTGTCCCGCGGCGACGTCGCGACCGTGACCGCCCACGTGCAGACGCTCGCGCGACGCGCGCCCGACGTGCTGCCCTCCTACCTCGCGATGGCCCGCCGCACGGCCGAACGGGCGCACGCCTCGGGCCGGCTCAGTGCTGCCCAGACCGACGCCGTCCTCGCCGCCCTGGAGATTGCATGACGGTGTTCGCACTGACCCGGGCGGATCTCGCCGCGGCCCGGGACGACCTCGCCGGACCGGTCGGGCTCGTCCCCACGATGGGGGCGCTGCACGCCGGGCACGCCGCGCTCATCGAGGCGGCGAAGGAGGTCTGCGAGTCGGTCGTCGTCACGATCTTCGTCAACCCCATGCAGTTCGCGCCGACCGAGGACCTCGCCACCTACCCCCGCACCCTCGACGACGACGTCGACCTGTGCCGCCGCCTCGGGGTCGACCTGGTGTGGGCGCCCGGCGTCGAAGACGTGTACCCGGCCGGCGAATCGCAGGTGAGCGTGCACCCGGGCCCGCTCGGCAGGATCCTCGAGGGCGCGTCGCGGCCCACCCACTTCGCCGGCGTGCTGACGGTCGTCGCCAAGCTGTGCCACCTCGCCCGCCCGGCGCTGGCCTTCTTCGGCGAGAAGGACTACCAGCAGCTCGCCCTGATCCGTCGGATGTCGGGCGACCTCGATCTCGGCGTCGGTATCGCCGGCGTGCCGACCGTGCGCGAGCCGGACGGCCTGGCGCTGTCGAGCCGCAACGTCTACCTCTCGGCCGACGACCGGCAGCAGGCGCTCGCGCTGTCCCGCGCGCTGTTCGTCGGCCGCGACGCCGCCCCCGACGGTGCGCTCGCCGTGATCACCGCGGCCACCGCGGTGCTGGCCGCCGCACCCGGCCTCGACGTCGACTACCTCGAGCTGCGCGCGGCCGATCTCGGCGAGATCCCCGAGCACGGCCCGGCCCGCCTGCTCGTTGCCGCCCGGGTCGGACGAACCCGGCTCATCGACAACGTCGCGGTGGAGCTGTGAGGCTGCCGACGCGCCTGGCGGCCCCGGAACCCGGATGGCACGTCGAGACCGACGTCGTGGTCGTCGGTTCCGGCATCGCCGGGCTCACCACCGCGCTGCACATCAGCCGCCAGTCGTCGCTGCGGGTGCTGCTCGTGACGAAGGACGTGCTGGCCGCCGGCAGCACCCGCTGGGCGCAGGGCGGCATCGCGGCGGCGCTCGGCGCCGGTGACTCGCCCGAGGACCACTTCGCCGACACCGTCGTGGCCGGTGCGGGCGTGTGTGACGAGGCCGCCGTGCGGGTGCTCGTGCGCGAGGGCGCCGCCGCCGTGCGCGAGCTCGTGCAGATGGGCGCCCGGTTCGACCGCGCCGGTGACGGGCAGCTGTCGCTCACCCGGGAGGGCGGCCACCACCGCGACCGCATCGCGCACGCCGGCGGCGACGCGACGGGGGCGGAGATCCAGCGCGCACTCGTCACCCGCGTGCTCGACGCCACCGGCGTCGACGTCATCGAGCACGCGCTCGTGCTCGACCTGCTGACCGCGGCCGACGGCTCGGTCGCCGGGCTCACGCTGCACGTCATGGGCGAGGGCCAGCGCGACGGCGTCGGCGCCGTTCGGGCCCGCGCCGTCGTGCTCGCCACCGGCGGCATCGGCCAGGTCTACGCGTCGACGACCAACCCCAGCGTCTCGACCGGCGACGGCGTGGCCGCGGCGATGCGGGCCGGGGCTGTCGTCCGCGATCTCGAGTTCGTGCAGTTCCACCCCACCGTCACCTGGCTCGGACGCAACTCGCGGGGCCAGCAGCCCCTCGTGAGCGAGGCGGTGCGAGGCGAGGGCGCGTTCCTCGTCGACGATGCGGGTGAGCGGTTCATGCAAGGGCAGCACGAGCTCGCCGACCTCGCCCCGCGCGACGTCGTCGCCAAGGCGATCCTGCGCCGTATGCGCGAGACAGGCGCCGAGCACGTGTGGCTCGACGCGCGCCACTTCGGCGCCGAGAAGTGGCGCGTCCGCTTCCCGACGATCCACGAAACCCTGCTGTCGTTGGGGATCGACCCGGTGCGCGACCTGATCCCGGTCGTCCCGGCCTGTCACTACGCGAGCGGTGGCGTGCGCACCGACCTCGTCGGGGAGTCGTCGCTGCGTGGCCTGTTCGTGTGCGGTGAATCGGCCTGTACCGGCGTGCACGGCGCCAACCGGCTGGCCTCGAACTCGCTGCTCGAGGGTCTCGTGTTCGGGCACCGCATCGCCGAGACCGTCGTCGCCCGACTCAGCGAACCGACAGCGCCGCCGGAGGTCGTCGCCCCGGCGGCGGTCAGCGGGGGCCTGCTCGCCGAGTCGGCGCGTCCGGAGCTGCAGCAGCTGATGTCGCGCGACGTCGGCGTGCTGCGCGACGAGAAGGGGCTGACCGTGGCCGGCGAGGGCCTGGCCGCGCTCGCCACGCGCGACGGCGGCACGCCCGGCACCGAGGCGTGGGAGACGACGAACCTGCTCACCGTCGCGTCGGCCCTCGTCGCCGCCGCGCAACGCCGCGAGGAGACCCGCGGCGCGCACTGGCGCGACGACCACCCCGATCTCGACGACGCGCACTGGCGCGGGCACCTCGACACCGGGCTGACCGCCGGCGGCGAGCTCGTCACCGACTACGTGGCCATCCCCTCATGACCGAGCTCGCACCCGGGCTGCCCCGCGACGTCGTCGCCGACATCGTGGCCCGCGCGCTGGCCGAGGACCTCGGCCCCGAAGGTGACGTGACCACCACCTCGACCGTCGACGCCGCCACCGTCTCGGCCGCGAACCTGGTGTCGCGCCAGGACGGCGTCGTGGCCGGCCTGCCCGTCGCCGCGTACGTCTTCGAGACGGTCGGCCAGGGGCGCGTGCAGGTCGAGTTCGGCAGCGCCGACGGCGCGCGGGTGACCTCGGGCGAGGTGCTGGCCACCGTGCGCGGGCCGATGCGCGACCTGCTCACCGCCGAACGCACCGCGCTGAACCTGCTCGGGCACCTCTCCGGCGTCGCGACGCTCACCCGGCGCTGGGTCGACGCGATCGAGGGCACCGGCGCGGCGATCCGCGACACCCGCAAGACCATGCCCGGCCTGCGCGCGCTGGAGAAGTACGCGGTGCGCTGCGGCGGCGGGGTGAACCACCGCATGTCGCTGTCCGACGCCGCGCTGGTGAAGGACAACCACGTCGTCGCGGCGGGCGGCGTCGTCGAGGCGTTCCGCCGCGTGCGCACGGCCCACCCCGACCTGCCGCTGGAGATCGAGGTCGACACCGTCGAGCAGGCCCGCGAGGTGATCGACGCCGGCGCCGACCTCGTGCTGCTCGACAACATGGGCCCGGCCCTCCTGCGCGAGGTCGTCGCCTACGCGCGCGGCCGCGCCCGGCTCGAGGCGTCCGGACGGCTCTCCCTCGACACCGCGCGCGAGGTCGCCGGGACCGGCGTCGACTACCTTGCTGTCGGCGCGCTGACGCACTCGGCGTCCGTGCTCGACATCGGCCTGGACATCTAGGGGAACCGCTCATGCTGCTCGCGATCGACACCGGCAACACGAACACCGTCATGGGCGTGTTCGACGGCGAGACGCTGGTGCAGTCGTGGCGCATCAAGTCCGACGCCCGCACCACCGCCGACGAGCTGGCGCTGACCTTCCGCGGCCTGCTGGCCGACCACGTCGTCACCGGCATCGCGGCCTGCTCGACCGTCCCGGCGGTGCTGCGCGAGCTCCGCACCATGCTGTTGCGCTACTACTCCGACGTGCCGACGGTGCTGGTCGAGCCGGGCATCCGCACCGGCGTGAGCATCCTGACCGACAACCCGAAGGAGGTCGGCACCGATCGCATCTGCAACACCGCGGCGGCGCACCACCTGATCGACGGCCCGTGCATCGTCGTCGACTTCGGCACCTCGACGAACTTCGACGTCGTCAGCGCGCGCGGCGACTTCCTCGGCGGCGCCCTCGCCCCGGGCATCGAGATCTCGCTCGACGCCCTCGCCGCGCGGGCCGCGCAGCTGCGCAAGGTCGAGCTCGTCGTGCCCCGCAGCCCGATCGGCAAGAACACCGTCGAATCGCTGCAGTCGGGCATCCTCTACGGCTTCGCCGGGCAGGTCGACGGCATGGTGCGGCGGCTGTCCGCGGCGCTCGTGCCCGACGACCCGCAATCCGTCCACGTCGTCGCCACCGGCGGCCTCGCGTCGCTCGTCATCGACCACAGCGAGACGGTCACGCGCTACGAACCCGAGCTCACGCTCATCGGCCTGCGCCTGATCTACGAACGCAACACCTGACCCGCCGGCCTGCCCGCCCCTTTCGGTCGCCCGCCCCACTTCGGTTGTGTGGCGAGTCCGCGGTTGAGTGGCGACCAGGTACGCGCCAGTCAAGGGCGGATGTCGCCACTCAACCGCGAGGGGGGCGGGACCACGGCTGCGGGCGCGCGCGTCGCTAGGGTCGGATCATGGATCTGCGCATCTTCACCGAACCCCAGCAGGGCGCCACCTACGAGGACCTGCTGCGCGTCGCGACCGCCACCGAGGTGCTCGGCTTCGACGCCTTCTTCCGCTCCGACCACTACCTCCGCATCGGCGGCGGCGACCCCGGAGCCGGCCCGTCGGACGCGTGGCTGACCCTCGCCGCGCTCGCTCGCGAGACCTCGCGCATCCGCCTCGGCACGCTGGTGACGCCGACGACCTTCCGGCTGCCCGGACCGCTCGCGATCTCGGCCGCACAGGTCGACCGGATGAGCGGCGGACGGGTCGAGCTCGGGCTGGGGGCCGGCTGGAACGCGCGCGAGCACGCGGCCTACGGCATCCCGTTCCCCGAGACCGGCGAGCGCTTCGACCGCTTCGTGGAGCAGGTCGAGGTCATCGACGGCCTGCTGCGCACGCCCGAGGGCGCGACCTACAGCTTCACCGGTGAGCACCACACGGTGGTCGACTCGCCCGCCCTGCCCAAGCCGGTGCAGTCGCCGCGCCCGCCGATCATCCTGGGCGGACTGGGCAAGAGCCGCTCGGCCGCGCTCACCGCACGCTTCGCCGACGAGTTCAACGTCGCCTTCCGCTCGGTCGAGGAGACGAACGAGATCTTCGGACGCGTGCGGGCCGCCGTCGACCCGACCGGCCGCGACGTCGTCTACTCGGTGGCCCAGGTGCTCTGCGTCGGCCGGGACGAGGGCGAGATCGCCCGCCGGGCGGCCGCGATCGGCCGCGAGGTCGACGAGCTGCGCGAGAACGGCCTGGCCGGCACCCCGGCCGAGGTGGTCGACCGCATCGGCCGCTTCGTCGAGACGACCGGCACCACCCGGCTCTACCTGCAGGTGCTCGACCTCGGCGACCTCGAGCACCTCGAGCTGGTCGCGGCCGAGGTGGCGCGCCAGGTCGGCTAGAGCCAGCCGCGGTGGTCGGCCACCCGCACGGCCTCGACCCGGTTGCGCACCCCGGTCTTGGCGATGGCCGCCGAGAGGTAGTTGCGCACCGTGCCCTCGGACAGGAACAGCTTGCGGCTGATGTCGGCCACGGTCGCGCCGTCGCGGGCGGCCACGAGCACGTCGCGCTCGCGCCCGGTCAGCGGTGAGGCCCCACCGGCGAGCGTGGCCGCGGCCAGGGCCGGATCGACGACCCGCTCGCCCCGGTGCACGCGGCGCACGGCGTCGGCCAGCTGCTCGGCCGGCGCGTCCTTCACGACGAACCCCGAGGCCCCGGCCTCCATCGCCCGGCGCAGGTAGCCCGGTCGCCCGAAGGCGGTCAGGATGATCATCCGCACCCCCGGCACCTCGTGGGTGATCGCGGCGGCGGCGGCCAGGCCGTCCATGCCCGGCATCTCGATGTCGAGCAGCGCGACGTCGGGCCTCGCCTCGCGGGCCGCGGCCACGACCTCGTCACCGCGGCCGCACTGGGCCACGACCTCGAAGTCGTCCTCGAGGTCGAGCAGCGCCGCGAGGGCGGTGCGCACGAGCGTCTGGTCGTCGGCGAGCAGCAGCCGGATCACGGCGCCACCGGGGTGGCCGGCGCGGTGATGTCGGCCTCCACCCCGGGCACCTCGACCCGCAGCCGGAAGCCCTTCAAGCCGCTGGTGGCGACGAGCGTGCCGCCGGCGGCGTCGGTGCGCTCACGCAGGCCGAGCAGGCCGTTGCCGCAGCTGCCCGCCCCGCCGCCCCGACCGTCGTCGGCGATCTCCACGAACGAGCGGCCCAGGGTGATGCGCACGTGCTCGGCCCGCGAGTGGCGCACCACGTTCGTCACGCCCTCGCGCACCACCCAGCCGAACAGCTCCGACAGCGTCGGATCGGTCTCGGCCACCGACCCCGGCAGCTCGGCGATTATGCCGGCCGCCCGCAGCACCTCCCGGGCGGTCGCGAGCTCGCCGGTCAGCGTCACCTCGCGGTGCGCCGACACCGCGGCCCGCACGTCGCCCAGCGTGCGGCGCGACAGCTGCTCGACCTCCGCGATCTCGGTGAACGCCCGCTCCGTCTCGCCGTGCTCGGCCAGCCGCCGGGCGAGCCCGGCCTTGACCGTGATCGTGGTGAGCGAGTGGCCGAGCAGGTCGTGCAGGTCGCGGGCGATGCGCGAGCGCTCGTTCTCGGCGGCGAGCCGCGCCACCTCGGCCCGCGCGGCGGCCAGCGCGATGTTCGACTGCAC
The DNA here is from genome assembly GCF_036000465.1 of Jatrophihabitans sp. Lineage (GTDB taxonomy): Bacteria > Actinomycetota > Actinomycetes > Mycobacteriales > Jatrophihabitantaceae > Jatrophihabitans. The sequence goes on along the minus strand of NZ_DASYFV010000044.1, from coordinate 68,970 downwards.
GATCTTGAAGAAGCCGAACATCGCCAGCGACACGAGCAGCACGCTCAGCGCCGCGCCCCACTGCACCTTGCCGCCCAGCGCCGGCACCGACCAGGGCACCAGGGCGGTGATCAGGGTCAGGGCCACGACCCCGACCAGCGCCCATCGCACCTGCGTCGCGACGGTCAGCACCGCGAGGTAGACGCAGAAGACCAGCGCGTCGGCGCGGGCGAACACGAGCTCGACGCCGGTCAGGGCGAAGGCGAATCCGTAGAGGGTCCAGAACAGCCGGTACTGGCCCGACCAGCCCATCGGCAGCGCGGCGAGATACGTCGCGGCGAACAGCACCACGATCGCGTAGCCGGCGAAGGCCGCCCACCCGTGGGACGCCTTGCTGACCCCGTCGACCGTCTGGCCGAGATACACCAGCCAGAACGCCGGGAAGAAGTAGCGGCGCCACCCGGCGCCCCACATGCGCGCGACCTCCTCGAGCCGGGGCTCGACGGCGGCGAGGGTTGGTGAGGTCATGACCGGATCAGCCTAAATTCGCGGAGCTCTACGCGCGACGGGTGTCGCGCTGATAGGCCCACATCGCCAGGGCGGCCGCGACGGCCGACCACACCGCGAGGACGAGCCAGCCCTTCACGCCCCACGGGTCACCACTCTGGCCCAGCCCGACGTGTCCGGCCTGCACCAGCCAGTACGACGGCAGCAGCTGGCAGAAGTCGACGAACAGCCCACCGCCCGTGATCGGGAACCAGGTGCCGCCGAGGAACGCGAACAGCGATCCGCCCACACCCAGCGCGGCGCCGGCGGCGTCGTCGTTGAGCACGTGGCCCATGGCGATGCCGAGGGCGGCGAACGGGATCAGGGCGATGAGGACGAGAGCGGTCATGTGCAGCCAGGTGCCGAGCGGCAGCCGTACGCCGAGAGAGATGCCGGCCGAGAAGAGCAGGACGACGCTGATCAGGGCCAGCAGGTAGCCGGTGACGACCTTCGACCGCAGGTACCCGCGGGCCGACAGCGGCGTCAGGCGGAGCTGCCGGTTCCACCCGATCGTGCGCTCAGCCGCGATGCGGGCCCCCGTGGACAGCACGGCGATCATCGTGCCGAAAGCCAGCAGCCCGACCATGTAGTACTGGGGCGCGAACAGGCCGGTGTGGTGCTTCGAGTCGCCGCCGAAGTTGTGGTTGTCCTTGTTCGGACCGGCGAGCAGGAAGAACATGACGATCGGGAAGAACACCGTGAAGACCAGGGCCTGGCGGTTGCGCACCGCGCGCAGCAGTTCGAACTTCTGGTAGGTCGCCGTGCTCATCGGTCCGACTCCTCGACGATGGTGTTTCCGGTCAGTTGCATGAACGCCTCTTCCAGCCCGGCGCCGCGGACCTCGATGTCGCGGGCCTGGGGGTAGGCCGGCAGCAGGGCCCGCAGGGCGACGTCGGAGTCCGAGCAGACCAGTGTCACCCCGTCGCCGTGCGCGTCGGAGTTGGTGACGCCGGGGAGGGCGGCGAGGGCGGCGAGGTCTGCATCGGGCAGCGTGGTCCGGATCGTGCGGCTGCCGACGGTGGCCTTGATCTCGGTGGCCGGCCCGTCGGCCACGACCGACCCGTTGGCCATCAGGATGATCCGGTCGGCGTAGGCGTCCGCCTCCTCGAGGTAGTGCGTCGCGAAGACGACGGTCTTGCCGCGGCCGACGAAGGTGCGCATGGTCGCCCAGAAGTCGCGCCGGGCCTGCACGTCGAGGGCGACGGTCGGCTCGTCCAGCACGAGCAGATCGGGATTGCTGACCAGCGCGACGGCGAAGCGCAGCCGCTGGGTCTGGCCGCCCGACAGCTTGGTGGTCTTGCGCCCGGCGATGTCGCCGATGCCGGTCAGGTCGATGGCCTCGTCCACCGAGAGCGGGTTCGGGTACAGGCTCGCGACCATGGTGATCAGCTCGCGCACCGTCAGGTACTGCACGACGCCGCCCACCTGGAGCATGCCGCCGACGGCACCGGCCCGGACGGCCTCGCTCGGCCTCATCCCGAACACGGACACCGATCCCGAATCGGGAGGCAGCAGGCCGAGCAGCATGTCGATGGTGGTCGACTTGCCGGCGCCGTTGGGGCCGAGCAGGGCCACCGTCTCGCCCGGTGCGATGTCGATGTCGATGCCGCGCACGGCGTGCACGCGACCCTGGGGCGAGGGGAAGGACTTGGTCAGGCCGGCGAGCGAAATGCCCGCCGTCGCCCGATCCGCGATGTTCGTGGTCATGGCGCCGAGCCTGCCGGAAGCCGGCGGCGCGCGGCAGTGACGATGACGGGCGGGGTCGCTGTGACATTCGTCAGGGCCGTCCCCGCGCTCGGAAAGCGTCCGAGCCCCGCCGATAGTGTGCTGGTGTGAGCGAGACGCCCGACGATCCGGCCGAGGACCTGCCCGAGCAGATGCGGGTGCGTCGCGAGAAGTACGACCGTCTCGCCGCCGACCCGGCCCGCGCGCCCTTCCCGGTCGGGGTCGGGCGCACGGCCTCCCTGGCCGAGGTGCGGGCCGCCCACCCCGACCTTCCGGCGGGCACCGAGACCGGGGTGGTCGAGGGCGTCACCGGTCGCGTCATCTTCGTGCGCAACACCGGCAAGCTCTGCTTCGCGATGCTGCGCGAGGGCGCCGCCGAACTGCAGGTCATGCTCTCCCTCGACCGGGTCGGACCGGACGAACTCGTCGCCTGGAAGGCCGATGTCGACCTCGGCGATCTCGTATTCGTGCGGGGCGAGATCATCTCGTCCAAGCGCGGGGAATTGTCGGTGCTGGCCTCGGAGTTCCGGATCACCGCGAAAGCCCTGCGCCCACTACCGGTTGCACACAAGCCATTGTCGGACGAGACCCGCGTACGTCAGAGATATGTCGATCTGATCGTCCGGCCCGAGGCCCGGACGATGGTGCATGCGCGCGCCGCAGTCTTGCGTTCGCTGAGATCGACATTTCACGACCGCGGGTATCTCGAGGTCGAGACGCCGGTTCTGCAAGTGGTGCACGGTGGTGCGGCCGCGCGGCCATTCCATACCCACTTGAATGCTTTCGATCTCGACATGTCGTTGCGAATCGCGACCGAGTTGTACCTGAAGAAGTGCATCGTCGGCGGCATCGAGAAGGTCTACGAGATCGGGCCGGTGTTCCGCAACGAGGGCGTCGATTCGAGCCACTCGCCGGAGTACACGCTGCTCGAGGCGTATCAGGCCTACGGCGACTACGACACGATGGCCGAGTTGACCCGAGCACTCATCCTGGACGCCGCGGACGCGGTCGGGGTCCGCGAGCCGGTGACCGCCGACGGAACGCCCATCGACCTCAGGGGCGACTGGCGCACCATCACCCTGCACGGCGCAGTGTCCGACGCCGTCGGCGAGGAGGTCACGCCCGACACCGGGGTCGACGAATTGCGCCGGCACGCCGATCGCCGCTCGGTCGCCCTGCAGCCCGAATGGGGCGCGGGTGAGATCGTCCTGGAGCTTTACGAGAAGTTGGTCGAACACTCTCTCGTCCAGCCGACGTTCGTCCGGGATTATCCGGTGGCTGTCCGGCCGCTGGCCCGGCCGCACCGCGACGACCCGCGGCTGTCCGAGGCCTGGGACCTCATCATCGGCGGCGTCGAGATCGCGCCGGCGTATTCGGAGCTGGTCGATCCGGTCGAGCAGCGCCGCCGTCTGATCGAGCAGTCGCGGGCCGCGGCCAAGGGCGATCCCGAGGCCATGGAATTGGACGAGGACTTCCTGCGCGCCCTCGAATACGGCATGCCGCCCACCGGCGGAATGGGTCTCGGCGTCGACCGGTTGATCATGATCCTGACCGGGCGAGGAATTCGCGAGACGATCCTGTTCCCGCTCATCAAGCCGCACTAGTTGGGTTCGGCGACCCCGAAAGCGCGCGGGTCGGCGCAACATAACGCATCGTGCCGGTGCATTTGCAGCCGGGTCATCACCGTCTTTTTCTGCTAATCGCGCTATGCTGTTCGGCATCTAATCCCGCGCACAGGAAATGGTACGAAGATGGCTCAGAAGCACATCGTCCAGCTGATCGACGATCTCGATCAGGGAACTGCCGAGGAGACCGTCAGTTTCTCGTTGGACGGGTCGAACTACGAAATCGATCTCTCCGCGAAGAACGCGGCCAAGCTGCGCGATTCGATGGCCGAATACGTTGCGCACGCGCGGCGCGCCACCCGCAGCGGCGCCCGTCCCGTCACGGGCAGCGGCGCCCGCCGGGGCCGTCCGGCCCGCGGCGACCGCGAGCAGACCCACGCAATTCGCGAATGGGCCCGCAACAACGGTCACAAGATCGGCGAGAAGGGTCGCATTCCGGCCCACATTCTCGAGGCGTACAACTCGCAGGCCTGATCCACGCCAGCATTCCGGCCCGGCTCGCATCGGCGAGCCGGGCCGGCGGCATTTCCACGCCGGGTCAGCCGCCGAGATGTTCGCCGAAGAAGGCCTCGATACGTTTCCAGGCATCGGGCGCCGCGACCGGGTCGGGGCCCAGGTGCGCGATGCGCTGCACCGCGTGGGTGAGGCCCGGCCCGAAGAACTCGTCGTTGAGGAACGAGTGCCCGGCGGTCGGGTACTCCTTGACGTCGTGCGGGATGCCGAGTCCGGTGAGCGCACCCTCGAGCTTCTTCGCCGTCCCGCGCAGCGCGACGTCCTTCCCGCCGTAACTCGCAACGATCGGGCAGGCGCCGGTCAGCGCCTTCTCGAGGTCCTTCGGCGGCATGCCGTAGTTCGGCGCGGCCGCGTCGAAGCCGCGGTTGGCGGCGACGAGGGCGAAGCCGCCGCCCATGCAGAACCCGATGATGCCGACCTTCCCGGTGCAGTCGGGCCGGTCGAGGACGAACTGCCGGGCCGAGTCGATGTCGACCAGCGCCTTGCCCTGCCCCGCGGCCAGCGCGCGGAAGGTGTTGACGATGCAGCGCGGCGTCCGCCCGTCGCTGAACAGGTCGGGGGCCAGCGTCAGGTAGCCGGCGGCGGCGAGCCGGTCGGCCTGGCGGCGGACGAGGTCGTTGAGCCCGAACAGCTCGTGGATCGCCACGACACCGGGCCACGGGCCGCCGCCGTCGGGGCGCGCGAGGTAGCCCCGCAGCCTCGTCGACCCACCGGCGGACCCACCGAGCTCGATGTCGGGCATGCGTGTTTCTCCTCACCGCGGGATGCCGGTACGTCCGGACCCTATCTAGCGTCTCCGGCCATGACCGGCATGTACCGCACGATGTTCAAGAGCAAGATCCATCGCGCGACCGTGACCAAGGCCGACCTGCACTACGTCGGTTCGATCACGATCGACGCCGACCTGATGGACGCCGCGGACCTGCTCCCCGGCGAGCAGGTCGCCGTCGTGGACGTGACCAACGGGGCCCGCCTGGAGACCTATGTGATCGAGGGCGAGCGCGGCACCGGCGTGCTGGGCATCAACGGCGCGGCGGCGCACCTGGTGGCTCCGGGGGACCTCGTCATCGTCATCAGCTACGCCACGATGCCCGACGCCATGGCCTCGGCCTACGTGCCCAAGGTGGTCCTGGTCGACGGCGACAACCGGATCGCCCACCTGGGCGGTGACCTCGCCCATCCGGGCACGCTGCCCGCCTAGCCCGATCAAGGTCGAACGAATCTGGCCGACAGTAAAGGTGGCGTGAATAGTTCGCTGTCAGCGAAGTCGGTTCCGGGCATCATTGCGGACCGGTCGCCGTTGGACCACATAGGCGCCGCTCGTACTCGCGTGCGGCGGCCCCGTTGCTGTCCCGGGCGTTCCCCGGCCGAGACCTATCGGTCGGCGCCCCGGGCTAAAGTCATTACCAGTAGTCGACCGCACCATGTCGATCGCAGCACGAAGAAGGCGCGGAAGGAGCTGCCTGATGTTCGAACGGTTCACTGACCGCGCGCGTCGCGTTGTCGTCCTGGCCCAAGAAGAGGCCCGGATGCTCAACCACAACTACATCGGCACCGAGCACATCCTGCTCGGGCTGATCCACGAGGGTGAAGGCGTCGCCGCCAAGGCCCTCGAGTCGCTCGGCATCTCCCTCGATGCCGTCCGCCAGCAGGTCGAGGAGATCATCGGCCAGGGCCAGCAGGCCCCGAGCGGGCACATCCCGTTCACGCCGCGCGCGAAGAAGGTTCTCGAGCTGTCCCTGCGCGAGGCGCTGCAGCTCGGGCACAACTACATCGGCACCGAGCACATCCTGCTCGGGCTGATCCGCGAGGGCGAGGGCGTCGCCGCCCAGGTGCTGGTGAAGCTGGGGGCCGACCTCAACAAGGTCCGCCAGCAGGTCATCCAGCTCCTCAACGGCTACCAGAGCAAGGGCGAGCCCGCCGGCACCGCGTCGGAGGCCACGCCGTCGACCTCCCTCGTGCTCGACCAGTTCGGGCGCAACCTGACCCAGTCGGCCAGGGAGGGCAAGCTCGACCCCGTCATCGGGCGCGAGAAGGAGATCGAGCGCCTCATGCAGGTGCTCAGCCGCCGGACCAAGAACAACCCGGTGCTCATCGGCGAGCCCGGCGTGGGCAAGACCGCGGTCGTCGAGGGCCTGGCCCAGGCGATCGTCAAGGGCGAGGTCCCGGAGACGCTGAAGGACAAGCAGCTCTACACTCTCGACCTCGGCTCGCTGGTCGCCGGTTCGCGCTACCGCGGTGATTTCGAGGAGCGCCTGAAGAAGGTGCTCAAGGAGATCCGCACCCGCGGCGACATCATCATGTTCATCGACGAGATCCACACCCTGGTGGGTGCCGGTGCCGCCGAGGGCGCGATCGACGCCGCGTCGATCCTCAAGCCGATGCTGGCCCGTGGCGAGCTGCAGACCATCGGGGCGACGACGCTCGACGAGTACCGCAAGTACCTGGAGAAGGACGCAGCGCTCGAGCGCCGCTTCCAGCCGGTGCAGGTGGGCGAGCCGACCGTCGCGCACACCATCGAGATCCTCAAGGGTCTGCGCGACCGCTACGAGGCGCACCACCGGGTGTCGATCACCGACGCCGCGCTGGTGGCCGCGGCCGGTCTGGCCGACCGCTACATCAGCGACCGCTTCCTGCCCGACAAGGCGATCGACCTCATCGACGAGGCCGGCGCGCGCATGCGCATCCGCCGCATGACCGCCCCGCCGGACCTGCGTGAGTTCGACGAGCGCATCGCCGACGTCCGGCGCGAGAAGGAATCCTCGATCGACGCGCAGGACTTCGAGAAGGCCGCGTCCCTCCGCGACAAGGAGAAGACGCTGCTGGCCGAGAAGGGCAAGCGCGAGGCCGAGTGGAAGGCCGGCGACCTCGACGTCGTGGCCGAGGTCGACGACGAGCAGATCGCCGAGGTCCTCGCCACCTGGACGGGCATCCCGGTCTTCAAGCTCACCGAGGAGGAGACCGCGCGGCTGCTGCGCATGGAGGACGAGCTGCACAAGCGCGTCATCGGCCAGGAGCAGGCGATCAAGGCGGTCTCGCAGGCCATCCGGCGTACCCGCGCCGGCCTGAAGGACCCGAAGCGTCCCGGTGGCTCGTTCATCTTCGCCGGCCCGTCCGGCGTCGGTAAGACCGAGCTGTCCAAGACGCTCGCCGAGTTCCTCTTCGGCGACGCCGACGCGCTCATCCAGATCGACATGTCCGAGTTCCACGACCGGTACACCGTGTCGCGGCTCGTCGGTGCGCCTCCCGGCTACGTCGGCTACGACGAGGGTGGTCAGCTCACCGAGAAGGTTCGCCGCAAGCCGTTCAGCGTCGTGCTGTTCGACGAGGTCGAGAAGGCCCACCCGGACGTCTTCAACACGCTCCTGCAGGTGCTCGAGGACGGTCGCCTGACCGACGGCCAGGGCCGCATCGTGGACTTCAAGAACACGGTGCTGATCCTGACCACCAACCTCGGTACGCGCGACGTGTCCAAGGCGGTCGGCCTCGGGTTCGCAGCGGCGAACGACACCGAGAGCAACTACGAGCGGATGAAGAACAAGGTCAACGACGAGCTGAAGCAGCACTTCCGGCCCGAGTTCCTCAACCGCATCGACGACATCATCGTGTTCCACCAGCTGACCGAGGCCGAGATCGTCAAGATCGTCGACCTGATGACGGCCCGCCTGGACACGCAGATGCGCAACAAGGACATGGGCATCGAGCTCACGTCGGCGGCCAAGGCGCTGCTGGCGAAGAAGGGTTACGACCCCGTGCTGGGCGCGCGGCCGCTGCGCCGCACCATCCAGCGCGAGATCGAGGACCCGCTCTCGGAGAAGATCCTCTTCGGCGAGCTGACGGCGGGCGAGATCGTCGTCATCGACACCGCCCCGGAGGACCCGCTCAAGAAGGACGGCCCGGAGAAGTTCACCTTCCGCGGTGAGCCGAAGCCGTCCGCGCTCGTGCCCGACGTCCCGCCGGCGAACATCTCCGCCGACTGACGTCGCAACGACGAAGCGGCCCCGGACGGTTTCTCCGTCCGGGGCCGCTGCCGTTCGTCAGGTCGGCAGACCACGGTGAGGGTCCGGTGCAGGTCCACCCTGGTGCCGGACAGGTTGAACGTGCTCGCGAAGACGTTGTTGCCCGAGATCACGGCCGAGGAGATGAACGCGCCGCCGTCCATGCCGGTGACCGCGGTGCAGCCGGTCAGGTCGTGGTTGATCGCGACCGTGTAGCTCCCGGTTGCCGTGCGGGCCGAGGACAGCTCCTCCGGTGAACTGCTGAGGATGCCCCCGGAGTTGATGAGCACCGCGTGGATCTGCGGCTCGTAGTAGCCGTTCACGTCGATGATCGTGAAGGCCGGCCCGGAAACGTTCTCGATGCTGATCCGACCGGCGCTGCCGACCTGCTGGGTGGCGCCGGTGGTCGCGTTGGCGCCCTTCGCGTAGTACAGCGTCCCCTGGCCCGTCGGCGCCCCCGTCGGGAAGGCGACCAAGGCCCAGGCGCCGAGCGCACCGCCGGCGCCGGACCGTTGTGATTGGTCGGCCGGCCGCGGAGATGCGAGCGACACCCCACGTCCGCCGGTCTGGTCACCGGCTGGAGGAACCGCCGCCGCGGCGCCGTGACACGTCGCCGGATGGGTGTTTCACAAACGCGAGATGTCACTGGGAAGGGAGAAACGACCGTCGGGCAGCGGATCGACGAGCCCGTCGGCCACCAGAGCGTCGAGGGCGCGGGCCCGCTGGACGGGTTCGGGCCAGGCGAGATCGAGCGCGGCGGCGGTCACCGGTCGGTCGGCGGCGCGCAGCACGTCGAGCAGCCGACCGCGCACCTGCCGGTCGGTGCCGGCGAAGCGTTGCGGGCGCACGGTCGGCCCGTCGTAGGGCGGCGAACCGGCGGCGATCCAGGCGCACCGAGCGGCCAGCGGGCAGTCGCCGCAGCGGGGCGAGCGGGCGGTGCAGACGAGCGCGCCGAGCTCCATGACCGCGACGCCGAAGCGCGCGGCCCGAGCGGGTTCGGGCGGCAGCAGGGCCTCGACCCGCGCGTGGTCGCGCGTCGTCGAGGGCGGGCCGGCCTCGCCCTGGCCGAGCACTGCGCGGGCGATCACCCGCCGCACGTTGGTGTCGACGATCGGGTGCCGCTGGCCGTGCGCGAACGAGGCGACGGCGCGAGCGGTGTAGGCGCCGACGCCGGGCAGCCCGAGGAGGTCGTCCAGCGAGTCGGGGACGCGGCCGGCGAAGCGTTCGGTGATGGCCGTCGCGGCCGCATGCAGCCGCAGGGCGCGGCGGGGATAGCCGAGCTTGCCCCACATGCGCACCGCGTCACCCGGCGACGCGGCGGCGAGCGCGGCCGGGGTCGGCCAGCGCTCGAGCCAGGCGGCGTAGGCCGGCAGCACCCGGGCGACCGGCGTCTGCTGCAGCATGATCTCGCTGACGAGCACGGCCCAGGCGCCGGCGTCGGGGGCGCGCCACGGGAGCTCCCGGGCGTTCGCCTCGTACCAGGCCAGCAGGCGGCGGGCGAATTCCGCAGCCGGGTCCGGGACGGGAACGGCAGACATCCGCCGCATCCTCGCACGCGGGTCGGACGCGCGATTGCGCGCGCCGTCGGCGGTCGGTCAGCGGCAGACGCTAGCGTGATGGCGACATGTTTCATCCCGTGGGCTCCCGGCCGCCGTCCGTGTACTGGCGACGCCGTCTCGTGCTGATCGGCTCGGCCGTGCTGATCGTCGCGTTGCTCGTGCTGACCCTCCGCGCGCTCACCTCGGGGGACGGCACCCCCAGCGGTGCCGGCACCGCGGCGGGCAGCACCTCTCGCGCGGCGAGCCCGAGCCCGTCCCCGACCTCGACCGCGGCGAACGCCTCGTCGGGGTCGTCGTCGCACTCGGCCTCGGTGTCGAGCTCCAAGGTCGCGTCGTCGTCCGTCCCGCCGGCGCTCTGCGCGGCGGCGGGACTCGAGGTGCAGGCCGTCGTGGCGAAGTCGAACTACCAGGTGGGTGACCGTCCGGTCGTCGAGCTGCAGGTGACGAACACCGGCGCCCGGCCGTGCGTGCAGGACCTCGCCGACCAGCAGGTCGAGCTCAAGGTCTACAACGGCGAGTCGCGGGTGTGGGGCAGTCATGACTGCGAGGTGCAGCCAGGGACGAACGAGCGCACCCTCGCGCCCGGCCAGCCGGTGCGGGTCAGCATCACGTGGTCGGGCCTGACCTCGCAGCCGAAGTGCGCCGGCACCCGGCAGCGCGTCGGCGCGGGCACGTACACGCTCTACGCGAGCCTGTCCGGCCGGACCGGCAAGGCCGCGCAGTTCGCGATCTCCTAGGACGCGCCCGCTCTAGTTGAAGCGGTCGATGATCGACACCTCGGCCAGCCGCGAGATGCCCTCCCGCACCGCTCGGGCCCGCGTCTCGCCCACGCCGTCGACGACCTGGAGGTCCTCGACCGAGGCGGCCAGCAACTTCTGCAGCCCGCCGAAGTGCTCGACGACGCGGTCGAGGATCGTCGCCGGGATGCGCGGCACCCGGGCCAGCAGCCGGTAGCCGCGCGGGCTGATCGCGCTGTCCTGCGCCTCGGGGGTGAACGGCATGCCCATCGCCCGCGCGACCTGGGTGAGGTCCAGCAGGTCGACGGCGGAGAGGTCGGCGAGGTCGCGCAGCACCTGCTCCGAGGTGCGGGCCCGCCGGCCGGTCGGCACGTAGTCGCGGGCGATGAGCTCGCGGTCGGCGTCGACGCCGGCCATCAGCTCGTCGAGCTGCAGGGCGAGCAGGCGGCCGTCGGTGCCGAGCTCGACGACCTGGCCGGTGACCTCGTCGGCGATGCGGCGCACCATCTCGAGCCGCTGCGACACGATGGCGGCATCGCGGACGGTGACGAGATCCTCGATCTCGAGAGCGGACAGCGCGTGCGACACCTCGTCGAGGCGCTGCTTGTAGCGCTCGAGCGTGGCGATGGCCTGGTTGGCGCGCGACAGCAGCTCGCCGCTGCTCTCCAGCACGTAGCGGCGGTCACCGACGTAGAGGCTGATGATGCGCATCGACTGCGACACCGAGATGACCGGGAAGCCGGTCTGCAGGGCGACGCGCTGCGCGGTGCGGTGCCGGGTGCCGGATTCCTCGGTCGGGATCGCGGGGTCGGGCATGAGGTGGGCCGACGACCAGACGATGCGCAGGCCGTCGCCGGTGAGCACGACCGCGCCGTCCATCTTGCAGAGTTCGCGCAGCCGGGTGGAGGAGAACTCGACGTCGAGCGGGAACCCGCCGGTGCACAGGCCCTCGACGACGCGATCCCAGCCGATGACGATCAGCGCGCCGGTGTTGCCGCGCAGGATGCGTTCGAGACCGTCGCGCAGCGGCGTGCCGGGTGCGACGGTGGCGAGCACGCTGCGCAGCGCGTCCTCGCGGTCGGTCGTCGCCACGTCAGGCCCCCAAGCTCTGTCGATCTTCGTGCCGCGGTGGCGGCTTCCCCGGCGCTCAGTCTAGGCAGCCCGGGCCAACGAACCGTGCGATTTCAGCCGATCATCCGTGCCGAGCCTCTCACCCGGGCTCATTGGGCACCGGCCGCAGCATGACCTGATGACGTTTCGACCGGCTCGTCGGCTCAGGTGGCGCCTCGAGCGCGATGATCGCCTCGCGGAGCGACGGCACCTCGATGAGACGTGCGGCCTCGACCCGGCTGCCGAGGCGCGATCGCGTGCCGACCGGCACGATCAGGCGCCGGTACCCGATGCGCAGCGCCTCGGCGACACGCTCGGACATCATCGGCACCGGCCGGACGTCGGCCGACAGCGTGACCTCACCCAGCGCGGCCATGTCGAGCGGCACGACCTGGTTGCGGGCGGCCGAGACGACGGCCAGGCACACCGCGAGGTCGGTGCCGGGGTCGGAGATGCGCATGCCGGCCGCGGTGGCGAGGAAGACGTCCTTGTCGAACAGGCGCAGGTTCGCCGCGCGCTCGCTGACCGCGATGAGCATCGCGGTGCGGGCCGAGTCGAGCCCGGAGACGCCGCGCCGCGGGTTGGGATTGGTGCTGGACGCGACGAGCGACTGCACCTCGGCGGTGAGCGCCCGGTGGCCCTCGACGGTGACGGTGGCGCAGGTGCCCGGCACCGCGCTGTCCCGATGCTCGCGGAACAGGCTGCTCGGGTCGAGCACCTCGCGCAGCCCGGCGTCGGTCTGCTCGAACGCGGCGACCTCGAGCGAGCCGAAGCGGTTCTTGACCGCGCGGAGCAGGCGCAGGGAGGTGTGCTTGTCGCCGTCGAGGCTGAGCGTGGTGTCGACGATGTGCTCGAGCGCCCGCGGCCCGGCGACGGTGGAGTCCTTGGTGACCTGGCCGACGAGGATCATCGGCAGCCCGCGCGACTTGGCCACCCGGGTCAGCACCTGGGCGACCTCCATCACCTGGGTGACCCCGCCGGGGCGACCCTCGACATCGCCCGAGGCGATGGTCTGCACCGAGTCGATGACGACGAGCGCGACCGAGGCACCGTGCGCGTCGATGTGGCCGATGACGCCGCCGAGATCGGTGTCGTCGGCCAGCAGCAGATGAGGACTGTCGGCGCCGAGCCGCACGGCCCGCACCGCGATCTGTTCGACCGATTCCTCGCCCGACACGTAGAGCACGGTGCGCTGCTCGCGCCGCGCCACCGAGTCGGCGACGGCCAGCAGCAGCGTGCTCTTGCCCGAGCCGGGCGGCCCGCTGCACAGGCACACCTGGCCGGCGACGAGACCGCCGCCGATGACGCGGTCGAACTCGCCGATGCCGGTCTGCAGCCGCGCGACCGGACCGCCGATCGCGACCTCGGAGACGGGCCGGGCCGGGCGGGCCGGGGCGCTGCCCTGCGCGCTCGCCCGCAGCCCCGCGGTGCGGGGAGCCGGGGCATCCTCGGCGATGGTGGAGAACTCGCCGCACTTGGGGCAGCGGCCGTACCACTTGCCGCTGACAGCACCGCAGGCCGAGCAGCGGAAGGAGGACGAGGTCTTGGCCATGTCAGCCCCGCCGGCGCGAGGCGGGTCGGAGCGGCGTCGGCGGGATCACGGCGTGACGGTATCGCCGGGTGCCGACAGAAACCGCCGGGTACCGATGAGGAGTGCTGCTCAGCCCTCGGCGCCGGCGCCGGACGGAGCCGGGACGGTGAGCGTGCCGCCGCCACTCGCGGACAGCGTCACCGGGACGGTGACGGTGACGGTGCCGGCCGAGGCGAAGGTGAAGGTGATCGGCACCGACGTGCCCGGGTACAGCTTGCCGGTCGACTTCAGCAGGAGCAGCACGTTCGTCGCGTCCGGGACGCCGTAGGGCACCCGGCCGCCGGGGCTGAGCGGGATGCTCTGGCTGCCGGGCGACGCCGCCGCGCCGCCGGTCCGGGCCGCCTTGGCGGCGTTGCCCGAGTAGCTGCCCCAGCTGCCGAACGCCGAGGACGTGATCGAGGTCAGCTTGTCGGCCTTCGAGCCGGAATTGACCAGGACGACGGTGAGCGGGGCGGCCGCGCCGGTGTCGTAGGCCGGGCCGGTCGGGGGCTGGATGGCGAGCCCGCGCAGGCCGATCGAGCCGACGGTGGCGTTGGTGCCGTCGAGGCTGGGCTTCTCGTTCGCCGTCTGGGCCTGCTGACCGGCGGCGCAGCCCGCGGTGAGAGCGGTGGCGACCACAGCGACGCCCAGGCGCGCGGCGACCCGACGGGTCAGGCCGGTGCCGGCGATTCCGCCACGGGGACGAGGTCCCTCGGTGACCGGCTCTGAATTCACGTCGACTCCTCGCTGACGACAACGAGTCCACAGCCTAGCGAGCCGCTGTTCGGCCTCGCGCCCGGAGTCGGTCAGATGTGATCTGTCAAGGGCCAAGAGGTACTCGGAGGGCCCACTTAGCGGGCGTTGCAGCAATTGGCAACGAGAATCGCCGACCAGCCCGATCATGTGCTGCGTGTTACCCTGGGTGTAGCGAAAGGGGCTTCACCACATGACTTTCAAGGTCGGCGAGACCGTTGTTTATCCGCATCACGGAGCCGCTCTGATCGAGGCGATCGAAGAGCGACTTCTCAAGGGAGTCAAGAAGACGTACCTGCGGCTGAAGGTGGCCCAGGGTGACCTGACGGTGCTCGTTCCGGCTGAGAACGCCGAGATCGTGGGCGTCCGCGACGTCGTGGGTCAGGACGGTCTGGACAAGGTGTTCGAGGTGCTCCGCGCGCCGCACACCGAGGAGCCGACCAACTGGTCGCGCCGCTACAAGGCGAACGGCGAGAAGCTCGCGTCGGGCGATGTCAACAAGGTGGCCGAGGTTGTGCGTGACCTCTGGCGGCGCGATCGCGACCGCGGCCTGTCCGCCGGTGAGAAGCGCATGCTGGCCAAGGCCCGGCAGATCCTCATCAGCGAGCTCGCGCTCGCCGAGGGCACCAACGAGGACAAGGCCGAGGTCGTGCTCGACGAGGTGCTCGGCGAGGCCGTCGTCGCCTAGGTCCGACTCCATACCCAGTTCCGCAACGATGGCGGCGAACGGTCCTGCGACCGTCGCCGCCATTCTTGTCGCCGCCGGGTCCGGGCAGCGGCTCGGCGCCGACCTGCCGAAGGCGTTCTGCACGGTCGCGGGCCGCACCCTGCTGGAGCACGCGACCGGCCGGTTCACCGCGCACGCCCTGGTGTCGACGGTCGTGGTCGTCGCTCCCGCGAGCCACCTGGACGACGCGGTGCGCCTCACCGGAGTCGTGGTCGTCACCGGCGGTGCAACCCGGCAGGAGTCGGTGGCCGCCGGACTCGCGGCGCTCGGTGCCGACGCCGACGTCGTGCTGGTGCACGACGTCGCGCGACCCTTCGTGCCCGACTCGGTGATCGACGCGGTGATCGCCGCGGTCGTCGCGGGGGCCGACGGCGCGGTGCCGGTGCTGCCGCTGCACGACACGATCCGGCGTATCGACGCCGAGGGGGAGTTCGTCGAGGTGGTCGACCGCAGCACGCTCGTCGCGGTCCAGACACCGCAGGGCTTCCGGGCCGCCGCGCTGCGGGCCGCGCACGAGGCCGGCCGCGACCGGGCCGTCACCGACGACGCCGGCCTGATCGAGGCGATCGGCGGACGCGTGGTGGCGGTGCCCGGCGCCGACGAGTCGTTCAAGATCACCCGCCCGTGGGATCTCACCGTCGCCGAGGCGGTGGCCGGTGGCTGAGCTGCGCACCGGCATCGGCGTCGACATCCACCCGGTCGAAGCCGGTCGCGACTGCTGGGTCGCCGGGCTGCTCTGGCCCGGGGTCGACGGCTGTGCCGGTCACTCCGACGGCGACGTCGCCGCGCACGCCCTCTGCGATGCCCTGCTGAGCGCGGCCGGGCTCGGGGATGTCGGCGCGATCTTCGGTACCGCCGATCCGCGCTGGGCCGGGGCGTCGGGCGCGACGTTGCTGGGCGAGGTCGTCCGCCTCGTCCGGGCCGAGGGCTGGACGGTCGCGAACGCCGCGGTGCAGGTGATCGCCAACGACCCCAGGATCGGCCGCCGGCGGGCCGAGGCCCAGGCCGCGCTGTCGGCGGTCGTCGGCGCGCCCGTCTCGGTGGCCGGCACGACGTCCGACGGTCTCGGCCTCACCGGCCGCGGCGAGGGCCGGGCCGCGACCGCCACCGCGCTGCTCACCCGCCCCTGACGCCGGCGAGCTGCCGGGTCTGACGAAACGCGGCGAGGCGTCAGCCGAGCGCCTTCGCCAGATCGGCCCAGAGGTCCTCGACGTGCTCGATGCCGACCGACAGCCGCAGGAGGTTGGCCGGCGTGCCGAACGAGGCGTCGATCGCGTGCCGGGCGCGACGCTCGATGAGCGACTCGACCCCGCCGAGGCTGGTGCCGTGATTGATCAGCCGCAACGACTCGCAGAGCCGCTCGGCGTCGTCGGCCGTCCCGTCGATCTCGAAGGCGATCATGGCGCCGAAGCCGGCGAAGTCGCGGGCGGCGACGGCGTGGCCGGGGTCGCCGGGCAGGCCGGGGAAGCGCACCCGGGTCACCCGGGGATGCGCGGACAGCCGCACCGCGAGGTCGGCGGCGTTCGCCTGGGCCCGCTCCATCCGCAGCGCGAGGGTGCGCAGCCCGCGAGTGGCGAGGTAGGTCTCGAGTGCCCCCGGCAGCGCGCCGGTCATCGTGCGCCGGGCGTGCACCTGCTCGGCGAGTTCCGGATCGCGCACCACCAGCGCGCCCATCAGCACGTCCGAGTGCCCGGACAGGTACTTCGTCACCGAGTGCATGACGATGTCGGCGCCGAGGTCGAGCGGGCGCACCACGAGCGGCGTGGAGAACGTCGCGTCGACGCCGACGAGCGCCCCGGCGGCGTGGGCCGCGGCCGCGAGCGTCACGAGATCGGGCACCGTCATCAGCGGGTTCGTCACCGTCTCGAGCCAGAGCAGGTCGGCGCCGTCGAGCGCGGTGATCACGGCCGCCGTGTCGCCCGGATCGACCGGGCGCAGCTCGAGCCGGCCGAGGTCCTGCTGGGCCCGGAAGATCGACACCGTGCCGGAGTACGCGTCGGCCGGCACCACGGCCACGGCACCGGTCGGGCGCCCCTCGACGACCGCCGCGATGGCCGCGATCCCGCTGGAGAACCCGAACGCCCGGCCGCCCTCGAGCTCGCCCAGGATGTCCTCGAACGCGGCGAGCGTGTCGGTGACGTCGTGGCGGGAGTAGCGGTTCTGCTCGCCGTCGTGCCGGAAGGGGGCCGCGAGCACGATCGGCGCGTTCAGAGGGGCGCCGGGCGCGTGCGGCCGGCCGCCAGCGACGACGAGCGATTCGGGGTGCAGCTTGGATTCGTCCACGCCGGTCACGGTAGTGCGAAGGTGTGCCCGAAGGGGCGGACCGCACGGGCAGGCGATCACCCGGGTCGGGTCGTAGCGTGCCGCCATGGCGATCCCCGATCCGCACGCGATCCCGGAGGACGCGACGGCGTGCACGGAGTACCGGACCGAGGCCGACCAGGCGTGGGACGGCGGTGATACCGATCGGGCGTACGAGCTCTACCACTCGCTGACGCAGTCCTTGGCCGCGACCGATGCCCAGACCAGCCACGCGCAGTACCGGCTCGCGCTCATCGCGGTCAACCGCGGCGATCACGACCTGGCCTACGACCTGCTCAGCCGCTCGTCCGAGCCGGGTGCCGCCGATCTGCGCCGCTCGCTCGACAACGCCACTCCGAACGACCCGGTCGCCGACCCCGACGTCGTGCCCCTGACCGCCGAGCAGACCGACGACTGGTGGGAGGCGGGCGTTGCGGCCAAGCACGCCGGCGACTGGGATCTCGCCCGGCGGTTCTTCACCTCCATCGCGTCCTCGACCTGCAACGGCCCGGACGTCATCGCCCGGGCCGAGGTGCTCGTCGGCGAGGCCACCCACCAGCTCGGCGAGGACGCGAACGCGCGGCTGTGGTTCGAGAAGGCGCTGCCGAACCTCAGCGGCGGCACGGCCGAGATGGAGATAGCCCGGACGATGCTGGGCGAGGTCGGCGTGCACGCGACGGCCGATCACAGCAGCCCGGCGGCCGAGCAGCTCGTCAACGGCATCGAGGCCTACCAGCAGGGTGACCTGGCCGCCGCGCGGACCGCGCTCGAGGCCACGCTGCACCTCGACGGCCCGGCCGAAGTCAAGGGCCGGGCCCGGTACTACCTCGGCGCCCTGGACTACCAGGACCGCCGCTACGCCGATGCGCGCAACCATCTCGAGGAGGCGGCCCGCAGCGCACCCGACCAGGAGCGGGCCTGGGCCACCGAGATGCTGTCGTGGCACTGGGACGAGGCCGCCGCGCCCTGATCGGGTCGGCCGGGCCCCCCGCCGTCCGTACGATGGGCGGGTGACGCTGCACCTCCACGACACCGCGACCCGGTCGTTGCGGGCTTTCGAGCCCCTCGAACCCGGCAAGGCGTCGATCTACCTGTGCGGTCTCACCACCCAGGGGCCGCCGCACATCGGGCACGTCCGCAACTGGATCAACATGGACATCCTGCGGCGCTGGCTCGAGCACAACGGCTCCGAGGTCACCTTCGTCCGCAACGTCACCGACATCGACGACAAGATCCTGAACAAGGCGGCCGCGGCCCGTCAACCATGGTGGGCGCTGTCGTTCCGCAACGAGCGCGAGATCATCGCGGCCGAGGACTCGCTGGGCTGCCGGCCGCCGTCCTACGAGCCGCGGGCCACCGGCCACGTCACCGAGATGGTCGAGCTGATGCAGCGCCTGATCGACTCGGGACACGCCTACGTCGCCGACGGTGACGTCTACTTCGACGTGCGCTCCTACCCGGCCTACGGTCAGCTCTCCGGGCAACGGGTCGACGAGATGCAGGCGGCCGGCGACTCGGTCGGCGACGACCGCAAGCGCGACCCGCGCGACTTCGCGCTGTGGAAGAAAGCCAAGGAGGACGAGCCGGCCAGTGCGTCGTGGCCGACCCCGTGGGGACGCGGCCGGCCCGGCTGGCACCTCGAGTGCTCGGCGATGGCGACGAAGTACCTCGGCCCGGCGTTCGACATCCACGGCGGCGGGCTCGACCTCGTCTTCCCGCACCACGAGAACGAGCTGGCCCAGTCGCGCGCGGCCGGCGACGGCTTCGCGAGCTACTGGATGCACAACGGGCTCGTGACGATGGCCGGCGAGAAGATGAGCAAGTCGCTCGGCAACACGCTGCTCGTGCGCGAGATCGTCAAGCACTGGCGTCCGGTCGAGGTGCGGTACTACCTCGGCGCGGCGCACTACCGCTCGGCGATGGAGTTCAGCGACACCGCGATGGACGACGCCGCCTCGGCCTACCGGCGCATCGAGAACTTCGTCGAGCGCGCGATCGAGGCGGTCGGCGAGACGGTCGAGGGGCCGGTGTGCGCCGACTTCACCGCCGCGATGGACAACGACCTCGGCGTGCCGCTGGCCCTGGCCGCGATCCACACCGTCGTGCGCGAGGGCAACACCGCGCTGGCCGACGGCAACCTCGTCGCCGTTCGCGGCGCGCTCGGCAGCGTGCTGACGATGACCTCGGTGCTCGGCCTCGACCCGCGGCAGTGGGAGACGTCCGAGGGCGATTCCGCCGGGCTCACCGACACCGTCGACGCGCTCGTCCGGGTCGCCCTCGAGCAGCGCACCGCCGCCCGGGCCCGCAAGGACTGGGCCGCCTCCGACGCGATCCGCGACCAGCTCGCCGACGCCGGCGTCCTCGTCGAGGACACCCCCGACGGTCCGCGCTGGACCCTCGCTACCCAGAAGGGCCGTTGATGGCCGGCAACTCGCAACGTCAGGGCGCGATCCGCAAGTCGAAGAAGGGGCCGCAGGTCGGCTCCGGCGGGCAGGTGAAGCGCGCGCTCAAGGGCAAGGGCCCGACCCCGCCGGCCGAGGACCGCAAGGGGCACCCGGCCGCGCGCCGGGCGGCGGCCGCGGGGCGTCGCGACACCGGCAACCGCAAGCCGCGCGAGACCGGCGCGGCCGAGCTGCTCGTCGGGCGCAATCCGGTCGCCGAGGCACTGCGGGCCAAGATCCCGGCCACCGCGCTGTACCTGGCCGTCGGTCTCGAGCCGGACGAGCGCATCACCGAGTCGGTGCGGCTGGCCGGCAACCGCGGCATCGCGCTGCTCGAGATCAGCCGCAACGAGCTCGACCGCCGCACCGGCGGCATCCTGCACCAGGGCATCGCGCTGCAGGTGCCGCCGTTCCAGTACAGCGAGCTGCCCACCCTGCTCGCTGATGCCGCCGACTCGGGCGTCGCGCCGCTGCTGGTCGCGCTCGACGGCGTCACCGACCCGCGCAACCTCGGCGCGATCATCCGCTCGGCCGTCGCGTTCGGCGCGCACGGCGTGGTGATCCCCGAGCGGCGCTCGGCCGGCATCACCGCCACCGCGTGGCGCACCTCGGCCGGCACCGCGGCCCGGCTGCCGGTCGCCCAGGTGACCAACCTCGTCCGCGCCCTGAAGGAGTGTCGCGACGCCGGGCTGTTCGTCGTCGGCCTCGACGCCGACGGCACGACGACCCTCGACGACCTCGAGATGTCGACCGAGCCGCTGGTCGTGGTCGTCGGCTCCGAGGGACGCGGGCTCTCCCGCCTCGTCGGCGAGACCTGCGACCTGACGCTGTCGATCCCGATGTCGCCCGCGGCCGAGTCGCTCAACGCGTCGGTGGCCGCCGCCGTCACGCTGGCCGAGATCGCGCGCCGCCGCCGTCACTCCTCCTGATCGCGCTTCCCTCCGGCCGACCCCGTGCTGAGGCCGGAATTCGGGGTCGACGGGAGGGGCGGCGCAGGTAGAGGATGCGCGCATGGGGCAGGCAATTGCAGGACGGCAGCGCGCGCGTATCGACGGTGACTTCGTCGTGTTCCTCATCGGCGCCCGGCTGCAACTGCGCCACCCGATCCGCTCCTTCGGCGACCTCGGCGGGCGCCGCGGCATGAAGCACATGCTCGACCACCTGACGAAGCACCCCGAGAAGGGCCTGCTCGGCTTCGAGATGGGCTTCCCGACGATCGTCCAGTACTGGCGCTCGTTCGATCACCTCGAGGCGTTCGCCCGCGACCAGGACGACCCGCACTCGGTGGCCTGGCGCAATTACTGGAAGCGCGTGGGCCAGGACAACCGCACCGGCATCTGGCACGAGACCTACCTCGTCCGGGCCGACGAGTACGAAGCCGTCTACGCCAACATGCCGCCGTTCGGGCTGGGTAAGGCCGGCTCCCTAGAGCCGCTCTCGCAGGACAGCCGGGCCCGGCTGCGAATCCGGCAGAAGGCCTGACGCTACTTCTTGTCGACGTACTTGCGGGCCGGGACGAAGAACTCGGCCGGCGCCGGCTCGCCGCGCAGGTCGGCGACCTCGGAGCGCACGGCGCTCATGATCTCGTCGGTGATCTCACGCAGTGTCTCGGCCGTCGGCTCCTTGCCGCGGAAGCGGCTGAGGTCGAGCGGTTCGCCGACCGAGGCCAGCGAGATGCGCCGCCGGCCCAGCCGCTTGTGGCTGAACCCCATCCGGTGCGCGCCCCACTGCCCGACCGGGACTACGGGGGTGTCGGGCGAGAGCAGCACCAGCCGGGCGATGCCGGTCTTGGCCTGCATCGGCCAGTTGTCCGGGTCCTTCGTCGTGGTGCCCTCGGGGTAGATGACGATCGCCTCGCCCTGCTCCAGCGCGGTGACCGCGTCACGCAGTGACTTCGAGGCGTCGGTCGTGCCGCGGTAGACCGGGATCTGCCCGGCACCGTGCATGATGCGTCCGACGATCGGCCAGCCGAACACGCCGGCCTTGATCATGAACCGGGGCACGCGGCCCGACTGCCAGACGAAGCGGGCCATGAGCACGGTGTCGACCTGCGAGATGTGGTTGACCGCGATGATCACCCCGCCGGTCCCGGGCGCCGGCACGCGGTCGAGGTGGCGCCACCGGATGCGGAACAGCAGGCCGTCGAGCGGATAGAGGATGACCACGCAGAGTCGGATCCAGAACCCGGCCTTCGGCTTGTGCAGTCTGCTCACGGTTGTCCCATCGACGGTTACGGCGGCGTAGGTGAGTCTGCCGATACTTTCGTGGGCCGGCCGCAGGAGGGTTCCCTCCGACGGGTCCGGACGCTCAGAGGTCGGTGCCCGCGTGGCCGGCGTCGAACAGCGTGGCGGTGTAGAAGAACGTCAGGGCGGCCAGGTTCTGGGTGGCCAACTCGTCCTGGAACGAGCCGCCGAGCAGGTCGGCGTCGCGCACCGGGTTGGCCACGGCCTGGGCGCGAGCCTCGCCCAGCCCGTCGAGGCTGTCGGCGTAGCAGTGCAGCGCCGCGACCCGGGTGACCACCGCGTCCCAGGCCTGCTCGACGACCGGGTCGGCCGGGCGCTCGATCGGCAGGCCGCCGGTCTCTCCCTCGTAGCGGGCCGAGGCGACGCGGAAGCACTGCGCATCGACCTGGTCGAGCTCGATCGCGACGTCGATGCGCACCCGGTGCTCGTCGAGGCGGCCCGAGCGCCAGCCCGGGCTGGCGATGATCCGTTCGACCGCCCGGATCGCCGCGACCACGAGCCCGCGCTCGCGGGTGTGCACCAGCGGCCCGCTCCAGGCCTGCTCCGAACGCCAGCGGCTCGCGACCCGGATGGCCCGCAGCTCGGCCGGGTTAAGCCGCGGCCCCGGCGTCGCCCGGCGGGCGGCCAGCGCGGCGCCCCCGAGGAGCACGAGGAGCACGCCGGCGACGATCGCGAGAACCCAGTGACCGGTGACGAGGGCGATCACCAGCAGGATCGCGTCGAGCACCGCCACGGCACTGGCCGCGGTGACCCGCGGCTTCACCGGGTCGGCCCCGCCGCGGGCGATCAGCTTCGTGGTCAGCTCGGGCGAGACGGGACGCAGCGGGCCGGGGGCGTTGAGGGTCAGCTGCTGCGGCGACCCGGCCGACCCGGCCACGGTCGCGAGCACCTCGTCCCGGGCCCGCTGCAGCTTCTGCTCGGCCTCGAGCGGCCCGGGTGATGGCGCGGTCACGAGGGGGGTCCGGGGTGGCGCGGCGTCATCGCCCCATCGTGCTCGTCCGGTCCGTCCCCCGCCAGCAGGGGCCGGGTAACCTCGTCCCCGTTGCCGCCTTAGCTCAGTTGGTCAGAGCAACCGCCTTGTAAGCGGTAGGTCGTCGGTTCGACTCCGACAGGCGGCTCCGCTCGCTCAGGCGTCCCGCCCAGGACATCAGGGGCAGCGCAGCGCCCTACGACAGGTCTCGTGGCTCGACGGCAACGCCGGCGAAGATCAGAATCGGTGCGTGCCGCTCATCCGCCCCGAATCACCTCGTTTCGCGAACGGCGCCGAGAAGCGGGTGTGGGAGAGCCTGCGGGACCGGCTCGACCCGGCCGACGCGCTGATCGCGAACTTCCGGTTCACCGACGAGAGGAAGGACCACGAGGCCGACGCGATCGTGCTGCTGCCCGGCTACGGCGCCGCCGTCGTCGAGGTGAAGGGCGGTCGCGTCTGGGCCGCCGACGGCGGGTGGCGGCAGGCCTCCGGCAACGGCCCCGGCCGGACCATCCACCCGGTCGAGCAGGCCCGCGCGTGCCGCTACGGCCTGCGCACCTACATCGAACGCGACGCCCGCTGGCGCGCGGCCGGCCACTCGCGGTTCCGCTGGACCCATCACGTCGTCGTCCCGTACACGACGCTGGACCACGACTTCGCCGTGCCGGACTGCCCGCGCTGGATGATCCACGACCGGGGTGATCTGCCCGACCTCGTGGAGCGGCTGCGTGCAGCGCTCCGCCGCCAGGACACCTCCAACCGTCCGCTCGATCACGACGACGTCGGTCTCGTCCTCGAGATCCTGGCCGGCCGCGGCCAGGCGCAGCGCGACATCGTCGCCGAGTCCGACGAGCGCGAGGACGAGGCGCAGCGGCTCACCGAGGCGCAGGCGATGATCCTCGACGCCACCCGGGTGCTCCCTCGCGTCGAGGTCCGAGGCGGCGCCGGCAGCGGAAAGACGTGGATGGCGGTCGAGCAGGCCCGCCGGCTGTCCCGGGCGGGCCGGCGGGTCGCGCTGCTCTGCTACTCGCGCGGTCTGGCGGCCTACCTGCGCCGGCACGTCGAGACGTTCGACCGGCGTCAGCGCCCGGCCTACGTCGGCGAGTTCCATGCGCTCGGACGCAGCTGGGGCGCCGCGCCGGGCTCCGACGACGACAGCGACTACTGGGAGCACCGGCTGCCGGCCGAGATGGTGTCGCTCGCGAGCGCCCTGCCCGACGGCAAGCGGTTCGACGCGATCGTCATCGACGAGGCGCAGGACTTCGCCGACGAGTGGTGGCCGGCCGTCCTCGCCGCGCTCAAGGACGAGGAGACCGGCGGGATCTACGTCTACAGCGACGAGGGGCAGCGGGTGTTCGCCCGGTTCGGCCAGCCGCCGGTGCCGCTCGTCCCGCTGATGCTCGACCAGAACCTGCGCAACACCAAGCAGATCGCGACGGCCTTCGGGTCGTTGGCGCCGATCCGGATGAAGCTCTTCGGTGGCGACGGGCCCGCCGTGCGGTTCATCGAGTGCGCGACGGTCGACGCGGTGGAGGTCGCCGACGACCAGATCGATGCCCTGCTGGGCGAGGGTTGGCGGGTGGAGGACATCGCGTTGCTGACCACGGGCAGCCGGCACGACGAGCAGGTGTCGCGGCAGGAGCTGCTCGGCCAGGAGGGCTACTGGGACACGTTCTGGGACGACGAGCAGGTCTTCTACGGCCACGTGCTCGGCTTCAAGGGCCTGGAACGGCGCTGCGTCGTGCTCGTGCTCAACGAGTCGACGGTGGGTGAGCGGTCCACGGAACGGCTCTACGTGGGGCTGTCCCGCGCGCGGGATCAGCTCATCGTGGTCGGCGACCCGGAGTTCGTGCGCACGGTCGGCGGCGACGAGGTGCTGCGACGGCTGCGCGGATGACCGTGTGACGCGATCCGACGACTGTGTCGTCTGGCCGGCAGCCCTGGTGCCGGCCAGACGACGTCGCGGAGTGTGTAGACCGGCTGGCGGATCGCGCCCCACGATCAGTCGACACCCACCACACAGATCGACGGGTCCGCCCCGGGCGTTACAGGTGCCGATCAGTGCGGGGAGCGGGTGACCGTCCTGCCCTGCGGGGTGTGACTGCTGCCCGGGGGAACCTTCGTGTGTGACCGGTTACCGGGGGCGGCCGGCGCCGACGACGACGCGGGATCGGACGACAGGCCCGCCGACGACGAGGCGGACGACCCCGGGTGCGACGGATGAACGGGGTGCGTCGGCGCGTCGCTCGGGCGGCCGGTCTCGGTGCGACGACCACCGGCCGGATTGCCGGGCGACGAGCCCGGGGCAGAGGGCTTGCCGGCCGGGTGCGTGGCCCCGGGGGCGCCGGCCGACGGATGCAGGACGGCGGCGCAGTAGGTCGCGACCTGTGCCTCGCCACCGGCCGCTGCGACCAGAGCACTGTAGCCGCGGGAGTGCGCGTAGGCCGCTCGCGGACCGGCGGTGCCGGTGCGCGACCGGTCGTAGGCGGTGCAGAGTCCGTAGGCGGTCGGTCCCGTCGCGTCGGGACCCGTGGTGTGGGTCGACCCGCCGCCGGGCGCCGTCGATCCGGACGGGCGATGGCCGGAGCTGTGGTTCGCCCCGTGGCCGGTGCTCCCGGGCGCGGGGACGCCGAGGAGCCGGTGGGCCACGGTCTGCAGGGCGTCGGGCAGGACGCCGGCGAAGGCCGCGCCGGTGACACCGCCGAGCCCGAGCAGGCCAAGAATCGACGCGGCGACCAGCCGGCCACCACCGCGGGACGGGGACGGCCGCCGGCGCGCACCCGGACGTGCGACCCGATGCGGCGCGGCGCCGTACCCGGCGGGACGGTACGCGCCGGGGTGTTCGGCCCGGAAGGCGAGGCGGGCCGCCTCGAGCCCCGCCGTCTCGCCGGCCGAGGGGGGACCGGCGAGCGCCGTGAAGAGGTCGGCGACGAGCCGCGCCTCGACGGGGGCGTCGGACGGCAGCGGGGTGCCCGAGACCAGCGCGGCGAGGATGTCGTCGTCACGCTTGTCGAAGGTGGAGGGAAGCGTCGGCATGTCGCCGAACAGATCGTCGGAACGCGTCATTGTGTTACGCCCCGCTCGGCCAGGATCTTGGCCAGGTTCTGCACGCCGCGGTGCGCGGCGACGCGAACGGCCCCCGGGCTGCGGCCCACGACCTCGGCCACGCGGGCGACGTCGAGGCCGGCCACGACGCGCAGGACGACGACCTCGGCCTGCAGCCGGGGCAGTTGGGCGACCGCGGCCAGGGCGGCCCGGGTGTCGAGGTTCTGCAGCGCGTCCTCGGCGGTGTCGCGGACGGGCGGGCCGTCGGCGTCAGGATGGCCCTCGGGCAGGTCGACGGTGGGCACGCGGCGCATCACCCGTCGGGTCTCCTCGACCGAGCGGCGCCGGGCGATGGTGAACAGCCAGCTGCGCCAGCCCGGTTCGTCGCCCGCGAAGCGCTTGATGCTGCGGACGACGCTGATCCACGTCTCGGCCGCGACGTCGTCGGCCGTGCGCGGATCGAGGATGCGGAGGTACCGGACGAGGGCCGGATTCGAGTCCCGGTAGAGCTGATCGAACGAGCGCTCGTCGCCGCGCTGGACGCCTGCCAGCACGGCGGGGAAGGCGTCGCCGATCACCGCGCAAGTATGAATCATGTGAGCCGATCGGGACACCCATGGATTGGCCGTTCGCGTCCGGATCGCGGCACTCGCGCGGCTTGTCGGATGCGTCGGCCGAGCGGGGTCAGCCCAGGCGCAGAACGTGCGTCGACACCGGTGCCGCCGCCGGTGCGAGACGGCCCGGCCGCGGGGCGGCGACGGCCAGGAAGCTCTTCGGCGACGTCGGCTGCGGGTAGAAGTCGAAGCGGCCGAACGACCACAGGTCGAGCCGCGCCCGACCCGACGTGTTCCG
Organism: Jatrophihabitans sp.; assembly: GCF_036000465.1. Classification (GTDB taxonomy): domain Bacteria; phylum Actinomycetota; class Actinomycetes; order Mycobacteriales; family Jatrophihabitantaceae; genus Jatrophihabitans. The sequence goes on along the minus strand of NZ_DASYFV010000044.1, from coordinate 42,276 downwards.
CACGTCGAGCAGGTTGCCGTTGCCGAGCGGCGCCGGGGTCGAGCCGAGCGTGGTCTCGTGGGCGTTCGCCCGCACCTGCGGCCGCGACGGGGCGCCGACGTGCGGCACGTTGCCGGGCCAGAGCGCCTCAGCCGTGGTCACCGCCGGGTTGCCCACCAGGAGCTTCGCGTTGAGGGCCGTCGTGTACCGGCCGGCGACACTGGTGCTCGGGGCGACGGTGCGGCTCCAGCCGGTGTACAGCGTCGTGGACAGCAGGTGCACGGCCGAGCCCGGCGTGTACCGCTCGCCGTAGGAGAACGTGTTGTCGTCGACGAACCCGAGGATCGTCACGATCAGGTGCACCGCGGTCGAGCCCCGGTTCAGCACGGTGACCGACGGGTACGCGTAGCCGGTGCTGCTGTCGACGAACCGGCCGGCGGCGACGAGCGAGACGTTGGTCGTCACCCGCCCGCCGGCATAGGTCATGACCGAGGTGGCCGGCGCCGCGTGGTTCGTCGGGTAGGCGGTCAGCGTGCCGCCGCCGGTGCTGCCGTACGCGGTGACCTCGACGAGCAGCGACGACACGTGCGGGGTGTCGCTCGGGTCGAAGTCGACCGGGATGTCGAGGTAGTAGCCCTTCGGTAGCGCCTTGAGCCCGAACGCCTTGGTGTCCATGATCGTGCCCTGGTTGAGGTACGTGTGCATGGCGCCGCCCTGGCCGTATGCGGTCGAGAGCCCGGCGGCGGAGTAGAAGCCGAAGACGTCGACGCTCACCGGGGTGGAGCCCGACGAGGTCGAGAGCACGATCCGCCCGCCGGCGCCGATGCGGGCCAGGACGAAGTTCGTGCGGGCCGAGCGCTGGGTGACGGTGAGGTCGGGCGCGACCGGACGAGCCGTGCCGGCCGGGTAGACGGTGACGGCGGTCGTCGAGGTCGGGTTGGCCGCCGTGATCTCCAGGGCGACGGCCGACACGCCGGTCGCCGGGATGCCGGGCGTGCCGGTGACCTGCAGCGTGTACGGGTGGCCGGCCACGATGGTGCGCGACTTCAGGACGCGCTGCGACGTCGAGAGCCGGTGGTACATGCCGGCCGAGTAGACCGGCCAGGCCGTCGCGGCCACCGCGCGGGGAGTGAGGTCGCCGGCGGTGGTGTCCACGAATCTCGGCCTGACCTGGTAGTAGTACGGCTGCCCGGTCTTCACCGCGACGTCGGTGTAGGACCGGCTGGCCTGGCTGATCCACTTGTAGTAGGCCACCGGCTGACCGATCGTGCCGCGGTAGAGGTACGAGCCGGCCACGCTCGAACCGATGGGGCTCGGCAGCAGTCCCCAGTTGACCGTGATCCGGCCCGGACCGGGCTGCACGTAGGTCGTCGGATACGGCCGGCCCTCGACCCGGATCGGGATGTCGATCGGATCGCCGCTGTCCTCGGTGAGGTGCAGGACCCGCAGCGTGCCCGGATTGGTCGAGCTGATCGCGGCCACCGGGTGCGGGGTGACGGTGACCTGGCAGCTGGCGCCGTTGGCCACCAGCGTGTTCAGGCAGGTGTCGGCGGTGATCTTGAAAGAGTCCGCCGTGCCGCCGGTGAAGGCCTCGGAGTCGATCCGGACGTCGAGCGAGCCGCGGTTCGTGATCGTGAACGTCTTCGGGGTGCCGTCGGTGTTGGTCGTCTGCCAGCCGAAGTCCCAGCCCGCAGGCGAGGAGTCGAGGGCGGAATAGGACCGGGTCGAGGCGAAGCGCAGCGCGCCCGTGACCGCAGTGCTGCCGGCGCAGGTGAGCGTGTAGTCGGCGGCGAACCCGGTGATCTGCTGGTCCGGCGCCGTGGCGTCGAGCTCGGTGATGTCGAGCGTCCCGGTGGCTGCGCTGCACGTCGTGGTGCCGACGGTGATGCCGAAGCCGGGCGATGACCCCGTGGCCGCGAGCGTCGTCGAGTACGAGCCGGTCTGGATCGCGCCGCCCGTCGGGGGAGTGATGACGGCGTCGTACACGGTGCCGGAGTGCACGCCGGTCTTCGCGGTCGCGGTGAAGTGGATCCCGCTGCTCGGGGTGCCCAGTTCGGTCGGCATCGTGGCGGTCGCCCCGTCGAGCGTCATCGCGCCCGTGTTCGTCCCGGTGACGGAGCGGCTCATGGTGAAGACGTCGTACGGCGGTGCCGCGGACGCCTGCGCCACGGCGGGGACAGCCAGGGTGGATGCCGCGAGCGCGGTGACGACGGCGATGCGTACGAGCCGCATGGAGGCCCCTTCCGGGCGGTGGGCTCGACCGCTCTCCGGTCGCAGCGCGCAGAACCTATCGGTTGCCGCCGACAGTTCTTGATCCGGATCGCCGCATCGATGCGGAATTGTCCGGCCGGGCGGGCCCCGCGGCGGTGCGGCACGATGGAGCGGTCGGGGGAGACGCGGGTGACGGAGGTGGCGGGATGGCGCTCGATGCCGATGCGATCGTGGTCGGTGGTGGGCTGGCCGGGCTCGTCGCTGCCGGCGAGCTGATCGACGCCGGTCGGCGGGTGATCCTCGTCGACCAGGAGCCCGCGCAGAACCTCGGCGGCCAGGCGTTCTGGTCGTTCGGCGGGCTGTTCTTCGTCGACTCCCCCGAGCAGCGGCGGCTGCGGATCAAGGACTCGCACGCGCTCGCCTGGCAGGACTGGCTCGGCACGGCCGGTTTCGACCGGCTTGATGACGAAGACACCTGGCCCTACCGGTGGGCCGAGGCCTACGTCGACTTCGCCGCCGGCGAGAAGCGGTCGTGGCTGCACCAGCGCGGCGTGCGCTGGTTCCCGGTCGTCGGGTGGGCCGAGCGCGGCGGCTACGGCGCGATCGGGCACGGCAACTCCGTCCCCCGCTTCCACATCACCTGGGGCACCGGCCCGGGTCTCGTCGCCCCGTTCGCGGCCAAGGTCCAGCAGGCCGCGGACGAGGGCCGTCTCACCTTCGCGTTCCGGCACCGGGTCGACGAGCTCACCGTCACCGGCGGCCGGGTCGACGGTGTGCGGGGCGCGATCCTCGAACCGTCCGACGTGCCGCGCTCGGCGCCGTCGTCCCGCGTCGAGGTCGGCGAGTTCGAGCTGCACGCGCCGACCGTGCTCGTCACCTCCGGCGGCATCGGCGGCAACCACGACCTCGTCCGGGCCAACTGGCCGGCCCGCATGGGTCGGGTGCCGGAGAAGATGATCGCCGGCGTCCCCGACTTCGTCGACGGCCGCATGATCGCCATCACCGAGCAGGCCGGTGGCCGGGTCGTCAACCGCGACCGCATGTGGCACTACGTCGAGGGCATCCAGAACTACGACCCGGTGTGGACGAACCACGGCATCCGCATCCTGCCCGGCCCGTCGTCGTTGTGGCTCGACGCCACCGGCAAGCGCCTGCCGGTACCGCTGTTCCCCGGCTTCGACACGCTCGGCACCCTCGAGCACATCATGCGGACGGGGCACGACCACACCTGGTTCGTCCTGACCAAGAAGATCATCGGCAAGGAGTTCGGGCTGTCCGGCCAGGAGCAGAACCCCGACCTCACCGGGAAGTCGGTGCGCCAGGTGATCGAGCGGGCCCGGGCCGACATGCCGCCGCCGGTGCAGGCGTTCCTCGACCGCGGCGTCGACTTCGTGCAGGCCGACACGCTCGACGCGCTGATCACGAGGATGAACGCCGTCACCGACGAGCCGCTGCTCGACCCCGAGACCGTGCGCCGGGAGGTGCACGCCCGCGATCGCGAGCTGGACAACGACTACACCAAGGACCTGCAGATCGCCGCGCTGCGCCAGGCCCGCGCCTACCTGCCCGACAAGATCACCCGCATCGCGTCACCGCACAAGCTGACCGACCCGAAGGCCGGGCCGCTCATCGCCGTGCGGCTGAACATCCTGACCCGCAAGACCCTCGGCGGGTTGAACACCGATCTGCAGTCGCGCGTGCTCGGCGCCGACGGCGCGCCGATCCCCGGCCTGTACGCCGCGGGCGAGGTCGCCGGGTTCGGCGGCGGCGGGGTGCACGGTTACCGGTCGCTGGAGGGCACGTTCCTCGGCGGCTGCATCTTCAGCGGACGCGCGGCCGGGCGCGCGGCGGCGGCCGAGACCGCCTAACTCAGCAGGACGCCGCGAGCCCGCGTCGCAGCCACAGCTCCCCGATGCGGCGGGGTGACACCGCGACCCGGACGAAACCGGCCGCGAGGTCGGCCAGCTCGGCCCGCGTCGGCGCATCGGCGAGCGACGTGGGGTCGGCGTCGGGGCGGCCGACCACCAGCACGGCGTCGACCCGCACACCGTGGCGGACGGCGTCACCCAGCGCGATGCGCCGTTCGTAGGACTCGCCGGGAGGTGAGGCGACGGCGTAGCGGGCGATGTCCTGATCGCGCCGGTAGCGCCAGAAGTAGTAGGGGACGGTGCCGGCCTCGTTGTCGAGGTCGAGGCCGTCACGGCGGTCGGTCACGAACCCGGCCGGGTCGGACAGCGGCTCCATCTCCACCGTCTTCGCGTGGTAGTCGTCGAGATTGAGCGACAGCACGGTCGACCGGGTCGGCAGGCAGGGCGCGACCTTCACGAGGTCGGCGACCCGCCGGCCGAGGTCGCGCTGCACCGGGAAGCGCAACGCGACGAGGCCCACCGCGAGGACGCCGAGCAGCGCGGCCAGTGCGAGTGCGGGCCGGCTCAGCGCCCCTGCCGGGGCGGCGTCGGCGCTTCGTGACCGGCCGAGCTCGCCGGCGACCCAGGCCGCGACCAGCAGCGGCGGCAGCATCGCCAGCCGCATGCCGAGGAAGTAGCCGCCCCCGCCCACGCCGTCCGGCGTGACGATCGCGACGAGCGCGCCGAGGACGGCCGCGACGAGCAGACCGTCGACGGCGTGCACCGCCCGACCCCGGCGCACGATCAGCACCGCGACGGTGGCGTAGAGCAGCAGCGCGATCACCCGGTACAGGTCGTACTCGGCCTGCACGGTGGTGACGGTGCCCTCGGTCATCCCGAGGACGGCGACGATCCGGTGGATCAACGACTCCGGCTGCGGGTGCGACGCCCCGGGCGGGCTCAGCGCGATGAACACGACGGTGAGGACGACGACGGGCACAGCGGCCAGCGCGACCCGGCCGAGGCCTGCGCCCCACGCCCCCGGCGGCCCGTCGCGGTGCCGGGCCACCGCCGCGGTGGCGACGACGGCCACGGCCACACCCAGCGTGGCGACGGCCGGGACGAGGTGGCTCAACCAGCTCAGCGTCAGCAACGCGGCGAGGGGGAGGAGAGGTGGCCGTTCGGGCCGCCGCAGCACGACCCCGACCGTGACGAGCAGGAGGACGACCCCCAGCGAGTAGTCGGTGAAGCCCCACGCCAGCGGGCGGTGCCAGGCGAAGGGCAGCAGCAGCACGGCCCACTCGGGGGCGGCGCCGGCCGAGGCAACGAGGAAGCGGGCGGCCAAGGCGAACCCGATCAGAATGCCGGCGACGAGGATCTTCAGCCCCCACGTCGCTCCGACGAGGTGGATGAGGGCCCAGAGCAGCAGCTCGGCGACGATGTTCGGCGGAACGCCCGGACGTCCGGTGATCACGTCGTCGAACCGGCCGGAGGCCAGCTGGCCCAGCGCGTCGGCCGACGAGACGTGCAGCGCGCCGTCCTGCACGACGAGCACGGGGACGAGCAGCACGGCCGCCACCGGCGCGAGCGCGACCAGCCAGAACCCGATCTTCCCCCATCGCGTCACAGGCGGAGGTTAGAGCACCGACGAGGTCATTCGACGATGCCCTGCTCGATCGCCCATCGGGTCAGCTCGACCCGGTTGTGCAGCTGCAGCTTCTGCAGCGTGTTCTGGATGTGGTTCTGCACCGTCCGGTAGGAGACCCCGAGGCGCTCGGCGATCTGCTTGGCCGACTGCCCGGTGGACACGTTGCGCAGCACCTCGGTCTCGCGCTCGGTCAGCACCGCGGCCGGCGACGGCTCGTCGCGCCCGATGCGGCGGTACTCGCCGAGCACGAGCGCGGCGAGGCCGGGGGAGAACGTGGCCTCGCCGGCGGCGGTCCGGGTGACGGCGTCGATGAGTTCGGCCCGGGCGGCCGACTTCACCAGATAGCCGCGGGCGCCGACCTTCACCGCCGCGAGCACGTCGGCGTCCTCGCCCGAGGAGGAGAACATGAGCACCCGGACGGAAGCATCGGTCGCGACCAGGGCGGCCGCCGCGTCGACGCCGGACATGCCCGGCAGCCGGAGATCCATCAGCACGACGTCAGGCCGGACGGCGGGGGCGATACGCACGGCGGTCTCGCCGTCGCCCACGGCGCCGACGACCACGAAGCCGGCCGCGACGAGGTCGCGCTCCAGGGCCTCGCGCCAGATCGGATGGTCGTCGACCAGCAGCACCCGCGTCGTCATCGGCTCGCCCCCGTCGGGATCGTCATCGAGATCTCGGTGCCGCGACCGGGCGCCGAGGTGATCGTGCAGCGGCCCCCGAGATCGTCGATGCGTCCGCGCACCGAGCGGGCCACGCCGAGGCGCCCCTCGCGCGCGGCTGCGTCGAGGCGGCCGTTCGCCATGCCCACGCCGTCGTCGCGCACGGTCACCTCGATCGCGTCGTCGAGCGACTCGAGGAGGATCCAGGCCCGCGTGCCGGCCCCGGCGTGGACGGCGACGTTGTCGAGGGCGGCCCGCACCGCGGCGGTGATCTCGTCGACCGTCGACGCGTCGAGCAGCACCGGATCAGCCGGTGTCGAGACGGTGATCGACGTGGAGCGCAACCCGCGCAGCGCGGCGCCGAGGTCGCGCGAGCCCGGGCTGCCGGCCGACGGGGCCGAGGTGATGAGCCCGCGCAGCGCGGCCTCCTGCTCGGCCGCGGCGTGGGCGAGGCGCTCCCACTCACCGCCCGCGTCGCGTCCGGTGCGGTGCACCAGGCCGAGCACCTGCAGCACACCGTCGTGGATCGAGCGGGCCAGCCGTTCGCGCTCCTCGAGCGCGGCCTGGGCCGCGGCGGCGGCTCGCAGATCGGCCTCGGCCCGCACGGTCGACCGGGCCAGCAGCCCGACGACGACCCCGGTCAGGAGGAGCAGCACGGCGCTGTTCAGCGTCCGGCCGTCGTAGCCCTGACGCACGACCATCGCCGCCGCGAGCTGGAACAGGCCGGCGAGCACGCCACCCACAGGGCCGGCCACGAACGCCGCCTCGATCACCGGGCCGGCGGCCCAGGTCGTGGTGAGGGTCGGCATGCCGCCGTGCAGCTGGCCGGCGGTCTGGGCGCCGATGGTGACGTAGGTGAGCCCGGCGGTGACCAGCGCGTCGACGGCCACGAAGGCGATGCGGTGCGCGCGGCCGGCGAGCGCGAGCCAGGCGACCAGCGCCGTCCACGCGAGCATCGCGCCGCCGGTTGCGAGGGCGGCCGACGGGTGCCGGTAGAGGGGCTGCCAGCGCACGATCAGGTACAGGCAGAGCGCGAGGGTGACGATGCGGAAGACCGCCACGGCCCGCCACAGCGACAGCCGCACCCCGGCGACCGGCAGCGGCACCCACATGGCCGGAGGCTATCGAAGGCTCAGCCGGCGAAGGCTAACCGAAGGCCCGCGGCGCGGCCGGGTCACCGGGCGTGGGAACGCGGTAGGGGTCGAACTCGGCCATCATCCGTTCGATGCGGGCCTGGTCGATGCGGCTGACGACGCTCTCGGTCTCCTGCTGGTCGCGGATGCACTTGGCGAGCGTGAAGCACGAGCTGACGAGGAAGACGGTGCCGAGCCCGAGGAAGGCGCGGGTCCAGCCGGCGACGGGGAGATTCACCTCCCCGACGATGACGACGGTGAGGGCGATACCGAACGAGGCGATCGACTGGGCGACGTAGGCGGTGGTGTTCTTCGTGGTGTTGGTCATGGCGACGACCCTGCCTGCGCGGGGGCGGCCGGGCCTGAGTAGCGCTACTCAGCTCGTCGCGAAGAACTGCTGGCAGCCGCCGGCCATCCGCCCGAAGTTGAGGCGGTTGACCGGGCTCAGTGCCTTGACCAGCAGGCGGGTTCGGCGCGTGCCCTCGAGCGCGAAGGTCCAGGTGAAGCGGGTGCCGTCCCCGGACGGCTCGACCAGGTAGTCCTCGGCCATCCGGCCCAGCAGGGGACGCGTCGCCTCGGTGCCGTGGAAGGAGAAGCGCCGGCCCTCCTCCCACCTGAAGAAGTACTCGTGCATCGTCAGCGCGCCGCCGGGCAGCACGACGGTGCGCGTCGCGCCCAGGCCGAGGTCGGACGTCCACTCGACGGATTTCAGCAGCGGGGTCCAGTCGGCGACGCTGTTCGGCGCGGTCAGCGACTCCCACACCCGGGCCGGCGGGACCGGCAGTTCGTGGGTGAAGCGGTACACGTGCGGCGCGGCGGTGAAGTACGACTCGGTGCAGGGGGCGAGGGGGTACCAGCGGGGCATCAGCGCATCATGCCGTCCCGCCGATGGCCTCGCACGGCGGCCCGGCCGGGCGATCTACGCGTGGCGTAATGCGGATGTCACCGGACGGGTGCCAGAGTGTCGCCCATGACGACGACTCCGCTCATCCCGGTCGACGACCCGAATCGTGATTACGGCGACCGCATCGCCGCCGTCGAGCCCGGCGGCGTCGAGGTCATCCCGCTCGACGAGCGCCACGGCTCACCGCGGCAGATGTTGTGGACCTGGACCTCGCCGAACATGGAGTTCGCGACCATCGGGGTCGGCATCCTCGGCGTCCTCTACTGGGGCCTGACCTTCTGGCAGACGGTGGCCGCGATCGCGATCGGCACGGCCGCCGGCTCCCTCACGCAGGGCATCCTGTCGACCTGGGGGCCGAAGGACGGGCTGTGCCAGATGGTGCTGAGCCGCACCGGCTTCGGCTTCCTCGGTAACATCCTGCCCGCCGGGCTCAACGCGATCATCGCGGGCATCGGCTGGTTCGCGGTGAACAGCATCAGCGGCGCGCTGGCCCTGCACGTGCTCATCACCGGCCTGCCGAGCCAGCTGTGCCTGCTCATCGTCGTCCTCGCGCAACTCGGCATCGCCTACTTCGGGCACAACCTGGTGCACGCGTTCGAGCGGTACGCCTTCCCCGTCCTGACCGTGATCTTCGTGATCGCGGCCGTCTGGGTGCTCGGCAAGTCGCACCCCGGGGTGTCGCCGTTCACCGTCAACTTCCCGCCGCCCACCCTCGGCGGTTTCCTGCTCATGACCGGTGCCGCTTTCGGCTACGCCGCCGGCTGGAACCCCTACGCCTCGGACTACACGCGCTACCTCGAACCGACGGTGAAGCCGATCAAGGTCGCGCTGTACTCCGGGCTCGGCGTCTTCATCTCGTGCGTCGTGCTGGAGGTCGCCGGGGCGGCCGCGGTCACCACCCTCACGCCGGCGCAGGCGGGCAAGACCACGATCGGCCCGGCCATCGTCACCGACCTGCTGCCGACCTGGCTCGGCAAGCTCACCTTGCTGGCGATCTTCCTCGGGGCGATCTGCGCCAACGTGCTCAACATCTACTCGGGATCGCTGTCGTTCATGGCGCTCGGCGTCAAGCTGCCGCTGCACGTCGCCCGCGCGATCGTCGCCGTCGTCCTCGGCCTGATCGGGTATGCCGTGGCCGCGCACTACCTGAAGGATCCGTCGAGCTACGAGAACTTCCTGCTGATCATCGCCTACTGGATCGGCCCCTGGCTCGCGGTCGTGTTCATCGACCGCTGGTCGCGGCGCGATCCGGCCGAGATCATCGCCGTGGCCGAGAACCCGAAGCATCGGAACTGGGCCGGTCCGATCTCGATGGCGATCGGCGGCGGCATCGCGATCTGGCTGTTCGCCAACCAGTACCCGAAGTACGTCGGCCCGATCCCGACCCATCACCCCGCCTTCGGCGACATCACCTTCGAGGTCGGCTTCGTCCTCACCGGTCTGCTGTATCTCGTGCTGCGGGCGGTGCTCAAGCCGACGCCGGCCCCGACCGCGTCGGCGGCCCCGGAAGCGGTGGATGCCGGGTGAGCCGGTACGACGAATGGCTCGCGGTCGCGGTGGCCGAGGCCGAGGCCGGGCTCGCCGAGGGCGGCATCCCGATCGGCGGCGCGCTGATCGGGCCCGACGGCACGGTGCTCGGGCGGGGCCACAACCGCCGGGTGCAGGACGACGACCCGTCGATGCACGGCGAGACGGCGGCCTTCCGCAACGCCGGCCGGCAGCCGACCTACCGGGGCACGACGATGGTCACCACGCTCTCGCCGTGCTGGTACTGCAGCGGGCTGGTGCGCCAGTTCGGCATCTCGCGGGTCGTGATCGGCGAGGCGAAGACGTTCTTCGGCGGTCACGAGTGGCTGGCCGAGAACGGCGTCGAGATCGTGCTGCTCGAGGACCCGCGCTGCATCGAGCTGATGACCGACTTCATCGCGGCGCGTCCGGAGCTCTGGAACGAGGACATCGGGGAGTGACGAACCGTGGCTGACGCCGTACCGATCATCGATCTCGAGCCGTGGTTCTACGGCGAGGAGGACGACCGCGCGCGGGTGGCGGCGCAGGTCGACGAGGCCCTGCAACGCGTCGGTTTCCTGCTGGTGACCGGGCACGGTGTGCCGCGCTCGGCCCGCAACGACGTGCGGGCGGCGGCGCGCCGGTTCTTCCACCTGCCGTCTTCGGTCAAGGAGCAGTACGCGGTGACGGTCGCGGGCCGGGGCTGGCTGCCGCCGGGCGTCGAGGCCAACGGGTACGCCGAGGGCACCGAGACCCCGCCCGACCTCAAGGAGTCGTACTCGGTCGGGGCCGATCGGCCGACCGGTGATGCGGCGATCGACGCCTACTGGTTCCAGCCGAACGTCTACCCGATCGAGGTGCCCGAACTCGAGACGACGGTCGTCGACTACCTCGCCCGCATGCGCTCGCTGGCCGACGACCTGCTGCGCCTGTGCGGCGTCGCCCTCGGGCTCGCCGACGACTTCTTCACCCGGCACACCGGCCACTCGACGCACACCATGAACATCAACTGGTACCCGCCCATGGATGTCGTCGGCACGCCGCAGGACAACCAGTTCCGCATCGGCCCGCACACCGACTTCGGCACGGTCACGATCCTCGATCGCGAGCCGGGCAAGGGCGGGCTGCAGGTCTGGACCGAGTCCGGCGGCTGGGCCGACGCGCCGTTCCATCCGGACGCGTTCACCGTCAACACCGGCGACCTGCTGGCCCGGTGGAGCGGCGACCGCTGGCGCTCGAACCGGCACCGGGTGCTGCCGCCGCAGGCCGACGCGCCGGACGAGGATCTCGTCAGCCTCGTCTACTTCTACGAGGCCGACCACGACACCGTCGTGCACGCGCTGCGGCCGCCGATCGGCCGGGCCAACGACTACCCCCCGGTGGTGTCGGCCGACTTCCTGCGCGAGCGCCTCGACGCGATCACGATGAGCTGAGCGTCTCCAGGGCCGCGCGGATCTCGGGCGGCACCGGTACGGGACGGCGGGTGTCGCGGTCGACGTAGACGTGCACGAAACGTCCGACCGCGGCCGGCGTGGGCGCGGCGCCGAACAGGGCGAGCCGGTAGACGACGCTCGAGTTCCCCACCCGTTCGAGGGCGAGGCCGGCGGTCACGACCTCGGGGAAGCGCAGCTCGGCGAAGTAGCGGCACGAGGTCTCGACCACGACCCCGATCGCGGGCAGGCGGCGGATGTCGACGCCGGACGCCTCGAGCAGCCAGCCGTTGACCGCGGTGTCGAACAGCGAGTAGTGCACGACGTTGTTGACGTGGCCGTAGACGTCGTCGTCCGACCAGCGCAGCGGCAGGGTCCGCAGCACGGCGAAGTCCTCGCGGCGCCGCTCGAGCGGGTCGGTCATGACATCCTCATCTCGTCGTCGACGAAGCGCGGCGCCGTCGCCGGCCAGGCCGCGACCTGGGTGATGACCAGCGACCCGAACAGCACGGCGAGCGGCAGTGCCCACGAGCCGGTGGCGCCGAACAGCGCCCCGAAGAGCAGGGGGCCGCTGCCGGCGATGATGTAGCCGAGCGACTGCGAGAACGCCGACAGCGACGCGGTCGTGCCGGCGTCCCGCGCGCGCAGGCCGATGATCGTGAGCGCGATCGGGAAGGTGCCACCGCCGATGCCGGCCAGCACCATCCAGACCCACGCCCCGCCGACGGGCGCGAGCGCCATCCCGACGTAGGCGATCAGGTTGCACCCGCAGAACGCCGTGATCACCGCGCGCTGGCGCTCGGCCGGGACGCGCGGGGCGACGAGCGATACGGGGATGCCGACGGCCGACAGCGCGGCCACCATCGCCCCGGCCGTCGCGTGCGAGATGCCGTGCCCGACGAGGAAGCGGGCGAACCAGCCGAAGGCGATGTAGGCCTGCATCGACTGTGCGGCGAAGAAGATCATCACGGCCCAGGCGGTGCGGCTGTGCAGCATCGCGCTCATCGGCACGGCGTGCGCGGCCCCCGCCTCGGCGGGATCGCGCCGCAGCGTGGGCAGCCAGGGCAGCACGGCGACGGCGGTCAGCAGGCCCCACGAGCCGAGGCCGACGCGCCACCCGCCGACCGCGTCGCCGATCGGCACGGTGAGCCCGGCACCGGCGGTGACGCCGACGGCGAGCGCCGTCGTGTAGAGCGCGGTCATCGGGCCGATGCGCTCGGGGAAGTGCAGCTTCACCAGGGTCGGCATGAGGACGTTGCTCACCGCGCCCGCCGCCAGCGCGAGCACGCTGAGCGCGGCGAAGCCCGCCGAGTTGCCCATCTCCGGCCGGAGCAGGAGACCGACGGTGGTCACCACGAGCGACCCGGTGAGCAACCGGTGCGCCCCGAGGTGGCGGGAGAGGCGCGGGGTCAGCGCCCCGATGCCGGCGAAGCAGACCACGGGCAGCGTGGTGATCAGCCCGGCGACCGTGCCCGAGGCGTGCAGGCCGCGCTGCAGGTCGTCGAGCGCGGCGCCGACGCTCGTCACCGCGGTGCGCATCGACAGCCCGGTGAGCAGCAGCGCGGCCACCAGCATCCGGTGGTGCGAGCCGCGGGCGACGGCGGTCGGGGTGGCGGCGGTGGTCACGTCCGCCCATCCTGCCCGGTGGGTCAGGCCGGCGGCCCCAGCGGGCCCACCCGCAGCGTGCACGCGCGAAGCTGGATCGGGCGCACGGCCGTCGTGGTCTCGCCCGGCACGGTGACCCGGGCCGAGTCCGACAGAGGGGCCTGGCAGGTGGAGAAGTCGCGCATGAGGCTCTCGACGGTGTCGCCCGGCTGCAGCGTGAGCGTCCTCGGGGTGGAGCCGTTCGGCTGCGACGGCGAGCCGACCGCCTGCCCACCGAGCATCAGCGTGACGGTCGGGAAGCCGCCCAGCCGGCACGACGACGTGCCCGTGTTGGTGAACTGCAGGGCGGCGATCTCCGCGCCCCGCTCGGCGCCGCCCTGGATGACGCGGACGCCGACGCTGCGGCAGGTCGACGGTGACACCGGCGGTGCGGCGGCCGTCGCCGGCGCGGTCGAACTCGCTGCCGTCGTGCTCGGTGCCGCGCTCGTGGTCGTGGGCGGCACCGGCGTGGGGGTCGGGGTGTCCGACGTGACCGGCACCGAGACAGGGGCGGCCGACGACGTCGGCGGCGTCGAGATCGTCCGACCGGTTCCGGACGTAGCGGTGGACGACGAGCAGGCCGCGCTCGACAGCACGGCGGCGACGAGGCCGGCCGCGCCGACGACCCGCGCCGCCCGGGCGGCGCGCGTCATCGGTCGATCCGCAGGTCGGTCGCGTACGGCAGGCTGCTCACCCGGAGCCGGGCGTCGGACTGCAGGTTGCTCCACATGCGCGACCACGCATTGACGCCGCTGATGCTGCCGCAGCCGCCGCTCTGGGCACACGCCGTCCACTCGGTGAGCGGGCCGCCGAAGTTGATCCGCGGGCTGCCGTTCACGACGCCGGTCAGCGAGATGTACTTCCACTGGTCGGCCATCGTGTAGTTGTAGATCTGCGGCAGGTTGAGCGAGCGGGTCGGCGCGGCACCTGCGGCCAGCGTGTACAGCCCGCTCATCGACCAGCCGTTGTTGCAGCCGCGGTTCGTCACCGTCCAGGCACAGCCGTCGGCCGAGCCGTTGAAGACGAACGGCGCCCCGGTGGTGGCGAGGTAACCCGACAGCCACGACCGGGTCTGCGGGTACGTGGCGCGGAAGCCCGGCTCGATGTCGTTCGCGCCGGCGACCCGCATCGCCCCGTACCGGGCGGCGTAGCTCGCGAGCGGCGCCACCACCTGGCTGGCCCACTGCTGGCCGGCCGTGTAGCTGACGTTCATGTCGTTGTTGGTGCCGACGGCGATCATCACCGGCGCGGTGGAGCGCTGCGCGCTGTGATAGCCGTCGACGTAGGCCCGCAGGTTCGCCTGCAGCGCGCCGTAGCTGACGAACCGCGTGGTCGCGCTCAGCACGACGCCGCCGTTGTACTGGTCCTGACCGCCGATGTCGAGCAGGATCAGGTAGTTGTGGCCCGACGGGTTGGCGGTGGCGTCGGCCGCGCCCTCGGCCCGCAGCGTGGCGAGCTCGGTGCTCGTCGCCGCGCGGATGTTGCGGATGTAGCGGCTCGTCGACACCGGGGCCGGCGTCGTCTGCGGCGGCGGGCCCGTCAGGGTGGTCACCGCCGGGGAGACGCCGGCCGGCGACGCACCGGCGACGTTCACGGCCTGCACCGAGAAGGTGTAGGCCGCGCCGGACGTCAGCCCGGTGATCGTGGCCGTAGTGGCCGTGGCCGGCACGGCCACCGAGCGGCCGCCCGGGCTCGCCGTCACGATGAACTTGGTCCAGGGGGCGCCGCCGTCGGACAGCGGGCCGACCCAGCTGATCGTGGCCGAGCCGTAACCGGCCGCCGCCGTGACGTTGCGCGGCACGGTCGGCACGACCGGGTTGACGGCGTTGATCGTCTTGCAGCCGAGGTCGAGGTCCGAGCCGCCGCCGACGTTGCGCGCCGTCAGGCAGACCGTGTGCTCCCCGGTGTCGGACGGGATCACCACGGCCAGGCCGTGGTTCGCGCCGAGCGTCGGGTAGGTGCTGCCGATGTCGGGCCGGTTGGTGTCGGCCGTGAAGGACGGGCCGGCCGCGCCGTCCACCGTCGAGGTGACGGTGAGCGGAGCCGAGGTGTCCGGGTCGACGGCCCACCCGGTGACGGTCAGGTCGGTCGCGCTGCCGACGCGGACGAGGTTCTCGAACTGGCCGATCGGGCTCAGCGCCAGCGTGATCGTCCGGCACGCCGGCGTGGAGTTCGAGGTTCCGTAGAGGACGTTCAGGCCGATCGCGCACAGGGTGTGGGTGCCCGACGTCATCGCGAACGCCTTGATGAAGTTGTGACCGTTCTGCGTGCTGCCAGCGCCGTTGGCGTAGACCGTGGCGCGGGTCTGGCCGTCGATCGTGATCCGCACCGAGATCGGCGAGGAGGTGTCGGGGTCGGTGGCCCAACCCGACAGGGTGGCGCCGTTCGGGATCGCGGTGAGACCCGTGATCGCGGCGGTCGGGGTGAAGCTCAGCGTGACCGACTTGCAGGCCAGCTGCACGTTGCTGCCGTATCCGATGTTCGTCGCAGTCAGGCAGATGGTGTGCCTGCCTTCGCGGAGCGAGAGCAGCTGGTCGAACCCGTGGTACGGGCCGGCGCCGGGGTGGGCCGCCGCGATATCCGATCGGGACAGGTTGGCGGTGATCACCCGCGGGGTGCCGCCGTCGATCACGAGGGACAGCCGCACCGCGGTCGTCGGCTGGTCGTTGTCGAGGGCCCAGCCGCGCAACCGCACCTTGTCGGCCTGCTGCGCGAGGACCTCGACCTTGCCGATCGGGTCGTCGTTGAGGGTGACAGTCCTGCAGCCGAGGGCGTTGTCGCTGCCGTAGCCGACGTTGACGCCTGTGACGCAAACGCGGTGCACGCCCTGTGCGACCTGGTAGGTGACATCGAAACCGTGCTGCGTGCCCGCGCTCGCCGGCACTCGGCGGGCCAGGTCGGGCCGTCGCACCTGGGCCGGCAGCACGTAGGAGTAACCATCGACGGAGATCACGACGACCACCGGAGCGGCCGGCGCGTCGACATCGAAAGACCAGCCCGTGATGTGCAGCGAGCCGGGCGGCGTGGTGACGCTGTCGAGCGACCCGGTCGGGCCGTAGTCGAAGTTCTTCGAGGCGCAGGCCAGCCTCGTGGTCGAGCCCGCGCCGAAGTTCTGGGCCCAGAGGCACACGGTGTGCTGGCCCTCGGGCACCGGGGCGACCCAGGAGAAGCCGTGCCGCGGACCGGCGTGGGGGTACCTGGCCGCGACGTCGGTGCGAATGCCGTTCGCCAGCGTGGCCGCGTTGGCGTGGCCGTCGACGCTCGACCAGGTCCGGAGCGACACGCTCGGGTTGCTCGGGTCGAGATCCCAGCCCATGAAGCGGACACCGCCGGGCACCGAGTAGCTCGCCTCCACCCTGCCGATCGGGGACCACGCGCTGAAGGCGGCCGCGCGGCTCGCCGGCGCGGGGGTCACGACGCCGCCCGCCAGCGCCACGACGAGCGCGGCACACAGCAACGAGGGCAGCAGGGTCAGCACGTGCCGCGGTCGGCGGAAACGGATACGGGTCATGTTGCGTCTTCCCGTCAGGCGCGTGGGCGGGGGAGTCCACGAGTCATCGGGGCCGCTTACCAGGTCAGCAGCGAGCCCGCCTCCGCGGGGGGACGGAGGCGCTACAGATCAAACCATCAATGTTACGTGTGTGACAAGTGTTGCTCGTGTTGCGACACGCCGGGAGTTCGCGGGTCAGGCAGTCGGCAGCTCGTACTCGGAGAACTTGTCCCGGAGGGTCTTCTTCGAGAACTTGCCGACGCTCGTCTTGGGGACCTCGTCGATGAAGACAACATCGTCCGGGACCTGCCACTTCGTGAGCCGTTCGGCGAGAAATTCCAGAACTTCTTCCCGGGTGAGCTCCTCGCCCTCCTTGACGACGACGCAGGCGAGCGGACGTTCCGCCCATTTCGGGTGGGGCACGGCGATGACCGCGGCCTCGGCGATCTTCGGATGGCTCATGATCTGGTTCTCCAGATCGACCGAGCTGATCCACTCGCCGCCGGACTTGACCAGATCCTTCGTGCGGTCGACGAGCCGGACGTAGCCGAGCTCGGAGATGCAGGCGACGTCGCCGGTGCGCAGCCAGCCGTCCGGCGAGTACTGCTCGCCCGGCTCGTCGGTGCGGTAGTACTGCTTCGCGACCCACGGGCCGCGGGCCTCGAGCTCGCCGGAGGCCTCGTTGTCCCAGGGGAGCTCCTCGCGCGTCTCGGAGTCGACGATGCGCAGCTCCACGCCGGGCGGGGCGATGCCGGCCGTAGCCCGCAGATCGGCCTTCGCGGCCTCGTCCAGGTCGAAGGTCTCGCCGCGGGCGATCGCCACCGAGCCGAGCGGTGAGGTCTCGGTCATGCCCCACGCCTGGGTGATCGGGATGCCGATCTTCTCCTTGTAGGCCTCGCTGAGCGACTTCGGCACGGCCGAGCCGCCGCAGACCACCATGCGCAGGTTCGACAGGTCGCGGCCCTCGAGCAGCGGCAACATGCCCATCCAGATGGTCGGGACGCCGGCGGTGACCGTGGCCTTCTCGGTCTCGAGCAGCTCCATGACGGCACCGGGGGACAGGTCGGGCCCGGGCATGATCATCGAGGCGCCGGCCAGCCCGGCCGCGTAGGGCAGGCCCCAGGCGTTGGCGTGGAACATCGGCACGACGGGCAGCACCCGGTCGGAGTCGCGCAGGCCGAAGACGCTCGTCGTCGTCGTGGCGTTGGAGTGCAGCCACGTCGAGCGGTGCGAGTACATGACGCCCTTGGGATTGCCCGTGGTGCCGGTCGTGTAGCAGATCGCGGCGGCCTGGCGCTCGTCCGTCACGCGGTCGAGGAAGTCGATCGGGTCGGCGCCGCCGACGACCTCCTCGTACCGGACGATGCGCGGGTCGTCGGGCAGTTCGGTGTCGGCGCCGTCGTCCATGACGATGACGTGCTTCACGGTGTGCAGCTCGGGCAGGTACTTGCTGAACAGTGGCATCAGCGAGCGGTCGACGAAGACGGCCTCGTCCTCGGCGTGGTCGACGGTGTAGATCAGCTGCTCGGCGAAGTAGCGGATGTTGAGGGTGTGCATGACCCGACCCGAACCCGGGATGGCGAAGTACAGGGACAGGTGGTGCGCGCTGTTCCACGCGAACGTCCCGACCCGACCGTCGGTCGAGATGCCGACGCTGTCGAGGTAACCCGCGATCTTGCGCGAATCGTCGAGCACGTCGGACATCGTGGCCCGCTCGATGCCCTTCGCCGTCCGGGTGACGATCTCCTTCTTGCCGTAGTACTGCTCGGCGCGGCGGAAGATCCAGTTGGTGGTCAGGGGGAGGTCCTGCATCAGTCCCAGCATGCTCAGGATCGTCGTGGACCGGCGGGGCCGAGGCAAGGGTGGCGTCGGATTCAGTGCCGCCGCACAATCCGGGGGTGATCGGGCTGTGCATCAGTACGTCCGGATCACCTGGTAGGTCTGGGTCACCACCCTTTCCGCCCGGAAGAAGCCGTCGGCGCCGGTGAGGAAGTCGTGCACCGAGCGGTCGTGGCTCGTCTGCACGTCGCCCGCCAGGGGCAGGTAGGCGTCGTGGACGCTGTGGTCGCCGCCGACCGTCCCGTCGCCGCGCGCCCCCGAGGCGGTCGTGACGTTGCGCTGGTCCGGGTTGGCCCGGCCGTCGAGGTGTGGCACGACGTCGCGGGTGTTCTCGAGGGCCAGCACCTGCACCTGCCTCGGCACCTGCCCGACCGTGAGGCCGACCGGTGAGCCGGCGGTGACGACGTGGGTCACGTCGAACTCGCCGCTGGTGACGGCGTCGCGAGCCGTGGTGACCGCGACCATGCCGCCCTCGCTGTGCCCGACGAGCATCACCTGGTCGGTGCGCCGCACCCCTGCGGCCCGCATCGCGGCGAGCACGCCCTGCTCGTAGGCCGTGCGCAGGCCGACCAGCGCCCGCCCGTTCGTGGTGAGGCTGGTGACGTCGCTGGTCGGGCCGAGCGACCACGACTTCGTGCCGGTGATGTCGACGATCGCGCGCCGCGAACCGTCGGCGAGGGTCAGGATGCGGACGTCGACGGCGCCGTGGTGGCCGTCGGCGTTGCGCCGGTCGAGGTCGGCGACGACGTCGGTGAGCCGCCGCGGCGGGGTGCTCGCCCCGGTGTCGGCGCCCAGCGGCCGGGCGACGCCGTGACCGTCGGGCAGCGAGCGGGCGCCGGACGCCAGGAGCCCGGGCACGCCGAGGCCGTCGATGATCGTGTCGGCGAGCGCGGGATCGAGCGCGACGACCTGCTCGGCCGCCCCCAGGGGATCGCGGGTGCGGGCGAGCGCCAGGCTCGCGGCCTGGGTGGCGATCGGCAGTTCGATCGCGCCGAGGATCGCGTCGGACGCAAGGTGGTCGGCGAGTTCGTAGGCCGTGGCGGCGGCGCGCAGTTCGAGATCCAGAGCGGCCGCGCGCAGGCCGATCGGGGTCAGCCCGTGCAGCCCGTCGAGCGCGAGCAGCAGGTCGGCCTCGAAGGTGGCGAAGCCGACCGGGTCGAGCAGCGCCGACTCGAGCAGCACGGGCTGGGCCAGGTAACCGTGCAGCGACCAGGCCGAGTGCAGGGTGTCGGCCGAGACCTCGCCGAGCCGGCGGGCCAGCGTGCGGAGGTCGTCGCAGTGCGCCGTGATGCCGCCGGTGCCGCCGTCGACGGTGACGCCGCCCATCAGAGCCCGAGCAGGGACAGCGCGCCGCCGACGGCGCCGCTGAGCACCCCGTGCGTGATCTCGTGCTCGACCAGCGTGAGTGCCGACGCCTCGCCGATCCGGTCCGCGTGCCGGCGCAGGGCATCGGCGGCGTCGTCGAGGCGGGCGGCGGCCCGGCGCAGCTCGCCGATCACCTCGGCCGCGCTGGTGCCGAACACGTCTGCGGCCGTGCCGCGCCACGGCGACTCGGCCGTCGCGCGCCCCAACGCGTGCGCGCGGGACCGCGTGCCGGTGGCGTGGGCGGCGATGCGATCGGCGATCGCGCGGAGGTCGGCGGGGTCCGGAAGCAGCGACATGGGGCACAGAGTGGACCTCCCCTGTCGCTCGTGGCGGGGCATCGGGCAGGCTGTGGACAGCGGGGTGCAGTGCGGGCCGGCGGGCGCCGGCCCATCCACAGCGCGCCGCACCCGCTTGACAGGATTCCGCCGTGGTTGAATGGCGGCAGGAATCACACGGGTGTCATTCGTTCCTTCCTTCGGGGAGGTCGGCTGCGCCCGACGCGTTGGTCGAGGACGTCGGAGGAGCGCACAGCATGCAGTCCGCGCACGCTGCCGAGGAGCCTGAGGGCGACGCCGGTGAATCGGGCGACGGCCTCAACCGTCGCGACCGCGAGATCCTCGCCTTCGAGCGCCAGTGGTGGAAGTACGCCGGCGCCAAGGAGCAGGCCATCCGCGAGCTCTTCGACATGTCGGCGACCCGGTACTACCAGGTGCTGAACGCCTTGATCGACACCCCGGCCGCGCTGGCCGCCGATCCGATGCTGGTGAAGCGTCTGCGACGATTGCGGGCAAGCCGGCAGCGTCAGCGGTCGGCACGTCGTCTGGGTATCGAGGTCTGAAGCACTGAACACGCAGCATGGTCGCCTGGCTCGGCAGCAGGCCCGGCGGCGCCAACGCGAACGGCTGGCCGGGGTTCTGGTCGCCGTTCTCGGTGTTGTCGTCCTGATCGTCGCCGTCGTGGCCCTGCAGCATCCCAAGGGCGCCGTCAGCAAGGCCGCGGCGGGCCCGTCCTCTGCGGCGAAGACCAGCAGCGCGCCGTCGTCGCGGTCCACCAGTCGGTCCACCAGCCGGTCCGTCGGCTCCCCGCCGGCATCGAGCCGGACGTCGCCCTCGGCGTCGACCTCCGCCCCGTCCGGCACCGGGTTGAAGGCCACCCCGCTCGTGGTCCTGAACAACTCGACGACCACCGGGCTGGCGAAGCAGGCGGCCCAGCAGTTCGAGGCCGGCGGTTGGAGCGTCACCGACACCGGCAACCTGACCAACGACATCGTCTCGACCTGCGCCTACTACGACCCGGCCGACGGTTCGGCGCTGGCCGCCGCCGAGGCGCTCCAGCAACAGTTCCCGGCGATCAAGCGCATCAAGCCGAAGTTCGCCGAGCTGCCCAGCGGACCCATCGTGGTCGTCCTCACCTCGGACTTCACGCTCGGCTAGAGGCCCCGGCCCGCTGTGTCATCATGGGTTGTCCCGTTCACGGGGCGACAACTGAACAAGCACAGCTCATCCAGAGGGGCAGAGGGACCGGCCCGACGAAGCCCCGGCAACCACGCGCGAACCTACTTTCTGCGTCTTCACGCAGCGAGGCCGCTCGCCGCAGGTGCCAACTCCGGCCTGTACACGATCTTGTGTGCGGGGAAGATGAGGGGAAGGCCTCGGAAATGACTGCATTGGTCGACCGTCACACGGTCCCATCGCCCGCGTCCGCGCTCGTCTGCCGCAACTGCGGCGCCGAGTTCCCGCTCGGGGCCCAGCACGCCTGCTCGGAGTGTTGGGGTCCGCTCGAGATCGGCTACGACGCCGCCGCGCTCGCCCGCGTCACCCACGACGAGATCGCGGCCGGCCCGCACTCGCTGTGGCGCTACGCCGGGCTGCTGCCCGTCGGGCAGAACCCCGCCACCCGCGTCGACTCGAACACCGGCATGACGCCGCTGATCCGGGCCGACCGCCTCGCCGACGAGCTCGGCTTCACCGCGCCCCTCTACGTCAAGGACGACTCGGCCAACCCGACGCACTCGTTCAAGGACCGCGTCGTGTCGGTGGCCATCACGGCCGCGCGCGAGCTCGGGTTCTCGCGCATCGCGTGCGCCTCGACCGGAAACCTGGCGAACTCCGTCGCCGCCCACGCCGCCCGTATCGGGATGCCGTCGATCGTGTTCATCCCGGCCGACCTCGAGTCGGCCAAGATCACCCAGACCGCGATCTACGGCGGCACGCTCGTCGGCATCGAGGGCTCCTACGACGACGTGAACCGGCTCTGCTCCGAGCTCGCCGAGACCGACGAGTTCGAGAACACCGGGTTCGTCAACGTCAACATCCGGCCGTACTACGCCGAGGGCTCGAAGACGCTGGGCTACGAGGTCGCCGAGCAGCTCGGCTGGCGCCTGCCCGGTCAGTACGTCGCCCCGATGGCGTCCGGGTCCATGCTGACCAAGATCAACAAGGCGTTCAAGGAGCTGGTTGCCGCCGGGCTCGTGCCGGCGTCCGACTGGCGCATCTACGGCGCGCAGTCGGCCGGGTGCGCGCCGATCGCGACGGCGTTCGCCGCGGGTGACGACGTCGTGCAGCCGGTGCGTCCCACCGGCATCGCGAAATCGCTCAATATCGGCAACCCGGCCGACGGCCCGTACGCCCTCGATGCCGTCCGCGCGTCGGGTGGCTCGATGGCCGCGGTCGACGACGACGAGATCCGCGAGGGCATCCGCCTGCTGGCCCGCACCACCGGCGTCTTCGCCGAGACCGCCGGCGGGGTCACCGTCGCCGTGCTGAAGAAGCTGGTCGAGTCCGGCGCCATCGACACCTCCATCGAGACCGTCGTCTACAACACCGGCGACGGCCTGAAGACGGTCGACGCGGTCAGCGAGGGCGCGCACCCGACCGCCGTCATCAAGCCGACGATCAAGGGCATGCGCGAGGCCGGCCTGCTGTAGCACGATCGGGTTCCCCTCGCGTCGGACCGCGTCGGTGCCTTGGGGTCACCAGCGAGGAGAAGGGGCGCGGGGGACCCAACCTTGTGCGCGGCGGCGGCCGTAGACAAGGTGTGGACGTGCAGACCGAGCCGGAGCTGTCCGGCGACCCGGGCGCCTTCGACGAGTGGGCCCGCCCCTCGTTGCCGGCGATGAACCGACTGGCGCGCCGCCTCGCGCCCCAGACCGACCCGGACGACATCGTGCAGGAGTCGCTCGCCCGGGCGTGGCGCAAGTGCGACCAGTTCGACCCGCGGCGCGGGACGGCGACGGCCTGGCTGCTCGCGATCACGGCCGACCAGGCCCGGGCCGCGCGCCGCTCGCGGGCGCGGCGGCTCAAGGTCGTCGACGACACCTCGCCCGTGCCCGACGCCGCCAGCACCGACCACGCGGCCGACATCGACCTCGAGCGCGCGATCGAGCAGCTGGCCGAGCGGCAGCAGCTCGCCGTGCACCTGCACTACTTCGTCGGGCTCACCGTCGACGAGACCGCGGGCGCGATGGCCTGCTCGGTCGGGACGGTGAAGTCCACGCTGTTCGACGCGCGCCGGCGGCTGCGCACCCTGTTGGGAGACACCGATGCCTGAGTTCACCGACGAGCAGATGGACGCCCGTCTGCACGGTGCCGGCGCGCGCTGGCGCGAGGCCACCCCGGTGCCGACGCTCGCGCCCGCGGATCGCGACGAGGTCGAGATCGAGCGATCCGTCCCGGCCCCGCCGCACCACCGGCGTACCTGGGTCGCCGCGCTCACCGGCGCGGCCGTCGTCGCGGCCGCCGTCGTGATCGGGGTCGCGGTGACGCGAGACAGCGGGAGTCCGCAGCCCGCCGGTCAGTCCGAGCTCGCCGGCACGAGCTGGCAGCTGACCCGGCTCCGACCCAGCGGCACCGAGGGGCTTCCGCAGACCGCGAACCTGCCGGCGGGCCCCGGGCTGGATGCGCTCCTGGAGTTCACCGTCGGCGGCAAGGTCTCGGGTAGCGACGGCTGCAACTCCTTCAGCGGACCGGTGGACATCCAGGCGAGCAAGCTCGTACTCGGAAACCTCGCCATCACCGCGATGGGCTGCCCGGACATCCAGGCGTCAACCGCCCGGATCGACCGCATCCTCGTCGGGGACGTCGGCTGGACCATCAGCAACGGGCAGCTGGTGCTGACCAAGGCCGGGGTCGGCGAGCTGACCTATGCGCCGAAGCCCGCGCCCGTCACGAGCACCGATCCGGCGAAGCTCGTCGGGGTCACCTGGGGGCTGTCCGGCGTCGAGCAGGACACCGGCACCGCGTCCTCCGGGTCCGGCTCGTCGGACACCTCGGCCATCACGCTCACCTTCGACGGCGTTCGCGGATTCCGCGTCGAGGAACCGTGTCGGGCCGTCACCGGCAACGTCCGGCTCGGCCGCGGATCGGCCACGTTCTCGAATCGCGTCGCGCAGGAGCACTCCTGCCCCCAGCGGGCGGCGGATGCCCCCACGCTGACCGCCGCGGTCGACGACGCGCTGTCCGGACGCACCGTCTGGTCGATCGTCGACGGCACGCTGACGATCACGAAGGCCGGCACGAAGCTGATTTTCACCAGGCTGACTTCGACGGCACCGCGGTCCGTCCTGCTCGGCACGACCTGGCTGCTGTCCCAGGTGACCAGCCCGACGTTCCGCCAGCCGCTCGACACGACGAAGGCCGAGCTGAAGCTGACCATCGACCAGCGCGGCTCGCTGAGCGTCGACGACGGCGTGAACTTCCACAGCGTGCCCGACGGCAGGCCGGTCGCGATCGGCGCGAACACCATCACGCTGACCGGACTGGGCTCGACCCTCGCCGGCTGCGCGCCGACGGGCACCGGCGCGGACCCGTGCACCCGGGCGACCGTGATCTCGGACTTCTTCGCCGGCACGATCGTATGGTCGCTCGCCGGCAGCCACCTCACCCTGACCAAGGGCGGCACGACCCTCGTCTACGGCCGGACGTGACGATCTTCGTATTCGTTCGCGACACGATCAAAATCCCCCGGAAGATCGAGGGAAGACGGGCCGAAGTCGCGGGTTGGACGGCCCTGGAAAACCCTCAATCAGCCGTGTAGCGTCCGCCCCGGTCGAAGTGACGAGTGTTATCGCGGAGCGTGCCCACGTGAAGCGGGGACCAGTGGAACGAAGACCCCGGCCCCGCGCGGTGCGGGACCGGACCGGCCCCTAGCAAGGAGTGCACGTGGCACAGGGCACCGTGAAGTGGTTCAACAACGAGAAGGGCTTCGGCTTCATCGCCGTCGACGGGGGGCAGGACGTCTTCGTCCACTACTCGGCGATCCAGTCCGAAGGCTACAAGTCCCTCGAGGAGAACCAGCGGGTGGAGTTCGAGGTCGTCCAGGGCCCGAAGGGCCCGCAGGCGGACGGCGTGCGCATCGTCGGCTGACCGAGACGAACCGCCAAGGACAAGGGCGGCCCGGACAACGCGGTCCGGGCCGTTCTGCCCTTAATCCGCGAGCGGCAGGTGCAGCGGCCCGCGGATGGTCGCGGCGTTGCGCCGCACGACCCGCCCCGCGCGGCGCAGGCCGGGCCGCCGCTCGGCGAGCACCCGGAACGCGATCGTCGCCTCGAGCCGGGCCAGCGGTTGGCCGAGGCAGTAGTGGATGCCGCTGGAGAACGCGAGGTGCTCGACCGGCAGCGAGCGGGTGATGTCGAAGCGGCCCGGCTCGGCGTAGACGGACGGGTCGCGGTTGGCCCCGCCGATCAGCGTCGCCACGAACTGGCCGCGCCGCACCGTCACACCTCCGACCTCGACGTCGGCCAGCGCGACGCGCGCGGTGCGCTGCACCGGCGGGTCGAAGCGCAGCACCCCCTCGACCGTGTTCGCGGCGAGCGACGGGTCGGCGCCGAGCGCGGCCCACTCGTCCGGGTGGTCGAGCAGAGCCAGCACGCCGTTGCTGATCAGGTTCACCGTCGTCTCGAACCCGGCGATGAGCAGCAGCGTGCACAGCGGCACCATCTCGGCGCCGGAGATGCGCTCGCCCTCGGCCGCGACGACGCTGCTGATGACATCGTCGGCCGGGTCGCGGCGGCGCAGCTCGAACAGCTGCTCGAACAGCGCGGCCAGCGACGCGTTCGCCGCCATCAGCTCGCGGGCGTGGCGCAGCGACTTCACGCCGTCGAGCGCGCTGCCGATGGTCGCGCCCCACACGGCGAAGTCGTCGGCGTGCGCGTTCGGGATGCCGAGCAGGTCGGTGATCACCGCGATGGGCAGCGGCGCGGCGAACGCGGGAACCAGGTCGAAGGGGCCGTCGGGCAGGTCGTCGATCAGCTGGTGCACCGTCTTCTCGATGCGCTCGCGGTAGCCGGCCATCTGCTTCGGGCTGAACGCGGGCGTGGCCAGGCGGCGCAGCCGGGTGTGATCGGGCGGGTTGAGCTCGAGGAAGGACAGTCCGAAACCGTCGTCCTCGACCGGGCCCTCCGGGCGGACGCCGAAGTGGCGGTCGCGCAGCACCCGGTTGCACACGGGATGGCTCGTGCTGACCCAGTTGCCGAGCCGGGTCCGGCTGATCGGGCCCTCGGCGCGCAGCCGCTCGTAGATCGGGTAGGGGTTGTCGCGGGCCGGCCCCAGCTGAAGCAGCGCCATCGGGTCGTGCCGGGCGTAGCCGTGATAGGCGGTCACCGCCTTCTGCCGGTACAGGCCGGCGGCGAATCTCGCGACCTGCGTCAGCTGCGCCATCGGCCCAGCGTAGGCGGATCGGGCGGGCCGCGGGCGGCCCGAATTCTTGCACTCGACCGGGGCGAGTGCTAAACCTGAATTAGCACTCGGCTAGCCTGAGTGCCAGCTGGCCTGAGGTGAGGCGCTCCAGTGAGCCGCCGTCCGTCGCGGGCACCGCCGGCCGGATCACAGGCATGTTCAGTGAAGGGACGAAAGCCGAATGGCAAAGTTGATCGCGTTCGACGAGGAGGCCCGTCGCGGCCTCGAGCGCGGCATGAACCAGCTCGCCGACGCAGTGAAGGTGACGCTCGGCCCGAAGGGCCGCAATGTCGTGCTGGAGAAGAAGTGGGGCGCCCCCACGATCACCAACGACGGTGTCTCCATCGCCAAGGAGATCGAGCTCGAGGAGCCGTACGAGAAGATCGGCGCCGAGCTCGTCAAGGAGGTCGCCAAGAAGACCGACGACGTCGCGGGTGACGGCACCACCACGGCCACCGTGCTCGCCCAGGCGCTCGTGCGCGAGGGCCTGCGCAACGTCGCGGCCGGCGCGAACCCGATGGCGCTCAAGCGCGGCATCGAGGCCGCCGTCGCGTCCGTCTCCGAGGTGCTGGGCAACCAGGCCAAGGACGTCGAGACCAAGGAGCAGATCGCGGCCACCGCGTCCATCTCCGCGGCTGACACCACGGTCGGCGAGATCATCGCCGAGGCCATGGACAAGGTCGGCAAGGAAGGTGTCATCACCGTCGAGGAGAGCAACACCTTCGGCCTCGAGCTCGAGCTCACCGAGGGCATGCGCTTCGACAAGGGTCACCTGTCGGCGTACTTCGTCACCGACGCCGAGCGCATGGAGACCGACCTCGAGGACCCGTACATCCTCATCCACGAGGGCAAGATCTCCAACGTCAAGGACATGCTGCCGCTGCTCGAGAAGGTCATGCAGACCGGCAAGCCGCTGGCCATCATCGCCGAGGACGTCGAGGGCGAGGCCCTCGCGACCCTGGTCGTGAACAAGATCCGCGGCACGTTCAAGTCCGTCGCCGTCAAGGCTCCGGGCTTCGGCGACCGCCGCAAGGCCATGCTCGCCGACATCGCCATCCTCACCGGTGGCGAGGTCATCAGCGACACCGTCGGTCTCAAGCTCGAGACCGCCGGCCTGGAGCTGCTCGGCCGCGCGCGCAAGTTCACCACCACCAAGGACGAGACGACGATCGTCGAGGGTGCCGGTGACGCCGACCAGATCCAGGGTCGCGTCAACCAGATCCGCGCCGAGATCGACAAGTCCGACTCCGACTACGACCGCGAGAAGCTGCAGGAGCGGCTGGCGAAGCTGGCCGGCGGCGTCGCGGTCATCAAGGTCGGCGCGGCCACCGAGGTCGAGCTCAAGGAGCGCAAGCACCGCATCGAGGACGCCGTTCGCAACGCGAAGGCGGCCGTCGAGGAGGGCCTGCTCCCGGGTGGTGGCGTGGCTCTGGCCAACGCGACCGTCACGGCGTTCGAGAAGCTGGAGCTCACGGGCGACGAGGCCACCGGTGCGAATATCGTCAAGGTCGCGCTGCTCGCCCCGCTGAAGCAGATCGCCATCAACGCCGGCCTCGAGGGCGGCGTCGTCTCGGAGAAGGTGCTGGGCCTGAAGCCCGGTTGGGGCCTGAACGCCTCCAACGGCGAGTACGTCGACATGTTCAAGGAGGGCATCGTCGAGCCGACCAAGGTCACCCGCTCGGCGCTGCAGAACGCCGCGTCCATCGCCGCGCTCTTCCTGACCACCGAGTGCGTCGTTGCCGACAAGCCGGAGAAGGCGTCCGCGGCGGCCGGTGGCGGCATGCCCGGCGGTGACATGGACTTCTGATCCCGCGCTGGATCAGCAGTACCTGAACACAACGAAGGGGCGGTCCCGAGAGGGACCGCCCCTTTCGTCATGCCAGGCGGCGGTTCAGATCAGAACCCGCTGGAAGTACAGCGCGCTCATGACGTAGCTCAGTACGACCAGCCCGCCGAGCGCCACCGCCTGCACGGCGCGCGGTAGCTTGCGCGTCAGCAACACCGAGGGAAGCAGCAGCGCCTCACTGCGGTAGAGGTGAACGTCGGCCCCGAGACTGAGCGGGAACAGCCAGAACACCAGCACGGTGGTGAGCACCAACCGGTCGAGCGGTTCGAGGTTTCGCCGCTGCCACAGGGCCCAACCGGCCAGACCGACGCACAGGACGGCGACGAGCAGGGTCTGCAGGGCCGCCACCTGATGACGTCCGAGCCCCTGCGCGAACAACGGTCGCAGCGTCACCGCCAGCTTCGAGGTCGGCAGATGCAGCCCGGAGTAGCCGTACTTCTTCTGGATCTTGAAGAAGGCGCTCCAGGTTCCGGTGCCGATCCGCTGCACCGTCAGGACGGCGAGGTAGCCGACGAGCGTCAGCCCGCAGGCCACGATCGCCGCCCTGACCTTGCCGAGGAACGGGCCGATCGAAGGCTCGAGCAGGATCCAGAGCCCCAGCGCAGCGATGAGCAGGAAGCCGGTCGAATACGTGAACGCGGCGGCCGCACCGGCCAGGCCCGTGCGCACCCACCACCGACGCTGCGCGAACCACACCGTGAGGAGCAGGAAGAAGATCTCCATGGAGATCGGGAACACTGCGCGCTGGTACACCTGGCCGAAGAAGAACCCGGCAGTGGCCAGCGCCATCAGGGCAGCCGCACGGTCGCGGCCGTGCCTGAGGAAGCCGTTCCAGAGCACGAGGAGCAGGCCGAATTCGAAGCCGACGGACACGACGACCCCGGTCGCCGGAGCGCTCAGGCCCAGGCGCTCACCGACCCACAGGAGCGTCGGGTACCCGGGGAACCAGCCGGCGTTGCCGCAGTAATCGGCGGGCGTGTACCGGTGGATCCGGGCGCACGAGAAGAGGTTGTAGCCGTGGCGCGAGATGTCTTCGTAGAGCAGCGAGTCGAAGCGCACCCAGGTGCCGGAGTGGAAGAAATCGAAACCGTGACGCGCCGCCGACAGCCAGCAGACGAGATTGGCCAGGACGACGACGGCTGCCGGTGGCCCGAGCGCAAGCATCGGGCGTAGACGTGCGTCCGGTTTCTCCTCGGTCAGTTCAGACACAGGCAGACCGTAGCTGTGAATCGGGACAGTCCCGCAGTCCGGCGCACCGAGCTCTCAAGAACGCGTCGCCGGCGGTGCCGGCGCCGTCCGGAGCGCCGACGACTGACCGGCCGCGGGTCGGCTCAGGTCAGCCGCGAGATTGCCGGGCGCCGGGGATCAGGGCGATCTGCCGCTCCAGGTCGTTCGCGGCCACGATGAGCAGGTCCCGGCGGAGCGTGCGGGTCCGTTCCAGCAGCCAACCCGACGTGAGCAGCAGCATGAAGACGACGAACGACGCCACCCCGGCGATGAGGCTGGGGAAGGTGGTGACCTCGCCGCGACGGAAGTACTCGTTCACCGGACGGATGACGAGCGCGATGCTGAGCAACAGCCACGGCGCCGCCAGGGCCGAGAAGGCGTTGAACGGGTGCAGATCGCGATAGAGCCGCAGCAGCATCCGCAGGATCGAGATGCCGTCGCGATACGTCGACAGCTTGGACTCCGACCCCTCGGGCCGGGCGCCGTACGGAGCCGAGATCTCGGTGTACGCGAAGTCCATCGCGACCGCGTGCGACGCGATCTCCATCTCGAGCTGGAAGCGCTGCGAGCGGATCGGCAGCGATGTGACGAAGCGCCGGCTCATCGCCTTGTAACCGGTCAGGATGTCTTCGAGCCGGACGCCGGTCAGGCGGCGCTGCAGCTGGGTCAGTACCCGGTTGCCGAGCTGGTGCCCGGAGCGGTACGCGGCACCGGCCTCGTCGACCGGCGTGATCCGCCTGACGTTGACCAGGTCGAATCCCTCGCACACGACGAGGTGGATCAGCTCGGCCGCGACCGACGGGTCGTAGGTGGCGTCGCCGTCGGTCATGATCACGACTTCCGACGTGCACACCTCGAACAGCCGACGCACCGCTCGACCCTTGCCGGCCAACGGGACGGCGATGACCTCAGCGCCCCTGGCCCGCGCGATGGCGGCCGTGTCGTCGGTGCACAGGTTGTCCGCGACGATGATCCGCGCCGTGGGCAACGCCGCCAGGAACCCGTCGACGACGCCGCCGATCGCGGCGGCCTCGTTGTGGCACGGGATGATGACCGTGACGTCGGTCGTCGTGCACCGACAGCCGACCCCTTGCGTACTCTCCACCGAACCGCCTTCGTGATCAGATTTCCGGGGCCCCGGCGCTACGAGTGAGGGGCCGAGCAGGGGTGTTACGTTACCCGGCGTGACCGCTGTGACTCGTGCATCTGCTGCCGTCGGGTCGGTTTCCCGCACACCCGTTCGGATCTAACCTCATGCCGTCCACGCCGTCCGATTCGTCGCCACTCTCCACTCAGGACCTCACGGCGGAAGGCTCGGACCCCAGCGGGGCGCCGCCCGAATCCGGCCGCGACGACGCTGATCCGATCGGTCCTACCCCGCGGTCGCGCCTCCGTCGCCGCTCCTCTCTCGTGCTCGGTCTCGCCGGGCTGAGCTACCTCCTCCTGAGCTTCCTGGCCTACTGGCCGGTCGGCCCGTTCGACCAACACCACCTCGTCGACTGCGTGTGCGGTGATCCGGTCCAGGAGGTGTGGTTCCTCGACTGGATGCGATTCGCCGTGGTCCACGGGCACAACCCGTTCATCACGCACTTCATGATCGCGCCGACCGGGGCCAACCTGGCGCTCAACACGTCGTTCCCGCTGCTCGGCGTGCTGGCGTTGCCGATCACGACGACCCTGGGCCCGGTCGCGGCGTACAACTTCATGCTGCGGCTCGCGCTCGCGCTGTCGGCGTTCTCGATGTTCGCGGTGCTGCGGCGCTACACCTCGTGGCTGCCCGCCGCGTACTTCGGCGGCCTGCTGTTCGGGTTCTCGCCCTACATGATCGGGCACGCCCACCGACATCTGTTCCTGACCTTCCTGCCGCTCCTGCCGGTGTTCATCCCGCTCGTCGACGACTGGCTGGTGTCGCGGCGCGCGAACCCGTGGCGAGCCGGCGCGGTCATAGGCCTGGTCGCTGCGGCCGAGTTCCTGATCTCGCCCGAGATCGTGATGACCGTTGCCCTCGCGGTCGTTCTCGGGCTGGTCGTCATCGGACTGTCGCGCCCGCGAGAGGTCCTCGACCGGTTCGGCGTGCTGTGGCGCGGGGTCGTGACGGCGATCGGCGCGTTCTTCCTCGTCGCCGGGGTCCCGGCGTACCTGCTGCTGGCGGGACCGTACCGACCGGTCGGGGCCATTCACTCGGCTGAGTCGCTCGCCCCGTTCAGTGGTGACCTGCTGGCCCCGGTCGTCGGCACGCGCGCACAGTTCCTCACGCCGGCCCGCCTGGCCGT
This sequence comes from Jatrophihabitans sp., assembly GCF_036000465.1. Lineage (GTDB taxonomy): Bacteria > Actinomycetota > Actinomycetes > Mycobacteriales > Jatrophihabitantaceae > Jatrophihabitans. The sequence goes on along the minus strand of NZ_DASYFV010000044.1, from coordinate 10,598 downwards.
CGTCGGGGACCGCTTCACCAACCGGAGCATCGAGGAGAACGGGTTCTACCTCGGCCTCGCTCTCGTCGTGCTGCTCCTGGTGCTTGCCTTCAGGGGCCGCCGATCGCTGCTCCTGCGCGCTGCGTTCGTCGTCGGCGTGGTGGCATTCGTGCTGGGGCTGGGCAGCACGCTCAAGGTGCGTGGCCACACCGTGCTGAGCCAGATGCCGTTCCGGATCTTCACGAAGGTGCCCATCCTCGAGAACCTCGAACCGGCGCGGCTGTCGCTCTACGTGCAGACCGCCGCCGCGATCGTGCTCGCCGTCGGCCTGGACATCGCGTGGGTCTCGCGTCGCCAGAGCGCCGACGGCGGCGGGCACCGGCGTCGGCCGGACGCGCGCGCGGCCGGGTTGCTGGCGGTGACGGTCGTTTCCCTGGCCTTCCTCGTCCCCACGGTGCCGCTGCCCACGGGGGTCGTCAGGGTGCCCTCCTTCTTCACGACCTCAGCGGTGAAGCGGGTACCCCAAGACGCGCTCGCACTGACGTTTCCCTACGACCGCGCGCCTGCGAACGTACCGATGGTGTGGCAGGTCGAGTCGAAGATGCGTTTCCGCATCTTCGGCGGCGAAGCGTTCGTGCCCGCCCCGAACGGCGTGAGCACCTACCGGATCCGGCCGCCCGCGCCGCCCGACATCAGTGCCATCCTGCTCAGCGGGACCGCGGACCACCCGGGCCGGCCGCCGATGAGCGCGTCGGCGATCGCCGACGTCCGTACCTTCTGCCGCACCTACCACGTGACCGTCGCCCTGGTGGACCCGAACGCCAAGTTCGCCGACGACGTCCGTCTCATCTTCACTCGGGCGCTGGGGTCGGCGCCCCGCATCGAGGGTGACATGTACGTGTGGCTCGACGTGCCAGGGGCCGTCGCTCGCGACTGACGCCGGGTGGCCCTGCCCCTGCTTCTGTCCGCGTGAGCGGTCAGCGGCGGACGAGCGCCGCCAGCCGCCGGCGAATGGCGCGGCCGGCGTCGGCGCTCCCCGCGTCGCGGACCGGCAGCAGCACGCCGTCGGGCCCGGTCGCCCAGCGCAACTCTCCGGCGGTCTCGGCCGGCTCGAGGATGGTGACCCACGGCGCGTAGCCCTCGGTCACGGGAGGGGCCACGCGGTAGGTCGCGGGGCCCGGCCCCGGACGGGGACGGCGGTGGATGGACGTGAGCTCGTGGGCCATCGCGTACGACATGGGACTACCTCCTGCTGCGACCGGCCGGCACCGGTTCTTGCCAGCTACAACGACGCCCGGACCGGATGGATACCGGCCGGCGGACCGGCGGCCAACGGGGTGGGAGCATGGCGGTCGTGAGCGGCCCACGGGACTTCGATCCGATCCGGCTCGGTGGGGCCGAGTTCGACGCCTGGGTGGCGTACTACCGGCGTGACTGGCGCGGTGTGCTGACGTCGGCCGTGCGGATGGTGCGGCTCGGGTTCGGGATGAACCGCCCGCGCACGCTGCAGGGCGCCTGGTGGGTGCTGCGGGCGAACCAGGCCTGGGCGCCGTATCCCGACAACCACCCCGAGAAGGCGCGCGCGCTCATGCGCCGCTTCTACGCGCTGGTGTCGGCGCAGTCGTCGCTGCGCCTCGACCCGACCCGGGCCGCGGCGCTCGAGGTCGAGTGGTGGCGCGTGCACCGTGAGCGGCAGCGCGAGAACCGCGCGTCGGAGGATCAGCTCGCCGAGGCCCTGGTCGACCTCTACGCCTATGTCTACGACACGCCTCGCGAACCCCTTGCCGAGGCCGCGGCCCAGCGGGTGCTGGCCATGCGCCACTCCGACGAGTGGGTCGCCGCCGGTTGCCGCGACGGCGACCCGCTCCTCGACCACGAGCGCACCGCCCTCGTCGCGTCCTACACCGCCCTGCTGGCCGCCGTCCGGCGCTGAGCCGACCTCAGCCCAGCAGCTCGTCCACGTAGCACCAGCGCCAGGCCTCGCCCGGCTCGATCGAGCGCATGACCGGGTGGCCGGTCTCGTGGAAATGCCCCTCGGCGTGCTTGCCGACCGAGGAGTCGCAGCAGCCGACGTGACCGCACGAGAGGCACAGCCGCAGGTGCACCCACCGGGTGCCGTCGCGCAGGCACTGCTCGCAGCCGTCCGGCGTGTTCGCCCGCATCTGTCGCGGCGCCTTCTGCAGGTGCTCGCAGTCGCCGGCGCGCCGCTCCGAGGTGACCAGCTCGTCGTCGACCCGGGCGGCGGCGTCCTCGATGCGGTCGAGCAGGGACTCCTCGAGGTCGATCGCGGTGAGCGCGCTGCGCAGCACCTCGTCGTCGTACACGCCCCGACCGCGCGCCTCGAGGATCGAGCCGCGCTCGGCCGAAAGCATCTGCAGCCGCAGCCGTCGGTACGCGGCCGCCGGGGGTTCGAGCTCGTCCTGGGAGCGGCCGAGCTGCTCCCAGATCTGGTTGCTGCGCCGGTTGGCCCGCTCGCGCAGCTGCTCGAGCACCTCTTCGGGGTCGCTCTCGGTGCGGATCTCCTCCAGCACGGCGAGCCCGGCCTTGGCCGCGTCGGTGACGAGCCCGGCCGACTGCAGCGCGTCCTCGGCGGCGTCGGGCGCCGGCAGGTTCAGCCGGCGCACGAGCCAAGGCAGGGTCAGCCCCTGGACGAGCAGCGTGCCGGCCACGACGGTGAACGCGGCGAGCGCGAGCAGCGCCCGCGCCGGTGTCTCCACCGGCAGCAGGAAGACGGCGGCCAGGGTGACGACGCCGCGCATGCCGGCCCACGAGACGACGGTGCTGACCTGCCAGCTCCACACCTGCAACCGCAGCGCCTTCATGGTGCCGACCACGGCGATCATCCAGACGACGCGGGCCAGGATCGTCACGGCCAGCACCACCAGGCAGGGCCAGGCCACGCGAGCCACGGCCAGGTGCTCGTCGGCGACGCTGCTGAGCAGCCGGCGCAGCTGCAGGCCGATGAGCAGGAAGACTGCGTTCTCGAGCAGAAACTGCACGGTGCGCCAGTTGATGTTCTCGGCGATGCGCGAGCCGGCCGTCTGCAGGATCGGCGCCTTGTGACCGAGCAGCAGCCCGCACACCACGACGGCCAGCACGCCGGAGGCGTGGATCTCCTCGGCGGGCAGGAAGGCGACGTAGGGCGCCGCGAACGACAGCGTCGTGTCGAGGACGCTGTCGTTGATGCGCTTGCGGATCTGGGCGAGGACGAACGCGGCGGCCAGCCCGACCACCACACCGCCGCCCGCGGCGACGACGAAGCTCCAGGCGACGTGCGCGACGGTGACCGAGGCGGTGATCGCGGCGATGGCGGTGTTCAGCGCGACCAGGGCAGTGGCGTCGTTGACCAGGCTCTCGCCCTCGAGGATCGACACGATGCGCCGGGGCATGCCGACCCGGCGGGCGACCGTGGTGGCGGCGACGGCGTCCGGCGGAGCGACGACCGCGCCCAGCGCGAACCCGGCGGCGAGGCTGGCCCCAGGGACGACCCACCACGACACGAGCCCGACCGCGACCGTCGAGAAGGCCACCAGGCCGACCGACAGCAGCAGGATCGCCCGCCGGTTGGCCCGGAAGTCGATCAGGCTGGTGCGGATCGCCGCGGCGTAGAGCAGCGGCGGCAGCAGCCCGATCAGGACGAGGTCGGGCGTCAGTTCGATCTCGAGGAAGTTCGGCACGAACGACAGCCCGACGCCCACCGCCACCAGGACGAGCGGTTCGGACCAGCCGAGCCGCCGGGCGAACCCGGCGACGAATCCGACGACGGCAACCAGCGCGAGGATGTCGAGGGCGGCATGCACCCGTTCAGTCTGCCGGGTGCGTGGTGATGCCCGTCGGGATCAGCCCGAGCTGACCTGGTCGGCGGGCGGTGCCGTGATCGTGACGGGCTGGTTGTAGCGCGTGACGGTGATCTTCGTGGTGACCGTCTGGCCCTGCACGGTGACGTTCTCGTCGACCTCGACCGGCCGGCCCTGGTGGTCGACGTAGAGCTCGACCGGGATGCGGGTCAGACCCGTCTTCTTCAGAGCGTCGATGCCGGGGAAGGTCGAGGGCAGCTTGCCCGTGTCGACCACCATCGAGTAGTGGGTCGTGTCGGCGCCGGCCACGGTCGCCGCGCCCTTGACCGTGACCGAGGAGGCGGCCTGCGCGAAGTCCTTGATCGTGTCGAGCGAGGCCGACGAGCGGGCGGAGGCGATCGACGCCGCCATCTGCTGGATGACCGGGTTGGTGCTGTCGGCCGTGACGAGCGTCCACGGCTTGCCGCTGCCGTGGCGAATCGCGGGCGGCAGCTTCACGTAGGTCTTGTCGCCGACGATGACCACGCCGAGTTCCCCGGCGCCGGGCAGCGTCTCGCTGAGCTGCAGGTTGGACAGCTTGCCGTTGTCGACCTGCTCGTCACCCTGGCCGTTGATCGTCTGGCCGCCCACGCCGACCTCGAGGGTGAGGTGGGCGGACCGGACCGTCTGCATGCCCGCGCGCAGGGCCGTGCCGAGGTCGGTCGCGGTGGTCGGGGTGGCGCCGCCGGACGAGGGCGCCGCCGGGTTCGACGACCCGGCCGAGCCGACGGTGCCCCTCCCCGGAGCGGTCGAGGAGGCGCAGGCTGCGAGCGCGAGGGCGGCGGGCAGGACGATCAGGGCAGTGCGTCGGGAGGTCATGTCACATAAGTACCAGTTCGTCAGCCTTCGTAACGAACCCTGTGGATCACGCCTCAGATCGAGCTGACCGAAGCCGCCGGCGGCGCGGTGATCGTGACCGGCTCGTCGAAGTGGCTCAGAGCGAGCGTCGTGTCGACCGACTGGCCGCTGACGCTCGCGGTGATGGCGACGCGGACGGGGCGGGACTTCGCGTCGAGAGCCAGTTGCACCGGCACGGCGGTGAGGCCGGTGGCGACGAGATCGGCGCGGCCCGGGAAGTCCCGGGGCAGCTTGTCGGGCGCGATCACCATCGAGTAGTCGGTGGCGGCCACCCCGCCGACCCGGGTCGGCCCGACTCGGTTGAGCGAGATCGCCGCAGCGGCGAAGCCGCTGACGCTGGACAGCGATGCCGACGACTTCGCGATGGCGATCGTCGAGGCGAGCTGGCGCACGGCCGCGTTGGTGCTCGTGGCCGACACCCGCACCCACGGCTTGTCGGTCTTCAGCAGCGCGGCCGGCAGCCGGGCGTAGGTGGTGTCACCGACCACGACGACCGTGATGACGCCGAGCGAAGGCAGCTTCTCGGTGGCGGTGAGGGTGTCCAGCCGGCCGCGGGTCAGCGTTTCGGCGCCGGTGCCGGACACGGCCTCACCGGCGAGGGTGAGGTCCAGGCGCAGGCGGGCCGAGCGCACGGTCGCGACCGCGGTCTGCAGCTGCGCGGCGAGCACCGCGGGGGCGACCGGCGTGCCGGGCCGGGCCGTGGCGGTGGCGAGGGGGCTCGCGGAACTCGGCGGGGCCACCGACGACTTCCTCGGTGCGCCCGATCCGGAGCAGCCCGCGACGGCGAGAAGCGCGAGCCCGGCGGCGGCGAGGCGGAGTCTCATGCCCGCACGTCCCAGGCGTGGTGCGCGAGGTCGTGCAGGAAGTAGCGGGCGAACGTGTCGACGGTGAACACCGACCCGTTGCTGCGCCGACCCGGGCGCGACCACTGTCCATCCTCGACGGTCGCGAACGCGCTCGCGATCGAGTCGGCCGCGGCGGCCAGCTGGTCGGCGACAGCGGTCGGGTCCTGCGTCCAGTACTTCGCCTCGAGCGCCGTCTCGTCCTGGTCCCAGTTGGCGAATCGCGGGTCGTCCTCGGTGAGCATGAGGTCGAGACGCTGGGCGAAGAGCAGGCAAACGTCACGGACGTGGCAGCCGTACTCCAGCGGCGACCAGACGTCGGCCCGGGCCCGGGTGGTGGCGCCGGGTCCCAGCACCGCCGCGCGCACCGACGTCGCATGGCGGCGGGTCAGCGCCGGCACCTGACCGGGCGTCACCGACGCCGGATCGAATCCGCAGTCGGGGCACGGTTCGGTGATCGCCCACGTCCAGTCCTTGACGTCGGCGGGTGGGGTCGTCGGCTCGGCCATGACCGTCACGCTACCGATCAGGCGGCGGCGAGCACCTTGCGGACGACCGCGCCGAGGTAGGGCGCGAGGGTGCGGGCGTAGGTGGCGGTCATGTGCGAACCGTCGAAGTAGACCGGCACGCCGCCGGCGACGGCCGGGCACACGACCGGCCCGCAGATGTGGCCGATCAGGTCGGCCAGCACGATGTGCGGATCGTGCACGGCGGCGATGGCTTCGACCAGCGGCTCGCGTGGCAGCCACTTGGCCCGGGTGCCGTTGCACTGCGAGTAGTCGTCGGTGTGCGCGGCCAGGCAGTCGGGGATGAGCGGCTGGCTCGGGGCCGGGGTGTCACGGATGCCGACGACCGGGATGTGCGCCGCGCTGAGCTGGGCGAGGTAGTGCCGATAGCCCTGCGCGTACAGCGGCCAGCTCTGCGCCAGCGACCTGCCCTCGGCGCTGACCGAGACGCGGTTGGTCATCACGACCAGGTTGTAGTGCCCGGTGAGGAGTCGCTTCGCGACGCTCGCACCCCAGTCGACGCAATTGGTGGCGAACTCCGGGGTGGCGAAATTTTGCCGCGTGGTCGCGAAGGCGCACTGCGAGGCGAGGTAGGTGGTGATGCGCCAGTGGTTCTGCGCGGCCAGCGTCTCGAGCGCGGGCAGCCACTGACCGGCGTGCGAGTTGCCGACGAGCGCCACCGAGGTCTTGGCCTTCGGGTCGCCGAACGTGCAGGTGCGGACGGCGAACGCCGGGATGAAGGCGAAGCAGTCGTGGCCGTCGGTCTTGTGGTACGCGTCGGACTTGTCCGTCGCCGCCTGGAGCGGGGTGGGTGTCAGGGCGCCGGTCGTCTTCTCCGGGCAGCGGGCGGGCGCGTCGAACGACGCCGCGCCGAAGCAGGGCTGGGTCCTGGCCTTCGCGAGCGCGGACTTCGCCGCCGTCTCCCGGTGCTTGACCTCGACGACCTGGGCCGTCGCGCAGCCGGCGACGAGAGCCATCAGCGTCGCCCCGAGCACGAACGGCTTGAACAGGGGACGCCCCCACGAACCGGCGCGGAAGCGGTCCTCGACGAAGCGGCGGGTGAGATCGGCGAGGATCAGGGACAGCAGGACGATGACGGCCTTGTCGAGCCGGCCGAGGTGGTCGCCGCTGACGTAGGGGACCAGGACGATCATCGGCCAGTGCCACAGGTAGACGGAGTAGGAGATGTCGCCGAGCCACTGCACCGGCCGGATCTTCAGCACGCGAACGGGGGACCAGCCACTGCCGGGCGCGCAGGCGGCGATCACCGCGGCCGTCCCGAGAGTCGGGACGAGGGCCTTCCAGCCCGGGAACGGCGTGGCGCCGGTATAGGTGAGGCCGGTCAGCAGGATCGCGGCCAACCCGAGCCAGGCGAGGACGACGCGGGCCCCGACCGGCAGCGGCACGGCCTCGGAAACCTTCTGGCGGCCGAGGGCGCGGCGGGACAGCGCGGCGGCGAGCAGGCCGCCGATGCCGAGCTCCCAGACCCGGGTCGGAGTCACGAAATAGGCCCGGGCCGGATCGGTGATCGTCTCGTGGATCGAGTAGTAGAGCGACAGGCCGACGGCGATCGTGAGGCCGATGGTGACGGTCGGGATGAGCTTCCAGCGGCGCCACGCGGCGAGGGCCACGAGGATCAGGATGAGGATCGGCCAGCCGATGTAGAACTGCTCCTCGACCGACAGCGACCAGAAGTGCTGCACCGGTGACGGCGCGGCCGCCGCGGCCAGGTAGTCGACGGAATCGTTGGCCAGCCGCCAGTTGACGATGTAGAGCGCGGCGGCCTTGGCCTGCGCGGCGGTGTTGGCCCACTGCGTGTCGGGCGCGACCAGTCGCGACGCGGCGAGCGTGGCCAGCAGCACCAGCGAGGCCGCCGGCAGCAGGCGGCGGATGCGGCGCGACCAGAACGTGGCGAGGTCGCGGGCCGAGGCCGGCGGGTGGGCCAGCAGGTGCGAGGTGATGAGGAAGCCGGAGATGACGAAGAAGACGTCGACGCCGGTGAAGCCGCCGGTGAAGCGGTGCGGGAACAGGTGGTAGACGAGGACCATCGACACCGCGACCGCCCGCAGACCCTGGATGTCGGGTCGCAGGATCGTCACGGCGGGGGCGGTCGGGGCCGCGGACCGGGCGGGTGCGGTCGTACTGGCCACGCGGAGATCCAGCCTCACTGGGTTCGGGGCACGCGGCGGGAGCCACGTCCGGGCCACCCGATGGTATCGAGACGGGCCGGAAGTCGGGGTGCCCCTCTAAGCGGGCGGTAATTCAGCCCTTCCGGGCCGCAGCCAACCGGGCCTTCAGCGTCCCGGCCCGGCGCCGCAGGCCGTGACGCACGTTCGCCGGGGTGAGACGGAGTGCGCGTCTGAGAGCCTGACCGTCATCGGTCGTCAGGTGCCAGTAGGGACTGCGCGCGACGGTCGAGCTGTCGTCCTTGTAGTACGGCTTCGACAGGGTCAGGTGGGGACGCTCCCAGGCGGTGTGGCGGCGCACCACCCGGGCCGGCACGCCGACTGCGATGCAGTTGTTCGGGATGTTGCGGGTGACCACGCCGGCGTAGCCGATGACCGAGCCGTCGCCGACCTTCGCGCCGCCGAGCACCGCGGCGCCCGCGCCGAGCCAGACGTGGTTTCCGATCGTTATGGATCGCGAGGGGTTCACCCGCTTACCGGTACGCACATCGAAGATGGGATGGCCGTCGTCGGCTCGCACCGCGTTGTCCGAGGCGAACATGACGTCGTTGCCGATGCGGACGACCGCGCCCTCGGCGGCCGAGATCGCGCACGGGGTGGTCGAGGACACGTCGTTGCCGATGCGCACCTGCGCGTCCTGCCCGACGCGGATCTTGGACCGGAAGGCGGGATTGCTGTCGCGGGTGCCGCCGATGGTGACGAATCCGTTGTCGCAGTCGAAGGTGATCACCGTCTGAGCGAGATGGGCGTGATTGCCGAGGACGAGACGGTTGTTGCGACCGAGGAACTTCACCTTGCAGTCGAGGTCGCGGGGGCCGTTGTACTCGATCGAGTTGCCCCGCTCGTCGCTGTAGGGCCCGATCTTGTGGACCCAGATCGCACCGTCGTCGCCGTGGGGTCGGGTCACCGAGCCCGCAGTCCTGCGAACCGGCTCGACCTCCTGAGGGAGGAAGAGAACGTCGGTCGTCCTCGTCAGGCGGGCGAGGTCGAGCGCCCGACCGTCGATGTCGTAGACCCGGTAGCCGAGATCGAGCATGCGGGTGAAGACGGCGAGCTCCGCCTGCCAGTGCGGGTGGGCCTGGCCCCAGCCGATCTCGCACAGCACCGGCGGGCGCGGGCTCCACTGCTCGAAGGCGTCGAGCATGCCGCCGAGCACCTTCGACTCGGCGCCCTCGACGTCGATCTTGACGAAAGCCGGGGTCGCGCCGAGTTCCTCGGGCACGAACTTGCGCACCCGGATCTTGTTCGCGGTCATGCCGGCGGCCCGTTCGGCGATGATGGTGTTCCAGCCGAGATTGCCCGACACGTCGGTGAAGATCTCGATCTCGGCGTCCTCGTCGCTCAGGCCGTACTCGTGCACCACGGTCTCGAACGGCAGGTCGGCCGTCGTGACGCGGCACAGGGCCGCGAGGTTGGGAACCGGTTCGAACAGGTGCGTCGTGCCGGTGAGCCCCAGGGTCTCGCCCAGGATCTTGGTGAAGTAGCCGACGTTCGCGCCGACATCGATGATCATCCCGGTGGGGTCGACGTACGGGGCGACTGCTTCGGCGAGGCGGACATACCCGGCCTTGCGCCTCGCGAACCAGGCGAGGGCCTCCGCGTGCGTGACCGAACCGGCCCGGAACACGGCCGGCATGCTCGGCTTCACCGGTTCCGTCGTCTCGACAGCGGTCGCAGCCTCACGCTCCATCACGGGTTCCCCTTCGGTCGTGGCCGGCGTCGGCGCAGGTGGGGCTAAGGATATGTTGGACCCTTTGTGCAGACCCGCCCGCTGGATTGGCCGATACTCATGTCTATGACTTGCCGACCGTACGCGATCAGTCGACGGTCGCCCGATTCGCCGGTTCCCGGTGCAACCGGGCCGACTCGGTGACCGGGGGCGAGCGCGCGCCGCGGTTCTCGATCGTCACCGCGGCCTACAACGTGGGCCGTTACCTGCAGGACTTCATCGACTCGATCGAGGCGCAGACCCACGGCCTCGACGACATCGAGGTGGTGATGGTCGACGACGGGTCGACCGACGACACGCTGGTCATGCTCGAGCAGTGGGCCGAGCGGCGCCCCGGCGTCGTGCGGGTGCTGACCCAGGCGAACGCCGGGCAGGGTGCCGCACGCAACCTCGGCCTCCAGCACGCGCGGGGCGAGTGGATCACCCTGCCCGACCCGGACGACATCCTCGAGGCCGAGTACTTCGCGCGCGTGGCGAGCTTCCTCGATCGCAACCCCGAGACCGCGATGGTCGCCACGAACCGCATCTTCCTGATGGAGGGGTCGGGCGAGATCGTCGACAGCCACCCCCTGAGGCGCATGTTCGCGGCCGACGACCAGCTCGTCGACCTGGACCAGTTCCCCGATTTCTTCCACGGCAGCGCGCCGGCGTCGTTCGTCCGC
>NZ_DASYFV010000043.1:0-10611 GCF_036000465.1 Jatrophihabitans sp. | reverse complement strand
AGGTTGGACAGGAAGAACGACGCGCCGATGGCGCTGATGAGGAACGCCAACTTCGGCGCACCTCGTTGCCGCAGCGTCTTGTACGCCACCTTCTCGAGCAGCCAGGCGATGGCCGCGCCGGTGAGAGCGCCGCTGAGCGCCCCCGCGATCAGCGTGAGCGGTATCGCCACGCCGCTCAGATGTCGGTTGCCGATGATGCCGTTCACGACGAGATAGCTGCCGAACGCGCCTGACATGAACACTTCGCTGTGTGCGAAGTTGATGAGCTGCAGCACGCCGTAGACGAGGGTGTAGCCGAGCGCGACGAGCGCGTAGAGCGACCCCTGCTGCAAGCCGATCACGAGATTCTGCGGAAGCTGTTCGAACCAGTTCTGTGACGCCACGGTCAAGTGCTCCTCATCAACGCCGGTCGGTCCCCGGACGACGGCCTAGCGCAATCGAATGGGACGGGCCGGCGTCGCCGACCCGTCCCACCTCGAACGGTCTTGCCTAGCTCTGGGTCTTGATGTTGGTGCCCAGCACCTTGATGACACCGTTTACCTGGCGGTACAGGTTCACGACCTGACCGGCCGGGTCGAGGTCACCGTTGGACTGGAACTTGATCGTGGCGGTGAGGCCCTTGAAGTCGGACTTCGCGACCTGCTCGGCGACCGACTGGCGGGTCGGGTTGGCCCCGGCCGCCTTGATCGCCGCGATCACCAGGTTGGTGGCGTCGTAGGCCTCGGGCGAGTACGTCGACGGCGGGGTGTGGTACTTCGCCTGGTACTCGGTGACGAACTGCTTGGCCGCCGGCAGCGTGGTGGCGTCGGCGCAACCGCAGGTCATATACCAGCCGTTGCCGGCCGAACCCGAGTCCTTGGTGAAGACCGACGACTTGATGCCGTTGCCACCGATCGTGGTGCCCTTGAAGCCGGCGGCGACGAGCGCCTTGGCAAGCAGGGCGGCCTGCGCGTCGTAACCCGCGTAGAACAGGGTGTCGGCACCGGAGTTGGCGATCGTCTGCGCGATCGGGCCGTAGTTCTTGGTGGTGGTGCCGTCGAGACCCTGCTCGGTGACCTTGATGCCGTCCTTCTGGGCCTGGGCCTTGACCGAGTCACCGACACCCTGGCCGTACGGGCTGAGGTCCTGGAGCACGAACATGTTCTTCGTGCCGTGGCGCTTCAGGAAGTCGGCGCCGGCCGGGGCCTCGACGAAGTCGTTCGGGATGACCCGGAAGAACGTCTTGAACCCCTGCGTCTGCAAGGTGCCCTTCGACGCGGACGGGGTCACGAACGCCATGTTGGCGGCCGAGTAGATCTTGCCGACGGCCAGGGTGCTGCCCGAGAAGCTCGGGCCGACCTCGGCGATGACGTCGGGGTTGGACACGAGCGCTGTGGCGGCGGCCGGCGACTTCGCCGGGTCACCCTCGTCGTCGGACTGGATCAGCTTGACCTTGAAGCCGAGCGAGCTGTCCTTGTTGGCGTCGTCGACCGCGATCTGCGCGCCGTAGAGCTCGTTGATGCCGAGCTGGGCGTTGGCGCCGGAGAGCGGGCCTTCGAAACCGATCGTGTAGGTCTTGCCGGTGGCTGCCGGAGCGCTGCCGGTGCTGCTGCCGCCGGTGGCGGGCGTGGAGCTTCCGCCGCCGAGGCCGCCGCCGGTGCTCTTGCCGCTGCTGGAGCAGCCGGTGAGCGCCATGGCGCCCGCGGTCGCAAACACCGCGATGGTGGTCATTGCACGAGATCGCACTGCTGAGCCTCCTGTGAGGGCTTCGTGGGACATCCGGCATCACGCCGGTTGGCGGGACGTTAGCCCAATTAGGGGGCGTGCGGTACCAGCCAAACGGGCCGATACGTGGTCGTGACCAAATCTCCACCCAAGGCGGGACCGATCTTGGCCGCTATTCGGCGGTCGTCGGTTTCGGATCCGTGTCGCCGCTGAGAACGAGCTCGGCGACGGCGCGCATCGACGTGCGGTTGTCCATCGCGGCGCGCTGGATCCACCGGAATGCCTCGGGCTCGCTCAGGCCGTGCGCGGTCATCAGCGCGCCCTTCGCCCGCTCGATCAGCTTGCGCGCCTCGAGCCGCTCGCGGAGCCCCGTGACCTCGGCCTCGAGGGCCCGGATCTCGGCGAAACGCGAGGTGGCCATCTCGATCGCGGGCAGCAGATCGCGCTTCTGGAACGGCTTCACGAGGTAGGCCATCGCGCCGGCGTCCCGCGCGCGTTCGATGAGATCGCGCTGGCTGAACGCCGTCAGCATCACGACGGGAGCGATGCGGGCGTCGGTGATCTGGGCCGCGGCGGCGATGCCGTCCATCTTGGGCATCTTGACGTCGCAGATGACGAGATCGGGGGTCAGCTCGGTCGCCAGGGCGACGGCCTGCTCGCCGTCGGCGGCCTCACCGACGACGGTGAAGCCCTCCTCCTCGAGCATCTCGCGCAGATCGAGTCGGATCAGCGCCTCGTCCTCGGCGATGAGCACCCGGAGCGGCTGCGTCTCCGACGGATCGGCGGGGGCGGCAGCCACGGGCGGACCTCTCGAGTTCGACGGTGAACGAGCGAGTCATCAGCCTAGACCGATAGACATTTCACCTATGTGACGCCCCCGGCGCGCCGAATTGCCGACGAGCCTCCCCCGATAGGATGAATCTTCGACAGCAGCGGTTGGCCCCTGTATCCCAACTGGCAGAGGACGCGGATTCAAAACCCGTTCAGTGTGGGTTCGACTCCCACCGGGGGCACCACGCGGCGAGAAGTGTCGGCACCGTCCGTGATGATCACGGCGTGCACAGCCTGGAGATCCGACTCGAGGTGCGGCGCCGGCTTGCCGACGGCCAGAGCCTCCGGCGCGTCGCCGCCGAGCTCGGCCTCGCTGTCCAGACCGTCCACAGGTGGTCACGGTTGCCGGCTGACGACCTCGCGCATCGCCCCGGCCGATGCTGGCTGTGTGCGGGCGTTCCATGCCCTGAGCCGGCAACCTACGGCTATCTCCTCGGTCAGTACCTGGGCGACGGTTACCTCGTGACATCTGCCCGCGTGCCGAAGCTGCGGATCGCGTGCGCCGACGACTACCCGACGATCGCGGCTGAGGTTGACGCGGCGCTGCTGGACCTCAGTGGCAACCTTCCGGGCCACGTCCAGTGCGTCGGCTGCAGCGACCGGTACAGCTACTGGAAGCACTGGCCGTGCCTGCTCCCGCAGCACGGGCCGGGGCGCAAGCACGAGCGGCCGATCGTGCTGGCCGGCTGGCAGCGCGAGCTCATGGTCGCCGATCCGTGGCCGCTCATCCGCGGGCTCGTCCACTCCGACGGCTGCCGGGCGATCAACCGGGTCGTGGTGAACGGAAAGACCTATAGCTACCCGCGCTACTTCTTCAGCAACACCTCGAGCGACATCCTCGCGATCATGGGTGAGGCGCTCGACCTCGCCGGCGTGGCCTGGCGGTTCAACCGGCCGACCAGCATCTCCGTCGCCCGCCGCTCGGCGGTCGCGGCCATGGACGCGCGCATCGGCCCGAAGCGGTGATCGGGCAGACTGCCTGACGTGACGGGGCACATGACACCGGAGGAGTTCCGACGCTACGGCCACGCGGTCGTCGACTGGATCGCCGAGTACCAGCAGAACGTCGAGCGGTACCCGGTGCTGTCGCAGGTCGCGCCGGGTGACATCCGCGCCGCGCTGCCGCCCGAGCCGCCCGAGCAGGGCGAGCCGTTCGAGGCGGTGCTGCGCGATGTGGATTCGATCATCATGCCGGGCATCACGCACTGGCAGCACCCGTCGTTCTTCGCCTACTTCCCGGGCAACTCGAGCGGGCCGGCGATGCTCGGTGACCTGCTGGCCTCGGGCCTGGGCGTGCAGGGGATGTTGTGGTCCACCTCCCCGGCCGCGACCGAGCTCGAGACGCACGTGCTCGACTGGCTCGCGCAGCTGCTCGACCTGCCCGATCGCTTCCGCTCGGGCACGGCGGGCGGCGGCGTCATCCAGCACAGCGCGTCCGACGCCGTGCTCTGCGCGCTGCTCGCCGCGCTGCACCGCGTCAGCGGCGGGCGCACCGAACGTGACGGTGTCGCCGCCGGCGGCTACACCGTCTACACATCGGGCCAGTCGCACTCTTCCATCGAAAAGGCCTGCCGGATCGCCGGGCTCGGGGCCGACGCGCTGCGCAAGATCGACGTCGACCCGACGACCCACGCCGCGCGTCCCGAGCACCTGCGCGAACTCGTCGCCGCCGACGTCGCCGCCGGGCTCACCCCCACCCTCGTCGTCGCCTCCGTCGGGGCCACCGGCACCGGCGCGATCGACCCGGTCGGGGCGCTCGCCGACCTCGCGCACGACGCCGGCGCCTGGATCCACGTCGACGCCGCCTGGGCCGGGGTCGCCGCCGTCGCCCCCGAGTTCCGCTGGATCAACGCCGGCGTCGGATCGGTCGACTCCTACGCCACCAACCCGCACAAGTGGCTGCTCACCAACTTCGACTGCGACACCTTCTGGGTGGCCGACCGCGCCGCGCTCGTCGGCGCGCTGTCGATCCTGCCCGAGTACCTGCGCAACGCCGCGTCCGATTCCGGGGCCGTCATCGACTACCGCGACTGGCAGGTGCCGCTCGGCCGCCGCTTCCGCGCGCTCAAGCTCTGGGCCGTGCTGCGCTGGTACGGCGCCGAGGGGCTGCGCGACCACATCCGCGGCCACGTCGCGCTGGCCCAGGAGTTCGCCTCCTGGGTCGCCGCCGACGAGCGGTTCGAGCTCGTCGCCCCGCACCCGCTGGCGCTCGTGACCTTCCGGCTCACCGCCGGCAACGAGGCCACCCTCGAGCTCATGAACCGGGTGAACGCGTCCGGCGCGCTGTTCCTCACCCACACCGTCCTCGACGGTGCGACCGTACTGCGCCTCGCGATCGGTGCGGTGTCGACGAGGCACGAGCACGTCGCCGCCGCATGGCAGGCTTTGCGGGCGGCGGCCGGTTAGGCACGTCCGCCGACGCGGATCATGCCTTCCTGCACGACGCTGCACACCTGGCGGCCGCTCTCGGTGAAGAACCGCCCGGTCGCGAGCCCGCGCCCACCCGAGGCCGAGGGCGACTGCATCGCGTACAGCAACCACTCGTCGGCCCGGAACGGCCGCTCGAACCACATGGCGTGATCGAGCGAGGCCATGTTGATGTCGTCGTAGTTGTGGGCCAGCCCCTGCCGGGCGAGCACCGCGTCGAGCAGCGTCATGTCGGAGGCGAAGGTGAGCACGCACAGGTGCAGCAGCGGGTCGTCGGGCAGCACGCCGTCGGCCTTCATCCAGACCCGGCTGATGCCGCCCTCGCGCGGGCCGTTCCGGTGCCGCTCCCACGGTGGGTCGTCGATGTAACGCAGGTCGATCGGGCGCGGACGTCCCTCGTAGAAGGCCCGCGCCTTCTCGCTCGTGATGTACCGCTCCTGGAAGGTGGGCAGGGTGTCCGGCGCCGGCACGTCCGGCGGCGACTCCTGATGGTCGATGCCGTCCTGGACGAGCTGGAAGGATGCCGACAGCGTGAAGATCGCGCGGCCGTGCTGCACCGCCAGCACCCGGCGGGTGCTGAACGAGCGGCCGTCGCGCACCCGGTCGACCTCGTAGACGATCGGGATGCTCGGGTCCCCCGGCCGGATGAAGTAGCTGTGCAGCGAGTGCACCTGCCGGTCGGGGTCGACGGTGCGCCCGGCCGCCACGAGCGCCTGGCCGGCGACCTGCCCGCCGAACACGCGCTGGGAGCGGATGTCCGGGCTGAGGCCGCGGAAGATGTCCTCCTCGATGCGCTCGAGGTCGAGCAGACGCACCAGACCGTCGACGGCCTCCTGCCCGGTCGCGCTGGGTCTCCTGCTCTGGTCGGCGGCGTTGCTCGTCACCGGATCAGCCATGGCGCAGGACGTCTCCGATGTGGTGCACGCGGATCGTGTTGGTGGCGCCCGGCGTCGCCGGCGGCGTGCCGGCCACGACGATCACCAGATCGTTCGGGTGGCAGACGCCGCGGTTGAGCAGGGCCGAGTCGACCTGGCGCACCATGTCGTCAGTCGTCTTGACCATCCAGACCAGGTGCGCCTCGGCGCCCCACAGCAGCGCCATCTGCCGCTGCACCGTCTCGACCGGCGTGAACACCAGCAGCCGCTGCGAGGGCTGCAACCGGGACAGCCGGCGGGCGGTGTCGCCCGTCTGCGTGAACGCCACCAGCGCGACCGCGCCGAGCGCGTCGCCGATGTCCTTGGCCGCCTTCACCAGCGCACCGCCCGAGGTGCGCGGGTTGTGCTGCAGTCCGCGCACGCCGGTGCCGGACGCCTCGACCGAGGTGATGATGCGGCTCATGGTGGCGACGGCCTGCACCGGGAACTTGCCGACGCTCGTCTCCCCCGACAGCATCACCGCGTCGGCGCCGTCGATGACCGCGTTGGCGACGTCGGAGGCCTCGGCCCGGGTGGGGCGCGAGTGGGTGATCATCGACTCGAGCATCTGCGTCGCGACGATGACCGGCTTCGCGTTGTCGCGGCAGATCTGCACGGCCCGCTTCTGCACCACCGGGACGATCTCGAGCGGCATCTCGACGCCGAGGTCACCGCGGGCGACCATCATGCCGTCGAAGGCCAGCACGATCTCCTCGAGCCGGTCGACCGCCTCGGGCTTCTCCAGCTTCGCGATGACCGGGCGGTGCACGCCGACCTCGTCCATGACCTTGTGGACGAGCTTGACGTCCTCGGGGTTGCGCACGAACGACAGCGCGATGTAGTCGACGCCGAGGCGCAGCGCGAACTCGAGGTCGGCGGCGTCCTTGTCCGACATGGCCGGGACGCTGACGTCGACGCCGGGCAGCGACAGGCCCTTGTTGTCGCTGACCACGCCACCTTCGGTGACGTCGCAGACGACGTCCGTGCCGTTCTCGACGTCGACCGCGATCAGCGCCACGTTGCCGTCGTCGACGAGCAGGCGGTCGCCCGGGCGCACGTCGCCGGCCAGGTTCTTGTAGGTGGTCGAGACGCGGTCGTGGGTGCCGACGCAGTCCTCGACCGTGATGCGCACCCGCTCGCCGGTCGCCCAGGTGACGGGACCGTCGCCGAAGCGGCCGAGTCGGATCTTGGGTCCCTGCAGGTCGGCCAGCACCGCCACGTTGCGCCCGGCCGCCGTCGCGGCCTGGCGCACCTCGTGGAACCGGCGCCCGTGCTCGGAGTGCTCGCCGTGGCTGAAGTTCAGCCGGGCGACGTCCATCCCGGCCTCGACGAGCGCCCGAGCGCGCTCGGGGGTATCGGTGGCCGGGCCGAGCGTGCAGACGATCTTGGCATGCCGAATCACATCCACCAGCGTAGGGCTTCCGAGGCCCGCGCTGTGCGAGCTCAGCTCTTTGCCGCCGCCATGACCGCCTCGTCGACGTCCTCGCCGGCCTCCTCGGCCCGCGCTGTCGCCTCGAGCACGCGCTTGAAGTCGCGCGGGACGATGGCGCTGAACCGCTCGATCGAGCTCGCCCAGTCGCTGAGCAGCGCCCGGCCGACCACCGAGTCGGTGTAGCCGACGTGGGCCTCGACGATGCCGCGCAGTCGCTCGCTCTCGGCCTGCGACACCGCCTCGATCTCGACGAGTTCCGGGTTCACCTCGGCCCGGTCGAGATCGAGCACGTAGGCGTAGCCGCCCGACATGCCGGCCCCGATGTTGCGTCCGGTGCGGCCGAGGATCACGGCCGTGCCGCCGGTCATGTATTCGAGCGCGTGGTCGCCCACGCCCTCGGCCACGACCGTCGCGCCGGAGTTGCGGACGCAGAAGCGCTCGCCGACCACACCGCGGAGGTAGATCTGCCCCTCGGTGGCGCCGTAGGCGATCACGTTGCCGGCGATGACGTTGTCCTCGGCGACGAACGGCGCCCTCTCGTCGGGCCGCACCGCGAGGATGCCGCCGGACAGGCCCTTGCCGGCGTAGTCGTTGGTGTCGCCGAACAGGCGCAGCGTCATGCCGTGCGGCACGAACGCGCCGAACGACTGGCCGCCCGAGCCGCGGAACGTGACGTCGATGGTGCCCTCGGGCAGCCCCTCGGCGCCGTAGCGGCGGGTCACCAGCGAGCCGAGCATCGTGCCGACCGTGCGGTTGACGTTGCGCACCGGCAGTTCGAGCCTGACCGGCGCCGCGTCGAGCAGCGCCCCCTCGCACAGCTGGATGAGCGTGTTGTCGAGCGCGGCGTCCAGGCCGTGGTCCTGCTCGCGCGAGCGGTGCAGCGACTGCTCGTACGGGTTCTCCGGGGTGCGCAGGATCGGGGTGAGGTCGAGACCGGCCGCCTTCCAGTGGTCGATCGCGTCGGACATCTCGAGCATGTCGGTCTGGCCGACGGCCTCGTCGATCGAGCGGAAGCCGAGCGAGGCCAGGATCTCGCGCACCTGCTCGGCGATGTACTCGAAGAAGGTGACGACGAACTCGGGCTTGCCGCTGAACCGCTGCCGCAGGATCGGGTTCTGGGTGGCGACGCCGACCGGGCAGGTGTCCAGGTGGCAGACCCGCATCATGATGCAGCCCGACACGATCAGCGGCGCGGTGGCGAAGCCGAACTCCTCGGCGCCGAGCAGCGCCGCGACGACGACGTCGCGCCCGCTCTTCATGGCGCCGTCGACCTGCACGGTGATGCGGTCGCGCAGGCCGTTGAGCAGCAGCGTCTGGTGGGTGTCGGCCAGGCCGAGCTCCCAGGGCAGGCCGGCGTGCTTGAGCGAGGTCAGCGGGGCCGCGCCGGTGCCGCCGTCGTGCCCGGAGATGAGCACGACGTCGGCGTGCGCCTTCGACACGCCGGCCGCGACGGTGCCGACGCCGGCCTCGGAGACCAGCTTGACGTGCACCCGGGCCTGCGAGTTGGCGTTCTTGAGGTCGTGGATCAGCTGGGCGAGATCCTCGATCGAGTAGATGTCGTGATGCGGCGGCGGCGAGATCAGGCCGACGCCCGGCGTCGAGTGCCGGGTGCGCGCGATCCACGGGTAGACCTTGAAGCCGGGCAGCTGGCCGCCCACGCCGGGCTTGCCGCCCTGCGCCACCTTGATCTGGATGTCGTCGGCGTTGACGAGGTAGTGGCTCGTCACGCCGAAGCGGCCGGACGCGACCTGCTTGATCTTGGAGCGCCGGTCGTCACCGTTCTCGTCCGGCGTGAAGCGACGCGCGTCCTCGCCACCCTCGCCGCAGTTCGAACGCGCGCCGAGACGGTTCATGGCGATGGCGAGGTTCTCGTGAGCCTCGGCCGAGATCGAGCCGTAGGACATCGCGCCGGTCGCGAAGCGCTTCACGATCTCCGAGACCGGCTCGACCTCGTCGATCGGGACGGCCGGACGGGCACCCTCCTTGAAGTTGAACAGCCCGCGCAGCGTGCCGCCGGCGCGATTCAACTCCTGCACCTTGTCGGTGTACTCCTTGAACACCTCGAAGCGCCGCGAGCGCGTCGAGTGCTGCAGCAGGAAGACGGTCTCGGGGTTGAACAGGTGCAGCTCGCCCTCGCGCCGCCACTGGTACTCACCACCCACGTCGAGGCCGCGGTGCGCGCGTGACGTCTCGATCAGCGGGTAGGCCGACGTGTGCCGCGCCGCGGCCTCCTCGGCCAGCACGTCGAGGCCGACGCCACCGAGCCGGGACGGCGTGCCGCCGAAGTACTCGTCGACGAGGGACTGCGCGAGACCGAATGCCTCGAACACCTGCGCGCCGGTGTAGGACTGGATCGTCGAGATGCCCATCTTGGACATCACCTTGAGCACGCCCTTGCTGAGCGCCTTGACGAAGTTGTGGATGCCCTTCTCGGCGGTGACCCCGCTGATGCTGCCGGCGGCGACCATGTCGTCGATCGTCTCGAAGGCGAGGTAGGGGTTCACCGCGGCCGCGCCGTAGCCGAGCAGCAGCGCGATGTGGTGCACCTCGCGGGCCTCACCGGTCTCGGCGATGAGCCCGACCTGGGTGCGCTGCCCGGTGCGGATCAGGTGCTGGTGCACCGCCGAGGTGAGCAGCAGCGACGGGATCGGCGCGTGGTCGGCGTCGCAGTCGCGGTCGGACAGGATCAGGATCCGCGCGCCCGCCTCGACGGCCTGCGAGCACTCCCGTCGCACCCGCTCGAGCGCGGCCGCCAGGGCCTCTCCCCCGCCGTGCACGCGGAAGCGGCCGTCGATCAGCTGGCAGCGGAAGCCGGGCATGTCGCCGTCGGCGTTGATGTGCCAGATCTTGGCCAGCTCGTCGTTGTCGATGACCGGCCGCGGGATGACGATCTGGCGGCACGACGCCGGGCCGGGCGTCAGCAGGTTCTGCTCCGGGCCGATGCCGCCGGACAGCGAGGTGACGAGCTCCTCGCGGATCGCGTCGAGCGGCGGGTTCGTCACCTGGGCGAAGAGCTGCGTGAAGTAGTCGAAGAGCAGCCGCGGGCGCGAGGACAGCACGGCGATCGGGGTGTCGGTGCCCATCGAGCCGAGCGCCTCGGCACCTGACTTCGCCATCGGCGTCAGCAGGATGCGCAGGTCCTCCGCGGTGTAGCCGAAGGTCTGCTGACGACGCAGGACGCTCTCGTGCGTGTGCACGATGTGCTCGCGCTCCGGCAGCGCGTCGAGGTGCATGACGCCGGCGTGCAGCCACTCGTCGTACGGCGACTCCGCGGCCAGCTCGGCCTTGATCTCGTCGTCGGAC
>NZ_DASYFV010000042.1:0-17100 GCF_036000465.1 Jatrophihabitans sp. | reverse complement strand
GGCGAGGATTCGGCGTACTCGCGGCAGCGCTCCTCGTTGGCCTCGATGCCGGACACGCAGCGGTCGGCGAAGACGCGGGTGACGTTGGCGAGCAGCCGGACCGACTCGAGCAGGTTGCGGGCGATCACCGGCAGCATCACGTTGAGTTCGAAGTTGCCGGCCGCGCCGCCCCAGGCCACCGCGGCGTCGTTGCCGACGACTTGCGCCACGACCTGGCACACCGCCTCGCACAGCACCGGGTTGACCTTCCCGGGCATGATCGACGAACCGGGCTGAAGGTCCGGCAGGAACACCTCGGTCAGCCCGGTGCGCGGGCCCGACCCCATCCAGCGGATGTCGTTGCTGATCTTGTTCAGGCCGACCGCGATGGTGCGCAGCACGCCGCTGGCCTCGACGAGCGCGTCGCGCGAGCCCTGCGCCTCGAAGTGGTCGCGGGCCTCGGTGAGCGGCAGGCCGAGGTCGGTCGCCAGCTTGGCGATGACCTCGCCGGCGAGCCCGGCCGGGGCGTTGATGCCGGTGCCGACGGCGGTGCCGCCCAGCGGTAGCTCGCCGACCCGCGGGAGCACGCCCTGCAGCCGGTCGACGCCGTAGCGGACCTGCGCGGCGTAGCCGGCGAACTCCTGGCCGAGGGTGACCGGGGTGGCGTCCATCAGGTGGGTGCGGCCGGATTTCACGACCGTCGCGAACTCGGTGGCCTTCGCCTCGAGGGCCTCGGCGAGGTGACTCAGCGCCGGGATCAGGTCGCCCGAGATCGCGTTCGTCGCGGCGATGTGGATGGCCGCCGGGAACTGGTCGTTGGACGAGAACGGGTCGTTGACGTCGTCGTTCGGATGGACCGCCGAGCCGAGCCGCTCGGCGGCGAGCGAGGCGAGCACCTCGTTGGCGTTCATGTTCGACGACGTGCCCGAGCCGGTCTGGAAGACGTCGATCGGGAACTCGGCGTCCCAGTCGCCACGGGCGACCTCGGTCGCGGCCGCGGCGATGGCCTCGGCCTTGGCCGGGTCGAGCGCGCCGTTGCCGCCGCGGATCGACGCCGACGCGCCCTTGATCGCGGCGAGCGCGGCGATGAGCTCGCGCTCGATCGGGCGTCCGGAGATCGGGAAGTTCTCGACGGCCCGCTGGGTCTGGGCCCGCCACTTCGCGGCGGCCGGGACTCGCACGTCGCCCATCGAATCCTTCTCGATGCGGTACTCCTGCGCAGAACTCACCGTGACTCCTCGGGTCGGTCGACGTCCGAGTTCAGCCTAGTGAGCGCCTGGCATCGCTACTGCTGCGGATACCCCTGCTGTGGTCCATAACCCTGCTGCAGGGGGTAGCCCTGCTGCGGGTAGGCCGGTTGCTGGCCGTAGCCCTGCTGCGGCATCCCCTGCACCGGCTCGGGCGTCGCCGGCGAACCGCCGGTCTGGCCGTAGCCGAGCGCCTGGGCGGTCTGCTTGGCGGCGTCCGAGACGGGGATGGCGACGACGGCGGTGCCGTAGGCGCAGAGCTCGGTCCAGACGTCGCCCATCTCCGAGGTGTCGAAGCGCATGCCGATGACCGCGTTGCCGCCCTTCGCGCGGGCGTGCTCGAGCATGCGCCCCATGACCTCGTTGCGGCTCTCGGACAGGTTTTTGGTCATGCCCTGCAGCTCGCCGCCGAACATCGACTTGAGGCCGGCCCCCATCTGCGAGAAGGCGTTGCGGGAGCGCACGGTCAGGCCGAACACCTCGCCGCAGACCCGCTGGATCTCCCAGCCCGGGATGTCGTTCGTCGTCACGACCATCATGTGCGTTGCTCCCCTTGGTTCCGGTCGAAGTCCACCGCGGAGTATGCCCGCAACTTGCCGAGTTGGTGCAGAGAATCGACGAGCCGGATCGTGCCCGATTTCGAGCGCATGACGATCGACTCCGTCTGCACCGAGTCGGCGTAGTAGCGCACGCCGCGCAGCAGCTCGCCGTCGGTGATGCCGGTGCCGCAGAAGAAGATGTCGTCGCCGCGGACGAGGTCCTCGGTGAACAGCACGCGGTCGAGGTCGTGCCCGGCGCCGATGGCCTTCTGCTTCTCGTCGTCGTCCTGCGGCCACAGCTTGGCCTGGATGACGCCACCCATGCAGCGCAGCGCGGCCGCGGCGATGATGCCCTCCGGCGTGCCGCCGATGCCCAGCAGCAGGTCGACGCCGGTGCCGGGGCGCGCGGCCGAGATGGCGCCGGCGACATCGCCGTCGGTGATGAAGCGGATGCGGGCGCCGGCGTCGCGCACCTCGCGGACGAGCTGCTGGTGGCGGGGACGGTCGAGGATGCAGACGGTGACGTCCTCGGGGTGGCCGCGCTTGGCCTTGGCGACGCGCTTGATGTTCTCGGCGACCGGCGCGGTGATGTCGATGACCTCGGCGGCCTCGGGGCCGGCCGCGATCTTCTCCATGTAGAACACGGCCGAAGGGTCGAACATGGTGCCGCGCTCGGAGACGGCGATGACCGCGATCGAGTTCGGCATGCCCTTGGCCATCAGCGTGGTGCCGTCGATCGGGTCGACCGCGACGTCGCACAGCGGCCCGGTGCCGTCACCGACCTCCTCGCCGTTGTAGAGCATCGGCGCCTCGTCCTTCTCGCCCTCGCCGATGACGACGACGCCGGACATCGAGACCGTGCCGATGAGCGCGCGCATGGCGTCGACCGCCGCGCCGTCGCCGCCGTTCTTGTCGCCGCGGCCGACCCAGCGCCCGGCCGCCATCGCGGCCGCCTCGGTCACGCGGACGAGCTCGAGCGCGAGGTTGCGATCGGGGGCCTTGCGGGAGACGGCGAGCTCGGGCGGAACAGCGGTGTCCGGGGGACCGTCGGGCATGGGCAGGCCTTCCTCTCGGCGGGTATCCATCTTCGCAGACGGGGCCGGTGCCGTCGGCAGCGTCCGCAAATCCGGTAGGCCGTTGCCCTAGCGTCTTCTCGTGTGACGGTGTCGGCGGCATCGAGCACGCGCGCCGGCCTGGTGGCGGTGAGCGCGGGTGCGGTGCTGTGGGGCACCACGGGTGTCGCCGTGCGCATCGTCCACGACCGGATCGGGCTGGCGGCGGTGACGATCGGGTGGATCCGGGTGCTGATCGCGGCGGTCGTCGTCGCCGCCGTCCTCGGCCGGCGCGCGGTGCCGTCGGCCGGCGCCGCCCTGCGCCGCCACCCGGTCGCCCTCGTCGTGGCCGGGATCGGCTTCGGGGCCTATCAGGCGCTCTACTTCCTCGGCGTCGAGGACGTCGGCGTCAGCATCTCGACGCTGGTCAGTCTCGGCATCGCGCCGGTGGCCCTGACGATCGGGACGGCTGTCGCGCGGCGTCGCCTCCCTTCGGCCGGTGGCCTGGCCGTGCTCGCGCTGGCGCTGCTCGGGCTCGGGCTGATCTCGTTGAAGCCGGGCGGCGCGGTGGCACCGCACCCGCTGGTCGGCGTGCTCGCCTCGGTCGCCTCGGGACTCGGCTACGCGGCGATCACCGCGGTGAGCCGTGGCATGTCCGACGAGGACCCGCTGCTGTTGACCGGCGTCACGAGCGTGGTCGCCACGGTGCTGCTGCTGCCCTTCGCGCTGGTCGCCGGCCTGTCGCTGCCGCGCGACGCGACCGCCGGCGGCTGGCTGGTCTACATCGGCGTCGTGCCCACCGTGCTCGCGTACTGGCTGTTCTACCGCGGCCTGCGCTCGACCGTGTCCGAGGTGGCCGGCGTGCTGACGCTGCTGGAACCCCTGACCGCCGCCGTCGCCGCGGCGCTGGTGCTGCACGAGTCGCTCTCGCCCGCGGCCGTGCTCGGGGCGGTGCTCATGCTCGTCGCCGTCGCCTCGCTCTACGTGCGCCGCCCGGAGGAGTCGGTGCCGGAGCTGTCCGAGTCGCCCCCGCCGCCCTGATGAGCCCGCGCGCGGCCGGCGAGGGTCACCCGTGGGGTGGCGCCGGCGGGCGGTCGACCGCAGCGGTCAGTCGCGCGCTTCGACGCCGTCGGCGTCGCGGGCGGCAATAGCCGAGTCGAGCCGTTGCCCGGCGTCGTCGAGCCACTTCTGGCAGACGTCGGCGAGCACCTCGCCGCGTTCCCACAGGGCGAGCGACTCCTCGAGCGACTGGCCGCCGGTTTCGAGCTTGGCGACGATCTCGCGGAGTTCGGTGCGGGCGTCCTCGTAGGGCGGGGTGCCGGGCTGATCAGGCATCGTCTGCTCGCTCATCGCCGGCGACTCTACCGGCGGCGACGGCGACGGCGTCGAAGTCGCCGCCGGCCACCCGCACCCGCAGCGGGCCGGTGGCCTCGGCCGGGGTGCGGACGACGTGCCCGTCCTCGCGCCGGACGATGGCGTAGCCGCGGTCGAGGGTGGCCTGGGGCGACAACGCGCGCACCCGGGCCCGGACGTGGGCGAGGTCGGCGCGGTCGGCGTCGAGAAGGGCTCCCAGCCGCCGGCGGAGGCGGTCGCGGGCGCCTCCGACCTCGTCGGACTCGCGATCGAGGCGGCCGCGGATCGTGCGGGTCAGGCGCTCGGGCAGCCCGGCCATCAGCTCGGTCTCCCGCTCGACCCGGGCCCGGATGCGAGCCCGCGCCCGGACGCGCAACTGCGCCACCTCGCGGAGCTCGTCGGCGATGTCGGGCACGATCCGCTTCGCGGCATCGGTCGGGGTCGATGCGGCGAGGTCGGCGACGAGGTCGAGCAGCGGGGTGTCGGTCTCGTGCCCGATGGCGCTGACGACCGGGGTGAACGCGTCGGACACCGCCCGCACGAGGGTCTCGTTGCTGAACGGCAGCAGGTCCTCGACACTGCCGCCGCCGCGGGCGATGACGATGACGTCCACCTCGGGGTCGCGGTCGAGGCGGCGCAGCGCGTCGACGACCTCGGTGACGGCGTTCGACCCCTGCATGGCGACGTTCTCGAGCCGGAACCGGGCGCCGGGCAGGCGCCGCCGGGCGTTCTCGACGACATCGCGCTCCGCCGCACTCGCCCGGCCGGTGATGAGCCCGATCGTTCGGGGGAGGAACGGCAGCGCGCGCTTGCGCTCGTAGGCGAACAGGCCCTCGGCGGCCAGCAACCGCTTGAGCGCCTCGAGCCGGGCGAGCAGTTCGCCGAGCCCGACCTGACGCACCTCGAGGGCGCGCAGGCTCAGCGACCCGCGCTCGAGGTAGAAGTCCGGACGGGCCCGCAGCACCACCCGGGTCCCCTCGGTGACCGAATCGGGCAGCACGCCGCGCGGGCAGGTGACGTTCAGCGAGATGTTGGCGTCCGGATCGCGCAGCGTCAGGAACTGGGTGGCCACGCCGGGGCGGCGGGTGAGCTGGGCGATCTGACCGTCGACCCAGATCTCGCCGAGCCGGGCGATCCATTCGCCGAGCCGGATCGCGACGACCCGGACCGGGACCGGCGATTCGGCCGACGTCTCGAGTCGCGCCACAGCCCGTCGCTCAGTCGTCGTCGCCGGCGGCGTCGAAGGCCGACGGCGCCGTGTGGCGGGGCTGGTTGACGGTCTTGCCGCGGGTGGGCTCCGACTCCACGGCGGCCGCCTGCTCGGCCGGGGCCATCTTCCTCGCGGGAGCGGCCTTCCTCGCGGGAGCGGCCTTCTTCGCCGGGGCGGACTTCGCTGCCGCCGACTTCGCTGCCGCGGCCTTCTTCGCCGGTACCTTCCTGGCCGGGGCCGCCCCGCCGGCCGGCGCGGCTTTCCTCGCCGCGGCCTGGCGGGCCTCGTCGAGATCGGCGACCTCGGCCTCACGGCGCGTGTTGGCGGCCGGATCGCTCACGCCGAAGAGGTCGTCGAGCATCCGGGTCGCCTCGGCGTCAGCCGCACCGAACCCGTTCGGACCCGACGCGGAGCCCAACTCGTCGACCGACAGCGGCGCGTCGAAGGTCGCCCACGCGGGCGGCTCCTCGGTCGTCGGCCGGCGGTTGAGGACCTCGTCCCCGCGGGCCGCGAGACGCGCGTAACGCTGCTGCGCGCGCAACGACGCCTGCAGCGCCGTGCTCACCGCGAGCATGGGCAACTCGATGGCGCGGTCGGGCAGGTGCCGGGCCTCCTCGGCGGCAGAGACGACGAGACCGACGGCGGCGCGCAGCGGACCGGGAAGGTGCATGGCTCCACCCTGCCCCATCGAGACGTTTGCTTCCATCGCGGAGTCCCCTGGGCTCAGGGGACTCCGCGATGAGGGTCAGCTGGTCGAGATGCGAACCACGCCGGCGGCGCTCCACCCCACCGTGCCGTGGAAGCTGACGTCGACCGCGTACAGCCGGCCGGTGCTGAGGCCGGTGACCGTCACCGAGCGGGCGGTCCCGGAGAGGGTGACGAAACGCGAGTGCCACGGCTGCTCGTAACGACCGGAGCCGAGATAGCGCGACAGCTTGAGCTGGACCTGACCGACGTGCGCGTAGGTCGACGGCGCCGTCCACCGCACCGTGAGTGCTCCGGATCCGGCGCGCGCGGCCGAGACCGAGGGGTGGTACGCCGTCCTCGGCAGGATGGTGGGCAGGCAGGCGCTGCCGACCGCCGGCAACGCCGAGTTCTGCGGCACCTGGTTCCAGCGCGAGTACCGGCCGCCGAAGAGCGCGTGGGGCCAGACGACCGCGCGCGTCCCCGCACACGCGATCATCGTCGGACGCTCGACCGAGATGCCGTGGGCGCCGTGGATGTCGACGATGACGTCGGTGTAGGAGACGTTGCAGAACGGAATCTTGCCGGTCGTGCCAACCGTGCCGATGCGCTGGCCGGCGGCGACCAGCTGGCCGTCCCGGCCGATGATCTGCGACAGGTGGGTGTACTTCGTCGTCACACTGCCACCGTGGTCGATCCAGACCCACGTGCCCCACGACGAGCCCTGGCCGCACGCGCTGCCATGGGCGTCGCCGATGTGCAGGACGCCCGCGCCCATCGCGTAGACGCCGGCGTGCGAGATCTTGCTCGCGAAGTGCTTGTCCTGGCCGGCCGGGGTGACCGTGAACGCCCAGAAGTTGTTGCTCTGGGTGCAGCCCGGATTGGACTTCACGCAGTCGAGGAACCCGGCGTCGCGCAGCGGGTAGAACAGCGGATCGGAGTACGGGTGGTCGCCGCGGGTGGGGGCGAGAGCGAGAGCGGGGGAGCCGCTGCCGACGACCAGGCAGGTCGCGGCCAGGAGCACCGCGAGCACTGCACGAATCAGGATTTTGCGCATGGGGGAACCTCCGGGGGTTACCGGCAGTCGGGGGAGAGGGGGACCGGCAGTGTCGATTGTACGGCCGGAAACGGGGTCTGTGACCTGGCTCATGCCTGAAATTCGATCAAGGAATGGTCCGGTCCGGCGGTCCGTACGATGGGGTCACATGACGTCCAGTACGACAGCCCCCGCGCCCGCGCCGTCCGGGAAGCGGGTCCTGCTCGCCAAACCACGGGGTTACTGCGCCGGGGTCGACCGGGCCGTGCAGACCGTCGAACACGCGCTGGACCACTACGGGGCGCCGGTCTATGTGCGCAAGCAGATCGTGCACAACCTGCACGTCGTCCGTGCCCTCGAGGCCCGCGGCGCCATCTTCGTCGAGGAGAACAGCGAGGTGCCCGAGGGGTCGATCGTCGTCTTCTCCGCCCACGGTGTGGCCCCGGAGGTGCACGAGC
Organism: Jatrophihabitans sp.; assembly: GCF_036000465.1. GTDB lineage: Bacteria > Actinomycetota > Actinomycetes > Mycobacteriales > Jatrophihabitantaceae > Jatrophihabitans. Next base: position 9,542 of record NZ_DASYFV010000042.1, on the reverse strand, counting down.
AGGCGGCCGAGCGCGGGCTCAAGGCCATCGACGCCACGTGCCCGCTCGTCACCAAGGTGCATCACGAGGTGCGCCGCTTCGCCAAGGACGACTTCGACATCCTGCTCATCGGACACGAGGGTCACGAGGAGGTCGTCGGCACCAGCGGTGAGGCGCCCGACAACATCACCATCGTCGACGGGCCGGAGGGTGTCGGCCACGTCGAGGTCCGCGACCCGGAGAGGGTCGTCTGGCTGTCGCAGACCACCCTCTCGGTCGACGAGACGATGCAGACGGTCGACGCGCTGCGCGAGCGCTTCCCGCTGCTGCAGTCGCCGCCGTCCGACGACATCTGTTACGCCACCCAGAACCGCCAGGCGGCGGTGAAGACGATCGCCCCCCGCGTCGACCTGTTCCTCGTCGTCGGCTCGGGCAACTCGTCGAACTCGGTGCGCATGGTCGAGGTCGCGGCGGCGGCGGGCGCGAAGGCGGCCTACCTCGTCGAGAACGCCGGCGCCATCGACGAGACCTGGCTCGACGGCGTCTCGATCGTGGGCCTGTCGTCCGGCGCGTCGGTGCCCGAGATCCTGGTGCACGAGGTGACCGACTGGCTGGCCCAGCGGGGCTACGGCGACGTCGAGGAGGTCAGCCACACCGAGGAGCGGCTGGCGTTCGCGCTCCCGCAGGAGCTGCGCCGCGAAATGCGGACAAAGAGCTAATCTCCTCCCGGATGCCGGGAGGGGCGCGCCGCGGAATTCGCGAGAAGTGGGTGGTGTGACGACTGCGGCGAGATGCTCATCCGCCCCGTCGGCGCAGCAGGGATAGCAGCGCTATTTGCGCAGGAACATCCGGATGCCGGCGATGATGAGCACCGCCGCGCTGGCCGCGGCGATCGCCGGGAAGCCGTAGACGAGGTAGTTGGCAGCGGCGTCGAACACGACCCGCTTGTCGTGCAGGCCGCCCGAGCGCAGGTAGAGCTGGAACACCGCGGCCAGCGAGTAGACGATCGGTGGGGCGATGACGATCGGGAACATGTGCGACCGCTTCACGATCAGGATCGCCACGACCGAGGCCGCCACGATGCCGATGTTGAACCCGCCGCGCACCTGGAACGAGCCGATCGTGTCGATGATGCCGCCGACGACCGCGATGCCGATCAGGACGAGCAGGGCGAGCCACCACGGCGCGCCGCGCTCGGCCACGGCCGGGCGCTCGTAACCGAGGCGGCCGTCGCGGCCGTAGGACTCGGCGGCGCGGGTGTCGCGGCGATCAGCCACCCGCTGGGCCCGCTGCTGCTCGCGAGGGGCGGGGCCGGCCGGGCTCCAGCCGTCGTCGCGCGAGGGCCGAGGGGCGTCGCGGGCCGGGGGAACGCTTCGGTAGGCGCCGCTCTGGACAGCGGTGGAGGGACCCCACCCGTCGTCGGCGGGGGCGCCCGGACCGGCAGAACGCGTCACTGCGGCTCCCATCGACTCGATCCCGGCTCGGCGTTATTGCTCCGTTACCGTACCCGGAATCGCTGAGTCCTCACCCAGTGACGCGGCGCCGGACGCCGACAGGATGCCATCCGATTGTCATCTTCCGGTCATTCCGGGGACACCGGAAGATCGACTTCTGCAGCTTCGGCTCGAACCCCGCGCCCACCCCGGACGTACTGTGAAGCATGAGGCGGCGCGGGCGTTGGGCGGTCGTCGCCGCGATCACCGCCGCCCTCGTCGCGATGCCCCTGGTGCTGCGGGCCTGGCCGGTCGGCGCGAGCCGGATCGGCGCCCGGCAGCTGCTCGCCCGCATCGTCGCTTCGGGGTCGGTCGGCTACGCGGGTTACGCCCAGTCGCAGGGCGGGCTCACCCTGCCCGTCGCGGCCGGTGACTTCAGCGTCATCGACGACCTGTTCGGTGGCACCAGCCGGCTGCGGGTGTGGTGGCGCTCCCCGCACGACTGGCGGGTCGACTCGGTCGGGCTCACGGGGGAATCCGACACCCACGAGGACGCCGCCGGCGTGTGGACGTGGGACTACGAGTCGAACACCGCGCGGCGTACCGATTACACCGGGTCGAGCGGGATCACCGGCACGCCGAACGCGCGGCCGCCCGTGCGGCTGCCCCGCAGCGACGACCTCCTGCCGGCCTCGCTCGGACGGCGGCTGCTCAGCGAGGCCGACCCGGGCCGGACGCAGCGCATCCCCGATGCGCGCGTCGCCGGGTACGACGCCGCCGGGCTGCGGCTCCACCTCGACGACGCGCGCTCGACCATCGACCACATCGACGTCTGGGCACTGCCGTCGAACGGCCTGCCGGTGCGGGTGGTGGTCTACGGGGACGACGGCTCGCAGGTCGTCTCGACGTCCTACCTCGACCTGTCCCTGGGCCGGCCGTCCGCCGGGGCGACGGCGTTCCGGCCGGCCCCGGCCGCCAAGGTCGAGTCCGGCGAGTTCACCGACATCGTCGCGGCCATCGACCGGTTCGGGCGCAGCACCCCACCGCCGAGCGTGGCCGGGATGGCGCGGCGCCGCGACATCGATCTCGGCGCCGTCGGGGTGTACGGCCGCGGCGTCGACCTGCTCGTGGCCGTGCCGCTCTCGGCGCACCTGGCCGGCGAGTTCGTGCCGCAGCTGCGCAAGACCCCGGGGTCGGTCGAGGACGACAACGGCATCGCGATCGGCGTCGGGCCGCTGAACCTGCAGCTGTCGCACCCCTACGGTTTCGGGGCACGGTGGCTGCTGGTCGGCACCCTGACCGCAGCCACGCTCGCCGCGGCCGTCGCCGAGCTGCCCGAGGCGCGCGGATTCGGGTTCGACTGATGATCCGCACCCAGGGGCTCACGAAGCGCTACGGCTCGGTGCTCGCGGTCGACGGCGTCGATCTCGATGTGCGCGAGGGTGATGTGTACGGCTTCCTCGGCGCGAACGGGTCGGGCAAGACGACCACGGTGCGCATGCTGCTCGGACTCGTGCTGGCCACGACCGGCGCGATCGAGCTGTTCGACGAGGCGATGCCGCGCGCGGCGGCCCGGGTGCTTCCGCGGGTGGGGACCCTGGTCGAGGGGCCGGCCGCCTACGGGCACCTGTCGGCCCGCACCAACCTGGAGCTGATCGATGCCAGCGCAACGTCGGCGGGACGGGCCGGGCGGCGCACCCGGAAGGCGCGCATCGACGGCGTCCTCGAGCAGGTGGGGCTGGCCGGCATCGGGAAACGTCCGGTGAAGGCGTTCTCGCTCGGCATGCGGCAGCGGCTGGGACTGGCCGCCGCCCTGCTGCGCCGCCCCGACCTGCTGATCCTCGATGAACCGACCAACGGCCTCGACCCCCAGGGCATCCACGAGATGCGTGACCTGCTGCTCGCGCTGAACGCGGCGGGCACGACCGTCTTTCTGTCGAGCCACCTGCTGTCCGAGGTCGAGCAGATGTGCACCCGGGTCGGCGTGCTGGACCGCGGCCGGCTCGTCGTGCAGGACTCGCTCCACGCGCTGCGGGCGCCGACCGGCCGCACCGAGGTGCGCACCCCCGACCCGACGGCGGCCCTCGCGCTGCTCGACGGCCGGGTCGAGGAGCGCGACGGTGAGCGGCTGCTGGTGCGCGCGCCCGATCCGGCCGAGCTCAACGCCCTGCTCGTCCGGGGCGGTGTGCCGGTGTCGGGGCTGGCACTGGAACGGCGCTCGCTCGAGGAGGTCATCCTGGAGCGGACGTCGGCCGGGGCCGATCGCGTCGACGGGCCGCACCAGGTGGTCGGGCCGTGATCCGGGTCGAGCTCCGCAAGCTGGCGCTGCGGCCGCGCACCTGGTTGACGCTGCTGCTGCTCAACCTGCTGCCGACCGTCGTCGCGGTGCTGCTGGCCGTCACCGACCTCGGGCCGCGGCCGGGCACGGGCCCCGCGTTCCTGTCGGCGGTGCTGTCGAACGGGTCGCTGTTCTCGGTCGCCGCGCTGGCCATCGTGCTGCCGCTGTTCCTGCCGATCGCGGTGGCGGTCATCGCCGGCGACTCGATCGCCGGCGAGGCGCAGGGTGGCACCTTGCGCTACCTGCTGGCGCGTCCGGTCGGGCGCACCCGACTGCTCGTCGCCAAGCTCGTCGTGGTGCTCGTGTTCACCTTCACCGCCGTCGCGCTCGTGGCCGGGATCGGCTTCCTCGTGGGCATCCTGACGCTCGGGGGCCGGCCGGTGACGGCCTCGACCTCGATCTCCACCTCGATCATCAGCGTGTCCGGCTCGCTGCTGTCGCCGGGGCAGATCGCGCTGCGGGTGGTCGTTTCCGTCGGCTACGTCGCGCTGTCCATGCTCGGGGTCGCGGCGCTGGCGCTGCTGCTGTCGACCTTCACCGACTCGCCGCTCGCCGCGACCCTCGGCGCCATCGCCTTCCTCATCGGCTCCTCGCTGCTGCTCACCCTCGACGCCGCGCGGGCGCTGCAGCCCTACCTGCCCACCCGGTACTGGCTGTCGTTCATCGACCTGTTCCGTGATCCGATCCTGTGGCGCGACGTCGAGCGGGGGGCGCTGCTGCAGCTGGTCTACGTCGTGGTGTTCCTCGGCGCCGCCTGGGCCAACTTCAGCACGAAGGACGTCACCTCCTAGCTGGACCGGAGCGTCTTACGGCCGGGGCACGCCGCAGCGCGTCGGCGTGACCGGCGGTCCGGCGGCCAGTTCGGCCAGCACCACCGACTGGACATCCGGGTCGGTCGGCAGGCCGCCGTGGTTCACCGTGTCGTGGGGGCAGACGCTCTGCACGGTCAGGTCGAGGGCGCCCTCGAGGGCGGCCGAGGCCGGGGGCAGCACGGTGTCGTCGTGGGTCGTCCAGACCGAGACCCAGGTCGGGCCGGGCGGTGTCTCGTCGCCGGCGTTGAGCGCGGCCAGCAACCCGCTCGTGGGGGACAGCTGGCGGCAGGCGGTGGGGCAGGCGCCGGGCAGCGTGCTGCCGGCGAGCGCGGCGATGTCGGTGCCGTGGTGCGGCGCCCCCAGCGTGATGACCCGCCGCGCCTGGCGCGCGCCGCCGTGGTCGCGCACCCAGAGCCGGGCGACGACCCCGCCGGCCGAGTATCCGATCACGTCGACCGATGCGGCGCGGGTGCGGCGCAGCACGGCGTCGACGGCGCGGCCGAGTGCGCGGGCCTGGGCGTCGAGATCACCCCGGCCGTCGCCGGGCAGGGTGACGACGGTGGCGTCCTTGCCGTGGCGGCGCAGCACCCCGGCCAGCTCGGACACGGCGGTCGTGGAGCCGCCGTAGCCCGGCACGAGCAGCACCGGCCCGGGCATCTGCTGCGACACCGGCGCTGCGGGATCGGACCGGCTCGCGACCACCGCGAGCACGGCCGCCACGACCGCGGCCACGACGACCCCGATCGCGATCAGGACGAGCCGTCGCCGGGCCGGGGCGAGCGACGACAGCATCACGCCATCGTGCCCGCCGCGGCTGTGGGCGCGGGTCAGCTGGTCTGGCGATGCTCCGGCTCGGGGGCGGAGGGGAGCAGCTCGCCCTGGCCCTGCGGCACCCGGTGCTTCGGCAGCGCGACGACCCGCTGCTCGGTGACCTCGGGGGCCTGGGTCGAGCGGGCGGTCTCGGTGACCTGGGCCGGCGCGGTGATGGCGTCGCCCGGCTCGACCACCTTGAGGTCGATCATCTTGCGGGCGCTGACGAGCACCCGGCTCTCGAGCGACGACACCGTCTGGTTGTACGAGCCGACGGCGCTGTTCAGCGAGCGGCCGAGCTTGTCGATGTGCCCGCCCATCGTGGACAGCCGCTGGTAGAGCTCACGGCCGAGCTTGTGCACCTCGGCGGCGTTCGCGGCCAGCGCTTCCTGGCGCCAGGTGTAGGCGACGGTGCGCAGCAGCGCCACGAGGGTCGACGGCGTCGCCACCACCACGTTGCGGTCGAAGGCGTGTTCGAGCAGGGCCGGGTCCTCGCGCAGCGCGGCGTCGAGGAACGCGTCGGCCGGCACGAAGCAGACGACGAACTCGGGGGAGGGCGAGAAGTGCTCGTAGTAGGACTTGTCGCCCAGCGCGTCGATGTGGGTGCGCAGATGCCGGGCGTGCGCGCGCAGGCGGGCGGCGCGGGTCGACTCGTCCCGGGCCTCCATCGCCTCGAGGTAGCCGGCGAACGCGACCTTGGAGTCGACGACCACGCTCTTGCCGCCCACGAGCTGCACCACCATGTCGGGGCGCAGTTTGCCGTCGGGCCCGGCCACGGTGGCCTGGGTGACGTAGTCGATGTGCTCGGTCATGCCGGCCGCCTCGACCGCCCGCTCGAGCTGCATCTCGCCCCAGCGCCCGCGCACCTGCGGCGCCCGCAGCGCGGTGACGAGCTGGGTCGTCTCCAGACGCAGCTGCTCGGAGGTCTGGCGCATCGTGCCGATCTGCTCGAGCAGCGCGGAGTACGAACCGGCCCGCGCCTTCTCGACCGAGTTGAGCTGCTGCTGCACCTTCTCCAGCGATTCGCGCAGCGGCCCGACCATGCCCTCGATGGCCTGCTGGCGCTGGGCGAGCTCGCCGTCGGCGCTGGACTTCACGGTCGCGAGCTTCGCCTCGGCCAGCGCGGCGAACGCCTCGTTGTTGCGGTTGAGCGCCTCGCCGGCCAGCGCGCCGAACATCTGCTGCAGCCGCTTCTCGGCCGCGGCCTCGGACTCGTGACGGTCCTGGGCGGCGGCGCGTTCGGAGTCGAGCGTCGCCTCCATGCGGGCCAACTCCTCGCTGACCTGGCGGGTCTCGGCCTGGGCCGCGGCGACGGCGGCCCGCCCCGCGGCCTCGGCCTCGGCCACCGCGTCGCGCGCCGCCGAATCGCCGCGGAACCGTCCGTAGAGCACGCCGATCACGGCGCCGGCGGCGAGCGTCAGGACCGCGACGAGCAGGGCAGTGGTGTTCATGTGTTCGATGCTCACACCGGGGTCCGACAGTTTCGGGACCGACGCGCCGGGGCCACGTCCCGAGGCCCGTAGAATCGCCCCACGTGAGTCTCACCATCGGCATCGTCGGCCTGCCCAACGTCGGCAAATCCACCCTTTTCAACGCGCTGACGAAGAACGACGTGCTGGCCGCGAACTACCCGTTCGCCACGATCGACCCGAACGTGGGCGTGGTCGGCGTCCCGGACCAGCGGCTCGACGTGCTGGCCGGACTGTTCTCCTCGGCCAAGGTCGTCCCGGCCACCGTGTCGTTCGTCGACATCGCCGGCATCGTCCGCGGTGCGAGCACCGGTGAGGGGCTGGGCAACAAGTTCCTGGCCAACATCCGCGAGGCCGACGCGATCTGCCAGGTCATCCGCGCGTTCAGCGACCCGAACGTGGTGCACGTCGACGGCAAGGTGTCGCCCAAGGACGACATCGAGACCATCAACACCGAGCTGATCCTGGCTGACCTGCAGACCATCGAGAACGCGCTCCCGCGGCTGCAGAAGGAGGTGCGGCTGCACAAGGACCGCGCGCCGATCCTCGCCGCGGCCGAGCAGGCCCGGGAGCTGCTGCAGACCGGTAAGACCCTCTATGGGGCGGACCTCGACGTCGCGGCACTGCGCGAGCTCACCCTCATGACCACCAAGCCGTTCCTGTACGTCTTCAACGTCGACCCGGACGAGATCGCGAACGCCGAGTTCACCGACGAGCTCCGCGCGCTCGTCGCGCCGGCCGAGGCGATCTTCCTCGACGCCAAGACCGAGGCCGAGCTGATCGAGCTCGACGCCGACGAGGCGCTCGAGCTGCTGCAGTCGATGGGGCAGGAGCAGTCGGGCATCGACCAGCTCGCCGGCGTCGGCTTCCGCACCCTCGGCTTGCAGACCTACCTCACCGCCGGCCCGAAGGAGTCGCGGGCCTGGACGATCAAGGTCGGCGCCACCGCCCCGCAGGCCGCCGGCGTCATCCACACCGACTTCGAGCGCGGCTTCATCAAGGCCGAGGTGGTGTCCTTCGACGACCTCGTCGCCGCCGGTTCGATGGCCGAGGCCAAGGCCCGCGGCCAGGTGCGCATCGAGGGCAAGGACTACGTGATGGCCGACGGTGACGTCGTGGAGTTCCGCTTCAACGTGTAGCGCGCGATGGAGTGCGCGCTGCACCGAGACGACGTCGCAGCCGGCCGCGATGAGGCCGTGCCGGCGACCGGTCTGCCGTTCGGTGCCCTGACGCCTTACCTGGATCTCGTCGACGGGCCAACGTTGTCGATCTGGCCCGCTCTCCGTCGAAGCTCGGTTCCGGCCTCGACAGTCGCCAAGGTTCGCTGAGGCATCATGGGGAACCGTCTGTGCTGGCGCCCCGCTCTCAGGCTCACGGGGAGAGGACGACGTAGTCGTCTCGTGCCGTCGGGTGCGTCCAGGGAGGATCGTGAGCCACCCTGGCGCAGCAGACCGGAGGAAGCTTCCACACCGCGGCGTCGGCCGAGGAACTGCTCTGTCGTCTACAGCGACATCGGACGCCAGGTCGGGTACACCACCGCCCGACACCTGATCGGCTGGCGGTTCTTCGCTGTCGCAACCTTGCTGGCCTTCGCGGCCGCCGGTTCCTCCATGCTGTGGGCCGGACGGATCCTGTAGGCCGCAGGTCGTCGCCGGGCCGCGCTGTGAATCCGCCACGGGAGGGCAAGGACGCAGACGATCGCCCGTGGCGGCTCGCCGGGTTAGTTTGATGGCGTGACCCGCGCCGCTGTCCCGACCGTCTGCGCCACCACCCACGCCGGCCAGGCCGAGGAATGACGAACGTGGGCCGGCGCCCGGTCGGCCGTCATCAGGCCCACCGCAAACGTGGACACGGCTCTCGAACGGCCGTGTTGGGCGTGGTGGGCGTCCTGGTGCTCGGAGCCGTGACCTGGAGGGTCGCCGACGAGGCGTCCGTCGCGGGGTCGGCGGTGACGGGAGGATCCCGCGCCGCCTCCGCGAGGCCGACCTCGACCGGAACGCACGTCTCCCAGCATCAGCCGCGGGACGCAGCGCTGCTTCCCGGCATGCCTGCGCCGTTGTCACCGTCCGACGTGTACGCCGCCGACCGACCAGGAATGCTCAGCCCCGCGGTCCGCGGCGACCGACCGTTGGTGTACGTCCCCAACACCAACAGCAACACCGTCTCGGTCATCGACCAACGGACCATGAAGGTCATCGCCACCTTCGCCGGCGGCCACGAACCACAGCACGTCGTGCCCGCCTACGACCTGCGCACGCTCTACGTCGCGGCCGACTACGTGCCGGCCCGCGGTGGCCCCGGCGACGGCAGCCTCACGCCGATCGACCCGCGTACCGGAACCCCAGGTCGGCCGATCAAGATCGATGACCCCTACAACCTCTACTTCACTCCGGACGGCCGCTACGGCATCGTCGTCGCCGAGTCACGCAAACGCCTCGACTTCTACGACCCGCACCGGTGGATCCGACTCCGCTCGCTGCCCGTACCGACCTGCGCGGGCGTGGACCACATGGACTTCACCGCCGACGGGCGCACGCTGCTGGCCAGCTGCGAGTTCGCGGATGCGGTCGTCGAGATCGACGTGGCCTCGGAGAAGGTCGTGCGGACGATCCACCTGCCCCGCATGTCGAACGGCATGCCGCAGGACGTGAAGTTGTCGCCGGACGGCCGGGTCTTCTACGTCGCCGACATGATGGCCGAC
>NZ_DASYFV010000041.1:0-79934 GCF_036000465.1 Jatrophihabitans sp. | reverse complement strand
TGGCACGACTCCCCGAACGACGAACACCCCACCGCCGACGTCACCCTCGGACAGGACAAGATCTGGCAGGCCGTGGACGCGATCACCACCGCCGGGCTCTGGGACAGCACCGTGTTCCTGCTGACCTGGGACGACTGGGGCGGCTTCGACGACCACGTCGTCACCCCGAACCTGGAACACACCCCCGACGGCGTCCAACTCGCCTACGGCCCACGGGTCCCGCTGCTCATGTTCGGTGGCCCGGTCAAGACCGTCATCGACTCCCGCTGGAACGGCCACACCAGCATCGGCAAGACCGTGCTCGACCTGCTCGGCCTCCCACCTCTCGGCGTGCCCCGCCTGGACGACGCCCCGAGCCTCGCCGACCTCGTCGACACCGCCGCGACGCCCTCCGCGCCGCCGCCGGCCTACGGCACGGCGATCACCCAACCCGTCGCCCCGACACCTCCCCCGACGCCGACCCCGGTGCCCCAAACACCGGCCGGCACCGTTGCCGTGGGCCCCGTCATGCTCCGAGACGGAACGACGCTCCCGCCGCCGAACGACCAGCCCGTCAACTGAGGTACCGCCACGGGGGCCCGACTGGCGCGCCTCGTGGAGGCTGCGCAGTGACGGCTCGTCCCGTCGATTCGGAACGAGCCGTCACCCGGCGGCTACGGGTCACCCCCCGGCAGACCGTCGCCGCCTCGGGCTCGCGGTCTCAGCCATACGCGCTGCGCGTGGGCGAGTCGAGCGGGTCCGACGTTTCTGGAAGGACGAGCAACGGCCCGCCCCGTGCTCATGAGGCGGGCCGTCGAGCACCCTCCGGGGGGAAGGGTGTGAACTGTCGGCGTCGACGCTCATCAAGCCGCTTCTTCTCAACAGCTCACCTGCAGTTCTACGCTCTGGGCCGCACTCAGACCAGCCCTGTTCGAGGCCTGTTCCTGAGAGTTCCACAGCAGCAAACCGAGCAACGAGATAGCCCGGCCTGGGGCGCGCGGTCGAGAGCTTGACCCGGCCGGGGATAGCGCGTCGGCGGTGGACATCCCGCGAGGGGACCGGATGGTGGGTTGCCGGCGAACCAGCTGCCCGCTGTCGGCCGGGTTACCGACAGCGGGCAACCGAGATCTGGCTAGACGGCAAGCAAGGCGAAGGCCCGCTCCTTCAGGTCGACGACGGACCCGTCGATCGAGCGCAGCGCACGGTTGACCGCCTTGTCGCCGGCGGTCTTGCCGTTCACGGGCGCGGTGTGGTCGAGGTACTCGGTGATGGCCTGGTACCCGGCCCACCTCGTGCCGCGGATGTTGGCGTTGGTGTCGGCATCGAGGAACAGCTGGTCGAGCGCCTGGGTGCGGTTGCCGGCGAGCGTCTTGCTGCGGCCGGTCGCGGTCTCGGTTGGCTGCTTCCAGATCTCGTCGCAGACCCTGCGGAACTCCGCCTCGCTCAGGGCCTCGTTGATCATCCGCTCGGCTTGGGTCTCGAACTCGGCCAGGTACTTCCAGGTGAGGCCGAGCTGGTCGCGGGCTTGCTGGACCCGGTCAGCCGCGGTCTCGGTGTGCCGGATCTTGAACGACGCCTTCGCGTTGGCCAGCGCCGCGCGTTGGGTGTTGGCGCACACGATTCGCGTCGGGGTGATCAGCCCGGTGATCGCCCGGTTGCCGGTGTGGTTGTTCAGGATGGCGATATTCACGTCGAGCACGTCGACGCCCCCGACGAGCATGGTGTTCGGGAGCTTCATGGTGACGAAGACGTCCGCGCCGCCGCGCATCGAGCCAGCGGTGTCGAGGAACGCGCCGGACTCGTCGGTCATGGTCTGCAGGTACTCGACCAGGGCCTCGTTCTGGAACGGCGTGTAGGTCTCCCCGACGATCCCGGCGTGGCCGGTGGCCTGGCCGATGATCTCCTCGATGCCGGTGACTGGGTTGGTGCGGACGGTGACGTACTTGCTGTCGATGACCGTGCTGGTGACGCCGTCGGTGCCGATGAGGCTGGTCTGGATCTCGCGCTTGCGGACGTCCCAGCCGCCGAGGTGGGCGTAGGTCATGACGTCGTGCGCGGTCAGGCCAGCGGGGAGGACGGTGCCGAGGCGGTGCCAGGCGTCCTGGTTGTGGCCGGCGACGAAGGCGGTGCTGCCGTCGGGGTGCTGTTCGAGTTCGTGGGACATGCTGGTGATCTCCTTGGTCTGGACATGCGAGAGCCCCCGGCCGGTCGGCACGGGGGCTGAGGTGTTCGGTGCTGCTGGTGGTGCGCTACTGGTTCGTGTCCTTGTCTCCCTTCGTTGCGCGGAGCCGGGGCAGGCTGCGGGGGTCGATGCCGTGGGCCAGGGCGGCGAGCAGCAGATCGGCCGCGCTGTAGCCGGGATCGGACTCGAGCGCCTTGGTGGCGGCGATGCCGGCCAGGGCACCGTTGCCGTCGCGGAAGGCTGACCAGGCGGCCAGGAACAGCGGCGCCGCGTCGTGCGGGCTCGGAAGCCGTCGGGCGAGGTTGACCCACAGGTCGATGCCGGCGAGCCGCCCGTCGTCGACACCCATCCACATCGCGTCCCGCACGGCGTAGGACTGCAGGCCGACGCCGTAGCGGGCCACGTCCTCGTCGGTGGGCATCCGGCCGTCCTGAGCGCCACGGTGAGCGACGAACAGGGCCCTGGTGACCGACCGGGCCCAGGCGTCTCTTGACCCGTTCAGGGCCGCGCTCAGCTCGAGGTGCTCATGCCGTGCGATCAGCTCAGCGAGATCCGGTCGGTCGGGCACCGCGGCGAACATGTCGGCGAGCGCTTCCCTCGTCGGAACCACGGTCAGCCCCGCCACCACGGCCTCGGTCTGGAACACCGTGGTGGCGGTGAACGGCCTGCCGTCGGGTGGGCAGCAGGCCGGGCTCTCGCAGCTGTAGGACCACCAACGGTCGGCGGTTACGAGCAGGCCCTCGATCAGGGTCACGGTGGACGACTCCGCAACGCCACTGACCTGCTCGATGATCGACCGCTGCGGCAGGTCCGCGGCGGAAGTCGGGTGCTGGGCGTTGGTGTAGACGGCGGCGATCAGATCGGTGGTGCCGCCGCGGACGATGGCGCCGATCGTGTCGGTCAGGACCTGGGAGGTCAAGGCGTCCAGGTCGAGGCGGGCGGTGACGACGAGGTGGCTGTCGGCGAGCCCGATGAGGACGAGGCTGTCCTGGGGGTGGAAGCCGAGCAGGTACGGCACGGCCGAGATGAGGTCGGCCGGGCCGGTGATGCGCAGGGCCGGCTTGTCGGTGGTGGTCATGGCAGTTCTCCTTCGAAAATGACGAAGCCCCCAGCCGGACGGCTGAGGGCAGGCGATGCGGTCGCGGTAGAGCGTCGGGTCATGCGAGTGGTTGGAGCTCTCCGCGCCGGACGAGGAGCAGGGCCTCCATCTCGAGGTTGACGTGGACGGACAGGGTCTCCAGCGGCTCGGCGAGCAGATCTGTTCTGGCGTGGGTGTCGGTGTAGACGACGACGATCACCCCGGTGGCGAAGCTGCGCCTGATGGAGTGGAACGCCGCCGGCATCACTCCGGGTGAGGCGACGTGGCGCAGCTCGATCAGCGCGGCAGCGGTCACCGTTGTCTCGCTGACCCCGACTAGCACGAGGCACTCCTTCGGGGGTGTCCCGAGCATGGTCGGGATCGCAGTAAGCAGGTCGGTTGGGCTGGCGACGTGCACCTGCGTTGGATCGGTGGTGGGCATGGACTTCCTCTCTGAAATGCAGAAAGCCCCTCGACCGGATGGTCAAGGGGCTGCAGTACGGCCGGTGTGCCGGCCCGTTGCGGAGTGGTTCAGGCCAACCGCTCGTCGCGGTCCCAGTCGTCGTCCCAGCGGCTTACGCCGGAGTCGTAGCTCCGAGGCTGGCTGCGGTTGGTCATGTGCACCCCGAGCAGCGCGGCGAGCACCGCCCCGAGCGCGTCCTTGACCGGAACCAGGCCGACCAGGCTGCCGATCACCAGCGCCGCCGCGGCCGCGTAGGCGGCGTCCGTGGCAACCCGGGTCGAGTGGCCTCGCCACAGCCGCTTCAACCGCGCCAGGAGGCGCTCACCCAGCGACGTCGCCACCCGGACGAGGGTGCCGCCCAGCTTGGCCAGGCCTCTCCACATTGCGTTCCACATGCCGTGTCTCCTTCGGTTGGGCATGAAAAAACCCGGCACCGCGGGATGCGGGCCGGGCGTCGATGTCTTCGTCAGGTCAGGTGAACTGATCGAAGACCCAGTCGATCATCGCGTTCGCGGTGTCGACTTGAGTTGGGTGGCTCGGGCAGGGCCATCTGGGGGCACACGTCTTCCGAGCTCCCAAAATACTAGCAGGATTCGATCACATGTTCAACCAGGCGATCCTGATTGAAGACCCGGATCACTTGTGGGCGGACCGTTGGTGGGGCCGTCGTCTTGGCTCGGTTGCGTGCCGGCGATTAGCTCGCGGCGCCTTAGAAACTGTCGGACATGCCGGGGAGGATCGGAGATGGTTCGAGGGGGCTCGCCTCCGCGATTCTTGATTCAGTTCAGTTATGCTCACTCGGATCACCCTGTGGAAAAAGGGCATAGTTCTGTGGATACAGGGAGGCAAGGCAATGGCGCACGTATGGGATGTCGCGCAGTACGTTCTCGATAAGTGCGGACCGATGACCGCTACGAAGCTCCAGAAGCTCTGCTATTACTCGCAGGCGTGGCACCTCGTCTGGGAAGAGGAGCCCCTCTTCCCAGAGCGCATCGAGGCATGGGCGAACGGTCCCGTATCGCCGCAGCTCTACGCGAAGCATCGTCTGCAGTATCAAGTCGACGAGGTCGCCGACGGCGACGCCGATTCTCTCAAGCCCAACGAGCGTTCCACGGTGGACATGGTCTGCGACTTCTACGGTCGCCGAAGCGGCGCCGAGCTGAGTGATCTCACCCACCGCGAGGCGCCGTGGCGCGAAGCGCGGGGGGACACCCCACCAGGCGCGCGGAGCAACGCTGTGATCACACACGCGGCGATGGGCGAGTACTACGAGAGCCTGCTCGGCACCTCAGTCGATCAGTAGTGGGTGACAAGTCGCCTCGACAGGCCGCGAAGCAAGAGAAACAACGACGCCGCGCCGCAGCGGCGACGCCAGCCAAGGGAGAGAAACGCGCGGTCGAATCGCCCGTCGACGTCGCCGCATACGACCGTGAGCTGCGATTCCGGTTCGACCGCGTCGACATAGGTAGTGAGTGGTGCCTTACAGACATCAGTAAGGACGATCACGCGGAGCTCATCGCCTTCATGGCCGAGATGGAGACGAAGAAGGTCAAGGAGCTGATCCCGCGACCGTGCAAGCACGCCGACGTTGCGGCCGACAGCCAGAACCCCACGGCGCAGAAGCGCGCTCGTGAGCGGTTCAGTGACGATCATGACGCGATCCACGAGTTTCGGATCAGCGGCGCGAAACGACTCTGGGGGCTGCTGTACGACAACGAGTTTTCGATCATCTGGTGGGACCCGAACCATGTCGTCTTTCCGAGCAAGCGGGTCTGGGACAACTAAGCCGGGTTTCCCGCTATGTCGTCCGCGACGGGGCACCGCCCCGGCGACGAGCCTGCTTGAAGGAGCGCGTGGGCTCCCGTTGTTCATACGAGCCGTTGATGACAGGGATCGGGGTGACTAACGGTGATGCCCGACGATGAAACCCTGCCCGACGAGGAAAGGTGGATCTCGTCCGTCATAGCTTCGACGGCTTGTAATAAGGTTCTCCGAGACCCGCTGCGACAACTGGACGCTGCTCTACACGCTGATCCAGAGCAGCGACGGCAGCTGGCTCATCGACAACACCACTGCGTACCAGGGCGGCGAACACACGACCTGCTGACCCGGACCTGGACATCCCGTGCCAGCCCGGTTCAGTCCAAGGTATTACCGGACACGAGGGACTCGCTGTCGTGCCGGAACCCCCGCAGTTCCGGGGGTTGGCACAAGGATGAGGCGTTCCTAATGCGCGACTACCTGGACTGAGATCCAGCTGGAGCATCACGGACGGCCTCGGGTTCACCCGGGGCCGTTCGTCGTCCCGGGGCCTGTCGGGCGGGGGCGCGAGTCGCGATCATGTCTGCCATGGTCGCAGCGACCGACACCGGCAACGACCGACTCGAAGCCTGGGAGCGGCGGTGGGAGTGGCCGCTGACCGTGCTCGCCGCGGCCTTCCTCGGCGCGTACGCGTGGCCGGTGCTCGATCCCGGGCTGGACGCGTCGCTGACCGCGCTGTGCACGGTGATCGACGTCGTGGCGTGGAGCGCGTTCTTCGTCGACTACGCGGTGCGGGTCCACCTCGCCGAGCGTCGCGCGCACTTCGTGTGGGGGCACCTGCCCGACCTGGCGGTGCTCGTGCTGCCGATCCTGCGCCCGCTGCGCCTGCTACGGCTCGTGCTGCTGCTGCGCATGCTCAATCGGGGCGCGACCCAGGGCCTGCGCGGGCGCATCGCCGTCTACGTCGCCGGCGCGACCGCGCTGCTGCTCACCTGCTCGGCGCTGGCGGTTCTCGACGCCGAGCGCGCGGCGGCCGACGCGAACATCACCACCTTCGGTGACGCGCTCTGGTGGTCACTCACCACCATCACGACCGTCGGATACGGCGACCACTACCCGGTGACGACCGAGGGGCGGTGGGTCGCGGCCGGGCTGATGCTGGGCGGGGTCGCCCTGCTCGGCATCGTCACGGCCTCCATCGCCAGCTGGCTCATCGAGCGCGTTCGCGAGACCGAGGAGGAGGCCCAGGCGGTCACCCGGGCCGACTTCCGGGCGTTGACAGCCGAGATCGCCGAACTGCGCGCCCAACTCACCGGCCGCACTGCACCGCCGCCTCCGACCGGCTGAGGGTCGATCGCCGGCGCGCCGAGCCCGGTCAGTCCGTCCGGCTCACGGGGACTTCGACCGGCTGTGCGCCATCGACTCGCCGGCGACCAGGATCGCGAAGGGGATCCCGACCATGACGAGCACGGCGAAGCCGATCGGGCCGGCCGCGATGGACAGCAGGACGAGCAGGAACAGGATCGCGAACATGAAGCCGCGGGCTGGGTGATGCTGCCTGGACATGTCGACCTCCTCGAGCGGGCCGTTCGGCGATGAGCCGACCCTGCGCCCGACGGCCCGGACGTCGCTACGGGCCAACGGACGACCCGGTCGGGTCGAAGGTCGCGACCTTGCCGGCGAATCGCGATTTTGATGGCCGGTTCACACACCCGGTGCCACTGTGCAGCGATGAACATCGTTCGTCGCAGCACGGCGGCCGTGCTCGCCGCCCTCCTCGCATCGTCCGTCGCCGGCGCCGCCACCGCCGAGGCCCGTTCGGGCTGGCGCATCGAACGGGACAGCTACGGCGTGCCGCGGGTGTACGCCGACACCGCGCCCGCGCTGTTCTACGGCGACGGCTACGCCCAGGCGCAGGAACGCCTGTGGCAGGCCGATCTGGTGCGCCGCACGGCGTCGGGGTACCTGAGTGCGCTGATCGGGCCCGGTGCGGGCAACGCCAACGTGCAGTCCGACGAGTACTTCCGCCTGTACACCGGCGGGTACGCCGCGCTGCACCGACAGGTGCTCGCCCTCGACCGGCGCACCCGCACCGCCCTCGACGCCTTCGTCGCGGGCTACAACGCGTGGATCACCCAGGCCACCGCGCAGGGCCTGCTACCCCTCGAGTACGCCGGCGTGCACCAGCAACCGCAGCCGTGGACGGACGAGGACGTGCTCGCCACCGGCATGATCTCGGTGCTGCAGGTCGGCACCACCGGTGCCGACGAGCTCACCGATGCAGCCGAGCTCGCCGACCTCGACGCGCGGCTCGGACCGGCCGCCGCAGCGGCGGCCTTCGGCGATTCCCACTGGACGGACGATCCCGGATCACCGACGACCATCCCGTGGGCCGCCGGCCGCGTCGACCATCGCGCGTCGATCCTGCCGACGCCGGCCGGCGCCGAACCGGCCGCGGCCGACGAAGCCGTCGCGCGACAGCGCGCCGCGCACCGGGCGATGGCGCGGCTCGGCCTGGACTCGGTCGGGCACTCGAACGCGATCGCGCTGTCCGGCCGGTTGACGGCGAGCGGGCACCCGCTGCTGCTCGGCGGTCCGCAGATCGGCTACAGCCTGCCGCAGGGCTTCGTCGAGATCGGGCTGCACGGCGCGGGCTACGACGTCACGGGGGTGGTGCTCGCCGGCACGCCGGGCGTCGAGATCGGCGTCGGGCACAACTTCGCCTGGACCGTGACGACCGGCGGTGACGACAACCAGGACTGGTACGCCGAGCGGCTCGACCCGGCCGCCCACCCGGGCCGGTACTTCTACCGGGGGGCGTGGCGGCCGTTCGACTGCCGGGTCGAGACGATCGAGGTCGCCGGCTCGGCGCCGGTCGCCCAGACGGCCTGCGAATCGGTCCACGGCCCCGTCCTCGGGCAGCAGGGGAACTTCGCACTCACCCTGAAGGACGCGACGCGCGGGCGGATCGACGTCACCCTCGCCGGCTTCCTCGGCATCGACCGCGCCCGGTCGCTGCAAGAGTTCCTGCGGGCCGGCCGCAGCATCCGGGCGAGCCTCAACCTCACCTACGCGAGTACGTCCGGCCACATCGCCTACGCCCACGTCGGACCGGTGCCGATCCGGGCCGTCGGGGACAACCCGTTCCTGCCCCACCCCGGCGACGGGTCGGACGAATGGCGGGGGCTGCGTCCGACCGACGCCATGCCGCTCGTGATCGATCCGGTGCGCGGCTGGCTCGCGAACTGGAACAACAAGCCGCAGCAGCACTGGGCGAACTCCAGCGACGGCTTCTGGCAGTGGGGGCCGGTGCAGCGCGTCCAGGTCATCCAGCGGCAGGTCGCCCGGATCGCGCCGCACACCGCCACCACGGCCACCCTCGAGGCGATCAACCGGACGACCGGCGAGACGGCCGAGACACCGGTCGGGGTCGAGCCGGCCGACGTCGTGCAGGTGCTGCGCCCGCAGCTGCTGGCGGCGCTCGGCGGCGCGAGCAGCCCGGTCGTTCAGCTGCTGCGGAACTGGGACGAGTCGCGGGTCGACGCGAACCACGACGGGGCGTACGACTCGCCCGCGCTGACGATCTTCAACGCCTGGTACGCCGCGCTGGTCGACACGACGGTGCGGCCGGCGCTCGGCGACAACTACGCCGCCGACGGCAACGAGCTGAACACGACCGCGAACATCGTGAGCCGGCTGCTCTCCGGACGGCACGCTTCGCTGCCGCTGCGCTACGACTACCTGCAGCGGCGCTCGCTGTCGTCCGTCGTGGCCGGCGCCCTACAGCACGCCGTAGACGACCTGACCGCGCGCTTCGGCACGGCCGACGTCGATCGATGGCTGACGCCGGACGTGTCGATCACCTGGTCGCCGCTCGGCGCGGGCAGCGTGCCGACCACGCCCTGGATGAACCGAGGCACGTACAACCAGATCGTCTCTCTCGTGCCGGGCCGCGTCACCGGCGAGAACGTGGTGGCCCCCGGCGAGTCCGGCGACGTGCGCAGCCCGCACTTCGCCGACCAGCTGCAGCTCTACGCGACCTGGCACTACAAACCGATGACCCTGCGCTAGCTGGCGAGCGTCCGCGCGTCGAATCGACTTCAACTTCACAATGACCTAACATCGGGCTGCGGATCGATCAGGTGGAGGACGCGGCGATGGTGGGTCACGGTGGCTGGAGCGTGCCGTCGTCTCCCCCACCGCGGCGAGCATCCCGGGCCCGCCGCTTCCTGCACACCCATCCCACCCGGCACGCCGGGTGGAACTGGCTCATCTGGACCGTCGTCGTTCTAGCCGCGATCGCGGTGTCGAGCACCCGGACCACCTCCGCGGCCCGACCCACGTCGTCGGCCCCGATCACGTCCTCGGCCCCGACCGACTCTTCGCCCCCGACCGTCGCCTCGACCCCGACCGACTCCTCGACCCCGTCCTCGGCCCGGGCGACCCGACCCGGCCACGCCCCGGCTCCGGCGCCGGCGCCGGCGAGCGAGGGCATCGTCGTCACGTCCGTCGGGGCGGTGCTCCCGGATGCCGCCCGCACCCCCGGCGCGATCGATCCCGCCGTCACCCAGGCCACGATCCACCGCACGATCTGCGTGCCGGGGTGGACGACCACCATCCGGCCGCTGTCGAGCTACACCACCGAGCTCAAGATCGCGCAGCTCGGGAGCGGCTACTCCTACCACCACGACCAGAATCCCGGCGACTACGAGGAAGACCATCTGATCTCCCTCGAACTCGGCGGCTCGCCGACCGCCGCGACGAATCTGTGGCCCGAGCCGTACTTCGCGAGCTGGGGCGCCCGCACCAAGGACCGGGTCGAGAACCGGCTGCACGCCATGGTCTGCTCCGGGCTCATCAGCCTGGCCGGCGCGCAGCATGCGATCGCCCGCAACTGGTGGGTCGCCTACAACCTGTACGTCACTTCGGCGCTGCCTCCCGTTCCCGCCCCCCGCTCCAGCGCACCTGCGCCTGCTCCCGTCGCCGACCCCGGGGGCGGCGCGACCGCCCAGTGCAACGACGGCACCTACTCCTACGCCGCCCAGCACCGCGGCGCCTGCTCGCACCACGGCGGCGTCAAGATCTTCTTCAACTAGCCCGACCGACACCCCGGAGTGCAACCCGATGCTCAGCCTGCCCACCCCGCGCCGCGGCCTCGCCGCCGTCACCCTCGCCGTCACGGCGAGCACGTCGTTCCTCGCCGCGGCTCCGCCCGCCGGCGCCACGACTGACCTGCTGTGCAGCGCGCACATGTCGACCTCGAGCCCGCGGCAGTACTCGACCGACTACGTGCTGGTCACGACCGCACGCTCGGCCGCGGTGCGCACCTCGGCCCGCTACAAGACCACCACCACGGTCCACACGGCCACCGCGAACAGCAGCGGACGCGCGACCGTCGCGTATCGCATCTCCCGCGCCACGAAGGGCTTCCGGGTGCTCGTCTCCGTCACCGTCCGCCGGGGCACCGCCGTCGGCAACTGCGCCACCGCGTTCGTCCCGCGCTAGCCGCACCAATCCTGTTTGATCCGTGTGACGTGGGCCCGGTGGGCATGGGACCGTAAGCGGATGCGCAGTGGTCTCGAGGTCGCCGGCCTGACCCGACGCTTCGGTGCGCGGGCCGTCGTCGACGGCCTCACCTTCACGGCTGCGCCCGGCACCGTGACCGGGTTGCTCGGACCCAACGGCTGCGGCAAGTCGACGACGCTGAAACTGCTGGCCGGTGCCCTGGTCGCCTCCGCGGGTACCGCGCACCTCGACGGCGCGCCGCTCGGGGTCAACCAGGTGGCGACGAAGGCCGTCACGGGATTCATCCCGGACGTCGGCGGCCTCTTCCCCCGACTCAGCGGACGCGAGCATCTCGAGCTCACAGCGCGGCTCTACCAGTTGCGCGAGTGGCGGCGGCGGGCCGAGGAGCTGCTCGACGTCCTCGACCTGCGCGATGCGGCCGACCAGCGGGCCGGCACGTACTCACACGGCATGAGCCGCAAGCTGTCGGCGGCGGTGGCGCTGCTGCCCCCGACCCGCCTGCTGCTGGCCGACGAGCCGTTCGACGGCGTGGACGCGACCGGCATCGACACCCTCGCCGAGCTCCTCGCCGACCGGGCCGCCGACGGTACCTGCGTGCTCGTGACGACGCACCTCCTCGGCGTGGCCGAGACGCTGTGCGACTCGGTGCACCTGATGTATGACGGACGGCTGCGGGCCCGGGTCACCGGCGACGAGCTGCCCGATCTCGGGCACACGTACCGCGCGGTGCTCGGCGCGGCCCGCGAGGACCACGGGCGGTGACTGCGCCGGCCCGCCGCCGAGCCGGGGCCGAGGTGCGGGCGGCGCTCTGGCTCCAGTCGCGCGACATCGTGCATCTCGGCGGGCGGCGCCTGCTCGGGCCCTCGCTCGTCGCCGCCTACCTCGGTGTCGGCGGGCTGCTCGTCCTCGGGGGACTCGTGGTGCACGGCCAATACCACCGCCTGCCGCTCGTCGAGCTCTTCACCCCGATCTGGCTGCTGTGGGCCGTGCTGCCCGCGGTCGGCGCCGGCGGCGGCAGCCTCGACGCCGCAACATCCCTCGCGCCGTACCCGACCGGTCCGGCGATGCAGCTCACCGCGTCGTGGGCGGCCGGTCTGGTCGACATCCAGTACGTGCTGCCGCTGCCGGTGCTGTTCGCCGCCGCGGCGGCCGACGTCGGGGTCACCGGCCTGATCGGGGCCGTCGCCTTCGTCGCCGGCGCCTCCGCGCTCGGGCAGCTGGCCGGCTGGCTCAGCGTCGCCGGGGTGCGGGCCGGCCGCGGGCAGAGTCTCGCGATCACCGGGCTGGCCGTGCTGTGTCTGGGCCTGCTCGCGGTCAGCCATCGCTCCGATGCCGCGGGGACGC
This sequence comes from Jatrophihabitans sp., assembly GCF_036000465.1. GTDB lineage: Bacteria > Actinomycetota > Actinomycetes > Mycobacteriales > Jatrophihabitantaceae > Jatrophihabitans. The sequence continues at coordinate 67,601 of NZ_DASYFV010000041.1, read as the reverse complement.
GGCGGCTGGGCGCCATTCCCCCGACCCGCTGGCTGGCCGCCGGGTCGCACGCCGCCGCGCGTGGCGAGTGGGCCGCTGCCGTCGGCTGGTGGGGGCTGCTGGCCTCGCCCGTGCTGCTGCTCGGCGCGGTGGGCCCCGGCCTGGTGCGGCGGGCCACCGTGGCCCGGCTGGCCGGCTCGGTGAGCCGGGCCACGACCCGCTCGTTCGGCCCCTCGCCCGCAGGCGCGCTGGCCGCCGCCGCGTGGCGCGGCATCGTCCGGACGCTGTCATGGCGGGCAGCCCTGCTCGCCGTGGTCGCCATCCCGTTCCTCACCGCTCTGCTGGCACACCCGCTGACCGCCCGCACGCTCGCCTCGGTGGGGCTGGTGTCGGCCGGGGCCACGCTCGCGGCGAACACCTGGTCGTTCGAAGCGGGCGGGACGGCACTGCTGCTCAGCGCGCCGCTCCGCCGCCGCACCGTCGTCCTCGTGCGTTCAGCGGTCCTGGCCGCAGCGCTCACGGTCACCCTCGCGGTGGCGGCGGTCAGCGCGCTCGTCTCGGCGCCGCTGCGGGTGGCACCGGCCGATCTCGGTTATGCCGCGTGCGTGCTCGTCGTCGTCACCGTCGCCGGCATGCGCACCTCGATCTCGTCGGCCACCGCGGCCGACGTCGACTCGCTGCGCGCCCGGCCGGCGTCGCTCACCGCCGTCCTGACCTTCGGCGGCCGCTGCCTGCTCGGCTGCCTCCTGCTCTCGGCCGGCTGGTCACTCGGCGTCCTCGGTGTCCTCACCGCCGCCGTCGGGACGATCGGGTACGCCGCGTGGGCCCTGCGCGGCACGCACCGGCGGCTCACCGACGGCGCGACCCTCCTGGCGGCGTTCGCCACCGTCCGCTGAGGCGACGAACGGCTGACCCGCCCCCGTCGTTCGGCCCTGCTCGCGAGGTCGCCGACGCGGTGTGATGAGGGTGCAGGATCGTCACCCACTGGAGGCGCGCCATGCGTACCGATCGCTCCACCAGGACGGGTGGTCCGGCTCGCCCGCCGGCGACGCTCGCCGACGCCCTGACCGCCTGGTCCACGCCGGCCTCATCAGTACCGCGCAGTCCGAGGCGATCACCACCTACGAGCGGGCGACGCTCCGATCGCGCAGCGTCGCACCCCCGCCCCGGCGCATCCCTCGGGTCGCCGAAGCACTCGGCTACCTCGGCGGGACCCTCGCGCTGGGCGGCCTGACGCTCCTGGCGGCACGGTTCTGGAGCGACCTGCCGACCGCCGGGCGCCTCGCTGCGGCCGGCGTGGTGGCGGTGGCCCTGCTCGTCGCGGGGGCGGCCGTGCCCGGCACCGCCGATCCCGCGTTCGTCCGGCTGCGCCAGATCGTGTGGCTGGCGGCCAGCGCCGCGACCGCGGTCGCGATGGTCGTACTCGTCCGCGACGCCTTCGGGGTCCAGCGGGCCGAGACGACGCTCCTGCTGGCGAGCGTCGTCGTGGCGGTCGAGAGCGGCGTGCTGTGGTGGGGACGTCGGCCGGTGCAGCTGTTCGTCCTCCTCGCTGCTGGCTTCGCCGCGCTCGGCGGCGCCGTGGCGCACCTGACCGGTCCGGGACCGGTCGGGCTCAGCCTGGTCGCGGCCGGTGCGGTGACGGTGTTCGTCGGGCTGCGCCGTTGGCTGCCCACCCCGGCCGTCGTCGAGGCCGCCGGCGCCCTCGGCGGCCTCGTCGGCGCCGTCCTGGTGACGAACGACTGGGAGGCCGGCGGCTTCGTGCTCCTGGTCGGCTACGGCCTCGCGCTCGCTGCCCTGGCCCTCGTGCCGGGGCCCGCACCCCGGTTGAGCGACCAGATCGTGCTCGGCACCATCGGCGCGATGACCCTGCTGCAGGGCGTCCCGGCGGCGGTCGCCTACTTCACCCCGCACGCGGGCGCGGTGACCGGGCTCGTGGTTCTCGGCCTCGGCGCGACGTTGCTGTTCCTCGGCGCGACCGGGAAGGTGCGCGTCGCCGCGGTCGTCCAGAGCCTGGGTGCCGGCGCCGTGCTCGCCGGCCCGGCGCTCGCGTGGGACCAGTGGCACGGCCCGGCGCCGGTGCTCGGCACGGCGACGGCCGCCGGGCTCGTCGCCCTGGGGCTGCTCCCCGATCGGCTGCTCCTGTCGCTGATCGGATCGGCCGGCCTGCTGGTCTACGTGCCGTGGATCATCGGCTGGTACTTCCCGGGCCAGGGACGCGTGCCGATCCTCACCGTGGTCGCCGGCGTGATCGTCCTGGTCGTGGCCGTGCTGCTGACCCGCGCGAGCGGACGTCCGGGCCACCACCTGCGCACCCACGGCTCGTGACGGACGACTGCGGTCGCGTCGCGGGCACGCGGCGATCCGCTCGGTCAGGGACGTCGATGGCTGACGAGCACCGCCTCGACGGCGGCCAGTTCGGCGCGCAGCTGATCAGCCCTCGCCTCCGCCTCGGCGCGGGCGCCGTCGTTGACCGCGGCCACCGCCTCCTCGACGGACGGGTCGGCCAGCAGCGCCGCGATCGCGGCGACGGCGCCGGGGGTCACCTCGGCCCTCTTGACGACCGCCCGGGCGCCGCGGCGGGCCGCGACGGACCAGCTCGATCCGGACGACGTGATCGTGATGGTGACGGTCGGTGTGGGCGACGACCGGCGCGCGGTCCTGATCGTCGCGGTGGATGACGCGGCCGGGGCCGGTGTGGCAGCCGGGGCCTTGCGGGTCGCTCGGGCGGGCGGGGCGGACTTCGCCGCCGGTGTCTTCGCCGCCGGTGTCTTCGCCGCCGGTGTCTTCGCGACCGCCGCCTTCGGCGCTGCCGCCTTCGCTGCCGGTGCCTTCGTCCGAGCCTTCCGCGCCGGGGCGGCGGGCGGTGACTCGGCTGCGGTCGGGCGGCGCCCGACCGAGAGCTCCCTCGGCGAGAAGCGCAGTTCGTCCGTCACGCCGTGCACCTTGACCTGGACGAGCACGAAGTCGTCGCCGTCGGTGGCCGGGTCGCCGATGCGGAGCACGGTGCCGGACATGCCATCCGGGAACTGCGAACCGGACAGCCGGACCCTGGGTCGCTTCCCGTCAGCGAGCTCTGCGACCAGCCGGGCGAGCTGGTCGTCGGCGAGACCGCTCTCGGCGGCTCGACGTGGCGGCATGGGCTCTCCCGGATCTCGCATTGTCGGCCGGCGCGGTCGCGCGACCGCCTCTAGCGAATCACGTACCGCTGACAGGTTGGCTCGACAGGTTGGCCGACCGGCCCGGAACGCAGCTGACCCCGCCCGAGGATCCGGGCGGGGTCAGCTGCGCTATGTGGCGGAGGCTTCTCAGCGCTCCTCGGCCGGCGCGATGGCCGGCACGTCGGTGAGCTTGGTCGACTCGTCCTGGATGGACACTGCGATCTCGCGCAGACGCGTCTCGTTCTCGCGCCAGTGATGACCGCAGAGCAGGAGGTCGAACCCGGACTCCATGGTGGCGCGCACATATGCCTGCGCTCCGCACCGGTCACACCGGTCGGTGGCGGTGAGCGGACTCGCGGCGATCGTCGTGGTCACGTCAGCACCTTTCTCTCACTGTCAGCAGCCTTCGTCGGCTGCCCATGGTCACCGTCTCGTACCCAGATAACCACCGAATTGCGAGAGACGGCGGCGACACCCGGAGGCGAAACCTTCTTGCAACACCTGTACTTCGTCCCGGTGCTCCGATCCGGTTCCTCGTCCACACCTCAGGAGTCCCGAGAATGCTGGCCGATACTGCTCCGGGGCCGGTTGCCGTTACATGCTGTCCAACGACTGATACCCGCCATTTGATTCCGCGTACCGGCCCGCGTGATCTGAGGCACGCCAGACCCGGATCAGCCCCCCAGCAGCTCCATCAGGTGATCGCGGCGACGCTCGAGCACGTCGGCCCCGGCCGCGGCCGATGCGGGCCCCGGCACGACCCGGCGCAGCTGCGCGTGGATCTGTCCGTGCGGTGTGCCGGTGCGGGCCGAGACAACCCCGACGAGCCGGTTGACCTCGCGGCGCAGCTCCGCGCCGGCCCGCCAGGCCGCGGCCTCGGCCGAGGGTTCGGGCGCCTGCGTGCCGGCCGCCCGCAGCCGGGCATGCGAGTCGCGGCGGGCGAGCAGCGCCGCGGTCTGTTCCGGGGACAGGATGCCGGGCAGGCCGAGGAAGTCCTCGTCCTCGGCCGTGAGGTTGTCCGGGGTGGCCACGACGGCCCGCCCGCCGTGCAGCAGGTGGGCGAACGAGGCGTCGGCGTCGACCATCTCGTTGCGTTCGCGTTCACCGGGCTCGGTCTCGACCGGGACGACGTCGAGCAGCTCCTCGCCGCCGTCCTGGGAGGGCGGCGGGATGACGTGGTTGCGCTGCTGTTCCAGCTCGGCGGCCAGGGCCAGCAGCGGGCGCACGGCCGGCAGGAAGACCGTGGCCGACTCGGTGACCGAGCGGGCCCGCACCACGCGTCCGACCCCCTGGGCGAAGAACAGCGGCGTGCGGTACGACGTCATCCAGGCCAGGCAGGCTGCGCGGGGAACGTCGACGCCCTCGGACACCATCCGGACGCACACCGCCATCCGCTGGGTGCCGTGCGTGAACGCGGCGATCTTGTCGCTGGCCTTCGGGTCGTCGGAGAGGATCACGACCGGCGCCTCGCCGGTGACCTGCTCCACGATGCCGGCGTAGGCGCGGGCGTCGTCCTGGTCACTGGCCAGCACGAGCCCGGCGGCGTCGGGCATGCCGCTGTTGCGCAGATGGGTGATGCGCTCGTCCATCGCCGCGATGACGTGCGGCACCCACTTGCCCTTGGGGTTCAGTGCGGTGCGCCACGCCGTCGTCTCGACGCTCCGCGTGTTCTGCTCCGACAGCGACGCCGCGATGACCTCGCCGGCGCTGTTGCGCCACCGCGAGGTCCCCGTGTAGGCCGCGAACACGACGGGGCGGACCACGCCGTCGGCCAGCGCCTCGCGGTAGCCGTAGGTGAAGTCGGCGTCGCTGCGCCAGCCGCCCTCCGCGTCGGCCTCGTAGCGGACGAATGGGATCCGCTCGTCGGGGCGGGTGCGGAACGGGGTGCCGGTGAGGCACAGCCGGCGCGGCGCCATCTCGAACGCGGTGGCCACGGCGTCGCCCCAGGACAGTCCGTCGCCGGCGTGGTGCACCTCGTCGAGGATGACCAGCGATCGCTTCGCGGCCGTGCGAGCGGCGTGCAGCGCGGGCTTGGCCGCCACCTGGGCGTAGGTCGTGACGTAGCCGCGCAGGTCGGGCCGCACCGGGCCGACCGCGTTGGTGAGCGCCGCGTCGAGCGGCAGGCCGGCCGCGTCGGCGGCCTCGGCCCACTGGGTGCGCAGGTGGTCGGTCGGTGCCACCACGATGACGCGGTCGACCACGCGGGAGTCGACGAGCATGCGGGCCAGGGTCAGGGCGAAGGTCGTCTTGCCCGCGCCCGGGGTAGCGGTGACGAGGAAGTCGCGGCGCCGGTCCTGGGCTTTGTACTCCTCCAGCGCCGCCCGCTGCCAGGCCCGCAGTCGCGGCATCGGCCCCGATGCGTTCTGGTGCGGCGCGGCCACTCGTCGATCCCCTCCGGTGCTGCTGTCGTGCGGTGTTCAACGGCTGTCGGCGCCGCTCCGACGCGACGTGATGCCCCGGGCCGGTTCACCCCGGGGCATCGACGTTCCAACTTAGCCGGGCGAGCCGAACTCGCTCACGTCGCCGCGCCGAGACCGGCGCGGCGACCCGGCGCGGGCGCACGAGTTCCGATCGATCGGACACATCGTGGTGCGTCGGTGCCTGGCGCGAGCGTTCGGGTAGGCAGACTGTGGAGTCGTGCACCCCGTCCGACGCGTCGTCCGCTTCGTGCGCCTGCTGCCGCTGCTGCTCCGCCGCGCGGTGGTCAAGGCGTGGCACGACCGCGTGCTGGGGCTGTCGGCCGAGGCGGCCTTCTGGCAGATGCTCAGCCTGCCCTCGCTCTTCCTGGCCCTGATCGCGTCGCTCGGCTACGTCTCGCGCTGGTTCGGCCGCGGGACGCCTGATCGCATCGAGCGCCAGATCGAGAACACGCTGCGCCGCGCGTTCAGCGAGCAGGTCGTCAACAACGTCATCGCCCCGACGTTGAAGGAGATCCTGCACGGCGGCCGCGGTGACGTCATCAGCATCGGCTTCGTGCTGGCCCTGTGGGCCGGGTCGTCAGCCACGGCGACGTTCGTGAACACGATCACGATCGCCTACGACCAGCGCGACCTGCGCGGCCCGGTGAAGAGCCGGCTGCTCGCGCTGTGGCTGTTCCTGGCCACGGTCGTGTTGGGGGTGTTCCTGCTGCCGATGCTCGTGCTCGGCCCGGACCTGCTGCGCCGCACGCTGCCCGAACGAATACGGCCGACGGTGTCGACGCTCATCAGCGCGGGGTACTACCCGGTGCTCGTCGGCCTGTTGCTGCTCGGGCTGACCACCTTCTACAAGCTCGCCCCGCCCCGCCGCCTGCCGTGGCACCGCGGCCTGCCGGGGGCGTTCCTCGCGCTGCTGGTGTTCCTCGCCGGGTCGGCCGGGTTGCGCAGCTACATCAGCTTCATCCTCGACCACAACCACGCCTACGGCGCCCTGGCCGCCCCGATCGCGGCCCTGCTGTTCTTCTTCGTCCTCGCACTCGGCGTGCTGCTCGGGGCCGAACTCAATGCCGCGATCGAGCAGCAGAAGCCGAGCAAGGTGAAGCCACCGCGGGTGCTCGATCCCCGGAACTGGCAGATGTTCGCGCCGTCGGCGCCCGAGGCCGATCACCCGACCAATCGGCACGGGCCCGGGCCGGGCACCCCGCCGCCGGCGAACGGGCGGGCCAAGGATCAGACAGCGGCGCGGGACCGGGCCCGGCGGCGGCCGTAGCTGCCAGCCCGGTCAGCGCTGGATCTTGCCGTACGCCTCGACGCACGACTCGCACACCGGGCGCCCCTTGGGCTCGCGGTACGGGATCCAGCGGTAGCCGCACAGGGCGGTGACCTCGCGGCCCTCGACGATCGCGGTCGTGATGTCGTTCGCGGGATCGCGCTGGTCGACGATGTGGGCGCATTCGGCCGGGCCCGTCTTGTCGAGATCGACGTCGGGCTGGCTGAGGGTCGTCGTCTCGCTCATGGGAACGATTGTGCCTCAGCCGGGCGCAGGCGCAGGTCAGCCGTCGACGGTGCGGCCGTCGTCTCTGGCGGTGAGGGCCCGCTCGGTGCTCATCCCGGGCCGGTCGACCGGCCGCGGCGCGTGTTTGCGGGCCGGGCGGTCGTTGGCGATGATCACCGCGCACCACGGCAGCACCATCCCGCCGACGACGAAGGCCAGCGCGAGCCAGATGGACACTCGGTAGGTCGACGCGGCCGCGACCACGCAGACCGCACGAAGGCTCATCATGATGGCGTACTTCTTGCGGCGCCGGTCGTACTCGTCGTCGCTGCTCTCGGGTGCAGTCGTGATGAGCATGGGCTCGACTGCGTGGGCGCGGCGCATGTTTCCATCGTGGCACCGAAACGGGTGGAATGCTCGTGCTGGACGGCGCTATTTTTGGAGTCGCTCCAAACTGGTCGACGATGCAGCACTATGGGCACGTGACCGCGCCCGCTCCCCTGCTCGACCCGGCCGACGTCGACCGGCTGCGCGCCGCGCTGGGGGACTTCACGGTCGCGGCGGTGCACGACCTGCTCGGGCCGGCCGGCCAGGCCGCGCACTCGCAGAACGACCTCTCCTACGTCCGGCGGGTCGTCCGCGGCGCCGGCGCGGGCCACCTCGCCACCCTCGTCGCCCTGTTCCTGCTGGGCGACGAGGTCGACGAGTCCGCCGCGCGGGCTGCGCTCGCCCCGCTCGCGCTCGAGGCGGCGATCGGGACGGGGCTGGTCGAGGTGTCGGCCGGCGCCGTGCGCGCCCGCCTCGACGTCCGGCCCTACAGCGAGGCCGGCGGGACCGACCCGTGGTGGGTCGTCTCCGACTTCGGCTCGGACGTCCGCGCCGGCCCCCTCGCCGCCGACCACGTGCTCGGCATCGGCAACGCGTCCCTGACCCTGGCCCAGGCGACGCCGCGCAGCCCGGTCGGCCGGGCCCTCGACCTCGGCACGGGTAGCGGCATCCAGGCGCTGCACCTCGGCCGCCACGCCGACCACGTCGTCGCGACGGACATCAGCGGGCGGGCCCTCCGCCTGGCTGCCACCTCGGCGGCGCTCAGCGGCCAGCACTGGGACCTCCGCGCCGGGTCGCTGCTCGAACCGGTGGCCGGTGAGGAGTTCGACCTCGTCGTGGCCAACCCTCCCTTCGTGGTCTCGGCCGGTGTCGACGGTTACGAGTACCGCGACAGCGGCCTGGCCGGCGACGGTGTCTGCCAGGCGCTGCTCACCGGGCTGCCCGGTGTGCTCGCCCCCGGCGGCACGGCGCAGCTGCTCGCGAACTGGATCGTGCCGGACGACGGCGACTGGCGCGGGCGGCTCGCGGGCTGGCTCGCGGGCCGCGGCTGCGACGCGTGGGTATGGCAGCGCGAGGTCGCCGCCCCGAGCGAGTACGCCACGCTGTGGCTGCGCGACGCCGGCGAGGTGCCCGGCACCCCGCGCTGGAACTCTAGCTACGACGCCTGGCTCGATTGGTTCGAGGGCAACCGGATCGTGGCCGTCGGCATGGGGCTCGTCACGCTGTGGCGGTCCGACGCGGCCGACCCCGTGCTGGTGCTCGAGGACGTGCCCCAGGCGGTCGAGCAGCCGATCGGTCCGGAGCTGCCGGCGTGGATCAGCCGTCAACGCTGGCTGGCGGGGACCGCGGACGCCGACCTGCTCGACCGCCCCCTGCGCGCCGCCCCCGACCTGGTGCGGACCACCGATGCCCTCGCGGGCGACGCGGGCTGGTCGGTGGCGGCCGGGCGCCTACGGCAGTCGCACGGCCTGCGCTGGGAGGTCGAGGTGGACGACGCGATCGCCGCGGTCGTCGCGGCCAGCACCGGGGCGGCGCCGCTCCGGCTGATACTGCCGCTGCTCGCGGCCTCCCTCGATGCCGCGGCCGAGGACGTCGAACGTGCCTCCCTGCCGATTGTGCGCGATCTGATCGGCCGCGGCTTCCTCGTGCCCGATGAGTTGACGCCCGAGGCCCCGGCATGAGAGCGGTCGTGCAGCGGGTGGCTCGCGCGGCGGTGGAGGTCGACGGCCGCACCGTCGGTGCGATCGAGTCGGGACTGCTCGTGCTCGTCGGCGTCACGCACACCGATGCCGAACGTGAGGCCGCAGTGCTGGCGCGCAAGGTCTTCGGACTGCGCATCCTCGCCGACGAGCGCAGCGTGTCGGACCTGCCGGATGCCGCCGTGCTCGCCGTGAGCCAGTTCACGTTGTACGGCGACGCCCGCAAGGGCCGCCGCCCGACCTGGGCCGCCGCGGCGCCCGGCCCGGTCGCGGAGCCGGTCTTCGACTCATTCGTCGACGCCCTGCGCGCCTTGGGAGCCCGGGTGGAGACCGGTGTATTCGGAGCGGACATGCGGGTAGAACTCGTCAACGACGGCCCGTTCACCGTGATCCTGGACGTCTGATCCGCGCTTGTTGCCCCCCTGAGTCGGACCTGAGCGTTCGCTTGCCTGTTCGGTTTTCGGGAACACAGGAGCAGGGGTAACGCGTTGTCATCTTCGAACGTCACTGAACTGAACAGACCCGGATTCACGAAGTGGTGGACGAGGGCAGTGCACGTTCCCGCAACAACTTCGCACCCAAGGTGGTCTGGTACATAGTGACTACATCCCGCAGTGCAGCCTCCCGGCCAGCCGCCCGTCGCGCTGCCGGTGCATCCCGCACGACTACGACCGAGCCACGGCTCACCCGCGGACACCGCAGTGCCCGCGCCACCGCGGTCGCCGACGACAGCGCGCTCGACACCACGACGACCGCGCCGGTCGACGACACCGCGGCGGTGGTCACGAAGCCGGCCGCGCGCACCCCGCGTCGCAAGGCGCCCGCCAAGGGAACGGCCACGACCGACGCCGCGGCCGATCCGGCGACCGACAGCGCCGACGACATCGACGACAACCACGGCCGGACGCCGACGAAGGCCACCCCCGGTCTGGACCTGGACGAGGTGGCCGCCTCGGCCGACCTGGTGCGGGTCTACCTCAACGAGATCGGCAAGGTCGCGCTGCTGACCGCGGCCGACGAGGTCGAACTGGCCAAGCGCATCGAGGCCGGTCTTTACGCCAGCCACCTGCTCACCTCGGCGAACGACTTCACCCCGACCCGTCGGCGCGAGCTGCGGTCGCTGATGATCGACGGCGAGCGGGCCAAGGACCACCTGCTGCGGGCCAACCTGCGGCTCGTCGTCTCGCTGGCCAAGCGGTACACCGGCCACGGCATGCCCTTCCTCGACCTGATCCAGGAGGGCAACCTCGGCCTGATCCGCGCCGTGGAGAAGTTCGACTACACCAAGGGCTTCAAGTTTTCGACGTACGCCACCTGGTGGATCCGGCAGGCGATCAGCCGGGCCATGGCCGACCAGTCGCGCACGATCCGGTTGCCCGTGCACCTGGTGGAGCAGGTCAACAAGCTGCAGCGGATCCGCCGCGAGATGAGCCAGCAACTGGGCCGCGAGGCGAACCACGCCGAACTCGCCCACGAACTGGACATCACCGAGGAGCGGGTTCGCGAACTCATCGATCTGTCCCGGGATCTCGTCAGCCTCGACCAGACGGTCGGCACCGACGACGATGCCTCGCTCGGCGACTTCATCGCCGACGAGCGGTCGTCGGCGGCGGCCGAGACGGTGGTCGAGGGTGGCCTGATGCGCGCCCACCTGCAGCACGTGCTCGACACCCTCGACGCGCGTGAGGCGGCGGTCGTGCGCATGCGCTACGGCCTGGACGGCAGCCAGCCGAAGACCCTCGACGAGATCGGGCGGGCATTCAAGCTCTCGCGCGAGCGCATCCGCCAGATCGAGCGCGAGACGATGGCCAAGCTGCGGCACCCGTCGCGGTCGCAGGTTCTGCGCGACTACTTGGACGATTGATCCGAGCGAGTCGACTGAGTTGACCGAGGCCGACCAGCCGACCGAGGTCAAGGGATCGACTAGCCGCACCCGGGTCGCGGTCCGCTCCTGCGGGCCGCGACCCGTTGCGTATCGCCCCACTACGCCCGATCCGCGCCGGCGCCGGCTCACCCAGGTAGGCTGCGTCCGCGTACAGACGAGACGCCCGGGCGACGCGGGTTCCACCGCCCCGATCGTGGCCGCACTCGCGCCCCTATCGATTCGTGACGACCCGCGCGGGAGGTGTTGATGAGTCACCACAGCGACCTGATCGACACCACCGAGATGTACCTGCGCACCGTGTACGAGTTGCAGGAGGAGGGTGTCGTCCCGTTGCGGGCCCGCATCGCCGAGCGCCTCGGCCAGAGCGGACCGACGGTCAGCCAGACCGTGGCCCGGATGGAACGCGACGGCCTGGTGCACGTGGCCGACGACCGGCAGTTGCAGCTCACCGATCTCGGCCTGCGCGAGGCCACCGCGGTGATGCGCAAGCACCGGCTCGCCGAGCGCCTGCTCGCCGACGTCATCGGCCTCGACTGGGAAGACGTGCACATCGAGGCGTGCCGGTGGGAGCACGTGATGAGCGACGCGGTCGAGCGACGCATCCTGGCCCTGTTGCAGAAGCCGCTGGTGTGCCCGCACGGCAATCCCATTCCCGGCCTGGACCAGCTCGGCCTGCCCTTCGCCGCCGCCAACCTCGGCGAGAAACTGCTCAGCCTCACCGACGCGGCCGCGAACTCGCTCGACGTCGTCATCGACCGGATCAGCGAATTGCTCCAGCCCGACGCCGAGGTCATGCGCCGGTTGCGCGAGGCCGGCATGCGCCCGGGCCAGCGCGTCAGCGTGGCGCCGACGAGTCGGGGCGTGCAGGTGTGGGCGTCGAGCGGCGAGCGGGAGACCTTCGAGCGGCGGATCACCGACCACGTGTTTGTCCGGGTGGCCTGAGCCGTCCGGGTGGCCTGCGCTCACCCGCTCACGCCGTCCGCGGCAGGCGCAGCTTCGGCAGACGACGCGGATCCAGGCCGCGCGAGAGTGCCGCCAGCAGCAGATCGGCGGCGCTGTAGTCGGGATCGCTCGCCACGGCCCGCTCGGCGGCGATGGCGGCCAGCGCGCCCTCGCCCTTGCGCCAGCTGACCCACCCGAACAGGAACAGCGGCGGCGCGGCGTAGGGCGGCGGCAGGGTGGTGGCCAGGTGGCGCCACAGGGCGCGGCCGTCGATACGCCTGTCGTCGGCGGCCATCCAGACGGAGTCCCGTAGCGGGATCTCGCGCAGGGCAACCCCGAAGCGGGCCCGGTCGGCCGCACCGAGCCCGGGCCACCCCGGCGTGTCCGACTCGCGGGCGGCCGCGAACATCGCCCGCTTGACCGACCGTTCGTGACGGGCGATGTCGCCCCGCCGCACGGCCCCCACCGCGTCGTGCGCGGCCTGCTCCAGCAGCGGTTGCAGAGCGTGCGGGTCGCCGACCGGATCGAGTGCGGCACCGAGAGCGGCCCGGTCGGGCAGCGCCACCACGCCGGCATAGGTGGCGGCGGCGGCGAACGCCGAGGGCGAAGCGGGTATCTCGCGCCCCTGCGGTGGACAGCACTCGGCCTCCTGGCACCGGTAGGACCACCACCGGCCGCGCGAGACCAGTAGCACGTCGACGACCTCGCCGTCCTGATCCAGCACCTCGGCCTGCACGCGCGCGGCCAGTGCGTCCCTCGGCAGCATCGGCTCGCCCCGATCGGGCCGGGCGGCGTCGTCGTAGATCGCAGCCACGAACTGCTGTGCACCGCCGCGGCGCATCGTGTCGACCGCATGCGCGACGGTGGGCGGATCGGTGTCGATGAGGTCGAGTCGGGCGGTGACGACGAGGCGGTGCCGGTCGAGACCGACCAGCACCAGACTCGCCAGCGGGTGGAAGCCGAGCAGGTACGGCACGGCCTGCAGCAGTTCACCCGGGCCGGAGATGCGGTGCGGCGCCGATGCGGAACCGGCGTACTCGGAGATCGTCATGGCAGCGAGCGTGATCGCTCAGCGCGGCCGGCGGGGCGGTCCCCGTCAGGATGTGGACGGCCGACCGGCCTGTGGGTGACGACAGCGGATCTGTCGGTGCCCTGTGCTACGGCGCCAGGTCAGTGCAGCGAACCCGCCCGCCAGCGACCCGCCGCGGCGCTGAGCGACCCGGCCACCCGGTCGTTGCGCTCGGCGAGATCGACCTCACCCGTACCGGTCCGGTCGGAGCCCCCGAGGGCCCGCCGTCCGGTCGCCACGACCCGGAAGAACGCCGCTGCCCGCTCGAGCGCCACCGCGAGGTCGCCGCGGTACACCCCGGCCAGGACGGCGTCGGCGAGCCGCTGGATCGCCGCGACGTCGGCGAAGTCGGCCACCCCGGCGATCGCCGCCTCGGCCGGCGCGAGCGGCTCGCCGGCGCGCCAGAGACGAGTGACCTCGTCGCCGTCGGCGCGGCACCACTGCCGCAGCAGGTACAGCGCCCACAGCGCACCGGGCAGGCTCACCGGATCGGCGTCGCGCCACAGCGCGGCCAGGGTGTCGAGGCCGACCTGGTCGGCGAGCTCGACGAAGCGCTCGCCGTCGCCCGGCGAGCGGCCCGCCTGCACCACCACGGCGGCCGTGGCCGCGGCGACCTCGGCTCGCGAACTCGGCGACGACCCGCCGGCCGCGTCGATCATGTCGGTCAGATCCGCGAACAGGGCCGGCCGGTGCGGGCGCGGCAGATCACCCGTCACCGCGTCGTCACCTCACCGATTCGCACAGCTTCAGGATACGGCGGGCGGCGCGTCCGGCCGCGACCGCCAGGTACCGTTGACGACGACGTCGGCCCGATCCATGGCCCCCGGTCCCACAACAGCCGCCACGAGCGGCCTTCCGCCGAGAGGCGACCTGGCGGGCCGACGTCACCACTCCTGAAGAGCATGCGAACGATCGGGTATGAGCCTCTCGTGGGTGACGGCAACGGCTGGGTGCACTGTGCGCTGGGGCACCGGCACTGGGGACGCTTCGGCGCGGCCGGGCTGCTGATCACCGACGGCGCGCAGGTGCTGCTGCAACACCGTGCCGCCTGGACCCACGAGGGCGACACCTGGGCCGTGCCGGGCGGCGCGAGGGACAGCCACGAGAATCCGTTCACCGCGGCCCTGCGTGAGGCCGTCGAGGAGACGTCGCTCGACCCCGAGCACATCGAACCGTTCAGCGAGTGGGTCGACGAGCACGGCGGCTGGTCGTACACGACGATCCTGGCCCGCAGCGCGGTCCGCGCCGCGGTCCGGCCGGCGAACGCCGAGAGCACCGCGATCCGGTGGTGGGCGCTCGACGAGGTCGCCGACCTGCGCCTGCACCGGGGGTTCGCCGCTGCGTGGCCGGCGTTGCGCGAGCTCATCGACGTCGCTCCCGGCTGACCGCCGGCGCTGCCGTACCGTCTCGCTCCGTGCATCTGCTGCTGCCCCCGAGCGAGGGCAAGGCCCGGGGTGGGCGGGGTCGCCCGCTGCGTGACCGACTCGGCGACGACCCCCTCGGCGAGGCGCGGCGGCGCACGATCGACGCCCTGCTCGACCTGGTCGGTGGCGACCCGGGCGCCGCTGCCGCCGCCCTCCTGCTCCCGGCCGGCATGGCGGCGGTCGCGCTCGCCACCGATGCCGACGTCCTCGACGCCCGGACGATGCCGGCCCTGCGCCGGTACGCCGGTGTCGTCTACGACGGTCTCGCCCTCGACACCCTGACCGCCGCCGAGCAGCGCCTCGCGCTGCGCTCCACGTTCGTGTTCTCCGGGTTGTTCGGCGTCGTCCGCGGCGACGAGCCGATCCCCGACTACCGGGTGCCGGCCAAGGCGGTGCTGCCCGGGATCGGCGTGGCCGGCACGTTCTGGCGCCCGATCCTGACCGAGGTGCTGGCCACGACGTTGCGCCGCGGGCTCGTCGTCGACCTGCGCTCGAGCGACTACGCGGCGATGTGGCGTCCGAACCGGGCCGACGCCGACCGGGTGCTCGCGGTGCGGGTGCTCTCCCCCACCCCGCGCGGCGGTCACGCGGTGATCAGCTACACCAGCAAGCTCGCGAAGGGCCGGGTTGCCGCGGCGCTCGTGCGCCGCCGGGCGGCCGGTCGTCCGGTCGCATCGGTGGACGACGTCGCGGCGGCGTGGGCCGACTGCGGTGGCCTCGACTGCGTGCCGACCGCGGGCGGCGTCGACCTGTACACCACCTGACCGCAAGGTCCTACCACCATCGATTTCGCGTCCGCCGCCGACCCGCCTGCCGGGTACCCAGTGTGGTGGGTCACCATGGCGAGATGCGACTGGACCACCTCTCCTACGTGGCCGGCCCCGAGGGGCTCGCGGCGTGCGTGCAGCGGCTCGGCTCCCGCCTCGGAGCGGCCTTCTCCGACGGCGGTATCCACCCCGCGTTCGGCACGCGCAACTTCGTGCTGCCGCTGGCCAGTGGGATGTACCTCGAGGTCGTCGCGCCGCTCGACCACCCGGCGGCCGACCGGGCCCCGTTCGGTCGGGCCGTGCGCGATCGCGCCGACACCGGCGGCGGCTGGCTCGCCTGGGCCATCCGGGTCGACGACATCGCCCCCATCGAGGCCCGCCTCGACCGCGCCGCGGCCGCCGGCCACCGGCGCCGGCCCGACGGCTTCGACCTGATCTGGCGCCAGATCGGCATCAACGACGTCACCGAGGACCCGCAGCTGCCGTTCTTCGTCCAGTGGGTGAGCGAGGAGATCCACCACCCGGCCCAGCCCGGCGGCACGATCGCGCTCACCGGTCTCGAGATCGCCGGCAACGAGCCGACCGTCGACGAGTACCTCGGTGTCTCCAGTCACGAGCCGCTCGCCGGCATCGACGTCGAGTGGGTGTCCCCGTTCGACGGCGACACCGGGGTCGTCTCGGCCACGTTCAGCACGCCGCGGGGCGACGTCCGCCTCGACTGAACGGGCGTCGCGCCCTCAGTCGCACAGGGTCTCGGCCGCGGCCGCTTCCGGGACGGCCGCGTCGGGCGAGTCCGGGACGGCGGCGCGGCGGGCGGCGAGCACCGAACCGAGCAGGATCAGCGGGAAGCCGACCCCGATGCCGAGCGTCAACGGCTCACCCAGCAGCAGCACCCCGAGCAGCAGGGCCACCGCCGGGTTGACGTAGGTGATCACCACCGCGCGGGCCGGGCCAATCTCGGCGATGAGCGCGAAGAAGACGATGAACGCCAGCGCCGTGCAGATCACCGCGAGTGCGACGACCGACCAGGCGGCGTGGGCCGAGATCGACGTCGGCCAGCGCAGGATCGCGTAGGGCAGGTAGGCGAGGGCCGTGACCAGCAGCGAGGCCGCCACCACGGGGATGCTCGGCAGGTCGGCGAGGCGGCGCGACATGATCACCGGTGCCACGGCGTAGCCGACGACGACGACGGCGAGCTCGAGCAGTGCGCTGACGTGGATCTGACCGAAGTCCAGACCGAGCAGGACGGCGACACCGACCAGCCCAAGCGTCAGCCCCAGGTAGCGCACCCGGCCGCCGCCGCGGTCGTCGGAACCGGCCGCCCGCGCGACGACGACACCCACGAGCGGCACGGCGGCGATGAGCAGGCCGGTGAGCGAGCTCGACAGCACCTTCTCGGCGTCGGACAGCAGCAGCCACGGCACGGCCAGCTCGATCACGGTGAACGCGAGCAGCGGTCGCCAGCGGCGCAGCACCGGACCGAAGCCACCGGCGCGGAAGCAGAACGGCAGCAGCACCAGACCGCCCAGGGCGGTGCGGGCGAACACGAGCGTGCCGGGCGCGAAGTCGCGCACGGCCACCCGGATCAGCAGGTAGGGCACGCCCCAGATCACGCACATCGCCGCGAAGAGAGCCCAGCTGCGGCGAGTCATCGGTCTCCTCTCGGCATCGGCATCACCCGGACGGCGTCCGGGCCCACTGCACAGTAGAGCGCAGCAACGACACCTATATTCCGACGTCCCGGGTGCGGCGCGGGCGGGCGGCGGACGGCATAGTGGGCGCGTGCAGAACGTCGCGCTCAGCTGGCAGCAGGCCGGAGCCCTGACCGCCGCCCTGGGGCTGGGCGCCGCTGCGCTGACCGCGACCCGTCGCCGCCGGCCGGCGTTGGTGGCGCCCTTCGTACGCGAGGCGGCCATGATCGCCGGGCTCTACACGGTGTGGCAGCTCGTCGGGTCGCTGTCCAAGTCCGGAACGCAGGACGCGCTCGCGCGGGCCCGGTGGATCGAACGGATCGAACGTGACTGGCACCTGCCGTCCGAGGCGTCCGTCCAACGCGTGGTGACCTCGAACGATGTCGTCACCCGGGTCGCGAACCTCTACTACGCGACCATGCACTTCGGCGGGCTCTTCGTGTTCCTGATCTGGTTGTTCGCGCGGCACCGGGAGCGCTACCGCCCGGTGCGCCGCGTGCTGGCCCTGACCACGCTCGCCTGCCTGCTCGTGCAGTTCGTGCCGGTGGCACCGCCCCGGTTGCTGCCCGGCTTCACCGACACCGCCATCGAGTTCGGCCAGTCGGTCTACGCCGGCGGCTACGACTCGCTGTCGGCGATGCCGTCGGTGCACGTCGCCTGGGCGGCGCTGATCGGTTGGGCCGTGTGGCGCATCGGGCGTGGGCCGGGTCGCTGGGTCGGCCCGGCCCACGCCGCGGTCACCGTGCTCGTCGTCGTCGCCACCGCGAACCACTGGTGGGCCGACGGCATCGTCGCGGTCGGGATCCTCGCCGGCTGCGCCGTCCTCGAACGGGCCGGTCGCCACGCGATGGTCCGGGCCCGCGACGAGCACCGGGTTGAGGGCGGGGCCCAACAGCGGGACCCTGTCGTCATGGAGCGGTCGAGCTGATGGGAACGCGCTGATGGAGACCACCGGCGGGGCGACCGCGCACATCGATGCCGGCGCGGGAATCACGCCCCGTGCCGTGCCGATCGGCGACTACGGATTCCTCTCCGACGGCGAGACGACGGCGCTCGTCGCGCCCGACGGCTCGGTCGACTGGATGTGCCTGCCCCGCATGGATTCGCCGAGCGTCTTCGGCGCGATCCTCGGTCGGCACGCCGGCACCTTCCGCGTCGCGCCGACCGACGTGTCGGTGCCGGTGGCCCGGCGCTACCTGCCGGGGACGATGGTGCTGGAGACCAGCTGGGGCACCGACACCGGCTGGATCATCGTGCGGGACGCGCTGATCCTCGGCCCGTGGCGCCACGAGTCGGAGCTGTCGCGCACCCAGCAGCGCACGCCCACCGACTACGAGGCCGAGCACCTGCTGCTGCGCACGATCCGCTGCGTCAAGGGCGAGGTGCAGACGATCATCGAGTGCGAGCCGGTGCCCGACTACGGCCGGGCCGCGCTCAGCTGGGAGTACGGCGACAAGGTCTACCACCAGGGCGTCGGGCGCGCGGCCGACTGGGATCTGCAACTCACGCTCACCACCGACATGCGTCTCGGTTTCGAGGGCAGCCGGGCCAGCGTGCGCACGCTGCTGAAGGAGGGCGACACCCGCTACATCGCGCTGTCGTGGGGGCGGTGCGCCCCGCCGCTCACCTACGACGACGCCTACGGACGCATGGTGTGGACGGCCCACCACTGGCAGCACTGGTTGGCCCGCGGCAACTTCCCCGACCACCCGTGGCGCAGCTACCTGCAGCGCAGCGCGTTGACGCTGAAGGGGCTCACCTACTCCCCCACCGGCGCGATCTGCGCCGCCGCCAGCACGTCGCTGCCGGAGACGATCGGCGGCAGCCGCAACTACGACTACCGCTACACCTGGATCCGCGACGCCACATTCGCGCTGTGGGGGATGTACTCCCTCGGCTACGACTGGGAGGCCGTCGACTTCTTCTCCTTCATCGCCGACCTCGCCGAGCAGGACGAGGACCTGCAGATCATGTACGGCATCGGCGGCGAACGGGATCTCAGCGAGTACGAGCTCGACCATCTGCCGGGGTATGCCAACTCGCGCCCGGTGCGCATCGGCAACGCCGCCAGCAAGCAGCGCCAGCACGACGTGTGGGGCGCGCTGCTCGACTCGGTGTACCTGCACAGCAAGGCGGCCGACCACGTCGACGGCCGGCTCTGGCCCATCCTGGCCAAGCAGGTCAAGGCGGCGCTCAAGCACTGGCGCGAGCCCGACGCCGGCATCTGGGAGGTGCGCGGCGAGCTGCAGCACTTCACGTCGTCGAAGATCATGTGCTGGGTGGCCGTCGACCGGGGTGCGAAGCTCGCGGCGGTGATCGGGCAGGACGCCGCGGCCAGCGAGTGGGAGATGGCGGCCGACGAGATCAAGGCCGACATCCTCGAGCACGGCGTGGACGAGCGGGGCGTGTTCACGCAGTACTACGGGACGAAGGCCCTCGACGCGTCGTTGCTGCTTGCGCCGCTCGTGCGCTTCCTGCCGGCCGACGACGAGCGCATCGTCGCCACGGTGCACGCGATCGCCGACGAGCTGACCGAGCACGGCATGGTGATGCGCTACCGGGTGAGCGAGACCGATGACGGCTTCAGCGGCGAGGAGGGCTCGTTCACGATCTGCTCGTTCTGGCTGGTGTCGGCGCTGTGCGAGATCGCCGACTACACGCGAGCGCGCCGGCTCTGCGCCAAGCTGCTCTCCTTCGCCGGGCCGCTCGAGCTCTACGCCGAGGAGATCGACCCGAACAGCGGCGCCCACCTCGGAAACTTCCCGCAGGCCTTCACCCACCTGGCGCTCATCAACGCCGTGCTGCACGTGATCACGACCGCCGAGCTGAGCGACGGCACGCCGTACGACAAGGAACTGCGCTAGCGAACTCCGCCGGCGAAACTTGTCAGGCCATCGTCGCCAGGCCGGCGAGCAGCGCGGCCACGTCGGCCGGCCGGCTCGCCTGCGGGCTGTGGTCGCTGTCCCACGACAGCGTCGTCGTCGCCCGGGCGGCCATGATTTCCTGCAGCGCCGGCGCCACCGTGCGGTCGTCGCGGCAGATCACGTAGGTCGACGGGCGCGCCGGCCACGCGAGCTGCTCCGGCCGTCCCGAGAAGAGCGTGCGGGACACCGGGCGCACCCGCGCGAGCGCCGCCGCCGCAACGTCCGGATCGGTGCGGTTGTAGAGCAGTCCGACCGCGCGGTCGGGATCGACCGACACCTCGCCGCGGTCGGCGGACACGACGAGCGCATCGCCCAGCGCCGTCGGCGCGATCTCCTGCTCCGGCGCCACCCGGCTGATGCTCTCGCCGTCGTCGAGCAGGAACCCGGCGAGGTAGACGAGCCGGGCCACCTTCGGGTGCGCGCCGGCCACCGTGACGACCGCACCACCGTAGGAGTGCCCCACCAGCAACACGTCCTTATCGATCGAGTCCAGCACCTCGCTGACCACCGCGGCATCGCCCGCCAGCGACTGCATCGGCAACTCCGGCGCCACCGACTCGACGCCCTCGTCAGCAAGGCGCGCCCGCACGTCGTCCCAGCTCCAGGAGCCGTGCCAGAGTCCGTGGACGAGGACGACGGTCAGGGCGGGCGCGGCATCGGTGGGCACTCGTCCACCCTGTCACGACGGCTGGTTAGGTGAAGGCATGTCCCCCGACCACGAGCGTGTCGAGTACGCCCCGTCCGAGATCGAGTCCGGAATCTACAAGTGGATGACCGCGTCGCTGATCCCGCGGGCCATCGCCTGGGTGTCGACCGTGTCGGCCGACGGGGTCGACAACGTCGCGCCTCACTCGTTCACGACCGTCGCCGGCATCGAACCGCCGACCCTCTGCTTCGTGTCGGTCGGCGCGAAGGACACCCTGGCCAACGCGCGGGCCACCGGCGAGTTCGTGCTCAACATCGGCACCGGGCACCTGCTGCACGCGATGAACGACTCGGCGACCGACTTCCCGGGCGAGCTCAGCGAGTTCGACGCCGCCGGGCTCGAACGCGAGCCGAGCAGGCTGGTCGCCCCGCCCCGGGTCGCCGCTGCCCCGATCGCCTTCGAGTGCCGGGTCTCCGGCGAGCACGTCATCGGCAACTGCGTCATGGTGTTCGGCGAGGTCGTGCACGTGGCCGCGCACCGGGCGGTGCTCGCGGCCGACGGCCTGCCCGACGCGACGGCGGTCGATCCGCTGGCCCGCCTCGGCCGGTCCGAATGGTCGCGGCTCGGCGAGGTCGTGTCGCTCAACCGGATCCGGTACGACGACTGGGCCGAGGGCAAGCGCAGCGGCTGACGGTCGTCAAGCCCGGCGCCGGTACGGCACACTGCGGCGCATGAACGTCATCATCACGCTGCGCGAGGCCCGGGTGTCCATCACGATCACGGCGCAGCCGGAGGATCTCGTCGCCGCCGTGCTCGGCGAGTGGATGGCCGAGCGCCGGGTGATCCGGCTGCGCGACCGCTCGAGCGGCGAGCTGCGCCTGATCAACCTCGCCCGGCTCGACGAGGTGACCGTGCAGGCCACGCACGGCCCCAATCTCGTCTCGGCCGGGTGGACCCAGGCGACCTTCGACGAGGTCGCGCGGATCCCGCACTCGACGCCGCGCTAGGCCTCCGGCGTCACGACGCGTGGATCGCGCTGCGGGACGACCTTGCCGTTCAGCGGCAGGCAGGTACGCACGAACTCCTCACCGAACGCGGTGAGCCGGATGCTGCGCTGAACCAGCTTGGGCGAGCGGCCGGCTTTCTTCAGCGCGGTGATGACCTTGGGCTGGGCCTCGATGACCTGGTATCGGGTCGGGTTGCTGACCTGCTCCTTGGAGAACTCGATGAGGCCGAGCCGACTGAGGTTGGTGAGGTAGGGGTCGATGCGGTCGATGTTGCGCAGCCCGGCGTGCTCGGCCACCATGCTCATCCCGGCTGCCACCAGCACCGACCCGATGCCGAGCGGGCGCCAGGTGCGGATGTCGATCGCCGGCTGCGGGCCCTCGAGGTAGATGAAGCGCAGGATGCGGGCCTCGTCCGGCGTGATCTCGCCGAGGATGCGCGAGAACGCCGGGTGGGTGTCCTCGACCACGTGGACGTCGTTGGAACGGCGCAAGAGGTCGGTGCCGCGGCGCTGCAGGTCGGCCGCCGAGGCCCGGCCGGTACGGCTCGGCGCCGGCTGCGGGGTGGGCAGCATCGTGCCGGTCAGCCCGAGCGCCTTCCACGCCACCGTGCGCAGGTCGTTGGCGGCGTCCTGCAGAATCGCGGTGGCCGGCTCGCCGTCGACGGCGCGGCGGGCCACGTAATTCGCCCCCGCGGCGGTGGCGCCGACGCTCCAGCTCATCAGGTGCCAGGCCGACACGGCCGCGACGCGGGCGATGCCCGGCACCGCCCGGACCACGGTCGGGCGGGGCCGCAGGGAGGTGACCGCACCCGCCGCGGGACCCCGGGAGACGCCCGGGCGCGGGCGCCGGGCCACCACCTTGGCGGGGTCCGTGACGTCGGGGGTTTCGTCGACCATCAGGTTCAGACTCCGAATATCGCGAGATGCAGGAAACCGGCGAACAGTCCGAGCGCGCCGCCGTGGAAGAACAGTAACCACTCGTCCTGCTTGATGGCCGAACGCAGCATCTCGACGAAGTCGTCCGGCCCCATCTGGGTCATCTGACCGGAGATGAAGCGGTAGATGCGCGAGGACTGCTGGCGGCTGAACTCGGCGTCGTTGAAGGCGATCGGAGCGAAGCCGGTGGCCTCGGTGGCGACCGAACTGCGGATCTGGTCGTACTCCTTGGTGCCGATCGCCACCCGCACGGCAGCCCGGGCCGGGCCGACGGCGTTGTCGACCGCGGGCCGCAGCGAGTCCTCGAGCAGCTGCAGGGTGCGGTCGCTGCGCGGGCCGGTCAGCAGCTCGTTGCCGATGTTCTGCAGGGTGATGACGCGGTCGGCGACCATGCGCGAGTAGAGCTGGGTCACCTCGGCCTGACGCTTGATCATCAGCCCCTGGCGCCACGGCACCCACTTGTTCGGGAACACCGGCTCGAAGATCATCGTGATGCCGAGGTAGTTGACCGTCCAGCCGATCACCACGCCGCCGATCGGCAGCACCCACCAGTACGGCGCGACCTGCAGGATGCCGAACAGTGCGAAGCCCATCGGGACGCCGAAGTAGAAGCCGAAGTTCTGCATGAACGTCAGCTCCTTGCGTCCCATGATCAGGAACAGCTCGTTGAGCAGTTCCGGATTCTTGACGAAGTAGCTGATCACCATCAGCTTGGCGTCGATCAGCTGATCGACGTTCTGCCCGATCTCCTCGGTGATGCTGCGCACGATGCCCGGCAGTTGGCTGCGCACCCGGGCGAACACCGCCTCCTTGATGATCGGCGGGAGGTCGTGCCAGAGCTGCGGGTTCTCCTGCTCCATGATCTTCTCGACGACGTCGCGGATCTCGGTCTGGGCGACGGCGGCGAGATGTTCGGCGATCTTGTCCGGCTCGAGCTCGCGGTAGAAGTCACCGATGCTGCCGAGCTTGGCCAGCCCCTTGTCGACGCTGATGCTGGCCATCTTGTCGGCCCGCGAGGGCACGATGCCCTGCCAGCCGAGCCGACCGTCGTAGCGGATGAGGGGCAGGATGCGCACCCGCCGAGGCAGCAGCGGGAACAGCACGCGCAGCCCGGGCACCCGGAATCCGTGGAACTGGACGGGCCGGAACAGCATGAGGACGCCGGTCCAGTTCGTGATGTAGCCGATCACCCCGGTGAACAAGGGGATGGTGATCAGATCGATCAGCGTCCTGCGATCCATCGGGTCTCCTCGCGCCTGCACTCCGGCTCGGCTGTTGACGAGGCCCGTGCCACGTCGTCACATCATGCAAACCGCCGGTGACGACGTCCAGCCGAAACATCCTATTGCGTGCAGATACCCGACCTATCCCTGGACCGAGAGGTCGGCGTAGACCGGATTGTGGTCGGACGGGATGACGCCGACGAACGTGCCCCGGTACTCGTGCACCCCCTGCGCCCAGTAGTGCATCGCCACCCCGGCGGTGCCGAAGACGCGGTCGATGAGGATGCTGCCGACCGGCACGATGCGGCGGTACTTGTTCATCGTGTTCCAGGTGTCGTCGCGCCAGGCCCGCGCGGCCCAGTACGAGTCGTTGGCGCCGGCCAGCGCGCGCATCAGGCGGCCCGGCGAGTCGTCGGGCAGCCAGCTCGCCGGGGCGGAGGCGTAGTCTGCATCCACCTCTCGGGGACGTCCCCCGCGGTTTAAGCACCACCCTTAACTTCCGGTGAGTGAAGCGTCAGGCTGAAGCGAGTGCCACGCTGGCAAAGGCGACGATCCAGCTCGCGAAGCTGCCGATGAGGAAGTACTCGGTGACGTCGCTGGCACCGGCCGGGCGGTCCGTGCGCAGCGGGCGCAGCTCGGGGAAGCGCAGCAACGCTTTCGCCGCGACGACGACTGTCGCGCCGGTGAGGCTGCCCGCCAGGCCGAGGCCGAGGATCACCAATCGCTCCATCGGGCCGAGGATCCGCCCGCCGCGCAAGGACTTCTCGTTGTCCTGGGCCGGCACACCGACGAGGTCGAGCAGGATCCGGATGAGGATGTTGGCGGTGGAGAGCTGGACGAGGCCGAGGGCGACCGCGGCCAGCGCGTGCCCGGGATCGATCGACGCGACGGCCGAGCGGGCCAGCAGGTGGTGCAGCCAGCCGAGTTCGCCGGTGCGGGTACCGGCCACGCCGAGCACGAGCAGGGCGGCGGCGAACGATCCGTAGCCGAGGGCGGCGCCCAGCGAGCGGCGGGCCCCGGTGAGCGCGAACCCCGACCCGATCACCCACCCGGCGAGCAGCACCGCGCCGAGGCACCACGCGAGCCAGCCCGAGCCGTCGCGCGGGTGTGCCGACACGGCGGTCAGCACGACGAGCGCGGCGCCGGAGCCGCTGAGCACCAGGCGGCGTCGCACACTGGCCGTGTCGCGGCGGGCCCGGAAGAGGTCAATGACGGCGACGATCGCGAGCCACGCGGCGAGACCGGTCACGACGCCGGCCGCCCGTTCCCGGCATCCAGTTCGGTGAGCATGGCTTGAGCGTCCCGCACGGCACCGACACCTCGAGCCATCACCTGCGAGACCGCCGACTCCGACACCCCTTCGGCCTGCGCGATCTCCCGCTGGGTGCGTCCGGCGACGGCGAGCAACAGGACGCTGCGGGCCCGCGCGTTCATCCGGTCCACCAGCGCGTCGCGGGTGGCCAGGTAGGCGTTCACTAGCCCGGCGGCGGGTGCCGTGGCGGCCACGTCGCCGGCGTCGAACCAGGTACGCCGCAACCGGTTGGCCGGCACACCCAGCGCGTCGATCGCCGCTCGGGCACTCCACCACGCCGGGCCGTCCTGCAGCATCGGGGTGCGGTCGGCCCGGAACACCTCGCGCTCGCCCAACCCGATGCCGCATCGCGTGTCGACGGTGCCACCGAGGTTCAGGCGCACGAGCAGGGCCGCGAGGGTGGCGTCACCGAGCGAGCTGAACACGCCCTGGTACTCGTCGCCCACCGTCGCCTCGAGCCGGTCGACGGGCGGGACGAGTCGCGCCGCGTCGACCAGTGCGACGGCCAACGCGTCCTGTACCGCAGCTCGCGACGCGACCCGGCGCGAGCCGACCAGATCGCCGATCAGGGTGAAGACATAAGCCATTGCTTAAGCATATGACTGAACTATGTAGAAGTGAAGGCTATTGCTGAAGCTAGTTCGCGGCCAGGGTTCCGGGCATGACCACCACCGGGCACCGGGCCCGCCGGATGACCTGCGGCGCCACGAGGCCCGCCCGCACCGAGGCCAGCCGACCGGGACTCGGCTCGCCGAGCACGATCAGCTCCGCACCGGCGCCGCACTCCAGCAGCGCCGACACCTCGTTCCTCCGCAGCACCCGGCACTGCACCCCGTGGTCGGGGCCGAGCGCAGCGGCGACGAAGCTCGCGAGCCGCGCTTCGGCCTCCCGCTCGGGATCGGGAAGGTCGCCGGAGAGCAGCGAACCGGGCGGGCGACCGCCCGGCGCGGCCGGCGGGCGGGCCGGGCGCCAGGCGAGCACCGCCGTCACCGTCGTCTTGCGCAGCGCGGCGTAGGTGCTCGCCCAGCTCAGGGCCGCCGGCGAGCCCGTGCGCGGGCTGACCCCGACGACCACCGAGCCGGGCGCGGTTGCGGTCATGCGGTCGCCTCGGCCGCGGCGACGCCGCCCTGCGCCCGCTTGGTCGAGGACAACGGATCAGCGATGTCCTCGAGCGACTTGCGCTCGGAGTTGACGCCGATGAACCAGGCCACGAGACCGCCGATGATCATGATCGCCGCACCGATCAGGTAGCCGACCGTGAGCGGTCCCGTCCTCACATGCGAGTTGTTCGCCCCACCGATGAGGTGGCCGAACAGCCACGGCGCGACGACGCCGCCCGCGCCCTGCGAGATCGCGAAGAAGTACGAGATCGCCTGCCCGCGCAGTTCGAGCGGGAAGATCTCGCTCACCGTCAGGTACGCCGACGACGCGCCGGCCGAGGCGAAGAAGAAGATCACGGACCAGAAGACCGTCTGGGTCGTGGCGCTGAGCATGCCGCTATTGAACATCCAGGCCGACACGAGCAGCAGCAGACCCGAGACGCCGTAGGAGAACAGGATCATCTTGCGGCGACCGATGGAGTCGAACAGCGAGCCGAGCAGCAGCGGGCCGAGCAGGTTGCCGATCGCGAACGGGAAGAAGTAGTACGGCAGGCTGGCCGTCGGCACCTTGTAGAACACGGTCAGCACCAGCCCGTAGCTGAAGAAGATCGCGTTGTAGAGGAACGCCTGCGTCACCATCATCGTGAAGCCGTAGATCGAGCGGCGCGGGTACTCGCCGAAGAAGACCTTGGTGAGCTCGAAGAAGCCGAGCCGCGGCGGATCGGTGACCTCCAGGGCCTTGTCGTCGTCGACCGGCTCGATGTGCACGCCGGTGTGCTGCACGCGCTGCTCGATCTCGTCGACCGTGCGCTCGGCCTCGTCGTTGCGACCGTGGGTCATCAGCCAGCGCGGGCTCTCGGGGATCGTGCGGCGCAGGAAGATGATGATCAGACCGAGCACCGGGCCGATGAAGAAGCCCAGGCGCCAGCCCCAGTTGATCGGCACGTTTCCGGTGTTGAACAGGTAGAGGCCGATCGCGGACCCGATGGCCGCGCCACCCCAGTAGGTGCCGTTGACCGCGATGTCGATACGGCCGCGGTACTTCGACGGGATCAGCTCGTCGATCGCCGAGTTGATGGCGGTGTACTCGCCACCGATGCCGAGGCCGGCGACGAAACGGAAGAACAGCAGCGACCAGTAGTCCCAGGACAGGCCGCCGAGCCCGCTGCCGACGAGGTAGATGGCGAGCGTGGCGATGAAGAGCTTCTTGCGGCCCAGCTTGTCGGTCAGCCGCCCGAAGAACAGCGCTCCGACGACCTGACCGATGAGGTAACCGGAGCCCAGGAAGCCGATCTGGCCCGTCGTCAGCGCGAGGGTGCCGGGCTTGCCGATGATCGGGCTGATCAGCGTCACGATCTGGATCTCCAGACCGTCGAGGATCCACGAGACGCCGAGGCCGACGACCACCAGCCAGTGGAACCGCGTCCACGGCAGGCGATCCATCCTCGCCGGTACGAGACTCCGTACCGACCTGGTCTTCTCCGGCGCAGCGGTGCTCACGTGGTCCTCCTCGGCCTGGGGTGGCTGTCAGAAGATCTGCCCAGATATGACGGGAGATATCCGCCCTTCCGGGAATTGGCGGAGATCAACCCGCGGTCGCCTCGACGTCGCGAGTCGATCTGTCGTCACCGACTCCCCCTCGGTACGGTGCGGCCGGTGAGCATCTACGCGCTGAACCTCTTCGACCTCGCCGACAACGACGATTACCGCGACTACTCCCGTCGCTCCCCCGATGCCGTCGGCCGATACGGCGGCCGGGTCGTCGCGTTGGGCAAGCACATTGACCATCCCGCCGAGCTCGGCGACACCGAGCCCCGGCAGGCGCTCGTCCTGGTCGAGTGGCCCGATCGCGATGCCTTCGACGCATTCCTGGCCGACCCTGCTCTCGCCGACCTGCATCCGCTGCGGGAGAACGGCACGCGACGCTACGTCTGGTGGACCTACGACCGCCTCGACGACCTGCGTCCGCTGCTCCACCGCTGACCGCCTTCTACAGTCGGCATCGTGAAGGAACGCGGGCGCAAGGCCATCGCCACGAACCGGCGGGCCCGACACCTGTACGTCGTCCTCGACACGGTCGAGGCCGGCGTCGTCCTGGTCGGCAACGAGGTCAAGAGCCTGCGCCTCGGACGGGCGTCCCTCACCGACGCGTTCGCCACCGTCGACGACCACGAGGTGTGGATGCACAACCTGCACATCGCCGAGTACGCGATGGGCAGCTGGACGAATCACGCCGTGCGCCGCAAGCGCAAGCTGTTGCTGCACCGCTCCGAGATCCTGAAATGGGAGCAGCGGGTGAACGAGAGCGGGCTGTCGATGGTGCCCCTGTCGCTCTACTTCGACGACGGGCGGGTCAAGGTCGAGCTCGCTCTCGTCCGGGGCAAGAAGACGTGGGACAAGCGCCACGACCTCGCCGCCCGTGACGCCCAGCGCGAGATCGAGCGCAACCTGTCGCAGCACCTCAAGGGGCGGCGACGGGCCTGACCGACCAGCGGACGTCGCGCTGCCGCGCGCAGCTCGGATTGCCCTTCGCGTCGGTGAGTCCGAGCCGTCCGACCAGGACGCCGGACCGTGCGGCCGCGCGCAGCGTGGCGTCGTCGATGTCGGCGATGAGCAACTTGGCCCGGCGGAACATCTCGAAGCCACCCGAGTCGCCGACGGTGCCCCACGAGAGGTAGACGAATCGTGTGCCCGGCCCGCCCTGGATCCACGGGCCGAGCCCATCGATCCGGCCGTCGCGCTCGATCGCCGTGGCCTCGAACTCCCAGGCGACGGTCGCGGCGTCGCCGGGCTGCAGGTCGAGCCACTGGTGCGGATCGTTGCGACGCTGCACCCCCACCTGGATGTTGTCGTGGCCACTCGGGCGCTCCGGGCTCGGGCCGCAGCGTCGCCCGGGCAGGTCCTCACCCTCGGTGCGGATGCGCATGACCCCATCGTGCTCCGGATCCGACTGCTCACGCAGCGGTGTCCTCCCCGGCCGGCTGCGGATCGCCGACGCTCGCCGTGAGCGCGGTGGCGAACCCGCACCACGCCAGGTACGGCGCGAGCAGCGCGGCGGCCGGCCGGTCGCCGTCACGGACGAGCTGCGCCATCTCGGCGGCCACGGTGACGTCGAGCGCAATGCTGACGGCGAGGGCCGCCCGGCGCCGCCCGGCGCCGAAGAACAGCGGTGTCCATGAGGCGTTCAGCCCCAGCTGGACGAGGTGCAGGGCCGTCGCCACCCGCCGCGGCCGCTCCGCCAGCCGCCAGCCGGTCGCGCCGATGAGCAGGTAGAGCGCGCTCCACACCGGGCCGAAGACTCCCGCCGGCGGCGCCCAGGAGGGCTTGTCGAGGCGGGCGTAGATCTCGGGTGCGTTACGGGCGGCGGTGGCGCCGACCGCAGCGGCGACGACGGGCGGTGCGGCGGCGGTCAGCGCCCGGGCCGGACGGTTCATGACCTGCTCGTACCCCCGTTTGCCCGGACGCAAGCGGGCCGTGAGCTGCCTCAGCCGAGGGGGGCCGCGCCCGACGGCACCGGCTCGACCGGCACCCAGTTCGGGTGCTTCCCGGTACGACCGTCGCCGGAGGAACGCCCGCGCAGGTGCCGGTTCACCCAGGGCAGGACGTGCTCGCGGTAGTACCGGGCCTCGTCCGAGACCCGCCGCCGCGCGGTCGGCGCGGGCTCGACCGCGTGCGCCGCGACCGGGTGGCCGAGCGCGGCGAGCACGAGCGAGGCGACCCGCCGGTGCCCGACCGGGCCGAGGTGCAGGCGGTCGGGCGACCAGTAGACCGGGCGCCGGATCTCGGCGTCGGCGAAGGCGTTCACCAGCGTCAGGTCGTAGCGGGCCGCCAGCTTCTCGACCCCCTCGGTGAGGGCCATGCCGCGACGGTGGATCACCCGGCCGAACGGCAGCCCGGCCGACGGGTCGGCTCCGCTCAGCAGCACCAGGCGCACGCCGGCGTCGAGCACCTGCCGGATCGCGGTCTCGGTGCGCGCCAGCAGCGCGTCCAGGTCGATACCGGGACGCATCATGTCGTTGCCGCCGCCGTTGAACGTCATCAGGGTCGGGACCGGGGCGAGGGCCAACGCGGCGGGGATCTGGTCGTCCACGATCGGCCCGAGCAGCCGTCCACGCACGGCCAGGTTCGCGTACTGGATCGGCTCCCCCGTCGCCGCGGCCAGCCCGGCGGCGACCAGGTCGGCCCAGCCCCGGACCGCGCCGTCCCCGACGTCGTCGCCGATGCCCTCGGTGAAGCTGTCCCCCACTGCCACGTAACGCATGGGCTCCATCATCGGACACGGCCTCGCGCCCACATGCTCCGGTACGGCAACGGCCCCGCCCCCCGGTGCGGGGTTCGGGGCCGTTGCTGGGTCAGACGGACCGCGGGCTCGCGATCAGCTGCAGCCGCTGGTGCTGCCGCAACCCTCGCAGACGAAGCAGCTGCCGGCGGGGCGCATCTTGGTGCCGCAGTTCATGCACAGCGGCGCGTCGGCGGAGCTGCCCATCAGCGTCTCGAGCAGCTCGGTCGAGCTGTGCACGCTGGGCGGGGCGGGGCTGGCCTTCTCCTCGACGACGTCGTCGGCGTCGTGGGTCGTGGTCAGCGGTGCGGACTGGGCGAGGGTCTCGAGGTCGAGGTCGTCGCTGTCCTGATCGGTGTCGGCCGGCGCGTACGAGCCGGTGTCGAGCTGGCGGGTGCGCTCCGCGGCGGTGTGGATGCCCATCGCCGAGCGGGTCTCGAACGGCAGGTAGTCCAGGGCGAGGCGGCGGAAGATGTAGTCGAGCATCGACTGAGCCATCCGGATGTCCGGGTCGTCGGTGAGGCCGGCCGGCTCGAAGCGCATGTTGGTGAACTTCTGCACGTAGGTCTCGAGCGGGACGCCGTACTGCAGCGCGATGGAGATCGCGATGGAGAAGGCGTCCATGACACCGGCCAGGGTCGAACCCTGCTTGCCCAGCTTGAGGAAGACCTCACCGAGACCGTCGTCGGGGTAGGAGCCGGCGGTCATGTAGCCCTCGGCGCCACCGACGGTGAACGACGTCGTCTGCGACGGGCGCGCCTTCGGCAGCCGCTTGCGGGTCGGGCGGAACTCGACGACCTTCTCGACGACGGCCTCGGCGGTCGCGCCCGCGTTGGTCTTGCCGGCGGACTTGCCCGCCGACAGCGGCTGGCCGACCTTGCAGTTGTCCCGGTAGACGGCGAGCGCCTTGAGGCCCAGCTTCCAGCCCTGGAAGTAGACGTCCTCGATGTCCTCGACGGTGGCCGTCTCGGGCAGGTTGACCGTCTTGGAGATCGCGCCGGACAGGAAGGGCTGGACCGCCGCCATCATCCGCACGTGACCCATGGCGCGGATCGCCCGGGCACCCATCGCGCAGTCGAACACCTCGTAGTGCTCCGGGCGCAGGCCCGGCGCGTCGATCACGTGGCCGTGCTCGCCGATGAACTCGACGATCGCCTCGACCTGCTCCTCCTGGTAGCCCAGGATGCGCAGTGCCCGCGGCACGGTCTGGTTCACGATCTGCATCGAGCCGCCGCCGACGAGCTTCTTGAACTTGACCAGGGCGAGGTCGGGCTCGATGCCGGTGGTGTCGCAGTCCATCATCAGGCCGATGGTGCCGGTCGGCGCGAGCACCGACGCCTGCGCGTTGCGCCAGCCGTTCTTCTCGCCGATCTTGTTGCCGCGGGCCCACTCCTGGGTGGCCAGCAACAGCACCGCGCGGTCGTTCTCGTGCAGCGGACGCACCGCGTCGTTGGCCGCGGCGTGCTTGCGCATGACGCGAGCGTGGGCGGCGGCGTTGCGCTTGAAGCCGGCGTACGGGCCGACGACGCCGGCCAGCTCGGCCGAGCGGCGGTAGGCGACACCGGTCATCAGCGAGGTGATCGAGCCGGCGAGCGCCCGGCCCCCCTCGGAGTCGTAGGCCAGGCCGGTGGCCATGAGCAGCGCACCGAGGTTGGCGTAGCCGATACCGAGCTGGCGGTAGTCGCGGGTGTTCTGGCCGATCGACTCGGTCGGGAAGTCGGCGAAGCAGATCGAGATGTCCATGGCGGTGATGATCAGCTCGACGGCCTTGACGAAGCGCTCGGCGGCGAAGGTGTTGTCGTCTTGCAAGAAGGTCATCAGGTTCAGCGACGCGAGGTTGCACGACGTGTTGTCGAGGCTCATGTACTCCGAGCAGGGGTTGGACGCGGTGATGCGGCCCGACTCGGGATTGGTGTGCCAGTCGTTGATCGTGTCGTCGTACTGGATGCCCGGGTCGGCGCACGCCCACGCCGCCTGCGCGACCTGGCGGAACAGGGACTTGGCGTCGACGCGCTCGATGACCTCGTGGGTGCTGCGGGCCCGCAGCCCGAACTCGTTGCCCTCGTCGACCGCGCGCATGAACTCGTCGCTGACGCGGACGGAGTTGTTGGCGTTCTGGTACTGCACCGACGTGATGTCGGCCCCGCCGAGGTCCATGTCGTAGCCGGCGTCGCGCAGGACGCGGATCTTGTCCTCCTCGCGCGCCTTGGTCTGGACGAACTCCTCGATGTCCGGGTGGTCGATGTCGAGCACGACCATCTTGGCCGCGCGACGCGTGGCGCCGCCGGACTTGATCGTGCCGGCCGACGCGTCGGCGCCGCGCATGAACGAGACCGGACCCGAAGCGGTGCCGCCGGAGGACAGCAGTTCCTTCGACGAGCGGATGCGCGAGAGGTTCAGACCGGCGCCGGAGCCGCCCTTGAAGATCAGGCCCTCCTCGCGGTACCAGTTCAGGATCGAGTCCATCGTGTCGTCGACGGCGAGGATGAAGCAGGCGCTGACCTGCTGCGGCGACGTGGTGCCGACGTTGAACCAGACCGGGGAGTTGAAGCTGAACACCTGGTGCAGCAGCATCCAGGTGAGCTCGTGCTCGAAGACCTCGGCGTCGGCGGCGGAGGCGAAGTAGCCGTGCTGCTCGCCGGCCGCGCGGTAGGTGAGCACGACGCGATCGATGAGCTGGCGCAGCGACCACTCCCGGACGTCGGTGCCGACCGCGCCGCGGAAGTACTTGGTCGTGACGATGTTGGCCGCGTTGACCGACCAGAAGTCGGGGAACTCGACCCCACGCTGCTCGAAGTTGATCGACCCGTCACGCCAGTTGGTCATGACGACGTCGCGCCGTTCCCAGGTGACCTCGGCGTAGGGGTGCACGCCCGGCGAGGTGTAGATGCGCTCGACCCGCAGACCGTCGTTCTTGTAGACGGGCTTCGGGGTGTCGGACGAGGTGGAGTCGTTCGAGTCTGTCGCGCTCGCGCGGGAGACGTCGGCCTCGGTCATGCGGGGTGTCCTTCCTGGGACTGCGTTGCTGCGGGGGATGCGGAGGGTCGTGACGGGGCTCGGTGCGGAACTGCGGTGATGCAGTGATCAGGGCGCTTGCGCGCGGTGTTCGGCGCGGAACTCGAGAATCGCCTTCTCGAAGTCCTCGACCGAGGTGAAGGCCTGGTAGACGCTGGCGAAGCGCAGGTAGGCGACCTCGTCGAGCTCGCGCAGGGGGCCGAGGATGGCGAGACCGACCTCGTCGCTCGGGATCTCGGCGACGCCGGTGGCCCGAATCGCCTCCTCGACGGTCTGCGCGAGCTGGGCGAGCTGGTCCTCGTCGACCGGCCGCCCCTGGCAGGCCCGCCGTACGCCGCTGACGACCTTGCCGCGGCTGAACGGCTCGGTGACGCCGCTGCGCTTGATGACCGCGAGTGTCGCCTCCTCCACCGTGGTGAAGCGGCGGTTGCACTCGGGGCAGGAACGCCGGCGCCGGATGACCTGGCCCTCGTCCTGCTCGCGGGAGTCCACGACGCGGGAGTCCGGATGACGGCAGTACGGGCATCGCATGTGCCGGCTCCCTTCCCCTGACGACGACGCCTGGCGGCGACGGACCGAGCCGTCCTGTGGACGAACCTGTCGACAACCTGGGGATCCGGCTGTGGATGGACCCGTCCTTCTGTGGACGGGAAACCCCAACTTGTGGACGAACGACATCGGTGTAACTACTACATGTAGGGGTGAACCGTAGAGCGCGACCCAATGTTCCGCAAGGGGCAGTCCCGGCGAGTCGTGAATTCGGTCACCGGACCGGGGTAACGCGGACCCCACATCACGGTCACGCCCGTCGCACGTCAGCGGACCCGCAACTGCTGGCCCGGGACCAGCGCGGCGGGGTCGAGGTGGTTGAGCCGCTGCAGCGTGCTGATCTCGGCCCGCGGGTCGCGCTGCGGCGCGACGCGTGCGGCGATCGACCACAACGTGTCGCCGGACTGCACCGTCACCGTGGCGGGGCCGGCCACCGCGGCGGGGGCGGCGACCGGGGCGAACGCCGCGGCGAGCCACACGAGCGCTGCACCCAGGACGGCGACAGCCGCGGCGACGACCGCGACCCCGCGCCGGGTCAGGCGCACCGGCGTGCACCGATCCGGCGTACTGGGGGCGTGCAGGACCGAGACCGTGCCGGGGCGCGGCGGCCGGGCCGAGACCGGACGGCGGCGCGGCGCTGCGCCGGGTCGACCCGCGACCCGCAGGCCGGGCGGCGGCGAGTCCGGCACCAATCCGGGCAACGACGCCGCCGCGAGGTCGTGGTAGCAGTCCGCGTCGAAGTCGATGGCGAACCCGGTGGCGACCGACATGATGTACTCCTTGAGCCGAAACAGTTCGAACAGGCATTCGAAAGAACGTCTATTCGAATGTGTAACACCAGGGTCCGACAAAAACCATCGAGGACCGGCGTGTCGTTCGAACACGTGTTTGAGTTCGCGCCGCGATCGGGCTAGCGTTCGAGCCGATCACCCGATTCCGGAGGCATCGTCCGGAGCACCACGAAACCGATGCGGATCACGCCCAGCACACGCCACTACAGACCCAGAACAGACACCAGAACAGACCCGGAGCACGGCCCGGAACAGACCCGGGAACACACAGGACCCCGCAGCACGGTCGCTGCGAAATCAGGCTGGAGGCCGCGAGTGACGCAGGAGAAGTCGGGCAAGAAGACATCCGCCGCCCGGACCGGGGCAGCGCGACCGGCGGTGGTCGAGACCGCAGTCGACTCCGCGCCGCGCCGCCCGGGCCGCCCCAAGGTCACCGAACTCCCCGACCCGGTCACCGGCCTGACCCGGCGCCAGCAGGCGATCCTCGACGTCATCCGCGACTCCGTCGAGCGGCGCGGCTACCCGCCGAGCATTCGCGAGATCTGCGAGTCGGCCGGGCTGGCCTCGACCTCCAGCGTCGCCCACCAGCTGTCCATGCTCGAGCGCAAGGGGTTCCTGCGCCGCGACCCGAACCGGCCCCGTGCGGTCGACGTGCGGGGCGGCGAGACCCCGGCCAGGACGAAGGCGGCGCGGCGGGCCGTGGCCGTCACCGACGACGCCCCGCGCGGCGAGGCCCCGGTGTTCGTGCCGCTCGTCGGTCGCATCGCCGCCGGCGGTCCGATCCTGGCCGAGCAGATGATCGACGACGTGTTCCCGTTGCCCAAGGCGCTGGTCGGTGACGGCACGCTGTTCATGCTCAAGGTCGTGGGCGATTCGATGGTCGACGCCGCCATCGCCGACGGCGACTGGGTCGTCGTGCGTCAGCAGCAGGACGCCGAGAACGGCGAGATCGTGGCCGCGATGATCGACGGCGACGCCACCGTGAAGACGCTGCAGCGCCGCGAGGGCCACGTCTGGCTGATGCCGCACAACGAGGCCTACTCCCCCATCAACGGCGACGAGGCGACGATCCTCGGCCGGGTCGTGTCGGTCCTGCGGAAGGTCTGAGCCGGCCGGCCCTCCCCGCGAGCGACAGAGGCTTCCCGACGACAGCCCGCCCGGTCCGACGACCGGGCGGGCTTCGTCGTGTCCGGTTCAGTTCCCGGGCACCGTGCGGGCGGTCTGGATCAGCACCGAGCCGAGCCGGCGATGCACCAGGCGACCGCGGCCGGGCGGCAGCGGCTCCATCTTCACCGCGCCGAGCACCGCGCCCTCGTCCTTGCTGCCCGAGAGCAGCACGCCGGGCGTGCCCATGTCGCGCAGGTTGCGCAGGGTCGGCTCGAACATCCCCTGACCGGAGCCACCGGCCGAGCGGCTGAGCACCACGTGCAGGCCGATGTCGCGGGCCTGGGGCAGGAACTCCAGCAGCGCGTGCATGGGGTTGCCCTGACCCGCGGCGATGAGGTCGTAGTCGTCGATGAGCAGGATCAGCCGCGGGCCGCTCCACTTGGGCACCTCGCCGGCCACCGGGTCGACCTGGATGCCGGCGAGCCGGTCGCGCAGGGCGGCGACGATGTTCGCGCCCACCTCGGGGGCATTGACCGAGTTCATGACGTAGCCGATCTGGTGCGGCGTGCTGATCGCGCCCAGCAGCCCGCGCCGGTAGTCGAAGGTGATCACCTTCGCCTCGTCGGGCGTCCAGCGCTCGGTGATGCCGCGCGCGATGAGGCGCAGCAGGTTCGACTTGCCCGACTCGACGTCACCGATGACCAGGAAGTGCGGCTCGGCGTCGAAGTCGACCGCCACCGGCGACAGCGTGTCCTCGTCGACCCCGATCGGGATCGCCGCACCCGTGCGGGCCACCGGCGGCAGCTGCTCGCGACCGAGCTCGCGCGGCAACAGCCGCACCGGCGGCGCCGTCGGCCCCGACCACGCCGAGCGCACCCGCTGGACGAGATCGGCCACCCCGTCGACGAGGTCGTCGGCGGTGTCGGTGCCGTCGATCCGGGGCAGCGCCGACAGGTAGTGCAGCTTGTGCGGGCTCAGGCCCCGGCCGGGGCTGCCCTCGGGCACGTCCGACGCGACCCGTCGGTCGAACTCGGACTCGGACGGGTCGCCGAGACGCAGCTCGAGCCGGTTGCTGATCAGGTCGCGCAGGGCGGGGCGCAGCTCCATCCAGCGCTGGACGGACAGCACGACGTGGACGCCGTACCCGAGCCCCCGCGCGGCGATCTGGGTGATCGCCGTCTCCAGCGCCTCGTAGTCCTGGCGGACCGTTCCCCAGCCGTCGACGACGAGGAAGACGTCACCGAAACCGTCGCGCGGAGCGGTGCCGTTGGCGACCATGCGGCGGTAGGACGTCATCGAGTCGATGCGGTTGGCCGTGAACATCTGCTCGCGGCCGGCGAGCAGGGCATTGATCTCGGCGATGGTGCGGCGCAGGCGCTCGGGTTCGAGGCGGCTGGCCACCGAACCGACGTGCGGCAGGTCGGCCAGACCGCTGAGCGTGCCGCCCCCGAAGTCGAGGCAGTAGAACTGGGCCTGCTCCGGGGTGTGGGTCAGCGCCATGCCGGCTATCAGCGTGCGCAGCACCGTGCTCTTGCCGCTCTGCGGACGTCCCACGACGACGAAGTGCGCACTGGCGAGGTTCACCCAGTGCGGGTCGCGCCGCTGGTCGAAGGGACGGTCGATGAGCCCGATCGGCGCGGCGAGCGACGGCGCGGGATCCCAGTCGAGGGGACGCAGGCCGTGCTCGGTGTCCTTGAGCGGCGGCAGCAGCTCGTCGAGGCTCGGCGGGGTGTCCAGGGGCGGCAACCAGACCTTGCGCGCGGGCACCCCGGCGCCCTCGAGCCGCTCGACCAGGATGTCGAGCATCGTCTGCGACGGCCCACTGCTCGGCTCGTCCGGCTCGTCGGGACGGGTCGGCTCGGCCGACTCGTCGCGCGGGGCGAGGTAGTCGACCTGGTAGGGCAGCACGTGATGGCGACCGGCGATGTCGCGGTCGGGCCCGGCGCTCGCGGTCTTGGTGTAGGCGCCGGAGACGTACGCGGCCTTGAACCGCACCATGCCCTCGGTGGCCTCCTTGAGGTAGCCGTTGCCGGGGGCGCTGGGCAGCTCGTAGGCGTCCGGGACGCCGAGCACGACGCGGCTCTCCATCGACGAGAACGTGCGCAGCCCGACCCGGTAGGACAGGTGCGTGTCGAGACCGCGCAGCTTGCCCTCCTCCAGGCGCTGCGAGGCGAGCAGCAGGTGCACCCCGAGCGAGCGGCCGAGGCGGCCGATCATGACGAACAGGTCGATGAAGTCGGGCTTGGCCGAGAGCAGCTCGCTGAACTCGTCGACCACGACGAACAGCGACGGCATCGGCTCGAGCGGGGCACCCTGCTCGCGGGCCCGCTCGTAGTCCTTGAGCGATGCGTAATTGCCGGCCGCGCGGAGCGCCTCCTGGCGGCGCACCAGCTCACCCTGGATCGCGTCGCGCATGCGGTCGACGAGGATCAGCTCGTCCTCGAGGTTGGTGATCACCGCCGAGGTGTGCGGCAGGGCGTCGAGGCTCGCGAACGTCGCGCCGCCCTTGAAGTCGACGAGGACGAAGTTCAGCGTCTCCGAGGAGTGCGTGAGCGCCAGGCCGAGCACGAGGGTGCGCAGCAGCTCGGACTTGCCCGAGCCGGTCGCGCCGATGACCAGGCCATGCGGGCCCATGCCGCCCTGCGCCGACTCCTTGATGTCGAGGTCGACCGGCTGGCCGGACGAGCCGACCCCGATCGGAACCCGCAGCCGGTCTCGGGGCGCGCGCGGACGCCAGGTGACCGAGGGGTCGACGGTGCGGGGGTCGCCGATGCGCAGCAGGTCGGGCAGGCTGAGGTCGACGGTGAGCGCGTCGGTCGGCTCGGCGGTCGCGGCCGAGATGCGCATAGCGCTCATCCGCCGCGCGAGCGACTCGGCCGGCACGATGGCGAGCGAGTCGGGCACGCCGAGCGGCGTCCGCGTCTCGCCGCGGTGCTGCTGGCGGGCCACGACCGCGAGCTCGGTGTCGGAGACGTCCAGGCGGAGCACGCCGGGCACAGAGTCGGAGCCGGTGCTCCCGCTCAGGTCGACGACCGTCACCCCCCGGACCAGGCTGTCGACGAGTTGGGCTTCCAGCGGCACGCGGCCACCGTCGACCACGACGACGACGTGCGGCCCCTCGGTGGAGCCGCCCGTGCCGAAGCGGGGACGCCTGGTCAGCGTGTCGCCGAAGAGAGCCTCGAGCCCGAGCAGGTCGTCGCTGATCAGCCGGGTCTGCCCGACGGCGTCGAAGTCGTCGGCCGACAGGGCGTGGGGTAGCCACTTGAGCCACTCCCACTGACCGGCCGCCGGGCCGCCGGTGCAGACCGCGATCATCAGGTCGTCGGGCGAGTGGAAGGCGGCGAGCTGGCCCAGCATCGCGCGAACGAGCCCGCGCGCCGCGCCCGGTGCGCCCGCGACGCAGACGCGTCCGAAGGCGGGCAGCGAGATCGCGACCGGCAGGTCCTTCACCGAGCTGTGCGTGCGGACGAAACGGCGCAGCGCGGCGGCCGAGATCGGCTCGAGGTCCTCGACCGGCTTCGTCTCGGGCGTCACGAGGGTGACCGCCAGGCGCTGCGGGCCGCGTCCGACGCGGGCGGTCAGGAAGTCGTCGTCACCCGGGCGGCGCTCCCACATGCGGGTGCCGACGGCGATGCACCAGAGCGTGTCGGGCGCCGGGTGCCGCCAGGACGAGGCGGCCCGCTGCTGGTCTGCGGCGCGACGCACCTGGCGACGGACCTGCTCGAGGTAGCGCTGGTAGTCGCGCCGGTCGGCGTCGAGCCGGCGACGCTTCTCACCCGACGAGCGCCCCATGCCGCTGAAGGCCATGCCGACCATCGACAGCGCCATCATGCCGCTGGCCAGGTAGGTGACCGGTTGGCCGCCACTGCCGGTCACGAGCAGGGCGGTCGCGCCCGCCCCGGCGATCATCGGCAGGTAGGTGAGCATCTGACCCGCACCGCCGCCGCTCACCGTCTCCGGGAGTTCGGGGGGCGAGTCCAGCACGATCTCACCGCGGGGCTCGTGCGGACCCGTTCGGCGGGCCGGGCGCCGGAACAGCACAGTGCCCACCCGCGACCTCCGTTACCGTGTTGGCGAAACCGGGATGAAAGGCGCCCGGTGGACACGATGCTAACCGCGCCGCCGATTCCGCCCCGGACGGCCTTTGTCGAAGGAAGAGGGACCGTCCTTGTCCGCGAGCGTCGTCTCGAGCAGCTGCCGGCTCACGATCATCTCGTCCACGCTGCGGGTCGACCTCGCCGTCCCCGTCCAGCTGTCCGTGGCCGAGCTGCTCACCATCGTCGTGTCGAGCCTCGGCCGCGAGACCGCCGATCAGGGTGCGGCCGAGGGCGGCTGGGTGCTGCAGCGGGCGGCCGAGTCGCCGCTCGACCCGTCGGCCAGCATCGCGGCGTCCCAGCTGCGCGACGGCGACGTCCTGCACCTGCGCACCCGCGCGACCCACCTGCCCGAGATCGCGTTCGACGACGTCCTCGACGCCGTGGCCGACGGCGTCAACAACCGCACCTCGCGCTGGCAGGACCACCACACCGCCCGCGCCGCCGCCGGCTTCGCCGCCGCCGCGCTCGTGTTCGCGTTCGTCACCCTGCTCGCCGTCGGGCCGTCCTGGGGGCCGAGCGCGGTGACCGCCGGCGTCGCCGCCGTCCTGCTCGGGCTGACCGCCGCGGCGGTCGGCCGGGTGTCGCGGCGTCGCGGCTCGGCGCTCGCGGCCGGCGGGTTCGCCGTCGCCTTCGCCACCGAGTGCGGGGCGACGGCGGTCGGGAACCACCACCGCCTGCTCGCGTTCGGCTCGCCGCAACTGCTGGTCGGGGCCGCCGCGGCCGCGCTCGCCGCCACCCTGCTGCTCCTCGTCATCGGGGCCGGCTTCGCCGGGTTCGTCGCGGTGATCACGACAGCGCTGCTCACCGCGATCGGCACCGGCATCGCCTCGGCCACCACGCTGAGCCCGGCCGGCACCGCGGCCCTGGTCGCGACCGTCGGGCTCGCGCTGTCGCCGTTCCTGCCGACCCTGTCGTTCAAGCTGTCGCGGCTGCCCCTGCCGGCGATCCCGACCGATGCCGCCGACCTGCGCCGCGACACCGGCACGGTCGACACCCGGCAGATCCTCGGGCAGGCGGTGCGGGCCGATCAGTTCCTCACCGGGCTCGTCGGCGGGGTCGCCCTCGCGGTCGGCGGCGCAGCGCTGCTGATCAGCGGGCGCGGCGTCACCGAGCAGGTGCTCGCCGTCGTGCTCGGACTCATCTGCCTGCTGCGGGCCCGGCTGTTCACCGGCCGGGAGCAGCGGGTGCTGCTCCAGGTGGCCGGGGCGACCGCGCTGCTCGCCGTCGTCGTCAGCCGCACGCTCGACGCCCACGGCACGACCCGCATCCTCGCCTTCGCGGCGCCGGCCGTCGCCCTGGCCGTGATCCTCTTCGCGCTGTCGGTGACGCTGCCCGGACGGCGCTACGCCCCGCCGGTGTCGCGTGCGGCCGACATCGTCGAGTCACTTCTCGTGCTGTCGGTGATCCCCCTGGCCCTGGCCGTGGTCGGCGTCTACGGGGCCGTCCGGGTCGCGTCGAGCTGACTCCGCGCGATCGTCTGGTCGTAGCGGCCGGCACCCGCGGGTAGCGGCGCGGAGTCGGGCGCAACGACCCGGGCGAGCTCGAGCACCTGGCTCTCGGCCGCCGTCGGGTCGAGCGACACGTACTCGACCCGACCGCGACGCAGCACGCCGAAGGATCCCGAATCGAGCTGCGCGAGCGGCTGTGCGACGGGCGCGGGCACGCCGAACGCCGTCGCCACCGCGGTGACGACGTCGGGTGGGACGGCCCCGAAGATCGCGAGGTCGGCCCGACCGAAGGCCGAGATGTCGGCGTAGGTCCACTGGGTGCGGACGTCGAT
This sequence comes from Jatrophihabitans sp., assembly GCF_036000465.1. GTDB lineage: Bacteria > Actinomycetota > Actinomycetes > Mycobacteriales > Jatrophihabitantaceae > Jatrophihabitans. Next base: position 25,982 of record NZ_DASYFV010000041.1, on the reverse strand, counting down.
GCGGCACTGCCAGGGGCGGACGTCGGCCGGCCCGCGCAGCTCCACCGCGCGGTCGTCGACCAGGAGCGTCGGCCCACCGCTCGGCCGGAGCACCTCGGTCGAGGAGACGACGTGCGACCCGCCGTCGCGCAGCAGTGGCTGCCACAGCTGGGGGCGGGTCGTCAGCACCTGCACCGGCGTGCCGGCCACGGCGGCCCGCAGCGCGATCAGCTGGGCGGGGAACACCCGGGCCGCGAGCGCGAGCCGGGTGCCGGCTGCGCGGAACAGCCGCAGCGTCAGCGGACCGTCCCGGCCCAGTCCCAGCTGCACCCCCGACGCCGGGGCGGCCACGACCGCCGTCGGCCCGAGTTCCAGGTGCACGATCCCCGACCTCACGCCGCTTCCTCCCCCACGCCGATCGGCGTCGTCGCCCGCAACAACTCGCCCTGCTCGCCGTCCAGCGGCTGCAGGACGAGGTCGTAGGCCCGCGCGAGGAGGGCCAGCGAGCGGGCGGCGTCCTCGTGCGCACTCGTCTCGGGGGCACTGAGCCGCACCAGCAGCGCGGCGCGGGGGGCGCCGGGCCGGCGCCGGGCCGCGGGTTGGAGGACGAGCGAGGTGACGACCACGGCGGTCGGGGCCGCCGCGGCGAGCCGGGCGACCCGGGTCGTCACGTCGCCGTCGCCGGTGACCGCGAACAGGGTCGACCAGACGCCGGCGACCCGGATGTCGCGCCGCGACTCGAGGGTCTGCCCGCCACGGCGGCCGCCCGCCGGTCCGGCCGGTCCGAGCCAGGTGCCGAACAGGCCGGCGACGGCGGTCTCGTCGAGCCGGCGCACCCGCAGGTCGGCGGTGGCGAGCACCTGCTCGGCGTGCACCGCGCAGCGGCGCAGGATCTGGTGCACCGCCGCCTGCGACCCGCCGCGAGCGCTCACCGCCTCGGCGGCGCGACGCGTGTCGACGGTCAGCACGCAGTAGCGCGCCGCTAGCGGCGTGAGGGGCGCGGACGGGCCGCTCGGCGCGTTCCCGGCAACCTGCACCGGCGTCGTGACGGTCACCAGCCGCACGCTGGACAGCGCGACGTCCTCGATCTGCAGCAGCCCGGCGAGCACCTGCACCGGCACCGCCGGGTCGTCGTTGAAGACGTCGTCCAGACCGAGGGCGAGGGGCAGGCTCCACGTGGTTCCCGAGCGCACGACGCCGATCGCGCCGCCCCGACTTCCGCCGGGCACCGACTCGATGGCGTAGTCGCCGAGCAGCCCGGCCAGGCCGGTGCGCCGACCCACCCGACGGCGCCGGCGGACGAGGCCCGCCCACGAGCCGAGCACCTGGTAGAGCCAGCGTCGCCGCAGCGGAACCACGGCCGTCAGCAGCACGACCGCTCCCACGGCAGCACCGGCGATCGCCCACCCGCCCCGGGCGGCACGACCGCCGGCGACGGCCGCGGCGGCGACCTCGATGAGGACCAGCTGGGCCCGGGCGAACTGCGGCACTCGTGCTCCTCGTCGTCGTGTCGTCCCGGCATCGATCATCGCAGGAACGGCGCGTATGTCTCGACCCGTATCCTTCCAGGCGAATCGGGCCGCAGCCGTGCGGTCGGGCGCGCGAGGTCGGGAGGCGGACAGGTGCAGACCCGACGGGACCAGTTACAGGCCTACCGCTTCCAGAACCGGCGGGCGCTCGCGGCACTCGTGACCGGTGAGCCCAACGTCCTCGAACCGCCGATGCGCCGGCTGACGGCGACGACCGTCTCCGGGATCATGATCGCGATCCTCATCGCGGTCGGCTTCGCCCTCGTCGGTGTGTTCAAGCCGACCACGGGCAAGGCGTGGAAGGACGCCGGCGCGGTGATCATCGACCGCGACACCGGCGCGACCTACATCTACGCCCAGGACGTCCTGCACCCCGTTGCCAACTACACCTCGGCGGTGCTCGCGGCCGGTACGAACCAGGCCGCCCACGTGGTGCAGGTCGACCGGAGCGACCTCGACGGCACGCCGCGCGGGGTCGAGATCGGCATCCCGGGCCTGCCCGCCTCGCTACCGCCCGCGTCGGGCCTGGTGAGCAGTCCGGTCACGAGCTGCTCGCGGCTGCAGGGCACCTCGGGCACCACCCTGCACGCCCGGGTGAGCCTGCGCATCGGCGACACCGGCCAGTCGCACGCGCTGCCGAGTCCCGGCGCCGGCGTGCTCGTCCGCACCCCGAGCGGCGCGAGCTACCTGCTCGGCCGGGGCCACCGGCTCACCATCACCTCGCCGAACGTCGCCCTGGCGCTCGGGCTGCAGAACACCTCGCCGCTGACCGTCGGCACGGCCTTCGTCGAGAGCGTGCCCCCGGGGCCGGATCTCCGCGCCCCTGCAATCGCCGTCGGCGGGCAGTCCGACTATGCGGTCAACGGGACGCACCCGCTCATCGGGCAGCTGCTGCACATCAGCGGCACCGACCAGTACCAGGTCGTGCTCCCCGACGGCCTGGCCGCGGTCACCTCGGTGCAGACCGCGCTGCTGCGCACGCTGCCCACCGGCACCCCGGCCACCCCGCACAACCCGATCGAGACGCCGGAGAGCGGCCTGTTCGGCACGCACCCGTCGACCGTGGTGTGGCCGCGCATCCAGCAGAGTCTGGCCGGCCTGCCCGACCAGCTGCAGCCCGACGCGATCGCCGCCAACACCCGCACGGTCGACGCGGCGGGCGGGCTGTGCGCGGTGTACGGCAAGGGCAGCGAGGAACCCGCCTTCACGGCGGCCCCGAACTCGCTGCCGTCAGTGGTGTTCGGCGGGGTCGACGAGTCGGTCGACTCCCAGCACGGCCAGGCCGACAGCGTCACGGTGCCCGCCGGGTCGGTCGCGCTCGTCCGCTCGACCGACTCGGCCACGCTCTTCCTCGTCGCCGAGCCGGGCACGAAGTACCCCGCCGCATCGAAGGACGCGATCAACGCGCTGGGCTACGGCTCGGCCACGCCGTCCACGCTGCCCGTGCAGGTGCTCCCGCTGATCCCGTCCGGGAAGAGTCTGGATCCGGTCGCGGCCCGCCGTCCCGTGAGCAATTGATCTTAACCGGGTACTAACGCGACGCGGATCGGATCGCGCCCCGTTCGGCCCACATGTCGGGGAGTGCTCCCCATCGTGTCGGGTTGTCCACAGATCATCACTGCCATAGCCTTTCGTTACTTTCATTTGCGACGATTCCGGACATCGCACACATCAACCACTCGTCAGAGAAGGAGGCTCATCGTGGCTCAGTACACGACCAGCCAGGAGGCCATGGCGCAAGGCGCGACCAAGGTCGACGACGCGGCGACCCAGATCCAGGGGCACATCCAGAACCTGCGCTCCGAGGTCGAGACCATGATGGGCGGATGGCGCGGCGAGGCCGCCTCCTCGTTCGTCCAGGTCCACGAGTCGTTCGAACAGCAGGCCACCAAGATCAACAACGCCCTTCGTCAGATGCACGAGGCGCTCGTCGCCACGCACCGCACGTACGGCACGCAGGAGACCAACCAGACCCAGTCCCTTTCCGGCCTCGCCGGTCAGATCAACGGCTGAGACCCGAAGGGAATTTGATCACCATGGGTGAGATCCACGTCCAGTTCGAGTCCCTGCAGGCCGGCGAGCAGGGCATCCGCCAGAACTACGCCAAGCTGACCGCCACCCTCGAGCAGCTCGAGAGCGACCTTGCGCCGATGGTCAACTCGTGGAGCGGTGCGGCCCAGGAGTCCTACGTCGCGTGCAAGAAGCAGTGGGACGACGCGGCGTTCGCGCTCTCGGCCGTGCTGAACAGCATCGGCCAGGCCGTCGGCCAGGCGCACGAGAACTACACGGCCGCCGAGAACAGCGCCCGTAGCAACTGGGCCTGACGGCCGACGACGCGATGCACCGAGCGTCGCCGTGGCGGGTGACCGCCACGGCGACGCTCGCGCTCGGCCCAGCCGGGCGCGATGCGCGCGCCACTCCGCAGACACCCGATGGGGGGACTCCCGATGGCTGACTACAACTACGGCAACGACCGCGTCCACCTGGGCGACGAGAAGAGCCAGAACACCGCCTCCGGGCTCGGTGGCTACTCGCTCGACGTCAGCCGGGACGGCTCGTGGCCCGGCCTGAACGCCGCCCCCGACAAGCAGCGGGTGCACCCGGAGAAGATGAACGCCGTCGCCGGCACCATCGAGAGCATCGCGCAGGGGCTGCAGGCCAGTCACTTCACCGAGATCCAGTCCTCGACGAGCGTCTCGTACGGCCCGAACAGCTGGGGTGCCGCCGTGTATCTGAAGGACGCATCGGGCCAGGTGGCGCAGACGGTCACCAACTACACGCAGCAGCTCATCGCGAACCTGACCGACGCCGCCAACGCCATTCGCAAGGCGAGCGGGGGCTACCAGGGCGCCGAGTCGACGAACACGAGCAGCGCGACGAACCAGCAGGCCAGCCTCGACCAGGGGCCCAGCACCAGCTCCAAGGCGTTCTAGGAGAGGAGAGCGGCGATGGTCAACGTCCAGAACAGCCAGGAACAGATCACCAAGTCGCAGGACACCGGGACCTACTCCGGCACCTACGACGAGATCAAGAACGAGTTCAACCAGCTGAACCCGGCACCGATCAACGTCGCCTGCACGGCGTGGTCCAAGCTGGCCAGCCACCTCGGCACGGTCGCCAACGACCTCAAGGCCACCGCCGGCACCCCGCTGCACGAGGCGTGGGAGTCCAGGACCTCTCCTGATGCCCAGCAGCAGCTCCAGCTCGCCCAGGCCACCGCCCAGGCCCTGGCCGACCAGTGCATGCAGATGGCCCGCGCGACCGACTGGGCCTACCAGTACGCGCAGTGGTACAAGGCGCACGTCCCGGGTGACGGGCTGATCACCACCAGCAGCGACGCCGATGCGATCAACCAGCACCGCGTCGCGCTGCTGAGCCGCTACAACGAGGTCATCGGCTACTGCATCCCGAGCCAGGTGCAGTCCTCGCTCGTGCAGAACAACGCGCCTTACGTCGCCGAGTTCCACGCCACCCCAGGCCCCGGCCCCGGTCCGGGCCCGATGGGCCCCGGCCCGGGCCCGGGCCCCGGCATGACGCCGGTCGCGCCCATCCCGCCGACGCACCCGATCCCGCCGCACCACGTGAACCCGCCCCCGCCCCACGAGCCCGGTCCCACCGGTCCCGGCCCCATCGGCCCCGGCCCCGGTCCGGGCCCGCTAGGTCCTGGCCCGCTCGGTCCTGGCCCAGGTCCGGGCCCAGGCTCCGGTTGCAACCCGCACGCCCTGCCGACGCTCGACAACAGCTCCGCACTGGCCGGCTTCGACCCGTCCGGCGGCGGCGCCGGCGGCGGCTTGGGCGCCGGCGGGGCGTCGGGGCTCGGCGCCGCCTCGGGCCTCGGCGGTGGCGGCCTCGGGAGCGGCGGACCCGGAGCCGGTGGACTCGGAGCCGGCAGCGCCTCCGGGCTCGCCGGGTCGGGCGCCGGCATGGGGGCCGGAGCCGGCAGCGGCGGCAGCATCGGCGCCGCCGGTGGCGTGGCCGGAGGCGCCGGCGGGCGTCCCGGCACGATGATGCCGATGCACGGCAGCGGCCAGGGCAGTGACGACGAGCGCGAGCGGTCGACCTGGCTGGCCGAGGACGACGACATCTGGGGCGCCGACGACGCCCCACCCGGCGTCATCGGCGGCTGAGCACGACATGAGGCGGGGCGACGAACGTCGCCCCGCCTTCGTCTGTCCCTACCCGGTTCGGGAACAATCGACGCGGAACGGGCAGGCACCACGAGGAGGCGGCAGAGTGCGACGTACAGGGCTGACCGGACGGACCCGCGCGGCCCGGACGCTGATCGCCGCGACCCTGGCCGCCGCGCCGCTGCTGGCGGCCGGCCCGGCCGTCGCGGCCCCCTTGAGCACGCCGCCCGTCCCGGACACCTCGGTGCAGTACTGGTTCGGCAACTACCAGATCAGCAAGATCTGGGCGCTGGGCGCCACCGGTCAGGGCATCACCGTGGCGGTGCTCGACAGCGGGGTGCAGGCCGACCGGGTGGAGTTCACCGGCGGCGTGGTGCTGCGCGGCACCGACTTCGCAGGCGGCGACGGCCGCACCGACACCGACCGGCCGGTCGGACACGGAACCTCCATCGCCCGCTTCATCGCGGGCCAGGGCGGGGGCCGGCAGGACCTCACCGGCATCGCGCCCGGCGCCAAGATCCTGCCGATCACCGTGCACAGCGAGACGCTGAGCGCCGAGCAGTCCATCTCGATGGGCATCGACTACGCCGCGACGCACGGGGCCAAGGTGATCAACCTGTCGGTGGCCAGCGACGGCACCGGCCTGCCGGACCACTGCCCGACGACGGTCGCCACCGCGGTGCGGACCGCACTCGCCCGCGGTGCCGTCGTCGTCGCCGGCGCGGGCAACGACGGCGCCGGGGCCAATCCGCCCGAGTGGCCGGCGGCCTGCCCGGGCGTCATCGCGGTCGGCGCGATCGACGGCGCCAAGAAGCCCTGGCCGAAGTCCGAACGGCAGTCCTACGTCGACGTCGCCGCCCCCGGGGTGGGCATGGCGGACACGACCCTCACCAACGTGGTCGGCACCTCCGACGGAACGAGCAACGCCACCGCCCTGGTCTCGGGCGCCGTCGCCCTCGTCTGGTCGAAGTACCCGCACCTGACCAACCGGCAGGTGGTCGCCCGACTGCTGGCCACGGTCACCGACGACGCCGCGACGCCCGGTCGTGACGACGCCACCGGCTACGGCATCGTCCGGCCGTACAACGCCATCGTCGACCGGGTCCCGCCGACCGCCCCGAACCCGATCTTCGACGAGGTGAGGACCTCGTCGGGAAGCGGCAGCCCGGGCCCGCCGGCCTCCGGTTCCGCGAGCGCGCCTGCGTCGTCCTCGTCGAGCGTCGCCGCGCCCACGGCCTCGGGGGACTCCGGCTCGTCGGTGGGTCCGCTCGTGATCGCCGCACTCGCGGTCGCGGTCGTCGTCGTGCTCGGCATCGTCCTCGCGGTCGTGCTGTCGCGGCGGCGGCGGCCGGTGCCTCCGGGCCCGCCGGGCTACCAGCCACCCGGCTACTACCCGCCGCGGTGAGCTCACCCCCCGGACCGGGCGGCCCCGACCTGGCCGAGGTGTTGGCCAACCGGCGCTGGGTCCGGCGCGAGCGGCCGTTCCCGCACGTCGTGGCCCGCGATGTGTTCACCCCCGGCTTCTACGCCGGGCTCGACGCCGAGTTCCGTCGCATCGAGGCCTCCCACCCGGAGGTCTTCCGACGCGACATGGCCGGCTACGACGCGTCCGGCTCGGATCTGGACCGCTACCGCGACGGGCCGCTCGGGGTGTTCGTCTCCCGCGCCTGGCACGACCTGATCGCGGGCGTGGCCGGGGTGACCGCCACCGGCGACGTGACGGCGAGCCTGCACCACCACGACCCGCGGGCCGCGAGCGGCTGGCCGCACAACGACCTGAACCCGGGCTGGTTCGCCGATCCCCCACCCGACCCGGGCGCGGTGCGGCTGAGCTCGGACGGCCCGGTCGAGTACCACCGGGGCACCCGGCCCGACGGCACCGGCGCCCACGAGACGATCCGCGGCGTCTCGCTGCTGTTCTACCTCGCGAACGTGCCGTGGCAACGCGGCGACGGCGGCGAGACCGGCCTCTACCGGGCCGGTCGGCCCGACGCGCTGGCCGCGGCGGTGCCACCGATCAACAACTCGCTGGTGCTGTTCGAGTGCACGCCGTTCTCGTGGCACGGCTACCTCGCCAACGCCGACACGATGCGCAACTCGATCGTCATGTGGCTGCACCGGCCGAAGGCCGACGTGGTCGAGCGCTGGGGAGAGCAGAGCATTGTCCACTGGTGAACGGCCGGATCGGCGGGTCTGCCTGCTGACCGGTGCCGGCAGCCCGCTCGGTACCGCGTTCTGCCGCGCCTACGTCGACCGCTACGACATCGTCGCCGTGTGCCGCAACCGCGTGCCCGACGTGCCCTCGCAGTTCGAGCGCTTCGTCGACCCGCTGGCTCCGGAGGCCGAGCTCGCCGAGAACGGGCACCGGGTGCACGTCGTGTACGCCGATCTCGAGCAGCCGGGTCAGGTCGAGCGGGTCGTCGATCTCGCGCTGGCCCGCTTCGGCGCGGTCGACCTGCTGGTGAACAACGCGGCCTACACCCGCCTGCACCGGCCGGGCCTGATCGACGACGCCGGGGTCATGGCCGACTTCGACCGACACTTCGCGGTCAACGTGGGGCTGCCCCAGCGCCTGGCCGGCCGGCTCGCCGAGACCAGCTGGCGCGACGACGTCGTGGCCAACCGGCGGCGCAACCGCAACGTCGTCAACGTCTCGAGCCTGTCGGCGTCCCGGATCTACCCGGGTGGCCAGGCGGTCTACGCGGCGTCCAAGGCGGCACTGAACCAGCTGACCCGCCACCAGGCGGCGGAGTTCGCGGCCCTGGGCGTGCGGGCGAACGCGCTGGCGCCGACGAGCTTCCCGACCCTCGTGGCCACCGAGCGGGTGGCCCGCGGCATCGCCCAGCTCGACGCGGAGACGGTCAGCGGGCGGGTGCTGGTCGTCGACGCCTGACGGCCGCTCAGCTCGCGACGCGGCGCCGGCCCGGGGCCGGCTGGCGCAGCACCGCCGCCCCCGCGATCACGATCGCGGCCAGTCCGACGAGGGCGAGGGCCGCGCCCAGCGCGACGTGCTGCAGGTGGCGGTCCGGCGGCGCGGGTGCGGCCCGGGCCGGCACCGGTGGCCCGACCGCACTCGACGACGCCACCGGCGAGTCGCTGCGCACCGACGTGACGGCGAGGTAGGGGTTGACGATGCCGTAGCCGTACTTGCGGTCGGGGACGGTGGCCGGCGGCGGGTCGGCCGTGGCCTCGAGCCGGTTGCGCACCTGGATCGGGGTCATCCCGGGGTGCGCGGCCAGCATCAGCGCCACCGTGGCGGTGACGCACGGCGCGGCGAAGCTGGTGCCGTCGACCCTGACGTAGCCGGTGATCGGCGCGGGCACCTCGACGCCGACCCCGGGCGCGGCCACGGTGACGTAGGCACCGGTCTGGGAGAAGTCGGCGACCTGGTCGGCGGCGTCGGTGGCCGACACCGCGATGACGTTCGGGAACCGGGTGGAGTACGCGGCCGGGTAGGCCGGGAGGTCGTTGCCGGCTCCGTCGTTGCCGGCCGCGGCGACGATGACCAGTCCGGCGGCGGCCGCGCGCTGAACGGCGTCGGCGAGCTGCGGGCCGGTGTTCGGGCTGGTGACGGAGATGTTGACGACCCGGGCGTGGGCGGCGACCGCGGCGTCGATGCCACGGGCGATGCCCTCCCAGGTGCCGGTCTGGTCACCGTCGGTGTTGGTCTGCTTGATCGGCAGGATGGTGACGCCGGGGGCCATGCCGAGGAAGGACGAACCGGGGGACGGCAGCGCGGCGATGATCGAGGTGACCTCGGTGCCGTGGCCCTTGCAGTCGCGCGTGCTGTCGACCGGGAAGCCGGGCTGGTCGATGACGTCGCGACCCGGGAGCGGTCGCAGCGTCCGCAGCTGCGGGTTCTGGGTGTCGAGGCCGCTGTCGATCACGGCGACGAGCACGCCCTGGCCGCGGGTGACCGGCCAGACCTGCTGGAACTTCAACCGCTGCTGGGCCCACAGGGTGGCCGACGGCGGCCCGCCGCCCTGGACGCTGCAGTCGCCCGGCAGGGCCGCCGCGGGACCGGCGCCGACGCCCACCAGGGCCGGGCCGCACAGCAGCAGCGCAGCCAGGAACGACCGGGCTCGCATTCGGGACATGAAGGGAGGGATCAGGTGGCTACTGCGCGCCGCCGACGGACGAGCCGGAGCCCTGCGGGCGCGGGGTCGGACGCGGGCGGCTGTTCGGGATCGGGACGGCCTGCGGCGGCGGCGGCGGCGGCGGCGCGACGACGGGCGGGGGCGCCGGCTGGGCCGGCGCCTCGAGCGCGGCCGGCTCGGCCTTCGCGGCCTCGCGCTGCTTGTCGTCCTCGCTCATGCCCTTGATCTCGGTCTTGAAGATCCGCAGGGACCGCCCCAGCGAGCGGGACATGTCGGGGAGGTTCTTCCAGCCGAAGAAGAGGACGAACGCCACGATCGCCACAACGGCCCAGTGCCACGGGGATTCGAACATCCGCACTCGCTCCTGTCGTCTGCCGTTCCGGTCAACGCCCTCAGGGTACGTCAGTCACACTTCGCGCCAACCCGGGCGACCGGTTCGGCTGCGGCGAAGCGGCTACAGGACACCGACCGACGCGTAGGGCCGCAGCACCTCGGCCAGCGCGGCGTCGACGCGGGCGTGGACGAGCGTGCCACCGGCGGTGTGCTCGGTGCGCAGGATGTCGGCGGTCTCGTGCAGGCGGGCGACGAGGTCGCCGCGGGTGTAGGGCAGCAGCGCGGTGACCTCGATGTCCGGGCGGGGCAGCCGGTCGTCGATGATGCGGCGCAGCTCGTCGAGTCCGGCGCCGGTGCGGGCCGACACGAACAGCGCATCGGGGGCCAGGCGGCGCAGCCGCAGCAGCGTCTCCGGGGTGGCGGCGTCGGTCTTGTTGAAGACCAACTGCTCGGGCACGCCGAGCGCGTCGATCTCGGTGAGCACCTCGCGCACCGCCCGGATCTGGGCCTCGGGGTCGGCGTCGGCGGCATCGACGACGTGCACGATCAGATCGGCCTCGCCGACCTCCTCCAGCGTCGAGCGGAACGCCTCGACGAGCTGGGTCGGCAGGTGGCGCACGAAGCCGACGGTGTCGGCGAGGGTGTAGACCCGCCCGTCGCCGGTCTCGGCCCGGCGCACGGTCGGGTCGAGGGTCGCGAACAGGGCGTTCTCGACGAGGACGCCGGCGTCGGTCAGCCGGTTGAGCAGCGACGACTTGCCGGCGTTGGTGTAGCCGGCGAGCACGACGCTCGGGATGTGCTGGGCATTGCGTTGCGAGCGCTTCACGTCGCGGGCGGTCTTCATGCCGGCGATCTCGCGCTTCAGCTTCGAGACCCGGGTCCGGATCCGGCGGCGGTCCATCTCGATCTTGGTCTCACCGGGGCCACGGCCACCGATGCCGACGCCGTTGGCCGCCCGCCCGCCGACCTGGCGCGAGAGCGACTCACCCCACCCGCGCAGGCGCGGGAGCATGTACTGCATCTGGGCCAGCTCGACCTGGGCCTTGCCCTCCTTGGAGCGCGCGTGCTGGGCGAAGATGTCGAGGATGAGCGCGGTGCGGTCGACGACCTTCACCTTCACGACGCCCTCGAGCTGGCTGAGCTGGCCCGGCGTCAGCTCGCCGTCGCAGATCACCGTGTCGGCGCCCTCGGCGTCGACGATGTCGCGCAGCTCCTTGGCCTTGCCCGAGCCGATGTAGGTGGCGGCGTCGGGCTTGTCGCGGCGCTGGATCATCGCGTCGAGCACCTCGGAGCCGGCGGTCTCGGCGAGCCGGGCGAGCTCGGCGAGCGAGTTCTCGGCCTCCTCGAGGGTGCCGGTGGTCCAGACGCCGACGAGGACGACCCGCTCGAGTCGCAGCTGGCGGTACTCGACCTCGGTGATGTCGGCGAGTTCGGTGGACAGCCCGGCGACGCGCCGCAGCGCCTGCCGTTCCTCGAGGTGGAAGTCGCCGTCGGCATCGTTGGAGCCGTACGGCTCGTCGACCTCGTCGAGGTCCGGGGCGGTGTCGTGTTCGGTCATCGTGTCTCCATCGTGACACGGCCGGGCCCCGGAGCGCTCGTGATTACTCGCCGGCCGTGGCCCGCAGCCACGCGTCGTCGACGTCGATCTCGGCCACGAGGACGGCCGGGCCGGTGAGCAGCACCTCGCCGTCCGGCTGCCAGGTGACCTCGCACGTGCCGCCGGGCACGTCGACCCGCCACGGCACGCCATCGGCGCCGACCCCCCGTTCGGTCGCCACCGCGACCGCCGCGGCGCAGATGCCGGTGCCGCACGAGCGGGTCTCCCCCACCCCGCGCTCGTGCACCCGCATCTGCAGGTGCCGCTCGCCGCGCTCGACGACGAACTCGACGTTCTGCCCGTGCGGCAGCGGCGGCTCGACGAGCGGGGCCCGGCCGAGGTCGAGGGCGTCGAGTTCGGCGACCGAACCGATCGGCACGACGACGTGCGGGTTCGGGATCTCGAGGGCGAGCCCGGCCGTCGGAGGCAGAGGCGCGGCGGTGGCGATCGGCCGGTCGGCAAGAACCCGGGGCAGACCCATGTGCACAGTGACGTTTCCGTCCCCGCGAGTCCGCACGCGTCGGATCCCGCCGCGAGTCGCCACCGCCGCATCTTCTCCAACGAGGCGGGAGGCGTTTAGGTATCGCATGAAGACGCGAATGCCGTTTCCGCACATCTCGGCCACACTGCCGTCGGCGTTGCGGTAGTCCATGAACCAGGTCGCGTCGGCGGCCATGGCCTGTGAATCCGGGTCCTTCTCGGCCCGGACGACGCGCAGGATGCCGTCGGCACCGAGGCCGGCGTGCCGGTCGCACAGGGCGCGCACCAGGGCCGGGGTCAGGTCGATGTCACCCTCGGCGTCGGGCAGGACAAGGAAGTCGTTCTCCGTCCCGTGCCCCTTGACGAACCTCACGTACTAGAGGGTATGCGTCGCGGCCACCGCGACGCTCGCCTGCCGCAGGAGATCGGGGTCGGCGGCGTCGAGCCAGGTCACCCGCGGGTCGCGCCGGAACCAGCGCCGCTGCCGGCGGACGAAGCGCCGGGTCTGGCGGACGGTGGTCTCCACGGCCTCGTCGAGGTCGCCGATCACCCCGCCCTCGTCGTCGAGGCAGGCGAGCACCTGCTGGTAGCCGAGGGCCTTCCCCGCGGTCGGGCTCTCCCGCAGCCCCTCGGGCAGCAGCGCCCGGATCTCGTCGAGCAGCCCGGCGGCCATCATGCGGTGCACCCGGGTCTCGACCCGCTCGTCGAGGTCGGCGCGGTCGAGCCCGATCTGCACGCAGTCGTAGACGTAGTCGAAGCCCGGCATGCGGGCCATGAACGGTTGCCCGGTGAGCTCGATGACCTCGAGCGCGCGGGCGATGCGGCGTCCGTTCGTCGGCAGGATCGCCGCCGCCGCGAGCGGGTCGAGCTCGGCGAGCCGGGCGTGCAGCGCCTCGGGGCCGCGCTCCTCGAGGGCGGCGTAGAGACCGGCCCGCAACGCGGGCGACTCCCCCGGGAAGTCGAGGTGGTCGAGGGCGGCCCGAAGGTAGAGCCCGGAGCCGCCGACGATCACCGGCACCTTGCCGCGCGCGCCGATCTCGTCGAGCGTCTCGCGAGCCATGGCCTGGTACTGCGCGACGGCGGCCGACTTCGCCAGCGGCCACACGTCGAGCAGGTGGTGCGGGATCCCGCCCCGCTCCGCGGGCGGCACCTTGGCCGTGCCGATGTCCATGCCCGCGTAGAGCTGCATCGAGTCGGCGTTCACGATCTCGCCGTCCAGTTCCCGGGCCAGCGCGATGGCGAGGTCGGACTTGCCGGTCGCGGTAGGTCCGACGACGGCGACGACCCGTTGCCGGGCCCGCTCAGCCACGAAGGGTCCAGGCGGCGGCGAGGTAGCCGACCCCGTAGGGCGCGTCGTCGTAGAGGAGCTCGGCGTCCCACTCGGCACCCGGATGGGCGTCGAGGAGCATCGCCCCGGCGGCGCGCCAGGCCGGGGCGCCGGCGACGAGGAGCTCGTCGGCGAGCGGCTGGTCGATGCCGGTCAGCGCGACGGGGTCGCCCTCCGCGAGGATCGCCGCGACCGTCCGGTCGAACGCGCCGGCCCGGTCGTCCAGGTAGCCCGGGGCCTTGATGCTGCGCCGGGCGCTGCCGTCACCCATGACCAGCAGCGTGACGGGCCGCCCCATCGGCGTGGCGGCCTGCCCCTCCGGGCCGACCGACATCGCGTGGGCGGCGTGGCCCGGCCCCAGGGCGTCGCGCAGCAGCCAGGCGCCGACGGTCAGGGCCAGCGGTAGGTCGACCTCTCCGCGCGGTTCGTCCCGGCCCAGGTTCACCTCGAGATCGACCCCGAAACCGGCGAACGAGCCGCGCGCGGTCGGCGCGTGGCGGCGGGTCGACTCCCCCGCACCGACGACGAGGAACTCCGCGTCGGGCTGCGCGACCCGGCGGATCGCGGCGCGGCAGGCGACCCGGAGGGCGTCCAGCTCGGGGGCGGCGGCCTGCGCGAGTTCGGGCACGAGCGCCGGAGGATGAGGGCAGAACGCGACGCCGCGGATCACGAAACGGACACGATCGACGGCTCGATCCGGGGCGTCACGGGGGGCGTCACAGCGCGCTCTCGCAGGGCATCCACGGTTGCGAGGCTAGCCGGAACGCCGCGCGGGGCGGGTGCTGTCCTGCCCCGCCCCCGCGTGATCGTGTCTAATGCACAGTCATGGAGTGGGGACGCATCGACGCAGACGGCACCGTCTACGTCCGGACGGCCGACGGCGAGCGCGCCATCGGTTCGTGGCAGGCAGGTGACGCCGAGGCCGGCATGGCGTTCTACGTGCGCCGGTACGACGACCTCGAGACCGAGGTGACCCTGCTCGAGAAGAGGCTCGCCTCCGGCGCCGGCGATCCGGCGCACACGCGCACGCACGCGGCGGAGATGAAGGGCCAGCTCGCCACCGCGGCCGCGATCGGCGACCTCGATGCGCTCGCCGGCCGCCTCGACACGCTGCTCACCGCCGCCGAGGAGAAGGCCGGTGAGGCCGCGGCCGCACGCCAGCAGGCCCGCGCCGACGCCGTGGCGGCCAAGGAGGCACTCGTCACCGAGGCCGAGACCATCGCCGAGTCCAGCACCGCCTGGAAGGCGTCGGGCGATCGCCTGCGCGCGATCGTCGACGACTGGCGCCAGATCAAGGGCGTCGATCGCAAGACCGACGACACGCTGTGGAAGCGGTTCGCCGCCGCCCGCGACGCGTTCGGCCGCCGCCGCGGCCAGCACTTCGCCCAGCTCGATGCCGAGCGGGGTTCGGTGAAGGAGGTCAAGGAGCGGCTCATCAAGCGGGCCGAGGAGCTGTCGACCTCGTCGGACTGGAAAGAGACCGCCAACGCGATGCGCGATCTCATGACCGAGTGGAAGGCTGCCGGCCGCGCCGGTCGCGACGTCGAGGATGCGCTGTGGACCCGCTTCCGCGCCGCCCAGGACGCCTTCTTCAGCCGCCGCAGCGAGACGTTCGCCGAGCGCGACGCCGAGCAGGTCGGCAACCAGCACAAGAAGGAAGAGATCATCGCGGCGGCCGAGAAGATCGACGTCAGCGATCCGAAGGCGGCCCAGTCGGTGCTGCGTGACCTGCAGGCGCAGTTCGACGACATCGGGCACGTGCCGCGCGATGCGATGCGCCGCCTCGACGACCGCATGCGGGCCGCCGAGCAGCGGGTGCGCGATGCGGTCGACGCCGAGTGGCGGCAGAGCAGCGCCGCGTCCAACCCGTTTCTGACCGCCCTGCGCGACCGGCTGGCCGAGGCCGAGGCCAAGCTGGAGCGGGCCCGCAAGGCCGGCGACCCCGGCCGGATCGCCAAGGCCGAGACCGAGGTCGAGCAGCGCCGGGCGCTCCTGCCGGAGTAACGCGCACGGCGTCGCTCCCGCCCCTATGCTCGGGCGATGACCAGTCGCCCGCTGCACAGCGTCGCCGACGGTGACCCGGCCGTCGCCGCCGATCCGCAGACCGTGGTCGAGGACTTCCTCGACGCGCTCGCCGAATCCGACCTCGACGCGGCAGCGGCCCTGCTGGCCGACGGCGTCGTCTACACCAACGTCGGGCTGCCGACGCTGCGCGGACGCGACCGCGTGGTGCGCGCGCTCGGCCTGATGGACCGCCCGGGCGCCTCGTTCGAGGTCTTCCTGCACGCGATCTCGGCGAGCGGTCCGACCGTGCTCACCGAGCGCACCGACGCGTTGATCTACCGCCGCTACCGCGCCCAGTTCTGGGTGACCGGCCGCTTCGACGTGCACGCCGGGCGCATCACGCTGTGGCGCGACTCGTTCGACTACGTCGACGTCGTGCTCGGGTCGCTGCGGGGCGTGCTCGGGCTGGCCGTCCCGTCGCTGCGTCCGACGCTGCCGACGACGGCGGACACGCCGCCCGGGCGGCACTGATCAAGTAGGGCGAGTGCCGATCGTCAGCAGCGGACGGGGGGCGGGCGGCGAGGCCGCCTCGGCACCGCGCCAGCGGCGGTGCGCGCTGATGCCGGCGTCGGCGACCAGGTGGTGCGGCGCGGCGTAGGTGATTGTCGAGGTGACGACGTCGCCGGGCGCCACCGTGGCCGCTCCCGCGGCCACGTGCACGAGCCGGCCGTCGCGGGCCCGGCCGGACACGCGGCCGGTGGCGCCGTCCTTGCGGCCGTCGGTGGCGTTCACCAGCACCTCGACCTCGCGGCCGACGAGGGCGCGGGCGGCCGCCCCGCCGACCTCCTCCTGCAGTGCGATGAGGCGCTCGTAGCGCTCTTGCACGACCGACTTCGGGATCTGGTCGTCCATGTCGGCCGCCGGGGTGCCGGGGCGCTTGGAGTACTGGAATGTGAACGCGCTCGCGAACCGGGCGGCGCGGACCACGTCCAACGTCCGGTCGAAGTCGGCCTCGGTCTCACCCGGGAAGCCGACGATGATGTCGGTCGTGATCGCGGCCTCGGGCATCGCGGCCCGCACCGAGCCGATGATCGACAGGTAGCGCTCCTGCCGGTACGAGCGGCGCATCCGCTTGAGCACGGTGTCCGAGCCCGACTGCATCGGCATGTGCAGCTGCGGCATCACGTTCGGCGTCTCGGCCATGGCCTCGATGACGTCGTCGGTGAAGTCGCGCGGGTGCGGGCTGGTGAAGCGCACCCGCTCGAGGCCGTCGATGCCGCCGCAGGCCCGCAGCAGCTTGCCGAAGGCGTGGCGGTCGCCGAACGAGCGGCCGTAGGAGTTCACGTTCTGGCCGAGCAGGGTCACCTCGACGACTCCGGAGGCGACGAGCGCCTCGATCTCGGCGAGCACGTCACCGGGCCGGCGGTCGGTCTCGGCGCCGCGCAGCGACGGCACGATGCAGAACGTGCAGGTGTTGTCGCAGCCGACCGACACCGACACCCACGCGCTGAAGGGCGACTCGCGCCGCGTCGGCAGGTCGGACGGGAACTTCTGCAGGGCGTCGACGATCTCGACCTGCGCCTCGCGGTTGTGCCGGGCCCGCTCGAGCAGCACCGGCAGCGCGGCGAGGTTGTGCGTGCCGAAGACGACGTCGACCCACGGCGCGCGCTCGACGATGGTCGCGCGGTCCTTCTGGGCCAGGCAGCCACCGACGGCGATCTGCATCTCGGGGTTCGCCACCTTGGCCGGGTACAGGTGACCGAGGTTGCCGTAGAGCCGGTTGTCCGCGTTCTCGCGCACGGCGCAGGTGTTGAACACGACGAGATCCGGGGGGTCGGCGGCGTCGCCGGCCCGGACGTAGCCCTGCGCCTCGAGCAGCCCGGCGAGCCGCTCGGAGTCGTGGACGTTCATCTGGCAGCCGTAGGTGCGGATGCTGTACGTCCGTCCGGCGTCGGGCGGAGCGGCGTGGGGATTCATCGCGAGCAGCCTACGACTGCCGCCGCGGCGAGGGGAACGGCATCAGCGCACGCCGGCCCGGCTCCGGAACGCTTCGGCCACGGTCGGCCCGAGCTGGGCCGAGTACGCGGCCGTGATGTGCGTCGTGTCCCGCTTGATCGGGGTGTGGTCGACGAAGGGCGGGCAGAAGCCGCCGACGGCGAACCAGTCCTCGGTCGGGATCAACAGGCCGTGATGCTTCGTCACGAAGGCCCTGTCGGCCTTGAGGATGGGCCGGTAGTTGCCCGGCATGCGCGAGACGCAGGCCGACGGCGAGCTGGACGGCACGAAGCAGGTCCGCGGGTCGGGATTGAGGGGCGGCGCCGGCAGCACCACGATCCTGTCGTAGAAACCGGCGATCTTGCGCAGGGCGCGATCGGCCGAGGCGAGGTAGCCGGCGGTCGCCGTCACCTCGGTCAGCACGAGCAGGGCCGGATGCAGGCGCCTGATGTCGGCCAGCACGGCCTGCTGCCGGGCGGCGCAACTCTGGGCGAAGTTGTCCTTCTGCGGAACCTCGACGGAGTCGCCGAAGTTGCACGAGAACCCCCCGGCGGCGCGCACCTTCCAGCCCGGCAGCAGCGCCGCCGCCGCCCGGAACGCCGGGTCGTAGGCCACCGAGGTGGAGTCGCCCACCAGGTAGATCGTGCGGGACGGCGGTGCCGCGGCGTCGCCCCAGACGCAGTTCGGGCTCAGGGCGGTCTTGCCGCACTCGTAGATCGACGCCGGCTCGGGCGGCCCGGAGAACACCTCGTCGTAGCTCGGGTGGAGGGCCGGCCATGACCCGGCCCGGAGCGCCGCTTGCAGCTTGGCCGTCAGGGCGAGCTGCTGCCCGGCTGCTGCCGACGTCCCGGGGCGCCGGGGCGGCGGGGGGCTCTCGGCGGCCCGGTGGATCGCCGCGGCTGTCTGCGCGTCCAGCGCCCCGGGCGTCGGGCCGTGCCCGGCCACACCCACCGCGACGACGAGGAGCACCACGGACGCGCCGGCCCACCGCAGGGGGGCGAACGGCCGGTCCGCCGGGCCGCCGGCCCGCCGGCCCGCCGACGTCGGCAGCAGCCAGCGCGACTCGAGGATCGGCTTCTCCACCAGTCCGTACAGGCCCAGGGCCAGGGCGAAGGCCAGCGTGACCGCGGCGAGGTAGTAGCTCGTCGAGCCGGCCGCCACGTAGGTCGTCAGCATGATCACGACCGGGAAGTGCACGAGGTAGATCGAGTAGGACATGTCGCCGACGAACACCGAGACGCGGTTGGTCAGCAGCCCGTTGCGCGCCGCATGCCCGTCGTTGCTCACCGCGGCGACCACCAGCGCCGACCCGACACACGGCAGGATCGCGCCGGGCGCCGGGAACCCCGAGCCGCCGCGCGCCGCGAACAGCGACACGCCGATGAGCGCGGTGCCCAGCCAGGACATCGACGTGAGGACGGTTCGCGTGGCGCGCAGGTACGGCACGGCGCAGGCGAGCAGCGCCCCCAGCGCCAGCTCCCAGCCGCGGGCGAACGTCGAGAAGTAGGCCGCGGTGGGGTCGCCGGTGCTCTGGTGCACGGCGTACACCAGAGACACGAGCAGGGTCACGGCACTCGCGCTGCCGACCGCCAGGCGACGCCGCCCGACGGACTGCCCGCGCACGACCGCCAGGCCGAGCAGGAACAGCGCGACCGGCCACACCACGTAGAACTGTTCCTCGACGCTCAGCGACCAGTAGTGCTGCAGCGGAGACGGTGGTGCCGACGCGGCGAAGTAGTCCGTCCCGGCGGACGCGAAGTGCCAGTTGGCCCAGAACACGGCTGACCACAGACCGTCGGTCCGGGTGGTGGCGAATCGCGTGGCGTTGAAGGCGAAATGCGCGGTCAGGACGGTGGCGCCGATGACGACGAGCGCCGCCGGCATGAGGCGCCGGACGCGCCGGCGGTAGAAGTTCGCGATGTAGCGCACCGGGCCGTCCCCGCGACCCAGATCCCGCACGAGCAGCCCCGTGATCAGGTACCCGGAGATCACGAAGAAGATGTCCACCCCGACGAATCCGCCCCGGGGATGACCGGTCAGGTGGTTCACGACGACGGCGACGACCGCGATCGTGCGCAGGCCCTGGATGTCCCGGCGTTTGCCGGGCGCGGCCGACCCGGAGCGACCGGTGGCAGCGGCTGGACGGTGGCGGGCACCGGACTCGGGGACCGGCCGGACCGGGTCGACCCGACGTGGGATCGCCTGATCCCCGCGTCGCGCCGCCGTCACGATGAACCCCTTATGACAATTGCCGCCAATCCCCCGACGTTAGCGGACCGGCCCCGCGCCTCGGCGGGCGCGGCCGACCCGGTGACCCGGTTCGCGCCCGATCGCGCGCGGGGTCAGTGCGCGATCTCGGTGCTGCGCGACTCACGCACGACGGTGACCCGGATCTGGCCCGGGTAGGTCAGCTCGTCCTCGATCTGCTTGGCGATCTCGCGGGCCATGACCGACGACGCTAGGTCGTCGACCTCGGTGGGTTGCACCATGACCCGCACCTCGCGGCCGGACTGCATGGCGAAGACCTTCTCGACGCCGGGCCGGGCACCGGCGATCTCCTCGATGCGGGCGAGGCGCTTGACGTAGGACTCGAGCGATTCGCGCCGCGCGCCGGGCCGAGCCGCCGAGCAGGTGTCCGACGCCTGGGTGAGGACGGCCTCGATCGTCTTGGGCTGCACCTCGTTGTGGTGCGCCTCGACGGCGTGGGCCACAGCCTCGTCCTCGCCGAACTTGCGCAGCAGTTCGGCACCGATGATCGCGTGGCTGCCCTCGACCTCATGGGTGAGCGCCTTGCCGATGTCGTGCAGGAAGGCGCAGCGCTTGACCAGTGTGGGTTCGACGCCGAGCTCGGCGGCCATGACGCCGGCGATGTGAGCGGTCTCGACGAGGTGGCCGAGCACGTTCTGCCCGTAGCTCGTGCGGTACTTCAACCGGCCCAGGGTCGGCATCAGCCGCTCGTCGATCGGGCCGATGCCGACATCGGCCAGCGCGTCGCGCGCGGCCCGCAGGCAGAGCTCCTCGACCTCGATCTTGCTCTGCTCGTGGGCCTCCTCGATGCGGTGCGGGTGGATGCGGCCGTCGAGGATGAGCTTCTCGAGGGTCAGCCGGCCGACCTCACGCCGGACCGGGTCGAAGCAGGACAGCAGAACGGCCTCGGGCGTGTCGTCGATGATCACGTTGACGCCGGTGACGGCCTCGAACGAGCGGATGTTGCGGCCCTCGCGGCCGATGATGCGGCCCTTCATCTCCTCGGCCGGCAGGTGCAGCACGCTGACGACCGTCTCGGTGGTCTGCGCGCTCGCGACCCGCTGCACGGCCTCGACGACGATCGAGCGGGCCCGCTCGGTGCCCTCGGCCCGGGCCTCGCCCTCGATCGCGCGCACGAGCACGGCGGCCTCCCGGCGGGCGCCGGCCTCGACCGTGGCCAGCAGCTCGCCCTTCGCATCGTCGGCCGAGAGGCCCGCGATGCGTTCGAGCTCACGCTCGTGCTCGCGGGTGGCGTCGGCGACGGCGACCCGGGCGGTCTCGAGCTCGGCCGACCGCTCGTCGAGCTCGCTCTTGCGGGCGGCGAGCTCGTCGGAGCGACGTTGCAGCTCCGCCGCGCGCTGGGCGAGCCGAGCCTCCTGGGCGTCGAGGCGCGCCTCGGTCTCCTCCAGGCGGGCGGTGCGGGCGGCGTGTGAGGCGAGCTGGCGCTGCAGCTCCCCGGTCAGGGTGTCGACCTCGGCCCGCGCCGAGCGGCGGGCCTCGGCGATGAGCCCGGCGGCCTGCTCGCGCGCCCGGGCCAGCAATGCCTCGACCTGCCCGCGCGCGGATTCGGTCTCGGTCCGGACCGTCCGCCGGGTGGCCTCGGCCTCGGCCTCGGCGACCCGGCGCAGGCCCTCGGCCTCGGTCTGGGCCGCCTTGCGCAGCGCGGACGCCTCGGCGACAGCGGCAGCGGTGCCGGCCTCGAGTTCGGCCGAGCGCCGGGCGACCTCGTCGCTCCCGGCGGCGACGGTGGCGCTCGACGCCTCGCCGTGCCGACCGGGCGGGGTCGAGCGACGCGAATAGGCGAACACGAAGAGCAGCCCGAGGACGAAGGCCGCCCCGACCGCCGCGTACCAGACCCCGTTCACGCGCGCCTCCTGACCGTCGGACAACCGTCGACCAGGGATGCGACACACGAGCCCGCACCGGCCGCACCTGCGTCCGTCTGCGGGTCGATCGTGAAGGCAGGAGTGCCGACCTCAAGGCCGGACCTGCCGCTGGACCTTTCTCACTCGGCGGGGCTTGTGGCTGCTATGTCGCGGGCCGGTCCACGTCGGACCGGTCGCGGGCGTGTGCTGCGATTACTCCTGGTATTCATCGAGGCTATTAACGCCGAGCAGACAAATCAAGTGACGGAGCGGGCCGGCCACCGAATTGTTCGACCTCAGGTCGGCTCGCCGAAGACATCGTCGGCTGCATCGGCCGCGCCGCTCAGGACCTCACGAACGATGTCGTAAGACATGCCCGGCGCGTAGCCCTTCCGCGCCAGCAGCCCGACGAGGCGACGGGTCTGCACCTCGGGCGGCAGCGCCGCGAGCGCCCGCTGCCGCTTGACCACCAGCTCGAGCCCGCGGGCCCGCTCGTCGTCGGCGTCGATGCCGGCCAGCGCCGCGCCGACGGCCTCGGCCTCGAAGCCGCGCTGACCGAGCTTCGCAGCGATCGCCCGCCGGGCCAGCCCGCGCTCGCGGTGCTGTGCGCCCGCCATCATCCCCGCCAGCGCGGTGTCGTCGATGAGGCCGACCTCTTCGAAACGGTCGAGCACCCGGACGGCGGCGTCGTCGGGCACACCCCGCTTGCGCAGGGTCTGGGCCAGCTCACCGCGGCTGCGAGCGCGATGCTCGAGCTGGCGCAGGCAGATCGAGCGCGCGACCGTCTCGGGATCGCCCGGCGGCTGCGCCTCGATCGAGTCCGGATCCGGCGGCGCGGTGCCCGGCGCAGCCACCCCGGATCGGGCCCGACCCATGCTCAGAAGTCGACCGGCGCCGGCAGCGGCTCGACCGGCGCACCGGCCTGGTCGACCCGGGCCCCGATGCCCAGCTTCTCCTTGATGCGCTTCTCGATCTCGTCGGCGAGGTCGGGGTTGTCACGCAGGAAGTTGCGGACGTTCTCCTTGCCCTGGCCCAGCTGATCCGATTCGTAGGTGTACCAGGCGCCGGACTTGCGGATGAGCCCCTGATCGACGCCGACGTCGATGAGCGAGCCCTCGCGGCTGATGCCCTCGCCGTACACGATGTCGAACTCGGCCTGCTTGAACGGCGGGGCGACCTTGTTCTTCACGACCTTGACCCGGGTGCGGTTGCCGACCGCGTCGCCGCCGTCCTTCAACGTCTCGATGCGGCGCACGTCGAGGCGGACCGAGGCGTAGAACTTCAGCGCCTTGCCGCCCGTCGTGGTCTCGGGGCTGCCGAACATCACGCCGATCTTCTCGCGCAGCTGGTTGATGAAGATGGCCGTGGTGCCCGAGTTGCTCAGGGCGCCGGTGATCTTGCGCAGCGCCTGGCTCATCAGCCGGGCCTGCAGGCCGACGTGGCTGTCACCCATCTCGCCCTCGATCTCGGCGCGCGGCACGAGCGCGGCCACCGAGTCGACGACGACGATGTCGAGCGCGCCGGAGCGGATCAGCATGTCCATGATCTCGAGCGCCTGCTCGCCGGTGTCGGGCTGGCTGACCAGCAGGGAGTCGGTGTCGACCCCCAGGGCCCGGGCGTAGTCGGGATCGAGCGCGTGCTCGGCGTCGATGAACGCCGCCACGCCGCCGGCGGCCTGGGCGTTGGCCACCGCGTGCAGGGCGACGGTGGTCTTGCCCGAGCTCTCCGGGCCGTAGATCTCGACAACCCGGCCGCGGGGCAGACCCCCGATGCCGAGCGCGACGTCGAGCGCGATCGACCCGGTGGGGATGACCTCGATCGGGGCGGCGACCCGGTCGCCGAGGCGCATGACCGCGCCCTTGCCGTGCTGCTTGTCGATCTGCGCCAGGGCGACGTCGAGCGCCTTCTCCCGGTCGAAGCTGGTGGCCATTGAGGCGCTCCTTCGTAGCGTGTGATGCCTGCGGTGAACTGCTGCCTGCGACGCTAGATCGAGGTACCGACAGAACCGGTGCGCCGCGCGAGATTGTGGATGACGAGCCGATTTCAACTCGTCCTGTGGATAGCTGCTCGGGTCAGCCTAGCCGAACACCTGTTCGATGACCGGGCGAATCGCGCGCGACACGCCGGGCGACGCTAGCGCAGCTGCGAGGGCATCTCGAACTCGGCGCAGACGGCCCTCCACACGGTCTTGGCCTCGACCCCGGCGGCGAGCGCCTCGTTGATCGTGGCGCCGAGCCCGGGGAGTTGGTAGTCGGCCGCCACGCTCGCGGCGTAGGACGAGCCGAAGCGCTCGTCCATCCGGTTCCAGAACTCGGTCAGTCGCACAAGGTCAACCCTACGGTCCGGCCGCTAGCGTCGAGGCCATGGGCGCTGCGGTGCGGATAGGCACGTCGGGCTGGCTGTACCCGCCCTGGCGCGGCGACTTCTACCCCCGCGGCCTGCCGCACCGGGCCGAGCTCGAGTACCTGTCGTCCCGGCTCAACAGCGTCGAGATCAACGGCACGTTCTACTCGCTGCAGCGCCCGACGAGCTTTCGCCGCTGGTACGACCAGACGCCGGTGGACTTCTCCTTCGCGGTCAAGGGCCCCCGCTTCGTGACGCACATGAAGAAGCTGGCCGACGTCGAGACCCCGCTGGCCAACTTCTTCGCCTCCGGCGTGCTCGCGCTGCGCGACAAGCTCGGGCCGATGCTCTGGCAACTGCCGCCGACCCTCGGCTTCGACGCCGGGCGGCTGGCGGCGTTCTTCGCCCTGCTCCCCCGCTCGAGCGGCGAGGCGGCCTGGCTGGCCCGGCGTCATGACGAGCGGATGAAGGACCGCTCGATCACCGCGACCGACGCCGACCGGCCGCTGCGCCACGCCCTCGAGGTGCGCCACCACACCTTCGAGACGCCGGCGTTCACCGAGCTGCTGCGCGCGCACGCGATCAGCGTCGTGGTCGCCGACACCGCCGGGAAGTGGCCGCTGATCCGAGAGGCCACCGCCGACCTCGTCTACGTGCGCCTGCACGGCGACGTCGAGCTCTACACGAGCGGGTACTCCGGCACCGCCCTCGACGAGTGGGCCGGCCGCATCCGCGCCTGGACCGCCGCGGGGCACGACGTCCAGGTGCACTTCGACAACGACGTGAAGGTCCGCGCCCCGTTCGACGCACTCGCCCTGGCGCACCGGCTCGGCGTGGTCTGGCCGGCCGGTGCGCCGATCGACGTCAGTCCTCGGCGGGGGCGCTCGGCATCTTCTCGCCGATCAGGTCCATGACGGAGGAGTCGGTGAGGGTGGTGACGTCGCCGAGTTCCTTGTGGTCGGCGACGTCGCGCAGCAGCCGGCGCATGATCTTGCCCGAGCGGGTCTTGGGCAACTCGGCCACGACCATGATCTGGCGCGGTTTGGCGATCGCGCCGATCTCGTGGGCGACGTGGTTGCGCAGTTCCTTGATCAGCGCCTCGCCCTCGGACTCCTCGGTCGGGCCCGTCCCGCGCAGGATCACGAACGCGACGATGCCCTGCCCGGTGGTCGGGTCGGACGCGCCGACGACGGCGGCCTCGGCGACCTTCGGGTGCGACACCAGCGCCGACTCGACCTCGGTGGTCGAAATGCGGTGCCCGGACACGTTCATGACGTCGTCGACCCGGCCGAGCAGCCACAGGTCGCCGTCATCGTCCTTCTTGGCGCCGTCGCCGGCGAAGTAGTAACCCTCCTCGGCGAAGCGGGACCAGTACGTCTCGGCGAACCGCTCGGGGTCGCCCCAGATCCCCCGCAGCATGGCCGGCCACGGCTCGGTGAGCACCAGCAGGCCGCCCCCGCCGTCGGGGACCGAGGCGCCGGTGTCGTCCACGACGTCGACCGACACCCCGGGCAGGCCCTTCATCGCCGATCCGGGCTTGGTGGCCGTCACGCCGGGCAGCGGGCTGATCATCATCGCGCCGGTCTCGGTCTGCCACCAGGTGTCCACGATCGGGCACCGGTCCCCGCCGATGACCCGGCGGTACCACATCCAGGCTTCCGGGTTGATCGGTTCGCCGACCGAGCCCAGCACGCGCAGTGCGGACAGGTCGAACTTCGCCGGGATGTCCTCGCCCCACTTCATGAACGTCCGGATCGTCGTCGGGGCGGTGTAGAGCAGGCTCACCTTGTACTTCTCGGCGATCTCCCAGAACCGGCCCTGGTGCGGGGTGTCGGGGGTGCCCTCGTACATCACCTGGGTCGCGCCGTTGGCCAGCGGGCCGTACACGATGTAGGAGTGCCCGGTCACCCAGCCGATGTCGGCGGTGCACCAGTACACGTCGGTGTCCGGCTTGAGGTCGAAGGCGGTGTGGTGGGTGTAGGCGACCTGGGTCAGGTAGCCGCCGGTGGTGTGCAGGATTCCCTTGGGTTTACCGGTGGTTCCCGAGGTGTAGAGGATG
>NZ_DASYFV010000040.1:0-20315 GCF_036000465.1 Jatrophihabitans sp. | reverse complement strand
ACCTCGACGTGTCGCTCGTCGCCGAGCCGGGTGAGGTCGTCGCCGTGCTGGGCCCGAACGGCGCCGGCAAGTCGACATTGCTGCGCGCGATCGCCGGGCTGCTCGCGCTCGACGACGGGACGGTACGGCTGGGCGATCGCGTGCTGGACGACCGCCGAGCCGGCGTGTTCGTCGAGCCCCAGGACCGCGCCGTCGGCGTCGTGTTCCAGGACCATCGCCTGTTCCCGCACCTGCGCGTGCTCGACAACGTCGCGTTCGGGCCGCGGTCGCGCGGGACGCACCGGGCGCAGGCCCGGGCGAATGCCGCGACGTGGCTCGACCGGCTCGGGGTGGGCGAGCTGGCCCGCCGGCGCCCGCGGGAGCTCTCCGGCGGGCAGGCCCAGCGGGTGGCGCTGGCCCGCGCCCTCGCCTGTGACCCGGGCGCGCTGCTGCTGGACGAGCCGCTCGCCGCCCTCGACGTGCAGACGCGGGCCGAGGTGCAGGGCGAGCTGCGCGAGCACCTCGGCGCGTTCGCCGGCCCGACCGTCATCGTCACCCACGACCCGATCGAGGCGCTGCTGCTCGCGACCCGCATCGTCGTACTCGAGGAGGGACGCGTCGTGCAGGAGGGGACGCCCACCGAGATCACCAGCCGGCCGCTCACCCCCTACGTCGCCCGCCTGGTCGGCATGAACCTCTACCGCGGGGTGGCGCGGGCGCACACGGTCGAGCTCGACGGCGGCGGTCGGTTGGCCGCGGCCGACGCCCTCGACGGACGCGTGCTCGTGGCGCTGCGGCCCTCCGCGTTCACGGTCCACGTCGAGGAGCCGCTGCGCTCCAGCGCCCGCAACATCTGGCCGGCCCGGGTCGAGTCGCTGGCCCCGCTGGGCGACCGCATCCGGGTCACCGCGCGGGGGGCCCAGCTCGTGACCGTCGACGTCACCGCCTCGGCCGTGGCCGAGCTCGGCCTCGGGCCAGGACGCGGCGTATGGCTGTCGGCCAAGGCCACCGACGTCACCGCCTACCCGGGCGAGCCGCCGGCGGTCGGCGAGGGCAGTGGCCCGGACGAGCCGTCGCCGCCGCGGGCTGGCAGGCTGGACGCCATGCCCGCCTCGGTGACCGTCCGCTACTGGGCCGGGGCGCAGCGCGCCGCCGGCCGCGAGCAGGAGACCTTCGACGCCGCGACCGTCGCCGACCTGCGACTGCAGCTCGCCGGCCGGCCCGAACTCGCCCGGATCAGCCAGGTGGCGTCCTTCCTCGTCGACGGCCAGCAGGCCGGCGACACGACCGTCCTGCCCGACGGCGCCGAGGTCGACGTGCTGCCGCCCTTCGCGGGTGGCTGAGCGCCGGCGGCTGAGCGCGTTTCTTAGCACGGCGGGCAACTGCCGGTAACCGGCCCGACACAGCCGCACCTCACGCTGGAACCCGACACCACGGCCGATCGGGCCGGGTGCCGGCGAGAGGACGGCCGATGACCACCGACACCCCCACCGACTACGTCACCAACGCTGCCTGGCTGCGCGCCCTGGGCCGGGCCGACGCGATCGACGACATCGCCGACCAGTTCGAGCGGCGCGTCGCGCCCGCGGCCGAGAGCGGCGCGGCGACCTTCTGGTCGCCCGTCGCGGTCACGCGGTGGCCCAGCGAGTCGCGCGGCTGGCGGCCGTCGCGGCGCGAGGTCGCCTGACCCGTCATCATCGACGGGTGACAGCTGACCGGATTCGACTCGAGGCCGTCGTGCGCGGTCACGTGCAGGGCGTCGGATTCCGCGACTGGGTGCGGCGGCGGGCGCGAGATCGCGGCGTCGTCGGCTCGGCCGTCAACCTGCCCGACGGCGGGGTCGCGCTGGTGGCCGAGGGTCCGCGGGAGGCGGTGCAGTCGCTGCTCGACACGCTGCGCAGCGGCCCGACCCCGGGCGAGGTCGTCGGCATCAGTGCGGACTGGTCGCCGGCCACCGGCGTCGAGGGCTTCCGGACGGGCTGATCTACCCGCTGACGTTCGGCCCGGCCCGCTCGATCTCGAAGCGCACCATCACACGCTGCTGCTCGACCATGGCGGCGCGGTACTCGTCCCAGTCGGGGTGCTCGCCGCTGATGCCGCGGTAGTAGTCGACGAGCAGTTCCAGCGCCTCGGGCAGCTCGACGATCTCGGCCGTGCCCTCGACCTGGATCCAGTCGCCGTAGAACTCCCTCGTGAACGCGGTGAGCGCGATCCGCGGATCACGGCGCAGGTGCCTCACCTTCAGCGCCGTCTCGCGGGTGCTGATCACGACGCGTCCCTCGGCGTCGATGCCGACCGTCACCGGCGACAGCTGGGGCCGCCCGTCGGCCCGGATCGTCGCCAGCACGCCGTTGTGGTTCGAGCGCAGGAACTCCCGCGCCGCCGCCGCGTCCACACCCATGTCGTCTCCCGCCTCGTCGTGCGTTCCCACTGCGACCCTAGAGTGGGACGCGATGACGAGCGAGGGAGTGTCGATGCCCGATGGGCCGCTGATCGTCGGCTTCGGCGGTTCGACCGGGCCGATGTCCATGACGTCGCTCCTGCTCGAACGCTGCCTGGCCCACGCGGTGACCCGCGGCGCCCGCACCCTCGTGCTCGGCGGCGACGAGCTGGGCACGCTGCCGATCTACGGTGCCGACGGTGAGCCGCCCACGCCGGTCGCGACCGCTCTCGTCGAGGCCGTCCGCGAAGCCGACTGCGTCGTGATCGCGACGCCGGGCTATCACGGCGGCATGTCCGGGCTCGTCAAGAACGCGCTCGACCACCTCGAGGGGCTGCGGGACGACCCGCGACCCTATCTCGACGGGCGCGCGGTCGGCGTGATCGTCTCGGCCGCCGGCTGGCAGGCGGCGGGCACGGCGCTCGTGTCGGTCCGCTCGGCGATCCACGCGCTGCGGGGGTGGCCGACGCCGTTCGGCGTGACGGTGAACTCGGTCGAGCAGCCGATCAACGACGACGGCAGCTTCGACCAGCGGGTCGACGGTGCGCTCGAGATCCTGGCCGGGCAGCTGGTCGAGTTCGCGGGCTGGCGGGCGGCGGCCCGGGCGGGCGTCCGCTAGATGGTCGGGGCCGAGAGCATCAGCCGGCGCTGCTCGACGAGCATGCAGCGGTTCTCGACGTAGAGCAGGCCGGCGTCCTCGGCGATGCGGCGCGCCTCGTCCGAGCTGAGGTGCAGCTGCAGCCACAGCGCGCTCGCGCCGGCGGCCACGGCCTGGCGGGCGATCTCCGGGGCCTGGAACGAGGGTCGGAAGACGTTCACCAGGCCGACCCGCTCGGGCACCTGGGCCAGGCTCGAGAACGCGGTCTGGCCGAGGATCGTGCCGCCCCGCGGGTTCACCGGGATGATCCGCCAGCCGTGCTGCTGCATGTGCTCGGGCACGTAGTGCGCCGGCTTCTCCTCGGCGTCGCTCGCGCCGACGACGGTGATTGTCTTGTACTTGCGCAGGATGGCCTCGACGTTCGCGTCGATGTCGGTGCTCATGACACCCCACAGTACGGTCGGGGACGTGACTGGACCCGGAAACCTCGACTGGCAGCCGGTTGTTCCCGACCTCGTCGCGGACGCGGTGACCGCCGCCCTGGGCGCCTGGCCGCGGGCGGCCGATGCCGCGGTGGCGCCGATCGACGCCGACCTCGCCGACACCGCCGCCTTCTGCGAGCAGTACGCCGTGGAACTCGACGACTCGGCCA
Organism: Jatrophihabitans sp.; assembly: GCF_036000465.1. Taxonomy (GTDB): domain Bacteria; phylum Actinomycetota; class Actinomycetes; order Mycobacteriales; family Jatrophihabitantaceae; genus Jatrophihabitans. The sequence goes on along the minus strand of NZ_DASYFV010000040.1, from coordinate 16,646 downwards.
ATTGCGTGGTGATCGCCGGTCGTCGGGAAGGCGTGACCCGGTACGCCGCCTGTGTCGTGCTCGCGACGACCCGGGCCGACGTCAACGGCGTCGTGCGGCGCCGCCTCGACGTGCGCAAGGCCTCCTTCGCGCCGATGGCCGACGCCGTGTCGCTGACCGGCATGGAGTACGGCGGCATCACCCCGATCGGGCTGCCGGCCGAGTGGCCGGTGCTGATCGACGCGGCCGTGCTCGCTCGCGACGTGGTCGTCATCGGCAGCGGGCTGCGCCGCTCGAAGATCGCGCTGCCGTCGAGCGCGCTGGCCGACCTGCCGACCGCCGAGGTGATCGAGGGGCTCGCCTCCTAGCTCGACCGGCGCAGGGGAGCGGGCAGGAACGCCGCGCCGGGGCCGCGGTCGGCCACGACGTCGGCCGGGTTCGACATCGCGCACTTCTTCAGCGACAGGCAACCGCAGCCGATGCACGAGTCGAGGCCGTCGCGCAGCTTGGTCAGCGCGGCGATCTGGTCGTCGAGGCGGTGCCGCCAGGAGCGGGACAGCCGCGTCCAGTCGGCTCGGGTCGGCGTGCGTCCCTCGGGCAGGGTGGCCAGCGCCGCGGCGACCTCCTCCAGGCTCAGCCCCACGTTGCGAGCGGCCCGGATGAACGCCAGGCGGCGCAACACGTTGCGCTCGTAGCGCCGCTGGTTGCCGCTGGTACGGGTGGCGTGCACGAGGCCCTCGCGCTCGTAGAAGCGCAGCGCCGACGGGGCGAACCCGCTGCGCTCGGCGACGTCGCTGACGGTGAGCAGATCGGTCGGTCGCATCGGTTCGTCCACCTCGCTTGACTTGAAGTTGACTTCAACTACAAGCATGGACGCATGACATCGACATCGCAACCGACCGCACTCGTCACCGGGGCCTCGCGCGGCCTCGGCCATGCCCTGGCCCGCGCGCTCGCCGACCGCGGCTGGCGCCTCGTACTGGACGCCCGCCGCGTCGGGAAGCTCGCCGAGGAACTCCCCGGCGCGGTTGTCGTCGAGGGCGACGTGACCGACCCGGCGCACCGCGACGCTCTCGCGGCGGCGGTGGACGTCCTCGGCCGGCTCGACCTGCTCGTGAACAACGCCAGCGAGCTCGGCCCGAGCCCGCTGCCGTCACTGGCCGACCACCCGCTCGGCGCGCTGCGCCGGGTGTACGAGACCGACGTGGTCGCGCCGCTCGGGCTGATCCAGTTGCTCGCGCCCGCGCTCCGGGCCACGGGCGGCACGGTGGTCGACGTCAGCTCCGACGCGGCCGTCGAGGCCTACGCGGGCTGGGGCGGCTACGGCTCGGCCAAGGCCGCGCTGGACCACGTCAGTGCCGTGCTGGCGGTCGAGGAGCCGGCGCTGCGCATCTACGCGGTCGACCCCGGCGACATGCGCACCGAGATGCACCAGGCCGCCTTCCCGGGAGAGGACATCAGCGACCGTCCCGAGCCGGCGAGTGTGGTGCCGGGGCTGCTGCGCCTGCTCGACGAGCGCCCCGCGAGCGGCCGGTACCGAGCTGCCGACTGGGCCGTCCCGGCGGCGACGTCGTGATGACGTTCGCGCTGCCCGACGGGCTCGAGGCCTCCGCCCCTCCGACGGCCCGCGACGGCGTCCGCCTGCTCGTCGCGCACGAGGGCGGCATCGAGCACAGCCGGTTCAGTCACCTGGCCGACTTCCTCTCGCCGGGTGACCTCGTGGTGGTCAACACGTCGGGCACCCTGGCCGCGGCCATCGACGGCACGCGCACGGACGGCACACCGGTCACCGTCCACTTCTCGGCCGCGCTCGACGACGGCAGCCGGGTCGTCGAACTGCGGCCGCGGGGCGACGACGTGACCGGACCGCTGCCGGACGTGACGGAGCACGACGTCGTGACGCTGCCCGACGGCGTGCGGCTCGTCGTGCTCGAACCGCACCCGGCCGGGCAGGCGCGGCTGTGGCGTGCCGCAGTGCCGCTCGAGGGCGGGGTGGCGGCCTACCTCGAGCGGCACGGACGGCCGATCCGGTACGCCTACGTGCCGCGGGCCCACCCCCTCGCCGACTACCAGACGGTGTTCGGCCGCGAAGCCGGCAGCGCGGAGATGCCGAGCGCCGGGCGTCCGTTCACGAGCCAGCTGGTGACCGAGCTGGTGAGCCGCGGCATCGGCGTCGCGCCGATCACGCTGCACACGGGTGTCTCGTCGCAGGACGCCGGCGAGCCGCCCCAGCCCGAGCCGTACCGCGTGCCGGGGGCGACCGCGCGGCAGGTGAACCTGACCCGGGCGTGGGGCGGGCGGGTCGTCGCGGTCGGTACGACGGTGACCCGCGCCCTCGAGTCGGCCGTCGATCCGATCGGCGTCGTCCGGGAACGCCGAGGTTGGACCGATCTCGTGCTCGGGGCGGAGCACCCGGCCCGCGTCGTCGACGGCCTGATCACCGGCTGGCACGTGCCCGGTGCCTCGCACCTGATGCTGCTGGAGGCGGTCGCCGGCGCGCCGCTGGTCGAGCGGGCCTACGCCGAGGCAGTGCGGGCCCGCTATCTCTGGCACGAGTTCGGCGACAGCTGCCTGCTGCTGCCGTGAGGCTCAGCCCAGCGCGGCGAGCAGGGCATCGTGCAGCAGCCCGTTGGACGCGACCGCGTTGCCCTGCAGCACGCCGTCGACGCCGTCGAGCCCGGTGAACCGGCCGCCCGCCTCGGTGACGACGGGGGCGAGCGCGGCCATGTCCCACAGCGACAGTTCGGGCTCGGCGGCGAGGTCGACCGCGCCCTCGGCGACGAGCATGTAGGACCAGAAGTCGCCGTACGCGCGGGTGCGCCACACCTGGTCGGTGAGGGCGACGAACGCGTCGCGGCGGCCGAGCTCGGACCAGCCGCCGAGCGAGGCGTAGGAGAGGCTGGCGTCGGCCAGCTGCGCCACCCGGGACACCGAGAGGCGGCGGGCCGGCGCACCCAGGGCCTGCACCCATGCGCCGCCGTCGCGGGCGGCGTACCAGCGACGTCCGAGGGCCGGGGCCGAGACGACCCCGACGACCGCCTCGTCGCCGTCGAGCAGGCCGATGAGGGTGGCCCACACCGGCACGCCGCGGACGAAGTTCTTGGTGCCGTCGATCGGGTCGATCACCCACCGCCGCGCGCCGGTGCCCTCGGAGCCGAACTCCTCGCCCGAGATCGCGTCGTCGGTCCGCTCGGTCGAGAGCCGGGCGCGCACGGCCTCCTCGACCGCCTTGTCGGCGTCGCTCACCGGCGTCAGGTCGGGCTTCGACTCGACGACGAGGTCGGCGGCACCGAACCGGGCGAGGGTGATCGCGTCGGCGGCATCGGCCAGCTCGAGCGCCAGGGTCAGGTCGTTCTCGTACGAACTCGGCACGCCCGCAGGCTACCGATCGGTCGTCGGTACCGTCGGGGGCGTGCACCCAGTCGCCCGCATCGCCGCGAGGGGCAACGTCCCGCCGTTCCACGTCATGCGGGTCATCGACGCCGTCGTGCGGCGGCGGCAGGCCGGGCAGTTCGTCATCGACATGTCGGCCGGTCAGCCGTCCACTGCGGCGCCCTCGACGGTGCGGGCCGCGGCCAAGCGGGCTCTTGACACCGACCGCATCGGCTACACCAACGCCCTCGGCATCCCGCCGCTGCGCGAGGCGATCGCCCGGCACTACCGCGACTTCGTCGGCCTCGACATCGACCCGCGCAACGTCGCGGTGACGACCGGCTCGTCCGGCGGGTTCCTGTACTCCTTCATCGCCTCGTTCGACGTCGGCGACACCGTGGCCATGGCGCGCCCGGGCTACCCGGCGTACCGCAACATGCTCGCCGCGCTCGGCTGCGAGGTGGTCGAGCTGCCCTGCGGCCCGCAGACCCGCTTCCAGCCGACCGTCGCGCAACTCGACGCGCTCGACGAACCGCCGGCCGGTCTGATCATCGCGAGCCCGGCCAACCCGACCGGGACGATGGTGATGCCCGACGAACTCGCCGCCATCACCGCCTGGTGCGACGAGCACGGCACCCGGCTGGTCAGCGACGAGATCTACCACGGCATCACCTACGGCACAGCGGCCACGAGCGCCTGGCGCAGCAGCCGCCGCTCGATCGTCGTCAACTCCTTCAGCAAGTACTTCTCGATGACCGGCTGGCGCATCGGCTGGCTGCTCGTGCCTGACGAGCTGCTCGACGCCGTCGACCGCCTGGCCGGCAACTTCACGATCTGCCCGCCGGCGCTCTCACAGCTCGCCGCGGTCGCCTCGTTCGACGCCTACGACGAGCTCGACGCGAACGTCGCGCGCTACGCCGACAACCGGCGTCGCCTGCTCGAACAGCTGCCCTCGATCGGCCTCGACCGGCTCGCCCCGGCCGACGGCGCCTTCTACGCCTACGCCGACGTCTCGCGCTGGACCGACGACTCGCTCGGCTTCGCCGCCCGGCTGCTCGACGAGGTCGGTGTCGCGGTCGCCCCCGGCGTCGACTTCGACCCGCTCGACGGCGGGAGGTTCATCCGCATGTGCTTCGCCGGTGACGGCGACGAGATCGAGCAGGCGGTCGACCTCATGGGCGCGTGGCTGGCCCGGCAGCCGATCCGCTGATGGCGCCCCGACCGCTGCCCGAGACCACCAGCCGGATCGTCGGCGAGGACTGGAGCCTCGACGACCTGACCGGACGCGCCGCCGCGAACGTCGAGTACGTGCGGGTCGATCTCGCGGAGACGACGGCGACCGGCGCGCTGAGCTTCGAGGACTGCGTCTTCCGCGACGTCGCGTTCAACCTCGCGAAGTACGAGGGGGCGGCCTTCGTGAACTGCACCTTCGTCGCCTGCGCGTTCTTCGGTGCCACGTTCACCGACTGCAAGTTCCTCGGCTCGACCTTCGACCACCGCTGCACCTTCGACCAGGTGACGGTCGAGCGGGGTGACTGGTCGTTCGTGACGCTCCCGCGGGCCGACCTGCACAACGCGACGTTCGACGGCGTGCGGATGCGCGAGACCGATCTGGGTGCGGCGAATCTCCGCGGCGCCGTCCTGCGCGGCTGCGACCTGGCCGGCGCCAACCTGTCGAACGTCGTGCTCGACAAGTGCGACCTGCGCGGCTCGGACCTCACCGCCGTCGACCCCGAGAGCGCGGGCCTGGCCGGCGCGATCATCACCTGGGAGCAGGCCGCGGTCCTGGCATCGGCGCTGGGGCTCGACGTCCGCCCCGACTGAGCGTCCCGCGGGCGACGTACACCGCCCACAGGACGAGCGGGATCTGCAGCGGCAGCCGCCCGAACGCGATCCAGCGGCTGCCGTCGCCCTGCCACGCGTGCACGGCCATGGTGATGTTGGCCGGGAAGACGATCACGAACAGCGCGGCGGTGGCCCACCCGGCGAGCCGACGGGTGCGAGGCAGCGCCAGTCCCACCGCGCACGCCAGCTCGGCGGTACCGCTCAAGCCGACCCAGAGCGACGGCGAGCCGAGGAAGCGCGGCACGATCGACTCGAAGCCGTGCGGTGACGCGAAGTGCCAGATTCCCGTCGTCGTCAGGACCGCGCCGAGCAGCAGGGCGGCGATCATGCGAGACCGGTCGGCTCGGCTCACCGCGGCGGGCCGTCGGGAGCCGGCACCGACTCCACCACCTCGACGTCGTCGCCGACCCGGATCGTCGCGCCCGGCGTGTCCGGGATCAGCTGCATGCCGAACCAGGTCGCGCCGTCGAAGCGCCGGTGCCGGGCGAGCGTCGCGACCGGTTCCTTGCCCTTCGCCGCCGTGTCGGGATCGATCGTCGTCATCACGCAGCGGTCGCAGCCCTTGACCACCCGGAACTCGGCCGCGCCGATCCGCAGCCGCCGCCACCCGTCCTCGGCCCACGCCGTCGCGCCGTCGACCACCAGGCTGGGCCGGAAGCGCATCATCGGCACCGGTCCCTCGTCCGCGCGGGGTCCTTCCGCGATGAGGTCGTTCAAGGCGTCGAGGGAGGCCGACGACGTCGCCATCAGCGGGTACCCGTCGGCGAGGCTCACCCGGTCGGTGGGCTGCGCGAACCGCGGGTTGAGCGCGCGCTGGGTCGGGTCGCCGAGGTGGACGAGCCGGGCCGGGGTGCCGATGATCGCGCTGAACCAGGCGTTCGCGTCAGCGGCGGCGACCGATGCGGAAACGGTGCTGCGGTGCACCCGTACCGGCTCGGGCGTCGAGGTCGGGACGGTCACCTGCAGGTCGTCGGCGTCCGGGCTGGTGAAGGCCAGGCCGCCCTCGGTGATGCGCGGCGTGACCAGCAGCAGACGCGGATGCTCGCGGGCGGTGATGAGCACCCCCTCGTCGTCGACCAGCATCCAGCGGCGGTCGCCGGCCAACCCCCACGGCTCGACGTCGGCGCTCGTGACCGCCTCGCCCCGGCAGGACTTGACCGGATAGCGGTTGATCGACGTCAGATGCAGCGGCATTGCTCCGACGTTAGTGGCTTCTAGAGTGAGGACGTTGTCGAGGCGCGGAGGCCGATGTGTACGAGATCGCCGATCGGGTGCGGCAGTGGCTCGACGCCGGCCGCGACGTGACCGTGGCCCAGGTCGTCGCCACCCGCGGGTTCAGCTCGCGCGATCCCGGCCGCGCCGCCGCCTGGACCGAACTCGAAGCCCCGGTGGGTGCGCTGCTCGAGGGCGTCGACGTGCGCGACGTCGCGGGTCGCCCGGCCGGCATCGTCGAGGTCACCATCACCGAGGACGACGCGGTGCGCGCCGGCCTCGCGTGCGGGGGAGTGGCCAGCATCCTCGTCCGACCGGCGTCGGCCTACCCGGTCGAGCTCTGGGCCGAGCTGGCCGACCGGCGTCCGGTCTGCCTCGTCACCGACGTCGACGGCGCCGGCCCGACGACGATGTACACCCCGCAGACCATCCGCGGCGCGGGCGCGTACGCCGATCCGGTGCCGCGGCTGTTCGCCCGCGGCACCAGCGCCACGGCGCTGACCGAGGGGCAGGCGGTCGTCGCGCTGTGGCCCGTACCGACCCTGGTCGTCGTCGGCGACGGGCTCATCGCCACCGCGCTCGCGAACGCCGGCGCGCTGCTCGACTGGACGGTCCGCATCACGCCCGAAGTCGACGCCGCGGTCGCGACCGCGCAGGCGATGCACCACAGCGACGCGGTCGTCGTGCTCAGCCACGACCGGGCGGTCGACGGGCCGGCGCTCGCGGCGGCCCTGGACGGCCACGCCGGATACGTCGGCGCGCTCGGCTCGCGTCGCACCCAGGCCGCGCGCCGCGAGTGGCTCACCGAGCACGGCGTGGCCGAGGCCGACCAGGACCGCATCCACGGACCGGCCGGGCTCGACATCGACGCGCACACGCCGGCCGAGATCGCGGTGTCGATCGTCGCCGAGATCCTGGCCGCCCGGGCCGACTCGACCGGTGGCTCGATCAAGGAGCGCGGGGGACCGATCCACACCGCGGGCGTCAACGCACCACCGCCGCGCTACGGCTAACGGCTCACGAGCAGCTGCCGGAACGCGGCCAGCCGCACCGGCGTCGAGTGCCCCTGCGCCACCCATGCGTCGAGGTGGCAGTCGGGGTAGTCGAGGGTGTGCTCGCAGCCGGGCCGGCATTGGGTGGCGCCGTCCTCGAGATCGGGGAAGGCCCAGAGCAGGTCGTCGGGCGTCACGTGCGCGAGCCCGAAGGAGCGTACGCCCGGGGTGTCGACGACCCAGCCCCCGCCGCCGGGCAGCGCGAGCGCCACGGCCGACGACGAGGTGTGCCGGCCCTTGCCGATGGCACTGACCCGGCCGGTGGCGCGGTCGGCGCTGGGCACCAGGGCGTTGATCAGGGTTGACTTGCCGACGCCGGAGTGCCCGACCAGCACCGACACCTGGCCGGCCAGGTGCTCGCGCAACTCGTCCAGCGGGCCGCCCCGGTGGGTGACGATCGCCGGAACGGACAGCGGTTCGTACCGCTCGATCACCGGGTCGGCGGAGGCCAGGTCGGACTTCGTCAGGCACAGCAGGGGCTCGATGCCCGCGGCCAGTGCGGCGACGACGCAGCGGTCGATGAGCCCGTACGACGGCTCGGGATCGGCGAGCGCCGACACGACCACCAGTTGGTCGGCGTTGGCCACGATCACCCGCTCGTGCGGGTCGTTGTCGTCGGCGGTGCGGCGCAGCACGGTCGCGCGGTCGTCGAGGCGGACGATGCGCACCAGCGCGTCGGGCGCGTCCGACACCTCGCCGACCACCCCGACGCGATCGCCGACGACGATGCTCTTGCGGCCCAGCTCGCGGGCCTTCATCGCGGTGACCTCGACGTCGCCGGCCAGCACGAGATAGCGGCCGCGGTCGACCGCGATCACCATGCCGTCGACCGCATTCTCGTGCGCGGGACGCTGCTTGGATCGCGGTCGGGTGCCGCGGGGGTTCGCCCGCGTCGGCACGTCGTCCTCGTCGAAGGAGCGTGCGTCACGCCCTCGGGCCATTCAGCCGGCCAACAGGGCGGACCACATGCCGGGGAAGTCCGGCAGGGTCTTGTACGTGGTGCCGATGTCGTCGACCTCGACGCCGGCGACGGCCAACCCGATGACCGCGCCCGCGGTGGCCATCCGGTGATCGGCGTAGGCGCGCCAGACGCCGGCGTGCAGCTCCCGCGGGGTGATCGACAGGCCGTCCGGGTGCTCCACGACGTCGCCCCCGAGGTTGGTGAGCTCGGTGCAGAGCGCGGCCAGCCGGTCGGTCTCGTGCCCGCGCAGGTGCCCGATGCCGGTGAAGGTCGACGGTCCGTCGGCCAGCGCGGCGGCCGCGGCGAGCACCGGGGTCAGCTCGCCGACGTCGTGCAGGTCGGCGGCGAGGCCGGTGATCGTGCCGGTGCCGGTGACGGTGAGCCCGCCGCCGTCGAGGCGTACGTCGGCCCCCATGGCGGCGAGCAGGTCGCGCAGGGCGTCGCCGGCCTGGGTGGTGGCGGCGGGCCAGCCCGGCACCGTCACCGCGCCGCCGGTGACGAGGGCGGCGGCCAGGAACGGGGCGGCGTTGGACAGATCGGGCTCGACCTCGTGTTGACCTGCAGCCACCGGCCCGGGGGCGACGTGCCACACGCCGGGCGCGACGCACGAGGCGTCGACCCCGGCGGCCTGCAGCACCGCCAGCGTCATGTCGATGTGCGGCAGCGACGGCACCGACCCGTCGCCGGTGTGGGTGATCTCGACGCCCTTGTCGTAGCGAGCGGCGGCGAGCAGCAGGCCGGACACGAACTGCGACGACGCCGACGCGTCGATGTGCACCGAACCACCGGCGACCGATCCGCGCCCGAGCACGGTGAACGGCATCCGGCCCCGGCCGCCGTCGTCGATGTCGACGCCGGCCTGGCGCAGGCCGTCGAGCAGGGTGGCCATCGGGCGCTCGCGGGCGTACTCGTCGCCGTCGAAGGACACCGGACCGTCGGCCAGCGCGGCGAGCGGCGGGACGAAGCGCATCACCGTGCCGGCCAGACCGGTGTCGATCGCGGCGGCGTGCAACGACCCGGGCGTGACGACCCAGTCGCCTCCGTCGTCGTCGATGCCTACGCCGAGCCCGCGCAGCGCGGTCGCCATGAGCTCGGTGTCGCGGGCGCGCAGCGGGGCGATCAGGCGTGACGGCCCGTCGGCGATCGCGGCGAGCAGCAGCAGGCGGTTGGTGAGCGACTTCGAGCCGGGAACGGCGACGGTGGCGCGCACCGGTCGCTCGGCCCGCGGTGCCGCCCAGCTCTGCATGCGGCCCATCCTGCCGCATGCGTCCACCGCGACGCGGCGTTACAGCTCGAGCATCTGCTGCTCGGGCTCGGCGAGCGCCGGGTCGTCGGCCGGGGCGATCAGCTCGGGCCCGTTGTTGCGGACGTTGCCGACGGCCGGCCCGACGACGTACGGCTCGAGCCGGGCCTCGGGGATGCGCGACAGCAACGCGGGCGCGACGTCGGCATCGGCGGTCGAGCAGTCGAGCCATTCCGCTCGCAGCTGCGGCGGCACGACCACCGGGTTGCGGTCGTGGATCTCGCCGAGCAGGTCGGTGGCCTGCTGGGTGATGATCGTGCAGGTCCACAGCCAGCGCGTCGGGTCGTCGTCGGCCTTGTCGTGATCGCGCCACAGCTCGTACAGCCCGGCGAACGCGAGCAACTCGCCCTGCGGGTCGTGCAGGAAGTACGGCACCTTCGCGCCGTCGCGCTTCTGCCACTCGTAGTAGCCCAGCGCCGGCACGAGGCAGCGTCGCTGCGCCGCCGCCTTCTTGAACGCCGGCTTCTCGGTGACGGTCTCGATGCGGGCGTTGATCATCCGGGCCCCGCCCTTGGCGTCGCGCGACCAGCTCGGCACCAGCCCCCATCGCGCCGTGCGCAGCTGGCGCACCGGCGCGGCGCTCTCGGGGGCGTCCTTTCGCCGGCGTTCGAGCACCACTCGTACCGGGTCCGTCGGCGCGACGTTCCAGCTCAGCTCGGGTTGCTCGTCGACGATCTCCTCGACGTCGAACTCGTCGGTGAGATCGGAGTCCGCCGCCACGCTGACGTACCGCCCGCACATGGCTCCGACCCTAATCGACGGACGAGGCAAGCCCGGCGACGGTTTTCCACAACCCGCCCGACCGGATCGGCGATCGATGTTTGAATGAATCCGTGCGTGAGATGGCCGGCAACCTGGCGCGCCGCACACCGTCGGCGTTGGCCGACCTGCTGCGTCGCCGACCCGACGTGCTCGCCGGCGCGCCACCGCGCGACCTGACCGATCTCGGTCTGCGGCTGGTTCATCCGCAGTCGGTGGTGCTGATACTGCAGGCCCGGCCGGTCCCGTTCCTGGAGGTCACGGAGGCAGCGCTCGCCCTGGGCGCATCGGTGACCCGGTCAGCACTGGCCGGGCTGCTCGCCGGATCGGGGACGGGGCACCGCACGCAGGTCGACGCGATCGTCGACGAGCTCGTCGATCTGGCCGTGTTCATCAGCGGCGACGGCGATCGCCTGATCGTTCCCGAGGGCCTGAACGAGATCTTCCCGAGCCCGCTCGGTCTCGGGCCACCGCTGCGCCCCTTCCTGCTCGGCTCCACCTTCGACACGCTGCGCCGGATCGCGGGCCGCCTCGGCCTCGAGCGTCCGGCCAACAAGGCCGAGGCGGTCGACACGCTCGGTCAGCACCTCGGCGACGCCGACTTCGTGCGTGGCGTGGTCGCCTCGGCGCCGCCGGAGATCCGCGATCTGCTGGGCGAGCTCGCCGGGCCGCGTCGGTCCCAGCCCGACGACGATTTGCTGGACGACTACGAGCTCGACGACTTCTACGCCCGCGAGCCGTCCGGACGGTTCGACCCGACCTGGTACGCCCGGGACCGACTGGTGACGCAGTGGGCCGGCGATCACGGCCTGATGTTCTCCGACCACTACACCTTCGGCTGGCGCATGCCCGCCGAGATCGGCCGGGCCCTGCGCGGAGCGGGCTACCAGGCCCCGTTCACCCCGGTCGAACCACGGGTGCCGGCCCGGCCGGTCGCGACGTCGGCGGTCGAGACCGAGGCCGGGGCTGCGGTGTCGGCGTTCGCGGACCTTGTCCTCGCGCTGCTCGACCACGTCGTGCGCTCGCCGATCCCGGCGCTGAAATCCGGCGGGGTCGGCGCGCGCGAGCTCACCCGACTGGCGAAGCTGCTCGGCTGTGACGAGGCAGCGGTGCGACTCGCGCTCGAGCTGGCCGATCGAGCCGGATTGCTGGACGACCCCTTCGGCTCCGTCCGGGTCTCGGACGCGTTCGACGCCTGGCGCGCCGCCGAGCCGGCCGACCGCCTGGTCGGGCTGCTGGATGCGTGGTGGTCGCTCGGCTCGACCCCGAGCCGAGCGACGGACGTCGACGGCAAGACCCTCCGGGCCCTGACCCGGCCCGTCGACTGCGAAGGATGCCGCGCCGCCCGGGTCGGACTCGTGGCGGCCGTCGGCGAGACCGACGGTGCGGTCGAGCTCGAGGCGCTCGCGCTGCGTGCCCTGTGGCGTCGTCCCCTCGTGCACCTCGTCGAGGACGACGAGGTGCCGTTCGCGAGCGTGTGGCGCGAGGCGCGGCTGCTGGGGGTCGTCGGACTCGGCGCGCTCAGCGAACTCGGCCGGGCCCTGCTGTCCGCCGACAGCGACCGGCTGAGATCGGTGGCGGTAGCGCTGCTGCCGCCGTCGAGTGACGCCGCGACGTTCGGCGCCGACCTGACCGTGTACGTCGCCGGCACACCGTCGGGACGAGTGACGGCCGTGCTCGATCGCGCCGCGGATCGCGAGGGGCACGGCGGGGCGGTCACGTGGCGGTTCGGCCCGGCCAGCATCCGTCGGGCGCTCGACAGCGGGGCGACCGGCGATGCGTTGCTCGAAGAGCTCGCCGCCATCGCCACGGCCGACCTGCCGCAACCGCTGCGCTTCCTCATCGGCGATGTCGCGCGGCGGCACGGCAACCTGCGGCTGACCTCGGTGGTGTGCTGCGTGCGCAGCGACGACGAGGCCCTGCTCGCCGAGCTGGCGAGTGATCGCAAGCTGGCCAAGCTGGGGTTGCGCCTGCTCGCTCCGACCGTGCTGGCCAGCGACACCTCGCACGACGCGCTGCTGGCCGCGCTGCGCAAGGCCGGCTACTTCCCGGTGTCCGACGATGCGCGGGCCGAGGTGATCGCGCTGCGTCCCGTCCGGCGGGCACCCGAGCGCCGAGCGGTGAGCCCGGCTCCTGTCGACGTGGACGAACTCGCTGCCCGGCTGCTCCGGCACGGCGTCGCCGGCGACGGTGGGAGCGCCCCGATCGGCCGGACCGAGCGGGTGCTCGGCGGCCTGGCCGCGTCGCTGTCGCTGCCGGAGGTTCGCCAGCTGGCGCACGCGATCGACACCGGCTCCCGCGTGACGATCGCCTACGAGTCGGCGACCGGCGCGCTGACCCATCGCGTCATCGGCCGGGCCGAGCTGTCGGCCGGGAGCGTCTACGCCTGGTGCGAGTTGCGCCGCGACGAGCGCGTGTTCACGGTCAGTCGAATCCGATCCGTGAGCGCGGTCTGAGCGCGATCGAAGTGTCGGTGGTTGGTTCCACGATCATGATTCATGATCGATACGGCGGTCGGAACGGCTCACGCGGTTGCGTGGGTGCGAGTGCCTCAGCTGTCCCGGTCGAGAGACGTGATCACACCGTCGTTCAGACGGCGGGCGACCTCGGCGACGGTCAGATTGTGGGAGCGGGCGAACGTGCGCAGCCGGTTGAACGCGGTGTCGGCGTCGAGACCGTCATGACCCATCAGGTACCCCTTGGCCAGCTCGATCGTCAGACGGGATTGCAGGGCCGCTTCCAGCTGTTCGGCCCGGCTCTCGGCCGCCTGTTGCATCGCGCGCCGCACGTTGAGGCGCAGGTTGCAGACGACGCCGCGGACGACCGGGTCGTCGAGCATGTTCGTCAGCGCCGCCTCGGCCCAGACGACGCCGCCCTCTCGGCGCAGGCGTAGGTCCAGCGGGGCGTACGGGTTCGGCCGGGTGATCACCTGTTCGAGGTACTCCAGGAACGGGGCCTGGTCCTCGGCCTCGATCAGCGGCGTCAGCGAGGTGCCGATGATCGATTCGTCGGGCCAGCCGAACAGCTGGGTGACGGCGGGACTGGCGTAGGTGATCACCGCATCGGGACGGAGGACGAGTGCTGCGTCCGAGGACTTCTCCAGCAACGGGCGGAGCGCCGTACCTAGGTTGCTGGACACGCCGACGACACCGATGAGATCGCCGTCGCGGTACAGACCGCTGTCGGTGACGAGAGCGGTGAAGATCGTGCCGCTCTTGTGGCGCACCGCGAAGCCACCTGACCACGGAACACCGCGACCCAGCGCGACCATGATCTCCTGCGCCGCGCTCTGCGAGATCTCCGGGACCGTGAGCGACGAGATGTTCTGGCCGGTGGCCTCCTGGGCCGTCCAGCCGTACAAGTTCTCGGCGGCCGCATTCCAGTAGAAGACCACGCCGTCCAGATCGGTCGCGATGACCGCCTGGCCCAGACCGGCGAGCACTTCACCGGGCTCGGCCGTCATCGGTGTGGTTGTCCTGCTGATCGCGCTCACCCCCTCAGCGCGGCGGCGCTGCAGTTCGGCTGCATCGAGCGTAGGGCGGCACATCGCGGCCGGACAGGGCTCAAGGTCGTGTCAGGAGGTCACGGAGGTCCGTGCCCGTCGCGCGCCCTGACCGGCTCCAGGACATTGCCGCTCCACCGCTTTGCTGCTTCACTGTGCGGGAGGCCCCAGACACCCGGCTTTCGTCACTCGACGACCGGATTGGTGAGCCGATGACCCCTCGTCCACGGCGTCCGCACAACCGTGCAGTCCGCAGACCGGGCGGCGCCGTCTGCCGCGTACGTCGAGCCCGGGCAGGGGCTCTCGTCGCCCGTCGATCACCGACCGCCGACGCGGCGACCCTCAGGCATTTCCCCGGCACCGCTGTCTCGGCTGGTGCCCTCACGTCGGCCGCCGGCCTCATCGGGGGGTGGGTCGGCGGCCGACGTCCTGAACCCGTATCCGCGCGGCACGACCGCGACGACCGGTCGATCGACCGAGGAGGCCGATGAGATGACGTCGTCCGGAAGAGAGACGAACCGGCGCGCGACGGTCCGTCGGCCGTTCGGTCGCGGCGCCCCGATCGCGCCGCTCACCGAAGTTCGTGCCGGCGGCCGGGTGGTGGCGCGGGCCACGGCCCGGCTGCAGCCGGGGGCCGACCGGCCCGCGCTCACCATCCACATCGACTGCGCCGCCGGACACCAACCGCCGTGGGCCCGCAGACTGCTGGTGCACGATCTGCTCAACCGGGCCGAGCAGGCCGGCATCGCGCGGGTGTCGATGGTGGTTCCGCTCGGTGACACCGAGCTCTTCGAAGCGCTGAACGAGCACTGCGTCACGATCACGACGCGCGCCGCCGGGGTGAGCTGCATCCTGGAGGCCGAGATCGTGCCGGCCGTGAGCGCCGCCGCGGTGTGATCTCTCGAGCGTGGTTCCGCGGGCCCGAGGCGCGACGGTCAGGCGAGCGGCTCGAGGAACTCCAGGCGGTTGCCGAAGGGATCGTGGGCGTAGATGCGCCGGAAGCCGGGGAAGTCGGCGTCCCAACTCGCGTCCTGCCCGGCCGCGGTGAGGCGGGCGGCGATGTCGTCCAGGTCGTCGACGAGCAGACCGGGATGCCCCTTGCGGGCGGGCCGGAAGTCGTCCTCGACGCCGAGGTGCAACTCGATTCCGCCGGCCCGGAACCAGGCGCCCCCGCGGGCGGCGAGCACGGGCGGTTTGGCGACCTCGTCCATGCCGAGAACGTCGACGAAGAACGCGCGCGCCGCTGCCTCCTCACCCTTCGGCATGGCCAGTTGCATGTGGTGCAGGCGGTCGAATCCCATGCGCGCATTCTGCCCGGACGAAGATCGCCCGACTTGGCAGGCGGGCCGGATGACGGCGTTCACCCGCAGGGCCACGGTCGTCGGGGTGTTCGCCGAGCTCACCGACGAGCGGCGGGACGGAATGACCGAGCCGGTGCTCAGTCGATCCAGTAGCGACGAATGGACTCGGGCTGACCGGCCACCCGTTCGGGATCGCGCACGCCGCCGCACCGTTCGATGGTGCGGGCCGACGCCTCGTTGTTCTCCTCGCAGCTGACCAGGGCGCGGCCGACGCCGACCGAGCGGGCGATGACCAGCGACTGGCGCAGGATCTCGGTGGCGTAGCCGCGGCGACGGAACGGCGGCAGCACGCCGTAGCCGATGTGGCCGCCGTAGCCGAACAGGAAGCTGTTGAGCCGGTGTCGGATCGACGTGCGCCCGACGATCTCGCCGCCGACCTCGGCGAGCAGGAAGGTCGCGGGCACCCGCCCGGGCGGCAGCATCACGCCGGACCGCGCCCGCTCCGTGCGGGCGATCACCGACGCCAGTGTTGCCTCGAGCGTGAGGCCGAAGATGAACTCGAAGTGGTCCTCGGCCATCACGGTCTGGGCATCGCGCAGCACCGCCTCGTCACTCTCGCGCAGCGGCCGCAGTCGAAGATCGGTTGTCGTCACCACCCGACCGTAGAGCGCGCGCCCGAACGGATTTCCGCCGCCCGCGAACACCCCTGGCCGTCGCCGGCGTGACCCGGCAGGGTCATGGCGTATGAGACTGCTCGTGCTCGGGGGAACCCGTTTCGTCGGACGCTCCGTGGTGGCCGATGCGCTCGCCCGCGGTTGGCAGGTGACGGCGATCCACCGCGGTGTCACCGGCACGCTGCCGCCCGCGGTCGACGCCCGGCACGCCGACCGCACTTCGCGCGACGAGCTGGTGGCGGCCCTCGGTGACGGCGAGTGGGATGCCGTCGCGGACACCTGGTCGGGTGCCCCGGCCGTCGCCGGTGTCGCCGCGCAGACGCTCGTGGGACGGGTCGGCCGCTACGGCTATGTCTCGTCGAAGTCGGTGTACGTGTGGGGCGAGCACGTCGACGAGTCGTCACCTCTGGTCGAGGGTGACCCGGACGCGACCGAGGGCGACTACGCCGCCATCAAGCGTGGTGCCGAGCTGGCGATCCAGCGCGAGTTCCCCGACGCGCTGCTCGCCCGGGCCGGGCTGATCCTCGGCCCGCACGAGGACGTCGGCCGGTTGCCCTGGTGGCTCGACCGCATCTCCCGCGGCGGCCGGGTCGTCGCGCCCGGGCGGCCCGACCGGCCGCTGCAGTACGTCGACGCGCGGGACCTCGCGGCCTGGCTGCTCACCGGTCTGGAGGCCGGGCTCGCCG
>NZ_DASYFV010000039.1:0-3082 GCF_036000465.1 Jatrophihabitans sp. | reverse complement strand
ACCCGGTTCCTGGAAGGAGACCAGAGTCGCGATGCCCATGGTCGCAGAAGTTGTCGATGCCGTCGTTGGTGGCGACACGCACAAAGGGCTCATCCGGAATGAGGGTGTAGCCGGGGTCTGAAGCCGCCGGTCTCGAGCAGTGATCTGGCGATGTAGTTGGTGAGGTTCCGGAACCCGAGGGCGGAGCCGCGCAGGTGCTCCAGCCGGCCGTTGATCGCTTCGGTCGGGCCGTTGCTGGTGCCGGGCCGGTCGAAGTAGGCGAGCACGTCGACGGCGCGGCGCTTGAGGGTGCGGCCGAGGGTGATCACTTCGTCGAGGTCTGTCGGGACGGCGGTGCTGATCGCGTCGATCGCGTTGCGTAGCTGGGTCTTGCCGGCGGCGCGGTCGGTGTTGCGGTAGGCGGCGACGATGCGCTGGTAGACGCTCCACGTTGCTTGGACCTCGACGTGGCGGTCGTCGGCGAACACGTCGTCGAGCCGCTGGCGCTGCCGGTCGGTGAGCAGGTCTGCGCCGGTGCGCAGGACGCGGCGGATGCCGTAGAGCGGGTCGCCGGTGTGGCCGCGGTGTCCGCGGGTTTCTTGCTGCACGCGTTGGCGGCAGCGATCCAGCGCGTCGCCGGCGAGCGCGACGACGTGGAAGGGGTCCATGACGGCGACCGCGTCCGGGACGGTCTCGGCGGCGGCGGTCTTGAACCCGGTGAACCCGTCCATCGCCACGACCTCGATCCCGTTGCGGAACTGTGGTGTCTGCGTGTCGAGCCAGCTGGTGAAGACCTGTTTCGAGCGGCCCTCGACCATGTCCAGCAGCCGGGCCGGTCCGGTGCCCTCCCGCACCGGGGTGAGGTCGATGATCACGGTGACGTACTTGTCGCCCTTACGGGTGTGTCGCCAGCAGTGTTCGTCGACGCCGACGACCTTGACGCCGGCGAGCCGGTGCGGGTCGCTGATCAGCACCCGCTTGCCCTCGGCCAGGACCGCGTTGTTGGCGGTGTTCCAGGACACTGCGAGCGCTTCGGCGATGCGGGCGACGGTCAGGTGTTGCACGACGATCGCCTCCAACGCCCAGCGCAGCCCGCGCCGCGACAGGCGTGCTCGTGGTTCGGCCGCCTTGCTGGTGTCTTGCCGCCACACCCGCGAGCACGACACACATCGGTAGCGGCGGATCGTGACCTGCAGCGTCGTCGCCCGCCACCCGAACGGCTCATGCGCGAACTCGCGGGTCACGCTGTCACGCGGCGCCCCCTCGCCGCCGCAGCGCCGACACCACCGATCGAACTCGCCAGGCTCGACCCGGCAGGCCAGCACGGCTCGATCGGGTTCGAGGCGTTGACCTACCACCTCCAAACCGAGCTCGTCGAGGCGGCAGAACGCGCCGAGATCAGGGCGCACGAAGGTAGCGTCAAGCACGTCGAGGTCTTCCAGATGGGCAGCGTGAGAACTCCCATCATCGGAAGACCTCGACCCTCACCCAGCGACCGACGCGCCGAGAACTACACCCTCATCTGCGAAGAGCCGCTTTCCGCCGTCACACATGCGGGCGAGACGTCACTCAACGAGAGGGGACGGGGATGACCCGACGTAGGCTCGAGGGATGTCGGTGACCACGACCAGGCGCGCCATCGTGCGGCTGCCCGCCGGCGGCGAGGCCTCGACCGGGCCGGACGACCTGGCCGTGGAGTCCCCGCTGGTGCTCGGCATGGACGGCGACGCGATCGCCACGCTGATGCGCACGCCCGGCCACGACCTCGAGCTGGCGGCCGGCTGGCTGGTCGTGGAGTCCGGGGTGCGGGCGCCGGCGGACATCGTCACGCTGCGGGCCTGTCGCGAGGACGACACCGACCGCGTCCACATCACGTTGCGCGCCGGGGTACGGCCGCCCCGCCCGCGGGCGTTCGTCACCTCGGCGGCGTGCGGGGTGTGCAGCGCGGACGTCCTCGACCTCAGCCTGGTGCGCACGTCCGACCCGCACCGCGCCGGGTGGACTGTGGGTCGTGACGTCCTCGCCGCGCTGCCGGACGCGATGCGCACCCGCCAGCGGGCGTTCGATCGCACCGGCGCAGTGCACGCCGCGGCGCTGGCCACGCCCGCCGGCGCCGTCGACGTCGTGCGCGAGGACGTCGGCCGGCACAACGCCGTCGACAAGGTGGTCGGGCGGGCCCTGCTCGACGGCGCGCTGCCCGGCACCGACCGGCTGCTGGTCGTGAGCGGACGGGTCTCCTTCGAGATCGTGCAGAAGGCCGTGGCCGCGGGGGTCGCCGGCATCGTCGCGGTGTCCGCGCCGTCCAGCCTCGCCGTCGACCTCGCGCGCGAGCACGGCCTGCTGTTGGCCGGCCTGGTCCGCGGCGGGCGGATGAACGTCTACGCCGGTGAGGACTGCGTCAGCTGACGCCCGTCCCGAAGTGCGCGTTCGGGTTACCCCGGACACACTGTTGCGCATGTCGACCTCCCGCAGAACTTTCCTGACCGGTGGCGCGGCGGCCGCGGCGGCCACCGCCGGCGGCCTGCTCGCGAGTCCGGCGGGCGCCGCCACACCGACCTCCCTCACCACCGATGTCGCCGTGGTCGGCGCCGGGCTGGCCGGCCTGACGACGGCGCGCCGCCTGCTCGCCAAGGGCCATCGCGTCGTCGTGCTCGAGGCGCGCGACCGGGTCGGCGGCCGGGTGCTGAACCATCCGATCGGCAACGGCCGGATCGCGGAAGCGGGCGGGGAGTTCGTCGGCCCGACCCAGGACCGCATCGTCGCGCTGGCCGAGGCCGTCGGGGTCGGGACGTACAACGCCTATGACACCGGTGACAACATCTACGTCAACGGTGCGGTGCGGCTGCGCTACAGCGACACCAGCCCGCTCGGCACCGCTCCGCCGGACCCGACGATCGCCGCGGACATCGCCAAGCTCGTCGCGCAGATCGACCAGATGTCGACCGAGGTGCCGGTCGACAAGCCGTGGACGGCCGCCAAGGCCAAGACCTACGACGCGCAGACTCTGGAGAGCTGGGTGCGCGCGAACGCCGTCGACGCCGACGGCGTGCTGGCGATCCTCGCCCCGTTCCTGCAGGCCCTCGTCGGCGCAGAGCCGCGCGAC
>NZ_DASYFV010000038.1:0-61625 GCF_036000465.1 Jatrophihabitans sp. | reverse complement strand
TTTCGGGTTCACCCGCTGCGCCCGGTACTCTGGCTAGGTTCGCCTGCCGTGACCCGCGCCCCATGAGTGCGCCGGGTCGCCCACGGCAGTCCGGCACCTCCTGCCGCGGAGAGTCCGCGGCCGATCAGTCCACAGGAGGCAGTTTCTCTTGAGCACCCCGCTTCGCCATTACGAGGTCATGGTCATCCTCGACCCGAGCCTCGAGGAGCGCACCATCGCCCCATCCCTCGACACCTTCCTCAACGTCGTCAAGACCGACGGCGGCACGGACAGCCGAACCGGATCAGGTTACCCGGGGGGAGCGACCATTCCCAAAACGTCGTGGTGCGCAGCTCAGTTACTTACGGCGAAGCAGCACCATTCGCGCGTATCCGGCGGTCACCAGCGACAGCGCCAGGATCGCAGCGATCGCGAGCACCACGGGCAACTGCTTGCCGAACAGGCCTCCGCCGCTGTTGTCACCCAGCGCGACGGGCCGAGACAGCCCGGCGTTGGCGACGTTCGACGGGTCGATCGGCGTAGCTGCGGTCGCCGTTGCGCTCTGCGCCGGCGCGACGATGTGGCCGCCAACCGTGCGCTGCGGCAGGCTGCCCGGCGCGTTGTACTGTCCCGAGCCGCCCTGGGCGACCGCGTGCGGCATGACCTCTTGGGGCACGGTCACGGCCGGCGGGGTGTAGTTGACGCCGCCACCCGGACCATGGCTCTTGCCACCGCCACCCGAGCCGCCACCGCCGCCACCGGGGAGGCCTGTGGGCAGGTTGGAGGTGATGCCAGGAATCGGGTTCGGGACGCCGACGGTGCCACCGGGGAGGTTGACCGACGTGCTGACCGGGCCGACCTTCGCGCTGATCGACTGCGACGGCAGTTGGATGCCGACCCCACCCGACGGCGGGTGGACCGCCACGACGATCGACCCGCTGTAGACGGCGTTGTCGGTGACCTTGACGTTGTCCTTGGTGAGCGTGCCCAGTTGGTCGTGGGTCGGGGTCACGGTGTTCTTGCTGCAGCCGGTCACTGCACCGAGCACCGAGGTCAGCAGGCTGACCTTCTCGACGACGTACTTGAACGAGTAGGTGCCCTTTGCCAGCGAGCGCAGCGGCAGCGAGGCAGCGCCACCGCAGTTGGCGACCTTGCCGAGGGTGAACGGGTAGTGCACGCCCGGCAGGTTGCCGCCCGTGATCTTGACCTGGAGGCCGGCGACACCGGCAACCAGGCCGGACAACGCGCCACTGAGCCCACCCGGTGCGCCCGCGGTCGGGATCGCCGAGGCATGCAGGACGACGGAGTCACCGGGGTGCACGCCGACCTGCGAGCCGCCGGTCGGGTTGTCGGGGGACGCGACGCCGGACAGCGTCAGCTGTACCTCGACGGTCGAGGACGCCTGCGCGGCCGGCGTCGTCAGCAAGACCGCGGCTGCGGCCGAGCAGATGAGCGCCACCAGCAGTGCGAACCACGAGGTCGTTCTCGTGGTCGTCCGGCGCGGCGACGATGCACGCATACGTCTCACTCCAAAGCCCAAACCGGGCATTTCTGACAGTAACTTCACGATACTGCCTGGATCAACGAGCCTGTTCAGCTTAAGTTACTGGCGCGTAACCCGCTACTCGATGTGTCGGGTTCCCCAGTGTTATGCCCATCTCGGGCGCCGGAATCCCGGCTGAAGTAGTCGTGTGCGCCATCGAACACCCCACCGCCCGGATCGTCGACGCCGCCGGCACGCACGACATCGCGTTCCGGACGCCAGATGTCGCGCACGATCAGGGCCGCCAGGCTCAGCAGCAACGCGTCCCGGATTCCGATCAGGAGCATCAGCCAGCCGTACCCGATGCCGTGGGCGGACTGCGCTGGATCGAGCCCCAACAGCAACGTCAGGGTCACGAACCACACGGCTATTTCGACGAACTGCCAGACCAGCGCCAATCGCCAGCGTGGTCGCGCCAACGCGAGCAGCGGTACCAGCCACAGCGAGTACTGCGGGCTCCAGACCTTCGTGGTGAGCAGGAAGGCGAGGACGGCCAGGAACGCCAATTGCGCCAGGCGCGGCTTGCGGGGCGCGCTCAACCCGATCCAGACCACGACGAGAATGCCGGCGACCACGGCGAGCGCGACCGCGGCACCCGGTGGCACCCAGTAGACCGAGTCGCTCGGATTGGATCCGCTGTCGGCCAGGGTCTTGAGCACCGCCCACGCCGAACTGCGTTCGGCGGGCCGGTCCGTGCTGAACTTGTAGAAGGCCCACCAGCCGTCGTGGTAGGCCATCGCGATCGGAAGGTTCACCGTCAGCCACGCGGTCGCCGCTGCTGCACCCGCCCACAGCGCCGGCGCGTAGCGACGCGTGCGCATCGCGAGCACGAGCAGCGGGACGAGCAGGAAGATCGGATACAGCTTGGCCGCCGTACCGAGCCCGATGAACACCCCCGCCGCGACGGGGCGATCTCTCGACCAGGCCCATAGTGCGGCGCTGGCCAGCGCCATCGCGAGCAGGTCCCAGTTCGAGAAGGCGTGGAAGACCAGCAGCGGTGACAGCGCGAAGATGGCGGCGTCGTAGGGGCGGCCTCGCGCGGTCTGGGCGGTGGCTCCGGCGACCACCAGGCCGCTCAACGAGAGCAGCAACGCCGTCAGCGCACCGAAGATGACGAGTTCGGACCAGTGTGAGTCGAGCACGTGGACGCCACGGGTGAGGTCGGCGGTCAGCCACATGAACGCCCCGGTCAGCACCGGGTACTCGACGGTGGTGTCGCGGTAGGGCACGCCGCCGACGTCGAGGCGCTCGTCGGACCACAGCGGCACCACGTCGGAGTAGCAGAAGTGGGTGTACTGCTTGCTGCCGTCCCAGTAGCCGGTCGCGCACGGCGCCTTCTGGGCGAACCCGAGCAACAGGGTCAGCAGCGTCATGGCCAGCACCCAGCGCAGCGGCGTCCACCACGAGTGGCCGCCGACCGCGGCGTGCCGGCCCCAGGCCCCGCCGAGCGAGCGGGCCGCGCGCCACGCGGTCGGGTCCAGCCGGCTCGGCACCCGCAGCGAAGGGCGGTCGGTGCCCTCGGGCGCGGGATCGTCCGGCGCAGGGCGCGCTCCTGCGAGCGGATCGGCCGGCCGGGTCACCGGGTCATCCTGGCATGTCGGGAGTTCGCACTCGCCCCGGCGCAGGGGGCGAGCCTCAGGGCGACGAGCTCGCCGCCGCCCCGCCCGGCGGTGCCCCGCCCGCCGCCGACGTCGACGGGCACGGCGATCCGAGCAGTCCACCGCAGCCGGTCGGCGTGGTCGACGGCGGGCTGGGCGTCGGTGTCGGGGTCGGCAGGCTGGTGACAGGGGTCGAACTCGGCGCCGGGAACGTCGTCGTGATCGAGAACGTCGGCTTCGGGGTGGACGACGACGGCGTGGGCGACGTCGACGGCGTCGGGCTGGCCGTCGGCGTCGGGATCGGCACCGTGCCGTTGGCGCTGATCAGCTGCTTGGTCGGCAGCCCGAGGCGCACCGTGCCGTTGAGGTAGGTGTCCATGAACAGCTTCCACGTCCGGCCCGGCAGCTGCGACCCGTAGAGCGGGTTGCCGCTCGCGTCGTAGATCGGTTTGGACAGCCCGGTGCCGACCCAGACGGCGGCGCTGACCTGCTTGGTGAAGCCGACCATCCAGGCGTCGCTGTTGTCCGTGGTCTTGCCGCCGATGCCCTCGGTGCCGGTCTTCGCCGCCGACTTGCGCCCGTCGGCCAGACCGTCGCCCGAGTACTGCGCGATGGGCTCCATCGTGAGGGTGACGTCGTTGGCGACCTTCGGGTCGACGGCCTGGCTCGGGTTCGCCTTGTGCTGGTAGACGATCTCGCCGTCACTGCTCGTGGCCTTGCTGACGAGGTAGGCGTCGTTGCGGATGCCCTGGTTGGCCAGCGTCGCGTAACCGTTGGCCTGGTCGAGCGGGGCGACGGCGTAGTCGCCGATGCCGATGCCGAAGCTCGTCGAGCCGTCGCTGTTCTGCAGGGTCTTGTTGCCCTGCGGATCGGTCTTCGAGATGCCCATCGCGTGCGCCGTCGCGGCGACGTCCGACGGGCCGGCCTGGGAGGCCATCAGGTCGAAGGTGGTGTTGAGCGAGTACTTCATCGCGTCGGCGACCTTCACCCGCGGGCCGCTGACGTTCTTGTCGCCGGGGTCGTTGCAGATCTGGGTGCCCTCGACGTCGACGCAGTAGCGGCCGTCGACGCGGCTGTCGATGGCGTAGTGCGGCTTGCCCTCCGTCTGCTTCAGCGTCTGCGTCAGCGCGGTGGCCAGCGTGTACGGCTTGAACGACGAGCCCGGCGGCCGGGCACCGCGGGTGGCGTAGTCGTTGTAGTCGACCTGCCCGTCGTAGCCCTTCACGCCGGGTCCCGAGCCGCCGTAGTAGGCGAGCACGCCGCCGTCCTTCGGGTTGATCGCCACGAGCGCGTTCTTCAGGTTGCGCTGCTTCGCGGTCAGGCCGGTGAAGGTCTGCCGGATCGCCTCGACCGCGGCCACCTGGGCCTTCTTGTCGATCGTGGTGCGGATGACGAGGCCCTTGGCGTAGACCTCCGAGGTCGGGATGCCGTGCGCCTCGAGGTCGGCCAGCACGGCGTTGACGAGCAGGTAGCGCCAGCCGGTCGTGCCGAGCCCGGTGCCCTTCGGCGGCTTGGTCGCCGGGAACGGCATGGTCGCCGCCTCGGCGGCGCTCAGGTGCTTCGTCTTGACCATGCCGTCGAGCACGTAGTGCCAGCGCTCGACCGCCGCCGCCTTGTTGGCCGCGGGGTCGTAGTAACCGGGGGCCCGCAGCACGCCGGCGAGCAGCGCGCCCTGCGCCGTGGTCAGCTTCTCGACGTTCACGCCGAAATAGGCCTGGGCCGCGGCCTGGATGCCGTAGACGTTGCGACCGAAGTACACGGTGTTCAGGTAGAACTCGAGGATCTGGTCCTTGGAGTACTCGCGGGACAGCTTCACCGCGATCATGAGTTCCTTGAGCTTGCGTGACAGGGTCTGCGAGGCGCTCAGGTAGGCGTTCTTCACGTACTGCTGGGTGATGCCCGACCCGCCCTGGGTGTTGCCGCCCGTGACGTCGGACAGCGCGGCCCGGATCGTGCCCCTGACGGACACGCCGGGCTCGGAGTAGAAACCACGGTCCTCGGCGGCCAGGACGGCCCACCGCACCGCCGCGGGCACCTGCTCGAGCCGGACGATGGTGCGGTCGACGCTGCCGATCTTGGCCAGCGTGGAGCCGTCGGAGTACTCGATCGTCGCGACCTGGGGCAGCGGCAGCTGCTCGGGCCGCGGCACATCGGTGAGCGTGTAGAACAGCACGATCGTGACGACCATCAGGGCGGCGATCAGGCCGAGGAACCAAGTGCCGGCCACCAGGCCGCGGCGGGCCCACCGCCGGCCCCGCGTCATCGCGGCCAGGCGGGCCTTCTTGGCCTGGCGACGCTGCTGGTGCCGGTGCCACTTGCGGGCGAAGAAACCGTCCTCGCCCTCGTCGTCGTGGCTCGGGACCGGATGCGGACGACCGCTGTCGTCACTCACGAATCAATCTCCAGGGGCGCGGCGGCGGTGCTGGTTCTGCTCACCGAAGGCAGGCTAGCTGCCGTTGCTGGGGTGGGCATGTCGACACCGGCGCACCCTCAGTGCGCACGGAACGGGATACCCGTACCGCCGACGAGTTAGCGCATCGGGCGCGAACGGAGCGCGACGAACGTCACGTGGCCGGACGCGGGAACGCCCCCTCCCGCAGCGCGGGAAGGGGCGTTCGACGCGGTGGGCGTCAGCTCGTCGAGGCGGGTTCCGGGTCGGGGCTCGGCTCGGGCTCCTCGGCCTTCGGCTGCTCGGGCGGGGGCGGCGGCGCGCCGAGCGACTGCTGGAGCAGCTGCGCGACGTCGAGCACCTGCACGTGCTCCTTGGCCGAGCCGTCGCCCTTCTTCTCGGCGACCGCGTCGGAGAGCATCACCATGCAGAACGGGCAGGCGGTGGAGATGACGTCCGGGTCGAGGCCGATCGCCTCGTCCGTGCGCTCGCGGTTGATCCGCTTGCCGATCTTCTCCTCCATCCAGAAGCGGGCGCCGCCGGCGCCGCAGCAGAAGCCGCGGTCCTTGCAGCGGTGCATCTCTTGGCTCTTGAGGCCCTGGATGGCGCCGAGCACCTCGCGCGGCGGCGTGTAGACCTTGTTGTGCCGGCCGAGGTAGCACGGGTCGTGGTACGTGACGTTCTTGTCGACGGCCTCGACCGGGACGAGCCGGCCCTCGTCGACGAGCTTGCCGAGCAGCTGCGTGTGGTGCACGACCTCGTAGTGGCCGCCCAGCTGCGGGTACTCGTTGGCGATCGTGTTGAAGCAGTGCGGGCAGGTGGCCACGATCTTCAGCGGCCCGGCGCGCTCGATGGAATTGAGCGTCTCGACGTTCTGCATGCCCTGCATCTGGAACAGGAACTCGTTGCCGAGGCGGCGGGCCGGGTCGCCGGTGCACGACTCGCCCTGGCCCAGCACCGCGAACTCGACGCCCGCCGTGTGCAGCAGCTCGGCGAACGCGACGGTGACCTTGCGGGAGCGGTCCTCGAGGGCGCCGGCGCAGCCGACCCAGAACAGGTACTCGATGTCGGCGTCGAGCTTGGTGCCCGGGTCGGCCTGGCGGACCTCGAAGGAGAGCTCCTTGAACCACTCGGAGCGGCCGCTGTTGGCCATGCCCCACGGGTTGCCCTTGTTCTCGATGTTGCGCATCATGACGCCGGCCTCGGACGGGAACGCCGACTCGATCAGCACCTGGTAGCGGCGCATGTCGACGATGTGGTCGATGTGCTCGATGTCGACCGGGCACTGCTCGACGCAGGCGCCGCAGGTGGTGCAGGACCACAGCACGTCGGGGTCGATCACGCCGCCACTGGCCGCGTCGCCGACGAGTGGGCGCAGCGCCTGCTCGATGGTGCTGCCCGGCACCCGCTCGAAGCCCGACTCGGGGACGCCGTGCCCGTGCTGCACCCCCTCGTCGGAGAAGTTCGGCGTCGCGCCGTCCTCGACCTTCTCATCACCGAAGATGTAGGGCGCCTTCGCGAACAGGTGATCGCGCAGGTTCATGATCACGAGCTTGGGCGACAGCGGCTTGCCGGTGTTCCAGGCGGGGCACTGCGACTGGCAGCGGCCGCACTCGGTGCAGGTCGCGAAGTCGAGGTACCCCTTCCAGGTGAAGTCCTCGATCTTGCCCTTGCCGAACACGGTGTCCTCGGACAGGTTCTCGACGTCGGCGAAGTCGATCGGCTGCCCGGCGTCGTCGGTGACCGGCAGCAGCGCGCCCAGAGCGTCGGGCTCGCGCTTGGTGAGCACGTTGAGCGGCGCCGTCGCGATGTGCAGATGCTTGGAGTACGTGACGAGGATGGTGAAGCTGAAGATGACAGCCATCTGGGCGAGCAGGAAGAACGTCTCGATGCCCTGGTTGTAGGTGCCGTCGCCCAGCGCCTTCGCGATGAGCCACGACGCGAACGGCGCCTTGGACTTGCCGAACGGGAAGTGGCCGGTGTTGTACTGCGCCCCGCGGTAGAGCAGCAGCGTGACGACGACGAGGGCGATCATGCCCAGCACGGCCCAGGCCGGGCCGTTGTGCGAGCCGTAGAAGCGACTGCCGCGCTGCTTTCGCTCGGGCGCGTTGCGCAAGCGGTTGATCGCGAAGTAGGTGAGGCCGGCGAGCACGGCGACGGCGAAGAAGTCCTCACCGAAGCCGAGCCAGCGGGCGTGGCCGATGATCGGGAAGGCGAAGTCCTGGCTGATGACCAGCGCGCCGAACGCCTCGACGATGGTGAGGCCGAGGATGACGAAGCCCCAGAACGTGAAGAAGTGCGCGATGCCGGGGGCGTTCCACTTCAGCAGGCGCTTCTGGCCGAACACCTCGATGACCTGCACCTTGGCCCGCTCGCCGATGTCGTCGGTGCGACCCTCGACCTTCTTGCCGGAACGGATCAGCTTGACGAGCCACACGATGCGGCGGCCGGCCACGGCGACGGTGACCACGAGCATGAGCAGGGCCAGCGACAACCGCAGCCAGCCCACGGGCGTGTAGTTCCAGTCGATGATCACGCCGTGCGCGACGGTCTGCTGCACGTGCTCTCCTCAGGGTTCGGGGCGCTTGTAACTGACTGAGACTATTCGGTATTACCTGCCAGTAACCAATCGATGTGTCCTACGTGGCAGGCGGTGCCGAACCGACGGTGATTCGACGGTCATTCGACGGTGATTCGACAGTGACCGGC
Organism: Jatrophihabitans sp.; assembly: GCF_036000465.1. Classification (GTDB taxonomy): domain Bacteria; phylum Actinomycetota; class Actinomycetes; order Mycobacteriales; family Jatrophihabitantaceae; genus Jatrophihabitans. Next base: position 53,407 of record NZ_DASYFV010000038.1, on the reverse strand, counting down.
CGACCGACTATGAATCAGGCGTGGCCAAGAAGCCGGAGAGCTCTCGCATCCCCGCCGCCGTCGGCGCGATCCCGGTGGTCGGCGAGCTCATGAAGCAGGCCGAGGGCCAGGCCCAGTGGATGCAGGATCTCGTCGAGCAGAACGCTCGCCTCGTCGGCCAGTTCCCGGCGACCATGAAGACGTTCAACGACTCGCTCGAGCGGTTCAACCAGACGGTCGGACGCCTCGACCGCGCGGTGACCCGCATCGAGAGCGCGAGCAAGAACCTCACCGGCCCGGTCGAGAAGCTCGCCGGCGCGCTCGACCCGACGGCGCTGCGCGAGCTGCCCGAGACCCTCGACGCCATCCGCCGCGAAGCGGTGCCGGCGCTGCGGGCGGCGGCGGACACCCAGCGCCAGGTCGCGCTGCTCGCGACGACCGTCGACCGCGTCGTGACGGTGATCAGCGAGCTGCCCGGAATGGGCATCCTGCGCCGCATCGCGACCGGACGCGACGACGCCCCGCCGCCCGCCACCCCGGCGCGTCCCGCCCCGCGGACCGATCCGCTCGCCTGATCCGGCGGCGTTTCCCGGCGTTCGGGCCAGATCACGCTCGGGTGTCAATTCCCACCTCTGCCGTTAACCGCGTTTCCGTTGTCGGAATGGTGTGGTTGCGTTGCGGGCAATGGCATCGCTCTGCCATGCACTGAAAACGCCGAGGGCAGGACGTCGGGGGACGCTGCTGCGAGCAAGGGGGGATCGTGATGGGCACATTGGCCGCATCCGGCTCCACCCGCACCGTCGAGCGTGCGCTCGGCCTGCTCGCCGAGGTGTGCGACCGCGATTCGGTCACGCTCACCGAGTGCGCGCGATCGGCCGGGTTGCCGGCCAGCACCGCGCTGCGCCTGCTGCGCACGCTCGAGTCGGCCGACTTCGTCACCCGTGACCCGTCCGGCGCGTTCCACCCCGGTACCCGCGTCATCCAGCTCGGCGCGACGGCGCTCGGGCGGCAATCGCTCGTCGCGCTGGCCCAGCCCGGCCTGCAGCGCATCGTCGAGCAGACCGGCGAGTCCACCTACCTCGTCGTCGCCGGCCCGCGCGACACCGCCGTCTATCTCGCCATGGTCGAGGGCACCCACCCGATCCGGCACACCAGCTGGGTCGGCCGGGCGATCGCGCTCGCCGACCTCGCCGTCGGTGCCGCCCTGCGGGGCGAGGTCCCCGAGACCGGCTACCTCGCCGGACCCGACCGCCTCGATCCCGACATCACCGCGATCTCGGCGCCGGTGCGTCGGCCCGGCGGCGTCGCGGCGGCCCTGAACCTGCTCGGCCCCACCTACCGCATCGACCACGACACGGCCGCGCGCTACGGCGCGATCGTGTCCCACGAAGCCGACGCGATCGGCGCACAGCTCGGCGCCGGTCCCCGCGCCCGGCTCCTCGAGGAGGCGACATGATCAGGTTCGAGAGCGTCACCAAGCGCTACCCCGACGGCACGGTGGCGGTGGACTCCCTCGACATCGAAGCGCCCTCGGGCGAGATCACCGTCTTCGTCGGGCCGTCCGGCTGCGGCAAGACCACGTCGCTGCGCATGATCAACCGGATGATCGAACCGACGTCCGGACGCATCTTCCTCGACGACCGCGACACCGCGAAGGTCAAGCCGTCCGAGTTGCGCCGGGGCATCGGGTACGTCATCCAGCACAGCGGGCTCTTCCCGCACCGCACGGTCGTCGACAACGTGGCCACGGTGCCGTTCCTGCTCAGGCAGGACAAGAAGAAGGCACGGGCCCACGCGCTCGAACTGCTCGAGCGGGTCGGCCTGCCGGCCGCGTTCGCCGACCGCTACCCGGCCCAGCTGTCCGGTGGCCAGCAGCAGCGCGTCGGAGTCGCCCGGGCGCTCGCGGCCGACCCGCCGATCATGCTGATGGACGAGCCGTTCAGCGCCGTCGACCCGGTCGTGCGCGAGCAGTTGCAGAACGAGTTCCTGCGCCTGCAGGGCGAGCTCGGCAAGACGATCGCGTTCGTCACCCACGACATCGACGAGGCCATCAAGCTGGGCGATCGCGTCGCGGTGATGCGGGTCGGCGGCAAGCTGGCCCAGTTCGCCACCCCGGCCGAGCTGCTCTCGCGTCCGGCCGACGCCTTCGTGGCCGGCTTCGTCGGCCGCGACCGCGGCTACCGCGCGCTCGGCTTCGCCGAGGCCGGTGCCCTGTCGCTGTCGGGCGAGAAGGCGGTGGCTCTCGGCGAGCCGCTGCGCACCGCGGCCGACCAGGCCGACGAGGGCTGGGTTCTCGTCGTCGACGGCGAGCGCAAGCCGCAGGGCTGGCTGGCGGTGGGCGGTCTCGACGACGGCGCGCTGTCCGGCGAGGTCACGCCCGACCTGCTCAACCTCGGCGGCACGCTCGCGCCCGAGTCGGGCACCCTGCGGGAGGCGCTCGACGCCGCCCTCTCCTCTCCCAGCGGCCGCGGCGTCATCGTCCACGACGACGGCACCTTCGCCGGCACGGTCGGCGCCTCGCACGTGCTCGAGCGCATCGAGCACCGCGCCGCCGGGGTGCGCAAGCAGGCCCTCGACGACGCCGGCGCCGAGGCCGCCGCGAGCGGGCGCACCGCATGAGGGTTCCGGCCACGACGGTGCTCGCCACTGATGCGAACTCGTCGCCGTGGCACTTCTGGACCTACTTCATGGACCACCGCTCCGACGACCTCCGCTACCTGTGGGACCACGTCTACCTGTCGCTGCTACCGGTCGTCGTCGGGCTGATCATCTCGCTGCCGCTGGGCTTCATCGCCCGCCGCTACCGGTGGAGCTATCCGCCGATCATCAGCATCACCGGGCTGCTCTACACGATCCCGTCGATCGCCCTGTTCGTCATCGTGCCGCCGCTGTTCGGGCTGAAGTCGCTCGACCCGAAGCAAGTGCCGATCGCGCTCACCATCTACTCGGTGGCGCTGCTCGTGCGCGTCGTCGCCGACGGCCTGGCCTCGGTGTCGGAGGAGACGCTGCTCGCCGCGAGCGCCATGGGCTTCGGCCGGATGCGCCGCCTGCTCTCGGTCGAGTTACCGATCGCGGCACCGGTCATCGCCGCCGGCCTGCGCGTGGCGACGGTGTCGAACGTGAGCCTCGTGGCGGTCGCCGGCACCATCGGCATGGACAACCTGGGCCGGCTGTTCGACGAGGGCATCCAGCTGTCGACGCCGACGCCGTACTACCCGCCGATCGTGCTCGGCATCGTCCTCTGCGTCCTGCTCGCGCTCGCCTTCGACGGAATCATCGTCCTGGGCACGAGGTTGCTCACCCCGTGGCGGAGGGTCGCGAGATGAGCGGGGTCATCACCTGGCTGAACGATCCCGCGCACTGGCGCGACCGGCCGGCGGACTCGTTCGTCGGCATCCCGTCGCAGATCGTCAATCACCTCGAGTACTCCCTGATCGCGCTCGGCATCGCGCTGGTGATCGCGCTGCCGACCGGGCTGGCTATCGGCCACTCGGGCCGGGCGACGTGGGTGGTCGCCGCGGCGAACGCGCTGCGCTCGATACCCGGCGTCGGCCTGCTGGTGCTGCTCGCGGTCATCATCGCGCCGCACTTCTACGGCCGCACCGACCTCGGCTACCTCATCCCGACCGAGATCGTGCTGGTACTGATCGCGATCCCGTCGATCCTGGCCAATACCTACGCCGGCGTCGACAACGTCGACCCCGCCGTGCGCGACGCCGCCCGCGGCATGGGCATGAGCGGCGGCGAGGTGCTGCGCCAGGTCGAGTTCCCGAACAGCCTGCCGCTGATCTTCTCCGGCTTCCGCAGCGCCACGCTGCAGGTGATCGCGACGGCCACCATTGCGTCCTACTTCCCGCTCGGTGGCCTGGGCCGGTTCATCTACGACGGCTATCACCAGCAGGACTACGACCAGATGGTCAGCGGCGGCATCCTCGTCGCCCTGCTCGCCGTGCTGGTCGATCTCGTGCTGTCGCTCGTGCAGCGCCTCTGCGTCTCGCGCGGGGTGTCCGGCCGCTTCTCCAAGACGCCCACCCAGGACCCCGCCACGGCCGCCCTGCGAACCAAGGAGGAGGTCGCAACTGGGTGACTGCCCAACCCCGATCCGACCGCACGATCAGACCTGTTCGATCCCGATCCAAGGAGAACCATGCGTAAAGCCCTCACGCTGACGACGGCGGTGGCCGCAGCGAGCCTGCTGCTCAGCGCCTGCGGCAGCGACAGTGCCAAGACCAGCAGCTCGTCCGGCGCGGCCCAGGCGTCCGGCACGATCGCCTCGAAGCTCATCTTCGGCGGACCCGCCGAGATGAAGTCCCGTCCCGACGGCCCGGCCGGTTGGGCGAAGAACTACGGCGTCACGTTCCAGAGCTTCAAGGTCACCGACACCGGCGGTCCGGTGACGGTCACGTCGCTGAAGAACGGCCAGATCGACGCGGCCGACCTCTTCACGACCGACCCGGCGATCAAGGCGAACAACTTCGTCGTGCTGACCGACCCGAAGAGCAACTTCGGGGCGCAGAACGTCGTGCCGCTGGTGAACAAGAAGAAGGCGACGCCGGGCGTCCAGCAGGTCCTCGACGCCATCTCGGCCAAGATCACGACCGACGTGCTGATCAACCTGCGCACCCAGGTCGAGGTCAACAAGATGGACCCCGACAAGGCGGCGCAGCAGTTCCTCGCCTCGCTCAGCCTGCCCACGACCACTCCGGCCAAGGGCGTCACGCTGACGGTCGGCTCGGCCAACTTCCCGGAGAACGTGGTGCTGGCCGACATCTACGCCGACGCCCTGCAGGGTGCCGGCGCGACCGTCAGCAAGAAGCTCAACATCGGCAGCCGGGAGAAGTACATCCCGGGGCTCAAGGACGGCTCGATCGACCTGATCCCCGAGTACAGCGGCGTGCTGCTGCAGTACTTCGACAAGGGCGCCTCGGCGACCTCGCCCGATGCGACCTACGCCGCGCTGCAGAAGGCGGTCCCGGCGACGCTGACCGTCACCAAGCAGGCCAGCGCCGAGGACCGGGACGCGATCGTCGTCACCTCGGCCACGGCCAAGAAGTACGGCCTCACCTCGATCGCCGACCTCGCCAAGAAGGCCTGACCGCAGCACCGATCGAACCGCACATCGGCGGCCCGGGACTCGAGCGTCCCGGGCCGCTGCCGGGTCCGGACCCGTCGACCCGTGCAGCCCCTGAATTCCGGGGGCTGCGGCGGCCTCGCTGTGGGACCATGAACGGCGATGACCACGCTCGCGTCCGTCCCGGATCTGCGGTCCGCGCCGCCGATCGTCCGGCCGCGGCCCCGCGTCCCGGCGTGGACCCTCCCGCCCGTGCTGTTCGCCGTGGCGAACGCGGTCGCCTTCTTCGTCATCCGGCCCGACGTCAACGATCTGTGGGCCGCGCGGGCGCGGGCCTCCGCCGTGTCGAACGGGGTCGGCCTCTTCTACTGGTTCGGCTGGTTCGGCGGCGGCTCGACGCCGGGCAACTACTCGGTCGTCACCCCGTACCTGTGCTCGTGGATCGGCACCGAGCTGGTCGGCGCGCTCGCCGCCGTCGCCGCGACGGTGCTCTGCGTCGTCGCCGTGCGCGGCACGAGGCACCCGCGGGCCGCGTCCTTCGTCGCCGCGTTCGTGGTGTCGACGAACCTGTGGAGCGGGCGCATCCCGTTCCTGCTCGGCTCGGCGCTGGCCGTCGCGGCGGTCATCGCGGTACGCCGCAAGCAGCGCTGGCGCACCGTGGGGTTCACGCTGCTGAGCATCATGGCCTCGCCGGTGTCGGGGGCGTTCATCGCGGTCGGGCTCACCGGCACGTTCCTGTGCACCCGCACGCGCGCCTACCGGCCGATCATCGGTTGGGCGGTGGGCACGGCCGTCGTCGCGATCGGCGGCGTCGGGCTGCTGTTCGGCGCCCCCGGTCCCGAACCGTTCTCGGGGACGCTGCTGCTCGAGCTGGTGGCGTCGCTCCTCCTGCTGATCGTCGCGGCGCGCCCGCCCGATCACATCCGCACCACGCTCTGGATCTCGTTGATCACCTGCCTCGCCCTGTTCGCGGTGCCGAACGGCATGGGCTCGAACTTCTCGCGGTTCGTGTGGTTCTGCCTGCCGGTGGTGGTCATGGCCGTCGGCCGGGCGTCGCGGCGCCTGCTCACGCTGGCCGTCCTGCCCCTGATCCTGGTCGGCGCCAGCGGCACCGTCACCGACCTGCGCAACGCCGAGCGGCCGGTGTCCTCGGTCGACTACTACACCTCGTTGGCCGGCCGGCTCGACCGGATCCCGAACCTGGAGAACTACCGGGTCGAGGTCGTCAACCACGGTGCCCACGCGGGTTACGACGCCCTGCTCAGCCACGCTTCGCTCGCACGCGGCTGGGAGACGCAGGAGGACATCCACCTCAACGCGGCGCTGCAGAAGGATCCGCTCGACCCGACGACCTACAAGGTCTGGCTGGACAACAACGCGGTCGGCTACGTTGCGCTGCCGACCAGCCACGTCGGCGGTGGGAGCTATCCCGAGTACACGCTGGTCACCGAGCACGCCGCGACCTATCTGCACCGCATCTGGGCCAACGCCGACTGGGAGCTGTTCCGGGTGGCCGACCCGACCCCGATCGTCGGGTCGCCCGGACGCATCGCCGGACACACCCAGTCCACGATGACGGTGACGATGCCGTGTGCGTGCTCGGTGAACGTGCGGGTGCGGTATTCGAAGTTCCTGTCGGCGGCACTGCAGGTGCCCTCCCCGACCGCACCGCAGCGCACCGTGGACGCCGCCGTCGACGCCGCGTCGGTCGTCGACGACGGCACCGGCTGGACCACGCTGACCACCACGCGGGCCGGCACCTTCACGCTGCGCGGCAGCCTCGGCGGCCTGCTCCGCTGATCCACCCCGACGTGACCCGTGTCACGTCGCATCCGGGAAGTTGAGCGTACCGGGCTCAGTTCTTTTGACATGGCGCCGCGCGCTGAGCACTATCGGAAGCGCCGGTAGAACCCCAGAACCTGCAGCACCATCCAGACGAGAAGGAGCACCACACCATGGCACGAGCGGTCGGCATCGACCTCGGCACCACCAACTCGGCCGTTTCCGTCCTGAGCGGCGGCGAGCCGGAAGTCATCGCCAACGCCGAGGGCTCGCGCACCACGCCCAGCGTCGTGGCGTTCGCGAAGAACGGCGAGGTCCTCGTCGGCGAGGTCGCCAAGCGCCAGGCCGTCACCAACGTCGATCGCACGATCCGTTCGGTGAAGCGCCACATCGGCGAGGGCAACTGGTCGGTGAAGATCGACGGCAAGGACTACACCCCCCAGGAGATCAGCGCGCGCGTGCTGCAGAAGCTGAAGCGCGACGCCGAGGCCTACCTGGGTGAGGACATCACCGACGCTGTCATCACCGTCCCCGCCTACTTCAACGACGCGCAGCGCCAGGCCACCAAGGAGGCCGGCACGATCGCTGGTCTCAACGTCCTGCGCATCGTCAACGAGCCCACCGCGGCCGCGCTCGCCTACGGTCTGGACAAGGGCGAGAAGGAGCAGACGATCCTCGTCTTCGACCTCGGTGGTGGCACCTTCGACGTGTCGCTGCTCGAGATCGGTGACGGCGTCATCGAGGTGAAGGCCACCAACGGCGACAACCACCTCGGCGGCGACGACTGGGACCAGCGCATCGTCGACTGGCTGGTCGACAAGTTCAAGAGCGGGCACGGCATCGACCTGACCAAGGACAAGATGGCCATGCAGCGCCTGCGCGAGGCGGCCGAGAAGGCGAAGATCGAGCTGTCGAGCTCGCAGTCGACCGGCATCAACCTGCCCTACATCACCCAGGACGCCGAGAAGAACCCGCTGTTCCTGGACGAGACGCTCTCGCGCGCCGAGTTCCAGAAGATCACCGGGGATCTCCTCGAGCGCACCAAGGAGCCGTTCCGCAACGTCATCAAGGACGCCGGGATCAGCCTGAGCCAGATCGACCACGTCGTCCTCGTCGGCGGCTCGACCCGCATGCCGGCCGTCAGCGAACTGGTCAAGGAGCTGACCGGCGGCAAGGAGCCGAACAAGGGCGTCAACCCGGACGAGGTCGTCGCCGTCGGCGCCGCGCTGCAGGCCGGTGTGCTCAAGGGCGAGGTGAAGGACGTCCTCCTGCTCGACGTCACCCCCCTGTCGCTCGGCATCGAGACCAAGGGCGGCGTCATGACGCGGCTCATCGAGCGCAACACGACCATCCCGACGAAGCGTTCGGAGATCTTCACGACCGCCGACGACAACCAGGGCAGCGTGCAGATCCAGGTCTTCCAGGGCGAGCGTGAGATCGCGGCCTACAACAAGAAGCTCGGCATGTTCGAGCTGACCGGCCTGCCGCCGGCGCCCCGCGGCGTCCCGCAGATCGAGGTCACCTTCGACATCGACGCGAACGGCATCGTCCACGTGTCGGCGAAGGATCTCGCCACCAACAAGGAACAGGGCATGACCATCACCGGTGGTTCGGGCCTGTCCAAGGACGAGATCGACCGCATGATGAAGGACGCCGAGGCGCACGCGGAGGAGGACAAGAAGCGGCGCGACGAGGCCGAGATCCGCAACACCGCCGAGGGCCTGCAGTTCACCACGGAGAAGTTCCTGGCCGAGAACGGTGACAAGCTGCCCGAGGACAAGCGGACCGAGCTGCAGACCGCGGTCGAGGAGCTCGCGAAGACGCTCGAGGGCGCCGACTACGAGGCCATCAAGGCCGCGCAGGAGAAGGTGGGCTCGATCGCCTCCGAGGCCGGCGGGGCCATGTACGCCGCCGCGCAGGCCGCGGGCGAGGGCGCGCCGGGTGCCGAGGGTGCGGGTCCGAACTTCACCAAGTCCGAACCGGCCGACGACACCGTCGTCGACGCCGAGGTCGTGGACGAGGGCCCGGGCGAGGAGAGCAAGTGACCGACGACGAGCCCACGGGTTTCGTGAGTCGCGACAAGCGCAAGATCGACCCGGAGACGGGCGAGGTCCGCAGGACCACCTCGGGTGAGGACGCTGCGGCGTCCTCGCCCGGGGCGGCGGATTCCGCCGAGTTGCACGAGCCGGCGGCCGAGGGCCAGGTGCCGATGGTCGAGGCTGCGCTCTACGACGAGCGCACCCGCGACCTGCAGCGCGTGCAGGCCGAGTACGCGAACTACCGTAAGCGGGCCGAGCGCGACCGCCTGGCCGCGGGTGACCTCGCAGTCGGGCGCACGCTCAACGACCTGCTCCCGGTGATCGACGACCTCGACCGCGCCCGCGCCCACGGTGATCTCACCGGTGGCCTCAAGGCGGTCGCCGACACCCTCGACGGCGTCTTCGCCAAGCTCGGCCTCACCGCCTTCGGTGAGGTCGGCGACCCCTTCGACCCGTCGATCCACGAAGCCGTCCTGCACGACGAGAGCGACGACGTCACCGAGCCCACCTGCACCACCATCATGCGAGTCGGCTACCGCCACAAGGACCGCCTCCTCCGCCCCGCCATGGTCGGCGTGAGCGACCCGACGGAAAGAGCGGCAGCAAACGGCGGCGGGGTGGAAGGTGAGGGACCAGCGCAAGCCGACTCCCAGCAATCCCCCGCCCAACCGCACGAAGATGAAGACCGCACCACAGCGGACCCAACGCAAGGGAAGTAAGGGATGGACCCGTATGCCCGCCCGCAGCGAAGGACGGCCCGGTTTTTAAGCCGTCCTTCCGAGGACGGGTATGCGGGTCCATCCACCCAACGCAACCAGCCGAGAGCGAGGTGACCCGAGACCATGAGCACCAAGGACTACATCGAGAAGGACTACTACAAGGCCCTCGGCGTCGCCAAGGACGCACCGGCCGCGGAGATCAAGAAGGTCTACCGCAAGCTCGCCCGCGATCTGCACCCCGACAAGAACCCGGGCGACGCGAAAGCTGAAGCCAGGTTCAAGGAGGTCTCCGAGGCCTACGGTGTGCTGTCCGACCCGGCGAAGCGCAAGGAGTACGACGAGGCCCGCACGCTGTTCGCCGGTGGCGGCAGCAGCGGCCCGTTCAGCGGCTTCCCGCGCGGTAGCGGCGGCGCCGGCGGCAACTTCGACATGTCCGACCTGTTCGGCAGCAACCAGAGCGGTCTCGGTGACCTCTTCGACGGCCTGTTCGGGGCGGGTTCCGGGCGCCGCTCGGGCGCCGCGGGGCCGCAGCGGGGCAAGGACGTCAATGCCGACGTCACCCTCGAGTTCGCCGAGGCCGCGCACGGCACGACGCTGCCGCTGCGACTGTCCTCCCCGGGCACCTGCCGCACCTGCGGCGGCCTCGGCTCCAAGCCCGGCACCGTGCCACGGCGCTGCACGATCTGCAGCGGCAGTGGCTACGTCAGCCGCAACCAGGGGGCGTTCGGCTTCAGCGAGCCGTGCCGGGACTGCCGCGGCACCGGCCAGTTCATCGACGACCCGTGCCCCGAGTGCCACGGCAGCGGCGCGAGCACGCAGACCCGCACCATCACGGTGCGCATCCCGTCGGGCATCCGCGACGGCGCGAAGATCCGCGTCGCGGGCAAGGGCACGCCGGGCAGCCAGGGCGCCCCGGCCGGCGACCTGTTCGTCACGGTGCACGTCGGCCCGCACAAGCTGTTCGGCCGCACCGGCGACGACCTCACCCTGACCGTTCCGATCACGTTCACCGAGGCCGCGCTCGGCACCACCCTGCGCGTGCCGACGCTCGACGGCAGCGTGGCGCTGAAGGTCGCGCCGGGCACGCCGTCGGGTCGCACCCTGCGGGTACGCGGCCGCGGGGTCGCGCGCAAGGGCAGCACCGGCGACCTGCTCGTCACCGTCGAGGTCGCGGTGCCGCCGGCGCTCGACGACGACGCCCGCGACGCCCTGGAGAAGTACGCCGCCACGCAGCACGCCGACCCCCGGCCGCAGATCACGGCCGCGCTCGCCGCCCCGGTGAGGAGCGATGGCCATGCCTGACCGCCGCATGCACCCGGGCGAGCTGCCCGACGACGCGCCCGTCTTCGTCATATCGGTGGCGGCGCAGCTCGCCGGCATGCACGCCCAGACCCTGCGCCAGTACGACCGGCTCGGCCTGGTGACCCCGGGTCGCACCGGCGGCGGCGGGCGCCGCTACTCCGCCCGCGACGTCGCGCTGCTGCGCGAGGTGCAGCGCCTCTCGCAGGACGAGGGCGTGAACCTCGCCGGCATCAAGCGCATCATCGAGCTCGAGTCGCACGTCGACGCGCTGCGGGCCAGGGTCAGCGAGCTCGTCGACGAGCTCACCGAGGCCCGCAACGAGCTCGCCTCGCGCCGCGGCCCCGGCACCGCGCTCGTCGTCTGGCAGCCCCAGCCCGGCCGCCGTCGCCGCTGACCGGTTCTCCCAGAGTTGAGCGGAACAGACTCAAGTCTTGCCCCGTTAGGCCCATAGGACCCGGAGACACGGGCCGGGCGAAGGGAGATAGTGACGAGCATGGACATGACCACGCGCAGCCAGCAGGCGGTGTCGAGCGCAGTGAAGGCGGCGGCCGAGCGCGGCAATCCGGCGGTCGAGCCGGCCCACCTCGCGGTGGCGCTGCTCGACGACAAGGAGACGCTGACACGCCCGCTGCTTCAGGCGATCGGCGCCGATCCGCTGAGTGTGCGGGCCGACGTGGCCCGCCTGGTCGACAAGCTGCCGTCCGCATCGGGTGCGTCGGTCGCCGCCCCCCAGACGTCACGCAACCTGCTCGCCCTGCTCGGGGCCGCCGAGCGCGAGGCGCGTTCGCGGTCCGACGAGTACGTCTCGGCCGAACATCTGCTGCTCGCGCTGGCCGATCCGAGCGTCGCCTCCGACGTCGCCGAGGTGCTCCGCCACGTCGGGGCCACCCCGCCGGCACTGTCGAGCGCGCTCGAGTCGGTGCGCGGCTCCCAGCACGTCACGACCCCTGATCCCGAAGGCACCTTCCAGGCGCTGGAGAAGTACGGCAACGACCTCACCGCGGCCGCCCGCGAGGGCAAGATCGACCCGGTCATTGGCCGCGACGCCGAGATCCGACGCGTGGTGCAGGTGCTCTCACGCCGCACGAAGAACAACCCGGTGCTGATCGGCGAGCCCGGTGTCGGCAAGACCGCCGTCGTCGAGGGGCTCGCGCAACGCATCGTCGACGGCGACGTGCCGGAGAGCCTACGCGGGAAGAAGCTGATCGCGCTGGACCTGGGCTCGATGATCGCCGGGTCGAAGTTCCGTGGCGAGTTCGAGGAGCGGCTCAAGGCCGTCCTCACCGAGATCAAGGACTCCGGCGGGCAGGTCATCACCTTCATCGACGAGCTGCACACCGTCGTCGGCGCCGGCGCGACCGGCGAGGGCGCCATGGACGCCTCCAACATGCTCAAGCCGATGCTCGCCCGGGGCGAGCTGCGCATGGTCGGCGCGACGACCCTCGACGAGTTCCGCGAGCACATCGAGAAGGACCCCGCCCTCGAGCGCCGCTTCCAGCAGGTGCTCGTCGCCGAACCGTCGGTCGAGGACACCATCGCGATCCTGCGCGGCCTCAACGGCAAGTACGAGGCCCACCACCACGTCGACATCAGCGACGGTGCGCTGGTCGCCGCGGCGACGCTGTCCGACCGCTACATCACCTCACGCTTCCTGCCCGACAAGGCGATCGACCTCGTCGACGAGGCGGCCTCGCGGCTGCGCATGCAGATCGACTCGAGCCCCATCGAGATCGACGAGCTCAAGCGCTCGGTCAACCGCCTGAAGATGGAGGAGTTCTCGCTCGCCGAGGAGACGGACGAGGCCTCGGCCGAGCGGCTGGCCAAGCTGCGGGCCGAGATGGCCGACCTCACCGAGCAGCTCGACGCGCTGAACGCGCGGTGGGAGCGCGAGAAGTCGGGCCTGAACCGGGTCGGCGAGCTCAAGGAGCGCATCGACGAGCTGCAGGGCCAGATCGAGCGGGCCCAGCGCGACGGCGACCTCGAGACCGCGTCCCGCCTGCAGTACGGCGAGCTGCCCGCGCTCGAGCGCGAACTCGCGACCGCGACCGAGGCCGAGAACCAGATCCCGTCCGAGGACGTGCTGGTCAAGGAGCAGGTGACCGCCGACGACATCGCCGAGGTCGTGTCGGCCTGGACGGGCATCCCGGCCGGCCGCATGCTCGAGGGCGAGACCGCGAAGCTGCTGCGCATGGAGGACGAGCTGGGCCGCCGGGTCATCGGCCAGAAGGCCGCCGTGCAGTCGGTGTCCGACGCCGTGCGCCGCGCGCGGGCCGGCATCAGCGACCCCGACCGCCCGACCGGCTCGTTCCTGTTCCTCGGTCCGACCGGGGTCGGCAAGACCGAGCTGGCCAAGGCGCTCGCCAACTTCCTGTTCGACGACGAGCGCGCGATGGTGCGCATCGACATGAGCGAGTATTCCGAGAAGCACTCGGTGGCCCGCCTCGTCGGCGCCCCGCCCGGCTACGTCGGCTACGACGAGGGCGGCCAACTGACCGAGGCGGTGCGGCGTCGTCCGTACACCGTTGTGCTGCTGGACGAGGTCGAGAAGGCTCACCCAGACGTCTTCGACATCCTGCTCGCCGTGCTCGACGACGGCCGCCTCACCGACGGGCAGGGCCGCACCGTCGACTTCCGCAACACGATGCTGATCCTGACCTCGAACCTCGGTTCGGCCGCGCTGGTCACCGACCTGCCCGACGCCGCGAAGCGCGATGCGGTGATGGCGTTCGTGCGCGAGCACTTCAAGCCCGAGTTCCTCAACCGGCTCGACGACATCGTCATCTTCGACTCGCTGAGCACCGAGGATCTCGCCCGCATCGTCGACATCCAGCTGGCCGGGCTCGGCACGCGGCTGGCGGCGCGTCGTCTCACCCTCGAGGTCACCGACGCCGCGCGGGAGTGGCTCGCGCTCAACGGGTTCGACCCGCTGTACGGGGCGCGTCCGCTGCGCCGGCTGGTGCAGACTTCGATCGGCGACGCGCTGGCCAAGGCGCTGCTCGGCGGCGAGATCCGCGACGGCCAGACCGTGCTGGTCGACGCGCTGCCCGACCGCTCCGGACTGCAGCTCGGTGGCGGCGGCCCCGACCTCACCAAGCCGGCTCTGTGACATGACGGCGTGGGGCGACGAGCCCAAGGATCCGCGGCTGCCCAACGAGCCCGAGTTGTGGGCGCCCCGGCCGATGCTGCGCCCCACGCCGGATCGGGCGCGGGTGCGCAAGCACCGCGACTTCGGCGACGCCGGTGACGACCCCACCGGCTACGACCCGGTGGGCGTCGCCGCCGTCGTCGTCGGGCTGATCGGGATCGTGGTCTTCGGTGCGCTGTTCGCCCTGCTCGCCGGCATCCTCGGCGCGGTGGCGGGGCAGCGGGCGCGCGAGTCGGGTCGCAGCTTCGAGTTCGCCTATCTGGCCTTCGGGCTCGCCGCGCTCGACGGCATCGTGTGGATCGCGCTGCACCTCATGTTCGAGCTGCCCTTCGCGCTGGGGTGAGGCTCAGGCGCGCTTCGCGCCGCCGAGCCAGGCCGTGACGGCGCGGGTCCAGGCCAGGCAGAGTCCGACGATCACGATCGCGGCGAACAGCAGCGCGTAGACCACGACGCCGCCGCCGGAGCGGTCGGCCCACCACGCCGTCCAGATGACGGAGAGGACGACGACGATCGCCGCGCCGATCGAGTACATCGAGCGGCCGCGGGCGCTGCGCCCGGTCAGTGAGACGCTGCCGGCGATGAGCAGGCCGGCCGCGACCAGGTTGACGACGCCCAGCAGGGACAACTGGCCGGCGAAGCCGCCGTGGTCGTTGCCGCTGGCGTTGTCGATGCTGGTGACGAACGAGGCGCCGAAGAACAGCAGGACGCCGGCCAGGATGAGCAGCCCGCCGCCGACGTAACCGAGCACGGCAGCCGCGATGGTGGTGCCGGGGCGGCCGTCGCCCGGCTGCGGGCCGTAGCCCGGCGGGTAGCCGTAGCCGTAGGGCGGCATCTGGGCGTACGGGTTGGCCGGCGGCTGGGGAGCGGGGTAGCCGGCCGTCGGGTAGACCGGTGAGCCGGGCTGACCCGAACCGTAGGTCGGCGGCGTGTACGGCGCCGTGCGCGGCGGACCCTGGTACGGGTCGGCCGGTGTCGGCTCGCCGCCGGGGTGGCCCCAGTCGGTCACGGTGCCCTCCCTGGCGTGGCGTCGTCCGGTGCGACGATCGGGTATGCAGGATATAGCCTGCCATCCGCCCGACGTGGCACCGTTGTCCAGAGCCGGGCCGGTACCCGGCCGGCAGAACCGGCCGATGCGAACCCCCGAGGAGACCTGATGTCGTACCCCGATTCCGGCGACCAGCCGCAGTACCCGAACCCGCCGCAGGGGCAGGGTGACTACGGCTACGGCCAGCCGGGCGGGTACGCGCCGCCTCCCTACGGCGGCTACCCGCAGCCTAAGCAGGGCAACGGCATGGCCATCGCCGGACTCGTCTGCGGCATCATCGGGCTCATCGTCTTCGGCATCATCCTGGGCCCTCTGGCGCTGATCTTCGGCGGTATCGGGCTCAACCGGGCCAACAAGGGCGCCTCGGGCAAGGGCATGGCCATCGCCGGCGTGGTGCTGGGCGCGATCGACACCGTCCTGGCGATCATCTTCATCGCCGTCGTCGCCAACCGGGGCTTCGTCTACTGACCCCTCGCCGGGCGGGACGGCCCTAGAGGTGGTCCCGCAGGCACTGCTGGAACTCCGTCGAGTTGCCCTGGTTCAGGCCGCCGCACTGGTTCGCGGCGTGCACGTACCAGAGCGTCACGATGGTGGCGAGCACCGCCCCGACGGCGGCGCAGGCCAGCCCGGCGATTGCCATGCCCTTGCCGGATCCGCCGGCCTTCACCTCGCTCAGCGTGATGATCCCGAAGATGACGGCCGGGACGATGAGGATGGCGTCGAGCACGCTGAGGAAGCAGAGCGGGATCGAGGCCAGGCCGCACACGAGCGCGGTGATCGCCTTGCCGTTGCCCCTCCGCGGCTGGACGTAGCCGTGGTACGGCGGCGGGGTCGGCGCCCCGTAGGGCCGGTAGGGCTCGTGGGTCCCGGGCTGCGGCGGACCGGGGTAGGGCGTGCCCGGGTAGCCGTAGGGCTGCGGCGGCGGCGCCGGGTACGGCGTGGCCGGGTAGGCACCGGCCGGGCGGCTCGCCGGGTAGTCGGCCGGGTCGGGCACGTAGCCCGGCGGCGCGTACTCCGGCGGCACGGGGTGCTCGGGCTTGCCGAAGCGATACGGATCGAACGGCGCCTCGGACGTCGGATCGGAGGACGCGGGCGCCCGCTTGCCGAGGTCGACACCGGGTTCCGCCCGGGGGTCGCCGGGGTCGGACGGGGTGGTCATGGGTGTTCCTCCGGGCCGGCTCGGGACGTCGCCCGACTGTAGGCCATCGAACTGTGCCGCCTGGGTGTCGCACGTACACTGCGCCGGTGACCGACAAGCCCACCACGCCCGTGTCCATGTCCAAGGGCGGGACGCCGTCCGGGTCGGCCCGGCCCAACCCGCCCCAGCTCGTCCTGCTCGCCGCCGGGGCGCTCGTCCTCACCGGGCTGGCGTCGCTGGCCGCCGCGCTCAGCCTGTACGGGGGCAAGAAGGAACTGCTCGCGACCGCGGTGAAGGCGAACGCGAAGCTGGTCGGCAAGAAGAACCATGTCGATCCCGCGACGCTGCCGAACGCGGTCGACAAGGCGGTCACCAGCCTGACCATCCAGGCCGTCGTGCTCATCGTCGCCACGGCAATCATCGCCCGAGCCGCGCTGCGCGGGCGCTACTGGGCCCGCTGGGCCGTGCTCGGCCTCTGGGTCATCTCCACCCTCACCGGAACGCCGGGCGGCATCTCCTCGCTGCTCGCGGTCGGCATCGACGCGCCGGGGCTCTACAAGGCGGCCGGCTTCGTGTCCGGCCTCGCGTTCATCGCCGCGGTGATGCTGACGAGCCTGCGGCCGAGCGTCGAGTTCTTCAACCGCAGCAAGCCGGCGCGACCCGCCGGCGCCCCCCAGCGCCGCGGCCTGTTCGCGTCCCGCCCGACCGGGGGCGCCGCCCCGCGGTCGCGCTTCGAGCCGCGCCCGCCGGCGGCCACCAAGCCGGCCGAGACCCGTCCGGCCAACCAGCCCGACCGCTCGCGGTCCAAGCAGCGGGCGAACTCCGAGGCCGTCGCGAAGGGCGCCGAACTCGCTCGCACCCGGGCCAAGGCCAGCAAGTCCCGCCGGACCGGAACCTGATGCCGACCGCCCTCGTCACCGGGGCGACGGCGGGGCTCGGTGCCGAGTTCGCGCGCCAGCTCGCGTCCACGCACGATCTCGTGCTGGTCGCGCGCGACACCACGCGGCTCGAAGCCACCCGCGGCACGCTGAGCACGAAGCACGGCATCGACGTCGAGGTGCTGGCGGCCGACCTCGCCACCGACGCGGGCTGCGCCGCCGTGGCCGCCCGGCTCCAGGACTCGTCCCGACCGATCGACCTGCTCGTGAACAACGCGGGCATCGGCACCTACCAGCTCTTCGGCACGGCCGACCTGGCCAAGGAGGAGCAGCAGCTCGACCTCAACGTGCGGGCGGTGCTGCGCCTCTCGCACGCGGCGGTGCCGGGCATGACCGCCCGGGGACGCGGGCGAATCCTCAACGTGTCGTCGGTGTCGGCGTTCGTGCCGCGGGGTGGCAACGCCACCTACGCGGCCTCGAAGGCGTGGGTGACGATGTTCAGCGAGGCGCTCGCCATCCAGCTCGACGGCACCGGCGTCACCGTCACCGCCGTCTGCCCCGGCTTCACCCACACCGAGTTCCACGAGCGGGCCGCGGCCGACATGTCGCACGTGCCCGACCGCATGTGGCTCGACGCCGCCGACGTCGTGCGCGAGGGCCTCGCCGACACCCTCGCCGGCAAGCCGGTCTCGGTGCCGTCGCGCCAGTACAAGGCGCTGGTCGGTGCCGCCCGCACCCTGCCGCGGCCGGTGCTGCGCGCGGTGATGAAGCGGCGGGGCATGTGAGCGAGACTCTCGCCGACTACAAGCGCGGGTTCATCGAGTTCGCGCTCGGCCACGAGGTGCTGCGCTTCGGCGAGTTCACGCTGAAGTCGGGCCGCGTCTCGCCCTATTTCTTCAACGCCGGTCTGTTCAACACCGGCGCGCGCCTGGCCGGCCTCGGCCGCTACTACGCCGAGGCGATCGTCGCCTCGGGCCTCGAGTTCGACGTCCTGCTCGGGCCGGCCTACAAGGGCATCCCGATCGCGGCGGCCGCGGCCGTCCAGCTGGCCGAGCGGCACGACCGCGACGTCCCGTGGGCGTTCAACCGCAAGGAGGCGAAGGCCCACGGCGAGGGCGGCACCATCGTCGGCACGCCCCTCGACGGGCGGGTGCTCATCGTCGACGACGTCATCACCTCGGGCGCGGCGATTCGCGAGGTGCTCGCCATCGTCGACGCGTCGCCGGCCACGCTCGCCGGGGTCGTGGTGTCGGTCGACCGGCAGGAGCGCGGCACCGGCGACCTCTCGGCGATCCAGGAGGTCGAGCGCGACCGCGGCGTCGACGTCCACGCCATCGTCACCCTCGACGACATCGTCGCCTACGTCCGCGCGACCGGCACCCACGCCGAACACCTGGACGCGATGCTCGCCTACCGCGAGCTGTACGGGGTGTGAACTCGTCGGAGGACGAGGTCGGCGTCGGGCCGCATCCGCAACCCTGGCCGGACGACCCGCGGCTCGACCCCGAACTGCTGCGCGACGGCGACCGGCGCAACGTGGTCGACCGTTACCGCTACTGGCATCTCGACGCGATCGTCGCCGACCTCGACACCCGCCGGCACCCGTTCGCCGTCGCGATCGAGAACTGGCGCCACGACCTCAACATCGGCACCGTCGTCCGCACCGCCAACGCCTTCCTCGCCCGCGAGGTGATCATCGTCGGCAACCGTCGCTGGAACCGGCGCGGCGCGATGGTCACCGACCGGTACCAGCACATCCACCACGTCGCCTCGCCCGAGGACCTCGTCGCCCACGCCGCCGGTGCCGGCTACGAGATCGTCGCGATCGACAACCTGCCCGGAGCGGTGCCGCTCGAGACGTTCGAGCTGCCGGCGAACGCGCTGCTGCTCTTCGGCCAGGAGGGGACGGGGCTGAGCCCGGCTGCGCGCGCGGCGGCGAGCGCCGTCTGCTCGATCGCGCAGTACGGCTCGACCCGTTCGATCAACGCCGGCGTCGCGGCCGGCATCGCGATGCACGCGTGGATCAGGCGGTACGCGGAACCTGCACCGTGACGAGCAGGGCCCGGTGGTCGGTGTCGCTGATGTGGATCGTGTCGGCCGTCGTCGCCACCGCGTCGCGGGTCAGCACGTGGTCGATGGCGATGAGCGGCGGGTACCAGCGGTCCGCCGGGTAGGTCAGGGTCATCCCGGCGCCGGCCTGCTGGGCCGCGTCGGCGTAGCCGTCGACGAGCAGGTCGCGGAACTGGACGATGTCGGGCGTGGCGTTGAGGTCGCCGGCCGCCACGACCGGTCCGCCGTGGCCGAGCTCGCGCAGCACCGACGGCAGGTGCCGGATGTCGTCCTGCCACGCGGCACTGTGCGGCACCGGCCCGTTCATGTGGAACGCACCCACGGTGACGGGCCGGGGCACCCCGGGCAGCTCGAGCGAGGCGGTGACCGCGGCGAAGGAGAAGTCCTTGCGCCGGTCGATCGCGCTCAGCGGGTAGCGGCTCCACAGGCCCGTTCCGGCGGCGCCCGGCTTCGAGTCGGTGGCCTGGTAGGGCAGCTCGGTCAGGATGCCGGCGTCGAGGATCCGCTGCTCGGACTCGGGGGTCATCTCCTGGGTCGCCAGCAGGTCGACGCGGTGGGTCCGGACGGCCGCGACGAGCTCGGCCGCGTTCGCGTCGCCGAGATGCAGGTTGGCCGTCAGCGTGACCAGCGGGCGGGCGTCGGCCGGCCCGGTCTCGGCCAGGTACAGGCGGCCCTGCGTGCTGACGCAGAGCACGAGCACGATCGCCGCGACGGCGACGCCGAACCACTGGCGGGCGAGGACCAGCACGATCAGCGCCGGCACGGCCGCGAGCATCAGGTAGGGCGAGAACGCCGACACCCCGAGAGCGGTCGCGCGGCCCGGGGTGCGGTTGTGCGCGACGAGACCGAGCGCCGCGACGAGCAGCAGCAGCCCGGCACCGACGATCAAGGTCACGCGCCTTCCGTGGGACGGTCGTCGCCCCTGGGCCCGGGGACGCTCGCGCTGCAGGGTCATCATCATCGAGTGTGCGGCATCCGCCGCGGCGGATGGGGAGGTGTCGGCTCAGACTTCCTGCGCCCGCAGGTAGCGGCCGAAGTGCGGGACGGTGAACGCGATCAGGCCGCGCTGGCCCGAGTAGACCAGCCCCTTCTTCAGCAGCCCGTCGCGGGCGGCCGACAGCGCCGACGGCGGGCGGCCGAGTGACTCGGCGACCCCGGCGGTCGGCACGGCGTCGGTGGCCGCGCCCGGGTCGGCGACATCGGCCATGGCCCGCAGGTACTCGCGCTCGGCCGGCGTCGCGCGCTCGAAGCGCGAGCCGAAGAAGCCGACGGCCAGCTCGGCCTCGGCCTCGGGGGCGGCGACGGCGATGTCGGCGGCGGTGATGGGCGAGCGCGGCGCGCCGTCCCAGGCGACCTTGCCGTAGGCCTGGACGAAGTAGGGGTAGCCGCCGGTGGCCTCGTACATCGCGGCGAGCGCCTCGTCGGTGAAGTCGGCGTCCTCGTCGCGGGCCGGGGCGCGGAGGGCGATGTCGGCGGCGGAGCGGTCGAGCCGGTCGATGCGGGTGTAGCGGAACAGCCGTTCGGAGTACGACTTCGACGCCGACAGGACCGCCGGCAGGTGGGGCAGGCCGGCGCCGACGACGACCAGCGGCAGGGCCTGTTGCGAGATCTCGTGGCAGGCGGCGCACAGCGCGGACACGTCGTCGGGGCCGAGATCCTGCATCTCGTCGATGAAGACGGCCACGCCGTGCCCGGTGTCACCGGCCAGCCCGGCGACATCGCTGAACAGCTCTACGAGGTCGGTCTCGATGTCGCCCGAGTCGGCGCGGCCGGGGACGGCCGGGACGTCGATGCCGGGCTGCCACGGGCGGCCCTTCGCTGCCGTCGAGTCGCGCTGCGCGAACGACTTCACGACCCCGAGCACGTGCGCGGCCTCGTCGTCGTTGCGCCCGGCGAGCTCGCGGACGGCCAGGTGCAGGGCGGCGGCGAGCGGTCGGCGGATCGTCTGGTCGGGACGCGCCTCGAGTTTGCCGGTGCCCCACCCGCGCCGCACGGCCGCTGAGCGCATGGCGTTGAGCAGCACCGTCTTGCCCACGCCGCGCAGCCCGGTCAGCACCACCGAGCGCTCGGGCCGGCCCCGCGAGATGCGCTCGAGCATGACGTCGAACGTGGTCAGCTCGGCGTCCCGGCCGGCGAGTTCGGGCGGGCGCTGGCCGGCGCCGGGGGCATACGGGTTGCGTACCGGATCCACGCTCGGACTGTATCGAGGAATATCGCGCAAACCGCAGATTGCTCGATACGACACGGACGAAACGTGTCGGGGTCCTACGAGGCCGGGATGCGCACCATCGGGATCGTCCGGCCGGCCTGCTCCTCGTGCGCGGCCACGTGCGGGGCCATCTCGATCCAGCGGCGGTAGGCGTCGTCCCGCTCGGCGCCCTCCAGGATCACCGCGTCCGTCTCCCAGGTCAGTCCGGTGATCTCGACGGTGACGTGGGGGTCGTCGCGCAGGTTTCGGCACCAGTCGGGCTCCTGGGCCGCGCCCATGTTCGAGGCGAACAGCAGCAGGTCGTCGCCCGCGTCGCGAGCCGCCCCGAGAGGCACGGTGCGCGGCTCCCCGCTGCGGCGTCCGGTGGTGGTCAGCAGCACGAGGCTGCCGAAGTCGACCGGTCCGAGTTCTCCGATGCCGCCGGTCTCCCGGAACTTCTCGACGAGGTTCCGGTTGAACTCCCGCATGTCCTTCGGGGCGCTGGTTTCGCTCATGGATCAATGCTCCCCACCACCGGCCCCCGTCACGCGCTCGGGCTGGTCAGGATCTCCGCGCCGTCGTCGGTGACGACGATGGTGTGCTCCCACTGGGCGGCCCACGAGCCGTCCTTGGTGAGCACGGTCCAGTCGTCGTCCCACATGAACCAGTCGTAGCCGCCGAGGGTCAGCATCGGCTCGATGGTGAAGGTCATGCCGGGCTCGAGCAGCGTGGTCGCGCGCGGCTCGTCGTAGTGCAGGATCGTCGGTTTGGTGTGGAAGCTCGGGCCGACGCCGTGGCCGGTGTAGTCGCGCACGACGCCGTAGTCGAAGCGCTTGGCGTAGGACTCGATGACGCGGCCGATGACGCTGATCGGGCGCCCCGGCCTGACCGCCTTGATGCCGCGCATCATCGCCTCGCGGGTGCGCTCGCCGAGGTCGCGCACCTCCGGGGCGGCGTCACCGGCGTAGAACGTGGCGCAGGTGTCGCCGTGCACCCCGCCGATGTAGGCGGTGATGTCGACTTTGACGACGTCGCCGTCGCCGAGCGGGCGCGAATCGGGGATGCCGTGGCAGATGACCTCGTTGACGCTGGTGCACAGCGACTTCGGGTAGTCCTTGTAGCCCAGCGTCGACGGGTAGGCGCCGTGCGCGATCACGAACTCGTGACCGATGCGGTCGAGCTCGTCGGTGGTGACGCCGGGGGCGACGTGCCGGCCGACCTCGACCAGCGCGTCGGCGGCGATGCGACCAGCGATGCGCATGCGGGCGATGGTGTCGGCGTCCTTGACCATAGGGTCGTCGTGATCGGCTCTCGTGTCGGGCCAGGTGCCGACGTAGTGGGGCCGGGCGATCGCCGCGGGCACGGCGCGGCGCGGCGACAGGCGGCCGGGCTGGAGCGGCGTGCTGACGGTCATGTCCCCATTGTGCCGGAGCGGCTCGGCCGACCGGTCAGTGCTCGATCAGGGCGGGCGCCTTCTCGACGTTGAGCAGGCCCGCTCGCCTGCTCGTGAGGACCGGAACGGGTTGCCGGCGCGGGCCGCGCAGGAACGTGCCGATGGCGACGCCCAGGCCGAACTCGCCGGCGACGGCGAGCAGCACGATCTCGAGGACGGTCACGTCGATCACGATCGACCCGCAACCTCAGAACTTGAGGGACGCGCGCCGCGAATCCTCAGATTTCCGAGCTCCTGGAACTCTGCGCTCCTCAGACTTCGACAACCATCGGCACCAGCATCGGCCGCCGGCGGTACTCCTTGTCGACCCAGCGCCCGACGGTCCGCCGGATGAGGTGCTGCAGGTCGTCGGTGTCCCGGGTGCCGTCGGCGAGGGCCTTCTCCACGGCGTCGACGAGCTCGGCCCGGATCGGGTCGAGAGCGCCCGGGTCGTCGCTGAACCCGCGAGCGGTGATCTCCGGCCCGAAGACGACCTTGCCCGCGTCGAGGTCGACGGCGACGAGGATCGACAGGAAACCCTCCTCGCCGAGGATGCGGCGGTCCTTGAGGGTCGAGTCGCCGATGTCTCCGACCTCGAGGCCGTCGACGTAGACGTAACCGACCGGGATCTTGCCGACGATCGAGGCCGCGCCGCCGACCAGATCGACCACCGTGCCGTCCTCGGCGAGCATGATCCGCTCGTCCGGCAGGCCCATCGACCGCCCGATCGCGGCGTGCGCGCGCAGGTGGCGCCACTCGCCGTGCACCGGCATCAGGTTCTTGGGTCGCACCGCGTTGAGCAGGTAGCGCAGCTCGCCCGCCGGCGCGTGGCCCGAGACGTGCACCAGCGCCGTCGACTTGTGCACGACGGTGGCGCCGAGCCGGGACAGCCCGTTGATGACCTGCCCGACCGACGTCTCGTTGCCCGGGATCAGCGACGAGGCCAGCAGGATCGTGTCGTCGGCCGAGATGCGGATCGTCTGGTGCGAGCGGTTGGCCATCCGCGAGAGCGCCGACAGCGGCTCGCCCTGCGAGCCGGTGGAGACCAGCAGGACCCGCCGCGACGGCAGTTCCTCGGCCATCTTCAGGTCGATCATCAACCCGTCGGGGACGGTGAGCAGCCCGAGCTCGCGCGAGATCTGCATGTTGCGCACCATCGAGCGCCCGACGAGTGCCACCTGGCGGCCCGACTCGACCGCGGCGTCGAGCACCTGCTGGACGCGGTGCACGTGGGAGGCGAAGCAGGCCACGATGATGCGGCCCGGCGCCTTGTGGATGACGTCGGTGACGACCGTGCCCACCTGCCGCTCGGACGGGATGAACCCGCCGACCTCGGCGTTGGTCGAGTCCGACAGCAGCAGGTCGACGCCCTCGTCACCCAGCCGCGAGAAGCCCGGCAGGTCGGTGAGCCGGCCGTCGAGCGGCGTCTGGTCCATCTTGAAGTCGCCGGTGTGCAGCACCGTCTGGCCGCCGATGCGGATGGCCACCGCGAGCGCGTCCGGGATGGAGTGGTTGACCGCGAAGAACTCGAGATCCCACGGGCCGGTCTCGACCCGCTCGCCCTCGACGACCGTGTGCAGGTCGGGCTTGAGGCGGTGCTGCTCCATCTTGGCCGCCACGAGCGCGAGCGTCAGCCGCGAGCCGATGACCGGGATGTCCTTGCGCTCGCGCAGCAGGTAGGGCAGCGCGCCGATGTGGTCCTCGTGGCCGTGGGTCAGCACGACGGCGTCGATGTCGCCCAGCCGGTCGGCGAAGTGCGACCAGTCGGGCAGCGTGACGTCGACGCCCGGCGAGTTCGTCTTGCCGAGCAGCATGCCGCAGTCGACGATGAGCAGCCGGCTGCCGCGGCCGTCGGAGGAGTACTCGAAGACGGTCATGTTGCGACCGATTTCCTTGATGCCGCCGAGAGCCACCACCCGGAGCGTGCCCGGCGCGAGGCCGGGCGGTGTGCCGAGGCCGGCCTTACCGTCAGAAGTCACGGGTCGAGGCTATCGTTCCGACGCATGAGCGCAGACCTTGCACTGAATGCCGGTGACATCACCAAGATCGGCGTGGGCGTTATTGTCGTGCTGGTGGTGCTCGGCATCCTCGCGAGCCTGCTCATCACGGCGATCATCGGACGGATCATCGTCCTGCTCGTCGTGGTCGTGCTCGGCGTGCTCGTGTGGCAGCAGCGCACCTCGATCGAGAACAAGATCGACAAGCGCGACTGCAACTTCAGCTTCTTCGGCTACCACTTCGACCCGCCGGACAGCCTGAAGCAGTACTGCGCGACCAAGCCCGGCTGATCAGCCCTCGGTGCGGCGGTGGCCGCGCAGCCAGTGGATGACGACCGGCAGCAGCGACAACACGACCACGACGACCACCAGGTAGTCGATCTTGCCCTTGTTGTCCTGGACGAACTTGATCTTGCCGAGCTGGTGGCCGAGCAGGATCACGCCGTCGGCCCACAGGATGCCGCCGATCGCGCTGTAGATCGCGTACACCGCGAAGCGCATGCGGCCGACGCCGGCCATCACGGTCGCGAACGTGCGCACGATCGGCACGAAGCGGCCGAGGATGACCGTCCACGAACCGAACCGCTCGTAGAAGGCGTGCGCGCGGGTGACGTACTCGGGCCGGAACAGCCGGGAGTTCGGGCGGTCGAAGACAACCGGGCCGGCGCGGTAACCGATCGCGTAGCCGACCAGGTTGCCGAGGACCGCCGCGATCGGGGCGACGACGAGGAACGCGCCGAGCGAGGTCGTGATCTGCCCGGTCGCGAGGCCGATGCCGGCGGCGAACAGCAGCGTGTCGCCGGGCAGGAAGAAGCCGATCAGCAGGCCGGTCTCGGCGAACAGGATGACGGCCAGGATCAGCAGGGCCCCGGAACCCGACAGGAGGGTGTCCGGGCTGAGGGGGTTCGCGAGCAGCATGGTGCCGAACTCTACGGACGTCGGTTCTCAGTGGCCTATCCGCGCTCGGCATGGTGTCAGTTCTCCTTGAGCCGGACGGTCCCGGCATCGGTGTCGGCCCGGCGGGTCGAGGCCCGCGGGCGCTTCGCGGAAGGTCTCGAGCGTGCCGCGTCGGGTGCGGCCCGCGGTGGCCAGGCCGGCGTCCAGCCAGGCCGTCATCTCCGCATCGATCACCCCGGCATCACGGCGTAGGAGATACTGCGGGTCGACGTCACAGATCACCTGAGGAGTTCCGGATGCCGATCGCCACCCCCGAGATCTACGCCGACATGCTCGACCGCGCCAAGAGTGGCGGCTTCGCCTACCCGGCGATCAACTGCACCTCGTCGGAGACGGTCAACGCCGCGCTGAAGGGCTTCGCCGACGCGGGCAGCGACGGCATCGTGCAGATCTCCACCGGCGGCGCCGAGTTCGCCTCCGGCACCTCGGTCAAGGACATGGTCACCGGCGCCGTCGCGCTCGCCGAGTTCGCGCATGTCGTGGCGGCCAAGTACGACATCCACGTCGCGCTGCACACCGACCACTGCCAGAAGGAGAAGCTCGACGGTTACGTCCGCCCGCTCATCGCCATCTCGCAGGAACGGGTCGACGCGGGTGACGCGCCGCTGTTCCAGTCGCACATGTGGGACGGTTCGGCCATCGAGCTCGAGGAGAACCTCGACATCGCCGCCGAGCTGCTCGAGAAGGCGGCCAAGGCGCGGATCGTCCTCGAGCTCGAGATCGGGGTCGTGGGTGGCGAGGAGGACGGCGTCCACGGCGGTGACGACAACGAGAAGCTCTACACGACCCCGGGCGACGCGCTGCTCACCGCCGAGAAGCTCGGCCTGGGCGAGAAGGGCCGCTACATCCTGGCCGCGACGTTCGGCAACGTGCACGGCTCGTACAAGCCGGGCTCGGTGAAGCTGCGTCCGGAGATCCTCAAGGAGATCCAGGACGAGGTCGGCCAGAAGTTCGGTAAGGACAAGCCGTTCGACCTCGTGTTCCACGGCGGGTCCGGCTCCGAGCTGGAGGAGATCCGCGAGGCGGTCAGCTACGGCGTCGTGAAGATGAACGTCGACACCGACACCCAGTACGCGTTCACCCGCGAGATCGTCGGCCACATGTTCACCAACTACGACGGCGTGCTGAAGGTCGACGGCGAGGTCGGCAACAAGAAGGCCTACGACCCCCGCTCCTACCTCAAGCTGGCCGAGCAGGGCATGGCCAAGCGGGTCGTCGAGGCCTGCGAGGCGCTGCAGTCGGCCGGCACCTCCACCTCGGCGTAGTCCCACGGCAGCGCGAAGGCCCGTCCGACGATCGGACGGGCCTTCGCGCGTTGCGGGCTACGCGACGATCGCGAACTCCGGTGCCACCTCGGGCACCCCGGGCTGCCGGGGCGCGTTGCGCAGCGCGGCCCAGGCGGCCACGCCACCGGCGGCGACGAGCACGCCGGCCACCAGCAGCCCGGCCCGGTAGCCGCCGAGGAAGGCGTCGACCGGCGTCGATCCGGCGTGCAGGTCCGCGGTGCGGCGGGCGGTGAGGATCGCGCCGATGACGGTGATGCCGAGCAACCCGGCGACCTCGCGGGCGGCGTTGAAGATGCCCGACGCGACGCCCGCCTGGTTCACCGGCATGGCCCCGATGATCATCGCGGTGAGTGGGACCGACAGGCCACCGCCGACCCCGATCAGGGCGAAGCTCGGCATGAGCGACAGGTACGAGGCATCGCGTCCGAGCAGGCTGACCGACGCGATGCCGGCGGCCATGAGGAACATCGCGGCGGCGACCGAGCGGTGCGCCCCGACCCGGGCGGCCACCCGCTCGGCCAGGATCGCGCCGGTGGCCATCAGCAGCGCCATCGGGACGAACGCGGCCCCGGCCTCGGTCGGCGAGAAGCCCAGGACGCCCTGCAGGTAGAGCGAGGTGAAGAAGTAGATGCCGAACAGCCCGAAGCCCCACATCACGATCGCGACGATGCCGCCGGAGAAGATGCGGTTGCGGAACAGGGCGACGTCCACCATCGGCTCCGCACTGCGCTGTTCCAGGGCGACGAAGACGAGCGCGGCCACGGCGGCCACCACGAAGCCGGCGACGATCGGGGTCGCCGTCCAGCCCTTGTCCGGGCCCTCGATCAGCGCGAACGTCAGGGCCAGCAGGGTGACGGCCGAGGCGATGACGCCGGGGGTGTCGATGCTGCGCCGCACCCGCGCGGTGTCGGCCGGGATCGAGCGCACCGCGAGAACTCCGGTGACCAGGCCGACCGGCCCGTTGATGTAGAAGATCCAGCCCCAGTCGAGGTGCTGGCTGATGAGCCCGCCGAGCAGCGGGCCGACGGCCAGGGCGAGCGCGCCCACCGCGCTCCAGATACCGATGGCCGCGGTGCGCTCCTTCGCGTCGGGGTAGATCGCCGAGATGATCGCGAGCGTGGTGGGCGTGACGAGCGCGGCGCCCACGCCCTGCAGAACTCGACTCGCGACCAGCACGTCGACGTCGCCGGACAGCCCCGCGGCCAGCGAGGCGAGGGTGAAGACGCCCAGGCCGAGCAGGAACAGCCGGCGCAGGCCGAAGATGTCGCCCAGCCGGCCACCGGCCAGCAGCAGGCCCGCGAAGGCCAGGATGTAGCCGCTCACCACCCACTCCAGGCCCGAGGTCGTCAGCCCCAGGTCGCGCTGGATCGCCGGGATCGCGACGTTGACGATGTTGTTGTCGAGGTAGGTCATGAACGTCGCGAGGGACACGGTCAGCAGCGCCCAGGCACGTCGGGTGGTGTTCATCGGAACTCCTATACGTCGTACATTTACGTTGTACAGGAGCGTGCGCTCTACGGCGTACAGTTGTCAAGCGTGAGCCCCAAGAATTCAGATCTGAGCCGGGACGCGATCGTCGACCGGGCGCTGGCCATCGCCGACGCCGAGGGCATCGCCGCCATCACCGTCCGGCGCATCGCCAAGGAGTTCGGGGTCACGCCGATGGCGCTCTACTGGCACGTGGCCAACAAGGACGAGCTGTTCGCGGCGATGGGTGACCGCTTCTTCGACGGCCTCGAGCTGCCGGTCGAGGGCGAGTGGTCCGAGCGGCTGCGAGTGGTGACCGACCGGCTGGTCGCGGCCCTGCGCCGCCACCCGGGCTCGGCCCACCTGGCGCTGACCCGGGTGCTCGCCTGCCCGGCGGGCCGCGATCTCTCCGAGCCGACCTTCGCGATGCTGCGCGCGGCGGGGTTCAGCGTGCGGCAGACCGCGGACATAGCCCGCACGGCGATCCAGACCGCGATGATGCTGGTGACGCAGGAGGCCGGGGCCGAGGTCGGGGTGGGCGCCGAGTGCCGCGAGGAGGTCGCGGCCGAGAAGCGGCGGGCGATCAAGTCGCTGCCGGCCGCTCGCTACCCGACCCTCGTCGAGTGCGCCGACACGCTCACCGAGACCGACGACCACGAGGAGTACTACCGCTTCGGCGTCGACCTCTACATCAGCGGCGTGCTCGGCCTCTACGAGTCGCTGGCCGGCGTCGGGGCACAATCACCCGCATGACCCACTTCGGCAACCTGCTCGCCCCGCCCACCCGCCTGCCCGAGGATCCCGCGGTGGCGCTGCTCGACGCCGGCACCGACCCGGCCGAGGTCGCGGCCGCACACCCGACCTCGTCGGCCGCCTGGGCGGCGCTGGCCCAGAACGCGCTCGCCGCCGGTCGCACGGTCGAGGCCTACGCCTACGCCCGCACCGGCTACCACCGCGGCCTCGACGCGCTGCGCCGCGCCGGCTGGAAGGGGCAGGGCCCCGTGCCGTGGGCGCACGAACCGAATCGGGGCGTCCTGCGCGCGATCCACCTGCTGGCCAGGGCCGCCGAGGGCATCGGTGAGACCGACGAGGTGCAGCGCTGCGACCACCTGCTGCACGACAGCGACCCCGACGCCGCCGCCGCGCTGGCCGGATGAGACTCCGCACCGCGGCCCTCGCCGCCCTGCCGGTGCTCGCCGCGGCCGCCGTGGCGAAGTCCCGGTTCGCGCCGCGGATCGGCGACGCCGCCCTCCGGGGCGTGGCCGCGCTCGAGGCCCGTCAGGCCAAACTGCGGACCCGCACCGTCGACGTCGCCGGGCTGCCGATGGCGATCTTCGAAGGTGGGCCGGCCGGGGCGCCGACGCTCGTGCTGCTGCACGGTTTCAGCGCCGACCGCGGCATCTGGGTGCGCTTCGCCGCGCACTTCGTCCGCGACTTCCACGTCGTCATCCCGGATCTAGCCGGTCACGGCGAGACCCCGTTCGACGCGGTGGCCGATCACTCGGTGACCGCGCAGGCCGACCGGGTGGCCGCGCTCCTCGATGCCCTCGGTGTCGAGAAGGCGCACGTCATCGGCAACTCGATGGGCGGTGCGGTGGCGGCCTGGTTCGCGATCGCGCACAGCGAGCGCACCCGCTCCCTCGGGCTGTGCGACGCGCTCGGGGTGAAGTCGCCGCAGCGCAGCGACCTGGAGGGCGTCCTCGACGAGGGGCGCAACCCGTTCCTGCTCGACGACACCGCCCAGTTCGACGGGTTCTACGCGATGGCGATGGCCCGCCCGCCGTTCACGCCCCGCTTCGCCCGGCACGCGATGGCCCGCGGCTACGTCACGCGGCGCGACCAGCTGGAGCGGATGTTCGCCGAGATCCAGCCGGGCCACCCGCTGGACGAGCGACTGGGCGAGATCACCGCGCCGACCCTGGTCCTGTGGGGGGCCCAGGACCGGTTGCTCCACGTCAGTGCGGTCGGCGTGTGGGCCGCCGGGATCCCCGACGTCCGCACGATCGTCTACGACGACGCCGGCCACATGCCGATGATCGAGTTCCCGAAGCGCACGGCCCGCGACTACCGCGCGTTCCTCGACAGCCTCTGACCACCGGGTCAGCCCTGCGTCAGCCGCGCCTTCTGCACCTTGCCCATCGCGTTGCGGGGCAGCGCCTCGACCACCCGCACCTCGCGCGGGCGCTTGTGGGCCGACAGCTCGGCGGCCACGTGGTCGATGAGCACCTGCGCGCGGACGTCCGTGCCGACGACGAAGGCGACGATGCGCTGGCCGAGGTCGTCGTCGGGCACGCCGACGACGGCGGCCTCGGCCACCGACGGGTGCTCCAGCAGCACGGCCTCGATCTCGCCGGCACCGATGCGATAGCCGCCGCTCTTGATCAGGTCGTCCTTCGCCCGCCCGACGATGCGGTGCTGCCCGTCGGCATCGACCACGGCGGCGTCACCGGTGGCGAACCAGCCGTCGGCGGTCAGCGCCGGGCCGAGACCGAGGTAGCCGTCGAACAGCGTCGCCCCGCGCACCTGCAGGTCGCCGATCGCGTCGGCGACCGGTGAGCCGGCGTCGTCGAGCACCCGGGCCTGCACGCCTTCGATCGGTTCGCCGACCCAGCCCCGTCGCCGCGGCCCGTCGGCGCGGGCGGCCAGGGTGATCAGCGTCTCGGTCATGCCGTAGCGCTCGACCGGACCCTGCCCGGCCAGCCCCTCGAGCGCGGTGAACACCGGGGCCGGCAGCCCGGCGCTGCCGGAGACCAGCAGCCGCGCGCCGCGCAGCGCCCGCGCGCAGGATTCGTCCGCCGCCACCCGGCCCCAGACCGTCGGCACGCCGAAGTACAACGAGCCCCCGGCGGCGGCGTACGCCTCGGGCGTCGGCCGGCCGGTGTGGACGAGGCGCGAGCCCGCTCGCAGCGCGCCGAGCACGCCGAGGATCAGCCCGTGCACGTGGTACAGCGGCAGCCCGTGCACGAGCACGTCGTCGGGCGCCCAGG
The DNA here is from genome assembly GCF_036000465.1 of Jatrophihabitans sp. GTDB lineage: Bacteria > Actinomycetota > Actinomycetes > Mycobacteriales > Jatrophihabitantaceae > Jatrophihabitans. The sequence goes on along the minus strand of NZ_DASYFV010000038.1, from coordinate 21,925 downwards.
CCCACGCCTCGATCAGGCCGTCGAGCCCGGCGGCGACCGCCGCGGCCGACAGCATGGCGCCTTTGGGCGCCCCGGTGGTGCCCGAGGTGTACATGATCAGCGCGGGCGCGTCGCGGGTCGCACCGGTCGAGGCGTCGACGTCGTCGAGCGCCACGGCCCCGGAGTCGCGCAGGATGTGCGCGCGCTCCCGCGGTCCGGAGTCGGCCGGCACCGGCACCGCCGGCACCCCCGCGAGCAGGCACCCGACGATCGCCACGACCGTGTCGAGCGAGGCCGTCGCCTCGATGGCCACCGGTCCCGCGCCCCGGATCCGGCCGGCCACCGCCTCGGCGGCGGCGCGGAGCTCGTCACCGCGCAGCGTCTCCCCTGCGACCGTGACCGTGGGCAACGCGGCGGGCAGCACCGCCCCACCGTAGAGCGGTCAGCCGGCGGGCACCGCCGGCAGGGCGCCGAGTGCCGCGGAGAACGCGGCGTCGGAGAGGTCGTGGTCCTGCATCGCCCCGGACAGGTAGGCGTCGTAGGCCGGCAGGTCGAGGTGGCCGTGACCGCACAGCGCGGTCAGGATGACCTTCTCCTCGCCCGTCTCCTTGCAGCGCAGGGCTTCCTCGATCGCGGCGGCGATCGCGTGCGTCGGCTCCGGCGCGGGCAGGATGCCCTCCGTCCGGGCGAACTGGACGCCGGCGGCGAAGCACTCGCGCTGGGGCTTGGCCGTCGCCGAGATCAGGTTCTCCTCGTAGAGGTGGCTGATCAGCGGGCTCATGCCGTGGTAGCGCAGACCGCCGGCGTGGATCGGGTCGGGGATGAAGTCGTGGCCGAGCGTGTGCATCTTCATCAGTGGCGTCATGCCGGCGGTGTCGCCGAAGTCGTAGGCGTAGGTGCCGCGGGTCAGGGACGGGCACGCGGCCGGTTCGACAGCCCGGATCTCCGGCGCCATGCGGCCGGCCAGCTTCTCGCGCAGGAACGGGAAGACCAGGCCGCCGAAGTTCGAACCGCCGCCGGTGCAGCCGACGATGAGGTCGGGGGTCTCGCCCACCTTGGCCAGCTGCAGCAGCGCCTCCTCGCCGATGACCGTCTGGTGCAGCAGGACGTGGTTGAGGACCGAGCCGAGTGCGTAGTTGGTGTCGGCGTTCTGGGCTGCGACCTCGACCGCCTCGCTGATCGCGATACCGAGCGAGCCGGGCGAGTGCGGGTCGGCGGCCAGGATCGCCCGGCCGGCCGCGGTGAGCTCGGACGGCGAGGGGTGGATCGTCGCCCCGAAGGTCTCGATCATCATGCGCCGGTACGGCTTCTGGTCGTAGGAGGCCCGCACTTGCCAGACCTCGCACTCGAGCCCGTACTGCGCGCACGCGAACGCGAGCGCGGTGCCCCACTGGCCGGCGCCGGTCTCGGTCGTCAGCCGCCGGATGCCGGCCTGCGCGTTGTAGTACGCCTGCGGCACGGCGGTGTTCGGCTTGTGCGAGCCGGCGGGCGAGACGCCCTCGTACTTGTAGTAGATGCGGGCCGGGGTGCCGAGCGCCTTCTCCAGCCGGTGCGCCCGGTAGAGCGGCGACGGGCGCCAGAGCCGGTAGACGTCGAGCACCGAACCCGGGATCTCGACGTAGCGCTCGGTCGTCACCTCCTGCCCGATCAGCTCCATCGGGAAGAGGGGGGCCAGGTCGTCGGGTCCGACGGGTTCCAGCGTGCCCGGGTGCAGCACCGGCGGCGGGGGCGTCGGCAGGTCGGCCAGCAGGTTGTACCAGCGGGTGGGCTGCTCCGACTCGTCGAGCAGGATCTTGGTCGCGGACCGGTCTGCCGTCGTCATGCGGCCAGTATGTTCCCGCGGAGTGGCCTACGTCACCTGCCGCGGAACGAGCCTTCGGGCCCGGTCGTCTACCCTTCTCGGGGCCCGAGGACCGGGCCGGCACTCAAGTCAGATCGAGGTGAGGCATGCCCGCGATCGTTCTCGTCGGCGCGCAATGGGGCGACGAAGGCAAGGGCAAGGCGACCGACCTGCTCGGTAGCCGGGTCGACGCCGTCGTCAAGTTCAACGGCGGCAACAACGCCGGCCACACCATCGTCATCGGCTCGGGTGAGGCGAAGCAGAAGTACGCGCTGCACCTGCTGCCGTCGGGCATCCTCACGCCGGGCTGCGTCCCGGTCATCGGCAACGGCGTCGTCATCGACCTCGGCGTGCTCTTCGAGGAGATCGACGGGCTCGAGGCCCGCGGGGTCGACACGAGCAAGCTGGTCGTCAGCGGCTCGGCGCACGTCATCGCGCCGTACAACCGCACCCTCGACCAGGTCACCGAGCGCTTCCTCGGGAAGTCCAAGATCGGCACCACCGGTCGCGGCATCGGCCCGACCTATGCCGACAAGATGTCGCGCATCGGCATCCGGGTGCAGGACCTCTTCGACCGCGACGTGCTGCACGCCAAGGTCACCGGCGCGCTGACCCTGAAGAACCAGACGCTGGTCAAGATCTACAACCGCAAGGCCTTCGACATCGACGCCGTCGTCGACGAGCTCGCGTCCTACGCCGAGCGGCTCAAGCCGATGGTCACCGACACGTCGCTGCTGCTGCAGCAGATGCTGGACGAGGACCGCACCGTCGTCCTCGAGGCGGGCCAGGCGACCCTGCTCGACGTCGACCACGGCACCTACCCGTTCGTGACGTCGTCGAACGCTACGGCCGGCGGCGCCTGCACCGGCAGCGGCATCCCGCCCACGCGGATCAGCAGCGTCATCGCGGTGATCAAGGCGTACACGACCCGGGTCGGCGAGGGCCCGTTCCCGACCGAGCTGCTCGACATCAAGGGCGAGATCCTGCGCAACAACGGCGCCGAGTTCGGCACGACCACCGGCCGCCCGCGCCGCTGCGGCTGGTTCGACGCCGTCGTCGGCCGCTACGCCACCCGCATCAACGGCGTCACCGACTTCGTCCTGACCAAGCTCGACGTGCTCACCGGTATGGACGAGATCCCCGTCTGCGTCGCCTACGAGATCGACGGCGTGCGCTACGACGAGCTGCCGACCGGCCAGGCCCTGTTCGACCGCGCGATCCCGATCTACGAGACCTTCCCGGGGTGGACGGAGGACATCTCGCAGGCCCGCACCTTCGACGACCTGCCCCGCAACGCGCGCGACTACGTCACCGCGCTCGAACAGATGATCAAGGCCCCGATCTCGGCCATCGGCGTCGGGCCCGGCCGGGACGAGACGATCGCGGTGCGTGACCTGCTCGACCGCTAGTTACTGGCAGTAATCGCCGGGGCGGGGCAGACTGGCGATCATGCGCCTGCGCAACGCCGTGATGTCCCTGACCCTGCTCGCCGCCGGCCTCGCCGCCGTGGCCCCCGCGGCGCCCTCGGGCGCCGCGACGACCGTGCCGGACTGGCCGCAGTACCACGGTGGGTCGTCACGGGCCGGCTACTCCTCGGCCTCGCCCGCATACAACGGCCGGCTGCACGTCAGCGCCCGCATCACGCTGGACGGCGCCGTCTACGCCTCGCCGATCGTGGCCGGCGGCCGCACCATCGTGGCAACCGAGAACAACACCGTCTACGCGTTCGGCCCGTCGAACCAGCTGCTGTGGAAGCGGCACCTGGGCGCGCCGGCGAGATCGGCGGACCACCCCTGCGGCAACATCGACCCGCTCGGCATCACCGGCACGCCGGCGTACTACGCGGGCACGCACGAGATCTACGTCGCGGCCGAGTTCCACGCCTCGCCCCCCACCCACCGGGTTTACGGGCTCGACCTCACGACCGGCGCGATGCGGCTGTCGCAGGGCCTCGACCTGCCCGGCGTCGACCGGGCCGTCATGCAGCAGCGCGGCGCGCTGGCCCTCGCGCACGGCCGGGTCTGGGTGCCCTTCGGTGGTCTGGCCGGCGACTGCGGGCAGTACAAGGGACGGCTCGTCGGCGTCCCGGTGACCGGCGGCGGCGTGCGCACCTACACCGTGCCGACCCGGCGTGAGGCCGGCATCTGGACCTCGCCCGGCCCGACCGTCGACCCGAGCGGCAACCTCTACGTCGCGGTCGGCAACGGTGCGGCCGGGACGAACGGGCTGCCCTACGACTTCAGCGACTCGGTGCTCGAGCTCAACGGATCCACGGGCGCCGCGCTGCAGCACTTCTCGCCGACCACGTGGCGCACCGACAACGACGCCGACCTCGATCTCGGCTCGCAGGGTCCGGCCTTCGTCGGCTCGTACGTGTTCGCCGCCGGCAAATCGGGGACGGCGTACACCCTGCGCCGCGGCGCACTCGGCGGCATCGGCGGGCAGGTGTCGCAGCGCTCGATCTGCAAGTCCTTCGGCGGCACGGCCGTCGTCGGCAACCACGTCTACGTGCCGTGCACCGACGGGGTCCGCTCGGTCTACATCTACCCCAACGGCCGCATGCTGCCGGTCTGGCACAACAGCACGGCGAACGGCTCACCGGTGTACGGCGGCGGCATCATCTGGACGCTCGACACCGCCAACGGCATCCTGCGCGGCCTCGACCTCGCGACCGGTTCCCGCCGGGCCGGGGTCAGCGTCGGGGCGGTGACCCGCTTCGCCACGCCGGCGCTGTCGGGCAACCGCATCCTCGTCGGCACGACGAGCGGGCTGACCGTCCTCGCGTACTGACGCGCACAGGTTGGCCGGGCACGATCTTCGCCATGAGGGTCAGCCGCACCGCCCGCTGGGTCGCCGCACTCGCCGCTGCCGGCGCGCTGGTGTCGTGCACCAGCTCCGGCGCGTCCGGCGATCGCGGGTCGACGCCCGAACCGGCGCCGACGACATCGTCGACGTCCGCCCCGACGAGGACCTCGCCGGCCCCGCCGGCCGCGCCGGGTGACTGGCCGACCTACCACGGCGACGTCGCGCGCACCGGGTTCGCGGCCTCGATGCCGACGGTCAGCGGGCCGATGCGGATCGTGAAGCGGCTGGCGCTGGACGGCGCGGTGTACGCCTCGCCGCTCGTCGTGCGCGGCGTGACGATCGTGGCCACCGAGAACAACACCGTCTACGCACTCAACGCCGCCATGCAGCTGCTCTGGAAGCGGCACCTGGGTCCGCCGTCGCCGGCCGCCGAGCGTCCCTGCGGCAACATCGATCCGCTCGGCATCACCGGCACGCCGTACTTCAACGCGACCAACGACGCGATCTTCGTGGCGCCCGAGTACAGCGGCGACCCGCCGACGCACGAGCTGGTGTCGCTGGACTTCACATCCGGGGCGGTGAAGTGGCACCGCGGCCTCGACCTCCCCGGCGCCGACCAGCGGGTGATGCAGGAACGCGGCGCGCTCACCGTCTCGGGCCCGCGGGTGTTCGTGCCGTTCGGGGGCATGGCCGGCGACTGCGGCGACTACAAGGGCCGCGTCATCGGTCTCGACCGCCGGACCGGCGACTCGCCGATCTCCTACACCGTCCCGACCACCCGCGAGGCCGGCATCTGGACCCCGCCCGGCCCGGTCGTCGGCAGCGACGGCAACCTGCTCGTCGCGGTCGGCAACGGCGCGTCCGGCCCGGGCGATCGCTACGACTACAGCGACTCGGTGCTCGAGCTCTCGCCGACGACGCTGCAGCGCACCGACTCGTTCTCGCCGACGACCTGGGCCACCGACAACGCGGCCGACCTCGACCTCGGCTCACAGGGTCCGGCAATCGTCGGCAGGTGGGTGTTCAGCGCCGGCAAGTCGGGCGACGCCTACGTGTTGCGCCGCGACCACCTCGGTGGCATCGGCGGGCAGGTCAGCAAGACCGCCCTGTGCACGTCCTTCGGGGGCACGTCGGTGGTGGCCGACGTCGTCTACGTGCCCTGCACCGACGGCATCCGGGCCGTGCGCATCGACGGCGCGGGCACGATGCACGTGCTGTGGCACGCCGACGGTGCGGTCACCGGCGCGCCGGTCGTCGGGGGCGGCCGGGTCTGGTCGCTGGACACCGACGCCGGCGTGCTGCACGCCCTCGACCCCGCGACCGGGAAGTCGCGTGCTCAGATCACGGTCGGCGGGGTGACGCGGTTCGCGACGCCGGCGCTGTCCGGGGCGCGGGTCTACCTCCCCACGCAGAGCGGGTTGACGGTCGTCGGGGTCTCCTGACCCGCCCACTAGGCTCGCCCGGTGCGCGTTCTCGTCATCGGATCCGGCGCCCGTGAGCACGCACTGTGCCTCGCCCTCGCCGCGGACCCGTCGGTCACCGCCCTCGTCTGCGCGCCCGGCAACGCCGGCACCGTCGCCATCGCCGAGCAGCGCGGGGTCGACCCGCTCGACCCGGCGGCGGTCGCCGCACTGGCCCGCGACGTCGCGGCCGACCTCGTCGTCGTCGGGCCCGAGGCGCCCCTGGTCGCGGGCGTCGCCGACGCCGTGCGGGCCGCCGGCATCGCCTGCTTCGGGCCGTCCGGCGCCGCGGCGCAGCTCGAGGGCAGCAAGGCGTTCGCGAAGGACGTGATGGCGGCCGCGGCGGTGCCGCCGGCCGCCGCCCGCGTCTGCACCACCGAGGCCGAGGCCGCCGCCGCGCTCGACGAGTTCGGTCCGCCCTACGTCGTGAAGGACGACGGCCTGGCCGCGGGCAAGGGCGTCGTGGTCACCTCCGACCGGGCCGAGGCGCTGGCCCACGCCGTCGCCTGCGAGCGCGTCGTCGTCGAGGAGTACCTCGACGGGCCCGAGGTCTCGCTGTTCTGCGTCACCGACGGAACCGCGGTCGTGCCGCTCGTCCCGGCCCAGGACTTCAAGCGCATCGGCGACGACGACACCGGCCCGAACACCGGCGGCATGGGCGCCTACGCGCCCTTGCCGTGGCTGCCGGCCGGCCTCACCGACGACGTCGTGCGCACCGTGGCCCGGCCGACCGTCGCCGAGATGGCGCGGCGCGGCACCCAGTTCAGCGGGCTGCTCTACATCGGTCTCGCCCTGACCGCGCGCGGCCCGCGCGTCGTCGAGTTCAACGCCCGCTTCGGCGATCCCGAGACCCAGGTCGTACTCGCCCTGCTGGAGACCCCGCTCGGCGGACTGCTGCAGGCCGCGGCCGACGGCACACTCGCCGACCAGCCGCTGCTGCGCTGGCGGCCGGGGTCGGCCGTGACCGTCGTGCTCGCCGCCGCGAACTACCCCGGAACACCGCGCACGGGCGACGTCATCACCGGCTCCGAGCAGGCCGGGGTCGTGCACGCCGGCACCCGGGTCCGCGACGACGGCGCGGTCGTGTCGTCGGGCGGCCGGGTCCTGTCGATCACCGCCACCGGCGCCTCGCTGGCCGCGGCCCGCGAGCGCGCCTACGCGCTGCTCGCGACCGTCGACCTGCCGGGCGGGCAGCATCGCACCGACATCGCGGCCAAGGCGGTCGCGGGACAGGTCGCCGTTCCGCTCCTACCCTGACGGGATGGGCGACGTCGACTTCACCGTCACCTCGTCCGACGACGGGCTCGACGAGGACCTCCCGCAGCGGGAGCGGCGGCCCTGGACGCCGGTCCAGCGCGTTGTCGCCGGCGCCGTCGCGCTCGCCGCCGTCGTCGCGATCGGGGTCGGGGTCGCCGCCGGCCGCACCGCGGATCCGGTGGCGCAACGGTCGTCGTCCCCGTCGTCCCCGTCGTCCCCGTCGAGCGGGTCGGGCGGGTCGAGCGGCCCGCTGACCGTCGTCCCGAGGTCAGGGATGATCACCCGGTTCGTGGTGCCGCCGGACGTCATCACGGTCGACGCCAACACCGGCATGGTGCCCTGCCCCCGGGCCGGGGACGGCCAGTCGGCCTGCCAGACCACGCACACGGTGCCGGCTGGCGTCCTGGCGGCGTTGCGCGCGCACTTCCCGGGAGCTCGCGTGCTGGCCGAGACCGACGACATGCTGCGCGACACGGGAATGGGCTCGAACGGCATCTGGGACCGCCGCATCTCCGCGGTCGCCGGCTCGATCCGGATCACCGTCCTGGTGCGCCGGGCGTTACCCGAGGACGTCACGTCCGGTACCGACCGCATCGACCACAACCGGCTGATCTCGACCGAGAGCACCGGCTCGAACGGGTTCACCGTGACCGCCACGGTCGACGTGCCCGCGTCGCATCCGTCCATCTACGGGTCACTGGACCTGCTCGTCTCCGACCAGCGGCTGCTGGTCCTCGACTGACGCGGGACAATGGCGGCGTGAAGCCCGCGATCCCCGACGTCCTCGCCGCCCGCTACGCCTCGACGGCGATGGCCACGCTGTGGTCCCCCGCCCACAAGGTGGTGCTCGAGCGGCAGCTGTGGCTGGCGGTGCTGCGGGCCCAGGCCGGGCTCGGCGTCGATGTCCCGGACGGCGCGATCGCGGCCTACCAGGCCGTCGTCGACCGCGGCACCGACGCCGTCGACCTCGACTCCATCGCCGCCCGCGAGCGGGTCACCCGGCACGACGTGAAGGCCCGCATCGAGGAGTTCGCCGCCCTCGCCGGGCACGAGCAGATCCACAAGGGCATGACCAGCCGTGACCTCACCGAGAACGTCGAGCAGCTGCAGGTGCTGTCGTCGCTGCGCGCGGTGCGGACGAAGACGCTCGCCGTGCTCGCCCGCCTGGCTCGCCGGGCCGCTGAGTACGACGCGCTGGTGATGGCCGGCCGCTCGCACAACGTCGCGGCCCAGGCGACCACGCTCGGCAAGCGTTTCGCCACCGTCGCCGACGAGCTGCTGGTCGCGCTCGCCCGGCTCGACGACCTCATCGCGCGCTATCCGCTCCGCGGCATCAAGGGCCCGGTCGGCACGTCGCAGGACATGCTCGACCTGCTCGGCGGCGACGCCGCCCGGCTCGCCGAACTCGAACAGGCCGTCGCGGCGCACCTCGGCTTCTCGCAGGCGTTCACCAGCGTCGGCCAGGTCTACCCGCGCTCGCTCGACTGGGACGTCCTGACCGCGCTCGTCCAGCTCGCCGCGGCACCGTCGTCGATGGCGACGACGATCCGGCTCATGGCCGGCAACGAGCTCGTCACCGAAGGCTTCAAGCCGGGCCAGGTCGGCTCCAGCGCCATGCCGCACAAGATGAATACCCGCTCGGCCGAGCGGATCAACGGTTTCGCGGTCATCCTGCGCGGCTACGCCTCGATGGCGGGCGAGCTCGCCGGCGACCAGTGGAACGAGGGCGACGTGTCGTGCTCGGTCGTGCGCCGCGTCGCCCTGCCCGACGCGTTCTTCGCCCTCGACGGCTTGCTCGAGACGACCCTGACCGTCCTCGACGAGTTCGGCGCGTTCCCGGCCGTCATCGAGCGCGAGCTCGACCGCTACCTGCCGTTCCTGGCCACGACGAAGGTGCTCATGGCCGCGGTGCGGGCCGGCGTCGGGCGCGAGTCGGCCCACGAGGCGATCAAGGACAACGCGGTCGCCGTGGCGCTGGAGATGCGCGAGAAGGGCACCGAACGCAACGATCTGTTCGCGCGGCTCGGCGCCGACTCGCGCCTCGGCCTGCCCGGCGCCACGCTCGACGGCCTGCTGGCCGAACCGCTGTCCTTCACCGGTGCGGCCCGCGAGCAGGTCGCTGCCGTCGTGGCCGCGGTCGACACCGTTCTCGCCTCCGAGCCGGGGGCGGGCGACTACGAACCGGAACCGATCCTGTAGGCGCCTGATGCGCGGCCCCTCGTCCGGTGCCGACGACGACGAACCCGTCGCCGTGGACTTCGACTGGGACGGCGCCGGGGTCGAGGACGAGGACGCGGACGAGGACGCGGACGAGGACCTGGACGCCGGCGGGCGCCGGCGCATCCCGGGCTGGTTCGGCCAGACCCTGCTGGCCGCCGCGGCCGTGCTGGTGCTGATCGTCGCCAACCTGCCGCACCCGCACCGCACCCCGCAGACGATCCGGCCGCCGGTGCACCCGCTCGTCATCGATCCGTCGCCGGTGGCCGGCTCGAGTGTCGAGGCGCTGCTGGTGAGCCGGCACCTCGAGCGCATCTACACCGTCATCGAGGACCGCCTCGCCGTCAGCGACCTGGACGGCGGCGACGGCGGCCGGTTCGCGATCAGCTCGACCGCGCTCGGCGGCCCGGTCGACAGCGCCCGGCTGCGGCTGGTGCTCAACCCGGCCGACGGCGTGCTGTGGGTCGTCCCGCTCGGCAGCACGGGCTCGCACCTGATCGAGGGCTTCGACCCGCGGATGCTGCGTCGAGTTGCCCGGCTGCCGCTGCCCTATCCGGTCGACGGCGCCGCCGTGCTCGACGGCCGGCTGTACCTGACCTACGGCCCCGAGCTGCTGCGGGTGAGCCGCGATCGGAAGCGCCTCGATCTCGCCGCCCGGCTCGCCGGCAGCGGCGGCCCGCTCGTCGCCGATCCGGTCCGGCACCGGCTGCTGTATCTCGACTACTACAACCCGCTCAGCGTTCGCTCCTGGTCGCCGGCCCGGGGACTCGGCCCGGCCGCCCCGCTGCCCATGACCCGGGGCCAGGTGGCCGTCGTCGCCGGCACGATCTGGGTCGGTGGCTTCGGCACCTCCGGGGCGGTGCTGGCCCGCCTCGACCCGCGCACGCTGCGAGCGGGTCGGCCGGTCGAGCTCGCCGGCACGCTGGCCCCGGGCACCCTGCTCGCGGCTGCGGGCGGCCGTTCGCTGTTCGTGCGGGCCGGTGGTGCGGTGCGCCCGCTGTGGTGCCTGGACGCGCGCACCGGGGCCGTCACGCAGCACTGGGACGACGAGCCCGGCGTCGTGGCGGCCGACCTCGGGGCGGCCGACCTCGGGGCGGCCGCCACCGCGGCACCCGACGGCCGGATCCGCCCGCTCGCGCTTGCCGGGTGCGCCGGGTAGGCGGGTCAGCGTGGTGCGCGGCCGGCCAGCCGGTCGGGGCGGCCGATGTTCCAGTAACCCTTGACGAAGATCGCGTCGTGGTCGAGGCCGCGCGCCTCGAGCACGCCGCGCAGCGCGACCATCGCCCGGCTTTCGCCCATCAGGTAGCCGCGGCCATCCCCGTCGGGCAGGTCGAGGCCGTCGACCGCCGTGGTCAACCGGTCCGGCCCCCCGGCCGGGTCGGATCCGCGGTGCACCCAGTGCACGTCGGCGCCCGGGATCGGCCGCTCGTCGGCCGCATCGGTCACCTCGATCACCGCGATCGCCCGCTCGCCCGCCGCCAGCGCGGCCACGATCGCGGCGATCGCCGGCAGCGCGGATTCGTCGCCGACGAGCAGGTGCCAGGGCGCGCCGCGCAGTTCGAGCTTGCCGCGGGGGCCCTGGAACTCGACCGCGTCGCCCGGCCGGGCCTCGGCGCCCCAGCGCGAGCCGGGTCCCTCGCCGTGCAGCAGGACGTCGAGATCGAGTTCGCCGACCTCGGGGCGAGCCGCGCTGATCGTGTAGCGCCGCTTGACCCGCCGCCCCGAGGGTTCGCGCAGCAGCAGCTCGACGTCCTGGGCCGGACGCAGTTCCGCGCCGCGCATCGACTCGGCCCGCACGGTCACCCGGCGCATCCGGGGCGTCAGGTCGGCGACCGCCACCACCTCGGCGGAATGGGTGGGTGAACGGCGAACCAGCGGGGTACTCACAGTGAACCGACCCTAGTGACCGCCCTGCCGGTGGCCCACTGGCCCCGTCGGTCGAACCGTCGATCCCCCGAGGAGCATCCATGACCATTGCGCTGACCAAGGTCGCGTACACCACCGCCGCCACCGCCAGGGGCGGCCGGAGCGGGCACGTGACCAGCGCCGACGGGGTGATCGACCTCGACACCGCCCAGCCGGGCACGTCGGACACCGCGAAGGCCAACCCGGAGACGCTGTTCGCCGCCGGCTACGCCGCCTGTTTCCAGGGCGCCCTCGCCAACCGGGCCAGGACACGGGGCGTCGACACGTCCGACTCCACCGTCACGGCCGAGGTGTCGTTCGGACCGTCCGAGGACGACGGGTTCGGTATCGCCGTCGAGCTCACCGTGCAGCTGCCGGGGGTCGACCGGGAGACCGCCCGCGAGCTGCTGGAACTCGCGCACGAGTTCTGCCCCTACTCGAAGGCGACCCGGGGCAACATCGCGGTCACCCTCGAACTCGCCTGATCACACCCCTTGCCGACGGGCGCATGATGGCACCGTGGCCATCAGCGTGTTCGACCTCTTCTCGATCGGCATCGGGCCGTCCTCCTCCCACACGGTCGGGCCGATGCGGGCCGCGGCCACCTTCGCCCAGGGCCTCGAGGACGACGGGCTGATCGCCGACGTCGCCCGGGTGCGGGTCGAGCTGTTCGGCTCGCTCGGCGCGACCGGGCACGGGCACGGCAGCGACCGCGCGGTGATCCTCGGACTCGAGGGCGAGAGGCCCGAGACGGTCGACACGGCGAGCGTGGCGGCCCGGGCGGCGGCGGTGCGCGAGAGCGGTCGCATCGAACTGCTGGGCAAGCACGCGGCCCGCCTCGTCGACGACGACCTGGTGCTGCACCGGCGGCAGAGCCTGCCCTACCACCCGAACGGCATGCGCTTCTTCGCCTTCGACGCGCGGGACGCGCTGCTGCGCGAGCGAACCTTCTACTCCGTCGGCGGCGGCTTCGTGGTCGACGAGGCGGCGGCCGGGGCCGACCGCATCACCCCGGACGCAACCCCGCTGCCGCACCCGTTCCGCTCCGGCGACGAGCTGCTCGTCCGCTGCGCCGAGACCGGCCTGCCGATCAGCGGCGTGATGCTCGCCAACGAGCAGGCGTGGCGATCCGAGGCCGAGATCCGGGCCCGCCTGCTCGAGATCTGGTCGGTGATGCAGCAGTGCGTCCAGAACGGGTGGACGAACGAGGGCACCCTGCCGGGCGGCCTGAAGGTGCCGCGGCGCGCCCCCGAGCTCTACCGCCGCCTGTGCGGCGAGACGTTCGCGACCGATCCGCTGCGGGTCATGGACTGGGTCGATCTCTTCGCTCTCGCGGTCAACGAGGAGAACGCGGGGGGCGGCCGGGTGGTCACCGCCCCGACCAACGGCGCCGCCGGGGTGCTGCCGGCCGTGCTGCACTACTACGTGCGCTTCGTGCCCGGCGCGGGCGACGAGGGGATCGTCCGCTTCCTGCTCTGCGCGGCCGCGATCGGCGTGCTCTACAAGGAGAACGCCTCGATCTCCGGCGCGGAGGTCGGCTGCCAGGGCGAGGTCGGTTCGGCCTGCTCGATGGCCGCGGCGGCGCTCTGCGAGGTCCTGGGCGGCACCCCGGAGCAGGTCGAGAACGCGGCCGAGATCGGTATGGAGCACAACCTCGGGCTCACCTGCGACCCGGTCGGCGGGCTCGTCCAGGTGCCCTGCATCGAACGCAACGCCATGGCCGCGGTGAAGGCGATCAACGCCGCCCGCATCGCGCTGCGGGGCGACGGGCGGCACATCGTCAGCCTGGACAAGGTCATCAAGACGATGCGCGAGACCGGGGCCGACATGAAGATCAAGTACAAGGAGACCGCCCGCGGCGGGCTCGCCGTCAACGTCATCGAGTGCTGACGGCGAGCCCCTGCCTACGCAGCGGCCGCGGCCATCGGTCCTGACGGCAGGTCGTTCTTCTTCACCTGGATCAGCGTGATCGCGGCGATGATCGCCACCACGCCGAACCCGGCTCCGGTCAGGAACCCCTGACCGGATGCGTGCGCGAGCAGGCCGTGGGTGAAGTCCTGGTACGGGCCGGTGAAGAACCTGGTGGCCTTCGACTGCTGATCGGCCGGCAGCCCGGCGACGAACTTCTTGATGTCGGCCGGCTGGATGCCGTTGTTGCCGGCCTGCGCGAGGCGCTGCCCGATCTTCCCGGCCAGGGCTTGATCGCCCCCGGTCGACTGCCCCACCGCCTTCAGCAGATCGGGCTTGTGGGTGTTCGCGTAGTTGCGCCCGGCGGTGCCGAACACGGTGGTCATGACCGACAGGCCGAGCGCACCGCCGACCTGCTGGCCGACGTTGAGCAGGGCCGAGGCCAGGCCGGCGTCGGTGTTGCGCACCTTGGACACCGCGGTGACGGTGAGCGGGACGAACAGGCAGCCCATCGCCGTGGCGAGCACCAGCATGCCGGGCAGCAGTGTGCCGGCGTAGCCCGACGACGCGCTGACCCGCGAGAACCAGAGCAGCGCGCAGGTGATGAGCACCGTGCCGAGGATCAGCAGGGGGCGCGGCCCGGCCCGGCCCAGCAGGCGGGCGACGACCTGCGACACCACGCCGATCGTCAGGGCCACCGGCAGGAACGAGAAGCCGGTCCGCAGGGCGCTGAAGTCGAGCACGCCCTGCACGAAGAAGGTGATGAAGTAGAACATCCCGAACATGCCTGCGCCGACCACGAACATCACGAGGTAGGAGCCGCTGCGGGTGCGGTTCTCGAAGATGCGCATCGGCATCATCGGCTCGGCGACGATCTTGGCCTCGTAGATCACGAAGGACGCCAGGAGCACGACCGCCGCGGCGAACACGGTGTAGGTCTCGGCGTTGTTCCACCCGCTGTGCGCGACGTGGATGAAGCCGTAGACGGTGGCGACCATTCCGGCCACCGACAGCAGCGCGCCGACGACGTCGAAGCGCCCCTTGAGCCGCTCTGATTGGTGCAGGTAGGTGTACGCCCCGACCATCAGCGCGATTCCGATCGGGACGTTGACGAACAGCACCCAGCGCCAGCTGAAGTAGTTGGTGAGCACGCCGCCGAGGAGCAGGCCGAGGGCGGCGCCCGCGCCGGAGACCGCGGCGTAGACGCCGATGGCCTTCGTGCGGGCCTCGCCTTCCTCGAACTCGGTGGTGATCAGCGAGAGTGCCGTGGGTGAGGCGATCGCCCCGCCCACGCCCTGGATGGCGCGCCCGGCGAGGAGCAGCGGGAAGTTCACCGCGACGCCCGCCAGGAAGCTGCCGAGGCTGAACAGGCCGAGGCCGACGATGAACATGCGACGCCGGCCGAGGATGTCGCCCATGCGGCCGCCGAGCAGCAGCAGGCCGCCGAACGCGAGCGTGTAGGCGTTGAGCGCCCACGTCATGTCGGTCTGGCTCTTGTCGAAGTAGCGGCCCATCGACGGCAGGGCGATGTTCACGATCGTGCCGTCGAGCACGACCATCATCTGCGCGCCGGCGATGACCATCAGGACGAGGCCGGGGTGGGCGTGACGGCGCGCGCCCCCGGCCGGGGCGCCGCGCGAGCCGACAGTGACGCCGGCGGTGGATCTGGTGTCGGTCACGGGTACTTCTCCGTTCAGGGCGGTGCGACGGCGACCTCGGATTTAGTGGACGGTCGCGTTCACTATCGAGCTAGACTAGGACTGGCCTTTAGAGAACGCAACCGTGCACTATGAACTCGCCACGGACAACCGAATTTCGCGACGAGCGAGCACGGGCACAGCATGGAAGAGGGGTCTGACAACGCATGACCGCCACGAGAACGGCGCCGGTCACCGAGGCGAACACCCCCCAGCGCAAGCGGGGTGCCGCGCTCGAGGACGCCATTCGCGAGGCCGCCTACGCCGAGCTGACCGAGGTCGGCTACACCGCGTTCAGCGTCGAGGGCGTGGCGGCCCGGGCCCGCACCGGCAAGGCGAGCATCTACCGACGGTGGCCCACGAAGCAGGATCTCGTGACCGACGCCCTGTGCACCGGGCTGCCCACGCCGGCCCAGTGCGGCATGCCCTTCGAGCCCGACGACTCGGTCACCACGGCCGACGCCCTGCGTACCGTGGCGCGGACCATCGCGCGCGTCATCACCAGCCCCGCCGGCGACGCCGTGCGGGCCATCAAGTGCGAGGCCGCGGCCGATCCCGAGCTGGCCCAGCTCATCGACGACCGGTTCCAGGCGCCGCGGCGCGCAGCCCTGCTAGGGCTGCTGCAGCGCGGGGTCGAGCGCGGCGAGGTGCGGCCCGACGCCGTCACCGCGCTCGTCGCCGACGTCATCCCGGCCGTCCTCACCCACCGGGTGATCCTGCAGCGGGAGCCACTCGGCGAGGCCGACATCACCGCCATCATCGAGCAGGTGTTCATCCCCCTCATCGAGGCCCGCTGAGAGGCCCGCTGAGAGGCCCGCTGAGAGGTCCGAACCCGGCGGCCGCGTCCCGCGGCAGGGGGTGCGGCACGATGGGGGCGTGACGGATCCGCCCCGCCAGACCAGACTGTGGGACGGCTATCTGCGGAGGGCGCCCGGGCTCATCGCCGGCATCGCCCTGCTGCTCGGCGTCCTCACCATCGTCGACGCGCTGTTCGTGGGGGAACGGTTCCGCGTGCACGCGGTCACCCAGGTCATCCCGGTGCCGGCGAGCTCGGCCGCCACGGCCATCGTCTTCGTCTCCGGGCTGCTGCTCATGCGCCTGGCCACCGCCCTGCGCAAACGCAAGCGGCGGGCCTGGCGCGCGGCCGTGATCGTCAGCGCCGCCCTCGTCCTCGCCCATGTCTTCCGCGACGAGCGGCGCTACGGCGAGGCGATCGTCGGCCTCGTGCTGCTCGTCCTGCTCATCTCGGCCCGCTCGCGGTTCACCGCCGCATCCGACCCGCGCAACCGCTGGTTCGCGCTGCGCGTCTTCCTCCAGGCCTTCGTCGTCTCGACGCTCTACGGCCTCGCCCTGCTGTACTTCTACCCGCACCAGATCATCGGCCGCCCCGGTTTCACCGGTCGCCTGAAAGAGGTCCTGTACGCCTTCGTCGGGGCCGACGGCCCGGTCAATCTGCGCAGCGACCGGTTCAACGACATCATCCACATCACGTTGTTCGGGCTCGCGCTCACCACCGTCGTCGTCGTCGCGCTGCTCGCCCTGCGCCCGGCCGAGCCGATCGCCCGGCTCTCCGACGAGGACGAGGAGCGGCTGCGGGCCCTGCTGGTCAAGCAGGGGCAGCGCGATTCCCTCGGCTACTTCGCGCTGCGGCGCGACAAGTCCGTGGTCTGGTCGGCGTCGGGCAAGGCGGCCATCACCTATCGCGTCGTGCTCGGCGTCGCGCTCGTCAGTGGCGACCCGATCGGTGACCCCGAAGCATGGCCCGGTGCCATCGCGGCCTACCGCGAGCTCGTCGAGGCCAACGCCTGGACGCCCGCGGTCATGGGCTGCAGCGAGCTGGGCGCCACCGTGTTCAAGCGCGAGTGCGACCTCTCGGCGATCGAGCTCGGCGACGAGGCCATCGTCGACGTCGCCGACTTCACCCTCGACGGACGCCCGATGCGCGGTGTCCGGCAGGCCTGCACCCGGGTCGCGCGGGCCGGCTACGAGGTCCGGGTCAGTCGGGTCGCCGACCTCGGCCAGGACGAGGTCGAGGCGCTCCGCGACGCCGCCGAGGCGTGGCGGGGCGACACCGTCGAGCGCGGGTTCTCGATGGCGCTGTCGCGGCTGGGGGATCCGTCCGACGACCGTTGCGTCGTGGCTACCGCCTACCGCGACGGCGCGCTCGCCGGGCTGCTGCACTTCGTGCCGTGGGGTTCGGACGGGCTCTCGCTCGACCTCATGCGTCGCGACCGCGGCGCCGACAACGGGCTCAACGAGTTCATGATCGCGACGCTGTTGCAGCGCTGCGGCGAGATCGGCGTGCGCCGCGTCTCGCTCAACTTCGCCGTCTTCCGCGACGCCATCGAGCGCGGCGAGAAGATCGGCGCCGGCCCGATCCTGCGGGCCTGGCGCTGGCTGCTCGTGTTCGCGTCGCGGTGGTGGCAGATCGAGTCGCTCTACCGCTTCAACGTGAAGTTCCGTCCCTACTGGGAGCCGCGCTTCATCTCCTTCCCGAGCTCGCGCGACATCCCGCGCATCGCGATCGCGGCCATGGAGGCCGAAGCGTTCCTGGTCCGGCCAAACCGGCTCAAGCGCCTGCTCGGACGGGTCTGACCGGGTGCGTTGTGGAGTGCGCCCGGCGGACCTTGTAGGCTCTCCGCCCGGTGGCTCTGCACGTTTCGCGGCCGCTTGGAGGCTTCGCCTAGTCTGGTCTATGGCGCCGCACTGCTAATGCGGTTTGGGTCTAAAGCCCATCCCGGGTTCGAATCCCGGAGCCTCCGCCGATGGCCCGTTCGGGTCGTCGTGGGTCAACAGCTAGACTGGCCCGTCGGTACGAAAAAGCGCCCGTAGCTCAACGGATAGAGCACTTGACTACGGATCAAGAGGTTGCAGGTTCGAGTCCTGCCGGGCGCGCAATTCATCCCCCGGAGTCACTGGCCTCCAGTGCCGGATTCCCCACTCATCGGATAGACAACGTCGGCCTTGGTCCGCAAAAAGTCCGTAGCAGCCCGCGCCGAGTCCATCGCATCGGCTTGTCCGCGACGTCCCCGACGACGTGATCGCGGCAGTCGACGCCCGGGCCACGCGCCTCGGGCTCTCGCGCTCGGAGTACCTGCCGCGCCGCCTCGCCCAGGAAGTCGCGACCGCATCCGCGCCGGTCACCGTCGCCGACCTCAACACCTGCGCCGCCACCTTCGCCGACCTCGCCGACGACGAGGTGATGTAGGCCGCGTGGGAGTGACCGGCTGGCTCATCGACACCTCCGCCCTCGCCCGGCTCGACGGCAGTCCCGACGCCGAGACCTGGGCTGACCGCGTCGACCGCGCGCTCGTCCGCATCGCGGTGGTCACCCGACTCGAGATGGGCTACTCCGCCCGCTCCGGGCCGGACCCTGCGCCGTGCCCCTTGGCATCCATGCCGCTCGAGGACCAGACGCCGGCGATCGCGCACTGCGCCATCGAGGTTCAGACCCTGCTGGCCGACGCCGGACGACATCGCGCCCCGTCGGTCCCGGGCCTCATCGTCGCCGCGACCGCCGAGCTCGCCGGCCTGGTCGTCCTGCACCTGGACAGAGACTTCGACCTCATCGGCGAGATCACCGGACAACCGACCGAGAAACTCAACGTCAACCCGTAAGCAACGACGACTTCAACTGCGGCGTGAGCGATCGCCGAGGGCCATTGCCCGCTGACGCTGAACCCGCTGCCGCAGGTCCGTCGGTGTGTCGTGCCGCGGACGCTTCAGGGTCGACATCGACCGGGCGGGCGGACAGCCGTCAAGGGCAACTTGTGGTCGCGGCAGCAGCCCTTCACGCTCTTGATCATGTTCGGCCCTGCCACTTCTCATCGGCATGATCGCATCGATCTCGTGCGGGAGCTGAGCCCGTCAAGTGGCCCGGTACGCGTCCGAACGCGGGAAGACGCCGACGACGGTGACCGTGTGCCGGGTGTCGTCGATCCGGTAGATCACGCGGTAGGTGCCGCGTCGGGCACTGTGGCGGTCACTCAGGGGGGGTCGGAGCTGCTTGCCGACTCGGTGCGGGTTGTCGAGCAGTGGACCGGTTATGAATTCGTAGGCGGCGAAGGCCACCGCCTCGGGTAGTTGTTCGGTCAGTCGCCTGCCTGCGGTTGGGGCGATGACCAGTTCGTATCGTTGCTCGGCCGCGCTCACGCAGAGGTTCGGCGCGCGCGCATCGCGGCCGCCAGCGAGTCCCCGCTCTCCCCTTCTCCGCGAGCGAGTTCCGCGTCGGCCTCGCTCAGCGCGCGCAGGGCGGCGGCGTCGGACAGCACCGCGATGGTCTCCTCGAGTGCCTCGAGATCATCGACGGCGAGAAGGACCGCCGTTGGCCGGCCATGGACGGTCACGGTGACGCGATCATGTTGCGAGCCAACCCGCGCCACCAGTTCCGACAGGTGCGCCTTGGCGTCGGCAACAGAGGCGAACTCGGACATAGTCATAAGTATGACTAGACGCCGGGAGGATGTCGAGCGTCGTTACGCGAACATACCGTGAGGTTTGTTGATCTCCGTTAGTCCGCAAGAAGTCCGGCACGAGCTGTCACCAGCCAACCCATCCAGCCCAATGAATACGGGGCCTCGAGCGTCCTCGGCGAGGAATCGCGGATGCCGTCAAGATCGGCCGGATATGACTACGCGATCAAGACGTTGCAGGTTCGAGTCCTGCCGGGCGCGCAGAAAAATCTACGGGTCGTTGGACATGATCTGCGTGACGTTGGTACCTGTCACCGGCGCGCCCCGCCTCCGACGCTGTCGACATGATCGGCGCGACGATCGACGGGGGTGCGGACGAGTCCGGCCGGAGCTGGTCGGGCCGCAGGGCCTTCGGGATCGCGGGGTTCGCGGTCATCGTCTCGGTCGGCGCCGCATCGAGTTCGCACGCCACCCCGGCCGTGGTCCCGGCCCCACGTGATCCCGCCCCTCGCCTGACGCCGGTCCTCCGGATCGAACCGCCCCCACCCCTCGTCATCGTGGAGCATGTCGGTCAGCACTGGTAGGCCCGGTCGGGCGGTAATCGACGTTGTAAACGCGATAGATCCCTCGGATAGCCTCAAGATCTTGTGAGCACCCTCGTCGACATCGTGGCCCCGCCGCGTCTCGGCACCGGGTTCCGGCGGCTGCTCGCGTCGTCCTGGCTCAGCAACACCGGCGACGGCATCGCACTGGCGGCCGGACCGCTGCTCGTCGCGTCGCTCACCCGCAGCCCGTTCCTCATCGCGACCGGTGCGTCACTGCAATGGCTGCCGCCGTTGCTGTTCAGCCTGGCCGCGGGGGCGCTGTCCGACCGGGTCGACCGGCGGCGCATCGTCGTGACGGCCGACCTGACCCGGGCCGTGGTGCTCGTGCTACTGGCGACCACCATCGTGACCGGCAAGGTGACGGTCGGCCTGGCGCTGCTCGCGCTGTTCCTGCTCAGCACCGCCGAGGTGTTCGCCGACAACACCACGAGCACGTTGCTGCCGATGCTGGTGCACCGCGACGACCTCGCCATCGCCAACAGCCGCCTGCAGGTCGGCTTCATCGCGGTCAACCAGCTGGCCGGCCCCCCGATCGGAGCGGCGTTCTTCGCTGCCGGCATGGCCTCGCCCTTCGTCACCCAGGCGGTGCTGGTCGCGGTCGGCGCCCTGCTGGTCTCGCGCCTCGTCCTGCCGGCGCACGTTCGGGCGACCGACAACCAGTTGCTCCACGACGTCGCCGAGGGCTTCCGGTGGGTGCGTCATCACGCCGCGGTGCGCACGCTCGTCCTGACGATCTTCATCTTCAACATCACGTTCGGCGCCGCGTGGTCGGTGCTCGTGCTGTACGCGACCCGCCGGCTCGACCTCGGCGCGGTCGGGTTCGGCCTCGTCACGACGGTCTCGGCCGCCGGCGGCCTGATCGGCACGCTGTCCTACGGCCGGCTGATCCGCCACGTCAGCCTCGGCAACATCATGCGGGCCGGCCTGATCATCGAGACCTTCACCCATCTCGGCCTCGCGCTCACCACGTCGCCGGCCGTCGCGATGCCGATCTTCTTCGTGTTCGGTGCGCACGCGTTCATCTGGGGCACGACGTCGATCACCGTGCGGCAGCGCGCGGTCCCGCTCGGGCTGCAGGGGCGGGTGGGCAGCGTGAACAGCTTCTTCGTCTACGGCGGCCTGGTCCTCGGATCGGCCGTCGGGGGCGTGCTGGCCGACCACCTCGGCATCGCTGCGCCGTTCTGGTTCGCGTTCATCGGCTCGGCGCTCTTCGTCGTGATGATCTGGACGCAACTCGCCCACATCGCGCACGACGATCCGGTCAAAGACGTCGCCGTGGGTCGGTAGCGTCGCGAGCATGCCCCGCATCGATTCGGTGAACATCGGCCACTCCGAACCCGGGTCCTACCTGAAGGTGATCACGCCGGGCGAGATCGCGGCCGGCGACACGATCGAGGTCGTGCACCGCCCGACCCACCCGGTCTCGATCGCCCTCGTCTTCCGGGCGCTCACCCTCGAGTCCGAACTGGTGCCGGACCTGCTGGCCGCCGGCGACGACCTCGAGCCGGAGACTCTGCGGTACGTGCACCGGATGCGCAGCGCCGGATAGCGCGTCACCCGAGGTGGCGCGCCTCGATGTGGCTGCGCAGGTTGTGGTCGCTGTGCCGCACGGACAGCGCCACGATCGGCTCGAGCGCCCGGCCCATCGCCCGCCCGGCCAGCCCGCCGGGCAGCTCGTAGCTGAACACCACCGAGATCCTGGTGTGCTCCTCGCCCGCGGCGCTGAAGCGCCACGTCGACCGGTTCGTGAAGCCCTTGATCGAGTCGAACGCGATGACCGAGTCCTGCTCCCACTCGGTGACCTCGATCGTCGAGCTCAGCTTCACCGGCTTCACCGCGA
>NZ_DASYFV010000037.1:0-157404 GCF_036000465.1 Jatrophihabitans sp. | reverse complement strand
CACCAGACGCGGATGAAGGTCCTCGGCCCGGGCGTGGCGGCCCGCGGCGTCGCTCACCAACTCCACCCGCAACCGAGCCCACTCGATGCGCACTCTCGGTTTCGGCCGCAGCGAGAAGTCGAAGCGGAGGACGAAGTAACGCTCTGTCGAGTCGAGCGGAGGTGCCGGCGCGCCGTCGATCTCGTCGAGCGCGAAGGTCCGGTGCGGCTCGATCCGAACTTCGGGCAGGTCGCGGGCGGCACTGAGGTCGGCGCCGGGCGCGCGGCGTACCGTGCCTTCATCGAGGCGCAGCGGCGCGGCCCACCAAGCCTGGTCCACCGTCTGTTCCGGCATCAGCATAGGACCGCTTCCTCCTCCCGAAGAGCCGGCGCGAGTAGCAGGCCACCCGCCGGATCGCCCATCAATGTGTAGCCGGCCCAGAAGTACGGGTGCCGGAATCGCGCGTCGGCTCGCAGCCCGTCGGCGGCGCTCCGCATCGCGTCGATGCAGTCAGCGCCCGACGACAGCGCCTCGTACAGCGCGGCCATGAAGACCGCGCTCGCCTCGTCGTCGACCGGCCACAACGTGGTGATCACCCGTCGCGCACCGGCCTGTAGCAGCGCCATCCCGAGCCCGGCGACCTCACTGCCGCGCAGCGGTTGCGCCCGGCCGGACTCGCACGCCGACAGGACCACCAGCTCGGCCCGCAGCCGGGACTGCAGGATCGCACGCGCGGTCCACTCACCGTCGGCCAACCGCACGGCCGACCGCAACGGATCGCTCTCGTCGAACGCAGCGTGCGCTGCGACGTGGACGATCCGCGCGACCGGTGCCGTGGCTTCGACGGCGGTGACAGAAGCCGCAGCTCCGACCAGGGGCGCGACGCCGAGGAGGGCCGCAACCGCGTCCGCCTCGCCGGCCGCGTGCGGAAGATCCCCGAGCGGATCGCCAATGACAAGGCTGGGACCCACACCATCGGTCCGGGCCTGCACTCGCAGTGCAGCCAACGTCGGCTCGGTGACGACCGCGACTTCGCGTCCGGTCCGGATGTCGAGCTCACGCGCCAGCGCGGCCCACGGCAGCGCGAACCCGGCGCCGTGGGGGCTGACGATGAGCCGGTCGACGTCCGCGGTGAAGCGTGCGATCAGCTCGAGGATGTCCGGCCAGTGCTCCAGCCAGGTGTGGCCGCGGTCCCGCCCACGGCTCACGGCCAGCTCGCGCCACATCCGGCTCGCGCTCGTGCGAACGAAGTCGCGGTCGGTGACCCGAATCAGTCGCGGCTCCAGCTCGACGGAGTCAATGAGAGCGAACTCCACGGCGTCGTCGTCCTCGAGCATCGTCAGGCACGCGGTCCGCGGCCCGAGGCCGGCGACCAGCTCGCGCAGGCTCGGGCCGTCCAGCGGCTCGCCGCGTCGAGATGCGACGTATCGGGCGGCCTCCGGCCCGAGCTCCGCGATCGCCGTCCATACCTCGGTCAGCTCGATGTGCAGGTCGGTCCGGAGCTTCGCGTCAGCGCGCGCTCGTACCCGGTCCAGACCCGCCTCGGCCGCGAGGTCGTGGTTGTCGATGGCGGTCAGCCGCCGGACGAGTTCCTGCTCCCGGCCGATGAGCTCGTCCGATATCTGCGGGGGAGCGGGGAGGTCGGCCCGGCTGATCGATTCGGTGTAGATCCTGGACTTCGCCGCCTCGCCGGCCGCAACACCGGCCCAGCGATCGCGCTCGCCGACCTCCGCGTCGTCGCTGTGGTTGGCGTTGAGCCAGTACGCGTCGACGGTGCGGCGGCACACCGTCAGTCCGAGATCGGCCATGCCGAGTCGGCCGACGATTGCCGACGTCGCGAACGACGCGTCCCATGCCGCGCTGGCGGCGATCATCGCGTCGCGGTAGCCGGGCCAGTCCTCGCGAAACGCCCGTTCGCTGCCTAGGCCGAGCAGCGCGCTCGCGCGGGTAGGAGAGTCGGCGGGCGCGAACTCGACGAGCTCTTCGAGCGCTCGCACGAGTCGGTGAGCACCGGGGTCGAACTGCGCGGCCAGCTCCGGCTCCGCGTCGCGCGCCGCGCGTAGCGCTTCCGCCCAGACTTCGGTCAGGGTGCGGCGGTACGGCGAGCTCCACGACAGCCGCGGAGTCAACTCCGGCTGATCGACATCCAGCCCATCCGCGAGCAGTCCGAGCGCCTCGCGCAGCACCTCGGCCTCGCCGTCACGCCGGTATGCCGCGACCAGTTCGCCGGCGTAGGCGGCCAGGTAGCGGAAGGATTCGTAGCCCTGGTCCTGGCGTTGCACCACCTGGGCGAACGCGATGCGCGCCATCCGCAGGCCACCATCCGGGAGCGTCCCGACCTTGCGCCCCGCTGCGACGCCGAGTAGGTCGAACGCTCCGGGTGACCAGGGCACATCCGTCCAGCTGACCTTCGTCAGCCCTCCAATGAGGTCCTGGACGCGCAACACGTCATCGGCCAGTCCGTAGCGGACGTGCCGGTCGAGCAGTGCGCGCCCGAGCGCGATCGCGACATCCGGATCGGCCAAGGTGTCGCCCCCCAGCTCCGCGAGCCGGTGCTCGCCGATCTGCACCGCCTCGTCGAGCACCTCCGCAACCGCTGCTCGGTGATACTCGGCGTTGAGGGCGCTGATCAAGGTCGCCACCGCCGCGGAGCGCCAGTCGGCCGGGCAGCCCGCGTCGTCCACGACAGAACGCAGGTGGTCGAGCACCGCCGCGACGTCGGTGGGATCACCGATGCGCTGGTAGCGCGCCAGCATGCCGCGCGCCTGCACCGTAAGCACGATCGATGCCGACGGCGAGTCCGGCGAGCACACGTACCGGCGGCGCAGTTGCGCGCACGTGTCGATCGCCGCGTCGAGGTCGAACAGCGAGGCGCCGGTGCGCAAATACCGCTCGATGAGCGCATCTGCCCGCTCGACCTCGGCCCGCAGCGGCGCGTCCGCCGCCGGCCAGGGCACCTGCGGCTGCTGAGGCCACACCCGCGGCCGGCGGTCCGTGCCGCTCTGCTCGCGGAACACGCCCCACTCGACACCGCCGTCGCCGACTCGATACTGCATCGCCCCGGCGAAGAACCGGCCGCCGGAGTCCTCGAACTCCGCGAAGACGATCCCGACGGACTCGAACCGCCCGATCTGCCCGGTCCCCGTGTGGGCCCGGCCAAGCACGATGGCCGTCGAACCGGCCTGGGCGAGCCGTGCCCTCAACCACTCGTCCAACGCAGCGTTGGTGCCGGTGACCGTGTGGGCGACTGAACACGAGTCGGTCGCAATCGCGCCGTCCGGACCACGGCGGAGCAATACCGCGGCCGACACCGGACGCTCTCCGAAGCCTTCCTCTTTCGCGCACTCAGTCACCAGAACTGTGAGACCCAGCCGTACCTGACGGGTGCGCACCGCGGCCCGAGCATCGTCGACCGGATCGCCGGTCGGCAGAGCCGCAGACTGCACCGCGACCAGCTCCGGTGACGTCGGAAACTCCGCCGGCGCAGGTGGCTCCTGCCGACGAGTCCGCGACCGCACGCGCCAGCTCACGGTGGCGGGCTTCCGGCACCGCTGGCCCGAATCGTGCTGGACATGCCGGTCATCGTTCCACCGCGGCACTCAATCCGGAAGGATCACCTCGGACGCCGACTCCTGCGCGAAGCGGACACGTTCGCATCTTGCTGTTGATTGAATTGATGCGACTTCAGCCGCACACCTAGCGACCGATCTGCACCACGGGCCCGTGCCGGCGACGTGCGCGAGATCGACGGTTGCGAGCGACATGTCAGCGGCGAGATCTGTGCTCGCCCGCTCGCCCGCTTGTCCGCTGTCCGCTTGCAGGAGGGCCGCCGCCGCGGCGCTGATCTGTCAAGATTCAGCGGTCCTGGTCGGTCCACATTTCTGGCTCTACTGACTGATCTGTGGGTCGAGTCGGGCGGGTAGGACGGGTCGGTGGCCTCCGGGCTGAGTAGTGCGAGAGCGATGAGTGCGGTCGCGGATCTGAACTCGAATGCGAGCCGGGTGAGTAGGCGGATCTTGGTGATGACCGACTCGACGAGGGCGTTGGACAGGCTCGACTGGTCAGGTTGGCCACGTAGGCCCATCGATCGAATTCTGCGGTCATCTCTGAGAGTGCGTCGCCTCTTGTGAGTCATCTTTTAGTCATCTTTTATGGCGCGTCACGGGTCGATACGAGCCGCTCAACAGCGACACGAGGATCGCTGAGTTCCTTATGTAGTAGGGATTCTGCGTCACTATTCGATACGGCGCGACATACCAAGATCAACTCGAAGGGTTACTGGTTCGAGTCCAGTCGGGGGAGCAAGGACGGGTTCTGCAGTCGTGGAACCCGCGCAGCGTGACGTCGCTCCGCGGCGTCCTCGCCCGGATCGATGCCTAGGTCCAGGGGCGTCGGTGGGCGAGGTCCACGAACAGCAGCCAGCCCGGAATCAGCAGACGCACCTGCGCGACGCTGTAATAGCGCCTCGCCGCGTCGAGGTCGTCGAGAAGCCGGATCTCGGCTTCGAGCCGCTCGGGCCGACGCACCTGCAGCGCGTGCACGCTCAGCGACAGATAGTTGAGGCCGACGCCGAGCACCCAGGACCCGCCGATCCACCCGGTCGCACCGCCCTGACCGAGCAGGAACACCCCGAGGACGACACCCGTCAGCGCGCCGACCGGTAACTCGACGAGCACGGCCCACCGCCGCGCGGCGGTGCCACGAGCGCCGTAGAGGTCGACGACCGCGAGTCCCCGCCCACTGAATTCCGACGGCCGGCCGATCATCGGCGCGAGCCGACGCGAGGGCGGAGTTCGGTGACGGTGCCGTCGGCCTGGGTCACCCACAGGTTCCCGGCCGGGTCCGCGGCGATGTTCTCGGCCGGTCCGGGCACGGCGACCGTGCCCAGGACGGCGCCTGAGCGTGGGTCGATCGCCGCGACCGACGCCCCGCCGTACGAGGCCACCCAGAGCACACCGCGCGCGAAGGCCAGCCCGCCCGTCTGACCACCGGGGACCCGGATGGTGGCGCGAACGGCTCCGGTCCGCGGGGCGATCCGGGTGACCGTCGCGTCGACGGTGTTGGACACCCACACGCTGTCCCCGCCGGCCAGGGCCATGATCGGCTGATTGCCGACGGCGATCCGACGGACGGCGCGAGACGCAAGATCGATACGGGAGACCGTCCGGGAGGAACCGCTGAAATCGGGGACCCAGATCGCCCCGAAGCCCCCGCTGGCGAATCCGGCCCGCGCCGGTTGGTCGAAGCGGGTCAAGGCTGCGCCGGCGACGTCTGCGGTACCGGCGCTTCCGTCGCTCTGATCGAGCACCCAGAGGCGTCCTGCCGCCACCACCAGGCCGCAGGGCCGCGGCCCCGGGGTCGGAATGGTGGCGTCCCGTGCCCCGTTCGCCGACGTGAATCGGGTGACGACCGAACCGTTGTAGCTGGCAACCCACACCGACCGTTCCGTCGCCACGACGGTGAGTGGTCCTTCGGGTACCGCGATGTCCGGGCGACGGCGAGCGTCCTCGGCGGCAAGGCGGATCACCCGATTGCCGTCGAGATCGCTGATCCACATCGTGCCGTTGCTGTAGGCGATGCCGTCGAGGAAGCCGCCCACGTGCACCGATCGCACCGCCGCCGCCGGCACGCTCGTCTTCGGTCCGGTAGGCCTGATCGGCGCCGGTGTCGGGGGTACCTCGGATCTTCGCGAGCCGGCGCTCGAGCAGCCGACGGCAACCAAGGTGAGGACGAGCACGGCGGCCGTCGTCGCGATCGATCGCACGGGTCCGCGCCGTGTCGAACGATCGGGTCGAGCCGTGGCGACTGCCGAAGCGATCAAGGGTCTGCTCCTCGGACGATGACCTGCCACCCGTCCGATCCCATGATCCATTGCGTGGTGCAGCGAGGGCGAGTGGCAGTTCAGGTTGACGCAACCTGATGGTTGCCATATGGTTTGGCAACCATCAGGTTGCATCAGATCATCAGTCGAAGGAGACGACATGTCCAGCACGAGCACCGACTACCTCACGACCGTCCGGGTGAACGCCCCGGCCGATGTCGTGTTCGACCGGGTCACCAGCGTCGAGGCCCTCGCCGCATGGTGGAGCCCGGTCACGGGATCGGGCCTGACCGGTGGCGAGCTACGGTTCCCGATGGTGGCGGATCAGCCGCCCCTGCTCGTCCGCGTCGACGAGGCGACCCGCCCGAGGATCGTCCGCTGGACCGTGGTCGAGTGCAGTTTCATGCCGGACTGGGTCGGAACGCAGCCGACGTTCACCATCACGGCGCTCGACGGCGGCTCCTGCGAGCTCGACTTCGAGCACCGGGGCCTGAACGACGAGCTCGAGTGCAAGGAGATGTGCAGCCGCAGCTGGGATCATTTCATCGGCACCAGCCTCCGCGAGCTGGCCGAGGGTGGTCCGGGTGCCCCGAACCGCAGCCCGCGGGACCTCGCCCGCCGCGCCGCCGAGCAGAGCCGCTGATCCCGGTCCCTGGGACGGTCCGGCGTCGACGATCGTTCGCCGGCATGCAGAGTCGCTCAACACCAGGAGGAAGTCATGGCGTTTCCCGACCGCATCGAGCGCACGGTCAGCCTGACCCGTGCTCCGCGTGAGGTGTGGCAGGCGGTCACCACGGCCGAGGGGCTGAGCGCGTGGTTCGGCGAGCGGGCGAGCATCGACCTGCGACCCGGCGGTGCGGCGACGCTGACCTTCGGCGGCGGCATGACGGTCGACCTGCGCATCGAGCGCGTGGAGGAACCCGTGGTGTTCGCCTACACCTGGCGGCTGCCCGACCTCCCCGAGGACGACCCCCGCCGCACCTATGTCGAGTTCACGCTGGAGCCGCACGGGGACGGCACGCTGCTCCGGGTCGTCGAGACCGGCTTCGCCCAGCTTCCGGTCGACACCCGGCGCGAGACCTACGACTCGCACCGGGACGGCTGGTCGCGAGAGCTGGCCGAGCTGGTGGAATACGTCGATGGAGCCTGACATCGAGGCCGTAGCCGAGCAGGTCTTCGTGGCTCTCGCCGACCCGACCCGCCGCACGATCTTGAGCGCCCTGGCCACCGGCGGGCCGTCCACCGTGACCGGTCTTGCCGCCAGTCTGCCGATCACCCGCCAGGCCATCGCCAAGCACCTCGCGCTCATGACCGATGCCGGCCTGGTCACGGCCGAGCCCGGCGAGCGCCGGCGAGTGCGCTACCGGCTGCGATCCGCACCCGTGCACGTCGCCCAGCAGTTCCTCGCCGCACTCACCCACGACTGGGACGAGCGGCTCGACGCCCTGCAGCGCTACCTCGCGACGCCCTGACGGGTGCTCCGGTCTCAGGCGTCGCGGCGCTTGAGGACGACGGAACCGGCGACGAGCGCGACGGCCGCGTAGAGCGCGGTGACGCCGAGGCCGGCCCACGGGCCGAGCAGGGTCGGATCCGGGTGGGCGACGGACATGATCTGGGTGCCGGCGTTGAGGGGCAGGTACTTGCCGACGTCGGTGGCGTAAGGGTCGGGCAGCGCGTTCGCGATCAGGGGCAGCACCAGCACGACGGCGACGAACGTGGCGATTCCGGCGGCGGTGTTTCGCAGCAGCGTGCCCAGCCCGACGGCGAGCAGTCCCATCAGGGTGAGGTAGAGGCCGGCTCCGACGACGGCCCGGGACGCCCCGGGCGTGCTGAGGCTCGCTTGCAGGTGCGTGCTCGTCAGCGCCTGCTGGCCGAGCAGAAACGCGAGAAGGACTGCGAGTTCGCTCACGATCAGCGTCGCCAGCGCGAACACCAGGGCCTTGGCGACGAGGACGGGCAGCCGCCGCGGCACGGCCGCCAGCGACGAGCGGATCATGCCGGTGCTGTACTCGCCGGTGACCACGAGCACGCCGAGCACCCCGATGGCGAGCTGGGCCAGGAAGACGCCGCGCAGGCTGATGGTCGTCGGGTCGAAATCGGCGAGGCGCGGGCCACCGTCCGGACCGGGCTGGTTGAAGCGATGGGCCCGCAGCGCGCTGAACAGGGTGCCGAGCCCGACGATGATCACGACCGCGACCAGCAGGCTCCACATCGACGAGCGCAGCGTGCGGAACTTGATCCACTCCGAGCGGATGACCCGGGGCAGGGTGACGTGGCCGGCGCCGGGATCGACCTCACGGGTCATGACGGCGCTCATGCGAGCGGTCCGGAGACGGCCGGTGCCACGTCGGCGCCGAGACTGCCGTGGAACTCGACCGAGTCACGGGTGATCTCCATGAACGCCTCCTCCAGGGTCGCCTGCTGCGGGGTCAGTTCGATCAGGGGGATCGATTCGCGGGCCGCGATCACCCCGATCGACTCGCTGTCCATGCCGCTCACGGTCAGGGTCTCGGTGCCGGTTCGCTGCACCGTCCGGCCCTCGCCCGCGAGCAGGGCGGCGAGGCGGTCGTCCTCATGGGTCCGCACCACCACCGCGTCGGACGACGCGCGGTGCACGAGCTCGTCGACGGTGCCCGAGGCGATGAGCCGACCCCGCCCCACGACCAGCAACTCGGTGGCGGTCAGCGCCATCTCGCTCATCAGGTGCGACGAGACGAGCACCGTACGTCCCTCGGCCGCGAGCTGCTTGAGCAGCGTGCGCACCCACAGGATCCCCTCCGGGTCGAGACCGTTGACCGGCTCGTCGAGGAGCAGGGTGCCCGGGTCCCCGAGCAGCGCGGACGCGATACCGAGCCGCTGACCCATGCCCAGCGAGAAGCCACCTGCCCGCTTGCGGCCCACGCCGTCGAGGCCGACGAGCCGAAGCACCTCGTCGACGCGGGACCGCGGGATCCCGTGCGTGGCGGCCATGGCCAGCAGGTGGTTGCGGGCCGAGCGACCGGTGTGCACCGCCCGGGCCTCGAGCAGCGCCCCGACCTCACGCAGCGGTGCCGGGTAGTCGGCGTAGCGGCGTCCGTTGATGAGCGCCGAGCCGGCGTCGGGACGGTCGAGGCCGAGCAGCAGTCGCATGGTCGTCGACTTTCCCGCCCCGTTCGGCCCCAGGAAACCGGTGACCACCCCCGGCCGGACGTCGAACGTCAGATCGTCGACCGCCTTCTTGTCCCCGTAGACCTTCGTCAGGCCGACTGCCTCGATCACGCGTTGTCCGCCCCGCCCCTGATCCGACTTGCTCCTGGGCGGAGGCTAGCGACCGCCACCACGACCCATCCCGGAGACCGGTGCCGGCTCTCAGCAAGCCGGACGTCGTGCGCGTCGGTTCGCTGATGATGCGCTGATGCTTCGGTCTGAATCTGCTCTGTTCCTCCGGATCGGCGTTGTCGGGCGGTCACCAGCGATCTAGCGTCAGGTGACTCAGCGTGGGAGCGCGGGCCGGGTGCCGCGCGCTGGCGGTGAGCAACCCCGGCGGATGGAAGCGATTGGTCGGTCGGGCTATGCATCACACGCAGGACCGGGCACGGCCGGCGCCGGCCGTTCGGGTCGCGGCGATGGGTCGCCACGCCGCCGGGGTGGCGCGGCGACGCCCGTTCCTAGTCACGGTCGGTGCCGCGGCGATCGTCTCGACCGGGTTCGTGATCAGCAGCGTGACCGCCGACAGCGACGCGCGGGTGGACGTCGTGTCGGCGCTGTCCGGGGCCGTTCGGTTGCTGGGCCGGCTGGCCTGGCCCGTCCTCGCGATGGTCGTCGGGCTGGCGGCGCTGCACTATCTAGCTGCGGCGGTGGCGGCGCGGGCCGCGGCCGGCGTCAGCACGCCGCTGCGGGAGACCATCCTCGTCCAGCTGTCGGCCTCGACGGCCAACCGTCTGACACCGGCCGGCCTGGGCGGTTCGGCGGTCATCGCCCGCTACCTCGTGAAGCGGGCCGGGCTCGCCACGGCGACGGCGATCGGCGCGGTCGCGGCTCTCACGGTGCTCGGGGGCGTGGCCGACCTGCTCGCGTTCGCCGCGCTCGCGCTCGGCGGCCGCTTCGTCGGCCTCGGCGGCGGCCCGGGGGAGGTCCGGTCCCTTTTCCGCCGCGTCGATGCCCTGCTGCGGACGTCGCAGGCGCCGTTCGTCTGGGTGGCCGCCGGTCTGCTCGCGGCCACGATCGGCGTGCTGATCCGGCGCCGCCGCCACGGGCGACCCGCCCGGCACGTCGGACGGTTCCTGGAGCCGGTCGGCCGGTTGGCCCGACGACCGGCAGCGTTGTCGACCCTGCTCGCCGCCTCGGCCGGCACCACCGTGATCCTGGCCGTCGCCTTCGCGTTGACGACGTCGGCCCTTCCCGGTCCCCGGCCGGACGCGTCGGTGGGTGGCCTGGTGATCGGGTTCATGGTCGGCGCCGCGGCCAGCAACTCCATTCCGATCCCGGCCGGGTTGGGGGCGACCGAGACCGCGTTGATCGGCGTGCTCGTCGCCGCCGACATACCGGCCGGACAGGCTTTCGAAGAGGTCATGATCTTTCGCGTCATCACGTTCTGGATCCCGGCCCTGGTCGGCATCGTCGCGGCCCGGCGGCTGCGCAGCGCGGGGGCCCTGTGACGTCGTCGGAGTCGGTGCTCCGACGGCGCATCGGCGGCCCGGCCGCCGCCCTGGCCGCCGGGCTCGCCGGCGTGGCCATCGCCACCTCGGCCCGATGGGGTCCCGACTGGCCGGCCCAGGAGTTCCGGGCCTGGTCGGCGGCCCACAACGGGCTGACCGCCTGGACGAACCAGTGGTACTCCGGGCAGGCCCTGCCGGGCTACTCGGTCATCTACCCGGTCGTGGGCGGCGTCCTCGGCGCCGCGCTCACCGGGCTGCTCGCGGCCGTGGTGGCCGCCCTCGGCGCGTTCCGCCTGGCCCCTGCGGGCTCGCCGCGGCGCCGGGCCGGCTACCACGCATCGGTGTGCCTGGTGCTCGGAGCGGACCTGCTGATCGGGCAGGTGCCCTACCTCCTCGGCGTCGCCGCCGGGGTGTGGGCGATCGCCTTGGTGCGGTCGGACCGCCGGCTCGCCGCCGCCTGCCTCGCCGGCCTGAGTTCGCTGGGCAGCCCGCTGGCCGGTGCCTTCGTCCTGCTGGCGATCCCGGTGGTCGCCGCCGGGTGGGGGCGGCGACGGGCGTACCCGCTGGCGGCCGCCCTGGCCGGCATCACCGTCTCGTCGTTGCTCGGCGGCGGGGGCGGCCCGTTCCCGTACACGTTCCTCGGCCTCCTGTGGACCCTGCTGTTCGCGGGGCTGTGCATCGTGGTCCCGTCGAGGTCGATGCGGGCGCTGCGACGGTTCGGCCTCGTCTACGCCGCCGTCGCGATCGTCGTGTTCCTGGTGCCGAACCCGCTCGGAGGCAATCTCGTCCGTCTCGGCCAACTCGTCGCCCTGCCGCTGATCTGGCACACCTGGCCGCAGGTGCGGGGCCGGCTCCGGCGGCCCGTGGTTGCCGTCGCGCTCGTCGTCCTGGCCGCGGTGTGGTCGTCGTGGCCGGCCCTGACCTCGGTCGGGCGGGGCGCGGGTGACCCGTCGCAGGCCCGGCCCTACTACCGCGGGCTGCTCACCTACCTCCGCGGCCAGAACCCGACCACCGGACGGCTCGAGGTCGTTTTCACGCGGGAGCACTGGGAGGCGATGTACGTGGCGAGCGCCTTCCCGATCGCTCGCGGCTGGGAACGGCAGACCGACATGAGCGTCAACGCGGTCCTCTACCGACCCCTCACCGCGACGGGCTACCGCCAGTGGCTCGACGACAACGCGGTGTCGATGGTCGCGTTGCCGACCGCTCCGATCGACTTCGGCGGGCGGGCCGAGCAAGCCCTCTTGCGAGACCCCCCGACCTACCTCCGACCCGCCTGGCACGACGCGAACTGGCAGGTCTGGCGCGTGCGCTCACCCAGCCCGATGGTCACCGGTCCGGCCACCCTGCGAAACCTCGGTGCCGCCTCGTTCGAACTCGACTTCACCCGCGCCGGCACGGCAACGGTGCGGATCAGGACCAACAGCATGTGGTCGGTCACCCGAGGTCGGGGCTGCGTGCTCGCCGGTCCCGGGCACTGGCTGCGCATCGAGACGAGTCATCCGGGCCGGCTGCTCGTCAGCGCCCGGGTCGGGCTCGCCGCCCTCGACACCGACACCCGCTGCTCCTGACGCGCACCCACGGGACCTCTGACCGGACGGCGGATCACCGCGTGCCGTCGAGTTCCGCGGCCAGTCGGGTCGCGGCGCCCTGCAGCAGCGCCGCTGCGCGCTCGATGACGGCGTCGGTCATGCGCGCCGTCGGGCCCGACACCGAGACGGCCAGCCAGGGCAGGTTCGCAACCTCGATCGCGACGGCGACGCAGCGCACGCCGAGTTCCTGCTCCTCGTCGTCGACGGCGAAGCCGCGCGACGTGATGCGGGCGAGCTCGGCCCGCAGCTCCTCGGGCGTCCCGATGGTGTGCTCGGTGAGTCGCGGCAGCCCGCGACGGCGCACGACCGCGGCGACGTCGTCGGCGCTGAGCCGGGCCAGCATCGCCTTGCCGACCCCGGTGCAGTGCAGGTCGACGCGACGGCCGAGTTCGGTGAACATCCGCATCGAGTGACGCGACGGCACCTGGGCCACGTACTCGGCCTGGTACCCGGTGAACAGGGCGACGTTCGCGGTCTCGCCGAGCTCGTCGACCAGATCGCGCAGCACGGCCTCGACGCCGCTGCCGAGGAGCACGTTCGCGGCTGAGCCGAGCGTCACCAGGCGCAGGCCGAGGGCGTACCGGCGGTCGGCGAGCTGCAGCGCGTACCCGCGGTCGACCAGCGTGCGCAGCAGGCGATGCGTCGTGGCCATGGGGAGCCGGGTACTGCTCGAGATGTCGGCCACGGTCGAGCCGCCCGGTCGATCGGCCAGGGTTTCGAGCACGTCGAGGGCCCGCAGCACCGACTGCACGCCGGCCGGCTCGGCGGCGCGGTCGAGGTTTGACACCGCACACCGCCCTCTCTAGCGTTGATTGAAATCAATATTCCATATCATGGAATGGGGTAGCAATCGATGTCGGACCGCATCCAGGTCGGAAGCCTCGGCGTCGCCGGTGTGCTGCACCGCTTCGTCACCGACGAGGCGTTGCCCGGTTCGGGAGTGTCGCCGGAGCAGTTCTGGGCCGGCGCGGAGGCGCTGTTCCGCGACTTCACGCCGCGCAACCGCGAACTGCTGGCCCGCCGCGACGAGCTGCAGGCGGCGATCGATCGCCACGACCACACCGGCGACGACTACGTCGGGTTCCTGCGCTCGCTCGGCTACCTGGTCGCCGAGCCGGAACCCTTCGAGATCACGACCGCCGACGTCGACCCCGAGATCGCGGTGCAGGCCGGCCCCCAGCTGGTGGTCCCGCTGCTCAACGCCCGCTTCGCCGTCAATGCCGCCAACGCGCGATGGGGTTCCCTCTACGACGCGCTGTACGGCGCCGACGTCATCGACGAGGACGACGGCCGCGAGCGGGGCACGTCGTACAACCCGGTGCGCGGCGAGGTCGTGATCGCCCGGGCCCGCGCGCTGCTCGACGAGCACGTGCCGCTGGCCGGCGGCTCGCACGCCGACGTCTCCTCCTACCGGGTCGACGAGAACGGCCTGCGGGCCGACGACCTGCGGCTCGCCGATCCGTCGGCCTTCGTCGGGTACGCGGGCGAGCCGACCGATCCCGACGCGATCCTGCTCGTGCACCACGGTCTGCACCTCGAGATAGCCATCGACCGCTCCGATCCGGTCGGCGCGACCGACAAGGCCGGTGTTCGCGACGTGATCGTCGAGGCCGCGGTGAGCACGATCATGGATCTCGAGGATTCCGTGGCCGCCGTCGATGCCGAGGACAAGGTGCTCGGGTATCGGAACTGGCTGCTGCTCATGCAGGGCCGGTTGAGCGAGGAGGTCACCAAGGGCGGCCGCACCTTCACGCGCTCGCTCGCCCCCGACCGCGTCTACCGCACGGCCGGCGGTGACGAGATCACCCGGCCCGGGCGCTCGCTGCTGTTCGTCCGCCAGGTCGGCCTGCTCATGACGACCGACGCGATCGTCGACGCCGACGGCGCCGAGGTGCCCGAGGGCCTGCTCGACGCGCTGCTCTGCGGGCTCGGCAGCGTCCACGACGTGCGCGCGGAGTCCGGGCTGCGGAACTCGCGCACCGGCTCGGTCTACGCGGTCAAGCCGAAGATGCACGGGCCGGACGAAGTAGCATTCGCCTGCGCGGTGTTCGAGCGCGTGGAGGAGATCCTCGGCCTGCCGGCGCGCACCATGAAGATCGGGATCATGGACGAGGAGCGACGAACCTCGGCGAACCTGCGTGCGTGCGTGCACGCCGCGCGCGACCGCGTCGCCTTCATCAACACCGGTTTCCTCGACCGCACCGGCGACGAGATCCACACCTCGATGCGGGTCGGCGCGATGGTGCGCAAGAACGCGATGCGCGACGAGGCCTGGATCAAGGCCTACGAGGACAACAACGTCGACGTCGGCCTCGCCTGCGGCTTCCGGGGCCGGGCCCAGATCGGCAAGGGCATGTGGGCCGCGCCGGACAACCTGGCCGAGATGCTCGAGCAGAAGATCAACCACCCGACCGCCGGGGCGAGTTGCGCCTGGGTGCCGTCACCGACGGCAGCGACCCTGCACGCGCTGCACTACCACCAGGTCGACGTCGCCGAGCGGCAGCGCGAGCTCGCGTCGCGCGCGCCCGCGTCGCTGACCGACCTGCTGACCATCCCGCTCGGTCGCCCCGACACCCTGTCGGAGGAGGACATCGCCGCCGAGATCGACAACAACCTGCAGGGCGTGCTCGGCTACGTCGTCCGCTGGGTCGACCAGGGGATCGGCTGCTCGAAGGTGCCCGACATCCACGGCACGCCGCTGATGGAGGATCGCGCCACCTGCCGCATCTCCTCCCAGCACGTCGCGAACTGGTTGTTGCACGGGGTCGTCACCGACGAGCAGGTCGACGCCGCGCTGCGCCGCATGGCCGAGGTCGTCGACCGGCAGAACGCGGACGACCCGGCGTACACGCCGATGGCGCCGGGCTGCGACGGCCCCGCGTTCCGCGCCGCTCGAGCGCTCATCTTCGACGGGCTCGCGCAGCCCAGCGGTTACACCGAGCCGATCCTGCACGCGCACCGCCGCGCGCTCAAGGAAGGGAACCGATCATGAGTCTCGATCTCGCGACCGCCCGCACGATCATCGCCGGGGCCCGGGCCCACGGGTCCGACAGCGGGTTCAAGCCTCTCACCGTCGTCGTGCTCGACACCGGCGGGCAGATCGTCGCGGTCGAGCGCGAGGATGGCTCGTCCATCGGGCGGTTCGACATCGCGCTCGGCAAGGCCTACGGTGCGCTCGCCCTCGGTCTGGGTTCGCGGGCGATCATGGCCCGCGCCGAGCAGCAGCCGTACTTCGTCGCGGCCGCCACCGCGGCCATCGGCGGCAAGCTCGTCCCGGTGCCGGGCGGCGTCCTCGTCCGGGACGTCAGCGGCGCGCTGCTCGGTGCTGTCGGCATCTCCGGCGACAACTCCGACAACGACGAGGCCGCCGCGGTGGCCGGGATCGCGAGCGCCGGCCTGGCCGCCGACACCGGCTGAGCCCGCATCAGAGCCGGCCGGCCTCCTCGATGCGGCCGAGGAACTGCCGGGTGCGCTCGGCCCTCGGCGCCCCGAAGACCTGCTCGGCGGTGCCGCTCTCGAGCACGCGCCCGCCGTCGAGGAAGCACACCTGTTCGGCGATCTTCCTGGCGAAGCCCATCTCGTGGGTGGCCACGACCATCGTCATGCCCTCGTTCTTCAGCTCGCCGATCAGGGTGAGCACCTCGGCCACCAGTTCGGGGTCGAGGGCGCTGGTGACCTCGTCGAAGAGCATCAGCCGGGGACGGTTCACCAGCGCCCGCGCGATGGCCACCCGCTGCTGCTGGCCGCCGGAGAGTTCGTCCGGCCGGGCGCCGGCCTTCGCGGCGAGCCCGACCCGATCGAGCATCGCGCGGGCGTCGTCCTCGGCCTGCCTGCGGGCCACGCCGTGCACGCGGCGCGGAGCCAGTGCGACGTTGTCGAGGACGCTCAGGTGCGGGAACAGGTTGAAGGCCTGGAACACGATGCCGACCTTGGCCCGGATCCGGTTCACCTCGACCCGCGGGTCGGTGATGTCGACGCCGTCGAGCTCGATGACACCGTCGTCGACGACCTCGAGCAGGTTCAGGCAGCGCAGCAACGTCGACTTGCCCGAACCGGACGAGCCGATGAGCACGGTGCAGGTGTGCTCGGCGACGTCGAGATCGAGATCGTTCAGCACGACCGACTTCCCGTACGCCTTGCGCAGGCCGCGGACCGACAGCAGCGGCGCGCTCACACGACGCTCCCCACGGCGCCGCGCCAGCCCTGGCGGCGTCCGACCCAGTCGGTGAAGCGGGCGAGCGGGATGGTGAGCACCACGAAGACGAGCCCGGCCATCACGTAGGGCACGAACTTGAAGTCCTGAGCCGTGTCGTTCTGCGCGGTGAGGACGATGTCGATGACGCCGAGGATCGACACCAGCGAGGTGTCCTTCTGCAGGCTCACGAAATCGTTGAGCAGCGGCGGCAGCACGCGTCGCACCGCCTGCGGGAAGACGACGAAGCGCATCGACTGGCCGTGGGTCAGCCCGAGCGAGCGGGCGGCGGCGCGCTGGCTCGGGTGCACCGACTCGATGCCGGCGCGGAAGACCTCGGCCACGTAGGCGGTGTAGGTCAGCACCAGGGCGATGATGCCGAGCACGAACGGGCTGTTCGGTGCGCCGGTGAGGCGCAGGCCGGGCAGGCCGTAGCCGATCACGTAGAGCACCAGCAGCAGCGGCAGCCCGCGGAAGATGTCGACGTAGGCGGTCGCGAGGAAGCGGATGGGGAAGAACGCCGGCCCCTGCAGCGTGCGCAACCACGCGATGATCAGCGCGAACAGGAGGATCAGCACCTCGCTGATCAGCATGATCTGCACGTTGATCCACAGCGCCCGCAGCAGCCCGGGCAGGATCTGCCAGCCGCGGTGGAAGTCGAAGAAGCTGTCCCGCACCCGCGGCCAGCCCGGGGTCGACCGGACGACCAGCGCGGCCGCGACGAAGAAGACGACCGTGCTGGCCGTCGCGATCAGCGCCGAGCGGCGCGTGCGACGGCGCCGGAACGCGTCGCGCTCGTGCTGGCGCGCCGACGGCGACCACGCCTCCATCAGCGGCACTACTTCAGCTCGGGTGCGCCGGCGCTCGTGGTGAGCCACTTCTGCTGCAGCGCCGTCAACGTGCCGTCGGCGCGCAGGGCGTCGACCGCCTTGGTCAGGCACCCGGTGAGGGGGCTGCCCTTGCCCAGCACCAGGCCGAACTGCTCCGGCGTGCCGGTCACCGGCAGCTGTCCCACGATCTTCGCGCCGGTGAGCTCGGCCGAGGTCAGGTACAGCCCGGTCGGCAGGTCGACGACCAGGCCGTCGATCTGACCGTTCTTCAGCGCCTGCACGGCAAGATCGTTGGTCGGGTACTCCGACGCCGCACGGTGCGGCTTGATGACGTTCTTGATCGCGTCGAAGCTCGTGGTGCCCTGCTGGGCCCCGAGCTTCGCGTTCTGCAGCCCGGCGACGGTGGTGGCTCCGGCGATCCTGCTCTTGTCGAGCGTGATCACCGACTGCGCGACGTCGTAGTAGCCGCTCGAGAAGTCGACCGCCTTGGCCCGCGCCGGCGTGATCGACACCTCGTTGATGTCGAAGTCGTAAGCCTTCGGCGTCGGGGCGATGACGCTGTTGAAGGACGCGTGGGTCCACTTCACCTGCGCCGGGGTGTATCCGAGCTGCTTGCCGACCGCGAAGGCCACCGCCGATTCGAATCCCTTCCCGTTCGCCGGCTTGTTGTCGACGAACCAGGGCTCGTAGGCCGGGCTGTCGGTCGCGACGGTGAGGGTGCCCGCCGAATGCGTCTTCAGCGTGGCGGGCGTGCAGGTCGGTGCGGCCGACGCCGACGCGGCGGCCGGGCCGGACGCGGACACCGAGGCGCTGCCGGAGCTGCTGGTGGAGGACGAACCGGTGCTCTGCGCGGCACAGGCGGAGAGCAGGAGGACGGCGCCGAGCGCGGTCGGGACGATTCGGGGCATAGCGGACATGGGCGTTTCTCCCTGGGCGTTCGGGCCGTCACGACGTCGGCCCGGCGAATCTACCTGCGGGGGAAGTGCCCTCCAGCGGCAGGTATTCCAGGCTGTGCCGCCTATCTCTACTGTTTCGGTAGACATTGCGGAGGTGTGCGGGTGAGGGGCGGGGGAGCGGATGTCCATTTCGTTCGGACTGATGACAAATCCGGACATCTAGGGGTAGAAACGACTTCTGGCCGTTGTGCGTCGAGAAGACCGCGCCGACGGCTCGCCGATCGAGGAGGCAGTTCGTGATCACGATCACCATCCGATCCGCGGCCCGCGCCGCCGTTGCCGGCGTCCTGCTGGCGTCGCCGCTCGTGGCCGTGGCCGTGGCCGCGCCTGCCCAGGCCGACACCCCCGCTTACGAGGACGCCGCCCGGCCCGTCCCGCAACGCGTCGCCGACCTGCTCGGGCGCATGACGCTCGCCGAGAAGGTCGGGCAGATGACGCAGGCCGAGCGCGCGTCCATCGACAGCGACCCGTCGATCATCGCGAGCGACAACCTGGGCAGTGTGCTGTCCGGCGGCGGATCCGTCCCGACGCCGAACACGCCGACCGCCTGGGCCGACATGGTCGACCGCTATCAGCGCGCCGCGCTGGCATCGCGCCTGCACATCCCGATCCTCTACGGCATCGACACCGTGCACGGCGACGGCAACATGTACGGCGCCACCGTCTTCCCCCACAACATCGGACTCGGCGCCACCCGCGACCCGGCGCTCGTGGCCGCGGCCGAGCACGTGGCCGCCTCCGAGACCCGCTCGACCGGCCCGCAGTGGGCGTTCGCACCGTGCATCTGCGTCGCGCGCGACGACCGGTGGGGCCGCACGTACGAGTCCTTCGGGGAGACGCCCGCGCTCGTCGAGCAGATGGAGACGGCGATCGACGGGCTGCAGGGCCGTCCCGGACAGCTCAAGGACAACGACCGGGTGCTCGCCACGGCGAAGCACTTCGCCGGCGACGGGCTGACCACCTACGGCACCGGCTCGAACGACCAGACCACCGGCAACTACCCGATCGATCAGGGTGTCGACCAGGTCGATCGCGCGACGTTCGACCGGCTCGCGCTGGCGCCCTACGTGCCGGCCGTGCAGCAGCACCACGTCGGCTCGGTCATGCCGTCGTACTCCGACGTGCAGTTCACCGGTGACACCACCCGCACGAACATGCACGGCAACCGGGACCTGATCACCGGCTGGCTCAAGGGCAAGGAGGGCTTCGACGGCTTCGTCATCTCCGACTACAACGGCATCGACCACATCCAGCCCGGGGCCGGCACGACCTTCGAGCAGCGCGTCGTGCTGGGCGTGAACGCCGGCATCGACATGTTCATGCAGCCGTCCAACTTCGCCGACTTCGAGGCCGCCCTCACCGACGCCGTCAACACCGGCCAGGTGTCGATGGCCCGGATCGACGACGCCGTGAGCCGCATCCTCACCAAGAAGTTCGAGCTCGGGCTGTTCGAGCACCCGTACACCGACCGCACGCAACTGCCCGAGGTCGGCGACGCCGCGCACCGGGCGATCGCCCGCCGGGCGGTGCAGGAATCGCAGGTGCTGCTGCGCAACCGGAAGCACGCGCTGCCGATCCGGCGCAACGGCGGCACGATCTACGTCGCGGGCAGCAACGCCGACAACATCGGCAACCAGTCCGGCGGCTGGACGCTCACCTGGCAGGGCGGATCGACCAACGTCATCCCCGGGACGACGATCCTGCAGGGCATCCGCCAGCACGCCGGGCACGCGAGGGTCACATACAGCGCGACCGCGTCGGCGCCCGTGCCACACGGCGCGACCGGCGTCGTCGTGGTCGGCGAGACGCCGTACTCCGAGGGTTTCGGCGACGTCAACGGCCCGCAATGGGCCTACGACCCCGGCGACCACAACGTGCCGCGCCCGGTGAAGGACATGCAGCTCTCGAGCGCGGACAAGTCCGCCGTCGACCGCGTCTGCGCCGCTGCGGCCAAGTGCATCGTCGTGGTGGTGTCGGGCCGTCCGCTGCAGATCGACCCGAAGCAGTTGAAGGAGACCGACGCGCTCGTGGCGGCGTGGCTGCCGGGCAGCGAGGGTGAGGGCGTGGCCGACGACCTGTTCGGGACCGCTCACTACACCGGCACACTGCCGGTCACCTGGCCGCGCACCGTCGCGCAGGAGCCGATCAACGTCGGCGACCCGAACTACGACCCGCTCTACGCCTACGGGTTCGGCCTGCGCACCTGACCCGGCCCGGCCCGCCCGGTTAGCTGCGCGACGTTGCCGGGCAGTCTGGCAAGGTCTGAGTAGTGCAGGTCCAAACCCGGCCGCCTGCTCCACTGCCCGGCACGCCTCGATGCGGTGCCACGCGTGGAAACGGCCGCAGCGCGGCTGCCTGCGCGAGAGAGATTCGCAATGGCTCGCGCGATGCGTCCGAAGCGCCGCAACCTGATCGCGTCGGCGGTGATCGTGGTGCTGCTCGCCTGCGCGATCGCCGCCCTGATCTTCGGTCCGGCCCGGGGCGCACGGAACGACATCGCGCACGTCCGTACCGATCTGCATTCGTCGCGCAACGGGATCTACCTGACGCTGGCCACGGGTCGCCGAACCCTGGCCGAGGCCACGGCCCAGCTCCGGATCGCCGAGCAGTCCCTGGTCATCCAGCAGCAGGGCCTCACGATCGCGCATGACTCCGAACGCGTCGCCGAGGTCACCGCCCGGCACACGGACGACCTGCTCCGCGAGACCACGGCCACCCTGACCACGGTTCGACAGATCGTGGCGGCGCTGGGCCCCCTGAAAGAACTGCCCGGCACGGTCGAGAGCATCCGACGTCAGGTGCAGGCCGCCGTCACGCTCGCTCGCAGCACGCTCACTCTGGCCGCGCAGACCCTGCGCACCGGGCAGGCCGCGCTCGACGTCGCCGTCACCACGTTGGCCACCCTGCGCCAGTCCAAGGCGGTCCAGGAGCAGCTCCTCGCTGTCGCCCGGGAAACGCTGCAGCAGACGCGAGAGATCAATCAGAAGATCCCAGGCCTGATCAGCAGCCCGTCGACGGCGCAGGTCACCGCGGGCCGCTAGGACCCGAGCGGCCGGCGCGAGGCACTGGCTCGCCGCCGGCATCCTCCCGCCTACGGCCGTTCGTCAGCCGGGTCGTGATGCGTCGGCAGACCCGCCGCCGACCAGGCTTCGACGCCGCCGATGATGTCGGTCGCATCGATCCCCAGCGCACGCAGATCGCGGACGGCGAGCGACGAGCTGTACCCCTGCCGGCAGGCGACGACGACCCGCACGTCAGGCCGGGCCTCGGGGATGCGCACCTCGCTGGACGGGTCCAGCCGCCATTCCAGGACGGTGCGATCGATGACGAGCGCCCCGGGCAGCTCGCCCTGGGCGTGGCGTTGCGACGGGGTTCGCGTGTCGACCAGCAGGGCCCCCTGAGCGACCGCCCGCCAGGCCTCGATCGGCGTCATGCGGACCCACCCCTCGCGGGCACGGCTCAGCATCTCGTCGATACGTGAGACCCGGGTGCGGGGTGGGGTCATGCGGCGAGG
Organism: Jatrophihabitans sp.; assembly: GCF_036000465.1. Classification (GTDB taxonomy): domain Bacteria; phylum Actinomycetota; class Actinomycetes; order Mycobacteriales; family Jatrophihabitantaceae; genus Jatrophihabitans. The sequence continues at coordinate 135,883 of NZ_DASYFV010000037.1, read as the reverse complement.
TCGAAGCGTCGCACGGTGCTGTCCATGATCAGGCCCACGACGAGGCGGTACCCCGGATCGGGGCCGGGCTACCCGGAGCCGACCACCTGCCGGGGACGGCTGCCGCCGCTCGCAGCTTCGGGACTGCACCGCGCCGAGAACGGGTGATTCCACGCCAACGGCCGACGTTCGCTGCCGCCCCGGCATAAGATCCAGGTATGCGTACTTATGGCCCGATTGTCGACGGGATCTCCGCCTCCCGGGTCCACGACCATGTCGCCGCCGTCGGCCGCGGAAGTGCCGAGCTGGCGCGCACCGCGACGCAGGCGTTCGCCGCCGCCGCGACCGACGACGCGCTGGTGCTCTGCCTCGACACGGCCGAGACCGACTGGGATCCGTACCGCGCCTTCGACCGCGAGATCACCAGCGGCCGGTTGCGCGTCGTCGACAACGCCACCGCCTACGCGGCTTTCGGCGAGAGCGACGGCGCCGGACTGCTGCGCCAGTGGGACGCGGTGCTGGATCAGGCGCTGTCCGACGGCTACGGCGGGATCCGCGTCGTGGCCGACAACTCGGCGGTGCTCACCGGCACCGACGTCGACTTCGGTCGCTGGCTGGAGTGGGAGCAGCGCACCGACCGGTGGCAGGCGCAGCGTCCGGTCGTCGGGGTGTGCTGGTTCGACCGGAGCCGCGTGCCCGAGGACCGCCTCGCCGCCGTGACCCGACGGCACCCGGCCTCGGTCGGCGAGGTCACGCCGACGTGGCGGCTGGGGCACGAACACGACGACGGACACGTGACGCTCGTGCTCAGCGGCGACCTCGACGCGTTCGACGCGGAGGACATCGCCCTCGCCCTCGAGATCGAACTGCTGCTGGTGCCCGACGGCGCGTCGATCGACATCGACGTCGTCGACGTCGGCTACATGCACCACCGCGTGCTGTGGGAGGTGACGTCGACCTCGGTCGCCGACCGCCTGCACCTGCGTAATGCATCGCCCGCCATCCGCCGCACCTACGAACTGCTGGCCGACTCGGTGCGGGCCGGGCGTCTCTAGCGTTCAGTAGGTGCGGAAGGCAGCGCGCTCGACGGGGCCGCCCGCCGAGGTCCAGGCCGGTTGATTCGGTCACCACACCGTCACCGGGGTCGGTGGGGGCTACGGGGCAGGACAGCTGGGTAGGACTCGAGGAGTCGTTGTCAACCGAACGTCAATCGGAAGGCCAGCCATGCGCTACCGGACCCTCGGCGCCAGCGGGTGCGCCGTCTCGACCCTCGCCCTGGGCACCATGACCTTCGGGGCCGAGACCGACGAGGCCGGCAGCCACGAGCAACTCGACCGGTTCGTCGACGCGGGCGGCACCCTGGTCGACACGGCCGACGTCTACGCCGGCACCGAGTCCGAGGCCATCATCGGGCGCTGGCTCGCCTCGGCCGACCCGGCGGTGCGCGATCGGGTCGTGCTCGCGACGAAGGCCCGGTTCCCGACGACGGACGAGCCCAACAGCGCGGGGCTGTCCCGCCGTCACCTGTCCCTTGCGCTGGACGCGTCGCTGCGGCGCCTGGGCGTCGAGACGATCGACCTATACCAGGTGCACGCCTGGGATCCGTACACCCCGGTCGAGGAGACGGTGCGGTTCATGGACGACGCCGTCAGCGCCGGCAAGATCCGCTACTTCGGGCTGTCCAACTTCACCGGCTGGCAGCTCCAGAAGACCGTCGACGTGGGGTTGCACCGCCACCAGGTCACGCCGGTGACGCTGCAGCCGCAGTACAACCTGCTCGCCCGCGAGATCGAGTGGGAGATCGTGCCGGCCTGCGCGGCGAACGGGCTCGGCCTGCTGCCGTGGTCGCCGCTCGGCGGCGGCTGGCTGACCGGCAAGTACCAACGCGATGCCCGACCGACCGGCGCGACCCGGCTGGGGGAGAACCCCGAACGCGGCGTCGAGGCCTACGACCTCCGCGGCGCGGACGAGCGCACGTGGGACGTCGTCGACACCGTGCAGACGATCGCGCGGGAGCGGGGCTGCTCGATGGCCCAGGTGGCGCTGGCCTGGACCCAGCAGCGTCCGGCGGTCACGTCGGTGATCCTCGGGGCGCGGACCACCGAGCAGCTCGCCGACAACCTCGGCGCGGCCGATCTCGTGCTCGATCCGGAGGAGATGCAGCGGCTCGACGAGGCGAGCGACCCGGGCGTCGGCCAGTACCCGTACGGCCGGCTGGGCCGCGAGCAACGCGACCGGCGGATCAGCGGCGGCCGCTGAGGTCAGCGGCGGCGCAGCGCCCGGCCGTCGGGCAGCGTACGGCCGCTCAGCAGGGCGATCAGCTCACCCCGGTCGGCGGTCACCGGCTCGCCGCTGCCCCAGCTCCAGTCGGTGTCGCCGGCCAGCACCCGGACGCCGGTGAGATCGATACCGAACCACTCGCCGTTCGAATCGGTGAGCAGCTCGAGCAGCGCGGTCGCGGCCGGGTCGGGCACCGTCGGTGGCCGGTCGAGCGCGATCGTGATGTCCAGCGAGTGGATCGCGGCGTGACTCAGCGCGCCCGCGGCCCCGCCGCCCGGCGGCTGCCAGGCGTGCAGCTGCGGTGAGCGGAGCTGGGCGAGCAGCTCGTCGTGCGGCAGCGCCCCGTCGCGGGCGGCCACCGTATCGGACAGGACGGTGAAGTCGCCCCCGGCGGCGGCCAGCTCGGCGCCGTACTGCTCGGGCGTGAACCGCGCCGGCATGGTCACGTGCGCAACGACGTGCCGCACCTGCCATTTCTCGCACAACGACTGGGCCTGCCACGCCTCGGTGGGGGCCGCGGCGAGTAACTCGGCCAGCCCCTCGAAGGTCGGGGCCACCCACTGCTGCAGGTCGGTCATGATCGGTTCCTCCTCGGGCCGGGCGAGAGCGTCCTTTGCGCACGATAGAGATCGACTCTGACACCGGTGGCCCGGCGAATGGCCTCACCTCCGCCCGAATCGTGCCGATAGGGGCAGCGTGGCCAAGGGCACCGGGCGTTCGCGACATGCGTCGCGCGCCGGCGCGCGCCTGTTCGCGGTCTACGCGGGCGCCAGCCTGCTGCCCGTCGCGGTGCTGGCCCTCGTGCTGGTCAACAACGAGCGCGGCGCCGGGCTGGCCCGTGCCCTCGCCCAAGGCCGGGCCCAGGCCGCGGTGATCCAGCAGATGGCGATCGCGCCGGCCGTCGGTCGGGCCGACCTCGATCGCGGCATCTCGGCCGGCGAGCAGGCGGCGCTGCAGCGCGCCACCAACCTGGCCGTCTACTCCGGCTCGCTCACCGAGCTGCGCCTGCGCGACTTCGACGGGCGCATCGTCTTCGCCGACGACGGCTCGGCGACCGACCCGCTGCCGAACAGCGACCCGGCGTTCCGCTCGGCCGCGAACGGGCGGGTGAGTGCCGCCGTGGTGCCCGACCCGCGTGACCCGCGGCAGAACACCATCCGGGTGCTGCAACCGATCGTGCCCGACGTCAACGGCCAGGCCACCGGGGTACTCGAGCTCTACCTGCCCTACGCGCCGATAGCCTCGCTCGTCCAAGCCGAGACGCGGCGAACCTACCTGCTGCTCGCGGTCGGGCTCGTCGCCCTCTACCTCGCCACCGCCGGGATCTCGTGGTCGGTCACCCGCCGGCTGACCCGCTTCGCCGAGCGGCAGGCCCACAACGCGCGGCACGACTCGCTCACGAAGCTGCCGAACCGGGCGGCGTTCCGCGACGACGTGCGCAAGGTACTGGCCCAACCCGGCCGCCGCGGCGCGGTCGTGCTCATGGACCTCAACCGCTTCAAGGAAGTGAACGACACCCTCGGCCACCACGCGGGTGACCAGCTGCTGCGCATCGTCGCCGACCGGCTTCAGGACGGCCTGCGCACCGACGACGTGGTGGCCCGCCTCGGTGGTGACGAGTTCGGCGTCCTGCTGGCCGACCTCGACGAGGTCGACGCGATCCACGCCCTGCTCGACGGGCTCCAGCACGCGCTGCGCGAGGACGTCGACATCGAGGGCACCCTGCTGACCGTCGAGGGCAGCTTCGGGGTCGTGCGCTTCCCCGACGACGGGCACGACCTGTCGCAGCTGCTGATCCGGGCCGACATCGCGATGTACCACGGCAAGCGTGGCGCCGAGCGGATCGTGTTCTGGGACAAGACCATGCGCAGCACGGCCACCCGCTCGCACGAGCTGCACAGCGAGCTGCAGCGCGCGCTCGACCACGACGAGCTCGTCATGCACTACCAACCGAAGCTCGATCTCGCGAGCGGTCGGATCGTCAGCGTCGAGGCGCTGGTCCGCTGGCAGCACCCGTCGCGCGGACTGCTGTTCCCGGGCGAGTTCATCCCGGCGGCCGAGGCCTCGACCCTGATCAACCCCCTGACCGACTGGGTCGTGCAACGCGCGCTGGCCGACCTGTGCCTGTGGCGCCGGCACGGCCTGCCCTGGACGGTCGCGGTCAACATCTCGGCCTACAACCTCACGGCGCCGGGCTTCGCCGAGTCCGTCATCGCGATGGTGCACCGCGCCAGTGCCGATCCGGCCGATCTCATCCTCGAGGTCACCGAGACCGCCGCGGTCACGAACGACGACGTCGCGCTGGCCGCCCTGCGCACGCTGGCCGACGCCGGCATCGACGTCTCGCTGGACGACTTCGGTACCGGCGCCACCGGGCTGCTGGAGCTGCGCAAGTTCCCGGTCCGCGAGCTCAAGATCGACCGCGTCTTCGTGGCCGACCTGCTCGACAACGTCGGCGATCGCAGCGTGGTGCAGGCGATCGTCGAACTCGCGCACCGCATCGGCTGCCGGGTCGTGGCCGAGGGTGTCGAGGGCAAGGAGGTCGCCGAGTGGCTGCGGGCCGTCGGCTGCGACCTCGCCCAGGGCTACTACTTCCACCGCCCGGCCCCGTGGACCGAGCTGCTGCCGTCCCGCCCGAAGACCGCGCCGGCGACGCGGGTGCGTCCGCACGTCGCCGCCAGGCGCAGCACCGACAGCCCGCTTCCTTCCGTGCTAGGAGAGGTGACCCCGTCATGACGAGATCCCACCGCCGCGTCGGCGCCGTGCTGGGCCTGCTCGGCGCCGGCGTCGCGCTGGCCGGCTGCGCCAGCGCCGCGGCCGACACCAGGGCGATGCCGCGCACCGGCGTCAACGCCGCGTTGCACGCGGCCCTGCCGGCCGCGGTGCGGCAGCGCGGCGAGATCCGGGTCATCACCGACGCCAGCTACGCCCCGGCCTCGAGCTTCGCGGCCGACGGCAAGACCATCGTCGGCTTCGAGCCCGACCTCGGCGCGGCCCTCGGCTCGGTCCTCGGCGTGCGCGTCGTCTTCGCCAACGACGACTTCGCCAAGCTGCCCGGCATGCTCGGACGCGGGCAGGCCGACATGATCATGAGCGCGATGACCGACACCGCCGACCGCGAGCGCACCCTCGACTTCGTCGACTACTTCTCGGCCGGGACCTCGCTGGTCGTGCAGCGCGGGAACCCGCACGGCATCAGCGATCTGGAGAGCCTGTGCGGGCAGATCGTCGCGGTGGAGAGCGGCACCGTGCAGGCCGGTCTGCTCGCCCGCCTGCAGGCGCACTGCGGCGCGTCGCCGATCCGCGTCCTGAGCGAGCCGACGAACGACGACGCGATCCTGCAGGTGCGCATCGGCAAGGCCGCGGCGCTGCCGATGGACTACCCGCCGGCCGACGTCCTCACGACCGACCCGCATACGCGCCCGAACTACCAGCTGGCGAGCACGGCCCAGTACGAGCCGGGTCTCTACGGCATCGGCTTCGCCAAGGACAACACCGCGCTGCGCACGGCGGTCACGGCCGCGCTGCGCCAGCTCGTCACTGACGGCACCTACCGCGACGTCCTGCACAAGTGGGACGTGCTCGGCGGCGCCGTCCGCACGATCTCGGTGAACGGTGCCTGATCGTGACCAGGTACGCAGGACGAAACGGATAGCGGGACGGTCATGCGGGTACTGCTACGTGTGATCCCACCCGGCGGACGAGGACGGACGTAACTCTCGGATGACCTCGCTCGCAGTCCGGTCCACACGGTCAGGTGACCGCGCCGTTCTCTCGGTCTCGGGCGAGCTGGCCGAGTACGGGATCGCCGAACTCACGACACCCGCCCTCGAGGCCCTGGCCGACCGCTCGGTGCGGGTCGTCGTCGTCGACCTGGCCGGGGTCACGTTCCTCGACTCGACGGGGATCGGTGAACTCGTCAGCCTGCACGCCACAGCGGGTGACGTGGGCGCCCGGCTGGTCCTGCGAAACCCGACCGAACGGGTCCTGCAGGTGCTGCGTCTGATCAAGATGGACCGCGTGTTCACGATCGACCCGACGCCCGGCCGGGCGGAGCCGTGACCGGACGGGTCAGCCGTCGCCCTGGCTCAGCACCGTCTCCCGCACCTTCGCGATCGCGAAGCCCCAGGCCTGGCCCAGCTTGACCTTGCCCGGCAGGGAGATCTCCTCGGGGTTGGTGAGGACGTCGATCAGCACCGGTCCGGGGTGGGCGAAGGCGTCGTGCACGGCACCGTCGAGCCCATCGGGGTCCTCGACGCGGATGCCGTGCAACCCGATGGCGCGGGCGACCGCGGCGAAGTCCGGGTTCTGCAGCACCGTCCCGAACTCGGGCAGGCCACCCTGCTCCTGCTCCAGCTTCACCATGCCGAGGCGGCCGTTGTCGAACACCACGAGCTTGACCGGCAACTGGTACGTGACGGCGGTGATCAGGTCGCCGAGCAGCATCGACAGCCCGCCGTCGCCGCAGAACGCGACGACCTGACGGCCGCGGTCGAGCGCCTGGGCGCCGAGGGCCTGCGGCATCGCGTTGGCCATCGACCCGAGGTTGAACGAGCCGAGCAGCGCCCGCCGCCCCGTCATGGTCACGAACCGCGACAGCCAGACGGTCGACATGCCGGTGTCGGTCGTGAACACGGCGTCGTCGGCGGCGTGCCGGTCGATCGCCTGGGCCAGGGCCTCGGGCCGGATGCGCTGCTCGGTGTTGTCGAACTTCTCGCGGATGCGTCCGATCAGGCTGTCGTCGAAGTCGGGGTCGGTCAGCGAGTCCTGGCGCTTGCGCCACGTGTCGTAGGTGCTGCGGCTCTTGTCGAGGTGGGCCGACGACTCCTTGGGCCGGAGGCGGTCGAGCAGCGCCTGCACCGTCGGCGCGGCGTGCCCGACGAGCCCGTGGTCGACGTGCGTGCGCCGCCCGATGTGCTCGGCTCGCGCGTCGATCTGGATCACGGTCTTGCCCTCGGGGAACCAGTCGCGGTACGGGAAGTCGGTGCCGATCATCAGCAGCACGTCGCCGCCGTCGAACGCGGTGGCGGCGGCGGGATTGCCGATCAGGCCGTTCTGGCCGACCTGGTACGGGTTGTCCTGCTCCAGGCCCTCCTTCGCCTTCAGAGTGAGCACCATCGGCGCCTGCACCCGCTCGGCGAGCGCGAGCACCTCGGCCCGAGCCTCGCGGGCACCGATGCCGACGAGCAGCGTGACGGTCTCGGCCGCGTCGATGACGGCCGCGGCCCGGTCGAGCGTCGCGGCATCGGGCACGGTCGGCGGGTGGGCCGCCACGACCGAGGGCGGGGTGGCGCCCTTCGGCAGGTCGAGCCCACCGACGTCGCCGGGCAGCGTGAGCACCGAGACGCCGGGACCGTTGAGGGCGGCTTGCACGCCCTGCTCGAGCAGGGTCACCGCCTGCTCCGGCGAGGTGATCGTGCGGCAGAACAGCGCGACATCGCGGAAGAGGGCGTCGTTGTCGACCTCCTGGAAGAAGTCGGTGCCCATCTCGGCGAGCGGCACCTGACCGCAGATCGCAAGGACGGGTGCCTGCGACTTCTTCGCGTCGTAGAGGCCGTTCAGCAGGTGGATGGAGCCGGGTCCGACCGTGCCCATGCAGACGCCGAGCGTGCCGGAGAGCTGGGCCTGCGCGCCGGCGGCGAAGGCGGCGACCTCCTCGTGCCGGACCCCGATCCACTCGAGGCGCTCCTCCTGCCGGATCGCTTCGGTGACCGGGTTCAGGGCATCCCCGACCACGCCCCAGATCGTGCGGACCCCCTGATCGGCCAGGGCTTTGACGATCATTGCGGCGACGGTGGTGCTCATTCGATACGTCCCTTCGCGTGGCGCTGGAAGCTGTCCGGACTCGCCGCGGCCCAGTCGTCGGCCCAGTCGGCCGGCGCGGCCGCGAGCAGCTCGCCCGGCTCCAGCCAGTCGAAGAGCTCGTAGTACGAGCGCGTGTGCACGTGATCGACCCGGCGCATGAGCATGGCCGGGTGCAGCTCGTGCGGGCCGGACAACCCGAGCGAGGCGATCATCTGCTGGGCCTGGGCGACGGTGGCCGCCTGGTACTGCGTGACCCGCGTGGTCTTGTCGGCCACGACGAGCGCCTTGGCCCGCTGCGGGTCCTGGGTGGCGACGCCCACCGGGCACTGGTTCGTGTGGCAGCGCTGCGACTGGATGCAGCCGACGGCCTGCATCATCGCGCGGGCGGCGTTGGTGTAGTCGGCACCCTGGACAAGCCGCTTGACGATGTCGATGCCGGTGGCGACCTTGCCGCTGGCGCCGATCTTGATACGGTCCCGCAGGCCCGCGCCGACCAGCGCGTTGTGCACGGTCATGAGGCCGTCGGTCAGCGGCATGCCGACGTGGTCCTCGTACTCGAGAGGGGCGGCGCCGGTGCCGCCCTCGGAGCCGTCCACGATGATGAAGTCCGGCGTGATCTGCTCCTCGACCATCGCCTTGCAGATGGCGAGGAACTCGTGCCGGTAGCCGATGCACAGCTTGAACCCGGTCGGCTTGCCGTCGGCGAGTTCGCGCATGCGGGCGATGAAGTGGACGAGCTCGCGCGGCGTGTGGAACACCCGGTGCGACGCCGGGCTCACGCATTTCTCGCCCTTCGGCACGTTGCGGGCCTCGGCGATCTCAGCGGTCACCTTCGCCGCGGGCAGGACCCCGCCGATGCCGGGCTTGGCGCCCTGGCTCAGCTTCAGCGACACGCACTTGACCTGCGCCTGCGCCGCCTTGTCGCGGAACATCTCGGGATCGAAGTCGCCGCTCTTCGTGCGCGCACCGAAGTAGCCGCTGCCGATCTCCCAGACCAGGTCGCCGCCGTTCTCGAGGTGGTACTCGGTGAGGCCCCCCTCGCCGGTGTCGTGGGCGAAGCCGCCGGCCCGGGCGCCGGCGTTCAGCGCGCGGATCGCGTTGGCCGACAGCGCGCCGAAGCTCATCGCCGAGACGTTGAGCAGCGCCATGTCATAGGGCTGGGTGCAGTCCGGCCCGCCGATGCGCACGCGGGGCTGCTCCTTGTCGGGCTCGCGGGGCGCCGAGGAGTGCAGCACGAACTCGTAGCCGACCTCGTTGACGTCGAGCTCGGTGCCGTACGCCTTCTCGCCGTGGATGCCCTTGGCCCGCTCGTAGATGACGCTGCGGGTGTCGCGGTCGTAGGGGCGGCCGTCGTAGTTGCGCTCGATGAAGTACTGCTGGATCTCGGGGCGGATCTTCTCGAGCAGGAAGCGCATGTGGCCGGCCACCGGGTAGTTGCGCAGGATCGAGTGCCGCCGCTGGAGCACGTCGTGCCAGGCCAGCGCGGCGAAGGCACCGAACGCCGCCACCGCGATCCACCAGCCCGGGCTCCAGCCCAGGGCGGCTTCGACCGCCGCGATGGTCAGCAGGGTGAGTACGGGGGGAACGACGCGTCTCAACACGGTCGGGGCATACCCGCTTGGACCACGGCCAAACGCCTGCGGTCCCCGTACGCTCTCAGGTTGCGCGGGTCACGGGTAGACCGTCCCGCCCAGCGGGCAGGCCTTACCCATGGGTAAGGGGTACCGGGCAGTCCTGCTCGACGTCGACGGCACGCTCGTCGACTCGAACTATCCGCACACCGTGGCGTGGTGGCAGGCCTTCCGCGAGGCGGGCCTCGACGTGCCGATGTGGCGCATCCACCGAGCGATCGGGATGGGCGCCGACCAGCTGATCCCGCACGTGCTCGACGGCTCGTCGCCCGAGGTCGACGCCGAGGCGATCACCGGCTCGCATGACGCGCTGTACGCCGCGTGGTGGCCGTCGCTGCGGGCGTTGCCCGGGGCGCGCGACCTCGTGCGCCGGTGCCATGACGCCGGCCTGGTCACGGTGCTCGCGTCCTCGGCCGGTGGCCGGGAGGTGCGGGTGCTGCGTGAGCTGCTCGACGTCGACGACGCGATCGACGAGGCGACCAGTTCCGACGACGCCGACGACAGCAAGCCGGCGCCCGATCTCGTCGGCGTCGCCGTGCAGCGGGCCGGGGTGGAACCGGCCGATGCCGTCTTCATCGGGGACTCGGTGTGGGACGTGCGCGCCTGTGCCCGCGCCGGGGTGCCCTGCCTCGGGCTCCAGAGCGGCGGCACGAGCGCCGCCGAGCTGCGCGAGGCCGGCGCGGTGCAGGTGTATCGCGACGCAGCTGACCTGCTCGCGCGCTGGGAGGCATCGCCGCTCGCCCCAACCGACCAGGCCTCCTGACCGGCACGGAAGGTCCGGTTAGCCGCCCGGGAGCCGGGGGTACCTCCGGGGCACGAGGTTGTGTCGCCCCAACAGTGCGGCGACAGGACGGCCCTGCGGGCCACGTCCCCGACCACAGCCGGAGCAGAGCCAGCAAAGCCCGCTCCGCCACGCCCGAAACCATCTGGAGGCACGATGACCGATTACCGAACCGCACCGTCCACACCGCCCACGCAGGAGTGGACCCAAACGCAGCAGTACGACCGGGAGCAGCCCGGGATGAAGGATCGCGCCAACGAGTCGCTGGAGCAGGGCAAGGAAGCGGCCGGCGACCTCGCCTCGACTGTCGGAGACAAGGCCGGTGACGTGAAAGACGTGACCGTCAAGCAGGCGCGCGATCTGGTGGACGAGGCCCGCACACAGCTCGGGGCGCACGCCGGGGAGCAGCACCGCAACCTCGTCACGAACCTCCGCTCGCTGAGTTCGGAGCTCGGCGACATGACCAACTCTGCCGCAACGCCCGGCGTCGCGACGTCGCTCGTGTCGCAGGCCCGTGGGCAGGTCGACACGGTGGCCGACTGGCTCGACCAGCGTGAGCCGGATCAGCTCGTCGGCGAGCTGCGCCGCTTCGCCCGCCGTCGCCCGGGCGCGTTCCTCGTGGGGGCGTTGGCCGCCGGCGTCGTCGCGGGCCGGCTCACGCGCGGCGCGATCGATGCGCACTCCGGCGACAGCGATTCGGGGGGACCGTCGGCGTCCGGGCCGGCCCCGCGCGCCACCGTCCCGCCGATCGCCCAGCAGCAGCCCGGCATGGCCGTCGTCGACGGCCTGCAGACCGATCCGTCCGCCCCCTTCGTGCCGGCGCCGCACGAGCACAATGACTACCGGGCGGCCGCCGGTCAGCCGTTCGATCCGCCGCCCGCGTTCGATCCGGGCGCGTACCAGCCCAGCCACGACAGGACGACGAACCCGGTGCCGGGGTTCACGGAGGTGTCGGCATACCCGTCCGAGACGGGGGAGACCCGCGAGCTGCGGCACGAGGAGTGGCAGCACGGCGGCGGAGCGCCGCGATGACTGCGTACGACAGCCCGACCCGTGACCCCTACGACAGCCCGCCCGCCGACGATGTCTCGAGCCGGTCGGTCGGCGAACTGATCGGTGAGGTGAGCCGCGACCTCTCGACGCTGATGCGCCAGGAACTCGAGCTCGCCAAGGCGGAGATGAAGACCGAGGCAGCCAAGACCGGCAAGGCCGTGGGCCTGCTCGGCGGTGCCGGATTCGGTGGCTACATGGTGGCCCTATTCCTGTCCTGCGCCCTGTGGTGGGGCTTGGCCGACGTCATGGACACCGGACTGGCTGCGCTCGTCGTGGCTGTCGTCTGGGCCGTCGTCGCCGGCGTGCTCTACGCGGTCGGGCGCAAGAAGTTGCGCACCGTCCAACCGAAACCGGAACGGACCGTCGAGACGGTCAAGGAAGTTCCCGACGCACTCAAAGGCCGATGAGGAGAACAAATATGAGTAGCCCCGAGCAGATCCAGCGAGACATCGAACGAACCCGCGCCAACCTCAGCAGCGACGTCGATCGCTTGACCGAGAAGGTGTCGCCAGGGCGCGTCGTCGGCCGCCGCGTTGACCGGGTGAAGGGAGGCGCGACCTCGCTCAAGGACCGGGTGATGGGCGCTGCACCGAGCACGGACCACGTCAAGAGCTCGTTCGGCGACGCCACGTCGTCGGTCGGCGATGCTGCGAGCAGCGCGCCTGCGGCCCTGCGCCGCCAGACTCAGGGCAACCCGCTGGCCGCCGGTCTGGTCGCCTTCGGGGTCGGCGTCATCGCGGCATCGTTACTGCCGGCGTCCGCGCGGGAACAGGAAATGGCGGGGAAGGCCCAGGAGCGGGCGGCGGATCTGGTCGAGCCGGCCAAGGCCAAGGCCAAGGAACTGGCCGAGGACCTGCGCGAGCCGGCCCAGCACTCGATCGACGAGGTCAGGTCGACCGTCACCGACGCCGCTGCGCAGACGGCCGACCAGGCCCGATCCGCCGCCGACGACGTCCGAGCTCCGTTGCAGTCGCAGTAGCCGATCCAGAGAGCGAGCACTCCGATGAGCCGATCGACAACCGAGTCAACTGAGGCGCCGAACACCCCGGCCGACATCTCGAGACAGGGCTGGATCGCGATCCTGAAGCGGTCGGTGAAGCAGTTCTCGCACGACGATGTGACCGACCGGGCGGCGGCGTTGACGTACTTCGGGGTGCTCGCCCTGTTCCCGGGGGTGCTGGTGCTGGTCTCCCTGCTGGGGTTGGCCGGGCAGTCGTTCACGCAGAAGGTGCTGGCGAACCTGCGTCAGCTCGCCCCGGGCAGTGTCAGCAATTTCCTGCAGAGCGTGATCGAGCAGGTGCAGGGCCGGGCCGGGGCGGCGAGCCTGGGCGCGATCCTCGGCCTGCTCGTCGCGTTGTGGTCGGCGTCGGGGTACGTGGCGGCGTTCATGCGGGCGTCGAATGCGATCTACGAGGTCGACGAGGGGCGCCCGATCTGGCGGACGGCGCCGTTGCGGCTCGGGGTCACGGTCCTGTTGGTGATCATGCTGGTGGCCAGTGCGGTGATGGTGGTGGTGACCGGTCCGATCGCGTCGCAGGTCGGTAAGGCGCTGGGTATCGGCGACACGGCGGTGCTGGTGTTCGAGATCGTGAAGTGGCCGTTGCTGCTGGTCGTGGTGAGCCTGATGTTCTCGCTGCTGTACTGGGCGTGTCCGAACGTCAAGCAGCCCGGGTTCCGGTGGATCACCCCGGGTGGGGTGATCGCGGTGGTGGTGTGGTTGATCGCCTCGGGGCTGTTCGCGGTGTACGTGAGCCTGTCCGGTTCGTACAACAAGACCTACGGCACCCTGGCCACGGTGATCGTGTTCCTGGTCTGGTTGTGGATCACCAACATCGCGATCCTGCTCGGGGCGGAGTTCAACGCCGAGAGCGAGCGGCAGCGCGCGATCCAGGCCGGCGTGCCGGAGGATCTCGAACCGTTCGCCGAGCTGCGCGACACCCGCAAGCTGGACGAGACCGAGCAGCGTCGTGCCGCCGAGGCCGACCGGATCCGCCGCAACGCCGTCCGCCGCTGATCCGCGCAGCGCCTTCCGACCGGGTGAGTGGTCGGAAGGCGCTTCGCGCGGCGGTGGTCACGCGGCTCAGTGGGCGGCCGCCTTGGCCCGCGCGGCCGGCTTCGTCGCGGTGACGGCCGACTTCGACCCGCTCCCCTTCTTGGTGGCCGGGCGACGGCTCTTGGCGTCCTGCGGGCCCGCCGCCGAGGCGGGCTTGGCCGGCCCGCGCCGGGCCGCCGACGGCAGCCGGCGCCGCACCTGCTTCTCGGCCGCACCGACCGTCAGCTGGATCGCGTCGTGCACGCGCTGGGTCAGCTCGGCGAGGTCCTTGCGCAGCCTGCGGTCGCGGACGATCGCGCCGGCCTGCTCGAGGGCGTCCTCGAGGGCGGTGAGCATCTCGCTCACCGAGGTCTCGATGGCGACGCGGTCCTCGACCGCGGTGGTGCGCACCTTCTCCAGCCGGGTGCCGAGATGCTTGCCGAGCGTCTCCCACTGCCGGCCGACGTTGTCCCACGCCTCGGCGGGGCTGATGATGCTCGTCTTCGTCTTGGTCATGATTGCTCTCCTCGTTTCATCAGTGCCGGCCGCGTTGGCCGGGGCGCGCGTGCGCGGCGCCGAGGTCGAGGCCGATGGCCAGGATCAGCGTGGCCGTCCACGCGTTGACCGGGTCGAGCAGCAACGGCTCGTGCCCGCCGACGTTGTTGGCGATCAGCCACACGATGAACCAGATGACGGTCATGCGCGGTTCCTCCTGGTCCCGGGCCGGTCTCCCTTCACCTTCCAGCCAACCAGCGCCGCCGTCGGCGGGGCAGAGCTTGTCGGCCCTGCGGCGACGGGAACAACGGCCTGACCGCTCCCGGTGGGGCCGTAGGACTCTGGCCCCGCCCGACCGCTCCCGGCAGGGTTCGGTCATGGACGCGCCTGCCCCCGTCATCGCGCAGCTCGACCGGTCGGAGTGCCTGCACCTGCTCGCCGGTCAGGAGGTCGGCCGCCTCGCGATCGCCATCGCCGGTCACCCCGACGTCTTCCCGATCAACTACGTGCTCGACGGCGAGTCGATCGTGTTCTGCACGGCCGAAGGGACGAAGTTCGCCGCCATCTTCATCAGCGACTCGGTCGCCTTCGAGACCGACGCGTTCGACGAGGTCACGGGCGACGCGTGGAGCGTGGTCGTGCAGGCCCGGGCCGAGGAGATCCCGATGCACGACGTCGTCGACGACACCGCGTTCCCGCTCTACCCGTGGAGCGCGACGCCGAAGTCGCGCTTCGTCCGGCTCACGCCGGTGCAGATCACCGGCCGGCGCTTCCACGTGGTCCGCCGCCGCCCCGCCCGTCACCGGCCGTAGCCGCCCCGGGCCGGTCGATTCGGGCCTTCTGGACCGAAGGTCGGGTTGTGATGCGCCGGCTGTGAAACCCCCGTGCGGCGTTCACCTTCGCTTCACCCGGCACCTGCGTCCGGACGTGAGGGTTCGCCTCGGAGCAGGCGCGCGACGCGCGTGCGATGGGGGGACCGCATGACCGAGGCGTTGGCGCGGCGCAGGCCGCGGTTCATCTTCCTCTCCAACGGCGTGAGCGAGGACGAACGCTTCGGCTGGCGCCTCGTCGCCGCCAACAACCGGCCGATGGGGCGCGGGATCCACGCCCACGACTCACTCGCCGCGTGCCGCGCCGCCGCGACGGCGATCCACCGACACCGGGCCGGCGCCGCGACGGCAACGGCGGTCGACGTCGCCCGCGGGCACTGGACCTGGCGGATCGGCGTCGACAGCACGCCGTCGGCGGTCTCGGTGCACCGATACCTGCGCCGCGTCGAGTGCCTGCGCGCGCTCGCCCAGTTCCTCGCCGCGCTCGAACTGGCCGACCCGGCCGCCGGGGTCGTGCGCTGCTTCGGGCCGAACTCGCTGCGGGCCTACGAGTCGACCGCGGCGACGGTGCAGTCGTGAGCGACGCCGGGGGAGCGAGTCATGAGCTCAGAAGTCCTTCGGCGGCCGGAACGAGCGAACCGACGGTAGGCCGATGAGCGGCGCGTTCCAGATCCAGCTCTTCACGCAGTCCGCGAACGCCGCGGTCGGGTGGCGGATGCTCAGCGGCAACAACCGGGAGGCCGGGCGCGGCGTGGACCGATTCGCCGACGAGTCGCGCTGCCGCAGCGCGGTGGCGATGCTGCAGGCCGACACGATGTCGCTGTACCCACGGGTGCGCCGATCGACCTCTCGGCTGTGGACCTGGGAGATCCAGGTCGACGGTCGCCTCATCGCCACCGCGCCCCACGCGTTCGACCGGATGATCCGGTGCGAGCAGAGCGCGGCCCAGTTCCTCACCAACTTCGCGAGAGCCGGCGTCGGCCTGGCGCTCGTCCACGCCGGCTCGCGCCGCCGGTGAGCGTCGTGATCGGTCCGCACTCGGACGACCGGACCCTGTTCGTCCCGCGTTCACCTGCCTGCCGTCGCTCGGTCGCGGCGCCCGACTGTCCTGACCGGGTGCACATCACGGAACGGCAGGGGCCATGAGCGACACCGTCGAGTTCTCGGCCACCGGGGAACTCGCCGACCGGCCACGCGACATCCGGACGGCGCACTCCGGAGCCGACCGGGTGTTCCGGCTGACCGCGACGTCGGTCGGCGCGCTCGTCCTCGTCGTCACCGGATCGATCGGGGTGTTCCTGGCCTACCAGGGCGTCCCGACGTTCCGTCGCTACGGGCTGTCGTTCCTGACCGACAGCGCCTTCGACCCGAACCTCAACAAGGTCGGCATCCTCGCCGCGATCGTCGGCACCGTCGAGGTCGCGATCATCGCGCTGGTCATCGCGTTCCCGCTCGCGATCACGTCCGCGTTGTACATCAGCGAGTACGCCCCCCAGCGGATCAAGTCCTTCCTCGTCTCGTTGGTCGACCTCATGGCCGCCATCCCGAGCGTCATCTACGGCGCCTGGGGGTTGTTCGTGCTCCAACCCCAACTGCTCTGGGTGGCCCGCTGGCTCGCGACCTGGCTCGGCTGGATCCCCATCTTCGACGTGCCGGGCAGCGATCCGCGAGCGGCGAACCTGGCGGCGTCGCGGTACGAGCAGTCGGCGTTCTGCGCGGGGGCCGTCGTGGCGATGATGGTGATCCCGCTCGCCTGCTCGGTCATGATGAACGTCTTCAACCAGGCCCCGCCCGGCGAGCGCGAGGCCGCGTACGCGCTCGGGTCCACGCGGTGGGGCATGATCCGCGCCGTCGTCCTCCCGTTCGGCCGCGGCGGCATCATCGGCGGCACGATGCTCGGCCTGGGCCGGGCCCTCGGCGAGACGATCGCCGTCCTGCTGATCGCGCAGCAGGCGTTCGACGTGAAGATCCGCGTCCTCGAGACCGGGACCGTCACGATCTCGGCGCTCGTCGCGAACAACTTCGGCGACTCGAGCCCGATCCAGCTCAAGGCGCTCCTGGCGGCGGGCTTCGTGCTGTTCCTGATGACGTTGGTCGTCAACACGTTCGCGGCGGTCGTCGTCGGCCGCAGCCGGTCCGGAGCAGGGGTGGACATCTGATGACGATGCTCGAGGAGCGCCCGCTCGACGAACCGTTCGCCGCGGATCCCGCCACCGCCCGGCGGCAGGCGGCAACATCGCCCGAGACAGCCGATCGGCCGCGCTCGATCAGTTCGCGCACCTTCGACGACCGGATGTCGCTCGGCGGTTCGGCGGTGGCGTCGCTGTGTCTCGTCTGGCTGCTGTACACGGTCGTGCTCCCGATGTCGGGCAAGCTCGGCTTCGTCCTGCTCTGGTTCGTCGCGTTCGTTCTCCTCTACGCCGGCGTCACCGCCGTGTCGCAGCCGGGGCCGGTCGTGCGCGATCGCATCGCCTCGGCGGTTATCCAGGGCGGCGCCGCCGTGGTGTTGCTCGTCCTCGTCTTCACCGTGGCCTACACGTTCGTGCGCGGCTTCCCGGCCTACCGGCACCTGAACTTCTTCACCCAGGACATGTCGAGCGCCGGGCCGAGCGACCCGTTGACGCAGGGCGGCATCAAGCACGCCGTCGTCGGTTCGCTGATCGAGCTGGGCATTGCGGTGCTGATCGCCCTTCCGCTCGGTTTGACGACGGCCGTGTTCATGACCGAGATCGGTGGCCGGTTCGGCCGCATCGTCCGCACGATCGTCGAGTCCATGACAGCCCTTCCCGACCTCGTCGCCGGGTTGTTCATCTACGCGTTCCTGCTCATCGCGCTCGGGCAGGAGCGCAACGGTTTCGCCGCCGCCGTGGCGCTGTCGATCACGATGCTGCCGATCATCGCCCGGTCGGCCGACGTCGTGCTGCGGATCGTCCCGGGCGGGCTGCGGGAGGCCAGCCTGGCCCTCGGGGCGTCGCACTGGCGCACGGTGTGGTCGGTCGTGCTGCCGACCGCCCGACCCGGCCTGGCCACCGCCCTGATCCTCGGCATGGCCCGCGGTATCGGCGAGACGGCGCCGGTCCTCATCGTGAGCCAGCCGTCGGCGTACTTCGAGTCCAACCCGTTCCACAATCCGATGAACTCGCTGCCGCTGTTCGCCTACACGGGGATCCGCGCGCCCGACACCAATTCGCACACGCGCGGCTTCGGGGCAGCCTGCGTCCTGCTCGCGACGGTGATCGTCCTCTTCGTCGTCATCCGCATCCTCGCCCGTCAGCGTCGCGCCCGCGATGCCCGCCCCCGACCCTGGACGCGCCTCGCCCGGCGCGCGTCCTCCTGAGAGGTAGCTCGATGTTCCGGATGCGCGCGATCTTCGCCGCCCTGGCCGTGATCACGGCCGGTGTCCTTTCGACGGCCGGCCCGGCCGCGGCCGGCGGCGCCCACGCGTTGATCACCGGCTCGGGTTCGAGCTGGTCGTCCAACGCGATCAACCAGTGGATCGCCGACGTCCACTCCAACGGGCTGCAGGTCGTGTTCTCGGCCAACGGTTCGGCGTCGGGCCGGCAGGACTACGCCAACAAGACCGTCGACTTCGCCGTGAGCGACATCGGGTTCCAGGGCACCGATCCGGCGACGGGCGCGAGCGACACCTCCGGGGGCCGCAGCTTCGCCTACCTGCCGATCGTCGCCGGCGGCACCGCGCTGCCGTACCAGATCAAGCAGGGCGGCCAGCTCGTCCGCAACCTCAGGCTATCGGGCGAGACGGTGGCCCGGATCTTCAGCGGGCAGATCAAGAACTGGAACGACCCGCAGATCAAGCGCGACAACAACGGGCGCACCCTGCCCGACCTCACCATCATCCCGGTCGTGCACTCCGAGGGGTCGGGGTCGACCTACCAGTTCACCCGCTACCTGGCCAAGGACTTCGCGAGCGTCTGGGGTGGCTTCTCCGGCGTCGGGGCCACCGAGTACTTCCCGCAGTCGTCGGGGTCGACGGTGCGCGAGAACGGCTCCGACGGCGTCATGAACTTCATCTCCTCCGCCGCCGCGAACGGCGCGATCGGCTACGACGAGTACTCCTACGCGCTCGGCAAGAACTACCCGGTCGCGAAGCTGCTCAACACCGGTGGGTACTTCACCCTGCCCAACCAGTACAACGTCGCGGTTGCGCTGACCAGGGCGGTCATCAACACCGACAAGTCGTCGCCGGACTACCTGCTGCAGAACCTCGACAACGTCTACAGCTACGGCGACCCCCGGGTGTACCCGATGTCGTCGTACTCCTACGCGATCATCCCCACCGCGGCGGACGACTCGAAGATGACCACGGCGAAACGTCAGACGCTGGCCGACTACCTCGACTACTCGGTCTGTCAGGGCCAGGGCGAGATGGGCCGCGTCGGCTACTCACCGCTGCCGATCAACCTGGTGCAGGCCAGCTTCGACCAGATCCTCAAGCTGCACGCCGCCGACTCGAAGGTCGACGTCACGTCGGTGAACGTGACGAGCTGCCACAACCCCACGTTCGTCGCCGGCAACCCGAAGGCCAACTACCTGGCCCGGGTGGCGCCGCAGCCCCAGGCGTGCGACCGGACCGGTGCCGGCCCGTGCCAGGACAACGGGAACACCGGTCAGCTCAACCCGAACCAGGGTGGCGCCACCAGCAGCGCGGGCGGCAGCAGCAGTGGCAGCAACGGGTCGACCGGCTCGGGCAGCAGTTCGGGCACCGGGTCCGGCCGCGGCACCGGCACCTCCGGCGGCACCGGCACGAACGGCATCCTCACCGCACCCGGCGGCGGGACGACGGCGACCGGCCCACTCACGGCCGCCGGCCGGACCGTGGGGCGGAAGCTCGACCCGACGACGGGTCAGTACGTGCTGGGCAACAACGCGGGCGGGGCGGCGAACGGCGCGACGAACGGCACCGCGGACGGTGCGCCGGTGGCGCAGACGACCACCCTCGCCGACCCGCAGAGCCCGAGCACGGACATCGCCCTCGGCGTGCTCGCGGGCGCGCTGCTGCTGTCCCTGCTCGTGCTGCCACCGGCGGTCTCGTCGCGGATGGCGAAGCGATGAGGGTCGCGGCGGCGATCGCTGCCCTCGCGCTGGCCACGGTCGGCCTCGGCCCGATCCCGCCGGCCGCTGCCATCGGCCCGGCGACGTCGGCGGTCACGGTGCGAAAGACGGTGCAGCGGACCTTCCTGGCCGACGGACGGACGACCGTGGTCGACAAGCGCAACATCGCGTTGACCGTCGACCAGACGACCGGGCTGCGGTCGCTGCAGTTGATCAAGGTCTCCTGGTCGGGGGCGCGCCCGACCGCCGGCATCACGCCGGACCAGAACTCCGACCTCGCGCAGAACGAGGAGTACCCGTTCGCGCTGTTCGAGTGCCGCGGCATCGACTCGGCCGCCCATCCGCTGTCGCCCGACACCTGCTGGACCCAGTACGGGGACGAGCGGTTCTCCTACGGCGCCGACGACCCGGCCTACCCGGCGTGGCGCTCCGATGCGAAGGCCGCCGCGGCCGAACGCGGGGCGATCGTCGGGGCACCCGCGCGCCAGACCCCGCAGTGCACGAGCCTGCTGTTCGGCACCACCTACCAGCGCTGGCTGCCGTTCGTCGGCGCGGACGGCACCGTCTACCCGGGCGGCGTGCAGGGCTGCGCCGGACAGGCCCCGGAGGCCAGCCCGGCCAACCTCTCCGGCAACCTTTCGCTGCCGAGCAACGAGACGTTCGGGGTCTCCGACGCCCACGGCACCGGATCCACCAACTTCGACGTCTTCACCGCCGAGGACCACGCGTCCCTGGGTTGCTCGTCGACGGTGCCCTGTTCGCTGGTGGCTGTGCCGATCGTCGGCATCAGCTGCGACGCCAATGGTGAGCTCCTGCCCGCGTCGTCCCGGCCGGCGCCGGCCGACGCGCCGGCCGCGGCCGCGAACTGCACCGGAAGCGGCAACTTCGCGCCCGGGCAGACGCTGCCGTCGCAGGCTCCCGGCGACCCGGCGGTCAGCGGTGCGCTGTGGTGGAGCGCGTCCAACTGGTCCAACCGGTTGTCCGTGCCGCTGACGTTCGCTCCCGCCGACAACGTGTGCTCGTTGCACGGTTCGGGGGCACCCGTCGACGTCTACGGCTCGGAGCTGCTCGTCCAGGCCACGACATCGTGGGCGCCGTACTTCTGCCTCAACTCGCACCTCTTCGACCTGAACCACGTGCAGACTCCTGAGCCGCAGGCCCGCAGCCTGCTGGCCCAGGGCAATGTCGAAGCCATCTACACCAGTCAGCCCCCCGACGCGCCGTATCCCGTGCCGACGGTGAACGCGCCGGTGGCGGTGAGCGGGTTCGGCATCGCCTACGCCCTCGACAACGCCGACGGCCAGCCGGTGGCGCACCTGAAGCTCGACGGCCGGCTGCTGGCCAAGCTGCTCACCGAGTCCTACCCGAGCCAGATCTTCGTCCGGGCGGCCTACACCGCGCTGGCCGACAACCCGCTCAACATCACCTTCGACCCGGAGTTCCAGGCCCTGAACCCCGGCATCCCGGCCCGCACCGCGGACGCGGCCGCGACCCTGCTCACCGTCAACTCCGACTCCGACGTCGTCTCGGCCCTCACGAGCTACATCGACGCCGATCCCGAGGCACGGGCGTGGCTCGACGGCGAGCCGGACCCGTGGGGCATGGTCGTCAACCCGGCCTACAAGAAGATCGCGCTGCCGGTGGACAACTGGCCCCTGCTCGACACCTTCGAGCCCCTCGACGAGTACCAGCCCGGACGCAACGACTGCCTGTACGCGGCACCGACGCCCTACCTGCCGCTGGTCGCCGCGCCGACGGCCCGCCTGTTCAGCATCGGGCTCGACCTGCAGTTCGCCCTCGCGCAGAGCCAGACCACCTGCGTGCTGCCCTCGCCGATACCGGGATCCCTGGCCGGCGCCAAGCTGGTGGCGAACGGCCGGCAGGCATCCGGTCGGCGGGCGATGTTCGGGACGGTCTCGCTGGGCGACGCGGCTCGGGAAGGTCTCACGCTCGCGTCGTTGGAGTCGCGGAGCACGGTCGGTCGGGGGGATCGCATCACCGACGCGTCCGGACGGACCTTCGTCGCCCCTGACCCCGCGGGGCTGCGCGCGGCCGCGCAGACCCTGCGGCCCGACCCGAGGTCCGGCACGTGGCCGATCGACCACACCGCGCTGCGGACCACGCCCGCGAACGCCGCCGCATACCCCGGTCTGATGGTCGTGTACGCCGCGGTGCCGACCCGCGGCCTGGGGTCGATGCTCGGCGCGCAGTACGGGAAGTTCCTGAGCTTCGCGGCGGCTCGAGGGCAACAGGCCGGCACCGCGCAGGGTGACCTGCCGGACGGCTTCCTGCCCATGACCGGCGCCAACGGCCTGGGCACACTGGCCAACTTCACCGCGCGGGCGGCCACGGCCGTGAGTGCCCAGCAGGGCGCGGTGCCGCCCCTCGTCGCGCCGGGACCGACGCCGTCGTCCTCGTCCGGCCCGGCGCCGACGGCGTCGACGACGCCGGCCGCGCCGGGCGTTCCGACCGGGGCGACCAACCTCGGCGGCAACCCCCAGGTCCCGGTCGGCGGGGGGAACGGACCGACGAACCCGGTGCCGGCCGGGCCGTCGACGCGAGGGGCGTCCCCGACGGCCCGGGGCGCCGCGTCGTCCGGCGCACCCCGGACGATCGACGCCGAACCGGTCAGCGCCCGCACCCCGCTCCTCGGGTCGACCGTCGCCGGGTGGGCGCTGCCGCTGATGTTCGCGATCGCGATCGCCGCCAGTGCCGGCGCGATCGCGATCCGGCTGCGGGCCGGCGGGAGTCGGACGCGATGACCGCCGTCGACATACGACTCACCGCGCTGCGCCGCCTCGGCGCCGCATCCGGCCGGCGGGTAGGTCAGCGGGTGCGGGCCGAGGTCCCGGTCTCGGTGAAGGTGCTGACCTGGGCGCTCGCCGGGTTCGCGTTCGTGGGGGTCTGGCTGGTGCTGTTCGCGGTCGCCTTCAGCGCGCTGCCCGAGGCGCACGCGCAGCACGATCTCTACAACAGCTTCCGCGCGCAGTTGGCGGCGGGCACGGCTCCACTGAGCGACGCCGTACCGGAAGGTACGCCGGTAGCGCTCATCACCGCGAAGCAGGCGGGCATCACCGGTCTCGTCGTGGTGCAGGGGACGAGCTCGTCGGCGTTGCAGCTGGGTCCGGGGCACGCCCCCGGGGGACCGCTGCCGGGTCAGCCCGGCGTCTCGGTCATCGCCGGCCGCGCCACCAGCTACGGCGCGCCGTTCGGGCAGATCAGCGTGTTCAGCAAGGGCGATCGCTTCGACGTCACGACCGCGCAGGGCGTCTTCCACTACGTCGTCGAGACCGTGCGCCGCCCCGGCGATGCCTTCCCGCCGCTGCTCGCGCCGGGCGGGACTCAGCTCACCCTCGTCACCGCCGAGGGCGACGGCTGGCGGTCGGGCTGGGCGCCGACCCACGCCGTCTTCGTCGATGCCGTCCTCGACGGTCACGCCATGGTCGGCAACCCGGCCGGCGGGGTCGCGACGAGCGCCGACGGGCTGCTCCGCGGCGACACCCGCGGCATGTACCCGCTGGTGCTCTGGTTGCAGCTGCTCGTCGTGTCGGTCGTGGGCGGCATCTGGGCCCGGATGCGCTGGGGGCTCTGGCAGAGCTGGCTCGTCGCCGCGCCCATCGCGCTGGCGGCCCTGTGGGGTGCCACCACCAACGCGTGGCTGCTCTTCCCCAACCTGCTCTAGCCGTCGCGACCCGCGGAGTCCGACTCCGGGCCTACGGCTGGCCGCACTTCGTCCCCCGTTCACGCAGTACCGCCACGGGTGTCACACGGCCCTCTGAGGATTCGCGTCGTCAAGTCGCACATCCCTTGGAAGGGGTCCTCATGCACGTGCTCAGCAAGATCGGGGTGGCCGCGGGCGTCATCGCCGCATCGGTCGCCTCGATCGCCCTCGCCCTGCCGGCGAGCGCCGACACCGGCGCGGTCGGCGGCGACGCCGTCGTCGTCGGGTCCGACACCGTTCAGAACGCTGCGGACTTCGCCTTCGACGGTTCCCCGGGCGTGGCGGGTGGCTTCAACACCGCCGGCAACGCCAACCGGATCGTGAACGTGTTCGCCACCGGCGACGCGAACGGCCGCCTGCCCTACGACGGCACCTGCGGTGCCGCCGACTCCACCGGTCTGGGTCAGTTCTGCAACGCCACGAACAACCTGGCGCCGAACGCCCTGGCCGGCAGCGTCGTCCTCCGGGCGGGCACCAAACCGGTCATCCGCCCGAACGGCTCCGGCGCCGGTGTCGCGGCCCTGATCAGCGACTCGGCCGGGGGCACCGGCTACAAGGGCCTGCCGACCGGCTCGATCCAGTTCGCCCGCATGTCGCGGCTCCCGAACTCGACCGAGATCAGCAACTGCAACGCCAACGCGTCCGGCTGCGGCGCCCTGCACGTCTACCAGGTCGCAACCGACACCTTGACGATCGTCCACCAGGCGTCGGCCTACAACGGCCCGGCGGCGCTGTCGTCGCAGGACCTCGTCGACATCTACACCTGCGCCAAGACCGCCTGGAACCAGCTGCCGGGCAACGCGGGCGGCAGCACCGCCACCATCCACCCGCTGATCCCGCAGTCGGGCTCCGGGACGCGCAACTTCTTCCTGGCCCAGATCGCGACCGACACCGGCCTCGGCGCCCCGGTCACGCCCGGCAGTTGCGTCCGGACGGTGCAGGAGCACGACCCCACCGGCGTCTACGCCGACTCGAGCTCGGCCGACGCGATCGAGCCGTTCTCGACCGGCAAGCTCGCCATGATCAACGCCGGCTACTTCGCCAACGGGGTCGGTTACGCCGGCACCGGCAGCAACAGCTCGCTGACCGCCGGCGCCTATACGCCGAACTACCTGGCGATCACCTCGGGCACCGCCGACGGCAACGGGACGGCGAACTTCAGCACTGTGCGCGGCATGTACGTCGTCGCGCGGCAGACCGACGTCACCAGCACCACGCCCTTCGAGCCCGGCGCGGCCGCCAACGCGGTCGCGACGATCATCACCAGCCCGGTGAGCGCGTTCCGCTCGGCCAACGGCAAGTCGCAGATCCAGCAGGCCGGTTTCACCCCGTTGTTCAAGGACTGCCTGACCAACCCGACCACCTGCTAGTCGACAACCCGACATTCACGGAAGGGAACGTCTTCACATCATGCGCACTCTGACCAGCAAGCGCGCGGGGGTCGCGGCACTCGCCACGATCGCCACGTCCGCGGCGATGCTCACGCTCGGGGCGGGGGCCGCGAATGCGGCCACCACCCCGCCGTGGGAGCCCGACGCATCGTCGGTCGGCACGCTGTCGTTCTACGACGCGTCCGGCAACCAGATCACCTCAGGGTCCACCCTCGCCGCACCGTTCGCGGCGTACGTGGCCGGCAGCGTTCCGGTGCGTGCGGGAGACACGTCGGCCGCGCTCTACTTCGCGAACCCGACCACGGCCGACCCCACCACGTGGTACCGGATCCTGGTCGGCAACGTGACGCCCTACCCCGTCACCAGCGGGCCGGCGAGCATCCAGACCCTGAGCCAGAGCAAGCCCGTCAACACCGGATCCTCGGGTGATCTCGACCTGTCCGACTTCGAGGGCCTGGTCACGCCGACCACGGTGGCCGGCTACCAGAACGTCGTACAGGTCCGCATGCGGACGGCGAACACGGCCAACCAGCTGGGCGTGCCGTACGACGTCGCCGACGTCTCGGTCGACCCGGCGACCAACACGTGGACACAGATCTACCCGACGCCCCTGACGGCGACGAGCACGACGTTGACCGCGGCACCCAGCCCGGCGACCTCGGGCCAGCAGGTCACGCTGACCGCCACCGAGACGCCCAAGACGGCCGGCTCGGTGCAGTTCAAGGACGGCACGACGAACCTCGGCAGCGCGGTCGCGGTCACCGCGACCACCGGCGTCGCCACGACCCAGACGTCGTCGCTGACCACCGGATCGCACAGCCTCAGCGCGGTCTTCACCCCGACCGACACGTCGTTCGCGGCGTCGACCGGAACCGCCACGCTCGTGGTGAACCCGCCGGCGACCGCGACGTCGACCACCCTCGCCGTCAACCAGGACGGCGTCGCGGGCGACGCGGCCACCCTCACCGCAACCGTCACCGGGCCGGGCTCGACGCCGAACAACGCCGGCACGGTGTCTTTCTACGACAACGGGGCGAGCACGGCGCTCAACGCGTCACCGGTGCCGGGATCGAGCGGCGTCTACACCCTCGGCCTGCCGACCGGCTTCGCCGCCGGTGGGCACTCGGTCGTCGCCAAGTTCACCCCGACCGACAACACCGTGTACGCAGCCTCGCAGTCGGCCGCGCAGAGCTTCCTGACGCAGGCGCCCCTCCAGGGGGCGTGCGCGCAGACCGGCTCGGCGTGCACGTCGACGTCGAACGTCCAGGCCACCGTGCCGGTCGGCACCCTGGTCATCGCCACCCCGTACACGAGCGCTCACCCGCTCGACCTGGGCACGTTGGCGCTCGACGCCGGTGCGACCAGGTTCACGGGCAGCGCCACTTTCGACAGCATCGTGGTGACCGACACCCGCTCCGGCGGCCTCGGCTACACGGTGTCGGCACTCGCCTCGGCGCTCAGCGACGGCAAGGGCAACGCGGGCAGCACGATCAACGCCCAGAACCTCGGTCTGACGACGCTGCACGCAACCCCGGGCAACGCGTTCGTCGGCACCGTGACGCCGACCGACAACCCGGCCGCGAACGCGGTCACTCCGGGTGACACCGGTTCGCTCGGCCTCGGTGGCCCGACCCCGCACACCGTCTTCTCGGTGGACAAGGGTCTCGGCACCGTCTCCGTCAAGGGCACCGTCACGCTGAACGCCCCGACCTCGACCGAGGCCGGCACGTTCGGCGGAACGATCACCTTCACGGTGGGTTAGCCGCCAGCAGTACGACGAGTGGGGCGGCCGGTCATCCACCGGCCGCCCCAGCTCGTAGGTCCCTTGTTCACCTTCGGTTCGTTGCGCCGTCCCGTCCGAAAGATTGGCTGACTGGCATGTCGACCAAGCCCGAGAGCGCGCGCCGGAGCTCGGTGGCTCGCGGTCTCGCCGGCCTGCTGCTGGCGCTGTCCCTCGTCTGCGGCAGCATCGCCCCGGCCTCGGCCCGGCCGGCGACACCGGCGTCGCCCGCGGCCTTCGGCATCGGGCCGGCCAACACCCACGGCATCGACGGTCGCCCGTTCCTGAACTACGTGTCGTCGCCGAAGGGCGAGACGGCGGACCACATCGCGGTCGTGAATCTCGGTGCGAAGCCGCTGACGGTCAGCCTGTACACGGCCGACGGCGTGAGCGGCGCGGACGGCCGGATCGGGTACGAGCCGAAGGCCGATCCGGGCCCCGACGCCGGCACCTGGATCACGCTGCCACGCAACACCACGACGCTCACCCTCCGGCCGCGCTCCTCGCACGTGCTGCCGATCAGCGTGCACGTCCCGGCGAACGCGACGCCAGGTGACCACATCGCCGGCATCGTCGTGTCGGTCACCTCGAGGGTGCGCAGCCGGAGCGGGGAGGACGTCGACTTCGAACAGCGGGTCGCTCTCCGCACGCTGATCCGGGTCAGCGGACCGCTGCAGCCCGGACTGCGCATCGAGCACCTGGTGGCCGACTACCACGGCACGCTCAACCCCTTCGGCTCCGGCAGCGTGAGCATCTCCTTCCGGGTCCGCAACAGCGGCAACATCAATCTCGGCGGAAAGCAGGCGGTGACCGTCACCGGACTGTTCGGCGCCGCCGGCGCCCTGAGTGCCGTCGCCGCCGTGCCGGTGCTGATCCCGGGCGGCGACTACCCGGTCAGGCTGACCGTCCACGACGTGTGGCCCGAGATCTTCATGCACGCCCGGGTGAGCGTGCACCCGGCCGGCCTCGCCACGGCGGCCGATCCCGCGCTCGACCCGGTGAGCCGGCAGACGAGCTTCCGCGCCGTCCCGTGGAGCCTGCTGGGACTGCTCGCGCTCCTCGCGCTCGCCGTCGCGGGCGCACTCCGGCAACGCCGCCACCGGCGCGCGCACCCCGTCCCGTCCGCGCCCGACGCGGGCCGACCGCCTGCACCCGCGCTGGCGACGAAGGACTGATCCCCGTGACATCGCTACGAGCCCGCCTCGCCGCCCGCGGGGCCGTCGGCGCGTTCCTCGCCCTCGCGGTCATGGCCGGTTCGGGCCCGGCCGCCGCCTCCGCCCTGCCCGGGCCGAGCACCGACCCGAAGGCGCACGGCTACATCGGCCTGTGCAACGAGAGGGGCCAGAACGTGACCGGCGGCAGCATCGACGCCCGGCCGTTCATCTGGAAGGCCGTCGCCACCGCGGCGCCGCCGAAGGAGTTCCAGGGCAGCGGCGAGAATGCGGTGCTGAACATCTACCAACCCCGCCCCGGCGTGGAGCCGGCGTACTGGAGCGGCATGGCGCTCTCGGCGGCCTCGTTCTACTCGACGCCGAAGCTGCCGGCAGTGCAGAGCAGCTACGGCGACGCCAGCCTCGCCGACATCATGACGCTGTACCCGCCGCGGCAGAACGGGCTGTTCGTGCTGCGCGTGTACTGGGGCAAGGCCGGTTTCGGCCTGTACAGCGCGACCTACCCGACCACGACGATCCAGGTCATCGGACGCAGCTGGCGGGTCGTGGCCGGCGGCACCGTCGCGTGCGGCGCGAGTCAGGGGAAGTCGGTGGCGATCCTCACCGGCGCGCTGCCCCGCAGCGACGCGGCACCCCGACGGCCCGATCCGGCCCAGGTCGTGGTGGCGGCAGGCGGCCCGCACCCGATGACGGCCGGCCCGGCGAGCGCGACGGCGACCCCGTCCGTCCCCGGCGGCAGCGCGCCGACCACCGG
The DNA here is from genome assembly GCF_036000465.1 of Jatrophihabitans sp. Lineage (GTDB taxonomy): Bacteria > Actinomycetota > Actinomycetes > Mycobacteriales > Jatrophihabitantaceae > Jatrophihabitans. The sequence goes on along the minus strand of NZ_DASYFV010000037.1, from coordinate 107,106 downwards.
CGCGGGTCCCGCCCGGGCGAGCCCGGTCGCCGAATCGAAGGCGCTGCCGCACGACACGTCGATGTCGTGGGTGGTCTGGGCCCTGCTCGCCCTCGTGGCCGTGCTGACCGTGCTGTTGGGTCTCACGGTCCGGGGCCGGGCCCACCCGAAGCCTGGCGGCGCGGCCGCCGGTGTCACACCGATCGAAAGGAAGTAGCCAGCTCATGAGGACTGGCCTGAGAAGAGCCATCGCGACCGCCGCGCTCACCAGCGCGGTCGGCGCCCTGCTCGTCACCAGCCCGGCCGGCGCGGCTGTCAGCACCCCGCCGTGGGAACCCGACACCGGCAACGCGGTCGCCACGCTGACCTTCTACGACGCGAGTGGCAACGTCGTCACGTCGGGCAACTCGGCCGACTCGCCGTTCGCGACCTATGCGGTGGCCGGCTCGACCGTGCGGGCGGGCGACACGTCCGCGGCGCTGTACTACGCCAACCCGGACTCGACGACGACGACGCCGTTCTGGTACCGCCTGCTGGCCGCGGCCAAATTCACCGCGTACCCGACGTCGACCGCTCCGGCCGACATCAACGCGCTGAGCCAGACCCACCCGGTGGCCACGGCGGCCGGCGGCGACCTCTCGCTCGACGACTTCGAATCCATCGTCACGAAGAGCGCGACGCCCGGGTACGCGAATGTCGTGCAGATCCGGCTGCGCACCGCCGACGCGAACAACCAGCAGAGCGCGCAGTACGCCGACGCCGACCTGCTGATCGACCCGGTGGCCCACACCTGGACCCAGGTCTACCCGGCGGCGGCCGTCGCGCCCGGCGCACCGACGGCCGTCAACGCCACCGCGGGCAACACCGCGGCCACCGTGTCGTGGACCGCGCCGGCGAGCGACGGCGGCGGTTCCATCACCGGCTACGACGTCCGGTACTCGGCCGACGGCGGCGCCTTCGTGCCCGCGTCGTCGGCGTTCCACACGAGCACCGCGACATCGCAGCTGATCACCGGTCTCACCAACGGCGTGTCCTACGTCTTCCAGGTCGCGGCGATCAACTCGGGCGGCACCGGCGCCTACTCGGCGTCGTCCGCGGCGGTGGTCCCGGTTGCCGACACGTCGATGCTGTCCGTCGCGGCGCCCACCACAGTGCGCTACGGGGCGAGCGCGGTGGTCTCCGGGACTCTCGTCGACGCGACGACCCGGGCTGTCGTCGCCGGCGCCCCGGTCGTGCTCTACCGCCGCGTGGCGCCGGCGAGCGCCTACTCGGCGTACCGGACGCTGACGACCACCTCGGCCGGGGCGGTGAGCCTCGCCGTGCCGATGACGGGCCTGACCCAGTTCTACCTCCGCTACGGCGGCAGCGCGACGCGCAAGGCGGTCAACTCCCTGGTCAAGCCGGTGACGGTCAGCCAGGTGGTGTCGGCGGCGAAGACCGCCTCGACCGTCCGCCACGGCTCGACCGTGCGCTTCTACGGCACCGTCGGCCCGGTCGGGACGGGCCAGCGGGTCTACCTGCAGCGGTACTACAGCCGCGCGTGGCACGCCCTCTCGACGACGGCGGTCATCAAGGGCCAGCGGTTGCCGAACGGCCGGGTGGCCACCGGCTACGTCCTGCCGATCACGCTGACCTCCGTGGCCACGTACACGTTCCGCGTGTACAAGCCGGCGACGTCGACCGTGCTGGCCGGGTACTCCGTCACCCTCGTGGTGAAGTCGACGTGATCGCCCCGGACGTGCTCGACGAGGCGCCCCACCGGAACCCCGCGGCGGAGGGTCAGCTGGCCGAGATCGACGCGATCGCGGTCTCGGCCTGGTTCGGCGAGCGGAAGGTGCTCGACCGCGTGTCGCTGCTGATGCCGGCCGGGCAGGTGACGGCGCTCATCGGGCCGTCCGGGTGCGGCAAGTCGACCTTCCTGCGCATCCTCAACCGGATGCACGAGCTGGTCCCGTCCGCGCGGATGGCCGGCGAGGTGCGCCTCGACGGCGACGACATCTACGCGGCCGGGCGCCGGCTCACCGACGCCCGCCGGGCGATCGGGATGGTGTTCCAGAAGCCGAACCCCTTCCCGGCCATGAGTATCGCCGAGAACGTGCTCGCCGGGCTCAAGCTCACCGGGGTGCGCGTCAACCGCGCGGCGAAGGAGGAGCTCGTCGAGGAGTCGCTGACCCGCGCCGGTCTGTGGCGCGAGGTGAAGGACCGGCTCGACCAGCCTGGCGGTGCCCTCTCGGGCGGTCAGCAGCAGCGGCTGTGCATCGCCCGGTCCCTCGCCGTCCGGCCGCGCGTGCTCCTCATGGACGAGCCGTGCTCGGCGCTGGACCCGACCTCGACCCGGGTCATCGAGGAGACGATCGGTGAACTCGTCGCCCAGGTGACGATCGTCATCGTCACGCACAACATGCAGCAGGCGGCGCGGGTGTCCGACCACTGCGCGTTCTTCCTCGCCGAGCAGGGCACGCCCGGCGGCATCGTCGAGCACGGTCCGACGAACCAGATCTTCGGCAGTCCCCGGGATCCGCGGACGTCGGACTACGTCAACGGTCGCTTCGGTTGATGCTGCGCCGGAGCGGCGCGGTGATCGCGGTGTCGGCCGCCGCCCTCTACGCGGGGGACGCCGCCGCCGCGACGTCGTCGCGCACGGTCACGCCGAACGAGTCGTTCGTCGTCGGCGCCGCCGGCTTCCGGGGCGGGGCCGAGGTCTGGGAGCAACTCGCCGGGGCGACGACGTCCGTCCGGTTGGTGGCCGATCGGCACGGCCGCGTCCGGGTCCGTTACCGCGCCCCGGACCGGGTGGGGCGCTACCACCTGCTGTTCAGCGGACCGGCGCCGGACGACGCCGGCCCGGCGCGGCGGTCACCCGCCCCGGCCGGTGGCGCCGCGGTCGCAGCCCGCGTGCCCCTGCTCGTCGTCGTCGACTTCACCGTCGTCGGCAAGGGAGCGGGCAGCGGGATCGCCGGCGGCAGCAGGTCGCGTCCGCCGGCGAGCCCGGGCCGTGGCATCGGGGGACAGACCGCCGGGCCGGCCATCACCGGGGCCGACGTCGCGGGGCTGCTCGGCCTGGCCGGGGCACTGCTGGTCGGAGGCGCCGCCGTGGTGGTCGTCGCGGGGCGGCGCCGGCCCGGGTGAGTCGAGGCGGCGCGGTGCGCCTGTTCCCTCGAAGCGCTCGAACGTGATGTTCTGGACGCCGGGGGCCCGGGCACGTGTCGAACCAGGGAGGGTCATGCCGGCAATCACGGTGTCCGCGGGATACGGCGCCGGGGGCAGCCAGGTCGCCAAGGGCCTGGCCGACCGTCTCGGTTTCCGACTGCTCGACCGGGCGATCAGCTCGCTGGTGGCGCAGCAGCTCAACGTGACCGTCGACGAGGCCGAGGAGGGCACGCAGAAGCGCGGCTTCGTCGAGAAGTTCTTCGGCCCGCTGGCCGCGATGTCCGGCGCGGTCGTGAGCTCCGACGAGGACGCCGCGATCGACGCCGCCCTCATCGCCGACAACGACCAGGTGTTCCGCCAGTCGGCCGAGCGGATCATGCGCGCGGCGCTGCCCGCCGGCGCGGTGATCCTGGGCCGCGGCGGCGCGGCCGCCCTGCACGGCGAGCCCGGGGTGCTGACGGTGCGGCTCTACGGCCCGAAGGACCGGCGCATCGCGCACGCGGCGCGGGTCGAGGGGATCGACGCCGCCACTGCGGCCGAACGGCTGCCGCAGGTCGACAAGGCCCGCGCGCACTACGTGCGCCGCCTCTACGGCCGCGACATCGACGATTGCGCGTTGTTCGACCTGCAGCTCGACAGCACGCTCATCCCGACCGCCACCTGCATCGACATCGTCGCGCTCGCCTTCGACGCCGTGCTCGCACGGCAGCCCGCGGCCGCCGGGCCCGGGTAGCCCCGCGGCATCGGGGCCCGTCGGCCCTTGCCGAGCGGCCCCGGCGACCTGGATCATCCAGCAGCATGATCCAACCAGGGGGTACGGATCCGGCGGGCGCCGCTGAGTCCGTGGAGCATCGGTTGGCGCTGGTCATGAACGGCGGCGTCAGCCTGGCGGTGTGGATGGGCGGCGTGGCCCGCGAGATCGACGCGGCCCGCCGAGCCTCGAACGGCATCGCGCCGCCCGGCGACGCCAGTGCCGGTCGCCGGCGCGCGCACGAGTTGTGGACGCAGGCGCTAACGAACGCCGGGGTGCGGCTCACCGTCGACGTCATCGCCGGCACGAGTGCGGGCGGCCTGAACGGGGTGCTGCTCGCCACCGCCATCGCCCGCGGCACCGACCTCGCCCCGCTCAAACAGCTGTGGCACGACAGCGCCCAGATGTCGACCGAGGCCCTGTTCACCCCGCGCGACCGCATCCGGTCGCTGATGAACGGGGCGTACTTCAAGGACGAGATCGGCAAGATCCTCGGCACGCTCACCGCCGGCGACCCCGATGACGGCCGCGACGTGACCCTCATCGTCACCGCCACCGCGCTCGGCTCGTCGGCCCGGCCGGTCACCGACTCCGACGGGCGCCCGTTCCTCGAGGCCGACCACCGGCGCCGGTTCCGGTTCGCGCGCAACGCGGGGGCACCCCGGTTCGTGGCGGCCGGCGGGGCCTGGGCCTTCGAGCCCGGGACGGCCGTCGACGACTTCACCTCGCCCGAGCCGCTGGCCACGGCCGGCCGGGCGTCGGCGTCGTTCCCGGCGGCGTTCGAGCCGCAGCACGAGTCGGCGCTGCTGCGGGCGCAGCGGGTGTTCCCCGACTGGGAGACCTCGCCCCGGCTCGAGTGGCTCGCCGACGGCGGCATCCTCGACAACTCGCCGTTCGACCCGGTGCTCGACGCCATCGAGGCCCAGCACGTGTCCGGCCAGTGGCAGCGCACCCTCGTCTACGTCGTGCCCTCGGCCGAGGAGGCCGAACTGGGCAAGGAGGTCGCGCACGCGGCCGACCCGGCCGCCGACGGTGAACCGGTGCCGCCGCCGTGGACGTCGGTGGTGCTGTCGGCGCTGAACCTGCCCCGCGAGTCGGACTTCCGCGACGACATCGAGCGGCTGCACCGCACGATCCGCTTCGGCCGGGCGTCGTTCGACGTGCAGCGGTTCCGACAGATGACCGCGGTGACAGGCGTGGGCGCGCTGACCGAGGAGGCGCTCGGGCTCGTCGCCGCGGCCCGGCAGGTGTCGACGAGCGTGATGCCGCTGTACCGGCAGACCTCGCGTTCGAGCGCGCTGTACCAGGTGCGCGACCTGCTGGCCCGCTCCTTCGGGGGCTACCTCGAGCCCACCGTCGATGACACGGGAGCGCCGGACTGGCCGGGGCCGCGGCCGTGGCTGCCCGACTTCCCGGCCGCCGCCGGGGCCGACCCGGCCGGCGGGTGGCAGTGGGGCGTCGACCCGACCGAGCGGGTGCTGCGGGTGATGCTGCGCTCGCTGCGCGAGAGCGCCGGCGCCGACACGGCGCGGGCCGACCTGTCGTCGGCGATCGCGCACGTCGCGGCGGTCGGGCGGGCGGTCGACGACCACCTCGTCGAGGCACTGGCCCCGCTGGTCGCCGCCGCGCAGGGCAACGACATCGGCGATGACGCGATCGTCAAGCAGCTTGACGACACCTACACCGCTTTGGACGTGCCGGGGCATCTCGAACCGTTCGTGACGAAGGCGGTCACCAGCTACGCCACCTACCTCGGCGCCGGGGTGACGCCGGCCGACGTGCTGTGCGCCGGGCTGGCGATCGAGGTCAGCAACGGGGCCGGGTCGCTGCCGAGCGAGCGGGCCCGGCCGATCTTCTCCTTCGACCGCCTCGGGCTCGACGCCCCACCGCCACCGCTGGACCTGCACTACCGGACCGCGTTGACGCGGCCCGGTGCCTCGGCGGGCAAGATCCTCTACGGCACGCGGCTGAGCCACTTCGCCGCGTTCGGGGCACCGGAGTGGCGCGACTGGGACTGGATGTGGGGCCGGCTGTGCGGGCTCGCGAACCTGGCCCGGGTCCTCGGTCTGGCCGACGCCGACGTGAAGGAGTTGACCATCGCGATCATCGCCGAGGAGCTCGAGCTCGACGACGGCTGGGACCGGCTGCCGTGGGTGCAGGGGCAGATCGACGCGGCGCTGGAGACCGACTTCGCCTCGATGCGCGCGACCATGCGCGACGGTGACGTGCTGGCCCAGGGCCTCGACGCCGTGCTCGCCTTCGTCGGTTCGTCGGCGGCCACCGAGCCGGCGCTGCCGTCGTTCCTGCCGAGAGTCGGCCGCTACCTCTCCGATGCCCTCTCGCGCCACGACGCCGACGTCGAGCACGACCTGCTGCGGCTGGCGGTCAACGCGCTGCCCGAACCGCACCTGCGGGCCAAGCTCTGGCGCGCGGCGTCACCGCCCGAGCCGGACTAGAGCTCGCCGAGCGCAGTGATCGGCGCCTCGACGCAGTCGGCGACGTAGCGCAGGAAGCCGCCGGCGGTGCCGCCGTCACACGCGCGGTGGTCGAAGGCGAGCGTCAGCTGACTGACCTTGCGCACGGTGAGCTCGCCGTCGACGACCCACGGGCGGTCGATGATGCGGCCGATGCCGAGGATCGCGACCTCCGGGTGGTTGATGATCGCGGCCGAACCGTCGACGCCGAACACGCCGTAGTTGTTCACCGTGAACGTGCCGCCGGTGAGGTCGGCCGGGGCCAGCGTGCCGGCGCGGGCCGCGGCGGTGCGGGAGGCCAGCGCGGCCGACAGGTCGCGCGTCGAGAGGGTCTGCGCATCGCGGACGACCGGCACGACGAGGCCCCGGTCGGTCTGGGCCGCGAAGCCGAGGTGCACGTGGTCGAACAGCACGATCTCGTCGGCGTCGACCCGCGCGTTCAGCTCGGGGTAGCGGCTCAGCGCGAGCACGGCGAAGCGGGCCAGCAGTGCCAGCAGGCTGACCGGCCGGCCGGCGTCGCGGGCGTTGAGCACCCGGCGCGCGGCGAGCAGCTCGGTGGCGTCGACGTCGACCCACACCGTCGCCTCGGGGATCTCCCGGCGTGAGCGGCTGAGCGCGTCGGCCATCACGCGCCGCCGGCCGCGCAGCGGGATCCGGGTGTCGGGTGACGCGGTTGCGCTCGCCGGGGTGTTGAGCAGCTGCTCGACGTCGTGCCGGCGGACCAGGCCGCACGGCCCGGTCGGCGTGACGGCGTGCAGGTCGACCCCGGCGTCGCGGGCCAGCTTGCGCACCAGCGGCGAGATGACCGGAACGGGTCCCGATCGGGTGGGGGTGGCCGCCGGAACCGGTGCCGCCACCGGGCCGGTTGTGCGACGGGAGCCGCGGCGGGCCCGGCGTGGGGCCGCGCTCGTGCCGTAGCCGATGAGCACGTTGCCGCTGCTCTCCTCACCGGTCGGCTCGGGCGTGGTCACTCCGGGTTCGCGGAAGCCGGCCGGCACCTCGGCGTCGACGGTGATGAGCGGTCGCCCGACGGAGACGGTCTGGCCGGCGTCCGCGTGCAGCCGCGCGACCTGGCCGGCGAACGGGATCGGCACCTCGACGGCCGCCTTGGCCGTCTCGACCTCGACCACGATCTGGTCGACCTCGACCCGGTCGCCGACCTGCACGCGCCAGGTGACGACCTCGGCAGCGTCCAGGCCCTCGCCGAGGTCGGGCAGCAGGAAGTCAGGCACGGTTGCTGCCCGGGTCGTCCCACTGCAGCCGGGCGATGGTGTCGAGGATGCGATCGATGCTGGGCAGGTGGTGCTGCTCGAGCTTCGGCTGCGGGTAGGGGATGTCGAAGCCGGTCACCCGCAGGATCGGCGCCTCGAGGTGATGGAAGCACTGCTCGGTGAGGCGGGCCGCGACCTCGGCGCCGTAGCCGCCGAAGCCCGAGGCCTCGTGGACGACGACGGCCCGGCCGGTGCGGCGTACCGACTCGACGACCGTCTCGTCGTCGAACGGCGAGAGTGTGCGCAGGTCGACGACCTCGACGTCCCAGTAGTCCTCGACCGCGGCCTCGGCCGCCTCGAGCGCGGTGGCGACCATGCCGCCGTAGGCGATGAGGGTGACGTCGCGGCCGGGGCGCCGCACCACCGCGCGGTCGATGCCCGGCCCGTCGATGGTCAAGGAAGTTGACTCCTTCGACCAGTAGCGTCGCTTGGGTTCGAGGAAGACGACCGGGTCCGGGCACTCGATCGCCTGGCGCAGCAGGCGATACGCGTCACCCGGAGTGCCCGGGCTGACGACCCGCAGGCCCGGTGTGTGCGTGTAGTACGCCTCGGACGAATCGCAGTGGTGCTCGACGCCACCGATGCCGCCGCCGAACGGGATGCGCACGACGACCGGCAGCGTAATGCGCCCGCGGGTGCGGTTGTGCAGCTTGGCCAGGTGGCTCGTGACCTGCTCGAAGGCCGGGTAGGCGAACGCGTCGAACTGCATCTCGACGACCGGACGCAGGCCGTTCATGGCCATGCCGATCGCGGTGCCGAGGATGCCGGCCTCGGCCAGCGGGGTGTCGAAGACGCGGTCGTCGCCGAAACGGGCGGCCAGGCCGTCGGTGATGCGGAAGACGCCGCCGAGCGGGCCGACGTCCTCGCCGAAGACGAGCACGCGGTCGTCGGCCGCGAGGCTGTCGACCAGCGCCGCGTTGAGCGCGCCGGCCATCGTGACCGGAGCGGCCGGCCGCGTGGTGGCGCCGGTTGGGGCCGGGCGGTTCAGCACGCCGGTCATCGGGACTCCTCCAGCTCGGCCCGCAGGAACTCCCGCTGGCGGTCGAGGTTCTTCGTCGGCTCGGCGTAGACGTGCGCGAACAGCTCGGCCGGGTCGAGGTCGACATCGACGTTCATGCGGGTGCGCAGGTCGGCGGCGCGCTCCTCGGCCTCGGCCCGCGCGGCGGCGACGGCCTCGTCGTCCAGCTCGCCGGCCGCGCGCAGGAAGGCCTCCAGCCGGTCGATCGGGTCGCGGGCGAGCCAGGCCTGCACCTCGTCGTTCGAGCGGTACTTGGTGGCGTCGTCGGCGTTGGTGTGCGCCTCCATGCGGTAGGTGATCGCCTCGATGAGGGTCGGGCCCTCGCCGGCGGCACCGCGCGCCACCGCGAGCTGCACGGCGGCGTGCACCGCCGCGGCGTCGTTGCCGTCGACCAGCAGCGCCGGGATGCCGTAACCGATGCCCTTGGCCGCGAGCGTCGGCGCCGCTGTCTGCTTGGCCAGGGGCACGCTGATCGCGTAGCCGTTGTTCTGCACGAGGAAGACGACCGGGGCCTTCCACACCGCGGCGAAGTTGAGCGCCTCGTGGGTGTCGCCCTCGCTGGTGGCGCCGTCGCCGACGAGCACGAGCGCGACCTCGTCGGTGCGCTTGAGCCGGGCGGCGTGGGCGAGCCCGACCGCGTGCAGCGTGTTCGTGGCCAGCGGGGTGCACTGCGGCGCGACCCGGTGCTCGTAGGGGTCGTAGCCGCAGTGCCAGTCGCCCCGCAGCAGGGCGAGCACGTCGACGGGGTCGACGCCGCGGGTCATGATCGCCACCGAGTCGCGGTAGGTGGGGAAGAGCCAGTCCTGCTCGCGCAGCGCGAGCACCGACCCGACCTCGCAGGCGTCCTGACCGCGCGAGGACGGATAGACCGCGAGCCGGCCCTGCTTGGTCAGCGCGGTCGCCTGGCGGTCGAGCCGGCGGCCCACCACCATGCGCCGGTACAGGTCGCGCAGCACCGCCGGGCCGGGCAGTTCGAGCGGTCCGGGGTTGTCCCCGGTGCGCCCGTCGGGGGCGATCAGCTGCAGGGGGGTGGCGCTCGGCAGCAGGTGATCGCCGGGAATGCGTCGGTCGGCGTCGACGAGCAGGGTCACGGAGGTCCTTCCAGGGGCGTGCCTCGAAGTCTGCTCGCCAACTCGACCAATGGTCCAGCTACAGTGCTCTGGTCGAGACGAATGGATCCCCCGCGGCGTAGAAGAGGGCCGGATGATGGAAGTGCGCACGGACCGGGCGGCGGCCGCTGGACGAATGGCGCCCCTCGACGACCTCGATCGGCGCATCGTTCTGGCGCTGCGCGCCGACGGTCGCATGTCGATGCGGGCGCTGGCCGCCGACCTGCACATCTCGCGGGCGAACGCCTACACCCGGGTCGAGCGGCTGCAGCGCGACGGCGTGATCACCGGCTACGCCGCGACGATCGATCCCGAGCGGTTCGGCTTCGGGCTGGCCGCCTACGTCTACCTCGACATCACCCAGCAGGCCTGGGTGGGAGTGCGCAACGAGGTCCTGGCGATGCCCGAGGTCGAGCACGCCGCGCTGATCTCGGGCGAGCACGACATCGTCCTGCTCGTCCGCACGCACGACGCCGCCTCCCTGCGTGACCTCGTCCTCACCCGCCTGCAGGGCATGAAGGAGGTCCGCGCGACGCAGACGGTGCTGATCTTCGAGGAGCTCGCGCCGTCCCACCGTCGCGGCGGCGACGCGACGCGGGGGGCGGGCCGGAGTACCAAGGAGGGGTGAGCAGCCGCCGGTCGACCGAGGCGTGGGAGATCGCCGCCGAATCGCTCGACCTCGCGGCCGGCCCGCGCATCCGGCCCAACCCGCTGCACTGGTTCTGGTACGCCCTCTGGGGGCCGTTGCCGCCCCGCCACCAGGCCTGGGTGCTCTACGACTCGACCTGCTCGACGTGGGTGCTGCGCCACTTCGCCCGCATCCTGGCCGCGGCCGCCCTGCCGGTGGCCGCGATCGCGATCTTCCTGCCCGCGCCGGGCGGCCTGCGCGCGCTGACCGCATTCGTGGCCGGCTCGTGCGCGGTGCTGTTCACCGCCACCTGGATCAACGAGGCCACCGAGCACCGGCTCGTCCGGGCCGGCTACGCGTGGGGAACCGGCCCCGAGCTGCGGGCCCGCCGCGACGAGTTCGCGCAGCGGCTGCGCCGCTGGTGACGACTACGGGCCGATGTCGACGCTCGTGCCGGTCGTGGCCGAGCGGACGACGGCATCGGTGAGCACGGCCGCGCGATGGCCGTCGGCGAAGGTCGGCAGGCCGTCGGGCACGGCGCCCCCGATCGCGTCGTGCACGTCGCGGACGAGCGCGGTGAAGCACTCCTGATAGCCCTGCGGATGGCCGACCGGCACGACGTCGTAGCGGTTCGGGTCGCCGGCGGCGCGCGGCACGAGCTCGACGCGGTCGTGGAGACCGGCCCAGAGGGTCTCCGGGTTCTCCTGGTCGAACACCAGCGACTGCGCGTCGCCCTCGACCGAGAGCCAGAGCCGGTTCTTGTGCCCGGTGGACACCTGGCTGAGCACGACCGTGCCGATGGCGCCGCGGTCGGTGCGGAACGTGACGGTCACGCAGTCCTCGGTGTCGACGCGCCTGCGATCCTCGCGCGGCCCGCGCTCGGGATGCGCGGTGAGGAACTGCGCGTCGAGGCGGGTGATGCAGTGCCCGGAGACGAACTCGGCGAGGTCGCACCAGTGCACGCCGATGTCGCCGAAGACGCGGGTGCGGCCGCCGAGGGCCGGATCGACCCGCCAGTTCGACGCGGTGTCGTCGCGCAACCAGTCCTGCAGGTAGGTCCCGTGCAGCAGTCGGATCGCACCGGCGTAGCCGCCGGCGACGCGGGCGCGGGCCGTGCGCACCGTCGAGTAGAAGCGGTACGCGAACGGCACCGCGTGCACGATGCCGGCCCGGTCGGCCGCGGCGAGCAGGGCCCCGGTGTCGCCGCTCGAGAGCGCCAGCGGCTTCTCGCAGATGACGTGCTTGCCCGCCGCGATCGCGAGTTCGGCGAGTTCGCGGTGCGAGGCGTTGGGGGTGCAGATGTGCACGAGGTCGACGTCGGCCGCGGTGATCGCGTCGGCGGCCGAGGCGGCGGCCCGCTCGGCGGCGAACCGGCCGGCCGCGGCCTCGGCCCGCTCGGCGGACGAGCCGGCCACGCAGGCCACCGTGCCCCCCGCGGCCCGGACGGCGCGAGCGTGCACGTCGCCCATGAAGCCGGTGCCGACGATGGCCGAGCGCAGCGTTCGGGTCATGCGCACGTGTCTACCGCAGCCCCGGCCGGACTCGTCTGGATTGCGCCAGAAGCGGACGGTCAGTGCGAGATCGGGGCATCGTGGGGTAGAACTGACACCGAGCGGTTATAACGCAGCGGCTCGAGATTCTTCGGATACGACCGCTGCCGTCCCTTCGCGCCGGTGGTCGCGTCCGAGGCGGCTCGACATTCCGGGGGGAACCGAGTCGCCGGTGGCGGTCGCTCTGGTGCTCGGACGCGACCGCCACTTCTACTTAAACCTCAGTCGACCGCGTGCGTCGCGAGCCGGTTGATCACCTCGTCGTCGAGGGCGTGGTCCAGGGCCAGTGCCGCGCAGCCCCGCAGACCCGCCTGGGCGCCGTGCGTCGCTGCCACGATGGTCAGCTCGCGGGTCGCGATCGGGGTCGCGTCGCGATACAGCGTCTCGCGCAGGCCGGCGACGAAGGGCTCGTAGGCCGGCTGCATGTCGCCGCCCACCACCACCGTCGCCGGGTTGAGCAGGGTGACCGCGGTGGCGAGCACCGAGCCGAGATGCCGCCCGCTGCGCCGCACCGCCCGCCGGGCCGGCTGGTCGCCCGCCATCGCCAGGGTCACGACGTCGCGGACGTGATCGACGTCGACGCCGACGGCCCGCAGGTCGCGCACGAGGGCCCAGCCGCCGGCCACGGCCTCGAGGCAGCCGGTCTCGCCGCAGCGGCAGGCGAGACCCTTCGCGGGCGGGTACTTCACGTGCCCGATCTCGCCGGCCGCGCCCAGCGCGCCGTGCTGCAGGACGCCACCGGTGACGATGCCGGCACCGAACCCGGTCGAGGCCTTGATGATCAGTGCGTCCGGCGCGGTCGCGAGGTGGCCGTCGCGCTCGGACAGCGCGATCACGTTCGTGTCGTTCTCGACGTGGACGGTGGCCGGCGTGAGTTCGGCGAAGTAGGGCGCCATCGGCACCTCGTGCCAGCCCGACATGATCGGCGAGTCCAGGCTGCAGCCGTGCTCCTGGTCGACCGTGCCGGGAATGCTCACCCCGACGCCCTTCACCGCCGCGACGTCGCGCCGGGCCCGGCCCAGCGTCTCCGCCAGCGCGCCGACGACGCGGGGGAGCAACTCGTCGGGGCCGAGCCCGATCTCCTGGGCGATCTCGGTCTCGGCCACGATCTCGCCGGCGAGGTCGACGACGCCGACCTGGGTGCGGCTGCGGCCGATCGCGGCGCAGAGCACGATCCCGGCCGAGGCGTCGAACGCCAGCCGGGCGGCCGGGCGGCCGACCCCGCTGGAGGAGCCGGGGGGAGCGCCCTCCTGCACCAGGCCGGTCTCGATGAGCGCGGTGACGCGGGCGGCCACGGCGGTGCGGGAGAGCCCGGTGTGGCGCCCGAGCTCGGCCCGCGAGGTCGCGGTGCGCTCGCGGATCAGGCGGAAGACCGTCGCGGCGGTGGCCGGATTCAGCGATCGGCCCCGCCGCCCGTCCGACTCCGCGTGTTCATTCACGATTCGATCCTAATTCTGCTTTCGTCGTGCATGATTATGTACTTCAAGTACAAAACTCGGTTAGAGTCTCCGAGCATGAGAGGAACCGATCGGATGACCTCCCCACCGCACCCGTTCGACACCGCCCACGCATCCCGCACCGTCCACGACGTCACCGAGCGGATCGTCGAGCGCAGCCGTCCCACCCGCTCGGCCTACCTCGCCCGCGTCGACGCCGCCGCCGACCTCGGCCCGGCCCGCGGCCGCCTCGCCTGCGCCAACCTCGCCCACGGCTTCGCCGCGGCCGCCCCGGTCGACAAGGCCGACCTGCGCCGGGTGACCAAGCCCAACATCGCCCTCGTCTCGGCCTACAACGACATGCTCTCGGCCCACAAGCCGTTCGAGAACTACCCGCGGATCATCAAGCGCGCGGTCATCGAGGCCGGCGGCATCGCCCAGTTCGCCGGTGGCGTGCCGGCCATGTGTGACGGCATCACGCAGGGGCGCGACGGTATGCAGCTCTCGCTGTTCAGCCGCGACGTGATCGCGATGTCGACGGCCATCGCGCTCTCGCACGACATGTTCGACGCGACGCTGATGCTCGGCGTCTGCGACAAGATCGTGCCCGGGCTGCTCATCGGGGCGCTGAGCTTCGGGCACCTGCCGGCCGTGCTCGTGCCGGCCGGCCCGATGACCTCGGGACTGTCCAACAGCGACAAGGCCAGGGTGCGCCAGCAGTTCGCCGAAGGGCTCGTCGACCGCGCCGCGCTGCTCGAGGCCGAGGCCGCGTCGTACCACGGCGAGGGCACCTGCACCTTCTTCGGGACGGCGAACTCCAACCAACTGCTGATGGAGGTCATGGGGCTGCACCTGCCCGGGGCGAGCTTCCCCAACCCCGGCACCGAACTGCGCGAGGCGTTGACCCGCGCGGCCGCGGCGCGCGTCACCGCTGTGACCACGCTCGGCGGCGAGTACACGCCGGTCGGTCACGTCGTCGACGAGAGGGCCGTGGTCAACGGCTGCGTCGCACTCCTGGCCACCGGCGGCTCGACGAACCACACCATGCACCTGGTCGCGATCGCCCGCGCGGCCGGCGTCGTCCTCGACTGGGACGACATCGCCGAGCTGTCCGCCGTCGTCCCGCTGCTCGCCCGCATCTACCCCAACGGCGAGGCGGACGTGAACCACTTCCACGCCGCCGGTGGCATGGCGCTGCTGATCCGCGAGCTGCTCGACGCCGGGCTGCTGCACGAGGATGTGCGCACGATCGCCGGTCGCGGGCTGCGGCGCTACGCGCAGGAGCCGACGCTGCGCGACGGCCGGCTGGTCTGGCAGGACGCCACGCCGCACAGCCTCGACGACTCGGTACTGCGCCCCGTCGCCGACCCGTTCGCGGCCGAAGGCGGCATCCGCATCGTCAGCGGCGCGCTCGGCCGCGGCGTCGTCAAGGTGTCGGCCATCGCGGCCGAGCACCAGGTCGTCACCGCGCCGGCCCGGGTCTTCGACGACCCGGAGCAGCTGCTCGCCGCCTTCCGGCACGGCAATCTCGACCGTGACTTCGTCGCCGTCGTCCGCTACCAGGGGCCGGCCGCGAACGGTATGCCCGAGCTGCACAACCTCACGCCGGCACTGGCCGTGCTGCAGGGGCGCGGGCACCGGGTCGCGCTCGTCACCGACGGCCGCATGTCCGGAGCGTCGGGCAAGGTGCCGGCAGCGATCCACGTGACCCCAGAGGCCGCGGTCGGGGGGCCGCTCACCCGGGTGCGCGACGGCGACGTGATCACCCTCGACTGCCGCACGAGCGAGCTGACGCTGCACGTCAGCGAGATCGAACTCGCGCACCGGCCGGTCACCGGTCGCGCGCCGAATGCCGACGAGTGGGTCGGCACCGGGCGCGAGCTGTTCGCCGGCCTGCGCGCCGCCGTCGGGCCGGCCGATGAGGGGGCCGGCGTCTTCGGCTGGTCCCGCCCCTCCGATCCACCCGCTGCCGACCGGCGGCACGACCCGGCAGGAGATGCCGCATGAGCGACGCTTGCGGAGCGAAGCTGCGCCGCGAGGATCTTGTCGGCTCGCTGCTCGACGTGTCGCCCGTCGTGCCGGTCGTCGTGATCGAGGAGGCCGCGACCGCGGTCCCGCTGGCCGACGCGCTGTGGGCCGGCGGCGTCCGGATCATCGAGATCACCCTCCGCTCGGCCGCCGCGCTCGAGGCTGTGCGGGCGATCGCCGACGAGCGGCCGCAGATGGCGGTCGGCGTGGGCACGGTGTGCGCGCCGGCCCAGGCGCTCGCCGCGCGCGAGGCGGGCGCGTCGTTCCTCGTCAGCCCGGGCAGCACCGACCGGCTGCTCGACGCGATGCAGGACACCGGCCTGCCGTTCCTCGCCGGCTGCGCGACGCCGTCGGACATGCTGCGTCTGCTCGAGCGCGGCATCACCGAGGCGAAGCTCTTCCCGGCGACGGCCGTCGGGGGCACGGCGCTGCTCAAGGCCGTCCACGGGCCGCTGCCCCAGCTGCGCTTCTGCCCAACCGGTGGCATCACCGTGGCGTCGGCGCCGGAGTTCCTCGCGCTGCCGAACGTCGGATGTGTCGGTGGCACCTGGCTCACGCCGGCGGCTGCGCTCGCGAGCGGTGACTGGCCGTTGATCGCCGCTCTGGCCGAGCAGGCGAGCGCGCTGCGCGTCGGTTAGGCCGCTTCCGGATCCTGCAGGTGCCGGATCAGCGCGGTGCGGCGCAGCCGGGCCAGCCGGTCGGCGCCCACCGTGGCCCCGGTGTACACGGCGAACGAGAGCACGCCGCCGGTGAGCGCGAGCAGGCCGAACGTCGTGGGCGAGGCGTGGGCCAGGCGATGGGCGTGGTGCGTCACGACGTCGGCCAGCAGCTTCGGTGGGAAGATCAGCGCCGTGACGACCGCGCTCACCAGCGTGTAGGGCACGAGGACGAGGAACGCCCAGCGCAGCGTCGCCACCGATCGACGTTCCCAGCGCCAGCGCAGCGACCGCGGCCGGTACGGGGCGATGACGCCGAGACAGGACGCCACCGCGATCGCCGCGAACGGCAGAGCGAGGAACAGCGGGGCGGCGACGAGAGCGGTCTGCGTGCGCCCGTGCTCGTAGCCGATGACGAGGGCCGCGGCCGCGCCGACCGGTCCGATGATCGTGGCCAGGGCGGCGGTCTTGACCCGCATCAGGCGCCGGACGCTGCCGTCGTACAGGGCGTCGAGGGCGGCCGGCCGGTCGTGCGCGAGCAGGTTGGTCGACGTGACGTCGCCGATCATCCAGGTCTCGAGCACCACCGCGAACGCGATCGGCCCGTGCAGGTTGTCGAAGAGCCAGTCCTTGAGCCCGCCCGGCAGCACGAACCAACCCACGCACACCATGAGCGCGTTCATCGCGACGATGCGCAGTTCCATCTGGGGCGCGCGGAACAGGCGGGCGACCTCGGCGCGGACGTCGGCCACGAAGGTGGCCCGCGCGAGATCGGGCGTCGTCGGCACTCCGTGAATGTAACGCCGGATCCTGGGTGCCGGCTCTCAGTGACGGCGACCGGCCGGCGGCGCGCAGCGCACTCTCAGCCGTAGGGTCGAGCCCATGGTGAGCGAGAACGATCCGGACGTCCCTCCGTGTGCCCTGGTGATCTTCGGGGCGTCCGGTGATCTGACGTCGCGCAAGCTGCTGCCGGCGATCGAGCGGCTGGCCTCGTTCGACCGGTTGCCGAAGAAGGTCGCGTTGATCGGCGTCGCCCGCACGGTGATGAGTGAGGACGACTTCCGCGACCGGTGCGTCGAGGCCGCCGACCGCAGCGACGGCACGTCCGACAGGTGGAAGGACCTCGCGGCGTCGGTGCGCTACGTCAGCGGCGACTACGACGACGCGGCCACCTACGACCGGCTCGCCCAGGTGCTCAAGGAGTGCGACGAGGCGCGCGGCACCGAGGGCAACAGCGTCTTCTACCTCGCGACCCCGCCCTCGCTGTTCGGCACGATCGCCGGACACCTCGGTCGGGTCGGGCTCAATCGCGGCACGGCGCGTCTGGTCATCGAGAAGCCGTTCGGCTGGGACGGGCAGAGTGCCCGCGACCTGTACACCGAGATCTCGGCCGCGTTCGACGAGGACCAGATCTTCCGCATCGACCACTACCTCGCGAAGGACACCGTGCAGAACCTGCTCGCGCTGCGCTTCGCCAACACGATCTTCGAACCGATCTGGAACCGGACGTGGGTCGACCACGTGCAGATCACCGTGGCCGAGACGCTCGGCGTGGGGGAGCGGGGCGGCTTCTACGAGACGGCCGGTGCGATGCGCGACATCGTGCAGAACCACGTGCTGCAGGTGCTGTCGCTGTTCCTGATGGAGCCGCCGACGTCGTTCCATCCCGAGGCCATCCGAGACGAGAAGATCAAGCTGCTGCGCGCCGTCCGGCCGATGGACGACGAGCGCGAGATCGTCACCAACGCGGTGCGCGGCCAGTACACCCGTGGCGGCACGCGCGACGCGCTGATGGCCGGCTACCGCGACGAGCCGGGCGTCGATCCGTTGAGCGCGACCGAGACGTTCGTGGCGCTGCGGCTGTCGATCGAGAACTGGCGGTGGGCCGGCGTGCCGGTGTACGTGCGCACCGGCAAGCGGCTGCCGAAGCGGATCACCGAGGTCGCGATCCATTTCCAGCGTCCGCCTCAGCTGCCGCTGTTCCCGCAGGCCGCGGCGATGCTCGAACCCGATGCGCTCATCGTCCAGGTTCAGCCCGACGAGGGCATGAGCCTGCGCTTCGGCGCGAAGGTGCCCGGCCTCGCCTTCGACGTGCGCAAGGCGTCGATGGACTTCTCCTACGGCGCCGGCTTCGACGACCACTACCCCGAGGCCTACGAGCGGGTCATCCTCGACGCGCTCAAGGGCGACCCGACGCTGTTCATCCGCGCCGACGAGGTCGGCCGCTCGTGGCGCATCGTCGACCCCATCCTCGAGTACTGGTCGGCCGATCCCGATGCGATCCCGCTGTACCAGGCGTCGACCTGGGGTCCGCGCGAGGCGACCGAGCTCATCGAGCGGGACGGCCGCAGCTGGCGGCACATGTGACCGCGACGCGTCGACGCACGGACGCCGACCGCGGGGTGAGCCGGTCCCGAGTCGTATGACGGCGTACTGACCTCGCCGAGCTGCCGGACCGGCACCCGCCCGCCCCGCTGCCGGCGTCGCTCCTCGGGGGCACTCGCCCGGAACTCCGTCCACGCCCTACGCTGCGAAGGATGGACCGATCGAGTGATGCCGCCGGATCGAGCCAGGCCGAGGTCAGCGCCGAGATCGACGCGATCGCGGCGGGGTACGCGGGCGGCGAGATGCGGACCCGGCTCGACTACCCGCCGTACCGCAGCAGCATCCTGCGGCATCCGACGCACCCGCTCGTCGCGGTCGATCCGGAAGCGGCGGAGCTGGTCGCGCCCGTGTTCGGGGCGCGCGACGTCGACCCGCTCGAGTCCGACCTGACGATCCAGCACGCCGGCGCGCCGTTGGGGGAGAAGATCGTCGTGACCGGACGGGTCACCGACGGCGACGGGCGCCCGGTGGCGCACCAGCTCGTCGAGATCTGGCAGGCCAACGCGAGTGGCCGCTACATCCACCAGCGCGACCAGCACCCGGCGCCGCTCGACCCGAACTTCACCGGCACCGGCCGCTGCCTCACCGATGACGACGGCGTCTACCGTTTCACCACGGTCAAGCCCGGCCCCTACCCGTGGAAGAACCATCGGAACGCGTGGCGGCCGGCGCACATCCACTTCTCGCTGTTCGGCACCGACTTCACCCAGCGGCTGATCACCCAGATGTACTTCCCGGGCGACCCGCTGTTCGGCCTCGACCCGATCTTCCGGTCGGTCGTCGATCCCGCGGTGCGTGAGCGGTTGATCGCGAGCTACGACCATGGGTTGACCCAGCCCGAGCTGAGCACCGGCTACCGCTGGGACGTCGTGCTCACCGGGTGCCGCGCGACGCTGCTGGAGGCGGAGTGACCACGCCGGGCCAGACCGTCGGACCGTTCTTCGGCTACGCGCTCCCGTTCCCCGGCGACGGCGAACTCGTGCCGGCCTCCCACCTGGACTCGGTACGGCTGACCGGGCGCGTGCTCGACGGCGACGGCGAGCCGGTGCCCGACGCACTGATCGAGATCCGCCAGGCCGATGCCGACGGCGATGTGCCCTGCGTCGAGGGCTCGCTGCGGCGCGACGGCTACACCTTCACCGGCTGGGGCCGGGCGGCCACCGACCGCACCGGCCGCTACTCGTTCACCACGATCCGGCCCGGGGCGGTGGACGGGCCGCCGTTCATCGCGATGACGGTGTTCGCCCGCGGCCTGCTCGACCGCCTGTTCACCCGCGTCTACCTCGCCGACGCCGCGGACGACCTGCTGAGGGCGCTGACCCCCGAACGGCGCCGCACCCTCATCGCCGTCGACGACGGCGACGCGCTCGTCTTCGACATCCGACTGCAGGGTCCGGCCGAGACCGTGTTCCTCGACGTCGCCGGATGAGCGTCGTCGAGATCGCTGCCGACCCGGACGAGGCCGTGCGCGGCGTCGCCGACGGGTCGACCGTCCTGATCAGCGGCTTCGGTCGCGCCGGCATGCCCTTCGCCCTCATCGACGCGCTCGTGCGCACCCGCGCGCGCGACCTCGTCGTCGTCAACAACAACGCCGGCAACGGCTCCAGCGGCGTCGCCGCCCTGCTCGCCGCCGGCCTGGTGCGCAAGGTGGTCTGCTCGTTCCCGCGGCAGAGCGACTCCTACGTCTTCGACGAGCTGTACCGCGCCGGGAAGGTCGAGCTCGAGCTCGTACCGCAGGGCAACCTGGCCGAGCGCATCCGCGCGGCCGGCGCGGGCATCGGCGCCTTCTACTCACCGACCGCCGTCGGCACGCCGCTGGCCGAGGGCAAGGAGGCCCGCACGATCGACGGACGCGAGTACCTGCTGGAGTTCCCGATCCGCGGCGACGTCGCGCTGGTGAAGGCGCACCGGGCCGACCGCATGGGCAACCTCGTCTATCGCAAGACCGCCCGCAACTTCGGCCCGATCATGGCGAGCGCGGCGACGCGAACGATCGTCGAGGTGAGCGAGCTGGTGGAGACGGGCGAGCTGGACCCCGAGGCCGTCGTCACGCCCGGCATCTTCGTCGACCGCGTTGTCGTCGCGGACGACCGATGACCGTCGAACACCTCGACCGCGGCCCGCTGAACCGCGACGAGATGGCGCAGCTCGTGGCGCGTGACATCCCGGCCGGTTCGTACGTCAACCTCGGCATCGGCCAGCCCACCCGGGTCGGCGACTTCCTCGACCCGGCGAAGAACATCGTGCTGCACACCGAGAACGGCATGCTGAACGTCGGCCCCGAGGCGCACGGCGGCGACATCGACCCCGATCTCGTGAACGCCGGCAAGGTGCCCGTCACCGAACTGCCCGGCGCGTCGTACTTCCACCACGCCGACTCGTTCGCCATGATGCGCGGCGGCCATCTCGACGTCTGCGTGCTCGGCGCGTTCCAGGTCGCGGCCGACGGCGACCTCGCCAACTGGCACACCGGCGAGCCCGACGCGATCCCGGCCGTCGGCGGTGCGATGGATCTCGCGACCGGCGCCAAGGACGTCTTCGTGATGATGAGCCTGTTCACGAAGGGCGGGGCGCCGAAGCTGGTGCCCGCCTGCACCTACCCGCTCACCGGAGTGCGCTGCGTCAGCCGCGTCTACACCGAGCACGCGCTGTTCGTCATCACCGGCGACGGCGTCGAGGTCGCCGAGACCTTCGGCTCCCGCGCCGCCGACCTCGCCGCCGAGCTCGCCGTTCCCGTCATCATCGAGGAGACCGCATGACCGACGTCGTGATCTGCGAACCCGTCCGCACGCCGGTCGGACGCTACGGCGGCGCGCTGCGGGACGTGCCGGCGCACGACCTCGCGGCGACCACGATCCGCGGGCTGCTCGAGCGCACCGGTGTCGATCCCGAGCTGATCTCCGACGTCATCCTGGGCCAGTGCTACCCGAGCATGGAGGCCCCGGCGATCGGGCGGGTCGCCGCGCTGAACGCCGGGCTGCCGATCTCGGTCACCGGGCTGCAGATCGACCGGCGCTGCGGCTCGGGCCTGCAGGCCGTGCTCTACGCCGCGATGCAGGTGCAGGCCGGCGCGAGCGACATCGTCCTGGCCGGGGGAGCGGAGTCGATGAGCGGCGCCTCGTACTTCACCCACGACATGCGCTGGGGTGTGAAGGGCACCGGCGTGCTCTTCCACGACTCCCTCGCCCGTGGCCGCAGCACCGCCGGCGGACACAACTTCCCGGTACCGGGCGGCATGATCGAGACGGCCGAGAACGTGCGGCGCGAGCACTCGATCAGCCGCGCGGACCAGGACGCGCTGGCGCTGCAGTCGCACCGGCGGGCCGTCGCCGCCCAGCAGGGCGGCGTCTTCGCCGAGGAGATCGTCCCGGTCACCGTTCCCGGACGGAACGGCGACACCGTCGTCGACACCGACGAGCACCCGCGGCCCGACGCGACGCTCGAATCGCTGGCGAAGCTGCGTCCGATCATGGGCCGCGACGACCCGGACGCGACCGTCACGGCCGGCAATGCGTCAGGCCAGAACGACGGCGCCTCGGTCTCGTTGGTGACGACCCGAGAGCGGGCCGAGCTACTCGGCCTGCGCCCGCTGGCCCGCCTCGTCTCGTGGACCGTCGCCGGGGTGGCGCCGCGCACGATGGGCGTCGGCCCGGTGCCGGCCGTGCAGACCCTGCTGGCGAAGCTCGGCCTCACCCTCGCCGACATCGACCTCATCGAGCTGAACGAGGCGTTCGCCTCGCAGGTGCTGGCCTGCACCCGCGGGTTGGGCCTGACCGAGGCCGACCACGCCCGCATCAACGTGCACGGCTCGGGCATCTCGCTCGGCCACCCCGTGGGCGCGACCGGCGGCCGCATCCTGGCCACCCTGCTGCGCGAGCTCGACCGCCGCCAGGCCCGCTACGGGCTCGAGACCATGTGCATCGGCGGCGGCCAGGGCCTGGCCGCACTGTTCGAGCGGGTGGGGTAGCCCGGAGCAGGTGGGGTCAGCCCTCGGCCTCCAGCGCCGCCGCCACCCGGCGGTGCGCCGCCCAGATCTCCTCGGGCAGGTTCGGGAACTGCTCGAGGTGCTCCTGCCGGTGCTCCATCTCCTGGCGCCAGCGCGGCACGTTGATGGACAGGATGGTCTCGAGGTCCTCGGGCGCGATGTCGACGCCCTCGAGGTGCAGTTCCTCCTCGGTCGGGATGATGCCGACCGGGGTGTCGCGCCCGGTGACCTCGCCGTTGTGCAGCTTCATCAGCCACAGCAGCGGACGCAGGTTCTCGCGGTAGCCGGGCCACAGGAAGTGACCGTCCTGGCCGCGCTGGAACCAGTTCACGTGGGCGAAGATCGGCTGCTCCTTGGCCTCGCCGATGATCTTCAACCAGTGCGCGGCGTACGGGCCCTCGGGGTAGGACATGAACGGCCGCATCGACATCGGGTCGTAGCGCAGCAGGCCCTCGACACCCTCGGCGGCGGCGGTCGCCTCGGCGCCCAGCGTCAGGCCGTCGTACACCCCCTCGGCCAGGTCGTGCATGGCCCGGATGAGCGGCTCGCGGTCGCGGGTGCGGCCACCGAAGATGATGCCGTCGATCGGCACGCCGTGCGGCTCGTTGTAGTCGGGTGCGATGTTCGGGACGTTGTCGAGCGTGGTGGTGAACCGGCTGTTCGGATGGGCCCACGGCGCGTCGTCGCCCGCGGCCCGCTCGGCGATCAGGTGGCCCCGCCAGTCACGCCAGCCGGTGATGTCGGCCGGCGGCTCGGGCGTGCGTCCCTCCCACCAGACCTCCTGGGTGTTCTCGTTGTAGGCGATGTTGGTGAAGATGGCGTGGGTGCCCTCGTCGACCGAGTGCAGGGCCGTCGGGTTGGTGATCTCGTTGGTGTCCTTCGCGACGCCGAAGACCCCGTACTCGGGGTTCATGCCGTAGAGCTTGCCGTCCTCGGGGTCGATCCAGAGCCACGCGATGTCGTCGCCGTAGAAGGTCACGTGATAGCGGTCGCCGAGCGAGTCGGGCGCCAGCATCATCGCGAGGTTCGTCTTGCCCGAGGCGCTCGGGAAGCCGCCGCAGATGTGATACGTCCGGCCGGTCTGCTTGTCCTTGATGCCGATGAGCATGAACTGCTCGGCGAGGAACTTGCCCGAGGCCCAGCCGTCGTAGGCGGCCTGGCGCAGCCCGTGCGCGATCTTGCCGAGCAGCGCGTTGCCGCCGTAGGACGAGCCGAAGTGCAGGATCGTCCGCTCGTCGGCGACGGTGACGAAGTAGCGCTGGTCGTCGGGGGTGCCCTGACCCAGGTTCTCGAGATCGCCGGTGACGTGGACGGCGCGGACGAAGCTGCTCTGGTCGTGCAGGTGGTTGATGTGGTCGACGCCGACGCGGGCCATGCGAATCATGTGGAGCACGACGGTGCGGGTGTCGGTCAGCTCGACGCCGGCGGCGTAGCGCTCGAGCGGGGATCCGGGCGGGGCCATCAGGTAGGGGACGACGTACATCGTCTTGCCGATCGACGCGCCTCGCATGCGCTCCTCGAGCAGCGGCTTCATCTCCGACGACGGGCGCCAGTTGTTGTAGACGCCCTTGTCCTCCGGGTTGCTGGTGGCGACGATGGTGCGCTCCTCGGAGCGCGCGGTGTCCTTCTCGTAGCTGCGGGAGTAGTAGCGGCCCTCGCCCGCGGGCTCGAGCTCACCGGCCTCGAGGGCCTCCTGGATCAGGCGGGCGTCGTCGGCGGCGCTCACGATCTCGACGCGCTCGGCCCCGGTCAGTTCGGCCCAGTAGGTGACGTACTCGCGCACGGCGGTGTTCGTCAGCCCAGCCTCGTCGAACGCCTTCTCCAGATCAGCCATCGTCTTCGGGTTCCTCTCGTTTGCACGTGGTGCGCCGTCGGACCGGTGCGCGGTGGACCCTGTATACCCACCCTTTCGATCGCCCCGCGAGTCGGGAGGGCCGAGGGTGACCGGCACCGGCGTTAAGGTGAGTGGGGTGATGAGGAGGCCGAGTCGATGACGACGGGCTACCGGTCGTGGCCGGGTCCGGTGCGGACGATGGCGGTCGCGGTCGACCGGGCCGTCTCGGCCGCCCGGGTAGGTGATGCCGAGGCGTTCGCCGACGCCCGGGCCGAGCTGGAACGCCTCGACCGCGGGCAGCTCGCCGCGCTGTTGGGCGATGTCACGCGCGACCTGATCGAGCGGGCCCACCCCGACGGCCTGGACTCCGACGACGCCGCGCAGATCCTCGAGTCCGCCACCCGGGCGGCGGCCCCCTGGTACCCCGCGTTCGACGCCGACGCGCTCGTCCGGGCCCTCGCCGGGACTCTCGGCGTCGACGACCCCGACGCGCCGTCCCCGCTGACCAGGCCGACCGTCCTCGCCCACGGGCTCCTGCTCGTCGCCGACCTGCTCGCCGGGCCGCCGGACACCCTGCCCGAGGTGCTCGATCTCGCGCTCCGCGAGCTCATGCGGGCCCAGACTGTCGAGCTCCCATGAGTACGACCCCGGGTGACTCGCTAGTAACCCCTTCGACGCGGAAGGCTGGAGGGCATGGTGTCTGACGAGATTGCCGAGAACGTCCCGTTCCGTCGTATTGCGGTGGTGAACCGCGGCGAGGCGGCCATGCGGCTCATCCATGCCGTGCGCGACATCAACGCCTCGGGCGCCGGCGAGATCGAGACGATCGCCCTGCACACCGACATCGAGCGCAACGCCATGTTCGTGCGCCAGGCCGACGTCGCCTACTCCCTCGGGCCGGCGTCGGCGCGCCCGTACCTGAACCACGACCTCCTGGAGCAGGCCCTGCTCGACACCCGGGCCGACGCCGTCTGGGTCGGCTGGGGCTTCGTCGCCGAGGACCCGAACTTCGCCGAGATGTGCGCCCGCATCGGCGTCACCTTCATCGGCCCGAGCGCGCATGCGATGCGCAAGCTCGGCGACAAGATCGGCTCCAAGCTCATCGCCGAGGAGGTCGGCGTCCCGGTCGCGCCGTGGAGCCGCGGCCCGGTCGATTCCCTCGACGCCGCGCGGGCCTCGGCCGCCGAGGTCGGCTACCCGCTCATGCTCAAGGCAACGGCAGGGGGCGGCGGGCGCGGCATCCGGGTCATCACCACCGAGGCCGATCTGGTCGACGCCTACCAGCGCACCCGCGACGAGGCCGGCCGCGCGTTCGGCAGTGACGTCGTGTTCCTCGAACGGCTGGTCACCGGGGCGCGGCACGTCGAGGTGCAGGTCATCGCCGACTCCTACGGCACGGCGTGGGCGCTCGGCGTGCGCGACTGCTCGGTGCAGCGGCGCAACCAGAAGGTGATCGAGGAGTCGTCCTCGCCGCTGCTGTCCGTCCAGCAGGTCGAGGACCTCAAGGCCTCGGCCGAGCGGCTGGCCGTGGCCGTGGGCTACTGCGGGGCCGGCACGGTCGAGTTCCTGTACCACCCGAAGGACAAGTCGTTCGCCTTCCTCGAGGTGAACACCCGCCTGCAGGTCGAGCACCCGATCACCGAGATCACGACCGGCACCGACCTCGTCCGGGCCCAGATCCACGTCGCCTCGGGCGGCGCGCTCGAGGGCACCAAGCCGGTCGAGTCCGGTCACGCCGTCGAGGCCCGCCTCAACGCCGAGGATGCCGACCGCGACTTCGCGCCGTCACCCGGACGCATCGAACTCCTCGAACTGCCCTCCGGCCCGGGCATCCGCGTCGACACCGGCGTCAGCGAGGGCGACGTCATCCCGGCCGACTTCGACTCGATGATCGCCAAGATCATCGCCTACGGCCGCACCCGCTCCGAGGCGCTCGCCCGGCTGCGCCGCGCCGTCGGCGAGACCTCCGTGATCATCGAGGGCGGCGCCACCAACAAGAGCTTCATCCTCGATCTGCTGGCCCAGCCCGAGGTCATCGACGCCAGCGCCGACACCGGCTGGATCGACCGCGTGCGGGCCGAGGGGCGACTCGTCTCCGACCGCCACTCCGGCATCGCGCTCGTCGCCGCCGGCATCGAGGCCTACGAGGACGACGAACGGGTCGAGCTCCGCCGCCTGCTGCAGGGTGGCCGCGGCGGCCGGCCGCAGGTGCAGCACCGCGAGGCGCGCCCGGTCGACCTCAAGCTGCGTGGCGCCGGCTATCGCGTCACCGTCTCGCGCATCGGCCCCGAGCGCTTCCGCGTCGGTGTCACCGTCGACGGCGAGGTGACCGTCGTCGGCGTCGACGTCGAACCGATCGGGGAGTACCGGCTGCGGCTCACCGCGTCGGGTCGGGTCTACCGGGTACTCGCCGCGATGCACGGGCCGGTGCACTTCATCGAGGTCGACGGCGTGGCCCACCGGATCAGTCGCGACGAGGGCGGCGTGCTGCGCTCGCCCGCGCCCGCGCTGGTCGTCGCCGCCCCGGCGCCCATCGGCACGGTCGTCGAGGCCGGAGCGCCCGTCATCGTCCTCGAGTCGATGAAGATGGAGACGCGGCTCAACGCACCCTTCGCTGCCACCGTGCGTGAACTGCACGTCTCGGCCGGCAGCCAGGTCGAGACCGGCACGCCACTGATCCGGCTCGAGGCCGTCGGTGGCGACGACGCCGCGGTGGTGGCCGGCGAGACGGTCGACCTCGACCTGCCCGCGCCCGGGGTCGACGGCCTCGATCCGGTGACGCGAGGTCTCGTCGACCTGCGCTCGGTGCTGCTCGGCTACGACATCGACCCCTCCGACGACGGACGGATGCTCGCCGACTACCTGGCCGCCCGCGACGCCGCTGCCGAGCGCGGCGACGACGTCGTGCTGGGCGAGATCGAGCTGTTCCGGGTCTTCGCCGATTTCGCCGAGCTGAGCCGCAACCGGCTGGCCGACGAGGAGATGCGCAACGAGCTTCGCGTGCACAGCCCGCGCGAGTACTTCTACAGCTACCTGCGCACGCTCGACGTCGAGCGCAGCGGACTGCCCGACACGTTCCGCGACAAGCTCGGCAGCGTTCTCGTCCACTTCGGGGTCACCTCGCTCGACCACACGCCCGAGCTCGAGCGTGCGGTGTTCCGCATCTTCCTGGCCCAGCAGCGCTCCACGCCCGACACCGCGATCGTCACCGCGATCCTGCAGCGCTGGCACACCGAGCCCGCGCCCGACACCCTCGCCGACGCCACCGCCCGGGACGTCCTCGAACGGCTCGTGCTCGCCACCCAGGCCCGCTTCCCGGCGCTGGGCGAGCTCGCCCGCAGCGTGCGCTTCCGCTGGTTCGACCAGCCCGTCGTCGCCGAGGAACGCACGGCCGTGCTGGCCGGCGTGCGCAGCGAGGTCGAGGCCCTGGCGGCCGACCCCGACGCGCCCGACCGGGCCGACCGCATGGACGCGCTCGCGGCCATTCCCGAGCGCATCGTCAGTTTCCTCGCCGACCGGCTGGAAGAGGGCGTGCCCAGCCACGAACCGCTGCTCGAGGTGCTCATCCGGCGCCACTACCGCGAGTACGAGCTGCACGAGCTCCGCTCGATCCAGGTCGAGGACCGCCCGATGGCCGTGGCCGACTACGTCCTCGACGGCAGCCCGCGGCGCCTCGTCTCGACCCTCGGCACCTTCGACGAACTCGTTCCCGACAGCTCGCTCGTCCGCGCGATCGGCGAGCAGGTGAAGGGCCGGCGGGCCGACCAGCAGGCGGTCGTGGACCTCTACATCTCCTGGCCCGACCCGCCCGCGGATCCGGACGAGTGCTCGGCCGCCCTGAAGGCGGTGCTGGAGCCGATCGAGCTGACCCGCCGGGTGCGGCGCGTCGCGGTCGGCGTGTGCGCGGGCGGCGGTCGCCCGGTCGCCTACTTCACCTTCCGGCCGTCGCGATCCGGCCTGGTCGAGGACGCGCTCGTGCGCGACCTGCACCCGATGGTCGCGCGCCGCCTCGATCTGTGGCGGCTGCGCGACTTCGACATCAGCCGGCTCGAGGCGCCCGAGGACGTGCTCATCTACCACGCCGTCGCGAAGGGCAACCCGGCCGACCAACGGCTCGTCGCGCTGGCCCAGGTGCGCGAGCTCGCGGTGGTACGCGACGAGGACGACCGGGTCGTCTCGCTGCCCCAGGTCGAGCGCGCGATCGCCAACTGCGTCGAGGGCATCCGGCGCGGACGGGCCCGGCTCGGCAGCCGCACCGTCGTCCTCGACATGAACCACGTCTGGGTACACGTCTGGCCGCCGATCGAGGCCGCGCTCGACCAGCTGACCGCGCTGCAGCGCGGCATCGCGCCGCTGACGGCGGGCGCCGGCATCGACGAGGTGCTCGCGCAGGGGCGGGTCGCCGCCGACGACGGCACGATCGTGCCGGTGGCCGCGCGGTTCTTCTACCAGTCGGGCGCCGGGGTGCAGTTCGCCGTCGACGCGCCGCCGACCGAACGGCTCAAGCCGCTCGACGACTACGCCCAGAAGGTGCTGCGCGCGCGGCGCCGCGGCACCGTCTACCCCTACGAGCTGCACGACATGGTGGCCGGGCCCAACGGCCAGTTCGTCGAGCACGACCTCGACGACGCCGGCAACCTGGTGCCGGTCGTCCGCCCGCCCGGGCTGAACAAGGCCGGCATCGTCGTCGGCGTCGTCACCAGCCCGACCACGCTGCACCCGCAGGGCATCACCCGCGTCCTGCTCAGCGGTGACCCGACCAAGGCGCTCGGGGCGGTGTCCGAGGCCGAGTGCTCGCGGGTCATCGCCGCCCTCGACCTCGCCGAGCGGATGCGGGTACCCGTCGAGTGGTACGCGCTGTCGGCCGGAGCGCGCATCTCGATGGACTCCGGCACCGAGAACATGGACTGGGTCGCCCGCGCGCTCAAGCGCATCGTCGAGGTCACCCAGGCCGGCGGCGAGATCAACGTCGTGGTGGCCGGGATCAACGTCGGGGCGCAGCCGTACTGGAACGCCGAGGCGACGATGCTGATGCACACCAAGGGCGTGCTGGTGATGACGCCCGACAGCGCGATGGTGCTCACCGGCAAGCAGTCGCTCGACTTCTCCGGCGGCGTCTCGGCCGAGGACAACTTCGGCATCGGTGGCTACGACCGGGTGATGGGCCCGAACGGTCAGGCGCAGTACTGGGCGCCCGACCTCAAGGGCGCGCGCGACATCCTGATGGAGCACTACGAGCACGCCTACATCGCGCCGGGGGAGTCCTCGCCGCGCGTCATGCCGACCGAAGATCCGGTCGAGCGCGACATCACCACGATGCCGCACGACCACCCGGACAGCGACTTCGCCACGATCGGCGACATCTTCTCGGCGACGAGCAACCCCGACCGCAAGAAGGCGTTCGACATCCGGACGGTCATGGGCGCGCTCGCCGATCAGGACCACGAGACGCTGGAGCGGTGGTCGGGCATGGCCGACGCCGAGACGGCGGTCGTGTTCGACGCGCACCTGGGCGGCCGGCCGGTGTGCCTGCTCGGCATCGAGTCGCGCAGCGTGCCGCGGCGCGGCTTCCCGCCCACCGACGGCCCGGACACCTACACGGCCGGCACGCTGTTCCCCCGCTCGTCGAAGAAGGCGGCGCGGGCGCTCAACACCGCGAGCGGCAACCGTCCGGTCGTCGTACTGGCGAACCTGTCCGGCTTCGACGGGTCACCGGACTCGATGCGCAACCTGCAGCTCGAGTACGGCGCCGAGATCGGGCGGGCGATCGTCAACTTCGACGGCCCGATCGTGTTCTGCGTCATCTCGCGCTACCACGGTGGCGCGTTCGTCGTGTTCTCGAAGGCACTGAACCCGCGGATGACCGTGCTCGCCGTCGATGGCTCGTACGCGTCGGTGATCGGTGGTGCTCCGGCGGCGGCCGTCGTGTTCGCCGGTGACGTCAACTCGCGAACCTCGGCCGATCCGCGGGTCCGCGAGCTCGAGGGTCGCGTGCGCGCGGCGGCCGAGGCCGATCGCGCCCCGCTCGCGGCCGAGCTCGCCACGGTGCGGGCGGCCGTGCGGGCCGAGAAGCTGGGTGAGGTCGCGGCCGAGTTCGACGGCGTGCACAGCATCCACCGCGCCGTCGAGGTCGGCTCCGTCGATGCCGTGATCGAGGCCCGCGAGCTGCGTCCCCGCATCATCGCCGCGCTGCGTCAGGGCTGACCGTCCCCCCGTCCCCCCCGCCCCCTCGCCCTCGCCCTCCGTTGAGTGGCGAGTTGCAGGTTGAATGGCGCGTACCTGAGCGCCACTCAACCGTTTACTCGCCACTCAACGGGTGGGCCGGATGCGGGCCGGAGCCCTGGGACGGGCGAAGAACCGGTATCGGTCAGACGGCATGCGTAGGCCGTCCGGGTCGGCGGCGGCGGGGGCGCGCAGGTTGGCACGCCGGCTTGTCATACGTCGACGTTGAGCCGCACAGTCACGAGATCGCCGACGTCGACTTGTTCCGCCTTCCGCACCGCGGCCCGGATCGGGACGATGTAGCCACCGTCCTTCGGCCAGAGCGACGTCGTCCAGGAGGAGGCGCCGAGGCGGGCGGTCACGGGGATCATGCCCCAGCCGTACGTGACCAGGGCGGACGCGGACTCCAGAGCGGCCGCGGCGTCGTCCGGCACGCTCACGAAGTGCCAGGGGGACGGCCCCTTCCAGAACCAGATCTCGCCCTGGATCTCGAGGTCCATAGGCTCCACCCTAAGGCGACGGAGGCGGCCCATGATGGCAATGAACGTGTCGGTGTCGGCCGACGACTACCTGTACTTCGTCGGGCGGGCCCTGGGCGGGATGGACGCCATCGTGCGGGAGCTGGGTGATGCGCGGGCCGGCGAGCGAGCGTCCCTGCCCGGCGCCAACTCGCCCTACGGGTTGCTGACGCACTGTCTCGGCGTGGTCGAGTACTGGGCCGGGCACCTGGTCGCGGGTCGCACGATCGAGCGCGATCGCGCCACCGAGTTCGACGCCACCGGCCCGGTCGACGACCTCCTCGCCCGCAGTGCTGCGGTGTTCGCGCAACTCCGCATCGACGTCGTCGGCAGCTCACCGGCGGCGCCGCTGCGCCACGAGCCCGACGGGTGGGCCGTCGGGCCGGATCGCCCGCTGACCCAGGGCGCTGCGTTGCTGCACGTCTACGAGGAGCTCGCGCAACATCACGGCCAGATGGAGATCCTGCACGACGCGGTGCGGGACTCCGCCCGATGAGCGGCGCGTTCGACCCGTCGCTCGAGTGGCTGCGGGCGAAGCGAGGTGTGAAGTGGGCCCGACCGAGTGCGGCCGTGCTGCCGGCCTGGGTGGCCGACATGGATTTCCCGCTGGCGCGCCCGATCCGGGCCGCGATCGAGGCGGCGCTCGACCGGGGCGATCTCGGCTACCCGGACTGGCCGGTCGATCCACTCGCCGAGCCGTTCACTGCGCGCATGGCGCAGCGCTACGGCTGGTCGCCCGACCCGGCGCACGTCCGCTCGCTGACCGATCTCATCCAGGCGGTGCAGCTCGTCCTGCACCTCGGCACCGAACCCGGTGACGGCGTCGTCGTGCACACCCCGAACTACCCGCCCTTCCTCGCCACCATCGCCTCGATGGGCCGCACGACGATCCCCGCGCCCCTGGTCGTGGACGACGGCACCTGGACGTGGGATCACGCGGCGCTCGATCGGGCCGCGGCCCGGGCGCGGGTGCTGCTGCTGGTCAACCCGCAGAACCCGACCGGCCGCTCGTTCACGGCCGACGAGTTGGGCCGCCTCGCCGAGCTCGCCGAGCGGCACGACCTCGTCGTGATCAGCGACGAGATCCACGCCGACCTGACCCACGATCCGCGCCGGCACGTCCCGTTCGCCTCGCTCGGGGCGGAGGTCGCGGCCCGCACCGTCACCGTCAGCTCGGCGACCAAGGCGTTCAACATCGCCGGCCTGCGGACCGCACTCGCACACGTCGGTCCGGCCGAGCTGCGTCGCCGCTGGGACGCGCAGCCGCCGGACCTGTTCGGCGGGGTCAACGTGCTCGGCGTCGAGGCGACGCTCGCCGCATGGCGGGACGGCGGGTCATGGCTCGACGCGCTGCGCGCCCAGCTGCGCACCAACCGGGATCGCGTCGCCGCGTGGGCGGCCGGGCACGACGGCGTCTCGTGGCTGCCGCCCGAGGCCGGCTACCTCGCCTGGCTCGACATTCCGGAGATCGCGGGCGACCCGGCCGCGAGGTTCCGGGCCGCCGGGGTCGAGTTGAGCCCGGGCCCGGACTTCGGGCCGGGGAACGAGACCCGGGCCCGCCTGAACTTCGCGACGTCGTCGGCGGTTCTCGACACGATCCTCGAGCGGCTCGACGGCGCACTCGGATGACGGCGAGCGAACCGCTTCCGGACCCGGCCGTCGTTGTGCTGGTCGGTGCGTCCGGTGCCGGCAAGTCGACCTGGGCGGCGGCGCGGTACCGGACCCAGGAGATCGTCTCGTCCGACGAGTTGCGCGGGGTCGTCGGCAGCGGCCGGCATGACCTCGACGCCTCGGTCGACGCGTTCCGCCTGCTCGACGACATCGTCGCGGCCCGCCTGCGCCGTCGTCTCACCTGCGTGATCGACACGCTCGGGCTCGACCCGGACCGGCGCCGCGGCTATCTCGCCGCCGCCCGCGCGGCCGGGCTGCCTGCGGCGGCCGTGGTGTTCGACGTGCCGGCCGCCGCCGTGCGGCAGCGCAACGCGGAGCGCGACCGGCCGGTCCCGGCGCCGGCGCTCGCGACGCAGCTGTCCCGTGCCGCCGACGCGCGGGCCCAGGTGGAGATCGAGGGTTGGGACGTCGTGGTCCGCGTCGAGGTCGAACCGGTCGAGCCGGCCCGCGTCGAGAGCACTGCTCTCGCAGAGGAGAGCAGTGCTCTCAGAGACGGTCCGGAGGTGTTCTTGCAGGTGTCCCGCTTCCCGTGGGGGGCCGATCCGGGGGAGTGGCTCACCAGCATCGCCCGGGCCGCCGACGAGGCCGGCTTCGCCGGGCTCGCGCTGATGGATCACCTCATCCAGATCCCGCAGGTCGACCGCGCCTGGTCGCCGATCCCCGAACCGTTCGTCACCCTCGGCCTCCTTGCCGGCCTGGACACCCGGCTGCGGCTCGGCCCCCTCGTCTCGCCGGTGACGTTCCGGGCGCCGGGCATCATCGCCAAGACCGTGGCCACCCTCGACGCGATCAGCGGCGGGCGGGCCTTCCTCGGCCTCGGCGCGGGCTGGTGGGAACGCGAGCACGCGGCATTCGGCCTGCCCTTCCCGCCGCCGGCCGACCGGCTCGACCGGCTCGAGTCGTCCCTCGAGATGATCCGGGCCCTGTGGTCGCCGGGCACGAAGGCGTTCGTCGGGGCGCATGCGTCGCTGCCGGAGACGACCTGCTACCCGCGGCCGGTCTCCGACATCCCGATCATCGTCGGCGGCAACGGCGTGCGGTCGCTGCGGATCGCGGCCCGCCTCGCCGACGGCGTCAACCTCCGCGGCGCCGACGAGACCGTGGGCCGCCTGATCGACCTTGCGCACGGCCTGCGCCCGGAGCTGGCGGTGTCGGTGCTCGATCTGCCCGTAGTGGGCCGGGACCGGGAAGAGGTGTGGCAGCGGGTGGAGCGGCTGCGCGGCCGCACTGCGGCCGCGACCTTCGCGGCGTCGCACCACGCCGGCACCTACGTCGAGCAGCGGGCCCGCTACCGGGCCCTCGCCGAGCGCGGCGTCACGTCGGTCTTCGTCGCGCTCGGACATATCGAGTCGGCGCAGGACGTGCTCGACGCCGCACCGATGCTCGGCTGAGCCGACGGCCCGCCGTCAGCCGGTTCGGACCTGACCGCCGACGACCTGCACCGCGATCGGGGCCAGCGGGGCCGGGGGCGGCCCCTGCAGCACCTGGCCCGTCCGGGCGTCGTAGGCGCCCCCGTGGCACGGGCACACGAAGGCGGTGTTCGCCTTGTCGAACTGGACGGGGCACCCCGCGTGCGTGCAGACGGCGGAGAACGCCACGAACTTGGTCGCCGACGTGTGCACCAGGAACGCCGGGTTGCCGTCGGCGGGGTTGGTGAACGACTTGGCGTCGCCGACGGCGATCGAGGACTCGGCGGCGATGACGGTGCCGCTGGGCGGGGCCGCCGTCGTGGCCGGAGCGCTCGAGCTCGGTGCGGTCGCGCTCGACGCCGGGGCGGGCGGGCCGGTTCCGGCGGCCACCCGGCGGCGCTGGGGCGTGCCGCCGACCGCCCGTCCGATGGAGGCGGCGAGGCCGGCGGTGATCAGCGCGGCCGCTCCGGTGACCGCGGCGGCGACGGCGGTGACGACGACCGTCCGGCGGGCCAGGGCCTCGCCGGTGCGGGCGGCGACCTTGTCGTCGGCCGAGAAGATGGGGCAGCCGGAGGGCCGCCGGCACCGCCCGGCCTCGTCGAGCCCGCACTTGGCGCCGCGGGCGCAGAGCTCCTTGAGCCGCGGCGCGGCGATCGTCACCTCGGCCGGCCGGCGTCCGAGCCCGACGTCGCGACGGGCCCGATCGGCGAGCCAACCGTCGAGGCTGAGGACGCCGCCGCTGCCGAACGCGATCAGGACCGTCCAGGCGAAGACGAACACGATGTCGGCGCCGTAGTAGTACGGCGTGGTCGCCCAGCTGACGGTGAGGAAGAAGGTCAGAGCGAGCAGCGCCCCGCCGGTCGCGGCGATGCGGGTGAGCAGCCCCAGCAGGGTGCCCAGCCCGACGGCCAGCTCGCCGAACGCGATGAGCAGGCCGACCAGGGTCGGCGCGTGCAGCGACAGGCCGAGCAGCGGGCCGAGCGGGGTGGTGTGGCGCAGCCCCGCCATCTGCCGGACGACCGACGTCGGTGCCGCCGGGTCGAGGTAGTCGGGGTTCGCGAGCTTCTGCAGGCCGGCGTAGACGAACGTGATGCCCAGGAACGCGCGGAGCGGCAGGATCAGCCAGCCGGGCTGGTGCCGGCGCTGCTGCCACACCGATTGCGGGCCGCGGGGAGTCTGCGGCTTGGTCGGCACGCACCGATCGTGCCGGGCGATCCTCTGTACTCCCTATGCCCCGGGTGAACGGATGGGGCGCATCTCAGCGACCGGCGAACCGGGCGACCCGCTTCTCGCGGAAGGCGGCGACGCCCTCGGCGAAGTCGGCGGTGTCGAACAGTTCGTCCTGCCCGGCGCACTCGATGGCGTGCGCCTGCTGCAGCAGCGCGAGCGTCGACGCGGCGAGGGCGGCCTTGGTTCGGGCGTAGGACTGCGTCGGGCCGTGCGCCAGCTTGGTGACGACGGCCGCGACCTCGGCCTCGAAGGCGGCGTCGTCGACGACGTGCGAGACGAGACCCCACTCGAGGGCGGTGGCCGCCGGAATGCGCTCGCCGAGCAGGGCCATGCGGGCCGCGCGGGGGCGCCCGACCGCCGCCGGGACGAGCAGCGTGGCGCCGCCGTCGGGCATGAGACCGATGTTGGCGAAGGCGAGCAGGAAGTAGGAACTGCGCTTCGCGATGACGAGGTCGCACGACAGCGCGATCGTGGCGCCGATGCCGGCGGCGAGGCCGTTGACGGCGGCGACGACCGGCTTGGGCAGGCCGATGATCGTCTCGACCAGCGCGTTGCCGGCCTCGAGCGGCGCGAGCCGACCGGGTCCCACGGGCCGGTCCTGCGCGATGTCGGCGCCGGCACTGAAGGCCCGCCCCTCACCGGTGAGCACCACGACGCGGACGGCCGGGTCGTCGGCCGCCGCCCGGACGTGCTCGGCCGCGCCCTGGTACATCTCCAGCCGCAGCGAGTTGAGCGCATCCGGGCGGTTCCAGCGGATCGTCAGCACGCCGTCGGCGATCTCGGTCTCGAACAGGCCCATCGGATCTCCTCGGCGGGGTCGGCCCCGCGCGAACTCAGCCCTGTGCGAGTTCGGCGACATCCTTCCACTCGCGCCAGGTCTCGAGCCGGGAGGCGTAGTCCCGCTCGGCGATGGCGAGCGGGGCGGTGCCGAAGAAGACCCGCAGCGGCGGCTGCTCGGCGTCGACCACGCGCAGGATCGCGGCGCCGCTGGCGTGCGGGTCGCCCGGCGTGGCCACCCGCTGCTTGCGCTGCTCGAGGGCCTTCTCCCGGAAGGCCTCGTAGGCCGGCAGCGGATCGGAGTGCCTGGCCGACGAGCCGGCCCAGTCGGTGTCGAAGCCGCCGGGCTCGACGAGCGTGACATGGATGCCGAAGTCGGCTACCTCCTGCGCCAGCGACTGGCTGAACCCCTCGAGGGCCCACTTCGACGCGTTGTAGATGCCGACGAGCGGGAACGCGGAGATGCCGCCGATCGAGGACACCTGGATGATGTGCCCGCTGCCCTGCTCGCGCAGGTACGGCAGCGCGGCCTGCGTGATCCACAGGGCCCCGAAGACGTTGGTCTCGAGCTGGGCCCGGGCCTCGGCCTCGGTGACCTCCTCGATCATGCCGAAGTGGCCGTAGCCCGCGTTGTTGACGACGACGTCGAGACGGCCGAAGTGCTCGTGCGCCTGCCGCACCGCGGCGAAGTCGGCGGCGCGGTCGTCGACGTCGAGGGTCAGCGGGAGCAGGCGGTCGCCGTACTCCGCGGCCAGGTCGTCGAGGGTGGCGGCGTCGCGGGCGGTGGCGGCGACCGAGTCGCCGCGTTCGAGGGCGGCGATCGTCCACTCGCGACCGAAGCCGCGGGACGCGCCGGTGATGAACCACGTCTTGGATGTCATGCCTACCTGCCTACCCATGCGCGGGTGACGGCGCCACCCGCCGGCCTGGGAGCCTTCCCACGCCGCGCGCGGGAATAGTCACGTCAGTTCGCGACGGCCTCGCGGGGCAGGCCGAGGATGCGCTCGGCGATGACGTTGCGGCTGACTTCCGACGTGCCGCCCGCGATGGTCATGCACCGGCCGAGCAGGTACTCGTGCAGGAGCGGGTAGTGGTGGCCGTCGACGCCGCCCGGGCCGAGGATGCGCAGCGCGAGTTCGGTGACCGCCTGCATGTGCTCGGCCTTGAGCAGCTTGGTGACGTTGCCCTCCGGACCGGGTGGTCCGCCCACCACGCTGCGCTCGACCTGGCGCAGCGTGATCAGACGCATCGCCTGCTCCGCGGCGATCAGCCGGCCGACCTCGGCCGACCGGCCGGCATCGTGGGCCGCGCCGTCGAGGAGGGTGACGAGGTCGCGCGCCGACGTCGCCGCCAGTGAGCCGCCGCCGCCGCCGATCGACACCCGCTCGTTGCCCAGGGTCGCCCGCGCGACGGTCCAGCCGTCGTCGACGGCCCCGACGACGTCCTCGTCCGGGACGAACAGGTCGTCGAAGAACACCTCGTTGAACATCGCCTCCCCGGTGATCTCGCGCAGCGGCCGGATCGTCACGCCCTCGGCCTCGAGATCCAGTGCCATGGTCGTGATGCCGCGATGCTTGGGTGCGTCGGGGTTGGTCCGGACGGTGGCGAGCCCGCGGTTGCAGCTCAGGGCGCCGCTCGTCCAGACCTTCTGGCCGGTGACGCGCCACCCGCCCTCGACCCGGATCGCCTTGGTCTGCACGGCGGCGGCGTCGGAGCCGGCGCCGGGCTCGCTGAACAGCTGGCACCACTTCAGCACACCGGCCAGGCTCGGCGGCACCCAGCGCTCGACCTGCTCGGGCGAGGCCTGCTGCACCAGGGTCAGCAGCACCCAGCCGCCGATGCCGAGGCGCGGGATGTCGAGACCGTCGAACTCCTCGTCCAGGACGAGCTGCTCGACCGGCCCGGCGGCCCGACCCCACGGCTTCGGCCAGTGGGGGAGGAGGTAACCGGAGTCGACGAGCAGGGTCCGGCGCTCCTCGGCCGGCGTGGCCTCGAACGCGGTCCGGAAGGTGCGGGCCTGCTCGCGGAATTTCTCGGCCTCGGGTGGCAGCTCGACCCCGACGTCGCGGCGCACGCCGGCGGCGACGGCCCCGACGAGCTGCGCCTCCGCGTCGCCGCGCAGCGTGCCGGCGAGGGTGATGGCGCGGCGCAGGTAGAGGTGCGCGTCGTGCTCCCAGGTGAAGCCGATGCCGCCGTGGACCTGGATGTTCTGCTGCGCGTTCGCGACGTAGGCGTCGAGGGCGACGATGGCCGCGACCGCCGCGGCGTACTCGCCCGGGTCGTCGGCGTGACCGACCGCGCGGGCGGCGTCCCACGCCGCCGCGGTGGCGCGCTCGCTCGCGACGAGCATGTTGGCCAGGTGGTGCTTCACCGCCTGGAACGAGCCGATGATGCGGCCGAACTGTTCGCGCACCTTCGCGTAGGCGAGTGCCATCTCGAGCGTGGCCCGCGCGCCGCCGGCGGCCTCGGCGCTCGCGACGGTGCGGGCGATGGCGAGAGCAGTGCTCGCGTAATGCGAGAGCACTGCTCCGCGGACCGCGTCGAGGCGGACCGTCGCCAGTCCGAGTGAGGCGTCGGCCGCCTTCTCGATCGGCGTGACCGTCACCCCCTCGGCCCCGGTCGCCACGACGATCAGGTCGTCGTCGACGGCGAGGATCAGCTGATCGGCCCAGACCCCACCCGCGATGCTCGCCTCACCCGACACGGTGTCGACATCGCGGCTCAGCTCCGGCGCCACGGCGAAGACAGCGATCCGGTCGCCCGCGGCGAGCGCGGGCAGCAGGGCCGAGCGCAGCTCGGCCGAACCGCAGCGGTCGATGATCGCCGAGCCCGTGACGGCGGCGACGGTGGGGCCGGGCGCGACGGCGGCGCCGAGTTCCTCGACGACGATCGCCAGCTCGGGCAGGCCGGCGCCCGAGCCGCCGAACGCCTCGGGCAGGTGCAGGCCGAGCCAGCCGAGCTCGGCCATCTTCGACCAGGCCGCCGGGCGGACCTCGACGCCTGACGTCAGCGCCGCGCGGGTGGCCGCGCGCAGCGAGTTGGCCGAGGCGAACGACTTCGCGACGGCAGCGAGGGAGCGGTGGTCGTCGGTCAGCGCGATCGGCATGCGGTCAGCGGCCCTTCCAGACAGGCGGACGTTTCTCGGCGAAGGCGCGGGCGCCCTCGCGGGAATCCTCGGAGGTGAAGACCGGCGCCATGATCGGACCCTGCCTCTCGAAGCCCTCGTCGATCGTCCAGTCGAGGGCAGCCGCCATGATCTGCTTCGTGGCGACGAGGGCGAGCGGACCGTTCGGGACGATCCGGGCCGCGAGCGCGCGGGCGGCGTCGAGCGCGCCGCCGGACGGCGCGAGCGAGTTGACCAGCCCGTAGCGGTGCGCGTCGGCGGCCGACAGCGGATCGCCGGTGAGCGCGAGCTCCATGGCGACCGACGGCGGCAGCCGGCGCGGCAGCCGCAGCAGCCCGCCGGCGGCGGCGACCAGGCTGCGCTTGACCTCGGGGATGCCGAACTTCGCGTCCTCGGCCGCCACGATGAGATCGCACGACAGCGCGATCTCGCAGCCGCCGGCCAGGGCCCAGCCCTCGACGGCCGCGATCAGCGGCTTGCGCGGGGGCTTCTGGCAGATGCCGGCGAAGCCGCGCCCACCCGCCGTCGGGTCCTCGCCGGTGAGGAACGCCTTGAGGTCCATCCCGGCGCTGAACGTGCCGCCCGCACCGGTGATGATCGCGAGAGTCAGGTCGTCGCGCGACTCGAGCTCGTCCAACGCCGCGGCCATGCCCTCGGCAACGGCGTGGTTCACCGCGTTCTTCGCCTCGGGCCGGTTGAGCGTGATGACGAGGACGCCGTCCGCGTCCTCGGTCAGTACCGCCTCGGTCATCGCGTCGCCTTCCGGTCAGCGCGGAGCCATGCGGATGGCGCCGTCGAGTCGGATCGTCTCGCCGTTGAGCATCGGGTTGGCGATGATCGAGCCGACCAGCAGGCCGTACTCCGACGGGTCGCCCAGCCGGGACGGGTGCGGCACCTGCGCCCCGAGCGACTCCTGCACGTCGTCCGGCAGGGAGCCGAGCAGCGGGGTCTTGAACAGGCCGGGGGCGATGGTGACGACACGGATCTTCAGCGATGCGAGGTCGCGGGCGATCGGCAGCGTCATACCGACGATGCCGCCCTTCGACGCCGAGTACGCGGCCTGCCCGATCTGGCCCTCGAACGCCGCGACCGAGGCGGTGTTGACGATGACGCCGCGCTCGCCGGCGACCTCGTCGGACTGCGCGATGCGCTCGGCGGCCAGCCGGATCACGTTGAACGTCCCGATCAGGTTGACGTTGATGATCCTGGTGAACGCGTCGAGCGGGAACGGGCCGTTCTTGCCGTAGGTCTTGATGCCGTTGCCGATACCTGCGCAGTTGACGGCGACGCGCAGCGGGCCGAGCTCGGCGGCGGCGTCGAGGGCGGCGGTGACATCGGCCTCGGAGGTGACGTCGCCCGGGGCGAAGCGGACGCGGTCACCGAGTTCGGCGGCGACCTCGGCGCCGGCCGAGGAGGGGAGGTCGAGGATGACGACCGCGGCACCCTCGCCGTGCAGGCGGCGCACGGTCGCCAGGCCCAGGCCCGACGCTCCTCCGGTGACGACGGCTACCGCTCCATCGAGTTGCACAGCTGCTCTCCCATTCGGTTGTGGGCGGGGCACCGCCCGGACGTCCCTGCGATCGTAGGGCGACGGGCACAATCGACGGACACGACGTCCGAGTACGGCGAACAGGAGCGGTTGACCGGTGGATCCACGAGCGGCCGACTGGTTCCGCCGACGGACGAGCACGAGCGACGACTGGCCGCTCGCCCGCGTCGCCGCGGCCAAGGCGGCGACCGGTGCCCGGATCAGCGTGGTCATCCCGGCCCGCAACGAGGAGGCGACCATCGCCTCGGTCGTCGGGCGCATCGGTCACGACCTGGGCGGCATCGTCGACGAGCTGGTGGTGATGGACTCCCTCTCCGGCGACCGCACCGCCGAGCGGGCAACCGCGGCCGGCGCGACCGTGCACAGCGTCGCCGACG
Source organism: Jatrophihabitans sp. (assembly GCF_036000465.1). Taxonomy (GTDB): domain Bacteria; phylum Actinomycetota; class Actinomycetes; order Mycobacteriales; family Jatrophihabitantaceae; genus Jatrophihabitans. Next base: position 65,975 of record NZ_DASYFV010000037.1, on the reverse strand, counting down.
TGCGGGCCGACCTCGGGGTGCAGGCGGGCAAGGGCGAGGCGCTGTGGAAGTCGCAGTTCGTCACGTCCGGCGACATCCTCGTCTTCGTCGACGCCGACCTCACCGAGTGGGGCCCGCACTTCGTCCTCGGCCTGCTCGGTCCTCTCCTCGCCGAGCCCGGGGTCGCGCTCGTCAAGGGCTTCTACGACCGCGTCGATCAGACCAGCGACCGGCCCAGCACCGAGGGTGGACGGGTCACCGAGCTGGTCGCCCGGCCGCTGCTCGCGCTGCACTGGCCCGAGCTCGGCGCCGTGGTGCAGCCGCTGGCGGGGGAGTGGGCGATCCGCCGGGACCTCTTCGCGGGGCTGTTCGTGCCGGTCGGCTACGGCGTCGAGCTGGCCACGCTGCTCGACACCCTCGCCGCCCGCGGCCCGGACGCCATCGCCCAGGTCGACCTGGGCCGACGGGCGCACCGGCACCAGAGCGTGCACGATCTGGGCGTGATGGCGGCCGAGATCCTGCGCGTGGCCGACCGGCGGCTGCCCGGGCGTCCCACCGGCGTCGGCGATTCGGTCGTCCTGAGCCAGTACGACCGTGGCACGGCCAGATGGCAGGAACGTCCGGTGCCCGTGGGCGAGCGGCCGCCGGCCGCCGCGACCGATCTCCCCGAGGTGAGTTGATGCTGCGACTGCGTGGACGCGAGTTCGGCCCGGGGGCGCCGGCGATCATGGCGATCGTCAACCGCACGCCCGACTCGTTCTACGACCAGGGCGCGACCTTCGCGTTCGATGTGGCCCTCGAGCGGGTGCGTCTGGTCGTCGGCCAGGGCGCCGAGATCGTCGACATCGGCGGGGTGAAGGCCGCGCCGGGGGGCGACGTGTCGGTCGAGGAGGAGATCGGGCGCACCGTCGACTTCGTCGCGACCGTGCGGTCCGAGTTCCCCGACGTGATCATCAGCGTCGACACCTGGCGGCACGAGGTCGCCCGGGCCGTGTGCGAGGCCGGGGCCGACCTGCTCAACGACTCGTGGGGCGGCGCCGACCCGAAGCTGGCCGAGGTGGCGGCCGAGTTCGCAGTCGGTTTGGTGTGCACCCACGTGGGACGGGCGACGCCGCGCACCCGCCCGCACCGGGTCGCCTACGACGACGTGACCGCCGACGCGATCCGGCACACGGTCGGGCTGGCCGAGCGGGCGCTCGCGCTCGGCGTCCCGCGGGAAGCGATCGTCATCGACCCGGCGCACGACTTCGGCAAGAACACGCGTCACTCGCTGCAGCTCACCCGCGAGCTCGACCGCATGGTCGCCACCGAGTGGCCGGTGCTCGTGTCGCTGTCGAACAAGGATTTCGTCGGCGAGACGCTCGGTGGGTTGCCCGTGGGCGAGCGGCTGATCGGCACGCTGGCCGCCACCGCTGTCTGCGCCTGGCACGGCGCCGTCGTCTACCGCGTGCACGAGGTGCTCGAGACGCGCCAGGTGCTCGACATGGTGACGAGCATCCGGGGCGACCGGCCGCCGACCCGCGCGATCCGCGGGCTGGCCTAGTCGGTGCGCAGTCGCGAGTAGACGACCATGTCGTTGTAGCGGCCGTCGCGCCACTGCGCCCCGCGCACCACGCCCTCGCGGGTGAAGCCCGCCTTCTCGAGCGAACGCTGCTCGGCCCGGTTGGTGATGTCGGTGTGGGCGTCGATCCGGTGCACCGGGTAGGTCGCGAACAGGTACTCGACGAGCGCGGCCTGCGCCGCCGTGCCGTGCCCGTTGCCCTGGTAGGCCGGCAGCACGCGGATACCGATGTTCAATGCGTTCGACATCGGCGGCGGCCCGTAGGGCAGCGCGCGGAACTGGACGTCACCGATCACCTCGCCGTCGACGACGACCGCGAGCATGCCGTTGGAGTCGGAGAGGAACTGGTTCTCGGCCCACGGCCCCCGCAGGTGCGCCGACGTGCCGGGGCGGAAGCCGTAGAAGCTGTACGGGTCGTCGTCGTAGCCGGGCAGATCGTCGAAGTAGCCGAGTTCGGCCTCGGTGAACGGGCGCAGCGTGACCATGCTGATCACGGTAGCGGCGCGCGGATCTGTCCACCGCGACGCGGACGGCCCGGGCTGCCAGGATGGCACCATGAAGGTGAGTGTCGACAACGGCCGCTGCGAGGCCCAGGGGCAGTGCGCTGCCGTCCAGCCGGATTTCTTCACGCTGGACGAGGACGGCTACAGCAACATCGGCCAGGACAAGCCGGTACCGGCGGGTCTGGAGAAGGACGTGGAGAACGGCGTCGGCATGTGCCCGATGGCCGCGCTCAGCACCACCGAGTAACTCGTCGAGGGATTGCGCTCAGGTCCTCGAGCGGCCCGCCGATAGGGCCGCTATGGACAGGGATGTCTTTCGATGACGGGACCGGTTGAGGAGACTCGACTCGTCCCGCCCGGCCACCAGTCGCCGGCCACCTACGAGCCGCAGCCGTGGGACAGTCGCGGCGCCACGCCGCCCCCCGGCACGTTCGACGTGAGCTCCCATCCGAAGGATCGGGCGGGATTCGTCCGGCCGCGGGAGCGGCGCGGGCGCCGGCTCATGCACGCCGTCTACGTCGTGCTGGTCTTCGCCATCCTGGCCGGTGTCGGGCTGCGGATCTTCGAGCAGTCGACCACCACCCGGAACCTGCTGCCGAACGGCTCCGGCGTGGCGAGCCTGCCCGACGCGATCCCACCCGGTGTCGGGTTGATCGTCCGGTCCGAGGCGGGCCACTTCGCCGTGCGCATGCCGCACCGCCCGGTGGTCAAGTCGACCTACGCGGTGACCGGCAACGGCAACCTGACCCTCACCTACGCCGTCGACACGACCTCGAAGGTCGTCGTCGAGGGGGCCGACATCTCGCCCGCCGTGACGTCGTCCCGGGTCACGCGCGCCCTCGACGCCGCCGTCGCCGGGCTGCAGTCCGGCGTCGCCTCGACCATGACCATCAGCGACGCCCGTTCGCTCACCTTCCAGAACCGTCCGGCCCGGCAGGTCACGATCACCGACCGCAGCGGCCGCCGGTACACCGCGTTGGTGGTGATCTACGGCAGCACCCGCTTCTACTCGCTCTTCGCGCCGTCCGGCCCGGCGTTCGACGCGTTCATCTCCTCCTTCGTCGCGCTGCCCTGAGCCGGCTCAGCGGGTCAGGGCGTCCAGCAGGGCGAGCCCGTAGGCCTGCTCGGCGTCCGCGTGCTCGACGGCTCGGTCGACCCCGTCGACGACCGTCCGCACCCGCGCGCCGCCGTCCACCCGGGCCAGGCTCTGGAAGCGATCGCCCAGGCCCTCGCGCAGCTGCGACTCGCGCGGCAGCCAGACGGCGTCCTCCTCGCGGATGGAGTCGAGCGCCCACTCGGTGGTGCCGTTGAACCGGATGAGACGCCCGGTCGGCAGCTCGTCGACCTCGATGACCATCTCGGCGATGACCAGGACGTGCTCGTCCATGTCCCGGTCGGCCACGACGAAGCGGTCACCGGCGGCGGGAGTCCAGCGCAGGCCCGCGTCGCGCAGTTGCTTGGCCAGCCCGATCGACATCATGGGACGAGTGTGGCTCACCCGGCGAGTGGCCGGGGGACGAATGGTGCGTTCCGTGCTTGCATCTGCCATCATCCCGGCCATGATCTTCGCGGATGGCGCCGCCGGGCTGCTGCTGGTCGGGCTGTGGATCTTCTGCCTCATCGACGTCATCACCACCGACGAGTCGCAGATGCGCAATCTGCCGAAGCTGGCGTGGCTGTTCATCGTGCTGCTGCTGCCCGACATCGGATCGATCGCCTGGCTGGTCGCGGGCCGCCACTGGGCCGGCGTCGCCCCGGCCCGCGGCGGCTCACCGCTCGACCGGGCCTACCCCGAGTACGACCGGCCCGGCCGTGCCGTCGCGACCGACCCCGAGGCCGACGAGCAGTTCCTGCGCCAAGTGCGCGAGCGGGCCGAGGCCCAGCGCCGCGAGTACCAGGTCCGGCGACGCCAGGAGCTGGCGGCGGAGGAAGAGCAGTTGCGGCGCCGGCGTCCGGACGAAGCGCCTGACTGAGCGCGCCGCTTCGACTACCGTCCTTCGCATGACCGAGCCTGACGACGAGCAGATCGATTCCCCGGCGACGTGGGAGAACGTCGCGGTCGGCAAGGCCAAGGAGGTCGTCGGCCGCATCGCGCACCGCAAGGATCTGGAGGAGGAGGGGGAGGAGCAGGAAGAGGCCGCCCACGAGGTCCGCGACGAGTACGACGAGGGCCACCGGCACTGACGCGGCCCACGCGGGTCGCCCGCGATGCCCGAGTTCCCCCTCGCGACGCGCGGCTCATCCGGCCGCGCGACGACTGGCGCCGACCCGCGCCGGAGCGCGAGTCGTCAGGCGGTCCAGCGGATCGGTAGCCGCTTGACGCCGCGCTGGAAGTTCGAGCGCAGGTAGGCGGGCTCGCCGGCTGCCTCGATCCACTCCGTGCGCGTGAGCAGTTCGGTGAACAGCGCCCGCAGCTGGGTGCGGGCGAGCTGCGCGCCGAGGCAGAAGTGGGGGCCGTGGCCGAAGACCAGATGCGGGTTCGGTTGCCGGTCGATGTCGAACTCGTCCGGACGGTCGAAGACGGACGGATCGCGGTTGGCCGCGACGAACGACACGACCACCTTGTCCCCGGCCCGAACCGCCGTGCCGCCGAGCGTCGTGTCGACGGTCGCCGTGCGGCGGAAGATCATCACCGGGGTCCACCAGCGCAGCAACTCGTCGACCCCGGTGGCGAGGCGGTCGGGATCGGCGCGGAGCGCGCGCTGTGCGTCGGGGTGCGTGAGCAGCGCGATCATCGCGCCCGGCAGCCCGTTGCGCAGGGTCTCGTTGCCGGCCACGGCGAAGAGCCAGAACATGTTCTCGAACTCCTCGACCGAGAGCGCGCCGTCCTCGTCGTCGAGCTGGGCGAGCAGGATCGACATGACGTCCGCGCCCGGGTCGGCCCGCTTCGCGTCGCCGAGCAGGTGGGCGTAGCGGTAGAGGTCGGGTAGACCGAACCGTCCGCGCGGGTCGGGCATGCGGCCGTCGGCGTCGGGCGACGGCCGCAGGGCCAGCGCGGCACGGGCCAGGGCGCTGCCGCGCGCGCCGTCGAACGCCGCCGAACCGGCGTAGTCGGGGTCGAGGAACCCGATCACCCGGTTCGACCAGTCGAACATCAGCCAGCGGTCCTCGGCCGGGACGCCCAGCACGTCGGCCAGGGCCAGCAGCGGCAGGTCGGCGGCGACGTCCTTGGCGAAGTCGCACTCGGCCGGGCCGTCGAGCATCCGGTCGACGATGCGCCGGGCGTGGCCGGCGATGCGCTGCTCGAGGGCGGCGACCGCGCGGGGCGTGAACGAGCGGGCCAGCATCCGCCGCAGCCGGGCGTGCTCGGGCGGATCCATGTTCAGCATCATGCGGCGCACGTAGGCGAGGTCGTCGTCGTTCGCCGGGTCGCGGATCTGGGTGCCCCGTGCGGCCGAGGAGAACTCCTTCGGACGCGCCAGCACCCGCGACACGAGCTCGTGCGAGAGCACCAGGTGGTAGCCCGGACCAGCCGGCAGTCCCGGGAGCTCCGGTTCGTCGACCCAGGCGACCGGACCGGCGGCCCGCAGCCGCTCGATCTCGTCGAACGGCACGCCGCCGACGTAGGTCTGCGGGTCGTGCAGAGACCGGCTCATGCCGCGTGGATGGAGGCTCCGAGCGTCTTCTCGATGCTGGTCATCAGGGCCACGGGCGACTCGAACATCGCGTAGTGACCGGCGTTCGTCATCACGTCGACCTCGCACCCCGGCAGCTGCTCGGCCCAGGTGGCCTTGATGGTGTCCTCGCCCAGCGCGGGGTCGAACTGGCCGACGATCGCCTTGACCGGGATCGACGGCGTGGGCAGCTCGGCGCTGAAGTCGTAGTTCGCCCAGGACGGCAGGTAGGCGCCGAACGCCTCACGGGTCGACACGGCGACGGAATAGGCAACCATCTTGTCGATCCAGTACTTCGACTGCCGGTTGCCGGTGGTGTAGTCGATGATCGCGAACCGGTTGTCGTCGTTCTGCGCCGCGCCGTCGAACAGGCCCCAGCTCTGCTCGTCGAACGGGACGCCGGACGCCGGCACCGGGCTGATGCCGACGAGCGCGCTCACCCGGTCGGGCACGTCGGCGAACACACGCTGCGCGGCCGAGCCGCCCATCGAGTGACCGACGACGGCGAACCGGTCCCAGCCGAGCCGGTCGGCCAGGGCGACGGTGTCGGCCGCGATCTCCTGGATCGTGTACTCACCGGCCTCGTCGCGCCGCGACCCGTAGCCGCGGTAGTCGGGGAAGGCCCAGGTGAAGACGTCGGGGTCGATCAGCTCGGGCAGCATGCCCCAGCCGTTGGAGGACCCGAACCAGCCGTGCAGGGCGATGACGCGGGTGGCGCCACCCCCGATGACCGTCTCCGTCAGCGTCATGGTCGTGCTCCGTCCGTGTCGGCGTCGTTGCCCGGCTGGGTCGACCTCCGACGTTAGCCAAGCGCCGCCGGCGAGGACACCCGGGGGCGCAGCCGCACCGGCAGCTCGGCCCAGCCCCGCAGCACGCGGGTCGGGCGGCGCGTGCCCGGGCCCTCGGTGGTCAGCTCGGGGAAGCGCTCGAACAGGCTGCGCAGCCCGACCTCGCCCTCGAGGCGGGCGAGCGCGGCGCCGAGGCAGAAGTGCCGGCCGCCCGAGAACGACAGGTGCTTGTTCGCGTTGGCCCGGGTGACGTCGAAACGGGTCGGGTCGGCGAACACCTCGGGGTCGCGGTTCGCGGCGGCGAGCAGGGTGGCGACGAACTCCCCGGCGAGGATCGGCAGGCCGCCGACCTCGGTGTCTCGCCTGGCGACGCGCCCGGTCAGCTGCACCGGCGATTCGAGGCGCAGCACCTCGTCGACGGCCGTGCCCCAGTGCGACGGGTCGGCCTGCAGCACGGCGAGCTGGTCCGGGTGGTCGACGAAGAGTCGGATGCCGTTGCTCAGCAGGTTGACCGTCGTCTCGAACCCGGCCGCCAGCACCAGACCTGCGGTGGCGCGGAGCTCCTCGTCGTCGAGGTGCACGCCGTCGGACGTCGCGGCGATGAGCTGGCTCATCAGGTCGTCGCGCGGCGCGCGGCGCAGCTCGGCGATGTGGTCGGCCAGCCAGGCGTCGAACCCGGCGAGGCCCTTCTGGACCTCGCGGAACTGGCGGTAGCCGAGCCCGACGTCGAGACTCGGCGCGACGTGCTCGCCGAATTCGAGCACCCGATCGCGCTCGTCCGCGGAGATGCCGAGGATGTCGCTGATGATGGCGACGGGCAGCTGCGCGCAGTAACGCCCGACGATGTCGACCGGCCGGCCCGCCTCGGCGTCGTGCTCCAACTCGTCCAGCAGCCGGTCGGCGACGGCCTGCACGTCGGCCCGCATGGCGGCGACCGCACGGGCGGTGAAGACCGACGAGACGGTGGTGCGGTAGCGCGTGTGGCTCGGCGGCTCCACCGACAGCAGCGACGGCGGCATCAGGGGGTGCAGCGCGTCGGGGCGGGTCGCCCGCTCGATCCACTGCAGGTGCGGCGGCACGCTCGTGGCGATCGAGGTGGTGCGAAAGTCGTCCGAGCGCAGCAGCCCGGCCGCGACCGGGTGGCTGGCGGTGATGATGCCGATCTTGGTGCGCAGCGTCGGACCGTCGGCGCGGATTCGTTCATAGGTCGGGAACGGGTCGCGCCGGATCTCCGGGTCGGAGATGAGGGCGGCCTGCGGATCGCCCTTCTCGGCCCACTTCTTGGTGACGATCCGCACGATCCCGTGCAGGACGAACCACCGCGCCATCGTTCGCATCGCTCCACTTTCCCAGATGGCCCGAGTGCCCGCGCGGTGGCGGGACGCCCGGCTCAGGCCGGCCGACCCCCGTTCCGATCTTCATGCCCGAGGCCCGGGGCCGCTCGGGCATGAAGATCGGTGGATGGGACGGTCAGATCTGCATCACCACGGCCTTGGGCTCGGTGAAGAACTCCCGGCTGAACGTGCCGCCCTCGCGGCCGATGCCGGAATCGCCGACGCCGCCGAACGGGGCCCGGAGGTCGCGGACGAAGAAGCAGTTCACCCACACGGTTCCGGCGTTGAGGGCGGCCGACACCCGGTGCGCCCGCGACAGGTTCTCGGTGAACACCATCGCGTTCAGGCCGTAGCTGGTGTCGTTGGCCGACGCGACGGCCTCGGCCTCGGTGTCGAACGGGTGGACGGTGACCACCGGGCCGAACACCTCCTCGCGGACGATGCGCGAGTCGAGCGGCGCGTCCAGCACGACGGTCGGACGGATCACCCAGCTGTCGTCGCCGGGCGGCCCGCCGGTGAGTACCCGCGCACCGGCCGGGATGCCCTCGAGGTGGCCGCGGACCTTGATGAAGTGCTCCTCGGACGCGAGCGGGCCGAGCTGGGTGGCGGGGTCCGTCGGGTCGCCGACCACCAGCTTCTCGGCCGCGGTGACGAAGCGGGAGACGAACTCGTCGAGGACGCCGCGTTGCACGTACAGGCGTGAACCGGCGAGGCAGACCTGCCCGGCGTTGGTGAAGACCGCCTTGATCGACCAGTCGATCGCGTTGTCGATCGCGGCGTCGTCGAAGACGAGGTTGGCCCCCTTGCCGCCGAGTTCGAGGCTGACCGGCGTCAGGTTCGCGCCGGCCGCGCGGGCGATGATGCGCCCGGTGCCGGACTCGCCGGTGAAGGTCACCCGGTCGACGCCGCGGTGCTCGGTGAGCGCCGCGCCGGCCGAGTCGGGGCCGTACCCGTGCACGACGTTGAGCACGCCCGGCGGCAGGCCGGCCTCGAGGGCGAGCCGGGCCAGGATCGTCGCCGACGCCGGGGTGTCCTCGGCCGGCTTGAGCACGACGGTGTTGCCCCACGCGAGCGCGGGCGCGACCTTCCACGACTCCAGCATCAGCGGGAAGTTCCACGGGGCGATCGCGGCGACGACGCCGGCCGGCTGGAACAGCGAGTAGGCGTGGTGGCCGGTGTCCATCGGGAACACGTCGCCCGCGCTGAGCCGCGCGTGGTCGGCGAAGAACCGGAAGTTCTGCGCGGTGCGAGGGACGTCCTTGGTTCTCGCGTCGGTGATCGGCTTGCCCATGTCGCGGGTGTCGGCCCGGGCCAGCTCGTCGGCGTGCTCACCGATCAGGTCGGCGAGACGGTGGATCAGGGCGCCGCGCTCGGCGGCCCCCATCCGCGGCCACGGGCCTTCGTCGAACGCGCGCCGGGCGGCGGTCACGGCCCGGTCGGCTTCATCCGCGCCGCCCAGCGCGACTTCGGCGTAGGTCGAGCGCGTCCAGGGGTCGACGGTGTCGAAGCGCGCACCGGAGGCCGACTCGACCTCCTCGCCGTCGATGACGTGCGGGATCAGGTCACTCATGGGCGAGTCTCCGCCTTCGGTCGTGGGTCTTCATGCTCCAGCGGACCCACGCGGCCGCGTCGGCATGAAGATCGCTGGGGGCCGGGCACTACCGGGCGCCGACGGCGGCAAGGTCGCGCTCCTGCGCGAGCTGCACCGCGATGTCGATGAGCATGTCTTCCTGGCCGCCGACGTAGCCCTTCTCGCCGGCGCGCTGCAGGATCTCGTGGGCCGGCACGCCGTAGCGCTCGGCCGCGTGCTCGGCGTGCAGCAGGAACGACGAGTACACCCCGGCCCAGCCCTGGACGATCGCGGTGCGGTCGGCCTTGGGCCAGCGCGGCAGGTACGGACGCACGACCTCCTCGGCCGCGTCGAGCACGCCGCCGACGTCGATGCCGGTCTCGACGCCGAGGTGGTTGAACGTCGCGGCCAGCACCTCGGTGGGGGAGTTGCCGGCGCCCGCGCCGAGCGCGCAGAGCGAGCCGTCGATCTGCCGTGCGCCGGTCTGGAACGCGAGCACCGAGTTGGCCACCCCGAGCGACAGGTTCTGGTGGCCGTGGAAGCCGACCTGGGCCTCGGTGCCGATCTCGTCGTGCAGCGCCTTGATCCGCGCCTTCGCCTCGTCGAGCACGAGCGCGCCCGCCGAGTCCACGGCGTACACGCAGTCGGCCCCGGCGTCGACCATGAAACGGGCCTGCCGGGCGAGCTCCTCGGGCGAGGTGCGGTGGCTCATCATCAGGAAGCCGACCGTCTCCATGCCGAGTGACTTGGCCAGCCCGAAGTGCTGCACCGACACGTCGGCCTCGGTGCAGTGCGTCGCGATGCGGGCGACGGACGCGCCGGCCTCGCGGGCGTTGCGCAGGTCGTCCATCGTGCCGATGCCGGGCACCAGCAGTACCGCGATCTTCGCCCGGGTCGCCTCCTCGTAGGCCGCGCGGATCAGCACCATCTCGTCGGTGCGGGAGAAGCCGTAGTTGAACGACGAGCCGCCGATGCCGTCGCCGTGGCTGCACTCGATGACCTCGACGTTGGCCGCGTCGAGCGCGTGCACGGTGGCGCGCACCTGCGCCTCGGTGAACTGGTGGCTCATCGCATGGCTGCCGTCGCGCAGGGTCGTGTCGGTCAGCCGCACCGGCCGGGAAGTACCGCTCATACCGCTGCTCCGAGACGCTGCGTGGCGACGAGCTCGCCGATCCGGGCGGCCGCAGCCGTCATGATGTCGAGGTTGCCGGCGTACTCGGGCAGGTAGTCGCCGGCGCCGCGCACCTCGAGGAAGACGGCGACGCGGCCGTGCCCGTCCCAGGCGTCGCGTGGCGGGTCGAACTGGGGTGCGTTGCGCAGCGTGTAACCCGGCACGTACTGCTGCACCTCCTTGACGCGGCGCTCGATCGAGTCGGTGATCGCGGCGTGGTCGGCGTCGGCGGGGATGGCGCAGAAGACGGTGTCGCGCATCATCATCGGCGGCTCCACCGGGTTGAGCACGATGATCGCCTTGCCCTTGGGTGTGCCGCCGAGCTCACGCACCGCCCGCGAGGTCGTGTGGGTGAACTCGTCGATGTTGGCCCGGGTGCCCGGGCCGGCCGACTTCGAGGCAACCGACGCGACGATCTCGGCGTAGGGCACGGCGACGACCGACGAGATTGCGTGGACGATCGGGACGGTCGCCTGCGCGCCGCAGCTGATCATGTTGATGTTCGGGGCGTCGACGTGCTCGTCGAAGTTGACCGGCGGGCACACCAGCGGGCCGACCGCGGCCGGCGTGAGGTCGATGGCGACGATGCCGGCCTCGGCCAACCGGGGCGCGGCCGCGTGATGGGCCTTCGCCGACGTCGCGTCGAACACGATGTCGGGAAGACGCTTCTGGTCCAGCAGCCAGTCGAGCCCCTCGGCCGAGGCCGCGATACCCAGGTCACGCGCCCGGGCCAGGCCGTCGGACTCGACGACCCCGACGACGTAGCCGACGTCGATCACGTCGCTGCGGCGCAGCTTGGCCAGCAGGTCGGTGCCGATGTTGCCCGGCCCGATGATCGCGGCGAGTGCCTTCGTCGAACCCATCAGGACTCCCAGTTCGGCATGTCGTCGGACGAGGGCACGTTCACCTCGGTGACCCGGTTGCGGTAGCTGACGAACGCGGTGCGGGCGCCGCTCGGCAGCGGCGGCCGGATGCGCACCACGACCTCCTCGGTGTTCACCGGCTCGCCCGGGTCGTAGCCGTGGGCCCACGTCGCGAACGCCCGGATCGGCCCCGAGTGCGTGGCCGCGATGATGCGGCTGCCGGGCGATTCGGCGACCAGCCGGTTGAAGCCGCGCCAGAAGCGGCGCACGCACGACTGCGGCGACTCGAAGTACATGAGCGGGATGGTCAGCCACTGCTGGATCGGGTCGGCCCCGCCGAGCTGGGTCCGGTAGAAGCGGTCGATCTCGACCAGCCACCGCGGCCGCTCGCCGACGGCCATGCGCTCCAGCTTCTCCATCTGCGACTGGTACTGGCGGAACGCCGAGGTGATGTCACGCGGGCCGTCCGGCGTCCAGACCTGGAAGTTGGCCAGCTCGGGAATCGTCTCGGGCGGCGCGATCTCGCTCTCCCGGCCGAACTGGTCGAGCCCGTCGAGCAGGCCGCGGTGGATCTGCTCGGCCGTCTGCCGGGCCCGGTTCGTGTCGGCGCAGACGATGCGCATCCTGGGCCACGCGCGGAGCGTCTTGGCCAGGGCGTGCCCGCGCTGGTGCGCCTGCCACCCGCCCATCGGGGTCAGGCCGGCGTCGGTCGAGTACCCCTGCGTGATGCCGTGCCGGATGATCCGGATCTCGGTGTCATAGGTGTCGCGCTCGCGCCGCTCGGGCGGCGGCACGATCTCGTGGCTGCGCGTCACCTCGGCGTACTGGCGGGTGAAGCGCTCGCCCTGCTCCTCGAGCATGACCGTGCGCGACGGTTCGGCGCCTTGCCGCTCGCGGAAGCGACGCAGGTAGAGCGGCGTGCCGTCGTCGGCGCCGCCTTCGTCCGCCGCGCGCTCCCGCCGCCGCTCGGTGTAGCGCGCCAGGTACAGCGGCGCGTCGGTGCGGTCCGTCCGTCGGAAGTCGCTCATCAGGAATGGACCGTGAAGAAGCGCTCGTTGGCCTCGCGGGCGTAGTAGAAGAGGGCCCGGCCCATCTCCTCCTCCGTCCAGGTGATCGGCTCGAAGTCGGGGTCGACCCAGTAGCCGCCGGTGAACATCTCGTTGCGGTTGCCGACCGGGTCGAAGAAGTAGGTCGTGTAGCCGCGGGTCGCGCCGTGCCGCGTCGGCGCGATGTCGATGTGGACGCCGTTGAACGCCAGCAGGTCGGCCGCCTCGCGGATGGCGTTCCAGTCGTCGAGCCAGAAGGCGAAGTGGTGCAGCGCGCCGTTCGGGCCGGTGACGATCGCGAGGTCGTGCGGCGTGTGCGAACGCTCCATCCAGGTCGCCAGCTGGTGGCCGTCGTTGGCCAGGATCTGCTCGGTGAGCCGGAAGTCGAGGACGTCGCAGTAGAACGATGTCGCGGCCTCGACGTCCTCGCACATGATGAAGAGATGGTCGATGCGCGGCGGCGCGATGCCGACCAGATTGCCCGGCCGCGGCGGCGGGTTGAACAGCGGCAGCATGTTGCCGACCTTCTCCATGCCGAACACCAGCTCGACGGTGTGCCCGGACGGCGCCTCGAACCGGATCGCGTCGCCCCACCCCGGGCCGAGCTCGCCGCGGGCATAGCGCTTCACCGCGATGCCGGCGCCCTCGACCCGCTCGGTGTAGTGGTCGAGGTCCTCGAGCTCGGCCACCTTGAACGACATGTGGTCGAGGCCGAACGTGGGCGCCTGGCGCAGCACGACCGAGTGGTGCTCGTGCTCGTCCCAGCACTTCAGGAAGACGCGGTCGCCCTCGTGCGCCGTCTGGATCAGGCCCAGCACCTCGGTGTAGTAGGCGGTGCACAGCTCGAGATCCGGCACCCGGATCTGTACGTGCTGCAGACGGAGAATCCGATCAGACATGCCGGCCACCGATCAGGTGTGGAAGCGCAGGAACCGCTGCGCGACCACGTTCTCGTAGTAGAAGAGCCCGCGACCGAACTGGTCCTCGGTCCAGGTGATGGCCGGGAAGTCGGGGTCGGGGGAGTAGCCGCCGGTGAACACCTCGTTGCGGATGCCGAGCGGGTCGAAGAAGTAGATCGTGTTGCCGCGGGTGACGCCGTGCCGCGTCGGGCCCTGGTCGATCTGCACGCCGTTGTAGGCCAGGATGTCGGCTGCCTTGCGCACGTGGTCCCAGTCGTCGAGCCAGAACGCGAAGTGGTGCATCGCCCCGTTGGGGCCGTTGACGATCGCGATGTCGTGCGGGCTGTGCGAGCGCTCGAGCCAGACGCCGAGCTGGTGGTTGTTCGCGTCGAGCACCTGCTCGGTCATCCGGAAGCCGAGGACGTCGCGGAAGAACGCATAGGACTCGCCGACCTCCTCGGCGTTGATGAGCATGTGGTCGAGCCGCGGCGGCGCGATTCCGGGCAGCGTGGGTGGGGGCATCGGCGCCGGGTTGAGCTTGCCGAGCAGGTTGCCGGTCTTCTCCAGCTCCCAGACCAGCTCCATCGTCTGGCCCGACGGGATCTCGAAGCGGATCGACTCGCCCTGCCCGACCGCCTCCCCGCGCGACACGCGCCGCACCGCGCAGCCGTAGGCCTCGAGCTTCTTCTCCAGGTCGTGCAGGTCGTCCTCGGCCTCGACCCGGAAGGTGAACGAGTCGAGCCCGATGCGCGAGTCGTAGCGCAGCCGCAGCGAGTGGTGGTCCTCCTCGTCCCAGCACTTCAGGTAGGCGACGTCGTCGTCGCGCCGGACGACGCTCAGACCCAGGACCTCGCTGTAGTAGGCGGTCGACAGATCGAGGTCGGGCGTGCGGACGTCGACGTGAGCCAGCCGGAGCACTCCCACCGCGGTCTCCTCCCGGTCGTGTTGACGGCCGACGCTAGCTGCGCCTACCGTTCCATGTACAGGAGAGCCGTTCCGGATGACGGAACACGAGCGCGCTGGGCGGAGGCTGCATGCCGACACCGGAACAGCTGCGGGCCGCGGTCGCCGGCTACGTCCACGAGATCCATCGCGCCTACGTCGACCAGGCGATGACCTTCACCGCGGGTGGACGCGGGCGGATGCCGCTGCTGGCCGCCGAGCGGTTCACCGTGGCCGCCGTCGGCGCCCGCAAGCTACACCTGCTCGCCACCACCGAATCGCTCGGCCCGCTGCAGGAACCCGAGGTCGCCCTCGACGGCGAGTACCGCGGGCTGAGCTGGCAGCTGCGCTTCTTCGACCCGGTCGTCGTGCCGGCGCTCGCGTTGGTCGACGAGTCGCAGGGGCCGGCCTTCGACGAGGTGCGCCGCGCGCTCGGCATCGGCACGGTGATCTACCACTTCGTCGCGGGCGAGGGCGCCGGGCTCACCGCGCACAACGCCACGCACGTCGGCACCGGCCTGGCCAACGGCCACTCGTCGATCGCGCGTGACTTCGACACCATCCGCTCCCGGGCCCGCGGCCGCGAGGCCCTGGTCGACGAACTGGCCGGGGCGGCCCGGGCCGGGCTGCCGCGGGCGCAGGCGTTGCTGGCCAAGGCGATCGCGCCCCACAACATCGAGCTCGCCCGCGCCTGCGACGCCGAGCCACCCGACCCCGACGAGATCCGCAAGGCGCTGCTCGCCGGCGTCGGCGGCCGCAGGCAATGGACCCCCGAACGGACCCCGACCGGATGACCGGCTCCAGCGACGGCCTCTCCTCCGTCCGCAACGCCGCGCGACTGCTCAAGGTCTTCCGCTCACGCGAGCGGGAGCTCGGCGTCTCCGAGCTCGCCCGCCGTCTCGGCCTGGGCAAGAGCAGCGTCCACCGCGTGCTCACCACCCTCGTCGCCGAAGGGCTCGTGGAGCAGAACCCGGCGACCGGCAACTACCGGCTCGGCATCGTCATGTTCGAGCTGGGCGAGGCCGTCCGCGTGCACATGGACCTGCACGCCGCCGCCGGCCCGGTGCTCGCCGCCCTGCGCGAGCAGACCCGGGAGAGCTGCCAGGTCGGCATCCTCGACGGCTGCGACGTCGTCTACGTCGACCGCCTCGAGAGCCCGCAGACCCTGCGCCTGTTCACCGAGACCGGACGCCGCGTGCCGGTGAACTGCACCAGCTCGGGCAAGGTGCTGCTCGCCCACCTCGACGACGACGAGTTGGGCCGCGTGCTCGCCGTCGCCCCCATGGCCGCGCTGACACCCCGCACCATCACCGATCGCGACCGGCTCGCCGACGAGCTCGCCACCGTGCGGCGACGCGGGTTCGCCGAGGCGGTCGAGGAGCGCGAGCTCGGCGTCGTGTCGATCGCCGTACCGATCCGCGACACCGAGGGCGAGGTGGTCGCCGCGCTCAGCATCGGCGCCCCGCTCGCCCGGCTCGGGCCCTCCGCCCGGCGCCGCCTCGTGCCCGTACTCGTCGAGGCCGGCGAGGCCGCCTCCCGACGCCTCGGGTGGTCGCCCGAGGCCCAGTTCCGAAAGGGTGGCTGACGTGCCCATCACCGACGTCGAGGGCAAGGCCCGGGCGCTGTTCGAGGCGCGCCGCAGCCGGGTGCCCATCGAGCCGTTCACCGACGAGGACCCGAGCCTCGGCATGGCCGACGGCTACGCCGTGCAGGCTGAGCTGACCAGACTGATCCTGGCCGAGGGCGACACCGTCGTCGGCTACAAGGTCGGGCTCACCTCCAAGCCGATGCAGAAGATGATCGGCGTCGACAGCCCCGACTACGGACCGGTGCTCGGTACGACCGTCTACCGCGACGGCGACGCGATCTCGGCGTCGGCCTTCATCCAGCCGAAGATCGAGGCCGAGATCGTCTTCGTGCTGGGGGAGCGGCTGCAGGGGCCGGGCGTCACCGTCCTCGACGCGCACCGGGCCGTCGCCGGTGTCGCGGCGTCGATGGAGATCGTCGACTCGCGCTTCGCCGACTGGCGCATCAAGCTGGCCGACACGGTCGCCGACCTCGCGAGCAACGGCGCCGTCGCCGTCGCCGGCCGGCTCGTCCCGCTCACCGGGCTCGACACCCGCCTCGTCGGCATGACCCTCACCCGCAACGGCGAGCTCGTCGACACCGGGGCCGGGGCGGCCGCGCTCGGCGACCCGCTCGCGGTGGTCGCCTGGCTGGCCAACACGCTCGGCGAGGTGGGCATCGCGCTCGAGCCGGGCCACCTCGTGATGACCGGTGCGCTGCATGCCGCCGTGCCGATGACCCCGGGTGACGTGTTCCGGGCCGACTTCGACCGGCTCGGACCCGTCACCGTCCGGGTCGTGGACTGAGGGGACGTCATGACCAGCACCGCGACCTCGACCCTGCCGCAACTGCTCGCCGACGAGGTGACCCGGGCCCGGCGCGAGCGCACCGCCATCGACTCGCTCACCGAGCGCTACGGCGACGCGCTCGACCTCGCCACCGCTTACCAGGCGCAGCGCCGCCAACGTCCGGGCGCGCTCGTGGGCTGGAAGCTCGGCGTCACGTCGCGGGCCAAGCAGGCCCAGGTCGGCGTCGACGCGCCGATCTACGGATTCCTCGGCCCCGAGCACGTGCTCGACCTCGGCGAAGCGCTGGTCACCGGCACGCACATCCAACCCCGCTGTGAGCCGGAGATCGTGTTCGTGATGGGCCGCGACCTCACCGGCGCGCACGTCACCGCGGCCGACGTCCTGGCCGCCACCGCAGGCGTCACCGTCGGCATCGAGGTGCTCGACTCGCGCTACCGCGACTACCGGTTCACCATGCCCGATGTCGTCGCCGACAACGCCTCGGCCGGCCGTTTCGTGGTCGGCACGCCGCGGCCGGTCGACGGCATCGACCTGCGCCTCGTCGGGGTGGTGCTCGAGAAGAACGGCGAGGTCGTCGCGACCGCGTCCGGGGCAGCCTCGCTCGGCCACCCGGCGGCGGCGGTGGCCTGGCTGGTCCGCGCCCTCGATGCCGACGGTGAGGGGCTCCGCGCGGGTGACGTGATCCTGTCCGGCGGGCTGACCGCGGCCGTGCCGGTGCAACCCGGCGACGTGGTCGTGGCGAGCATCGATCGCCTCGGGAGTGTCGAGCTCGGGTGCCGGTGACCGGGCCGGCGTACATCCCGCTGGGCGAGCCGGACGGCCGGAGCCGGTGGGAGTTCGCGCACGACGGCCGGCGCTTCGCCGTCTTCGCGGTGGACGACGACGGTGTCGATGAACTCGTCGTGGTGGATGCGCTGTGCCCTCACCGCCAGGGCCGGCTGACCGACGGGCTGATCCGCGACGGCGCGATCGTCTGTCCCTCGCACTGGTACCGCTTCGACCTGGCGACAGGGGAGTGCCGCACGACGCCGGACTACCGGCTGACCCGCTACCCGGTCGTCGTCCGCGACGGCGTCGCCTACGCCGAGATCGCCCCGCGGAAGCCCCGCTCGTGGTCGGCGATCCTGCGGGCGCACGCCGCGGGTCGATCCACAGGCTGAAGACCCTTTTCGGCGCGCGGCGACGGGCCTACCGTGGACGTTCGAGCAGCCGCGGCGAAGGGTCGGACGGATGTCGATTCACCAGTGCCCCAAGTGTGAACTGAAGTTCGCCTACAAGACCGAACTGGACGATCACTGCTGGCACGACCACCCGACCTTCCACCACGAGTACCCGGCCAGCCCACCGCCGCCGCCGGTCGAGGAGCGCGTGGCGGTCGCACCGCTGCCGCTGAAGCGGCGGGTGCGGGCGAGCCTGGTCGGCTGGCTCAGCCCGAAGCAGTCGCGCGAGCGCCACCACGTGGTGCCACCGTCTCCCTGACCGGCTCAGCCGACCGTGATCGGCACCGGGTCGCTCACCAGGGCGAACGCGCGCCCGGTGCCGCCGGTCGGTGCGCTCTGCAGCGGATCACTGCCGTAGGCCAGCACGCCGACGACGGCGTACTCGCCCGGCGGCAGGCGGGCCTCGTCGGGGGTGGCGAGGCGCACGGAGACGGGCAGTGCCTGCGCCGGGCGGCTCGTGCCGGCCCGTAGGACGAGGGGAATCTCCGGATCGGCCGCACCGTCGGAGCGGACGACGATGCGTCCGGCCCGGGTGATGAGCAGCTGCGATCGGGCCGGGACGGTGACGATCCGCGGTGCGTCCGAGCCGACTTCGACCCGACCGTGCACCCGAAGTGTCGCGCCGCCGGCCGCGGACCCCGGCGCGGTGATCACCAGCCGGGCGCCGAGAGAGGCGGGTCCGGAGGTCGACGGCACCGTCATGGCGCTCCTCCCGTCCGGCCCGCAGGATATTTTCCTGCCGCGAAGGATCTTGCGCCTCATACGCCTCTCAGGCGAGACTCCTCAACGGCTCTCATCTGAGCCGCGATGTCCGGTGTCGTTCACCGGTGTGGGGGATTCGCATGATTCGTACCCGAACGACGTCGCTGTTGGCGTCCTCGGTTGTCGCCCTGACGGCCGTCTCGTTCCTGACGGCGATGGCCCAGCCGGGCTCCGCCGCTCCGGCTCCGGCCGACGACACCCCGACCCTGCTCACCCCGAAGGGCGAGCACGACGACGGGTCCGACGAGGCCGGCTTCGACAAGCTCCGCGACGCCTACTACGAGAGCCGCCTGCTTGCGGGCGACGGCGGTGGGCTGAGCCTGGACCAGGCCGCTGCGCTGCGGGAGAGCGCGTCGGTGAAGTCCAGGGGCATGACCGCCGCGACCTCCTACGCCACCCGGGGTGGCACCTGGAACCAGGTCGGGCCCAGCCCGATCGTCCAGAACGGTCGCACCACCAACAACTTCCAGGCCGTGGCCGGGCGCATCGGCGCCCTGGCGATCCGCAAGGACGGCACGGTCATCCTCGGTGCCGCCGGCGGCGGCGTGTGGACCTACGACGCGTCCACCAAGATGTGGACCTCTCGCACCAAGGACTCCGACACCCAGACCGTCGGTGCTCTCGCCATCGCGCCGAGCAACGACAACGTCGTCTACATGGGCTCGGGCGAGGGCTCGCTCGCCGGCGACAGCTACAGCGGCAACGGCATCTACCGCTCCGACGACGGCGGCGTCACCTGGAGCCACGTCTCGACCACGTTCACCGGGCAGGCGGTCACCTCGATCGTCGTCGACCCGGCGAGCGCCAACCACCTCTACGCCGCCACCGTGCGTGGCCGCGGCGGCATCCGCCGCGTCTCGGCGCCCTCGTCGAAGCCGTACGGCGTCTACGAGTCGCGCGACGGCGGCGCGAGCTGGACGCTGCGCAAGGGCACCACGAACGAGCTGCACGGCGCGACCGACCTGGTCGCCGACCCGCAGAACTTCAAGGTGCTCTACGCCTCGTTCTGGGGCGACGGCATCTACAAGTCGACCGACGGCGGAGCCACCTGGGCCAGTGCCCTGGCCAACCTGCCGGCCGGCAACTTCCTCGAGGGCGGCACCCGGTTCTCGCTCGGTATCTCGCACCCGGCCGGTGCGGCCCACGCCACGCTCTACACCGGGTTCGACTACTTCGACCTGGCCGACAAGTACCACCAGAGCCAGGTCTACAAGAGCACCGACGACGCCGCCTCGTGGAGCGCGACGCCGACCGGCTCGGGCATCGACTCGATCTACGGCTACTGCGGCACGCAGTGCTTCTACGACAACGTCATCAAGCCCGACCCGACCGACCCGAACACCGTCTACGTGCTCGGCCTCTACGGCTACAACAACTCGCCGCAGTCCGGTGGCATCTTCCGCTCGAAGGACGGCGGCAACACCTGGCAGAGCCTCGGCTACGACCTGCACCCGGACTTCCACGCCTTCGCCTTCCAGCCGAACGACACGCAGCACGTCGCGCTCGGCAACGACGGCGGCGTATGGCAGTCGCACACGGGCGGTGGCCGCAACAACCCGGGCGACCCGCTGTCCGCGTCCGACTGGGAGGACCTCAACGGCACGGTCGACCCGAACACGGCGGCGCTGATCCACTCCACCGGTCTCGCGATCGCGCAGTACACCAGCATCGCCACCGTCCCGCAGGTCCCCGGCCAGTACTGGGGCGGCCTGCAGGACAACGGCACCGTGCGCAAGTCGACCGCCAACTCGCGGTGGTTCGACCAGGCCAGCGGTGACGGCGGCCAGGTGATCGTCGACCAGTCGACGAAGAACCCGCTGAACGCGAACGCCGCGGCCTTCGTGTTCGGCAGCTACTACGGCATCTCGCCGTACCGCTACAACCCGGCCACGGTCAGCACCTTCTTCGGCAACGAGGCCATCGACGGTGGCATCAACATGACCGACCGGGCCGAGTTCTACGTCCCGTGGGTGCAGAACCGCGGCAACGTGAACCAGCTGTTCCTCGGCACCTACCGGCTCTACCGCAGCGACAACGCGGAGACGCCGAACGCGGCCGACGTCAACTGGAACGTGATCAGCCCCGACCTCACGACGGGCTGCACCGGTGCCGCTCCCAACGGGGCACGCGGCTGCCTGATCAGCGCGATCGGCGTGGCCGACGGCGGGGACGGCGTCTACGTCGGCTCCGACGACGGCGTCGTCTCGGTCAGCCCGGACGCGGTCACGGCCGCATCGCCGACGTGGCGTCGGGTCAACTCGCGGGTGCTGCCCGCGCGCCCGGTCAGCCAGTTCGCGGTCGACAAGTCGAACTACCGGATCGCCTACGCGTCCTACGCCGGCTTCGGCGCGGCGACGCCGCAACAGCGCGGTCACGTCTTCGCGACGAGCGACGGCGGCAAGCGGTGGAGCGACGTCAGTGGCAACCTGCCGGACGTGCCGGTCAACTCGGTCGTGCTGGACCCGTCGTCGCCCCGCACGCTCTACGTGGGCACCGACGTCGGCCCGTTCGTCACGGTCAACGGCGGTCGCAGCTGGCAGCGCCTCGGCGACAGCATCCCGAAGGTGTCCGTGTGGCAGCTCGACTACGACTCGAGCCACGGGGTCCTCGCGGCCGGCACGCACGGTCGCGGCGCCTACACGCTGCAGAACCGCACGGCCCTGCCGGCGCTGGTCGTCTCCAAGGCCGACAGCGGCAAGCCGGTCGGCCCGGGTCGCAACATCGACTACACGATCACGCTGAAGAACCAGGGCAACGCCGACGCCACCGGCGTCGTCGTCACCGACCCGATCCCGGAGCACACCACCTTCTCCTTCGCGGGTCAGGGTGGGCAGCTCCGTCACGATGCGGTGCGCTGGAGCGGTCTGACGGTTCCGGCCGGCGGTTCGGTGCAGCTGACCTACAGCACCCGCATCGACCCGCGGCTGCGCTCGTCGGTCAGCTCGATCGTGAACGACGGCATCACCGTGCGCTCGCAGCAGGGTGTGGACACGTCGGGCAGCCCGCACGCCACGCCGATCGCCCCGGCGCACGCCGTCGTGGTCGCGCCGGCCACGCAGACCGGCGGCGCCAAGGTCGGTCAGTCCGCCACGTACATCGAGCACGTGACGAACGCGGGTTACCAGGCCGACACCTACTCGGTGTCCGGCACGGGCACCTGGGCCACCACGGTGTACGACGCGACCTGCACGACGGCGATCACCACGACGCCGACCGTGCAGCCGGGTGACACCACCGACGTGTGCGTGAAGGTCGCCGTTCCGGCGGCCGCCGCGAACGACGCCAAGAGCGACTCGACCCTGACGGTCACCTCGACGGGTGACCCGACGGTGTCGGGCACGGCGACCCTGACCACCATCGCGGTCACGGTCGACACGCTGTTGGTGGACAACGGCAAGACGACCGACACGGCGAGTGCCGCCTACTACCAGACGGCCCTCACGGCGGCTGGGGCGTCGTTCAGCACATGGAACCTGAACACGGATCCGGTGCTGCCGGAGTCGTACCTGAAGGCGCATAAGAACGTCGTCTGGTTCACGGCCAACAGCTACCCCGACCCGGTCGGCCCGTACGAGACCGAGTTGGCGTCCTTCCTGGACGGCGGCGGTCGGCTGATGCTGTCGGGCCAGGACATCCTGGACCAGGCCGCCGGCACGACGCCGTTCGTGAAGAACTACCTGCACATCAACTGGGACGGTTCGGAGACCCAGAACGACAAGGCGACGGCCACGATCACGCCGGTGGCGGGCAACCCCGTCACCTCCGGGCTCGGCACGGTCCCGCTGGACCACTCCGTGCTCGGCGCCAACTTCGAGGACCAGGTCACTCCGATCGACCCCGCGGCCGCGGCGTTCAAGGACGCCGGTGGCAACACCGACGGCCTGTCCGTGGCCGCCGGCGCCTACAAGGTCGTGTTCCTGGCCTTCCCGTTCGAGGGCTACGGCGCGGCGTCGGACAAGGCGGCGCTGATGACGAACGTGCTGACCTACTTCGGCTCGTAGGCACGTCGTAAGCGGCAACGGCCGGTCCCGACTCGCGTCGGGGCCGGCCGTCGCCGTCTCCTACGCCGTCTCCGCGGCCCCTCTCGTCTCCGCGCCCCTCTCGTTGAGTGGCGAGTTGTGGACGTGACTGGCGCGAAGTTGCTCGCCACTCAGGAGCTGAACTCGCCACTCACCGAGAGAGGCGGGGCGGTGGACGGGAGGGCGAGGGCGGTCAGGGGGCGTAGGCGAGTTCGAGCGTGTCGTGGTGAGCACCCCAGCCGAGCTCCAGGTGCCAGCACCCGGCGGCCGGCAGGTCGATGATCGACGGGCCCGGGCCGTTGTCGACCGTGCGGGTGACGCCGGTGCCCGCCCCGCGGAGCGTCGCCCGGATGACCAGCGGTCCGGTGCCGCCGCCGTCGCGCGCCGACCACAGGATCTTGTTGTTCGTGCCTGCGGCCGGGTGCACCCGCAGGTCGACGAAGAGGATCGCGACGATCTGTCCGCCGGCGGACACGACGTGCGGGACGGGCTGGTCCGGCGGCGTGAACCCGGCCCGGGCCCACTGCGGCAGCGGGCCGCGCACCACCGGCCCGCAGCTCGCGGCCGCGGGCGGTGTCACGTCGTGGCGGGCCGACACGACGGCGTACACGCCGGCGGCCGCGGCGGCGCCCACCAGGGCGGTGGCGATCGCGACCCGGTCGCGCCGGCGCCGAGGACCGACCGCGGCGCGGTCGGCGAGGGCGGTGGCGGCCGCGCCGGTGTCGAGCCGGTGCCTGCGGGACTCCTCGGCCATGGCCTCCCGCAGCCGCTGGACGATCAATTCGTCGTTCACTGCTCCACCTCCTGGAACGCTCCGGCCCGCAGCCGGGCCAGCCCGCGCGACGCGCCGCTCTTGACAGCGCCCACCGTGATGCCGAGGGCGCCCGCGGTGTCGGCCTCGGAGAGATCCTGCAGGTAGCGCAGGACGACGATCGCCCGCTGCCGCTCGGGCAGCGTCTGCAGGGCGGCGAGTACCGACAGCCGTTCGGCGACGTCCGGATCGCTCGCCGTCGCCGCGCGCAGCGTCACCGGATCGCTGACCACCTCGGGACGGCGACCCAGCCGGCGCCACCGGTCGACGGTCGAGCGGCTCAGGCAGCGGTAGGCGTAGCCGAGCGCGTTGCGCTCGATCGAGTCCCACCGCGCCGCCATCGTCGACAGCGTCACCTGTACTAGGTCCTCGGCATGCTGCCAATCGCCGCAGAGCCCGTAGGCGGTGTGCAGCAGGCGGTCGCCGTTGGCCCGGACGAACTCCTCGAAGCGGGCCCGTGCGGCGTCGGACAGTTGCGCCATTCGCGGTCACCGCCTCCGTCGTCGGGTCGAGTCTCGCAAGGAAGACGTCCGCGCTGGGCCGTCAGGTTGCTCGCGTCCCGGGTTCCGCCTCGTAGAGTCGTGCCGTGCAGACCGTCGGACTCACCTGGCAGCACTCGGTCGAGGTGGCCGCCGTGCTCGCCGCGACCGGTGGGGCGATGGCCCTGTCGGCGCGGTCGCGGGTGCGCAACGCCGGCGCGTTCCTCCGCGAGACCGCGGTCATCGGCGTGCTGTACGGGCTGTGGCGCCTTGCCGGGGAGATCTCGCAGTCAGGCGTCGACCACGCCTTCGACCGGGCCCGCTGGATCCAGCGGATCGAGGGCTACCTGCCGCTGCCGTCCGAACACGCGGTGCAGCACGCGATCCTCGGGCACAGCCACGTCGTCCAGGCCGCGAACCTCTACTACGCGACGATGCACATGACGACGATGCTCGTCTTCCTGATCTGGCTGTTCGTGCGGCACCGCGACCGGTACCGCCCGATCCGGATGACCATGGCCTGGACGACGCTGGCCTGCCTGCTGATCCAGCTGACGCCGGTGGCGCCGCCGCGGCTGCTCGCGCACAGCGGGCTCGTCGACACCGGCCTGCTCTACAACCAGTCGGTCTACAGCAACGGCCTGGCGTTCGACCAGATGTCGGCGATGCCGTCGGTGCACGTCGCGTGGGCGGTCTGCGTCGGCTGGTACGTGTGGCGGGTGAGCCCGAGCCGTTGGCGCTGGGCCGGACCGGCGCACGCGGTGATCACGATCCTGGTCGTGGTGGCCACCGGCAATCACTGGTGGCTCGACGGCATCGTCGCCGTAGCGCTGCTCGCGGCGAGTGCGTGGGCGGTGTACGGCGGTCGGGCCGGCGTCGGCGCGCTCGTCGACCGGTGGCGGGCCGCGCGGGAGCCGCTGGTCGGTGAGCCCGAACCGGTGGCCGTCGGTTAGTGCTCGTGCGGCACGCTCAGCCGCGGCACGCCGCCGAGGCCGAGGTGGTAGCGGGTGTGCGCCGAGTACTCGGCGAGCTTGTCCCACAGCGCCGCGTGGGCCGGCCACGGGATCGGCTCCTCGCCGTCGAGCCAGCTCTCCCCGAAGGTGATCCACACGAGGGTCCACTCGGCCGCGACGTCCCACCTGCCCTGGCTCGCCTCGACCAGCGAGCGGCGCAGCTGGAAGGCCAGCCGAGGCGCGTCGACGAAGGTGGGCGCCGAGTTCACGGCCCAGACCCGGAAGTCGTGCGACATCAGGTCGAGCTCGAAGTCGTCGAGCACCGCAGGGTCGACCAGTACGGTCGCCACGTTCTCGAAGCCTCGGGGTCTCACCCCGTCAATTATTCACGCGCGGGCGACAACGAACCAGTACGGCGTGGCGGCGTGCGGTTCGAACCCGGCCCACGAACCGGTGATCTCGAAGCCGGCACACGCGGCGGTCGGGAAGCCGTCGCGCCGCACCTCCGGGCTGCCGAGGCGCAGCGCCAGTCCACCGAACGACGGGTTGTGCCCGACGAGCACCAGCGTGTCGATGTCGTCGGGAGTCTCCCGGACGATCTCGAGCAGCAGGTCCTCGTCGTTGTCGTAGATGCGGTCGTCCTCGACCACGGCGGGGGCGGCTCCCGCCGGCAGCTCGCGCGCGGCGTCGGACCACGTCTCCTGCGCCCGGCGGGCCGGGGAGACGACGACGCGGTCGGGAGTGACGTCGTTCGCGGCGAGCGCGCGGCCGATCGCCGCGGCGTCGGCGTGCCCGCGCGGCGTCAGCGCCCGGTCGATGTCGGGCTCGCCGTCGCCGGTCTTGGCGTGCCGGACGAGGATCACGGTTCGGGACATGCCCCGAGTGTGGCAGGCCGGTCTAGGCCGGTCGGCCGGCCCGGGCGTACCGCAGGAGCACGACGCCGGTGCCGAAGATCCGGGTCTCGACGAGGCCGAGCTCGGCTCGCTCGTCGAGGTCGTGGAACAGCGGCACCCCGCGCCCGAGCAGCACCGGATGGATGTAGAGCCGGTACTCGTCGACGAGATCGAGCGCCCGGAACGTGGCGGCCAGGTTCGCGCCGCCGACGACGAGGTCGCCGCCCCGCTCGCGCTGCAGGGCCCGCACCTCGTCGACGTCGACCTCGCGCCGGATCGTCGTGTTCCATTCGGCGTGTTCGAGCGTCGTCGAGTAGACGATCTTCGGCATGTCGCGCCAGATGCCGGCGAACTCGGCCTCCTGCGGTGAGCTCTGCGGGTCGGCGTCGGCGGTCGGCCAGTAGCCGGCCATGAGCTCGTAGCTCACCCGGCCGTCGAGGAACGCGCCGGCGGTGGCGAGCCAGTCGTTGAAGTGCTGGTGCAGCTCGGCGTCGACGACCGACCAGTCGAGACCACCGTCGGGATCGGACATGAAGCCGTCGACCGACGTCGACATCATCACCACGATCTTGCGCATGAGTGCCAGGGTAAGGGCATGACTCATGTGGTTGGAGACGGAACTTCTGTGGTTGCCGGCCGAGCTGACCTCAACTTCTACTTCGACCCGGTGTGCCCGTTCGCGTGGATGACGAGCAAGTGGGTGCGGCTCGTGGCGGCGCAGCGCGAGTACGACGTCGACTGGCGCTTCATCTCCTTGCGCCAGCTCAACGCACACGTCGACTACGACGCGCACTTCCCGCCCGACTACGAGGCCGGGCACACCGCCGGGCTGCGCCTGTTGCGGGTGGCGGCGCGGGCACGGGCCGAGCACGGGCGCGACGCGGTGGGCCGGCTGTACGAGGCCTTCGGTACGCGCATCTTCGACACCGCTGCGGACGACGCCGACAGTCGCGGCCGCGAGTGGCGGGGCACCCGCGCCTACGTCGAACCCCTGCTCGCCGGGGTCGGGCTGCCGGTCCAGCTCGCCGAGGCGCTCGACGACGCATCGCTCGACCCGGTGATCCAGGCCGAGACCGACGAGGCGCTCGCCCTCACCGGCAAGGACGTGGGCACGCCGATCATCCACTTCGAGCCGCCCGGCGGCGTCGCCTTCTTCGGGCCGGTGATCAGCCGGCTGCCCAGCGCGGCCGACGCGCTCACGCTCTGGGACCACGTCGTCGGTCTCGCCGCGTTCCCCGGCTTCGCCGAGCTCAAGCGCAGCCTGCGCGAGACCCCTCAGCTGCGCGGGCTCGGCGTCGACGTCGACGAGGTCGGCGTTCAGGAGGACTGGCACGGCGGTAGCCGGCGACCCAAGAAGTAGCGTGAGCCGGATGAGTGACCTGACGTTCTCGCAGTCGATCGACATCGCCGCGTCACCGGAGGCGGTGTACGACCTGGTCTCGGACGTGACGCGGACGGGGGAGTGGAGCCCGATCTGCAGGGAGTGCTGGTGGGAGGAGGGCGCCTCGGCCCGGGTCGGTGACTGGTTCCACGGCCGCAACGTGACACCGGACCGCACGTGGGAGACCCGGTCGGAGGTCGTCGCGGCCGAGCGCGGCCGCGAGTTCGCCTGGATCGTCGGCGGCACCTACGTGCGATGGGGCTACCGCCTCGCGCCGACGGACGCCGGCGGCACGACGCTGACCGAGTCCTGGGAGTTCCTGCCCGGCGGGCTGACCATGTTCGACGAGCGGTACGGCGACGAGGCGCCGGCCCAGATCAAGAACCGCGTCGATGCGGCGCACGACGGCATCCCGCGCACGCTCGCCGCCATCAAGCGCATCGCCGAGGGCGGCTGAGCGCTTCCCGCATGGCGGAACGGGGCTCCGCTCGGCGCAACCCGGACCGGCATCATGACCGCGTGACCCCCGTCCGCGGCCTGCTGCTCGACATCGGCGGCGTCGTGCTGCGCAACGCGGCCACCCTCATGGCCGTGCTCGCCCGCCAGGACCCGCGCCTGGCGGCCGAGATCGCCCGCCTCGGCGTCGCCACCGCCCGCGACGACCTGTGGCAGCGCATGCTCGCGCACGAGGTCGCCGAGCGGGCGTACTGGTCGCAGCGCGCCGGTGAGCTCGGGACGGTGGTCGGCGAGCAGTGGGACACCCGCGAGCTGATCAACCGCATCTACGATTCGCCGCCCGAGGACTGGCTGGTCCCCGAGGTCGACGAGCTCATGCGCGACGCGAAGGCGGCCGGCATCCCGCTCGGGGCACTCACCAACGACCTCGAGGACTTCCACGGTCGCGAGTGGGTCGAGCGGCAGGACTGGCTCAAGGTGTTCGACGTCGTCGTCGACGCGTCGATCACGAAGATCCTCAAACCCGATCCGCGCGCGTACGCCCTCGGTGCCGAGGCGCTCGGGCTCGCGCCCGGCGAGATCGTGTACCTCGACGACATGCCGTGGAACGTGGCCGGCGGCGTCGTGGCCGGACTGCAGTCGATCCAGGTCGGCCACGACGACCCGGCGCCGGCCGTCGCCGAGGCCCGCCAGCGTCTCGGCCTCGCCCCGTCGGAACGGCCCACGTCATCGGAAAGGCCCATGTCGCCGGAGAGGCCCACGTCGCCGGAAAGGCTCACGTCGTCGGAAAGGCTCACGTCGTCGGAAAGGCTCACGTCGTCGGAAAGGAAGTGACGCCATGCCCCTCGTCCGCATCGACATCATGGAGGGCCGTCCGCCGGAGAAGATCCGCGAGCTGCACGAGCGCGTCGCCGCGCTGGTCGCCGAGATCCTCGAAGCACCGATCGAACGGGTGCGCACGTACATCACCCAGTTCCCGCCGCAGGCCTGGGGCATCGGCGGCGTACCGGCCGACATCGCCCGCGGCGACGAGGTCGCGGCCCGGGCGGCGGCGGCCGGGCGCGATGACCCCGCCTGATCTCTGCATCCTCGTCGGGGCGACGGGCGCGATCGGACGGGCCGCGACGGTTCGGCTCGCCGCGCGCGGCCAGCGCGTGCTCGCGGTCGCGCGGTCGGCCGACGACCTGGCCGCGCTCGCGCGCGACGTCCCCGGCGTCACGCCGTGCGTCGCCGACATCGCGTCCAACGAGGCGATCGCGACGATCGGGGGCGCGGTCGACGAGCCGGTGCGGCTGGCCGTGTTCGCCGCCGGGCTGCCGGTTCGTGGGGCCGCCGACACGATCGATCCCGACCTGCTCGCCGTCGGCGCGGGCACAAAGCTGGGTGGCCTGCTACGCCTCGTCCGGGCCGTCGAGCCGCACCTCGTCCCCGGCTCCCGCATCGTCACCTTCGCCGGCTCGCTCGGTCTCGAACCGCGGGCCACCGAGGCCGCCCCGGGCGCGATCAACGCCGGGGTGTTCAACCTGATGCGCCAGCTCTCGCTGATCTACGGCCCGCGCGGCATCACCACGCACACCATCAGCCCCGGCCCGGCCGACACCCCGCGCCTGCGCCGCATCGCCGAGACCGTGGCCGAGGAGTCGGGGCGCCCGTTCGACGAGGTCTGGGCGACGTACGCGTCGGGCAACTCCCTCGGCCGGTTGCCGACCGCCGACGAGGTCGCCTGGGGCGTGACGGTGCTGCTCGACCCCGAGGCCGACCTGCTGCACGGCAGCGTGCTCTACCTCGACGCCGGCGGCCACCGCGGCATCCACTGACGCCGCGTCCCCCCATCTCGTTGAGTGGCGAGTTCCCGGGTTGGGTGGCGAGTAGGTACGCGCCACTCGACCAACGACTCGCCACTCAACGCGATGGGGGGGGCTCAGCGGTAGCGGCTGCGGGAGCGGCCGGTCGGGCGGTACCCGAGGCGGCGGCTGATCACCGCGGCGGCCTCGACGACGAGGGTGGCGTAGCGGCGCATCACCTCGCCCTGCAGCCGGTCGGACGCGCCGACGACCGACACCGCGGCCATCACCGTGCCGTCGGCGCCGCGGACCGGAGCGCCCACGGACGAGACGCCGAGATGGCCCTCCTCGACGTTGGAGGCCCACCCGCGGGCGGCGCAGCGGTCGAGCTCGGCGAGCAGCGTGTCGACGCGATGGATCGTGTGGTCGGTGCGCGCCTCGAGGGAGGCACCGGCCAGGCGGCGCAGCACCTCGTCGCGGGGGAGCGCGGCGAGCAGCACCTTGCCCGAACTCGTCCAGTGAGCGGGCAGCCGATGGCCGACCTGGCGGAAGATCGGCAGCAGGTTGCCCGTCTCCAGCCGCTCGACGTAGACGACCTCGAGCCCGTCGAGGACGGCCACGTGCACCATCTCGTCGGTGTTGTGCCGCAGCGTCGTGAGCACCGGCAGCGCGGCCTGGTGCAGGTCGACGTGCTCGGTCACCGTCGTGCCCAGCTCGTAGAGCGCCAGCCCGAGGCGGTACTTCCCGGTCGTCTGGTTCTGCTCGAGCAGGCGCTCGGCCTCGAGCGTCGCGAGTAGCCGGTGGGTCGTGCTCTTGCCCAGCCCGAGGCGACCCGACAGCTCGGTGACGCCGAGCTCCTGATCGGCCTGGGAGAACGCGCGCAGCACGCGGGCGGCGTTGCGCACCGAGCCGAGCAGGGCGCGATCGGTCGCCGTGGGTGCCATAGGTCCTGACCCTAGCGCCGTGTCCCGCATTGCGGGACAGCTTCTTGTGGCCCCGGTCACCCGCTCCTACGGTCGCGGCAAACGGCACGGCGGACGGAGACAGCGCGTGGGGCACATCCTGTGGTTCGACCAGCATGAGCCGGCGCACGAGAGCATCCTCGGCGGCAAGAACGCCAGCCTCGGCAACCTCACCCGGGCCGGTCTCCCGGTGCCGCCGGGGTTCGCGGTGAGTGCCGACGCCTACCGCAAGGCGTTCGCCGACTCGGGTCTGGACGGCCGCATCGACGCGCTCATGGCCGAGGTCGATCCGCACGACTCGGTCGGCGTGGCCCGCATCGGCACGGCCGTGCGGGCCGAGGTGCTCGGGGTCGAACTGCCGGCCTGGCTCGCCGACCAGCTGGCCTCGGCCTACGCCGAGCTGTCGGCTCGCTGCGGGCTCGACGACCTGCCGGTGGCGGTGCGCTCGTCGGCCACCTGCGAGGACCAGCCCGACGCCAGTTTCGCCGGCGAGCACGACACCTACCTCTGGATCCGGGGCGCGGACGCCGTCGCCGAGCACCTGCGCCGCTGCTGGTCGAGCCTCTACACCGACCGCGCGATCTGCTACCGCACGAAGATGAACTACGCCGAGGCCGGCGTGGCGATGAGCGTCGGCGTGCAGCAGATGGTGCTGCCCCGGGCCGCCGGGGTGGCCTTCACCCTCAACCCGCTCGACGGCGACCGGTCGCAGGTCGCGATCGATGCCTCGTGGGGACTCGGCGAGGCGGTCGTGAGCGGCAGCGTCACGCCCGACAACTTCCTCGTCGACAAGGTGCTCGGCGCCATCACGCGCCGCACGATCTCGGCCAAGACGGTCGAGCACCGCCTCGACGGCGATCGCGTCGTCGAGACCGAGGTCGAGCCCGAGCGGCGCGACGCCCAGTGCCTGACCGACGACGAGGTGGTCGCCGTCGCCCGGCTCGCCCGGCGCGCCGAGAAGCACTACGGCTGCCCGCAGGACGTCGAGTGGGCCCTCGACCCGCTGCGCGAGGACGGCGACACCGTAGTGCTGCTGCAGAGCCGGCCCGAGACGGTGTGGAGCCGCCGGAAGAAGGTGATCGACG
This sequence comes from Jatrophihabitans sp., assembly GCF_036000465.1. GTDB lineage: Bacteria > Actinomycetota > Actinomycetes > Mycobacteriales > Jatrophihabitantaceae > Jatrophihabitans. The sequence continues at coordinate 34,525 of NZ_DASYFV010000037.1, read as the reverse complement.
GCGTCGCCACCGACACCTACGAATCGATCGTGCACAACCTGTTGCACCCGCACAGCGCGCCCAGCACCTCGCACTGCTGATCCGTCCCACTCACCGAGGAGTTCCGATGGCCGATCGCTTCCCCAGCCCGTTCGAGATGACGACGCCGAGCGGGGCGGAGGGATGGGAACAGCTCTACGGGTACTCGACGGTCTTCAGCGAGGACCGCCGCGAGTACGAGGACTCGATGTTCTGGTTCATGGACGGCGTGCACACACCCGAGGTGATCGAGCCCTGGGACGCGACGATCATGGACTTCGCGATCATCGTGCTCGGCCAGTACAACACCCGCCACTACGTGATCCCGCCGGCGCTCGGCGTCGACATCCGCTACCTCAACGGCTACATGTACCTCTCGCCGGTGGGCGTCGCCGACCCCGCGGAGATCGGCGCGCGCGTGCCCGAGTTCGCCGAGCGGGCCGGCTACTACTTCGGCCACTGGGACACGCTCTACGACGCCTGGATGGACAAGATCAAGGGTGTCATCGGCGAGCTCGCGGCGATCCGGTTCACCGCGCTGCCGCACCGCGAGGACATGGCCGTCCTCACCGAGGGGCGCGGCATCGGCAGCGGCGCGCTGATGCTCAAGGAGTACGACAAGCTCGTCGAGCTGACGATCCGGCTGTGGAACCACCACTTCGAGTTCCTCAACCTCGGCTACGCCGCGTACCTCGACTTCTTCGGCTTCTGCAAGCAGCTCTTCCCGTCGATCCCCGACCAGGGCATCGCCAAGATGGTGGCCGGCATCGACGTCGACCTGTTCCGTCCGGACGAGGAGCTGAAGAAGCTGGCCCAGCTCGCCGTCGACCTCGGCGTCGACGACCGCATCGACAGGTCGGCCCACGACACGCTCGCCCGCATGGGCAAGGACGACGACGGCAGCAAGTGGGTCGAGGCGTGGGAGGCCGCGCACGACCCGTGGTTCAACTTCAGTGCGGGCAGCGGCTTCTACCACTCCGACCGCATCTGGCGGGACTACCCGGACATCCCGATGGCCTTCATCGCCAACTACGTGACCGCCCTCGGCCGGGGCGAGAGCCTGGCCCGCCCGGTCGCCGCGATCGAGGCCGAGCGCGACCGCATCGTCGAGGAGTACCGCGACCTGATCGAGGACGACGGCGACCGCGCGACCTTCGACGACAAGCTCGGTCTCGCCCGCACCGTCTTCCCCTACGTCGAGAACCACAACTTCTACGTCGAGCACTGGGGCATGAGCCAGGTGTGGGGCAAGATGCGCGAGCTCGGGGCGGTCCTGACCGAGGCCGGCTTCTTCGGCCAGCCGGACGACATCTTCCTGCTGCGCCGCACCGAGGTGCCGGACGCGATCTTTGACTACTACCACGGCTGGGCGGTGGGCATCGAGTCCCGCGGGCCGAAGTACTGGGGCCGCGAGATCCACCGGCGCAAGGCGATCATGGACGCGCTGCGCACCTGGTCGCCCCCGCCGGCGCTGGGCGCGCCGCCGGAGGTGATCACCGAGCCGTTCACGGTGATGCTCTGGGGCGTCACGTCCGAAAGCGTCAAGCAGTGGCTCGGTGGCGGCGAGTCCGACGACGGCAGCCTCCATGGCTTCGCCGCCTCGCCCGGCGTCGCCGAGGGGCCGGCCCGCGTCATCTTCTCCGCCGACGGCATCGCCGACCTGCAGGACGGCGAGATCCTCGTCGCGCCGCTGACCGCGCCGAGCTGGGCGCCGGTGTTCGGCCGCATCGGGGCGACCGTCACCGACGTCGGCGGCATCATGAGCCACGCCGCGATCGTCTGCCGCGAGTACGGCTTGCCCGCCGTCACCGGCACCGCGTTCGGCACCAAGAAGATCAGGACCGGCCAGCGCATCCGGGTCGACGGCAACGCCGGCACCGTGACCGTTCTGGATTGAGGAAGAGCCCGTGCTGACCGCTGAGCAGAACGACGAACTGACCGACATCGCGCCGGGCACGCCGATGGGCGAGCTGCTGCGCCGCTACTGGTACCCCGTGGCGTTCACCCGCGAGCTCGCCGAGTTCCCGGTCAAGCACGCCCGGCTGCTCGGCGAGGACTGGGCGGTCTACCGGACGGCCTCGGGCCGTTACGGGATCATGCCCGAGGCGTGCCCGCACCGCCGGGCCTCGATGGCGTACGGCATCGTCGAGGAGAACGGGCTGCGCTGCCCGTACCACGGCTGGCTGTTCGGGCTCGACGGCGAATGCCTCGAGCAACCGGCCGAGCGGGACGAGACCAACTTCCGCGAGCGGGTGCGCGCCCAGGCCGGCAGCGCGCAGGAGCTGGGTGGGCTGGTGTGGGCCTACGTCGGCCCGCAGCCCGCGCCCGAGCTCCCGCGCTTCGACGTGTTCGTCATGGACGGCGTGCGCGACATCGGCTGGGCCGACCTGCCGTGCAACTTCGTCCAGATCATGGAGAACGCGGTCGACCCGCACCACGTCGAGTTCCTGCACGGCCGCTACTTCGAGTTCCTCGGCCGCCAGCAGGGCTTCGACGCCCCGGCCTCGTTCGGCAAGAAGCACGTGAAGGTCGGCTTCGACGCGTTCGAGTGGGGCATCATCAAGCGCCGCGTCGTGGAGGGCGCGACCGAGGAGGACGACGACTGGAAGGTCGGCCACCCGCTCGTGTTCCCGTACAACATGCGGGTGGGCGGCGCCAACGTCGAGCAGATGCAGATCCGGGTGCCGATCGACCGCACCACCACCCGGTTCATGCTCTACTCGACGCACGCTCCCGAGGGCATCGAGTACCCGGAGCAGCCGACGATCCCCGACTACAACATCCCCGTCTACACCGAGGACGGCCGGCACCGCACCGACTACGTCGAGGGCCAGGACATCATGGCCTGGGTGACGCAGGGGCCCATCACCGATCGCACGGTCGAGCATCTCGGGCGGTCGGACGTGGGGGTCACCATGCTGCGCCGGATGTTCAAGGCCGAGATGGCGAAGGTGGCGGCGGGGGAGGATCCGCTCGGCACCACCCGCGAGGCGCACGAGCGCATCGACCTGCCGTGCGAGAAGAACAAGTTCGACGCCGGCCCGGGCTTCGCCATCGACTTCATCGAGAAGGCGTCCATGCGGTTCAGCCCGCAGGCCGACGCGTTGAAGAAGCTGCACCAGCAGGCGTGGGAGAACCGCAAGGCTCGTGAGTAGCGCACCCGCGAATTGGTTCCCGGTCGACGCCGACCGGCACCGCCGCGATGCGCCGAGGTTCTGCCCGGCGTGTGCCGCGCCGCTGGCGCTGGCCGACGGCGGCCACGGGCTGGCCACCGAGTACTGGGTGGCCGACGACCGGGTGTTCGTCTGCTTCTGCGGGGCGTGCGGCTGGAGCGGCGACATCGTGCTGTCGAGCCGCGTGGTCGCGCACGAGCCGGAGCACTGAACCTCGATACTGAGCGCGTGATCGACGCGCGCGGGCCGTACTTCGAGGAACTCCGGGTGGGGCAGGTGTTCGACCGCGCCCCGGCCATCACGCTCAGCAGCGGGCTGGCCGCGGTGCACCAGAGCGTGACGGGTGACCGGCTGCGGCTGCCGCTGTCCGAACCGCTCGCCCGGGCGGTCACCGGTCGCGGGCCGCTGGCCCACCCCGCGCTCGTGTGGGACGTCGCGATCGGGCAGAGCAGCGTCGTCACGCACAACGTGCGGGCCAACCTGTTCTACCGCGGGCTGGTGCTGCACCGGCTGCCGTCGATCGGCGACACCCTGCAGACGGTCACGACGATCGACGCGCTCACGCGCAACCGGTCGCGCGACGACCGACCGGCGACCGGGCTCGCGCTGCTGCGCATCGTCACCCGCGACCAGGACGGCACCGTGGTGCTCGACTTCCACCGCTGCGCGATGATCCCGCTCGCCGATCCGCTCGCTGCGAGCACGATTCGCCGGCCCCTCGACACCGCCCCGGCCGACCTGCCAGATGACCGTCTGGCCGCGAGCGTCGCGGGCTGGACGGTGGACGGCCCGGGCGGCGACCTGCCGCCGGCCGGCAGCCGCATCCGGGTCCTCGGCGGCGACGTCGTGTCCGGCGCCCCCGAACTCGCCCGGCTGACCCTCAACATCGCCCGGGTTCATCACGATGCTGCCGCCGCCGGAGGTCGCCGGCTCGTCTTCGGCGGTCACACCATCGGCCTCGCGCTGCACCAGGCGACGCGGGCGCTGCCAGACCTGCTCACCGTGCTGGGCTGGCACTCGTGCGACCACCTCGCAGCGGTGCACGAGGGGGACCGCCTCACCAGCGAGCTGGAGATCGAGCGGGTGACGCCGGGTCCGACGGGCGGCCGGTTCGTCCGGCTGCGATCCCGGGTGCGAGCCGACGACCCGGAGACCGGGACCGGCACGGAGGTACTGGACTGGCGCTTCGTGGCTCTTCATCCCTGAACCCGGGTGAGTTCGCCGTTCGCCCGCTCTTCACCTGAGCGACCGATCGGCTGCCCAGTCGGGCAACCCCCTGATTCGAGCATGGACGAGTGGGGCGCAGTGGATCTAAGGTGACCGGGTCCGCGCCCGGGCGACACCGGCCCGGGTCGGGCGCACGAGGGGCAGCGGGGGCCAGACCATGACGCGAGCGAAGCCGGCGAGAAGCCGTCCGCGACACGCGAGCCCGTCGCTGCTCGCCCCCAGGCGCCGCCTGCTCGCCGCCGGCACGCTCGCCCTTCTCGCCGGCCTGGGCATCGCCGGGTGTGCCGCCGTGGCCGGTTCCCGCCCGGCGTCCTCCCGGCCTCAGGCCGGTGGCCCGTCCATCCCGCACCTCGTCCTCGACCGCGCCGTCGCCGCGAACCCCGTCGCGTTCCGCGCGGCGGACATCGGCGCGGGGATCACCGGCACCTGGTTCACGACCGGCGCCCCCCCGGCCGGCACCCCGACGACGCCCGGCCCGACCGCCGCCGCGGCGCTCGACACGACGACGCCCTCGGCCCTGGCCGACAGCGGCATCCCCGTCACCGCCCTCACCGCCTACAAGCAGGCCGCGGTCCGCGAGGCCGCGCGGCGTCCCGCCTGCGGGCTGGTCTGGCCGCTGCTCGCCGGCATCGGCCGGGTCGAGTCCGACCACGGCCGCTTCGCCGGCGCCCTGCTGCACACCGACGGCTACTCGACGCCGCGCATCGTCGGCATCCCGCTCAACGGTCACGGCACCGCGCTGATCCTCGACACCGACCACGGCCGCCTCGACGGCGACACCGTGTACGACCGGGCGGTCGGGCCGATGCAGTTCATCCCCTCGACCTGGGCCGGGTGGGGCGTCGACGCCAACCACGACGGCCGCGCCGACCCCAACAACATCTTCGACGCGGCGGCGGCCGCCGCCGACTACCTCTGCGCCGCCGGGCGCGACCTGCACACCTACGCCGGCCAGGTGCAGGCCGTGCGCAGCTACAACGATTCCGACGCCTACATCGCCCTCGTGCTGGGGTTGGAGAAGGACTACGCGAGCGGGGCCGTGGGCGTGACCATCCCGGTGCTGCCGACCGACCCGAAGCCGGGCACGGTGCACCCGCCGCACCCGCCGGTGCTGCCTCCGGTCGACCCGGGCAAGCCGCGCGGTCTGCCGAAGCCCAAGCCGAAGCCGACGCCCAGCCCGACGACCTCGGCGCCGGGTTCCCCGAGCAACAGCGGCCCGAGCACGCCGTCCGTGCCGCCGTCGGGCTCGTCGTCGGACCCCGGCAGCGGAACGGGTAACGGGACCCCGCCGACCGACGGGTCCACCGGGTCGGCGTCCTCGGGCCCGCCGACCTCGGATCCGCCGACCGCGACCCCGCCGCCGACCGATCCGGCCCCGACCGACACGTCCTCGACGACGACGATCACGTCGGCGGCCCCGACCACCCCGGGCGCGGCGAGCGACCCGACGGCCGCCGGCGCTGTGTCGCCCGCCGACCCGACCTCGGCCGGCAGCCCCAGCGCCTGATCGGCGACCCGTCCGGCCGCCGCCGATTTCGTCCGCTTCGCGAAACGTGTCCCGATGACGTCCTGAGGTGATCATCCGGATTGTCGGAAAACGTCGCGGCTCCGACCTCACACCGTCTTGCGGAAGCCTGAGAGCGTCCCTACCGTTTCTGTCACCTCATGCGCGGGTATCCCGCATCACCCGGTGAACACGTGACGGTGGAGCGGAGGATCGACTCAGCAGTCGAGCAGAGCCATGGCAGAGAGCGTGCACCGATTCGATCTACCGCCGCCGGGTGCGGTGGCGTGGCTCGACGTCTCGGCCGACAACCCGGACACCTGGAGCGGACGGGTGCGGACCGGCCCGCTCGGGCTGCAGATCTCGCCGCTGCGGCACGGTCACGTGCCGTACTTCTTCAAGGGCGCTCGGTTGCGCGGCACCCGCTGCACGTGGTCGGCGTCGACGGTGAGCGGGGCCGAGCTGTACCGCGGTCCGCGCACGCCGGTGCCGACGCCGTTCGAGGGCGGGGTCCACCTGCTGGCCCGGCTCGAGAGCAGCGGGTCGGTCTTCGACGCGACGGGTGCCGCCAGCGGGTTCCTCCGCGTGCTCGACCCGGCCGACGAGATCACCGAGCAGTTCACCGGCAACACGCACATGTACACGCTGAACATCCCGCTCGCGGTCATCGGTCTCGAACTCGGCGCGATCCGGGCCATGCGCGACCAGGCCTTCGACCTGACCCCGCTGCAGATCCAGCTGCTCCGCTCGGCGGTCGGTCTGCTCACGGTCGCCGGGGACGAGCTGAGCACGGCGTCGAGTCTTGTCGGCGTCGACCGCTACCTCGCCTCGCTGGCCGCGCTCGTGCTGCGCACCGCGGTGCAGCGCCCGACGCCGGACCTCGCCCACGTCGAGCAGGTGCGCCTGCGCACGGACGCGATCATCTACGAGCAGGCGGCCGACCCGAGCCTGACCCCGGCAACGATCGCGACCCAGCTCAACATCTCGCTGCGCCAGCTCTACCGCGCCTTCAACGGCACCGAGAGCCCGGCCGCCCGCATCCGCCGGCGCCGCCTCGAGCGGGCGGCCGAGATCCTGGCCGCGCGGGGCGGCCACGGGCACGTCGAGCGAGTCGCGCTGGAGTGCGGCTTCGCCTCGGCCGAGTACTTCTCCCGGGCATTCCGCCGCGAGTTCGGACTGAGCCCGCGGGCGTACCGCTCGGCCCATCGGGACGCCGGCCGCTGAACGACCACGCGGGCGGGGCGAGGATCGATGAGGCCCTAACGCTGCGAACTCCGTTCGGCCCGGTCCAGGGCCGAACGCGCCTCGCGCCGCCGGGCCTTCGCGGCGCGGTGCTCGCGGCGCAACCCGTCCAGCTCGCGCTTGAGATCGTCGAGGGACCGCTGCCGCTCGGCGATCTCGTCGGTCAGCGCGCGGACCTGCCGGCTCGCCGAGTCCTCGGCCTCGGCCGCGGCGTCGAGGGCCTCGTCGGCGGTGTGGAAGGCAGCGCGGGCCTTCTCGACCGCCCGGGCCCGGCGCCGCTGCTCGGCCGACCCGCTGTCCGTCTCACGCTTCGGCGGCGGTTCCGCCTCCGGCGGGGACGGCGCGGGGGTGCGCGGCCCCAACCTCCCCGACGAGCCGGCCCGACCCGAGGAGCGCCGCGAGGTGTCGCGCCCGCCCCGGACGACGGTGAGCTCGGGCGGGCCCGCCACCGCCGCGAAACCGAAGCCGGACCACCGCTCGGGCCGTACCAACCGGCCGAGCCGTCCGGCGACCGCGGGGTCGGCGACGGCGGCGTCGAGGGTGGCCACGACCTCGTCGTGCAGGGCGGTCGACGGGGAATCCTGGCCGACGACGGTGAAGGCGGTGCGGGCGAGGCTGCCGACGAGCGCGCGCCGCTCCATCGACAGGTCGCGCAGCAGCGTGGCGTCGAGGTCGTCCTGGGCGGCGCGCAGCCGCTCGCCGAGCTCGGTCAGCTGCTCGACCCGCTCCGGGGCGTCGTGGATCAGCCGGTTCACCACCGAGGCGGCGACGGTCGGCTTGCGCAGGCCGCCGATGCGCTTGGCCGCGGCGGCGTCGCCGTCCTGGCGGGCCCGGGCGGCGAGGTCGGCCCGCAGGGCCATGAAGTCGTCGGGTGCGGCGGCGTAGAGGGTGTCGGCGGCCGCGTCGACCGCGGCAGCGGTCCGGTCGTCGCGGTCCGTGCTCCCGTCCGTCCCGTCGGCCACGTCCTCATCATGGTCGACACCGCCTCGGGGTGCACGGAAGCGACGGATGCAGCGTTCGTGCAACGTCGCCCGACGTAGCGTCCCCGCCGATCGGCCAGGGCCGGAACCGGAGGAGGTGGATCCGCCCGTCGGCCGACCGACACCGAGCTCGCCCTGTGCGTCGGCGAGGCGAGCGACGGAAGGGTCCTTCGTTCATTGACCTACCCGAATCGATCAGAGACGCTGATCGCCCGGGCCGCTGATCTCTAGCCGGGAGGCATCGATGCCACCGCTCGCCGCTCTCGAACGCCGGTCCGGGCACGTCCACGAGGCCGCCGGCGGCCCGCAAGGCGCGCCCACCGGCGTGATCAAGTTCCAGGCTCCCGAGGTGGTGTTCGGGGCCGGGTCGCTGCGAGAGGCCGGATTCGCCGCCCGCCGGCTCGGCGCCCGCCGCCCCTTCGTCGTGACCGACGCCGGATTGATCGAGGCCGGCTGGGTGACCCAGCTCGTCGACCATTTGTCCGGTGCCGGGCTCAGCGCCACCGTGTGGTCCGGGGTCACGCCGAACCCGAAGGACCACGAGGTCACCCAGGGCTACGAGCGCTACCGCGAATCCGGCTGCGACGTCCTCATCGCCATCGGGGGCGGCTCGTGCATCGACGCGGCCAAGGGCATCGCGATCCTCACCGGCAACGGCGGCTCGATCCTCGACTACGCGGGCGTCGACCGCGTCACCCGCGCCATCCCGCCGCTGCTGATGATCCCGACGACGGCCGGCACCGGTGCCGACGTCTCGCAGTTCTGCATCATCACCGACACGGTGAACGCGGTGAAGGTGACGATCATGGGCCGGGCCCTCGTGCCGGACATCTCGCTCACCGACCCGGACCTGCTCACCACGATGCCCGACGACCTCGCCGCCGCCACCGGGCTCGACGCGCTGACGCACGGTATCGAGGCCTTCGTCTCGCGCGCCCACAACCCGCTCACCGACGGCCACGCGCTGAGCGCGGTGCGGCTGGTCTTCGGCAACCTGGCCGAGATGATCGACCGGCCCGAGGTCGCGGCCCACCGCGAGAACATGGCCCAGGCCAGCCTCGAGGCCGGCCTGGCGTTCAGCAACGCGATCCTCGGCGCCACCCACGCGATGAGCCACCAGGTCGGCGGCCTGCTCGACCTCCCGCACGGCGTGGTCAACGGCGTCCTGCTGCCGCACGTCATCCGGTTCAACGCCGCTGTCGCCGGCGACCGGTTCGTCCCGCTCGCCGCGATGGCGGGGCTGCACGGCGGCTCCGACGAGGTCGGCGACGTCCTCGCCGACGAGGTGCGCTCGGTCGCCGATCGCCTGGGCGTGCCGAAGGGGCTGTCCCAACTCGGGGTCACCGAGGCCGACATCCCGACGCTCGCCGCCAATGCCATGGTCGACGCCTGCCTGTCGACGAACCCCCGTCCGGTCGAGGTCGACGACCTGGCCGCACTGTTCCGCGCCGCCCTCTGACCGTGGCCCAGCCCGAGCCGATCGACGACAGCAGCCTGAGCACGCTCACCGGCGTCCGCTCGGGCAAGAAGTCCTACTACGTCGAACTCCGGCGCACCGAGGAGCGGATGACCTCAGCCGTCCGCGCCCTCGAGGGCATCTCGTCCGCGCTCGTGCGCACGCGGGACGACCCGCGCGAGCTGCTGCACGGCGTGCTGCGGGCCGCCGCCGGTCACCTGCGGGCCGACTGGACGATGATGGCCCTGCGCGACGTCGCGCTGCCCGGTCTGGGCACCCGCTTCCTCGCGGCCGGGATCACCGGCGCGCTCATCGACAGCGAGCGGGCGCTGCCGGGCGGCCTGCGCGACCAGCTGTTCCAGGTCCGCACCGACCACGACCCGTCGACCACCGTCACCGACGAGTGGGTGCGGGTGCCGATGACCCTCGACGGCGAGGTGCTGGGCCGCCTCGTCGTCTCGCGGCCGCCCGGCGACGCCCTCGACACCGAGGACCTGTGGGTGCTGCGCATCCTGGCCAACCAGGCGGCGATGTCGATCCACACCGCCACGCTCTACACGACCGCGACCGACCTGCGGGCCCGGGCGCAGCGACTCTACGACGAGATCCGGCGCAGCTCGGAGGACCTGCAGACCCGCACGGCCGAGCTCGAACGGGCCGAGGGGCGCCTCGAGGTGCTGCACCAGCGGGAGCTGCTCGACGCCGAGCGGCACCGCATCGCCCTGGAACTGCACGACAGCGTCGCCCAGTACGTGCTGTCGGCCGGGCTCGCCGTCGACGTCTGCCGCTCCGAGGCGGTCGAGCAGGAGGGGACGCGCGGACCGAACGTTGCGCGCCTCGTGCACGCCCGCGACCTCGTGGCCAAGGCCGGCGACCAGGTGCGCTCGGTGATCTACGCGCTGCACCACGAGCCCGGCGGCGACGAGGTCGCCAGCCTGCCCGACCTGCTGCACGGGCTCGCCGCCCAGCACCAGCCGACGCTGGCCGTCGCGGTGCGGATCGAGGGGCTCGCCACCCCGCTGGGGGCGAAGATCGAGCACGCGCTCGCCCGCGTCGCCGGCGAGGCGCTGTTCAACGTCTCGATCCACGCCCGGGCCACCCGGGCCGCGGTGCGGCTGCGCTACTCCGACGCCGGGGCCCAGCTCTCGGTCAGCGACGACGGCAGCGGCGACCCGCGGGAGCTTCGCCGCCGCCTGCGCCTGGCCGGCGGCGGCGGGCCCGACGGCCGGCACCAGGGCCTGCTCAACATGGCCAGCCGGGCCGAGGATCTCGGCGGCACCTTCGCGATCCGGCGCGCGCGGCTCGGCGGCGTCCTGATCGACGTCACCGTCCCCGGCCCGCCCCCGACCGGCTCGTGAGTCCGAACAAGGAGAACCGCATGAGCGCCAGCGCCGCGCCCCGGCCGAGGTCCGACACCATCGACATCGTCCTCGTCGACGATCACGCGGTCGTGCGGCAAGGACTGCGCTCGGTGCTGGAGCGCGAGCCCGACGTCCGGGTCGTCGGCGAGGCCGGCAGCCCGGCCGCGGCCATGGAGGTCGTCGCGGCCACCCGGCCCTCGCTCGTGCTGCTCGACCTCAAGCTCTCCGGGGCGCCCGGGCTGGCCGGGCTCGACCTGTGCGAGGCGCTCGTCAACGCCCACCCCGGCCTGGCCGTGCTCGTCCTCACCACCACCCTCGACGACAGCATCGTGGTGGCCGCCCTGCGCCGCGGCGCCCGCGGCTACGTGGTCAAGGAGGTCGACACGTCCGAGCTCGTCCGGGCCATCCGCACGGTGCACTCGGGGCAGAACGCCTTCGACCCGAAGAGCGCGTCGGCGATGGTGCGCGGGCTCAGCGCGCCGTCGGCGGCCGGCGCCCACTCGCTGACCGCTCGCGAGATGGAGGTGCTGCGCCTGCTCGCGCGCGGCATGTCGAACGGCGAGATCGGCAAGGCGCTGTTCATCAGTCAGACGACGGCGAAGTTCCACGTCGCCAACATCATGCGCAAGCTGGACGTCGGGCACCGGGCCGAGGCGGTGTACGTCGCCAGCAAGATGGGCGCCCTCTAGGTGGAGAACGCCCAGCTCCCGGGCTGGTTGAGGATCGCTGACCCGGGACGGTCGCCCGGACGGCTACCGGTGGTGCCGGACAGGCCGGTCGAGGACGAGCCAGCCCCCGTGGTGCCGGTGGATGTCGAACGACCAGCCCGACGCGTGACCGAGCTGGTACAGGTGGTGGGCGTCGATGCGCCGGACGTGACCGAACAGGGCGGTCGGCCGTTCCTCGAACGGGACGGCGACGACGACCCGCGACCGCGCGAGCCGGCGCGCCTCGGTCAGCACCTCGGCCCCGGTCGCGTCGTCGACGTGTTCGAGCACGTGCAGCACGGCGACGGCGTCGACGCACCCGTCGGGCAGGGGGAGCGCGGCCCCGTCGGCCCGGACGACCTCGACGGGGCGGCGCAGGCGGCGGGCCATCGAGCGCACCAGCGTCGTCGTGCCGGCGTCGATCTCGGCCGCGGTCACGCGGTCGCCCCGCGCGGCCAGGTGCAACGCGAGGAAGCCGAAGCTGCAGCCGAGGTCGAGCACCTCGCCGCGGGGCAGCAGTTCGAGCGCCCGCCGGTAGATCGCGCTGTAGCCCGGCTCGGCGTGCCGGATGCGGGCCAGGGTGTTGCGGTAGAAGAGCTCCCACGCCCGCTCGGCCTGCGGCGCGGAGGTCAGCACGACGCCGGTGAACGCCCGGGCGAAGACGTCGTGGTCGTCGGTGAGCGGCGCGAGTGCGGCGGCCAGCGCGGCGCCGAGCTCGTCGTCCAGCTCGGCCGGCCGCAGGTGGTGCCGGACCAGGATGCGACCGTCTCCCGTCGCCGCGGCCGTGACCCCGAGCGGCCGGCCCGGCTCGACTATCAGCCGCTCGTCGGCGTAACGCCCGGCCGGGCACGAGCGCAGCGGGTCGATCGGCGCGACGGTCGTGCTCACGCGCTCGTCCGCGCCAGCGCGAGTCCGGAGAGCCGGTCCAGGCCCGCGAGGTCGCGGACCACGTGCACGCGGTCGCAGTAACCCGCGTAGGCCGGCAGGTCGCACGAGCCGAGCGCCCACGAGTAGCGCGGCTCGGGGGTCAGCCAGATCAGCTCGCGGGCGCGGCGCGAGATCTCGGCGATCGCCCCGAAGTTCGGGTCCTTGCCGTTGCCGCGCCCGTCGCCCAGCACGATCACGGTGGTGCGCCGGGTGATCGCGCCGCCGTGGTCGTCGAGGAACTGGCCGAGGGCCTCGCCGTAGTCGGAGTCGGCGTCGACGTCGAGCACGCCCCCGGCGGGGAGGCCGGCCATGACCAGGCCCAGCGCGTTCTCCAGCGGATGCTCGTCGAACAGGTCGGTGATCTCGACGAGGTCGGAGACGAACGCGAACGAGCGGACGGTCGAGGCCATGCTCTGCAGGCCGTGGACGAGCTGCAGGGTGAACCGGGCGGCGGTGCGCACCGACAGCGAGACGTCGACGAGGAGCAGCAGCCGCGGCCGGTCGGCCACCCGGGCCACCGTGATCGGCTTGAACGGCACGCCGTCGTAGCGCATGTTGTGCCGCATCGTCCGCGCGCCGTCGACCGCACCCTTGGCGGCCACGCGACGCCGCGGTCGGGGCGCGCCGTGCAGGCTGCGCAGCAACCGGCGCACCGCCTCCTCCAGATCGGCGCGCTCCCGCTCGTCGATGCGCTCGCCGGGCGGGGCGGCGACGTCGGGGGACTCGACGTCGAGCCCGCCGGCCATGAGCCGTTCCAGGTGCTTGCGCAGGGCGTCGGGCAATCGCTCCAGCAGCCCCGCGAGGCGGCCGCGCAGGGCGGCGAGCTCGTCCGGTTGCGGGTCGCCCTCGTCGTCGCCCTCGGTCTCCTCGAGCCACGAGAGCAGCGCCATCTCCTGCGCGACCGACAGCTCGGCGTCGAGCCGCAGGCCCTCGCTCGTCGCGATCTCGCCGGGGCGCCCCGGGTTGTGCAGGCGCGAGGTGGTGAGCTGCACCCGGGTCGCGTCGGACGGGTCGGTGGCGGCCTGGTCCGAGAGCACGATCTCGTCGGTCATCGAGGCCAGGTCGAGGCGGTTGGCCTCCTGGTGCAGGTTGTACTGCTGGGCCATATCCTCGTCGTCGAAGAACTCCTTGATGTCCACCGGCTGGCCGTGCGAGTGGCCGCCGGTCGGCGCCTCGCCGGTGTCCTCGGACAGGCTGAACCGCTCGAGCCGGCCCTCGTCGGAGAGGTCGTCGTGCGCGTGGCCGTGGCCATCCTCGTCGTCCTCGAGCACGCGGCGCAGCCGGAAGAACAGGTCGAAGATGCGGTCGAAGGTCGGCTCGTCGCGGCGGTCCTTGACCAGGCTCACCCGCAGGGCGTGCCGGGTCAGCTCCCGGTCGGCGGCGATGCCGGGCAGGGCGAGGGCCTGCATCGCGTCGACGGCCTCGGACACCCCTACCCGCACGCCGGAGAGCCGCAACAGCCGCACGAAGCGATGGACCGACTCCTCCACGGCGACCTACACCGGCCGGCGGCGGGCGCCGCGGGTGTGGAACGACCGCTCGCCCTGCCCGCGGCCCACGTCGAGCGAGCGGGTCGGTGGCGCGATGCCGTAGTTCGGCGCGGTGTGGCGGCCCGGCTCGTCCTTGGCCGCGCGGCGCTCCTGGCCCGCGGGGTCGCGGACGGGCTCGGGGTCATGGTCGTCGTGGCGGTGCGGGTGATCCTCGTGGCCGTGGGAGTGACCGGACCCGGGACCGTGCTGGTGACCACGGTCGCGGCTCGTCGGCACGACGGCGTTCGGGTCGACGAGCTTGGGCAGCACCTCGAGCGTGCGGCGCAGGTCCCGGTCGTACTTCACGACCACGTTGGCGGTCTGGGCGAGGATCTCGGCGGTGAGCTCCTTCGCGCCGAGGACGGCCAGGGTGCGCGCCCAGTCGATCGTCTCGGAGATGCTGGGCGCCTTGCGCAGATCGAGGTCGCGCAGGCCACGGACGACGTCGACGAGGGTGCGGGCCAGCGCCTCGGGCAGGCCGGTGTCCTTCGACCGGATGATCTCGAGCTCGCGCTCGGCGTCGGGGTAGTCGAGCGAGAGATGCAGGCAGCGGCGCTTGAGCGCGGCGGACAGGTCGCGGGTGTTGTTCGAGGTCAGCACCACGTAGGGCAGGTGCTCGGCCGCGTAGGTGCCGAGCTCGGGCACCGACACCTGGTACTCGGCGAGCAGTTCGAGCAGCACCGCCTCGAGCGCCTCGTCGGCGCGGTCGACCTCGTCGATCAGCAGCACGACCGGCACGTCGGAGCGGACGGCCTCGAGCAGCGGGCGGGGGGCGAGGAAGCGCTCGGAGAAGAACACGCTGTCCTCGTGCGCGATGCGCTCGACCGATTCGTGGATCGTCGTGGCGTCTCCCACGATCTGCCCGATCTTCTCGCGCAGCAGCTGGGTGTAGAGCAGCTGCTTGCCGTAGTCCCACTCGTAGAGAGCAGTGCTCTCGTCCTGACCCTCGTAGCACTGGAGGCGGAGCAGCGGGCGGCCGGTGACCTCGGCGAGGGACTTCGCGAGCTGGGTCTTGCCGACCCCGGCCGGCCCCTCGAGCAGGATCGGCTTGTCGAGCCGGGACTGCAGGAACACAGTGGTCGCCAGCCGGTCGTCGGCCAGGTAGCCGTGCTGGGCGAAGCGGGCGACCACATCGTCGACCGAGTCGAATGTCGCGGCGTCGAGGCTCACGCAGGATCCTTCCGGTGGCGATCGGCCCGGCCCCGCCGCGACGACGGCGGGACGCGTCGCCGCAGCGGACGGGATGGTGCTGGGGGTTGGCGCCGGTCAGCTCAACAGGTCGTCGAGATCACCGTTCATGCAGTGGTCGACCACCGGGCGCACCGTCTCGAAGGTGCACTCCTTGGCATTGCCCGGCGTGCACGCGTCACCGAGCACGTGGTTGGTGATGCGGTCGACGTCGGCCTTGTCGCCGGTGATCGTCTTCGCCTTCTCGTAGAACTTGGTCGGGCCCCGGCCCAGCCGGTTCTTCGAGTAGCTGTCGGCGGTCACGTCGACGAAGCGTTCCGGGATGCCGACGTCACGCAGCAGCCGGATCGCCGCGGCGAGGGCGGCGTCGGCGGCCTGTGGCTTGGTCATGCCATGGGTGTCGATGCCCATGACCTCGGCGATGTCGGCGAAGCGGTGGTAGACCGCCCGCATGTTGAACGCCCACACGCGGGGCAGCGCGATCGCGTTGTTCAAGCCGTGGTGCGTGTCGTAGAACGCGCTGATCGCGTGCGAGATCGAGTGGATGATGCCGAGGCCGCCGGAGTTGAAGGCCTGGGCCGCGATGTACTGGGCGTACATCATGCCCTCCCGACCCTCGAGGTCCTGCCCGTTCCAGACCGCCGCGCGCAGGTGCTGCGCGGTGAGCCGGATCGCGTGCAGCGCGTTGCCGAGCGACGGCTGGAAGTTCAGCCGCGACACGTACGGCTCGCTCGCGTGGGCGAGCACGTCGAAGCCGCACTGCGCCGTGTAGTCGATCGGGCAGTCGAAGTAGAGCACGGGGTCGTCGATCGCCAGGCTCGTCACGCAGGCGTCGTCGAAGGCGACGTACTTGTGCGGGTTGTCGGGGTCGGTCGTGGTGTCGGTGATGACGTACGCCCACGACGTCTCCGAGCCGGTGCCGGCCGTCGTCGAGACCGCGATGTGCGGCGGGTTCTTCGGGTTCTCGGACATGTTGAAGCCCTCGAACTCGTTCACGTTGCGGCCGTCGTGCGCGACCGAGACGCGGGCGCCCTTGCAGGCGTCGTGCGAGGAGCCGCCGCCGATGGAGACGAAGGAATCGCACTTGTTGTCCTGGTACAGCGCCACGGCGTCCATGACGTTGTAGTCCTTGGGGTTGGACTCGACCTTGTCGTACACGACCACCTCGAGCCCGTGGTACTTCATCGACTCGACGATCTTGTGGACGATGTCCGTGCCGCGCAGGCCGGACGTCATCACCAGGGTCTTCCTGAAGCCCAGCTTCAGGGCCTCGGGGCCGATCATCTCGTGGGCTCCCGGACCGAGCATCGCCCGCGGGAACGGGTGGAACTCCTTGATCGGGTATGGCTTGAGCAGTTCGTCGACCTGCATGCGGACCTCGCTCGGGTGGCTGGTGGCGGCGCTGACGTCGGGGACGTTATGGCGGCCACCACGCGCGGCGACAGGCTACGGACGAGAAACCGGCCGGGGCGCGATCGTGGCGCCCGTACGGTCGCAGGGTGGCCCTGCCCGATCGGGCAGGGGGGTGTCACCGGCGGGTCGAGCGCCGTCGCTTCGGTGTCGGTTCGCCGGTCAGGACGTCGTCGCGGAAACCGGCCGCGAGCGCGCGCAGGGCGGCGTCGAGGTAGACCGTCAGGTCGGCGTCGGCCCGGGCGGCCCACCGCTCGTAGGCCGCGCGGCAGGCGGCCAGCGTGGCCCGGCCGACGGTCAGGGGGTAGAGCGAATCCTCGGGCTGGCCCGAGCGCTTCGCCACGAAGTCGCCGACTGCCCGCTCCCAGGCGTCGTAGCGCACGGCCGCGCTCGCGCCGAGCTCGGGCACCGAGCCGATCAGCGTCATGCGGCGTCGCAGTTCGGGGGCGTCCTCGGCCCGGTAGTGGTTGGCCTCGAGCACGGCCAGCCGCACCGCCTCCATCACCGGGAGGTCGGCCGGCATGTCGCCGAGGATGCGGCGCAGGTTGTCGACCTCGAGGTCGAACTCGGCCCACAGCACCGACGGTTTGGAGTCGAAGTAGCGGAAGAACGTGCGCTTGCTGACGCCGGCCTCGGACGCGATCTGGTCGATGGTCGTCTCGTCGAAACCCTGGGCGGTGAACAGTTCGAGCGCGATGAGTTCGAGGGCGCGCGCGCTGGTGCCCGGCGGCCGACCGCGGCGTGGCGGACGGCCGGCGGTCTCCACCTCGACGGACATACGTACCTCGTGAATTTCGGCCCAGCTATTGATCCTGCGGAGGGGCGACGTTAGCGTACCGAGCTATTCGTCACCGAGTGACGAAAACCATCGATCCCATCCGCAGAGGAGCCGACATGGACGACACCACCGCCACCGTGACCGAGGTGAGCGACGCCGTCGAAACGCACGACGAGGCTGCCGTCGTCGAGGACGTCCTCGTCGAAGAGGTCTCCATCGACGGCATGTGCGGTGTCTACTGACACCGAGGTCCGCCCGTTCGACCTGGACGCTGCGTGGCAGCTGCACCGGCAGGTGTCGATCCGCCCCGAGCGGTTCGGCGCGCTGCTCTACCACTTCGGGACCCGGCAGCTGTCGTTCCTGAAGAGCCCGCAGCTGCTGACCGTGGTCCGCGCGCTGGCCGACTCACCGACGGCGCGGGACGCCTGCCTGTCGTCGGGGGTCGCCGCCGCCGAACTGCCGCAGTACGGCGCCGCGCTGACCACGCTCGCGACGTCCCGGATGATCTGCGAGAGGACCCCTTCATGACGAGCACCGCACTGCCGCTGGTCGAGCAGTTCCAGTTCGGCCTGGACGCCCCCATCTGCCTCACCTGGGAACTCACCTACGCCTGCAACCTGTCCTGCGTGCACTGCCTGTCGTCCTCCGGGCGGCGTGACCCGCGCGAGCTGTCGACCGACGAGTGCAAGGCCGTCATCGACGAGCTCGAGCGGATGCAGGTCTTCTACGTCAACATCGGCGGCGGTGAGCCCACCGTCCGCTCCGACTTCTGGGAGCTCGTCGACTACGCCACCGAGCACCACGTCGGGGTGAAGTTCTCGACCAACGGCGTGAAGATCGACGCCGCGGTCGCGCAGCGCCTGGCCGCCAGCGACTACGTCGACGTGCAGATCTCCCTCGACGGCGCCACGGCCGAGGTGAACGACGTCGTCCGTGGCCCGGGGTCCTACGACACCGCGCTGCGCGCGATGCAACATCTGTACGACGCCGGGTTCAAGGGTTTCAAGATCTCGGTCGTCATGACCCGGCACAACGTCAATCAGCTTGACGATTTCAAAGCGATCGCCGATCGCTTCGACGCCCAGCTGCGCATCACCCGCCTGCGGCCGTCCGGGCGCGGCGCCGACGTGTGGAACGAGCTGCACGTGACGGCCGAGCAGCAGCGCGAGCTCTACGACTGGCTCGTCGCCCACGGCTCGAACGTGCTCACCGGCGACTCGTTCTTCCACCTCGCCGCGTTCGGCGACGCCCTGCCCGGGCTGAACCTGTGCGGCGCGGGCCGGGTCGTGTGCCTGATCGACCCGGTGGGTGACGTCTACGCGTGCCCGTTCGCGATCCACGAGAACTTCCTCGCCGGCAACGTCCGCGCCGAGGGCGGGTTCACCTCGGTGTGGCGGCAGTCGGAGCTGTTCACCGAGCTGCGGCAGCCGCAGAGCGGGGGAGCCTGCACGTCGTGCTCGGCCTACGACGCGTGCCGGGGCGGCTGCATGGCGGCCAAGTTCTTCACCGGCCTGCCGCTCGACGGTCCCGATCCGGAGTGCGTGAAGGGGCACGGCGAGCAGGCGCTCACGCTCATCGACGCGGGTACCGCGCCGAAGCCGTCGCTCGACCACTCGCACCGCACCGCCCCGGCCCGGCCGGTGCCGCTGACGCTCACCGCACGGCGGCCGCCCGAGCGGGCCTGCGACGAGAACCCCCTCGCCGGGCTGGCGCTCTAGTTGTGTCGCGCCGCGCGTCGCAGCGACTCGACGGCCTGACCTCACCCGAGGCCGGTCGCCGGGTCGTTGCGGGCGCGGTGCTCGCGGTGCCGCTCGGCTCGACCGAGCAGCACGGGCCGCACCTGCCGCTGTCGACCGACACCGACGTGGCGGTCGAACTTGCGCGCCGGCTCGCCGCGGCCCGGGCCGACGTCGTCGTCGCCCCGGCCGTGCCCTACGGCGCGTCGGGCGAGCACGCCGGGTTCGCCGGCACACTGTCCATCGGCGAGGCGGCGCTCGAACTGCTCGTCCTCGAGCTCGGCCGCTCGGCCACCGAGACGTTCGACCGCATCGTGCTGGTCTCGGCCCACGGCGGCAACGCCGGCGCGGTCGGCCACGCAGTCGATCGGCTGCGCTACGAGGGCCGCGACGTGCGCCTCCACCAGCCGCGCTGGCAGGTCGATGCGCACGCCGGCCGCACCGAGACCTCGATGCTGCTGGCGCTGCGGCCCGACGCCGTCTCGATCGAGCACGCCGTGCCGGGGGAGACCCGGCCGCTCGCCGAGCTGATGCCCGCGCTGCGCTCCGGCGGTGTGCGGGCGGTGACGGCCACCGGCATCCTGGGCGACCCGACCGGCGCGAGCGCCGCCGAGGGGGAGCGCGTGCTCGCCGGTCTCGCGTCCGACCTGGTGCGCGACGTCGACGCCTGGTGGCCCGGGCGGGTGGACGCATGACCCGGGTGGCGCTGGTGACGGGCGCCGCGCGCGGCATCGGTGCGGCGACCGTGCGCGCGCTCGTCGCCGACGGCTGGTCGGTGCTCGCGCTCGACCTCGCGGCCGACGACCCGGCGCTGCCGTACCCGCTCGGCCGCCGGGCCGACCTCGACGCCCTGGTCGGAGAGCTCGGCCCGGACCGGGTGCACGCCGTGGTCGCCGACGTGCGCGATCAGGCCGGCCTCGACGCCGCGGTGGCCGAGGCCGAATCGCGCTACGGCGGCCTCGACGCCGCGATCGCGGCGGCCGGGGCGATGGCCGGCGGCGTCCCGGCGTGGGAGGTGCCGGTCGGGCAGGAGCAGGCCGTCCTCGCCGTCAACCTCGGCGGCGTGCTCAACCTGGCCCGGGCGGCGATCCCGGCGCTGCTGCGCCGCCCCGAGCCGCGGGCCGGCCGGTTCCTCGCCGTCGCCTCGACCGCGGCCACCCGCGGGCTACCGATGCTCGCCGCCTACTGCGCGGCCAAGGCCGGTGTGGCCGGGCTGATCCGGGCGCTCGGTGTCGAGCTCGGCGGCACCGGCGTCACCGCCAACGCGGTCAGCCCCGGTTCCACCGACACCGCGATCCTGGCCGAGAGCGCCCGGCTCTATGGACTGCCGAGTGCGCAGGCGTTCGCGGCCCAGCAGCCCCTCGGTCGCCTGCTCGAGCCGGCCGAGGTCGCGGCGGTGCTGGCGTTCCTCGCCGGCCCGGCATCGGGTGCGATGACCGGTGCCGTCGTGCCGGTCGACGGGGGGCTGGCCCTGTGACCGGGGTGGTCCGCGAGCTCCATCGGAACCGCCGCGCCGACGGGCCACCGACGTCCGGGGCCGCCCGTCTCCCCGACGGCTTCGGCATCGCCCTCGACGACAGTGCCCGCGAGCTCGAACCCGGTACCTGGTTCGGCGGCGTGCCCGCCCGCATCACCCGGCTCAGCGACGCCGGCCGGCGCGCCCTCGACGAGCTGCGCACCGGCCCGGTGGCCGGTCCCACCGCCGGCCGTCTCGCCCGCACGCTCGTCGATTCCGGCCTGGCCCATCCGGTGCCGCCGGCGGCCGCCGGACCGTTCGACCTCACCGTGCTCGTGCCCGTCCTCGACCGGCCCGAGGCGCTCGGGCGCTGCCTGGCCGCCCTCGGTCGCGAGCACCCCGTGGTGGTCGTCGACGACGGCTCCCGCGACGCCGCCGCGATCGCGCGGGTCGCGGCCGCGCACGGCGCCCGGCTGATCCGGCGCGACGTCAACGGCGGCCCGGCCGCTGCCCGCAACACCGGCCTCGTCGCCGTGACCACCGGGTTCGTGGCGCTGCTCGACAGCGACTGCGTCCCGCCCGCCGGCTGGCTCGCCCCGCTCGTCGCGCACCTCGCCGATCCGCTGGTCGCCGCGGCCGCGCCGCGCATCGCCGCGATCGCCGATGACACCTGGGCCGGGCGCTACACCCGGGTCCGGGGAAGTCTCGATCTCGGGCCGAGGCCCAGCCGGGTCGCACCGAAGTCCCGCGTCTCGTACGTGCCGACGGCGGCCCTGGTCGCGCGGCGGGCGGCGCTGCTCGACGTGGCCGGCGGGACCGGCGCGTTCGAGGCGTCCATGCGTGTGGGCGAGGACGTCGACCTGGTCTGGCGGCTCGATGCCGCAGGGTGGCGGGTTCGGTACGCCCCGGCCGTGCGCGTGTCGCACCAGGAGCCGGGCACCTGGCCCGGCCTGCTGCGCCGGCGGTTCAGCTACGGCACGTCGGCCGCCCCGCTGGCGCTGCGGCACCCCGGCGCCGGCGCCCCGCTCGTCATCCACCCGTGGCTCGGGGTTACCGTCGCCGCCCTGCTCGCGCGGCGGCCGGGCCTGGCCGCCGGGGGTTACGCGATGAGTGTGGCGGCGATGTCCCGCCGCCTGCGGACCGCCGGCCTGCCGACCCGCGGTACCGCCCGGTCGATGGCCGGGGCCGTGCGCCAGACCTGGCTCGGCGTCGGGCGTTATCTCACCCAGCTCGCGGCGCCCGCTGTCGCCGCGGCGGCGGTGCTGCCAGGTTCGCGCGGGCGCCGGCTGGCCGCCGCGTCGCTGCTGCTGGGTCCGCCGCTCACCTCGTGGGCCGCGCATCGTGATTCGCTCGACCCCATCCGTTACACCGCGGCCCATCTCGCCGACGAGATCGCCTACGGAGCCGGCGTCTGGGCCGGCTGCCGCACCCACCGCACCATCGCCCCGCTGCGTCCGGCCATCGCCCGGCCCGCCCGCCGACGAACGACTCGAGGAGACCGCACATGAACGCATGGTTCGAGACCGTGGCCGAGGCCCAGCGCCGCGCCAAGAAGCGGCTGCCCAAGTCGGTGTACAGCGCGCTGCTCGCCGGCTCCGAGCGAGGCCTCACCGTCGAGGACAACATCGCCGCCTTCGACGAGCTGGGCTTCGCGCCGCACACCGCGGGCCAGCCGCAGAAGCGCGACCTCGCGACGACTGTCATGGGCCAGGACATCTCGCTGCCCGTGCTCATCTCGCCGACCGGCGTACAGGCCGTCCACCCCGACGGCGAGGTCGCGGTCGCGCGGGCCGCGGCCGCGCGCGGCACCGTGATGGGGCTCAGCTCGTTCGCGAGCAAGCCGGTCGAGGAGGTCGTCGCGGCCAACCCGAAGACGTTCTTCCAGCTGTACTGGTCGGGGTCGAAGGAGCAGATCCTCGCCCGCATGGAACGCGCCCGCGCCGCCGGCGCCGTCGGCCTGATCGCCACCCTCGACTGGTCCTTCTCGATGGGCCGCGACTGGGGCAGCCCGCGCATCCCGGAGAAGGTGACCTTCAAGGAGGCGCTGCGCTTCGCTCCGGAGGCGATCACCCGGCCCCGCTGGCTCTACAACGTCGCGCGGACCCGTTGGATCCCCGACCTCACCGTGCCCAACATGCAGAACCCGGGTGAGCCGGCGCCGACCTTCTTCGGTGTCTACGGCGAGTGGATGCAGACGCCCGCCCCGTCGTGGGAGGACGTCGCCTGGGTGCGCGAGCAGTGGGGCGGGCCGTTCATGCTCAAGGGCGTGTGCCGCGTCGACGACGCCAAGGCGGCGGTCGACGCCGGCGTCACCGCCATCTCGGTGTCCAACCACGGCGGCAACAACCTCGACGGCACGCCGGCCACGATCCGCGCCCTGCCCGCCGTCGCCGATGCCGTGGGCGACCAGATCGAGGTGCTGCTCGACGGCGGCGTCCGGCGCGGCAGCGACGTCGTGAAGGCCGTCGCGCTCGGTGCCCGCGCGGTCATGATCGGACGCGCCTACCTCTGGGGCCTCGGCGCCAACGGCCAGGCCGGTGTCGAGAACGTCCTCGACGTGCTCCGGGGCGGCATCGACTCGGCGCTGCTCGGGCTCGGCAAGAGCTCCGTCCACGACCTCACGCGCTCCGACATCCTCATCCCGGACGGCTTCGCCCGCGCCCTCGGAGCGTGACGCCGACCAGGGCTGGCATCGGGCCGGCGACTGAGGCGGTCGGGCCGGCCGAGTGCCGACGGGGGCGGCACCGTCCGTCCCGGAGTTGCATCACGCTGTAAACACGTGGTCTGTCTTCGCTGGTGAAGTCGAGGTCGGGTGGGTGGTGGGCGGTGTTCCGTCTGGGTTTCCGGGCCGGGTCGATCCAGGGTGGTGGCGTCCACCAGGGGTGGCCGTTGATCATGTCGACGCGCCAGCCTGCCTTCTCGAACACGCCGTGGTGGAACGGGCAGACGAGGCACAAGTTGATGAGGTCGGTGTTCCCGCCGTCGATCCAGGGGATCACGTGGTGGGCCTCGCACCAGGCGGCCGGTCTGGTGCAGGCGGGGAAGCTACAGCCGCCGTCGCGGGCGGCGAGGGCTCGGCGTTGTCCGGGGGTGGCGAGGCGTTTGGTGCGGCCGTAGGCGATGACCCCGTCGAGGTCGTTCTCGACGACGGTGATGATCTCGGCGCAGTCGAGGTAGCGCAGGACGTCGGGCATCGTCCAGGTGTCGCCGTGCCCGGTGCGCGCCACGCCTTGCTTGACCGTGACTATGACGGTGACCGGCGCGGCGCCGGCGTCGGGCAGGGTGCCGGAGCGCAGTAGCCGCTTGAGGGCGTCGAGCAGCGCGTCGTGACGGCGCTGCCCCGCGGTGCGGTCGTCGGGGATGCCGTCCTCCCCGGCCGGGATCGGGGCGGAGAGGGAGTCGAGGATCGCTTCGATGGTTGCGGTGGCGTCGGGGGTGAACCGGCCGGTGGGGGTGGACGTGCCGTCGGGGTGCTTCCGCAGCCCGAAGTCACGCCGGCGCTGGGCCTGCTCGTCGTTCGGTTCGACGCCGTCGGGGTCGAGGCGGGTGATGATCGCCTGCGCGGTGCGGGCCAGCAGTCCCGGGTGCTCGTGCTGCGCGGCGTCGAGCAGGACGCGTTCGACGACGGGGGCGACCTCGGCCATCGGCAGGTCCGGCACCCGTTCCAGCCTGCCCAGACAGCGGGTGACCACATCGACCTGGGTCGCCGAGACCGCACCGGCACGAAGGGCGTCGGCCGACGCGGCCAGGATCGGCGGCAACGGTTCCCCGGTCACCGTGCGCCGCGGCCCGAGCGTGCGGGCGGCCTCGGTTCGGCGCCGTGACTCGGCCGGATCCACCCGGCACAACGTCATCACCAACTCCGGCGTGCCGGTCTGGGCGTACTCACCCGCCACGCCGCGGCAGTCGGCCTCGGCCAACACCGCGACGTCCACCGCATCAAGCCGGCGGCGCTGCACCTCGAGAGCCGCCAACAGCTCGGCGACCTCGACCCCGGACAGGGCCGTCAGATCCGCGTCGAGCAGCCTGTCGACCCCCACGCGGAGCACCGCGAGAGCCTCCGACGCCGCAGTTCTGATCATGTATCACAGAATAGAACACCGTTCGACAGTTTCTCAGATGTTCCGAAATTTGTGGACAACCGGCCTCCTGTATTCGAACATCGGTTGGAGTGCAAGATCCTATGCAGTACCTAATTTCCGTGCTCGACGACCAGGACCAGCCCGGCAGCAGCCGGGCATCAGCGCGTTCGATCGTGGCGTCGAAGGGGTACCTCGCCGGCGTCCGGGTGTGGGAGGCCCCTGACCTGAAGGTGGCGAACAAGCTCGCCACCGACGCGTCGCAGATCCGCGACGGCAAGATCGAAGTGCGCCCGCTCCACCGAGAACTCGGGTGCGCCCCGCCGGGTGATCGTGTGTGATGACCCGCGTGGCCATCGAGTTGAGCACCCCCAGCGTCGATCAGCTCGTGGAGGTCGTGAACGCGCTGCGCAGCTGGCAGGTCGAGGGGCTGACCATGCAGCTGCATCCGGGCGACCTGGGCTGGAACTGGCAGTTCGGTGCCGAGGCCACGGCCGCGGCGTTGCGGACCTGGAGTCGGGACGGCCGGATCGTCGGCATCGGCTTCCTGGACAGCCCTGAGGTCTTGCGGATGACGGTCGCGCCCGAGGTCCGCCACGACGCCGAGCTGGCCCGTGAGGTGGTCTCCGACCTGTCCGACCCGCGGCGCGGCGTGCTGCCGGCGGGGAAGGCATCGGTCGAGTCGCCGAACGGTACGCGGGTCCAGGAGATCCTGACCGACACCGGCTGGAGCGGCGGCGAGGCGTGGACACCGCTGCGCCGTGATCTTGCGGAGCCGGTGGAGACGGAGGACCTGCGCGTCGACGTGATCGGCCTGGCGCAGGTCTCCGAGTTCACCGAGGTCCACCGGTCCGCCTGGGACAGCGCACGCTTCACCGATGACCGGTGGCACGCGATGGCCGACGGGGCGCCGTTCGCCGACGCCCGCTGCCTGCTCGCCTATGACGATCAGGGCGTTGCCGTCGGGGGAGTGACGGTGTGGTCGGCGGGGGCGGGGCGTCCGGGGCTGATCGAGCCGCTGGGGATCCACGCCGCCCACCGCGGGCGCGGGTACGCCCGGGCGATCTGCCGGGCGGCTGCGGCCGAACTGAGGGCGCTCGGCTCGACGAGCGCACTGGTCTGCACGCCCAGCGCCCGTGCCGCCGCCGTCGCCACGTACCGATCGGCCGGATTCGAGCGGGCCCCCGAGCGCCTCGACCGGACCCGCGACGACTGAGTCAGGCGCCGAGTTCGCGGTTGAGCCGGCGCACCTCGGTGACGGCCAGGGGGCGCAGCGGCGAGCTCTCGGGCAGCAAGCCGGCCTGCCGCTCCCACATCTGCACGTCGTCGGCGCCCCAGCGCGAGCGCGTCCAGGCCATCATCAGATCGAGGTCACCCGAGGCGTAGACGGCGGCGCGCAGGTCACGCTCGAGCCGCTCGCGGCGCGCGACCACGCCGGGTGCGTCGGACTGGGGGAGCAGCGGGCCGCGGTACGCACGGATCGCCTCGGCCACCCGACCGGCCTCGATCAGTTCACCCACCCGCAGCCAGTCGCAGGCCGGCGTCGAGCGCAGCCGGTAGGGCCGGGAGTCGAGCAGGTCGGCGCCGAGCAGTGCGCGCAGGCGGGTCAGCTCGGCCCGGATCGTCGACCCCCGCACGTCGTCGGCGTAGAGCTCGATGGCGAGCTGGTCGCCGGTCAGACCCTCGGGGCGATCGACCAGCAGCACCATGATCTCGCTGTGCCGGTGGGTGAGGCGGCTCGTGCGACCGTCGACGTCGACCTGGCAGTCGGGCCGGCCGAGCCCCTCGAGCCGGCAGACCGGCTCCCGCGCCGACGACCACAGCTTCGGGCGTCCGGACACCGCGACGATGCGACCGAGTTCGGCCTCGGCCATCCGGGCCGCCGCGCGCACCATGGCCATCGTCTGCGGCGAGGCGATCGTCTCGGTGCCGGTCACGTCGACCACGCCGAGGATCGCCTGCGTGATCGGGTCGTGGATCGGGGCGGCCGCGCACGTCCACGGCTGCACGGCGCGGCGGAAGTGTTCCGCCGCGCGGATTTGGACCGGGGCGTCGAGGCGCAGGGCCGTGCCGGGGGCGTTGGTGCCGGCCCGGCCCTCGTCCCACGAGGTGCCTTCGGCGAAGTTGATGCCCTCGGCCTGCGCGAGCACGCCGGGACGTCCGCACACCCACAGCAGGCGGCCGTCGGAATCGCCGACGGCCAGCAGGCTGTCGCACTCCTCGGCGGCGCGGCCGAGCACGTCGTAGAGCAGCGGGAAGACCTGGGAGAGCGGGTGGGCCTCGCGGTAGTCGCGCAGCTCGTCGGCGTCGATCGCGACCGGGGCCTCGGGCCGGTCGGCGTCGACCCCCGCCGCGGCCGAACGCAGCCAGGACTCGGCAACGAGGTCGCGGACGCGCGCCGACACCGCGCCGGACTCGAGGAAGCGATCGTGGTCGCGATGGGTCGAGAGCGCGTCGGTGAATGTGCTGGTTGTGTGCGCAGTCACAGTGCTCGCAACGCTACCCGAGCAACGCTGCAATGACGCTGCGAACGGGCGCCGGACCCCTTCGGGACGAAGGACCCCGCACCTCGTGGACCTTCGGACCGGCGGGAGACGAGAACGATCGGTCAAGGTGGACGGACGAGTTCTGGTGCGACGCCGATCGGGGGAACGGTGCGGCACCTCGGAGCTCGGGTCCGGCGCCCGCTCCGGCGGGCGCCGGGCCACCTACATCCCGGTCGCGGAAGGCGCCTGTGGGGCGGGTGGGGCTTGAACCCACGACCGACGGATTATGAGTCCGCTGCTCTGACCGGCTGAGCTACCGCCCCTTGTCGGGACAAGGTAGCGCAGCTACTTCCAGCGGAAATGCACGAAGACCCGGCCGAAGTTGTCCTTGTCCTTCTCGACCCGGTGGTAGAGCGGGCGGACGTCCTTGCGGTCGAGGAAGCGCAGCACTCTCTTCTTCAACTGCCCCGAGCCCTTGCCCGGGATGATCTCGACGAGCTTGGCCTTCTTCGCCGCCGCCTCGGCCATGACGTCGTGCAGCGCGCGCTCGATCTGGTCGCCCTTGTTGTAGATGTCGTGCAGGTCGAGGACGAGCTTCATGCCCCCATCATGCGCCGACGACCGCAGCCTCGGGCGGTACGCCGACCGCGCCGAACCGGCCGTCCTGCTCCGGGGTCAGCAGCCGGCGCAGCGACCGGGCCGCCACCACCGCCGCCAGACTGCCGGCCACCACCAGGACCACCCACACCCCGCCGAGGCCGTGCCCGATGAGCGGAGCCGCGGTCAGCGGGCCGACGATGGCGGTGACGCCGAAGATCAGCGAGCCCATCGCGTTGTAGCGACCGCGGAGTTCCTCGGTGGCCAGCGCGTTGGTGACCGCCGGCATGATCGGTGACATGAACGTCTCGCCGCAGGCGAAGACGCTCGCGCACAGCACGACGCCGAGAACGGGGAGGACCGGGCTCACGCCCTTGCCGAGCGCACTCACGCCGAGAATCACCCACGAGCCGGCGATGATCGTCGCCGCGGTCGCCAGCGCGGTGCTGCGGCTGCGCCCGCGCAGGCGACGCAGGACGAACAGCTGCGACACGACGATCGTCAGCGTGTTCGCGGCCAGCCCCCACGCGATCACCTTCGTGGACACGCCTCCGACCAGCGACGCGAACGCCGGGAAGCCCACCTCGATCTGCGCATAGCCGCACACGGTGAGGAGCAGGGCGAAGACGAGGTAGCGCCGGAACGCGCGGTTGGCGAACACGTCGCGGTAGCCGCCGGCGGCCACGCCGGGCGCGCGCTCGGGCCGGGCGATGCGGTGCCCGACCTGCGGCAGGGTGAGCAGGATCAGCGCCGGCACCAGGGCCAGCGCGGCGTTCACGACGTAGAGCAGGCGGAAGCTGCCCGGGTCGTGGATGTCGGCGATGAAGCCGGACGTGACCCCGCCGATGCCGATGCCGAGGTTGAGCAGGGTGAACGACAGGCCGAACACGTGCTGCCGCTCGTCGTCGCCGGTGACCCGGCTGAGCATCGTGTTCTCGCCCGACCACAGCGCCGAGCCGCCGATCGCACACAGCGTGGCCGCCCCGAAGGCGGCGAGCTCGGTGGTGGCCCACCCGTAGGACGCGATGCCCGCGGCGCTGACGACGTAGAGCGGCAGGATGATGCGGCGCGGGCCGAAGCGGTCGATGAGGCTGCCGCCCAGCCCGGCGAGGGCGAGCGAGAGCAGCCCCATCCACGCCACGACCAGGCCGACGACCGTGGGGTCGAGGTGGCGGACGCGGGTGAAGTAGACGAAGAGGAAGGGCAGGGTCATGCCCTGACCGATGGAGGTGAGCAGCTTGCTGGCGAGCAGCCGTCTCGCTTCGGGCCGGGCGGGGAGCGCATCGTTGAGCACTGATCAAGACTTGCAGAGGGGTACGACATCATTTCCCTCCTGCCATGCTTAGATACAGGATGGCCGGTATGTAAGCTTGCGGGGTGACCACAACGTCGGGCCGCCGGACCCAGGACGAGCGCAGCTCGGCGATGCGGGAACGACTGCTCGACGCCACGATCGACTGCCTCGTCGAGTTCGGCTACGCCGGCACGACCGTGACCCGCATCGCCGAGCGGGCCGGCGTCACCCGCGGCGCCCAGGTGCACCACTACCGCACCAAGGACGATCTCGTGACCGCTGCCGTCACCCACCTCGCCGGCAAGAGCGCGCAGTTCGGCTGGAGCCAGATCGCGCGGGTCGCCGAGTCCGACGACCCGATCGGCGAGCTGCTCGACGTGCTGTGGCGCATGCACCACGGCCCGACCTTCACCGCCACCGTCGAGCTCTGGGTCGCGGCCCGCACCGACGAGGAGCTGCGGCGCCACGTCGCCGGCGTCGAGCCGGTACTCATGGAGAGCCTTCGGGACGCCGCCGACGCGGGTGGCTCCGGGCCCGAACTCGTCGACCCCGATCTGCTCGACGCCGTCTTCACCGCCATGGACGCGATGCGGGGCCTGCTCATCTCGACCTGGCACCTGCCACCCCGGCAGCGCAACGCCCGCTGGCGCCGCGCCCGCGAGCGGCTGCGCGCGGTGTTCCCGCCGGTCGATCATGTCGTGCGGGCCGTGGCCGGCGCGGCCGGCTGACGCTCAACGCTCGAGCACGCCCTTCGCGACGTGCGTGATCTGCAGTTCGTTGCTGCCGGCGTAGATCATCAGCGACTTCGCGTCCCGCGCGAGCTGCTCGACCGGGTACTCGGCCATGTAGCCGTTGCCACCGAAGAGCTGCACCGCCTCCATCGCCACCTCGGTGGCCGTCTCGGAGGCATACCACTTCATCGCCGACGCCTCGGCGAGGCTGGGCTGCTTGCCCGCGGCCGACAGCTCGAGGCACTGAAAAACCATGTTCTGGACGTTGATCCGGGCGACCTCCATCTTGGCCAGCTTGAGCTGGACGAGCTGGTAGTCGCCGATCGGGTGCCCGAACTGGATCCGCTGTTTCGCGTAGCGGGTGCACTGGTCGAGGCACTCCTCGATGATGCCGAGCGACATCGCGGCGACGCCCGTCCGCTCGGCCACGAAGCCCGACTTGGCGCTGCTGCGGCCGTCGCCGCCGGCGTGTTCCTCGGTCTCGCCGAGCAGCCGGTCGCGGCCGAGCCGCACGCCGTCGAAGAACAGCTCGCCGGTGGGGGAGGAGTGGAAGCCCATCTTGCGGAACGGATTGCCCTGGGTGAAGCCGGGCATCCCGCTGTCGAGCACGAAGGTGAGGATCTTGCGGTCGCGCAGGGCGGTCGCGCCGTCGTCGAGCTTGGCGTAGACGACGACGGTGTCGGCGTACGGCCCGTTGGTGATGAACGTCTTCTGCCCGTCGAGGACGTACTCGTCGCCGTCGCGCCGGGCGGTGGTCTTCATCGCGCCGAACGCGTCCGAGCCGGAGCCGGGTTCGGTGAGCGCCCAGGCGGCGATCTTCTCCAGCGTGACGAGGCTCGGCACCCAGCGCCGCTTCTGCGCGAGTGTGCCGCGGGAGAGGATCGTCGACGCTCCCAGCCCGAGGCTGACGCCGAAGGCGCCGACGAAGCCGGGGCAGACCCGGCAGATCTCCTTGACCAGGATGACGCCCAGGCTCGCCTGGCCGCCGCCACCGAGCATCCCGCCGCCACCGGACGAGCCGTCCTCGGCCAGCAGCTTCTCGATCGAGTCCGAGGCCATCACGTCGATGCCGAACGTCTTCCACAGCTTGCGCAGGATGTCGTAGGGCGGCCGGTCGCCGAACTCGAGTTCCTCCCGGTGCGGCCGGATCTCGGTGTCGACGAACTGGCGGATCGCGCCCTGGACCGCGAGGTCCGTCTCGGACCACTCGTACATGCTCAGCTCCAGTCGGCGGTGCGCTCGGCGATGTCGTCGATCGTCCACGGCCCGGCGGTGTCGGTGCCGCGCGTGGTGCGCCAGGTCTCGAGCTCCTGGATCGAGCCGCCCTGCACCGCGAACACTTTGCCGTTGTGCGGGCACTTCTCGGTGGCGAGGTAGGCGACGAGAGGGGAGATGTTGGCCGGGCTGAACATGTCGAACTCACCCTCGGCCACCGGCGCGGCGAAGATCGCGCCCATGCCGGGCGTGGCCAGCGTGAGCCGGGTGCGGGCGATCGGCGCGATGGCGTTGACGCGCACGCCGTAGCGCTCGAGTTCCTGCGCGGCGACGAGCGTCATCGCCGCGATGCCGGCCTTGGCTGCGCCGTAGTTGAGCTGCCCGGCGTTGGGCATGAACGTCCCGGACGCCGAAGCGGTGTTGACCACCGACGCCGCCACCTGCTCGCCCGCCTTCGACCTGTCCTTCCAGTACTCGGCCGCGTGGCGCAACACGGCGAAGTGACCCTTGAGGTGCACGGCGATGACGTCGTCCCACTGCTGCTCGGTCAGCGACGCGACGAAGCCGTCACGCAGGATGCCGGCGTTGTTGACGACGATGTCGAGCCGGCCGTAGCTGTCGACCGCCTGCCGCACGAGCGCGGCCGCGCCGTTCCACGTCGCGACGTTGTCGGTGTTGGCCACCGCGCTGCCGCGGGCGGCGACGATCTCGTCGACGACCTCCTGGGCCGGACCGGCGTCGGCGCCGCTGCCGTCGTTTGCACCGCCGAGGTCGTTCACGACGACGCTCGCGCCCTCCCGCGCGAACAGCAGCGCGTGCTCGCGACCGATACCGCGCCCGGCGCCGGTGATGACCGCCACGCGGCCGTCGAGTGCTCCCATGATGTGTCCCTCGTCGAAGATCAGGCCGGGGCGATCTCGGCGAGGCCGTCGGTGATGACGAGCGCCCCGCCCGCCTCGGACTCGAACGCGTACACGCCGGTCGTCGGCGTGGCCCAGATGGTGGTGGTGAGGTCCTGGCCGGGCCGCACCGGCTTGGCGAAGCGGACCGCGAGCCGCTTGAGCCGGCTGACGTCGCGGTCGGCGAGCTCGGTGAGCACGGCCCACGACGTGAACGCCTGCGTGCACAGGCCGTGCACGATGATCCCGGGCAGGCCGGCCGAGCGGGCGGCGTCCTCGTCGAGGTGGATCGGCATCGGGTCGCCCGACGCCGGGGCGTACCGGAAGGTCTGGTCGGCGTCGACGTGCCCGACGACCTTCGCCACCGCGGCGTCGTCGCGCGCCGCCTCGGGGAACCCGTGCGTCGGCGCGAGCCCGCCCGAGGACGTCCCGGCGTCGACGCCGCGGAAGAAGGCGGTCATGTACTGCTCGTTGACGAGTTCGCCCGCGGCATCGCGGCACTCGAGGAGGAACGCCGCCCGTGTGCCGCTGCCCCCGACGGCGAAGCCGAGCGGCTTCACCCGGGTGACGATGACATCGCCGGGCCGGATCGGCCGGTGGAAGTGGAAGTCCTGCTCGCCGTGCACCACCCGCATCGCCACCTCGGGCGGCGCGACCAGGAACGCCGCCTGCAGCATCGACAGGAACGACGGCACGATCGCGAAGACCGGCGGCGCGATGTCGCCACTGCGGTGCGCCGCGATCGGATCGTTCGTGGCCTCGGCATAGGCCGCGATGCGCTCGGCCGTCACCTCGAAGGTGTCCGGCTCACCCCAGGCGCCGAGCGAGTCGGTGCTGAACGAGGTCACGAGATGAGGTCCGCCAGGCGGCCGGTCGACTCGTCCAGCTCGGTGCGCCCGGCCTTCTCGACCGCGGCGCCGATGGCCCCGACGAGCATCTGCCCCTCGAAGGCGGCCAGGATCGTCATGTCGCTGCCGCTGCCGCTCGGGGCGACGCCGAGCGTGATCGACACCTTCACGCCGGCCATGCCGGTGCCGGTCAGCGTGACCGACGAGTTCGGGTCGTACTCGGCCACCGTCCAGGTGATGGTGTTCGGCATGTTGAGCAGGCTGACCACGGCCGTGGCCTGGGTGCCCTTCGCGAACTCGGCCGGCGGGTCGCCCTTCCACGACTTGTGCATGCCGAGCCACTCGCCGAAGCGCGCCGGGTCGGACACCACGCCCCACACCTTCTCGGGTGCGGCGTCGAACCGGACGGTCTTCTCGATCGTGCCCATGGATTCTCCTGTCGTGAGGGTCAGCGGTTGGCCGGACGGTAGGCGGTGACGACGGCGGCGCCGCCGAGCCCGATGTTGTGCTGCAGGGCGATCCGCGCGCCCTCGACCTGGCGGGCGCCGGCGGCGCCGCGCAGCTGCCAGGTGAGCTCGGCGCACTGGGCCAGGCCGGTGGCACCGAGCGGGTGGCCTTTGCTGATCAGGCCACCGGACGGGTTGACCACCCACCGCCCGCCATAGGTCGTGTCGTCGTTGTCGACGAGCTTGCCGCCCTCGCCCTCGCCGCACAGCTGCAAGGCCTCGTAGGTCAACAGCTCGTTGGTCGAGAAGCAGTCGTGCAACTCGATGACGTCGACGTCGTCCGGGCCGAAGCCCGCCTGGTCGTACACCGCCTGAGCGGCCCGGCGTGACATCTGCGCGCCGACCAGGGTGATGGCCGACTGCGACTCGAGGGTGCCGGGCAGGTCGGTGACCATTGCCTGCCCGACGACCTCGACCGCGCGATCACCGAGGTCGTGCTCGTCGACGAAGCGCTCGCTCGCCAGGATCGCCGCGGCCGCCCCGTCCGAGGTGGGGGAGCACTGCAGCTTGGTCAGCGGCTCGTAGATCATCGTTGCCGCGAGCACGTCGTCCAGCGAGTACTCGTGCTGGAACTGGGCGAACGGGTTGTTGGTCGAGTGCCGGTGGTTCTTCACCCCGATGCGGGCGAACTGCTCGGCCGTGGTGCCGTACTTCTGCATGTGCTCCCGCCCGGCGGCGCCGAACATGTAGGGCGCAGTCGGCATCGCGAACTCGTGCAGCTCGGCCAGCGCGAGGAGGTGCCGCATCATCGGTTGCTCGCGGTCGTCCCAGGTCGAGCTCAGCGAGCCGGGCTTCATCCTCTCGAAGCCGAGCGCGAGAGCGCAGTCGGCCAGGCCGCCGCGGATCGCCTGGGCCGCGAGGTAGAGCGCGGTCGAACCGGTCGAGCAGTTGTTGTTCACGTTCACGACCGGGATGCCGGTCATCCCCAGTTCGTAGACGGCGCGCTGGCCGGCCGTCGACTCGCCGTAGACGTAGCCGACGAACGCCTGCTGCACCTGGTCGTAGGAGATCCCGGCGTCGGCCAGCGCGTTCGTGCCGGATTCGCGGGCCATGTGCGGGTAGTCCCAGCCCTCGCGACGTCCCGGCTTCTCGAACCTGGTCAGGCCGACCCCGACCACGAACACCCTGGCCATCTCGTCCCCTCACATACATGCACGCGTGTACGCAAGTTTGTATCA
>NZ_DASYFV010000036.1:0-59049 GCF_036000465.1 Jatrophihabitans sp. | reverse complement strand
GGAACGCAAAGAGCTCGTGATCATGGCCGATGGAGCTTTTAATCCGTAGGTCGTCGGTTCGAGCCCGACGGGGCCCACCCCTGCAGATCCGGGAGCGTTGAGCGCTGTATTCACGCCCAACGCTCCAGAGTACGGTCGGCTCGCTGCTCCCTCTGCGACCATCGGCGCCATGGGTGATTTCGATGTCGTCGTCGGGGCGGGCAGCCTGCGGGACGGGGGCGGCGGCGTCAGCTTCCCGCACCGCTGGACGGCGGAGGGCGTGAGCGTGGATGCCGCCTTCACCGGCGCCCACCTGCTGCACCTCGCCGCGGCGGGCTGCGTGCTCAACGACGTGTACCGCGAGGCCGAGCGCCTGGGGATGTCCATCCGGGGCGTGCGGGTCACCGCGAGCGGCGGGTTCGACCCCGACAGCTGGCAGTCGACCGGAATCAGCTACGCGGTCGACATCGACTCGGCGGCGGCACCGGACGCGGTCGACATCCTGCTCGACGTCGTCGACTCCGTCGCGGAGATCCCGAAGGCGATCCGCGCCGGCGGCACGGTCGAGCGGGTCAGCTGAGGCGGGCGGGCATCTGCTGCGAGCGGCGATGACCCGGCCAGAGGCGGTCCTGAATCAGGACGGTGGGAGCTGCCGGCGAGCAGGGCGCGACGTCGAGATCGCCGTCGTGGCCGAAGGGCCACTCGGTCTGCGGGCGTGGATGCCGCGCCCCTGGCCGTGGTCGAGGATCACGACCGTGGAGGGCAGGTCCGCTCACTGGCCGGCGCGGCCGTCGATGCACTCGCGCAGCAGGTCGGCGTGTCCGGCGTGCCGCGCATACTCCTCGATGAGGTGCACGAGCACGTCGCGCACCGACACCACGCCACCGTGATGCGGCACCTCGCGCCCGAGATCGTCCTCCTCGAACGGATCGAGCCAGCGGTCGGCCGCGTCGATCTCGGACTTCCAGGTCGCGAACGCCGACGCGACGGCGCCCGCCTCGGCCACCGCACCGTTGAAGTCGAAGTCGCGGTCGTCGGGGTGGTCGAACGGATCGGGCTGATCGGCGGTCTGCTGCAGCACCCGGACGAACCAGTGGTGCTCGACGTTGGCCAGGTGGCGCACTAGCCCGAGCAGGCTCATCGAACTCGGCGGCACGGACCGGCGGGCGAGCTGGTCGGCGTCGAGCCCCTCGCACTTCATCTCGATCGTCAGCCGGTAGTTGGTGAGGTACTCGCGATACGTCGCCTTCTCGCCCTGCGGCTGGCCGTAGCTGCGCCGGTCCTGCTCCGGGGTCGTCCACATGTCGCTCATCCACCCACCCAACCGAGATCCGACGATCCACGCAAACGGTTACGTCACGACACCGCCGCCCGCAGGTACGGTCGCGGGACGTTCGAGCCCGGGCCGTCGAAGTGCCACCACTCCCCGGCGTAGACGGTCAGCCCGCCCGCCGCCATCGCGTGCCGCAATGTCGCCCGGTCGGCCCGCGCGGTCGCGCTCACGCCGTCCGTCGCGAAGGCAGCAGCGCGCGCCGAGAAGTCGTCGAAGCCGGTGCCCATCGCCAGACGCGTGCTCCCGCGCGCGAGCGTGACGTCGACCGATCGGCCGGCCTCATGGCTGCGGGCGTAGGGCCGCGGGCGGGCGACGAAGACCGGGTCGGGCACCACGCGGAACATCCGCACCTGGACGGCGTGGGGTCGGTAGCAGTCCCAGAAGACGAGGCGCAATCCCCTGCTGCGCAGGCGATCCGCCGCGATCCGCAGCCCCGCGGCCATCGAGCGGTGCACCAGGCAGCGCGCACCGACGGGATAGAGCCGCACGTGCGTGAAGTTGCCCGGCGTCGCGTAGCGCAGGTCGATGATCGCGTCCGGAACGACGGTTCGGACGTCGACGAGCCCGTCGGCCCGCGCGGCCGCCGACACCGGCGGCACGGTCGGCCCACGCCTCGGCTTCGGCCTCGGGACAGGCGTCGGAGCCGGCACCGTCCGGGTCGCCGTCGCCGTCGCCGTCGCCGTCGCCGTCGACGCGACGGTCGAGGGTCGAGCGGTCGGCGTCGACGCAGCGGGCCGTTCGCCGGAACACGACGCAGCGGTGATGAGGACGACGAGCCCCGCCGGCAACCACCGCACGATCAGCGCGGGAACAGCGCGCTGTAGGCGTTGATCGCGGGCTGCCCGCCGAGGTGCGCGTAGAGCACGTCGGAGTCGCGATCGATCACGCCTGTGCGAACAAGATCGATCAGACCGGCCATCGACTTCCCCTCGTACACCGGGTCGATGATCACGCCCTCGAGACCACCGGTCAGGCGCATCGCGTCGAGCGTCGACTGCACCGGGATGCCGTAGTAGTCGCCGGCCCAGCCCTCGAGCACGGTGATCTCGTCGTCG
This sequence comes from Jatrophihabitans sp., assembly GCF_036000465.1. Taxonomy (GTDB): domain Bacteria; phylum Actinomycetota; class Actinomycetes; order Mycobacteriales; family Jatrophihabitantaceae; genus Jatrophihabitans. Next base: position 56,682 of record NZ_DASYFV010000036.1, on the reverse strand, counting down.
CGCAGCTCACGGCCGAGGTCGATGAGCTCGGCGGTGTTGCGGGCGATCTTCTCGACCTGGGCCCGGGTCTCGTCGATCTTGGCCGACGCGTCGATGCCGAGCACCCGCCGCGGGCGGGACTGGCCGGCGAAACCGGCGATCATGCCGGCGTGCGTCGAGCCGGTCACGCTGCACACGATGATCGTGTCGAAGAAGATGCCGAGTTCCGCCTCCTGCTGCGCGACCTCGTCGGCCCAGTTGGCGAAGCCGAGCCCGCCCAGCCGGTGGTCCGACGCACCGGCCGGGATCGCGTACGGCACCCCGCCGGCGGACCGGATCTCCTCGAGCGCGTTCTCCCAGCTCTCCTTGAAGCCGATGCCGAAGCCGGCCTGCACCAGCTCGACCTCCGCGCCCATGATGCGCGACAGCAGGATGTTGCCGACGCGGTCGTTGACCGAGTCGGGCCAGTCGACCCAGCTCTCCTGCACGAGTCGCGCCTTGAGTCCCAGCTTCGCGGCCACCGCCGCGACCTGACGCGTGTGGTTGGACTGCACCCCGCCGATCGACACCAGGTGCGTCGCGCCCTGCGCCAGCGCATCCGGGACGAGGTACTCGAGCTTGCGGGTCTTGTTGCCGCCGAAGGCGAGACCGGAGTTGCAGTCCTCCCGCTTGGCCCAGATACGAGCCCCGCCGAGGTGCTCGGTGAGCCGCTCGAGCGGGTGCACGGGGCTCGGGCCGAACAGCAACGGGTAGCGGGAGAAATCGCTGAGCGCCACGGCGGGCTCCTGTCCTCGACGACGTGCGGGTCGACGCCGTCACGCTACTGCCCCGCCGCGCGCGGACCGGTGCCCTCACTCGTTCATGCCCGGGCGCCCCCGGCCGACAGTAAGGCGAATCGGACCCGGACGGAGAACTGATGACGGCAGCGCCCGAAGCTCGGTGGCGCCGCCGACCGACCCTTCGGACCGGCTCCTCCACACCGGCACATCCGGACAAACACCCGCGAACCCTCGGCTGGTTCGGCACCGCCGCGATCGCGATGGGCGGCAGCAACCAGAGCCTGTTCCTGATCTCGGCCCTCGTCCTCACCCAGGGCAGCGCGGCCGTGCCGCTGCTGATCGTCGGGCTGCTGCTCGCCTGGGCGGCCGCACCGGGCTGGACCGAGCTCACCCTGATGTGGCCCGAACGGGTCGGCGGCATCGCCGCCACCTGCGCCGAGGCGTTCCGGCGTTACAACCCGGTGCTCGCGAACCTCACCGGCGTCTGTTACTGGTGGGGGTGGGTGCCGACCTGCGGGCTCACGGCGATCCTCTCGGCGACCGCCCTGCACGACTGGTACCTGCCCGGCGTCCCGATCACCGCCCTGGCGATCGTGATCGTGACGGTCTTCGCGGCGCTCAACCTGTCCGGCATCACCCGCACCACGCGGATCGTCACCGTGATCGCCGTCGGCTCGGGCGCGCTCGCGTTCCTGTCCGCGCTCGTGCCGATCCTGCACGGCGACGTCCACACCCACCAGGCGCTGAGCTGGACCCTGCTGCAACCGTTCCGCGGCGCCTTCGGCAGCGTGTCCAGCGCGATGGCCGGTCTCTACCTGATCGGCTTCGCCGCGCCCGCGTTCGAGGCCGCGACCTGCCATGTCGGCGAGATGCGCGACCCGGCGAAGTCGCTACCGAAAGCGATGAAGGCCAGCGCCGGCATGGCCGGGCTCTACTTCCTCGTCCTGCCCCTCGTCTGGCTGGGCATGTTCGGCGCCGGCCCGCTGGGCGCGGCCGACGGCAACGGCGGACTGGCCCACCTGCTCGGCCCGACCTTCACCCCGTTGTTCGGCGCGGCCGGCCAGAGCGTCGCGGTCTGGTTCATGGTGCTCAACATGTTCCACGGGACGGCGCAGCCGCTGGCCGGCGCCTCCCGGACGCTGTCCCAGCTCTCCGACGACGGCCTGCTGCCGCGCCTGGTCGGGCGGCGCAACCGGCACGACGCGCCGCACATGGCGATCGTCCTGACCGCAGGCTTCGCGATCGTGTTCCTTGTCGCCGGTGATCCGGTCTGGCTCATCGCCGCCGCCAACTTCACCTACCTGATCGGCATCGCGCTGCCGAGCATCGCGGTCTTCCTGTTGCGCCGCGACTTCCCCGACTGGCCCCGGCCCTGGCGCGCGCCGCGCGGGACGGTCGGGCTCGGCGTGGCCGCGGCGGTCGTCTGGCTGGCCAGCACGGTGCTCGGCTTCCGCCAGTTCGGCCTGCCGGTGGTGCTGTTCGGGCTCGCGCTCGCCTACTCCGGCTGCGCCTTCTACGCGTGGCGCTGGCACACCGACCGCGTCGCCGAGGGGCGACCCGGAACCAAGCGCAGCCTGCACTTCAAGCTGACCGGATCGATGCTGGCCGTCATGGTGCTCGACGGCGCCGGCTACCTGCTCGCGGTGACGACCGGCTCGCACGTCAGCCCCGACCGGGTCGCGCTGCTCGAGGACATCTTCGTCGCCGTGGCCATCCTGACCATCAGCGTCGGGCTGATCCTGCCCGGCATGGTGGCGCACTCCGTCACCGAGGTGGCCGAGGCGGCCCGCACGCTCTCCACCGGCACGCTCGCCGACCTCAGCCGGGCAATGGATGCCCTCGGCCGCGGTGACCTGGACGAGGCCTGGGTGTCGCCGACCGCGCGCCCGGTGCAGATCACCTCGCGCGACGAGGTCGGCGCGATGGGCATCGCGTTCAACCAGATGCTGGCCGAGATCGGCCGCTCGGCCGCCGCCCTCGAAGGCGCCCGACGCGCGCTGCGCCGTTCCCGGGGCGACCTCGAGTACCTCGCCACGCACGACTCGCTGACCACGCTGCCGAACCGCCGGCACATCGAGCACGAGGCCCAGCGCATCGTCGACGCGTGCATCGCCGACGGGCGGCGCTGCGCCGTCGTCGCGCTCGACCTCGACGGGTTCAAGTACATCAACGACAGCCGCGGCCACGCCACGGGCGACCTGGTGCTCGCGCGAGTGGCCGAGCTGTTCCGGGCCCACCTGCGTCCGGACGACTTCGTCGGACGTCTGGGAGGCGACGAGTTCGCCGCGGTCCTGCCCGACATCTCGCAGGACGAGGCGCGGGCGACGATCACGCGGCTGCTCGACGCCCTGCGCCACGAGACCATCGACGTCGAGCACGGCCGCGGCCTGCAGGTCACCTGCAGCGCCGGGCTGGCCGTGCTCGCTCCGGGCGATCCGCAGACGGCCCAGGACCTGCTCGTCGAGGCCGACGTCGCGCTGTACCAGGCGAAGAACTCCGGCCGTGACCGCGTCGCGCTGTACTCCACGCTCGACCCGCGGCAGGCCGATGCGATCGGCCGCCACCCCTGGGTCGAGCGCATCCAGGACGCGCTCGAGAGCGACCGCTTCGTGCTGCACGCCCAGCCGATCCTGAACCTGCGCAGCGACAGCGTCGACCGCTACGAGGTGCTGCTGCGCATGATCGACATCGACGGGACGATCGTCATGCCCGGCCAGTTCCTCGGCGCCGCCGAGCGCTCGGGGCTCATCACCCGCATCGACCAGTGGGTGCTCACCGAGGCCTGCCGGATGCTGACGTGGGAGCAGCAGCGCGGGCGCGCGGTGCACATCGAGGTCAACCTGTCGGGCAGTTCGATGGGCGACCCGTCCGTCTGCGAGTTCATCGAGCAGCGCCTCGCCGACGTGCCCGACCCGCGCGGGCTGATCATCGAGGTCACCGAGACCGAGGCGATCACCGACCTCTACCGCGCCCGCACGTTCGCCCAGCGGCTCGCCGAGATCGGCTGCCAGTTCGCGCTGGACGACTTCGGCGCCGGCTACGGGTCGTTCTTCTACCTCAAGCACCTGCCGTTCGACTACCTGAAGATCGACGGCACGTTCATCCGCGACCTGCTCAGCGGCGGGGCGGACGAGGTGGTGGTGCGTTCGCTGGTGCAGATCGCCCACGAACTCGGCAAGGCCACGGTCGCCGAGTTCGTCGAGGACGCGGCCACGCTGGCCAAGCTGCGCGAGCTCGGCGTCGACTTCGCGCAGGGGCATCAGATCGGCCGGCCCGGACCGTTACCGGGATACGGGGCGGTGGCCGCGCGCCGTCGCACCCCTCCGGTGGTGCGGGTCGAGCACCGCACCCGACGGACCCTGGCCGATCGCGTGGATCCGGGCGCCTGAGGGCCCCAAGCAGCAGACGAGGACGCGATCCCGGGTGCTCTCCGGGTTCGCGTCCTCGTCCGGTCGATGCGATGTTCCGCCCCCCGCGGACGGAGCATCGTCGCCGTTGCCCATAGCTTTCCACGGAAGATTCTTTCGGTCAAGCGTCTTGCCCTGGACCGTTCCATTCCTCGAATCACTCACCTCCGGCGCCGGCCGGTCGATGAGATTCGTGAGCTGTGCCCCGTCGGCCCGGCCGAACGCGCGAACCGGAGGACCGAGCATGTCGTCTCAGCTGCAGCCCGAGGCCGGCAGAGGGCGTCGCGCCCCCCGCTCGGTGCTGTCCGGGATCACCGTCCTCGCCGCTGGGGCCGCTGTGCTCCTGGGACTTCCCTCGGCCGCCGGTGCTCGACCCGCCCCGGCCTGCGCGGCCGCCCCGCACGCCCGCGGCCCCGTCGACGTCGTCGTCGTGGGCCGCCCCGGCGGGAGCCGGGCGGTCGCGGCCGCGGTGCGCGCCGCCGGTGGCCGCGTCGTGCAGGACCTCGACCTGGTGGACGGTGTGCGGGCGACCGGACCGGCCCGCCTCCTCGACCGCCTCGCCTGCTCGTCCGCGGTGCGCTCGGTGGCGCCCAACGCGGCCGTGCGCTTCCAGGGCCGCCCCACCGATGCAGCCGACGCCGTGACGACGGCGTCCGACTTCGTCAAGGACACCGGCGCGAGTTCCATGTGGCGCCAAGGCGTCACCGGTCGGGGCGTAGGGGTCGCGGTCATCGACACCGGCGTCTCGCCGATGCAGGACCTCGCGGGCCGGGTCGTCCACGGGCCCGATCTCTCCGGTGAGGACACCTACCTCGACTCGTACGGCCACGGCACGGTCATGGCCGGCATCATCGGCGGCGACGGGGCGGCCGACCCCGCCGCCGGGCACACCGGCATCGCTCCCGACGCGACGCTCGTGTCGGTGAAGGTGGCCGGACGCAACGGCGCCACCGATGTCTCCACGATGCTCGCCGCCATGCACTGGGTGTCGGCCTACGCGTCGGAGTTCAACATCCGCGTGCTGAACCTCTCGTGGGGCACGCCGTCGACCCAGTCGGCGACCGTCGACCCGCTCGACTATGCCGTCGAGCGGCTGTGGCGCCAGGGCATCGTCGTCGTGACGGCCGCGGGCAACTCGGGACCGGCCGCGGGCACCGTGCTGAAGCCGGCCGACGACCCGATGGTGCTCACCGTCGGCGCGTACCAGCAGGATGCGCCCGGCCGGTCCGGCGCCTCGGTTCCGGACTGGAGCTCGAGCGGCCCGACCGTCGACGGCTACCCCAAGCCCGACGTCGTCGCCCCGGGGCGCACCCTCGTCGCGCTGCGCGCGTTCGGCTCGCAGGTCGAGCAGGACAACCCGTCGGCCCTCATCGCGCCGAGCTACATCAAGGGCAGCGGCACCTCGGAGGCCACGGCCGTCACCTCCGGTGCGGTCGCCCTGCTGCTGCAGGCCCGACCCGACCTGACGCCGGACCAGGTGAAGACGATCCTCACCCGCGCGGCCAAGCCGATCGCCGGCACCGCAGCCGACCGCCAGGGCGCGGGCCGGCTCTCGCTCGCCGGCGCGCTCGGCCGCCCGGCCGGGCCTGCGGCCACCCAGACCCCGATCGCCACCGGCCTCGGCTCGCTCGAGGCGAGCCGCGGCGGCCACCACGTGCAGACCGACTGCAACGGCGTCACCACCGTCATCCAGGGCGAGATCGACGTGCGGTGCCAGCCGTGGGACGGCGCGTCCTGGACCGGGGCCTCGTGGACCGGCGCCTCGTGGACGGGCGCATCCTGGACCGGCGCCTCGTGGACCGGCGCGTCCTGGACCGGCGGTTCCTGGACGGGTGCCTCGTGGACCGGCGCATCCTGGACCGGCGCGAGCTGGACCGGCGGGTCGTGGTTCGGCGCGTCGTGGACCGGGGCCTCGTGGACCGGCGCCTCGTGGACCGGCGCGTCCTGGACCGGCGCGTCCTGGACCGGCGCGTCCTGGACCGGCGGCAGCTGGACCGGCGGCAGCTGGAGCAGCGGCCTCGGGGGCACCCCCTTCCTCACCGCATGGTGGGGCGACGAGCCGGCGGCCGACCAGCACATCGCGGGCGAACCGACCCCCTGACCGCACCTGCGGCCGACTGAGGAATCAACTCCATGACCGAGAACAGCGCTGCGCCGTCGGCTCGCCCGTCGCCGTCGAAGCGACGCCTGTACTCGGTCGTCGTCACCGTCATCGCGCTGGGCGCGGTGAGCATCGGGGCGACGTGGTTGCTGCCCGAAGGCCGGCACCAGATCCCGAGCCTGTGGGCGATCGCGCTGACGGTCGGGCTGACCGCGCTGAGCGACACGGCCGTCATGCACCTGCGCTACGGCCGGGAGAACTACACGCTCACCTGGTCGGAGGCGGCGATCGTCGTCGGCCTCGTGCTGACCCCGTGGCCATGGATCGGGCTGGCCTGCCCGCTGGGCGTGATGATCGCGCAGCTCGCCGCCCGCCGTGACGCGCTGAAGATCGCGTTCAACGCGGCCACGGTGGCGATCGAGGCGGTGGTCGCCTCGGCGTGCGTGTCGTTCATCGCCGGCAGCGACGACCGGGACGCGGCGGGGAACGTCCGCTTCGGCATCGCCCTCGCCGTCGCGTCCGTCGCCGTGTTCGTCTGCAACACCGTCTCGGTCTCGGCCGTCATCGCGGCCGTGCAGGGCCTGCCCGTCCTCGCCGTGGTGCGTGCGGGTTTCGCGCTCAAGGTCGGGCTGCTGCTCGGCAACACCACCGTCGCGCTGCTGCTGGTCTACGCGTCGTGGCAGGGCAGCGCCGTCGTACTCATCCCGTTCTGCATCGTGGTGCTCTTCCTCGCCTACCGCGGCTACCACGGCGCGCTCGAGGAGGGCGACGTGTGGCGCCAGCTCGACGCCGCGGCCAAGGAACTCACCCATCTCGACGCCGCGACGGTGGCAGCCGCCGCGGTCGCCCGGGCGGTGCCGCTGTTCAACGTCGAGTTCGCCGAGCTCGCGCTCAGCCACCAGTCGCTCGACACCGCACGGGTGTTCCGGCACCACCGTGACGGCACCACCACCGTCGCCCACGACCTCGGGTCCTTCGCGACCCGCGACCTGCCCGCCGACACCGTCGTGGACGTGCCGCTCGACGTGCTGACCGGCAGCCGGACGACCACGATCGGGCTGCTGCGCCTGGGTCTGCTCGACGGGCAGCCGCTCTCGGCCCGGCACGAGCGAGTCGTGCCGACCTTCGCGCACAGCGTCGCGGCCAGCCTGCAGAACGCGCGCCTGTACTCCGAGATGCGCTACCAGGCCGATCGCAGCGCCTACGAGGCGACCCGCGACAGCCTGACCGGCATCGCCAACCGCAAGGTGCTGCACACCCGGGCCGAGATGGCCCTCGCCGCCGCGGCGAAGACCGACGAGGTCGTCGGCCTGCTGCTCGTCGACCTCGACCACTTCAAGGAGATCAACGACACCCTCGGTCACCACGCGGGCGACATGGTGCTGTGCAAGGTCGCCGAACGCCTGAGCGACCTGATCGGCGACGACGACCTGCTGGCCCGTCTCGGCGGCGACGAGTTCGCTGTCCTGCTGCGCGGTCTCACCGAGCCGGCCGAGGCCGAGCCGATCGCCGCCCGCGTGCTCGCCGCCGTCGGCGAGATCGTCGACTACGAGGGCCTCGGCCTGACCATCGGCGGCAGCGTCGGCATCGCCTGCTACCCGGACGACGGCGCGACCGCCGAGGACCTGCTGCGCCGCGCCGACATGGCGATGTACCAGGCGAAGGCCGCGCGCGGCTCGATCGCCCGCTACCGCAGCGATCTCGACGACCACAGTGTCCGGCGCATCACCCTCGCCGCCGAGCTGCGCAACGCCATCGCCGAGCGGCAGTTCCTGCTGCACTACCAGCCGCAGGTCGACCTCGCGACGTACCGCGTGATCGGCGCCGAGGCGCTCGCCCGCTGGAACCACCCGACCCGAGGCCTGCTCGCACCGGGCGAGTTCATCGACCTCGTCGACCGCTCGGGACTCACGCAGCGCTTCGCCCACACCGTGCTGGAGCAGGCGATCGAGCAGGCGGCCGCCTGGTACGCCGACGGGTTGACCGTCCCGGTATCGGTGAACCTCTCCGCCCGCAACCTGCTCGACCTCGAACTCGCCGACGAGATCGCCGAGCTGCTGGCCCGCTTCGGCCTGCCGGCCGACCGGCTGGTCGTCGAACTCACCGAGACGACGATGATCACCGACGCGGAGGCGGTCGAGACGGTGCTCGGCCAGCTGCGCCGCATCGGCGTCCAGCTCTCGGTCGACGACTTCGGAACGGGCTACTCGTCGCTCGCGTTCCTGCAGCGCATCGCGGTCAACGAGATCAAGATCGACAAGTCGTTCGTGATCGCGATGACGCGGGCCGAGAGCGACGCCGCCATCGTGCGCGCGACCATCGAGCTCGCCCACGGACTGGGTATCCGCGTGGTCGCCGAGGGCGTCGAGACGCAGACCCATGTCGACGCCCTGCAGGCCTTCGGCTGCGACGTCGCGCAGGGCTGGCACTTCGGCCGGCCGGGCTCGGGCACGCTCATCGCCGAGGCGGTGCGGCGCCAGGCCGCCCGGGCCACGCGTCCGGGCCGGCGCTCGCCGCACCCGCTCGCGCTGGGCCACCGATCGTCCGAGTCGACCGACCAGACGTTGCCCGCCCGCTGAGCTCTGGCAGCATCACCCCGCGTGGGCTTGTCGGTGCTCGTCGTGTGCAGCGCGAACATCTGCCGCTCGCCGATGGCCGAGCACCTGCTGCGGGCCCGTTCGGGTCTCGACGTCGCCAGCGCCGGCACCGCCGCCCTGGTCGGGCGGCCGATCGACTCCGCCTCGGCCCACGCGCTGCGCGAGCTCGGCATCGACGCGGGTGACCACGTAGCGCGTCAGCTCGGGCCGGCGCTCGTCGACGCCGCCGACCTCGTGCTGACCGCGACCCTGCGGCACCGCGCCGAGGTGATCGCCGACTCACCCACGGCCACGTCGAAGACGTTCACGATCCGCGAGTTCGCCCGCCTCGCGGCGTCGACCCGGCTCACCCGTCCGGCGCTGATCGCGGCGCTCCACTCGCGCCGGGAGCCGCCGCGCCCGGCGCTCGACGACATCGGCGATCCGTTCGCCGCGCCCTACACCCAGATGCGGGCGTGCGCCGCCCAGCTCAGCGCAGCGGTCGACGACATCGTCAAGGCGCTTGACCGCTGACCGGTGGAGGTCAGCCGACCGCGGTGCCGAACAGGTGACCGATCCCGTAGGTCAGGGCGAGGCCGGCCGCCCCGCCGATCACGACCCGCAGCACGGCCAGCCGGATCGAGCTGCCACCGATCCGCGCGCTCACCGCGCCGGCGAGGCCGAGCGCGATGAGCACGGCCACGACGGTGACGGCCACCCGCGCGCCCGGGGGCGGCAGCAGGATGGCCAGCAGCGGCAACGCCGCCCCGACGAGGAACGAGATCGCCGACGCCGCGGCGGCGTGCCAGGGGTTGGCGAGGTCGTGCGGGTCGACCTTGAGCTCGGCCTCGGCGTGCGCGGCCAGGGCGTTGTGCTCGGTCAGCTCGACGGCCACCTGCTGCGCGGTCTCGGGACGGAGCCCCTTCGTCTCGTAGATCGCGGCGAGCTCGGCCAGCTCGGCCTCGGGCGACTCGCGCAGCTCGGCCCGCTCCTTCTCCAGCAGGGCCGTCTCGCTGTCGCGCTGGCTGCTCACCGAGATGTACTCGCCGAGGGCCATCGACACCGCACCGGCGACGAGGCCCGCGAGCCCGGCGGTGAAGATCGGCCCGCGTTCGGAGGTCGCGCCCGCCACGCCGACGACGAGACCGGCGACCGACACGATGCCGTCGTTGGCTCCCAGCACGCCGGCCCGCAACCAGTTCAGCCGACCGGCCATCCCGGCGACGTGCGGCTCGTGCGGGTGCGTCGCGGACTCGGGCAGATCGGTCGAGGCGTCGGTCATGCCGTCAGTCTGCCCCCGAACGGGACGGCTTCATCCGGACGGTCGTTGCGACCGCTGGCATAGTGAGCAAGGTCCTGCTGCCGACGAGTCGCGGAGCCCGATGACTGACACGAAAGCGCCCCCGAGCCCGCCTGCCCTGCGGCTCTACCTCAGCGAGCCGGCGCGCGGAGCTCTGCAGGTGGGCGCGCTGCCAACCGCCGCCCCCTGGCTGCGCCGCGCCCCGAAGGGCGAACCGCACGGCGTCCTGGTGCTGCCGGGCTTCCTCACCACCGACTCGAGCACCGGGTTGCTGCGTCGCTTCCTGCACGGCCTCGGCCACACGGCGTGGGGCTGGCGCCTCGGCCGCAACCTCGGTCCGACCTCGGCGATCCTCGACGGCATGCCCCGCGCGCTCGAACAGCTGGCCGAACGCACCGGCGGCCCGGTGTCGGTCGTCGGCTGGTCGCTCGGCGGCATCTTCGCCCGCGAACTGTCCCGCAAGCGTCCCGAGCTCGTGCGGCAGGTCATCACGCTCGGCAGCCCGTTCGCGCTGAGCGACCCGCGGCAGAGCCGGGTCAACCGGCGCTTCGACAAGCACGCGCACCGGCACACCGACGGCGGGCTGAACTGGCAGTCGATCCTGCGGCCGATCCCGGTTCCGTCCACGGCCGTCTATTCCAAGCGGGACGGCATCGTGCACTGGCACTCGTGCATCGAGCCCGTCTCCGCGCGGCACGACAACGTCGAGGTCCGCTGCGCGCATCTCGGCTTCGGCGCCGACCCGGCCACGCTGTGGGTGGTCGCCGACCGGCTCGCCCAGGCCGAACCAGGGCGCACCCCGTTCCGGCCGCCGGGCCTGCTGAAGGTCATGTACCCCGGCCGGGGCTGAAGATCGAGGCGGAAAGACCCTGCCGCCCCGAGGCCACGGGCACCAATAGTGGGGCGATGGCGAAGAAGCAGCGGCACCTCGACGCGCCGGCCCGGCTGAGCGGGACGCGCTACACCGCCGAGCTCGCGCGGCTGCAGGCCGAGCTCGTCACGATGCAGGAGTGGGTACGCAGCGAGCGGGCGCGACTACTGGTGATCTTCGAGGGCCGCGACGCCGCTGGGAAGGGCAGCGCCATCAAGCGGGTGGCCGAGTACCTGAACCCCCGCATCACCCGGATCGTCGCGTTGCCGTCCCCGACCGAGCGCGAGCGCGGGCAGTGGTACTTCCAGCGCTACGTCGCCCACCTGCCGACCGCCGGCGAGATCGTCCTGCTCGACCGCTCCTGGTACAACCGCGCCGGGGTCGAGCGGGTGATGGGCTTCTGCACGCCCGACGAGTACCGCCGCTTCCTCGCCCAGTGCCCGGTGTTCGAGCGGCTGCTCGTCGACGACGGCATCCTGCTGCGCAAGTACTGGTTCTCGGTCAGCGACGAGGAGCAGGAGCGGCGCTTCCGCTCCCGCCACGACGATCCGATGCGACGGTGGAAGCTGTCACCGATGGACGTCGAGTCGATCGTGCGGTGGGAGGACTACTCGCGGGCGAAGGACGAGATGTTCGTGCACACCGACATCGCCGACGCGCCGTGGTGGACGGTCGAGGCCGACGACAAGCGCCGCGCCCGCCTGAACCTGATCAGTCACCTGCTCTCGACCGTGCCGTACCGCGCGATCGAACCGCCGCGCATCACGTTGCCGAAGCGGCCCGCGTCGACGACCTACGTGCGGCCGCCGCGCGAGCTCTACCGCTCCGTCCCGGACCACTCAGCCACCCTGGAGTGACGCCTCAGTCGCCGATCAGCCCGCCACCGGCGCCGACGGCCTCGACGAGCGTGTCGGTGTCGGCGAAGGTCTTGGCGATGACGGCGGTGCGCTTCACGTAGTGGCCCACCGGGTACTCCATCGTCATCCCGATGCCACCGTGCAGCTGGATCGCCTCCTGACCCACGTGCCGCGACGACCCGTCGACCTGGATCTTGGCCGCCTGCACCGCGCGACGGCGCCCGGCGATGTCGTCGTCGGCCAGCGCCAGCCGGGCCATGAGGGCCATGCTGCGCGCCTGCTCCAGCGACACGAACATGTCGGCCGCGCGGAACTGCAGCGCCTGGAACACCGAGATCGGCTGGCCGAACTGCTGCCGGGTCTTCAGGTAGTCGACGGTCAGCCACAGCATGCGGTCCATCGCGCCCACGGCCTCGGAGCAGAGGACCGCCGTGGCGACGTCGAGCACCGACTCGACGTGGCCGAGAGCGTCGGCCACGCTGCCCAGCGGCTCGGCCGCGGCGTCGGTGAACAGGACGTCGGCGCCCCCGAGACCGTCCTGCTGCTTGTACGCGTCGCGCGCGACGGCGTCGCCGCTCACGAGGAACAGCCCGATCGAGCCGTCGCCCGTCCTCGCCGTCACGATGAAGGTGTCGGCGACATCGCCGCCGAGCACCGCGATCTTCTCGCCCGACACCGTCCACGACCCGCTCGACTGCGTCGCGGTGGTCTCGAGGTCGGTCAGCGACCAGCGCGAATTCGCCTCGGTGGCCGCGAACGCCAGCAGCCGCTCGCCGCCGGCCACGCCGGGCAGGATCGCGGCCTTCTGCTCCGGCGTGCCGGCCGCGGCGACGAGCTGGCCGCCCAGCACCACCGTGGCGACGAAGGGTTCGAGCACGAGCGCGCGGCCGAACTGCTCCATCACCACGGCCAGCTCGCCGACGCCCATGCCGGCACCGCCGTACTGCTCGTCGAAGGTCAGCCCGAGCAGGCCGAGCTCGGCGTACTGCTTCCAGAGATCACGGCTCCAGCCCTCGTCGGACTGCAGCAGCGCGAGGCGGGCGTTGGCGTCGTATCGCTTGTCCAGCAGGGACTTCACCGCATCGGCGAGCATCCGCTGTTCGTCGGTCAGATCGAGTTCCACGGTTGCGTCTTCCCCTCAGAACTTCAGGATGGCTTTGGCGATGATGGTGCGCTGGACCTCGTTCGAGCCGCTGTAGATCGAGGCCTTGCGCCAGTTGAAGTACGTCGGCAGAGCGTCGACCGCGCCGTCACGCAGCTCGGCGAAGCCGTCCGGGACGTCGGCGGTCTCGCGGTAGCCGAGCGCGGCCGGGCCGAGCACGTCGACGAGCAGCTCGGTGGCCTCCTGCTGCAACTCCGAACCCTTGAGCTTGAGCACGGACGACACCGGGTCGGGCTTGCCCGACCCGGTGCGACCCTCGGCGTCGAGCACGCGCAGCACCGACATCTCGATGGCGGTGACCTCGACCTCGAGGCGGGTCAGCTTCGCCCGGAACAGCGGGTCGTCGAGCAGCGTCCGGTCACCGACCTTGGTCTCGGCCGCGATGCGCTTGATGCGCTTGATGCGGGCCTTGGTCTGCCCGACCGCGACGACGCCGGTGCGCTCGTTGCCGAGCAGGAACTTGGCGTAGTCCCAGCCCGCGTTCTCCTGGCCGACGAGGTTCTCGGCCGGCACCCGCACGTTCTCGAAGAAGACCTCGTTGACCTCGTGGCCGCCGTCGATCAGCTGGATCGGGCGGACGGTGACGCCGGGCGTGGCCATGTCGATGAGCAGGAACGAGATGCCGCGCTGCTTCTTGGCGTCAGGGTCGGTGCGCACGAGGCAGAAGATCCAGTCGGCCCACTGGCCGAGCGTCGTCCACGTCTTCTGGCCGTTGACGACGTACTCGTCGCCCTCGCGGACGGCGGTGGTCTTCAGCGAGGCGAGGTCCGAACCGGCGTTCGGCTCGGAGAAGCCCTGGCACCACCAGATGTCGAGGTTCGCCGTCTTGGGCAGGAAGCGTTCCTTGATCTCCTGGCTGCCGAAGGTCGCGATCACCGGGCCGACCATCTGTGTGTTGAACGCGAGCGGCGGCGGCACGTGCGCGAGCAGCATCTCCTCGGCGTGCAGGTGGCGCTGCACCGGAGTCCACCCCTGGCCGCCCCACTCGGTCGGCCAGTGGGGAACGGCCAGGCCGTGCTCGTTCATGATCCGCTGCGAGGTCACGATGTCCTCGCGCGTCGCATGCTCGCCACGGGCCAGGCGCGACCGGATGTCAGCCGGGATCTCGGTGGTGAAGAACGTGCGCATGCGCTCGGCGAACGCGCGCTCCTCCTTGCTCAGGGCGATGTCCATCTCGGCGCTGCTCCTACCTGTCGGTAACCGGTAGTGCCAGCATGCCCTCCGCCGCGGCTCCGCTCTACCCTGACCCCCATGTCCCACCTGCGCGAGCGCGACGATGCCGGGCCCACGCACGACCACGACGATCACGACGACCATCACGGCGGGCACCACCACGATCACGACCACGACCACCCGAGCACGGGTCTCGGCCGGCTGCGGCACGCGCTGTCCGAGCTCGTCGGCGGTCACTCGCACGACACGGCCGACCAGATCGACGACGCCCTGGAGGCCGATGCCGCCGGTCGGCGCGCCCTCGTCATCAGCCTCGTCGGGCTGGCCGTCACGGCGGCGATCCAGGCCGTCGTCGTCGTGCTCTCGGGCTCGGTCGCCCTGCTCGGCGACACGCTGCACAACTTCGCCGACGCGTTGACCGCCGTCCCGCTGCTGGTGGCCTTCACCCTCGCGCGGCGCGCCCCGACCAAGCGCTACACCTACGGCTACGGCCGGGCCGAGGATCTCGGCGGCCTCTTCGTCGTCGCCATGATCGCGCTGTCGAGCGGGCTCGCCGCCTACGCCGCCATCGAGCGGCTGATCCATCCGCGGGCCGTGACGCACCTGTGGGCCGTGGCCGGCGCGGCGGTCGTCGGCTTCCTCGGCAACGAGACCGTCGCCCGGTACCGCATCCGGGTCGGGCGGCAGATCGGCTCGGCCGCGCTCGTCGCCGACGGCCTGCACGCGCGCACCGACGGGTTCACCAGCCTGGCCGTGCTGTTCGGCGCCGGCGGGGTCGCGCTCGGCTGGCGCTGGGCCGACCCGGTCATCGGCCTGGTCATCACCGTCGCGATCCTCGGCGTGCTGCGCTCGGCGGTCAGCCAGGTCGGCGCCCGCCTCATGGACGCCGTCGACCCCGCGCTCGTGGACCAGGCCGTCGCCGCCATCGGCACGGTCGACGGCATCGACGCCGTCCGCGACCTGCGCATCCGCTGGATCGGGCACACGCTGCGGGCCGAGGCCGACGTGACCGTCGACGACTCGCTCACCGTCAGCGCGGCACACGACCTCGCGCACCACGCCGAGGAGCACCTGCTGGTGCACGTCCGGCGGCTCACGGCCGCGACGATCCACGTCAGCCCGGTCGGCGCCCACTCGCCTGCACCCGGGCCGGCGCGGTCGTCAGACGGGCGATGACCGGCTGCACGATGTCGGCCATGTTCCGAGCGAGGTAGGCCTCGCCGCTGCGGTCCGGATGCTCGCCGTCGGATCCCACGTAGACCGACGCGGCCGACTGGAACCACCGCAACGCCAGAGCGTCGACGAAGGACGCCGCGAACGCCGTCGCCGCAGTGTGCAGCGCGTCCGACAGCGGCTGCAACTGCGACCGCGACTGCGCCGGCGGTGCGGGCGGCCCCACCACGATGACCCGCGCCGACGGGGCGAGGGCCCGCACCCGCGACAGCGTCTGGATCGCAGCCTGGCCGACCTGCGGCTGGCCGAGGTCGTTGTCCGAGCCGAAGACGATCACGATGCGGGTTCTCGGCGACACCACGTGATCGACCTCGTCGGCGAAGGTGTCGCCGTAACTCCCGCGGGCGACGTACCCGGCACCGTTCTCCGCTGCGTTGACGAAGTACACCTCCCGGCCGTCGCGATCGAGCATGGGCAGCGCCTCGTCGGTCCACGCGTCGCCCGGTGTCATGGCACCGGTGCTCAGCGAATCGCCGATCACCGCGATCTCGACGGCCGCGGCCGCCGCGACCGGAGGAGGAGGCGGCGGGGGGGCCGCCCCGCCCAGGCCGAGGACCCCGAGCACGCCGGCCGCCGCGACGACCGGCCGCGCCCGCCGCAGCCGTGCGCCCGGCCGGCGGGGCGGCGCGGCCGGGATCGACACCATGCAGGGCTCCAGGGAGGTCGGGTGGTTACAGCCTCACCCGGCGACCCTCGCCTGAGCAAGCTCCAAGCCGCCGGGACGACCGGACTTACGCCGCCGGGACGACCAGCCGCAGGCACTCGGCGAAGCCGGGATGCCACACCCGCCACTGGTGGCCGCCCGGGTAGGTCCGCAGGACGTAGGGGTGCCCGGCGCGGCGCAGGGCCGCGATGTAGGCCAGCGTCTGCGTGCGCGTCTGGGTATCGGTCGTGCCGTAGACCAGCAGCACGACGGGCGGGGCATCCGCCGCGTGCAGCTCGGGGGTGTACGGGATCCGCTGCGACGCGGTGTAGTTCTGCGGTATCGGCGGCATGCGCGAGTCGTAGAACCCGGAGAGCCCGCACTCGCCGTACACCGGCGCCTGGGGCAACGTCGGCAGGTAGCCCGCCGCGTAGCCCCCGGTCGACAGCCCGGCGTAGGTCCAGCGGTCGGAAATGCGCAGGTGGGCCGCGGCCCAGCGACGCAGGTCCTGGGTCACCGCCGTCCCCATCGCCTGGCCGGGGATGTTCGCCCACCAGCTGTCATCGATGAGCGGGCCGCTGCCGTCGGGCATCAGGCCGATGAAGGGGCCGATGCCGGGCCCGGCCGCTGTCTCCGCGACATCGCCCTTGGTCCGGGTGAACAGGTCGAGCGGGCTGCCCGGGTGGCCGTGCAGCATCTCGACGACGGGGAACCGACTCGTCGCCCGGCGGTAGTACGCGTCGGGCAGCATGACGATCAGGCGCCGCTCGAGACGCAACGCCGGCGACCAGTAGATCGTGCTCACCAGCCGGAAATGGTGCGCGGCGGCCAGGCTGCGGTCCGCGGCCGGGATGACGATCGGGGTGACGGTCACCCGCGCCGTTGCCGTCCGCTCCGACGTGGTCGACGCGGTCGAAGACGACGCCACCCTTCGTGCCGTCGCGGTGCTACCGGCCGGCCTCGACGCCGCGGACGCCGTGCAGGCCGCGAGGGTGAGCGCGAGGCCGGCGGTGGCCGCGGCGAGCGCCCGTCGGGGGGTCAGGGTCGAAGTGGGTTTCATCGGGCTCCCTTGGTGGGGACCGGGGTCGGGGTGGCCCGGGTCGGGTCGGTGCGCGGCCAGCGCAGCACCACTTCGGTACGCCCGTCGGCGCGCGTACCGATCGACGCCGTGCCGTGGTGGGCGGTCATGATCGAGCGGACGATGGCCAGGCCGAGGCCGCTGCCGACCGGTTGGTCCGGGCCGGCCTCGGCATCCCGCCCGCGGGCCTCGTCGGCCCGGCTGAAGCGCTCGAACGCGACCGGCAGGAACGCCTGCGGGAAGCCCGGCCCCTCGTCGGATACGGCGATCCGGACGTCCGCGTCGTCGTCGTCCACCTCGACCGTGATCGACGAGGCCGGCGGCGAGTGGCGGATCGCGTTGGACAGCAGGTTGTCGACGGCCTGGCGGATCGCCTCGGCGTCACCGTCGGCGGACACCTCGGTCGCCTCGGCCGGGACCACGATCGTCACCCGCTGCGCCGCCGCGGTGGGGGTCAGCGCCCGTGCGGCCGAACGCACCACCGCGGCGACGTCGAAACTGGCGTGCGCGGGCGCGTCGGTCTCGCGTGACCGGCCGATGCGCAGCAGGTCGTCGGTGAGCCGCACCAGGCGGTCGGTCTCCTGCGCCGCCACCTCGATGGTCTCGGCCAGCTGCTCGCGCGTGCGCCCGGGCCGCCGGGCCAACTCGAGCTCGCCCTTGAGCACCGTCAGCGGCGTGCGCAGCTCGTGTCCGGCATCGGCGACGAACTCGCGCTCGCGGGCCACCGCCTGCTGCAGGCGGGCGAGCAGACGGTTCAGCGTGTGCCCGAGCCGGGCGATCTCGTCGCGGGTGTCCGGCACGCGCACGCCGGCACCGGCGTTGCGCTCGTGCAGATTCGCCGCCTCCCGGCGCATCCGCTCGACCGGTCGCAGCGCGGCACGGATCAGCAGCCACGCACCGAGACCGGAGAGCACGAGCACGACCGAACCGAAGATGACGAGCTGCTGCCGGGCGCGCCCGGCCGCCGTGTCGACCTCGGTCCGGGCGATGCCGACCGCGACGATGATGTCGGACGATCCGGCCCGGCGGGCGTAGACGCGCATGGCCACGGTGCTCCCGGCGTCGGCGTCGGTCTCGTCGCTCGCGCTCAGGTGCACGTCCTCGTCGACGAAGACCGGCTTGCGCTGGGCCACCGCGGCGACCGACGGCGAGACCAGCCGGTCGATCCGGGTGGCCCGGGTGCTGTCGAGCACGATGCCATGGACGTCGACGAGTTGGGCGACGACGCCGTTGATGGGGTTCAGGCGGATCGGCGCGCGCCGGACATCGGTCGAGGTGAGCGACCGCCCCTCCACGGTGGCGATGATCGTGCTCGCGCGGGCCTCGAGGGTCGTGTTCAGGTCGCGCTCCAGATTGGACTCGAGGCTGCGCACGAACACGAACTCCGAGAGCCCCAGCATGGCCAGGGTCGCAACCACGAACACCAGCGCGAGCCGCAGCCGGATGGTCATGACGCGTCGCCGTCGGCCGGGACGGGTGTGCTCCGCAGCCGGTACCCCGCCCCCCGGACGGTCTCGAGTTGGTCCACCCCGAACGGCCGGTCGATCTTGCGGCGCAGGGCGCTCACGTACTGGTCGACGACGTTGCTCGACACGTCGTAGCTCGAATCCCACGCGTGATCGAGGATGAACGTGCGGCTCAGCACCTCGTCGGGCCGGCGCAGCAGCAGTTCGAGCAGCGCCAGCTCCTTCGTCGACAGCTCCAGCGCGACCGTCCCCCGCCATGCCTGCCGCGTCGCCGGGTCCAGCCGCAGCGACCCGGCCTCGAGCACGGTCGGGCGGGCGGGGGCGCCGCGCCGGACGAGCGCCCGCAGCCGGGCGGACAGCTCCTCGAAGCTGAACGGCTTGGCGAGGTAGTCGTCGGCGCCGCCGTCCAGGCCCCGGACCCGGTCCGGGAGGTCGGCGCGGGCGGTAAGCATCAGGATCGGGGCCCAGCGCTCGGCGGCCCGCAGCCGCCGGCACACCTCGAAACCGTCGATACCCGGCAGCATCAGGTCGAGGACGATCGCGTCGTAGGTGTTCTCGCACGCGCGCCAGACCGCATCGAGGCCGTCACCGGAGACCTCGACGGAATAGCCGTCCTCGGTGAGCCCGCGCCGGAGCATGCTCGCCGTCCGGGCGTCGTCCTCGACCACCAGTACCCGCACGGGTCGCAAGGTAAGTCCTGAGCGTTGTGGGGCCCCTGTGAGGCCCAGGACACGCTGAGACGTACACATTCCTTACATCTTCGATCTTCCACCGTTATCTCGTACCGCCCGACCCGGGCGGTGCGAGGCGAACGGAGCTGCGATGTCCCTCGATCTTGCCGGATTCAGTCCGGCCGACACCACCGAGATACGCCGCCGGCTCGAGATCGTTCGGAGCAGCCGCGAGCGCGCCCGGTTGGCCGCTGAGCACGGGCGTACGGGAGTGGCCCCGTTCCTGGCCAGCCCGGACGTCGAGACCGTCGAACTGGTCGGTGGCGCCGGGCTCAGCGGGTACGCCCGCCGCGGCCGCTGGGCCGTCACGCCGGGCGATGTCGTCGCCCCGGAGCACTGGACCGAGGAGGCGCTCGACGAGTACCTCGACGTGCTGCGCTCCCGCCGCTTGCGCCCGGCGTTCCTCGCCGTGGCCGACGTCGAGCCGCTGCGCCGGCGCGGGTTCGACGTGACCGAGATCGCCGACGAGGCCGTCATCGACCTGGCCTCGTTCAGCCTCGCCGGCTCGAAGCGGGCGAACATCCGCCACTCGACGACCTCGGCGCGGCGCGCCGGACTGGTCGTGCGGCCGTTCGACGAGCGCGACGCCCCGCAGATCGAGGAGATCTCGCGCGAATGGCTGCGCACGAAGCGCGGGGGCGAGATGGGTTTCACGCTCTCACGCTACGAGGAGGTGTCGGACCAGGTGCACGACCACTCCGCCGATCTCTGGGTGACCGTCGACGCCTCCGACCGGGTTCAGGCGTGGTGCACGTGGCGGCACTACCTCGGCGGCCAGGGGCGGGTGCTCGACGTGATGCGTCGCCGGCCCGACGCGCCCAACCCGGCGATGGACGGGCTGATGGCGACCGTCCTCGAGAACTACCGCGACGCCGGCCTGAGCCTCGCCAGCCTGGCCAGCGTGCCCCGTGGCCACGGCGACCTCGCCGAGCGCGTGTACCCGACGCGCAGCCTGCGCGCCTACAAGCAGAAGTTCGCTCCACGATGGGAGACCCGATGGCTGGCCGTGCCGGCAGCGAGACAGCGCTTGTTCGCCCTCATGGCAGTGGGCCGGGCGTACTGCCCGGGCGGCCTGGGCCGGGCCCTGCGCCCCAACCGCTGAGCGACCGCGCCCGCGAGGCCGCCCGCGTCCTGCGCCGGCGCCTGCCCGGTGATCTCCGGACGGCGGCCGCCGCGGTGCGGGCCCGGCCGCCGCTGTTCACCATCGCGCTGATCGTCTGCGAGATCGTCACCTACCTGCGGCTCGACCCGGGTGGCAAGCTGCCGCCGCTGCTGTTCGACGCCGACGCCTACTCGCCGCGGGCGCTCGTCCAGGGCCACCTGCGGCTCCTCGCGACGTCGACCCTGCTGACCTACAACATCTTCATGGTGGTCAGCATCTGCCTGAGCCTGCTGTTCGCGGTCGGCACCTACGAGGTGATCGCCGGCCACCTGCGAGCGATCGCGCTGTCCATCGTCGCCGCCGTGCTCGGCCCGGCCCTGGTCAGCGCCGGCCTCGGGCTGCTCGTGCTGATGGGCAGCACCTGGGCCGAGACGCGACTCGGCACCCTCGACATCGGTTCGTCCGCGCTGATCGCGTGCTGCTCCGGCGGGGTCGCCGGCATCGCCCGGAACAAGTGGTTCACCACCGGGCTGGTGCTGTTCCTCGTCGGCGGGCTGATCGTGCACCACCGCATCGCCGACTGGGAGCACCTGCTGATCTTCCCCGTCGGCCTCGGCCTCGGTCGCTGGTGGGGCCGCGCCCGGCAGCGGGCGACCGCCCCGCTGCGCCGGCGCGTGACCCAGCTCGGCGGGTTCGGCGCCCTCGTCGCCATCGGCCTGCTCGGCTGCGCCTGGATCTTCCCGGCCGCCGCCGTGCAGTACGGCGCCAACGGCGTGGCGCTGAGCCCGCAGCGCGTGGTCGACACGTTCTACCCGACACCCTCGCTCGGCGGTCAGCGGCGGGTGCTGATCCTGCTGCCCCCGGGCTACGACAGCACGCACAACCACTACCCCGTGGTCGAGCTGCTGCACGGCTACCCCGGCCGTCCGGACGACATGTTCTCCCTCGGCCAGCTCCAGAACACGGCCCTCGAGTCCGGTGTCGCGCCGTTCATCGCGGTCATCCCGGACGGCAACGGCCCGCAGCACACCGACAGCTGGTTCGCGAACATCCCGAGCCAGAAGATGGGTACGGCCGCGACCAACGACCTGCGTCCCTGGATGGCGAAGAATTTCCGGATCAACTCGTCGTGGAGTTACGCCGGTCTCTCGTCGGGCGGGTTCGCAGCGGCCTACCTGCCGCTCGTCGACACCCGACCGGTGCACGCCGTCTGCGGGCTGTCCGGGTACTACACCGCGTACTCGGTGCCGTTCCCGCACGGGACGAGCCAGGCCGTGCGCAACGTCGACAGCCCGATCGCGCATCTCGGCCGCGCCCCGCACACGGTCTTCCTGGCCTACGGACGCGGTGACACCCGAACGGCGGGCGAGGCCGCCCGCTACTCCGCCGCGCTGCGCAGAGCGGGCCGGCAGGTGACGGTAGTGGGGTACCCCGGCGACCACGCGTGGTCGGTGTGGCGCCCGGCCTTCGCCGCCTGCTTCCGGACGATCCTGCCGGCGTCCGGCCACTGATCGGCGCGCGCTTCCCCGTTCCGCGCGCCGGTCAGGGTCGGACGCGACCGATCCCTGACACGATTCTGATGCGGACGAGACCCGCCCGACCCCGGCCCGCCACTACAGTTCGGACGTGTCGACCGCCCCCAGGGACAACCGGCCGCGCGGCCTGATCCTCGTCGTCGAGGACGAGCCGGCGATTGCCGAACTCATCCGCCTCAACCTCGCGCAGTCCGGCTACGGCGTGCACCTCGAGTCCGACGGCGCCCGCGCCCTCGACACGGTGCGACGGCTGCGACCGGCGGCGATCATCCTCGACGTCGGGCTGCCCGGCCTGGACGGCATCGAGATCTGCCGGACCCTGCGCGCGGCCCAGGACTGGACGCCCGTCCTGTTCGTCACCGCGCGCGACGACGAGGTCGACCGCATCGTCGGCCTCGAGCTGGGCGCCGACGACTACGTGACCAAACCCTTCTCGCCGCGCGAGCTCGTGGCCCGCGTCGGTGGCGTGCTGCGCCGCACGCACGGGGTGCCCGACGCGGCGCCGCAGACGGTCGGCGCGGTGACCCTCGACGCGACGCAGCACCGCGTGTTCGCCGGCGACGACGAGCTCGCGCTCACCGCCACCGAGTTCGACCTGCTCGCCCACCTCATGCGCCGGCCCGGGCGCGTCTTCACCCGCGAGCAGCTGCTGAGCGAGGTGTGGGGCTACTCGTCGGTGGCCGGAACCCGCACCGTCGACGTGCACGTCGCCCAACTGCGGGCCAAGCTCGGCGGGGCCAGCCCGATCCGCACCGTCCGTGGCGTCGGCTACGCCGCGGAGGGCGGCGCATGAGGTCGACGCTCGCGACGCGGATCTCGCTGCTGAGCGTCGGCATCGCCGTCGTCACCGCCCTCATCGCCGGCGCGCTGGCCACCGGGCTGATCCGCAGTTCGAGCACGAGCACGGCGCAGGCGACGCTCGCCCGGCTTGCCGACGTCAGCCAGTCGGTCGCCACGGACGCAGGTTCGGGCACCGCCCCGCTCCAGCGCCTGCGCAAGGCGCTGCAGGGGCTCAACGTGCGCAGCGGCGTCATCCGGCCGGGAGGGGGGATCGCGACGACCTACCCGCTGGTGCGCCGCGCCGTGACCATCGCCGACATCCGCACCGTGCTGGCCGGCGGCACGGTCTCGGCCGTCCGCAGCGTCGGCGGCGCGCCGGTGCTCGTCGAGGCCCGCCCGGCCGGCGCGGGCGGCATCGTCATCGTGCAGCGCCGCGCCGATGCGGTCGCGCCCAACGAGCGGGCGATCCGCCGCCTGGTCATCGCGCTGCTGATCGCGGGGGCGCTCGCCGCCGGCATCGGGCTGCTCGTCGCGGCCCGGCTGGCCCGCCCGCTGCGGCGCACCGCCGCGGCCGCTCACTCGCTCGCCGCCGGCAACCGGGATGTCACGCTGCCGGCCCAGGGACCCGCCGAGGTCGTCGCGGTCAGCGAGGCGGTGAACTCGCTCGCCGGCGCGCTGCGCCATTCCGAGGCCCGGCAGCGCGAGTTCCTGCTCTCCGTCTCGCACGACCTGCGCACGCCGCTCACCTCGCTCTCCGGTTTCGCCGAATCGCTGGCCGGCGGCGTCGTGCCCCCGGATGACACCGCGCACGTCGGCGAGGTCATGCTCGGCGAGGCACGTCGCCTCGAGCGGCTCGTCGGCGACCTGCTCGACCTCGCTCGCCTCGGCGCGCACGACTTCCGGCTCGATCTCGCGATGGTCGACGTCGCCGGCGTGGTCGACGCCGCCGCCCGCGTGTGGTCGACCCGCTGCGCGGCGGCGGGCGTCACCTTCCGGGTCGAGCGGCCGGTCTCGCCGCTGTGGGCCCGCACCGATGCCGCCCGGCTGCGTCAGGTGCTGGACGGCCTGTTCGAGAACGCGCTGCGGGTGACCCCGGCCGGGGCTCCGATCGTGCTGGCCGCGCGGCCCGAGCGGGGCACGGTCGTCACCGAGGTCCGCGACGGCGGCCCCGGGCTGACCGATGCCGACCTGCCCGTCGCGTTCGAGCAGGGCGCGCTGTTCCAGCGCTACCGCGGGGTGCGTCAGGTCGGGACGGGTCTCGGGCTGGCCATCGTGCACGGGCTCGTCACCCGGCTGGGCGGGCACGTCGAGGCCGGACACGCGAGCGAGGGAGGCGCCCGGTTCACCGTGCGCCTCCCCGCTGCCTGATCGGCTTACTTGCCGCGGTCGACGATGTGCTTCGCCGTCATCGTCGCCGTGCCGGTGCCGGTCACGAGCACGGTGTCGCCCTGCGCCACCTTGTCGATGGTCGACGGAGCGCCCTTGCCGTTTGTGCGGAGCCGCACCTTGGTGTCCGCGTTCACGACGAAGGTCTCACTCGTCTTGTCCGCGGCCTGGACGGTGATCGAGGTGGCCGACACCGCCGTCACCGTGCCGGTGATCAGGTCGTGCGTGACGAACGAGCCGTCCTTGCCCTTCGTGACGATCTGGGCGTGGACGGCGCGGCGCAGCAGCTTGCCCTCGCCGCCCCGCTTCGCCTTCCCGGCGTGACCCGGTGTCGCCGGCGCGCTCGACGACGTGGTCGGCGTGCCGGCCGTCGTGTCGGAACTGGTGGTGGCCAGCGCGGCGGTACCGGCCCCGACGATCACCGCGGCGGTCGCGCCGGCGGTGAGGACTCTGCGGTATATCAAGGTGTGCTCCTCGTGGTTGCGAACTGATCGACGCCCTCCACTGTCATCCGCCGATGTTCACGATGCGACGGATTCGTGTTCGGATCGTGTTCGGGGACCGGGACGTCTAGATCAGGACGGCCGCGATCCCGCCGGCCAGCACGCAGTACGCCCCGAACACGCCGAGCGAATCGCGCCGGAACGCCCGCGACAGCAGGGCGGCGGCGAGATAGGCCGCGACCAGCGCGACCACTCCGGCGAGCAGCGCCTGCCCGCGCACGGCGTCGAACGCGCGGCCGGTGACATCGGGCAGCTCGCGCAGGCCCCAGACCAGCAGCAGCGGCGATATCACGATGAGGGTGATGCGCACGGCCTGCTCGTGGGTCATGCCCCACAGCACGCAGGCGGTGAGCGCCAGCCCGACCCCCGAGATGCCCGGGACGAGCGCGGCGACGGGCAACAGGCCGAGCAGGACCGCCTGGAACGGCCGCACGCCCTGGGCCACCTCGACCGCGAACGACCGGCTCTCCTCGGTGCGCGTGATGCGGGCCCGGTGCGAACCCGAACGCCCGCCCGAACGGGGCGACCGGCGCCACCAGAACCACACCCCGGCGAGCACCACGCCGTTGCCGAGCAGGCCGAGCGCGGCCGGCACGGGATGGGTCAGCAGTGACCGCGCCCGGGGCACGAGCACGGCGACGGCGACGCAGCCCGGGACGGTCGCGAGCAGGATCAGCGGCACCCACAGGTCGTCCTCGCGACGCCGCCGCGGCCGCCGGACCGAGCGCACGAGCCCGGCGGCGAAGCGCACCCAGTCACGCCAGAAGTAGGCGAACAGGCCGACGGCGACGGCCACGCGCAGCAGCGCGAACAGGTAGCGCGCGTTGGTCGGGGCGATGTCCCGGCCGACGCCGTTACCGATCGCGCCGACGACGACGGCATGCCCGAGCCCGCTGATCGGGAACACCGACGCGACACCCTGGAGCAGCCCCGTGCCCACGGCCTCCAACCAGCCCAGCTCGAGCGACACGCACTCTCCCGTCGTCCCACCCCAGGCCGCGACCGCCGGCCGGGACGGCCGTCTCGCTGGGCCTCATAATGTCAGGCAGCCATGAACATATCGCCGCAATGAACGATCTGGCCGAGAAGGCGCTCCACGGTCTGGACGTGGCGCGTCGGCGCGTGCGCGACCAGCCGATGCCCTACCTCGCCGGGCTCGGCTTCGTGACCTCGAGCGCCGTCGTCGTCGCCGGTGCCCGGGTCGGCGCCGCCCGCGCGACCCGTGGGCTCACCACCTGGCTCGGCCTGGAGAACCCGCGCGGGGCCCGCGCCGGTGACAGCCTGCCCGGCACGGTGATGCTCGCGGCGCTCGTCGCGCTGCTGCTGCTCTGGTTGCTCGTGGTCGAGCTCGTCCGCCGCACGCGCCAGCCGGAGAGCCGCGTGTGGATGGTCGGCCTGGTCTGGCTGGCACCGTTCGCCATCGGGCCGCCGCTGCTCGACACCAGCGTCTACAGCTACGCCGCCTACGGGCTGTTGCAGCGCGCCGGCCGCGACCCGTACGTCGACTCGCCGTCCGATCTCGGCCGGGCCCACCTCGTCGCGGCGATCGACCCCGGCGCGCGCGGCACCCCGAGCTCGGCCGGGCCGCTGGGCACGATGCTGCAGCACCTGTCGGTGTCGATCAGCAGTGGCAGCGCGCTCGGCGCGGTGCTCGTGCTGCGCGCGCTCGGCGTCGTCGCCGCGATCATGATCGGACGCCTCGCCGCCGAACTCGCCGGCAGCCGCCGGGCCGAGGCGGTGAGTCTGACCGCGCTGAACCCGCTGGTGCTGCTGTACGTCGTGTCGTCGCCCCACCTCGAGGGGACGATGCTCGCCCTGGTGCTCGCCGCCCTCGTTGCGGCCAACCAGCGGCGCTGGCTACGCGCGGTGGCGCTGGCCTCGGTCGCGGCCGCGATCACCGGCCAGGCGTTCGTCGTCGTCCTGGTCATCGTCGTCGCGCACCGCCTGGGGCGCCGCTCCGGCGGGTGGCGCCGGCTCGGTCGAGACGTGCTCGTCGCCGCGGGCATCACCCTGGCGGCCGCCGTCGGTCAGCCCGGCGGGTTCGGCTGGGTGCCGGCCATCGGCAAGCAGTTCTCGGCCCACCCGCCGTTCACGATCGCCGGCGCCATCGGCCGGATGCTCTCGCCGATCGTCCAGGACGCCTCGTTCGACGATCTCGCCGCCGGCGGGCGCATCACCGCGCTCGCGGCGGCGGCCTGCGCGATCGGCTACCTGCTCGTCACCGCCCGGCAGCGCGCGGTCGAGCGCACGGCCGGGTACGCGCTGCTGACGATCGGCCTGCTCGCCCCGGTGCTGAACCCGTGGTACCTGCTCTGGGGGACGCTCTGCCTGGCCCCCGTCGCCACCGGCCCGCGGCGCACCGCGGTGATCGCGCTGTGCGTGACCGGCTGCCTGCTCACGCCACCGGGCTTCTCCGGCGGCGTGTCCGACGCGATCACCGGCGTCGCCCTGGTGCTCGTCGCCGGTGTGGTCGCGGGCGTGCTCGTGGTCGGGCACCGCCGCGACGCGCGGGTGGCGATCAGCGCGGGAAGGTGACGACGCGGGCGCCGCGCGCCGGCACCGTGGTGATGTTGCGCGTCCGCGACATCTCCTCCCCGCCGGCGGGCGCGATGTCGACGCGCTGCAGCACCGCCTTCAGCACCGCAACGGCCTCGACGGTGGCCAGCGCCGCGCCGAGGCAGCGCCGGATGCCGCCGCCGAACGGGATCCAGGTCGCCGGGGGCGGGTTCTGCCCGAGAAAGCGCTCGGGCCGGAATTCCTGGGGTGCGTCGAAGACGTCGGCCCGCTGCTGCACGAGCTGGATCGACGGGAACACGACGACGCCGGCGGGCAGGTCGTAGCCCGCGACGGTGACCGGCTTAGCCAGCCTCCGGGCCACACTGCCGATCACCGGGCGCAGCCGCATCGCCTCCTTGATGACGGCCTCGAGGTAGACCTCGTCGTTCTCGTCGGCCGCCCGCTGCACCCGCGCCAGCAGCTCGGGGCGCCGGGCCAGGTCGTGGAACGTCCAGGCCAGCGTCGAGGCGGTGGTCTCGTGACCGGCGAGCAGCAGGGTGATCAGGTGGTCGCGCAACTCCTCGTCCGACTGCGACGCATCGGCCACGAGCAGCTTGGACAGCACGTCCGTACGCCCGTCGAGGTCGGCGACGGTGCGCCGCTCGGCGATCTCGGCGTAGATCAGCTCGTCCACGTGCATCTTGAGCCTGGCGAAGCGACGCCACGGCCCGACCTTCTGCAACCCCGGGTACATCCACCCGACGAAGATCATCGGGCCGATGCGGACGAGGCGTTGCAGCAGCGGGCGCATCTCGGCCAGCCGCGCGTCGTCGGTGACGCCGAAGACGATGCGCAGGATGACCTCGAGGCTGATGTCGTTCATGTGCGGGTGGACGGCGAACGGGACGCCCACCGGCCAGGATTTCAGGTTGTCGGCCGCGAGCTGTTCGAGCACCGGGCCGTAGCTCGTGATCGACTCGCCGCGGAACGCGGCCATCACCCGCTTGCGGCTCTCACGGTGCCGGTCCTCGTCGAGCAGCAGCACCGAGTGCTCGCCCATGATCGGGCCGAGGATCGCGTTGCCCTCGCCGGCGTGGAACGTGTCGGCCGGGCCGTTGAACACCTCGCGGATGTGCTCGGGCCGGGTCAGCACCACGCCCCGCCCGGCCGGCGCGACGTGCACCGAGAACACGTCGCCGTAGCGGCGCTGCCAGCGCGGCGCGGTGTAGGTGCGCAGGACGAGGAACAGGACCGTCTGCAGCGCCGCCGGCAGCTTCGGGCCCGGCGGCAGGCCGACGGTGGCCGGCTGCTCGCGGGTCGTGACGTAGCGGTCGATGAGGGTCATCGCGGTCTCCCGAGGTCGCGGTGGATCCCCGATATATACGCTTGTATAAGACATATGTCTAGACGGGGCGGCTACGCTCGGCGGCGTGGGACACCGCGAAGACCTGCTCGCCGCCGCCCGGCGCCTGCTCGAGGAGCGCGGCTACGCCCACATCACCGCGCGCGATCTCGTCGCCGCGTCCGACACCAACCTGGCGAGCATCGGCTACCACTTCGGCTCCAAGGCCGCGCTGCTCAACGCCGCCCTCGAGGCGTCCTTCGACGACTGGGGCGCGCAGCTGGCCGACTTCGCGATGTCCGATCCCGACGCCACGCCGCTCGAGCGGGCCGGCGCCACCTGGGTCGCCTCGCTGGCCGGGTTGCCGGCCCGCCGGCCGATCCTGCAGTCCTACATCGAGGCCCTCGCCCAGGCGATGCGGGTGCCGGAGCTGCGCACCCAGCTCGCCGCGCACTACGAGCGGGCCCGCGAGATGGTGGCCGAGCTGGTGGCCCGCAGCGTCGGCGAGGGCACGAAGCCGGACGACCCCCGCAGCCGGGCGGTCGCCGCGCTGGTCATCGCGGCCTGCGACGGCCTGGCGGTGCAGTGGATGCTCGACCCCGAGGGCGCTCCCGATCCCGAGGACCTGATGGCCGGGTTGCAGGCGGTGCTGCTCGCGTCGTTCCCGACACAGACGGGCTAGCGGCCGCCGGAGATCTCGCGCACGGCCGGCCGGACGTCGGCCAGGTACACCGCGGCCGCGACCACCGAGATCAGCGAGAACACCGAGACAACCGCGCTCGGCGCCAGCGGCGAGCTGAACAGCGTGCCGAGCAGACCACCGATCAGCAGGATGGCCACCCAGGCGGGCTTGGTCAGCTTGTTGACCGCGGTGAACGCCGCGCTCTTGCGGCTGACGCAGTCGGCCAGCGCCCAGACGCGCAGCGCGACGAGCGCCCAGTAGAGGACGTGATCGGTCCAGTAATAGAGCTGATCGACGGCGTCCACACCGGAAGGGTACCGACTTCGGAAATGACTCTGCCCCGTCCGGAACGGACGGGGCAGAGTCGCAGCGGCATCCCACTCCCCCCGGAAGGGACGCCGCAAGTTCGGCGATCAGGCCTTGGCGGCCTTCTTGGCCGGCGAGCGGCGCGGCGCGGACTTGGTGGCCGGCTTCGGGGCGGTCGCCTTCGTGGTGGTGGTGCTGGCCGCGGTGGCCTTCGGCGACGGCTTCGCGGCCGGCTTCGGGGTGGCGGGCTTGGTCGCGGCGGGGCGGGTGGCGGTCGACTTCTTCGCGGCCGGCTTCGCACCGATGCCGGTCAGCGAGACGACCGGCTTCACGACGCGCTCCTGCACGGTCTCGACGACGACGCCCGAGACATCGACCAGCTTGGCGACGCGCTTGTCGCCCTTGATGCCCGAGAACAGGTCCTCGGCGCGGTCGGTGACCTGCGTGCCGTAGCTCTTGGCCTGCGCGAGGTAGGGCTCGATCGCGGCCTTGATGGCCTCGAGGTTGATCGCCTTCTCGACCGAGGTGCGCAGCTCGCTGGTGGCCTCGACGGCCTTGTCGGCGATGTCGGTGACGTTGGCGCGGTACTTGCCGAAGGCGTCGTTGGCGGTGCCGGACACCTCGTTCAGCTGGGCCTGCGCGGTCTCGAGGGCCTGCTTGCCCTGGTTGACGGCGGTGTCGGCGTAGGACCGGAGGTCGCTGGTGATGGACATGGTGTTCTCCCCTGAGATGTGTGTGTCCGAGACGTGTGTGTCTCTGAGATTTGCGTGGGTGACGAGTCGGTGGTGCACGGTGGACGGGCGGCGGTACTCGGAGCTACTCGGCGGCCACGGGTTCGACGTCGGTGGTGCCGGCTTCGGCCCGCGCCTGCGCGTTCTCGCGCCGGAACGATTCGTAGATGTCCAGCAGCACCTGCTTCTGCCGCTCACCGAGATCCTGATCGCCCAGGATCGCCCCGACGAGTTCCTGATTGCCGTCGCGGAACTCGAGGAAGCCGGCATGGACGTAGAGCTGCTCGGCCGAGATGCGCAGCCCCTTGGCGATCTGCTGCAGGATCTCGGCACTCGGCTTGCGCAGGCCGCGCTCGATCTGCGACAGATACGGGTTCGAGACGCCGGCGAGGCGGGCCAGCTGACGCATCGACACCTGCGCCTGCTGGCGCTGATCGCGGATGAACTCCCCGATGGCGGCGCTGCTGCGCTTGGCCTGCTCCTTCGGCTTCTCGGCTATCACCCCTCCAGTGTGACTGAGTACTGCTAGCTATTGCAAGCAGCCAGCTAGCGACCTTGGTCACGCGGCGTGTCGCGCCCTGTACGCGCGCCGAATGAGGCTGCGATCCTCGCACGATGCACGCCCTCGGCCGTCTCGCCGTCCGCCGCCGCTGGTGGGTCGTCGGGGCCTGGATCGCCTTCATCCTCGGCAGCCAGGCCCTGGCCGCTGCCGGTGGCGGCGCCGACTACCACGACGTCTTCACCCTGCCGCACACCGAGTCGCAGGTCGTGCTCGACCTGCTCAAGGCCAACGGGCTCGGCAGCCGGGCCGGGCAGAGCGGCACGGTCGTCGCGCACGCCCGGTCGGGCCGCCTCGACCCGACCGCACCCCCGGCCGGCCTCGCCGAGACCGCCCGCGGCGTCTGCCGTCCCGCCTGGCACGTCGCGATCATCAGCTCGCCGTGGGGATCGTTCCAGTGCGCCGGCGGCGTCGCCGTCGCCGCACCGCAGGGCGCGGCGGCGACCGCGCACAACCCGCTGCTGAGCACCGACGACCGCGTCGGCATCGTCACCGTGGGGTGGCAGTACGGCCAGAACTCGATCGACAACTTCGCCGGGGTCCACGACGCGTTCGCGCGGCTGGGTTCGGCGAGCGTCGCCTACGAGTTCACCGGGCAGGCGTTCGACCAGCTCGCCACCGCGCCGCACGGCGTCCCGCCCGAGCTCTTCGGCTTCCTCGCCGCGCTGGTGATCCTGGCCGTCGTGTTCCGGACCTTCGGCGGCGCGATGCTGCCGCTGCTCAGCGCCGCGGCCGCGCTCGGCAGCGGCAGCGCGCTGATCGCGCTGCTGAGCCACGCGATGAACGTCGCGACGTTCGCCCCGCAGCTGTCCCAGCTCATGGTGATCGGTGTCGGGGTCGACTACGCCCTGTTCATCGTCACCCGGCACCGCCGCAACCTGATGCGGGGGATGAGCGTCGAGGATTCCGTGGCCAACGCGCTCGACACGTCGGGTCGCGCCGTGCTGTTCGCGGGTGCCACCGTGTGCATCGCGATCCTCGGCCTGTGCGCGCTCGGCGTCAGCTTCCTCTACGGCGTGGCCGTCGGGACGTCGATCGCGGTGGCCCTGACGATGGTCGCGTCGCTCACGCTGCTGCCGGCGGTGCTCGGTTTCCTCGGCCTGAACGTGCTGCCCCGGCGGGTGCGGCGAGCGATCCGGGCCGGCACGTACGTCCCCGCCACCAGGCCGACCCGCTGGACCCAGTGGTCGGAGTTCGTCGCCCGCCGCGGCCTGCTGCTGAGCATCGGCGCCGCAGCCGTCATCGTCGTGCTGGCCGTGCCGTTCTTCTCGATGCGGCTCGGGCACGCCGACGAGTCGAGCGACCCGACCGACTCGACCACCCGGCGCGGCTACGACCTCATCGCGCAGGCGCCCGGCTTCGGCCCGGGCTACAACTCCACGCTGGAACTCGTCGTCGCCGGCCCGGGCGCGACCGATCCCGCCTACCTGCGCAGCGTGGCGGCGCGCCTGGCGGCGGTGCGCGACGTGAACCCGACCAGCGTGCGTCCCACGCCGGTCGGCGCCCACCTGACCCTCGTCACGTTCAAGAGCACCACCACGCCGCAGGATCCCGCGACGACGAGGCTCGTCCGCTCGCTGCGGGCCGAGGTGGTGCCCACCCTCGAGAGCGGGACGGCCAACCGGGTCTACGTCTTCGGCCAGACCGCGATCTTCGTCGACTTCGCCAAGATCCTGGCGTCGAAGATCCCGCTGTTCTTCCTGGCCATCATCGGGCTGTCGTTCCTGCTGCTCGTGCTGGCGTTCCGGAGCCTCGTGCTCCCGCTGACCGCGGCGGCGATGAACCTGTTCGCCGCCGGCGCGTCGTTCGGGGTGGTCGTGGCGATCTTCCAATGGGGTTGGTTCGCCGATGTGCTCGGCATCGGCGGCGGGGGTCCGATCGACCCGTTCCTGCCGGTGCTGTTCTTCGCGATCCTGTTCGGGCTGTCCATGGACTACCAGGTCTTCCTCGTCAGCCGCATGCACGAGGAGTGGGTGCACACCGGCGACAACGCCCGTTCGGTGCAGGTCGGGCAGGCCGAGACCGGCGGCATCATCACCGCCGCCGCGGTCATCATGATCGCCGTGTTCGGCGGCTTCGTGCTGGGCGACGCGCGGGTCATCAAGCTGCTCGGCCTCGGTCTCGGCGGCGCGATCTTCATCGACGCCTTCATCCTGCGGACCGTGCTCGTCCCGGCCGTCATGCACCGGCTCGGACGGGCGAACTGGTGGTTCCCCGCCTGGCTCGACCGCATCACCCCGCACGTCTCGGTCGAACCGGCCGAGGAGAGCGACTTGTCCGCTCCAGTGGCTGTGAACGACCCCCCAGATCACAGCCACACGAGCGGACAAGAGCGTCTCGGGGACGTCAGAGGGCGGAACCGAGGACCCAGCCCAGGGCGGCCGCGCCGAGGGCGGCGGCCACGCTGACGACAACGTTGGTGACGGCGACGGATCGCCGGCCGTCCTGGGCGAGGCGCAACGTCTCGTAGCTGAACGTCGAGAACGTGCTCACCGCGCCGCAGAACCCGGTGGCGACGAGGGCCTGCACCTCGAGCGAGAGGTGCCCGACCGCCCCGGCGACGAAGCCGGAAACCAGCGACGCGACGACGTTGACGGTCACCGTGCCCCAGGGCAACGCCGTGTCGTGCCGGGACTGGACGGCGCGGTCGGTCAGGTAGCGCGCGGGGGCCCCGACGGCCGCCCCGAGCGCGATCAGCAGCACGATCACGCCGGATGCCCGACGACGAAGCGACCGAGCGCGCCACCGACGGCGACGGCGAGCAGGCAGGCCACGAGCGAGAGGGCGACGTAGCCGAACGCGACGGCGACCCGGTGGGCCAGGAGCAGGCCGTGGGTCTCGACGGCGAACGTCGAGAACGTGGTGAAGCCCCCCAGCACGCCGACGCCCAGGAACGGGCGGGCCAGGCGGGGCGGATGCTTGCGGGCCAGCAGCCAGGCCATGAGCACCCCGATGAGCAGGCAGCCGACGGCGTTGGTGACGAGCGTGGCCCAGGGCCAGGCGTGCGCGGGATGCGTGATCAGGCGGGCGAGCCCGTAGCGGGCCTCGGCCCCGACCACCCCACCCGCGGCGATCGCGGCGAGGATGTCCCATTCCCGGAACGCGGTCTCGGCCTCGTCACCGAGGTCGTGCAGGTCGACATCCGGGTCGACCACGTGGCGTAACGGCCCGGCGCCGTCGCGCGGTTCGACCATGCCTCACCCCTCCGCCGTCCGCCCGAGCCTAGCGAGCGGGACGGAGCACCCGGGGCCGGTCAGTAGTTGTTGCGGGGGGTGGAGTGCTTGGCCACGTTGCGCCGGTTGAGCATCGTCCCGAGCAGGATCAGGATGCCGGCGGCGATCAGCATCAGCAAAACGTTGACGCCGGTGAACGCGGTGCTGCCGGGGTTGCTCTGACCGCCCGCTCCGGCGGCCGCACCCGAGGTGGCGACGCCGCCGACGCCCGAGCCCTGGATGTGGAGCTGCGCAGCCGGGTCGACCGGGCAGCCCGCCGCGGTCAGGCCGCCGCCGACGGCCACGATGCTGTGGCTGCCGGTCACGCCGGCGGGCAGGGTCACCTGGGTCGAGAAGCTTCCGTCCACCCCGCTCGTCACCGTCTTCAGCGGATGGGCCGCCGAGTCCAGTTCGAGCCGCACCGACCGGTTGGGCTTGAAGTTCGCGCCGGTGACCGTGATCGACTCACCGACCGCGGGGGTGGTGGTACTGACCGCCAGCGTCGAGCAGGTCACGACCGGGTAGGCGTCGGCTGCCGCCACGGGCCCGAGAAGCGCGAAGCCCAGACCGGCCAGGACGAGCGCGATCGTCGCTCGAAGTCGCATGGACCCACCCTTCGCACTGGACCGCGGACCGGCCACTCAACGTGACCAACGCCCACGACCGGCAAAGGTTGCGCTGATTGACGGGAAAGGTTCCTGACGCCGATCCGACCCGGCCGGCGGTCAGCCGGCGTCGATCGCCGCCGTGTGGCCGTCGATGGAGAGGACGGTGTCATCGGGCAGCGACCGCTTGACGACGGCGAGCGCGATCGGCCCGAGCTCGTGGTGGTGCAGCGCCGTGCCGAGGAAGCCGGTGACGCGACCGCCGACCTCGATCGGGGTTCCGGGCGCGGGCAGCTCGTCGGACTCGCCGCCGAGGTGCAGGAGCACCAGCCGGCGCGGCGGTTTGCCCAGGTTCTGCACCCGGGCCACCGTCTCCTGGCCGCGGTAACAGCCTTTGTCGAGATGCACCGCCCGCCCGATCCAGCCCACTTCGTGCGGGATCGTCCGGTGATCGGTCTCGAAGCCGTAGCGGGGCCGGCGGGCCTCGACCCGCAGCGCCTCGAAGGCCCAGACGCCGGCCGCTCCGGCGCCGGCGGCGACGAGCGCGGCCATAAAGCCGGCGCTGCGTTCGCGAGGGATCACGAGGTCGACGGCGACGGCGCCGGGCCAGTCCATGCGCCGGACGAAGCCGCCGCCGGTGATCGCCAGCGCCCGGCCCGCAGCGTCGGGCACGGGCAGGCGGGCGGCGGCGAGCACGCGGTCGGTCGCCGGGCCGACCAGCGAGAGCACCGACCAGGCGGGGGAGACATCGGCCGGGTCGACCCGCTTGAGGAACTGCATCTTGCGCAGATACCCCAGGGCCTCGGTCGCAGCGCCCGGCTCGGTGTCGATCCAGACCGTCTCGTCGAGCTCGGTCACCTGCCAGTGCTGTTCGACGTGGCCGTGCGGCGAGAGCACCAGCGCCTCGGTCGAGCCGCCGTCGCGCAGGGCGGCGAGGTGCTGCGAGCAGATCGAGTGCAACCAGCCGAGCCGGTCCTGGCCCGGCACGACGAGCACGTCGCGGTGGCTTCGGTCGATCACCCCGGCGCCGGTCGTCAGCAGGCGCTGCTCGCCGAGCGGGTCGCCGTAGTGCCAGCTGACCCCGGCGTCGCGACCGGCGGCCGGGACGGCACGCTCCGAATAAGTGGTCATCTCAGTGGTTCATCGTCCGGGCGACCGGTTTTGTTCCGGAGGTGCCCTGCTCCGCGGCGGCACACGCGCGGCAGCGACCGAAGACGGTGAAGTGCGCCCGGTCGACCTCGAAACCGTCGCTCGCGCGCAGCCGGCGGACCAGGTCGTCGACGGCGTCCGGCGCGGCGTCGGTCACCGCACCGCAGGCGTGGCAGACGACGTGGATGTGCTGGTCCTCCGCCGGTCGGTACGACGGCGGGCCGTGGCCCAGGTGGGCGTGCCGGACCAGGCCGAGCTCCTCGAGCAGCTCGAGCGTGCGGTAGACCGTCGTGACGTCGACCCCGACGACCGACTCGCTGATCTGCTCGGGCGTCGCGTGCCCGAGGTCGCGAACCGCGGCGAGCACCAGCTCACGCTGCGGGGTCACCCGCATGCCCCGCGCGCGCAGCCGCTCGGCGAGGTCGCCGGCGGCCGGGTCCGGCGCGTCACGTTGCATCGACCCATCGTAGGTAGCCTGGGTCGGTGCCGACCACGGACGGATCCTCACCCGCTGCCGCTTCCGTCCTCGCCGTCCTCGGCGTCGGCGTCGTGGCGGCCGATTCCCCGGTCCTGCGAGCCGACGATGCCGCTGCGACGCGCGGCGACGGGTGCTTCGAGGGTTGCCGGCTGCGGCGCGGCCCGGACGGCGCCAACGCAGTCGACAAGCTCGACGCCCACCTGGCCCGGATGACCCGCAGCGCCGACGCGCTCGCCATCCCGTTCGACGAGCGGGCGTGGCGCCGCCTCATCGCCGAGGCGGCGGCCGCCTGGAACTCGCCCGACGAGGCGGCGGTCAAGCTGCTGCTCAGCCGCGGCACCCCGACGAGCGGCCCGACCGGCTTCGTCCTCATCACGCCGCTGTCGGCCGAGTCGCGCCGGCTGCGCGCGACCGGCCTGAAGGTGATCACGCTGGCGCGGGGGCTCGAGTCCGGCGCCTTCGCCGATGCGCCGTGGCTGCTCGGCGGCGTCAAGACGCTCTCCTACGCGGTGAACATGGCGGCCTTCCGTGAGGCCGAGCGTCGCGGCGCCGACGACGTCGTGTTCCTCAGCTCCGACGGCCTCGTGCTCGAGGCTCCGACGGCCTCGGTGGTCTGGTCGGTCGGCCGCACCCTGTTCACGACCCCGACCGGGGCCACCGGCATCCTCGGCGGCACCACCCAGCAGCTGCTGTTCGAGCGGGCCGCCACGGCGGGCTGGACAACCGCGGAGCGTCTCGTCACCCTCGACGAACTCCAGGCCGCGGACGTGATCTGGCTGGTCAGCAGCGTGCGAGGCCCGGTCGACGTCGTCGAGCTCGACGGCAAGCCGCGCACCCGCCACCCCGACCTCGACTCCGAGATCCGTCGCCTCTGCGGCTTCTGAATCCGGCGGCCGAAACCGGTTGCCGGGACCTAGGGCCCGTCGTACCGTGGTCGTACACGAGAGAGGGGGTGGTCCAGAGTTGAGTACCTGTCGGACACGTGAGGTGGCTTCCAGCTAACCGCCGCTAGATCAACGGACCTGCGTGGGCTTGCCCCCTGCCGCGAGATCGCGGCGGTGAGCACTACCTGGCAGCCACCCGGCCCCCGAGTCGTCGGCCCGTCCAGCCGACCCGCCCTGCGGAAGTGATTCGGGGGCCGTTCCACGTTCCGGCCCGGTTCGAGCTCCGGTTCAGACGAGGTGCGCGAGCGAGTAGATCGGCCGCGAGTACCAGGTGACCATGCCCTGCTCGTCCAGGAACTTGATGATCTTCTCGGCCATCCAGCGCCGCGTCTCGTGGTAGTTCGGGTTGCCCCGCGCCGCCCGGGTCGCCTCGGCCGGATCGAGCCCGACCTCGGCGTAGACGTCGGGGCTGATCAGGGCGGTGGCCACGAAGGACGCGACGACGGCGGACGCGAGGTTGCTGATGACCTTCGCGATCGGGCCGATGTCGCGCATCTGGCGCGCTACCTCCTCGCGGGCGAAGCGGACGTGCCGCGCCTCCTCGACCACGTGGATGCGGTTCACCATGCGCACGAGCGGGTGCACCGATTCGTCGTTGACCATCTCGCGCTGCAGGCGGTCGGTGATCTCCTCGGCGACGAGCACCGGCGCGAACAGGGCCGGGCCCGTCGCCGTCGCCTTGTAGATGCGGGCCAGCTGCCGGACGAGCGGGCGGGGGCGGTACGTCGGGGCCCCGAGCCGGGCGATCGCCTTGGCGAACATCAGGATGTGCCGCGTCTCGTCGCCGATCTCGGTGAGGGCGTACTGCGTGCGCGGGTCCTGCGGGTCCTGGTGGTAGGCCCAGCGGGCCAGCATCTCGACGAGGACCAACTCGAACCACAGCCCGGTCGAGGCGACGCTCGCGAGCTCCTGGCGGGACAGCTCGATGCGCTGCTGCTCGGTCATGCGGTCCCAGAGACCGGTGCCGTAGAGCGACGTCCGCTCGAACGGCATGAACTTCATGTCCAGCTCGACCGGCGCGTCCCAGTCGATGTCGAGGCCGGGGTCGTAGGAGTTGCGCGACGACGAGCCGAGCAACCGGGTCGCGGTCTTGCGGACACTGTCCAGCGGCGCAGCTGCGGTCATCGCGCACACTCCGGGTCTCGTCGGTGATAGCCATCACAAGGTGTACCAGTAACTTGATGCCCTGACAATCTGTCGCAGTAACCGTCCGGGACGGGCGAGTCCTAGGGTTGGGGCATGACCGAGAGCCCGTCCGCCGCCGTCTCCACGACGGCCGAAGACGGCACGCGCGACGGCCGCTCGACCCGGTGGGATCCGCATCGCAAGGAGCGGCGGCTGACCATCATCCAGGCCGCCATCGCCGCGATCGAGGAGTACGGGCCGGAGGCCCTGACCGCGCAGATCGCCGAGAAGGCCGGCGTGCCGCGCACCCACGTCTATCGGCATTTCGACGGCAAGCAGGCGCTCGACCTCGCGGTGTCGGGCTACATCGGCAACCAGATCGGCGAGCGCATCCGGGCCGGCCTGGCCACCCGGGGATCGGCCCGCGACATCATCAGCGCCTCGATCGAGGCCCACCTCGGCTGGATCGAGGCGCACCCGAACCTGTACCGCTTCCTGAGCCAGCACGCCTACGCCGTCCGGGCCACCGGCGCCCATGCCGCCGACGACGCCAAGGCTGCGTTCGCCGCCGAACTCACCGCACTGATCCACCGCTACATGCAGGCGCTGGGGGTCGACACCTCACCGGCCGAGCGCATCATCGTCGGCGTCGTCGGCCTGGTCGACGCGACCGCGGCCTGGTGGCTCGAGGGCCGCGACCCGCCGCGCGAACAACTCACCGCCGAGCTGACCGAGCGGGTGTGGCTGCTGATCGACTACAGCGCGCGCGAGCTCGGACTCACCCTGGATCCGGATCAGCGGCTGCCGCGACTCTGACCAGCCGGGCGTTCAGGTGCGGCGCGTACGGCTGCCCGCCCGGCGCCAGCTCGGTGGCGTAGACGAGTTCGGCCCCGCGGACGGCGTAGAGCCGGCGCTCGCCGTCGACCGCCATGCCACTCGGCGCGTGCACTGCCGACTGCGTCGCGACCTCCCACTGCTGATCGCCCGCGGTGCCGGTGAACATGAGGGCCTGGCCGGTGTTCGAGGCCAGCACCAGCTCGACGTCGTCCTCACCAGGGCCGGGGCGCCAGAAGCCGCTCTCGCGCCACGCCGGCCGGATCACCGCGCCGTCGGCATCGAGGAGCCAGGAGCGCGACTCGTAGGCGAGGAAGGGACGGCCGTCGTGGACGATGCCGACCTGCTGACCGAAGCGGAACTCGGCTCCGGTCGAGGCGACCACGCCGGCACCCTCGCCGCGCCAGACGCCGACGAGCGGCAGCAGCGCGAGCAGGGCGTCGTGCAGCGGTGGGCCGGAGCGCAGGTCGGCGGTGTCCGGGCCCGGCTGGGTCACGACCACTCCCCGAAAAAGATCGCTTCCATCGCCCGAACGTAGCGCAGGATGGCCCTATGACATCGACTCGCCGACTCGTCGTGAAGTGCACCTGCGGCGACGAGGCCCCCGAGCGCTGCGCGCAGGCCTTCACCGTCGCCTCGACCGCCCTCGCGGCCGGGGCGGAGGTGTCGATGTGGCTCACCGGGCCGGGCGTGTGGATGGCGGTGCCCGGACGCGCCGAGGCGTTCACCCTCGACCAGTCGGCGCCACTACCCGACCTGCGCGACGCGGTGCTCGGCGCGGGCACGCTCACGGTGTGCACGCAGTGCGCGGCCCGGCGCGAGCTCTCCCAGGACGACCTGCTGCCGGGGGTCCGGATCGCCGGCTCGACGAGCTTCGTCGACGAGATCCTCGCCGACGGCGCCCAGGCCATCGTCTACTGACGTGACAACGCCCCCTCCGGCGACGGCCGGAGGGGGCGTTTCGGGCCCGAGCTGTTACTGCAGTGCGAGCGGGACCTCGACGAGGCCGGGGCCGGTGGCCTCGAGCGAGCGGCGCACCGAGCCGTCCTTGTGCAGGACGGACAGCGTCCAGGCACCGGGGGCGGCGAAGAAGCGGTAGTCGCCGGTCGCCGAGGTCACGACCTCCGCCGTGAACTCGTCGGTGCCGTCGAGCAGCCGGACGTACGCACCCGGCACCGGGGCGTCACCCTTGCTGACCACGCCGTAGATGACCGTTTCCTTGGTGACGTCGATGCCCGGGGGCAGCGACGGCGCCTGAGCGGGAGCTCCACACATGTCAGATCACGCACCCTTCTCGATCGGGACGCCGACCAGCGAACCGTATTCGGTCCACGAGCCGTCGTAGTTCTTCACGTTCTGGTGGCCGAGCAGCTCGTGCAGGGCGAACCAGGTGTGGCTCGACCGCTCGCCGATGCGGCAGTAGGCGAT
This sequence comes from Jatrophihabitans sp., assembly GCF_036000465.1. Lineage (GTDB taxonomy): Bacteria > Actinomycetota > Actinomycetes > Mycobacteriales > Jatrophihabitantaceae > Jatrophihabitans. Next base: position 16,129 of record NZ_DASYFV010000036.1, on the reverse strand, counting down.
GGTCTCGCGGCCGTCGTCGAGGCCGGCCTCGCCGTACAGCGCGGCGAGGTCCTCGTCGGACTTGAAGGTGCCGTCCTCGTTCGCGGCCTTGCTCCACGGCACGTTGAGCGCCGTCGGGATGTGGCCGCCCCGCTGGCTCTGCTCCTGCGGCAGGTGCGCCGGGGCGAGCAGCTTGCCGGAGAACTCGTCGGGCGAGCGGACGTCGACCAGGTTCTTCTTGCCGATCGCCTCGATCGTCTCGTCGCGGAACGCCCGGATCGAGAGGTCCTGCTCCTGCGCCGTGTACCGGGTGGCCGGGCGCGACACGGTGTCCTTCGACAGCTCGCGACCGTCGAGCTCCCACTTCTTGCGCCCGCCGTCGAGCAGCTTGACGTCGGAGTGGCCGTAGAGCTTGAAGTACCAGTAGGCGTAGGCGGCGAACCAGTTGTTGTTGCCGCCGTAGAGCACGACGGTGTCGTCGTTGCCGATGCCCTTGGCCGACAGCAGTTCCTCGAACTGCTCCTTGGACACGAAGTCGCGGCGGACCTGGTCCTGCAGGTCGGTCTTCCAGTCCAGCTTCACGGCGCCGGCGATGTGGCCGCCGTCGTAGGCGGAGGTGTCTTCGTCGACCTCGACGAACACCACCCCGTCGGTGTTCAGGTTCTCCTCGGCCCAATCGGCCGAGACGAGCACGTCTGCGCGGCTCATATGTGTTTCTCCTCTGTGGTGTGTGGACGATGGGCGCGATCGTGGGGCACGCACGCGCCACGGCACCGCTGGGTGATTGCCGAGATCGGACAGGCGCCGGCGGGCGCGGATCAGCCGCTCAGCTGCAGGTGACGTGACACAGGCAGCTGCCCACACGGCACAGGTCGACCGTGCGGCGGGAGGTGAGCAGCAGGCGAACGGGGGCACTGGCCGTCGGCGCAGTGCGGATCGCGGTGCTCATGAGGGTGAGCGTAGCCGCCGTCACGCGGGCGGCGCCACCCCGGGCCGATCACACTTCGGGACGATCGTCCCGGATATTGAGACGACGGAAGACGACCGCCTCGGCCGAACCGGCCACGACGAGACCGGACGGCGACGGTCGCAACTCGTGCAGACGCAGCCCGTACGGAAGCTCCGGGATCGGGATCGGGACGTTGAGCGTCGGCAGCAACTGGTTCAGCACGATCCCGGGCAGGCTGATTCCCGCCACCGACACACCCCGGATGCGCAGCCACACCGACCCGCCGTTGTCTAGCGAGAGGACGGCTTCCCCGCTCACCCGCGCCAGCTGGCTGATGCCGGGTACGGGCAGGGCGGCCGAGGCCACCAGCTGGTCGTCGACCAGCCGCAGTTCGAGGCCGGGGATGCGGGCCGCCCGGGCCAGCTCGCCGAACGGCAGCACGATCTGGCCGGTGACCTGCTCGCACGGCAGCTCGGTCGTGCGGCCGCCGAGCAGTTCGCGCAGCGGCAGGTAGATGTTGGTGAGGTGCGCGGTGAGGGTCGCGCCGGTCATGTCACCGACGCGCAGGCCACCGCCCGAGACGTCGACCTGGTTGTACCGGCCGCGCAGGGCCTGGGTCAGGAACGGCGTGCCGTGCACCCGCACGGTGGCCGGATGGCCGAACGGCTGCGACAGGTACTCCGACGCCTTGCGCTCGGCGAGGGCGACACACACGCGGTCGAGCAGGGCGACGGCCAGCGCGAGCACGGCCAGGACGGCCACCGCTGCCACGATCCCGAGCACCACGACGCGATCCCCCGGTCAGGAACGGACGGCAAGGCAGAGCAGGAAGGCGGCCGGGGCCAGGGCGCAGAGCGGGAAGATCGCGGCCACGGCCGGTCGCAGCAGCCGGCGACGGGCCGAGGCGGGCTCCGGAGTCGTGAAGAGGATGAACGACGCGGCGATCGCGAGCAGGCCGGCGGCGGCCCCGAGCGCCGCGCCGAGGAAGGCGCCCCGGCCGTCGGCGAAGTCGGCCGCCGCCGCGCCGCCGCGCAGCACGAGGTAGCTCACGCAGCCGCCCACCACGGCCGAGGCGACCAGGGCGATGAGCCCCCGCGGCACCTCGGGATCGAAGCGCGGTGTCGGCACGACCAGGTCGACGAGGTAGCCCACGACCATCGCGCCGGCCGCGGCCGCCACGACGGCGAGCACGACCCGGCCACCCTCGTCGGCGTCGAGGAACTCGTGCCGCAGCTGCAGCAGCGCCGGCAGCGCCAGCTCGGCGAGCACCAGCAGCGCGACGGCCGACAGCGACGACACGATCTGCACCCGCGCCGTGCCGCGGCCCAACTGGTGGACGAACATCATCGGCACCGCCAGGCCGAGCACCGCGAGCAACGGGCCGAGCCGGCCGTGCGGCCAGACGGAGGTGGTGACGTCGGCTGCCGTCGCGGTGGCCGCGGCCAGCATCAGCGCGCCCTTGCGCCCGGGCATGCCGGTGCCGAACACCCACGCCACCGCGAACGCGGCCTGCACGATCGCGACGCCCACGAGCAGGGCGAGCGCGCTCGCCACCGCCGTGGCGGCCAGGAGACCACCGGCGATCAGGCAGATCCCGAGGCTCGCCACCAGATTCAGCGCCACGCCGTTGACCGGCGTCGCCGCCGGACCCACGGCGGTGCCGGTCGGCGCCTGTGCGTCAGTCACGCCCGCCATCGTCGCAGACCGGCACCGCCGGGGCTGCGGCTGCGGTTCGGACCGGTGCCCGTGACGCAGGCCACGCCGCGGGTTCGCGGGCCGATGTGCGATCGACGTCAGGTAATCTGTGAACGCTTGAGGGCAGCGCAGCCCGCCGGGTACGGCGACGATGGCGCGCCCGGAGACCACACCCGCCGGAAAACCCAGACACCCGGAGGCGAGAGTGGAGCTCATTCTGCTCACCGGTGCCATGCAGCCCACCGCAGAGGTGCTGCCGGCGCTCGGCCTGCTCCCCCATCACGTGACCGTCCTGCCCCAGGACGCGAGTGCCCTCGTCGACCGCACGCTGGGCGACGTCGTGCTCGTCGACGCGCGCCGCGACCTCATGGGCGCCCGATCCTTCATCCGCCTCCTCACCGCCATGGGCACCTCGGTGCCGGTCGTCGCGGTGCTCACCGAGGGCGGGCTGATCGCCATCTCGGGCGAGTGGGCCGTCGACGACTTCGTCCTCGACACCGCCGGCCCGGCCGAGCTCGACGCCCGGCTGCGCCTCGTGGTCGAGCGGCGGGCCGCGACGACCGACGACACCAGCGGCCGGCTCGAGATCGGCGAGCTCACCATCGACGAGACCACCTACTCGGCCCGGCTCTCCGGCACCTCGCTCGACCTCACCTACAAGGAGTTCGAGCTGCTCAAGTTCCTGGCCCAGCACCCGGGCCGGGTCTTCACCCGCTCGCACCTCGTGCAGGAGGTGTGGGGCTACGACTACTTCGGCGGCACCCGCACCGTCGATGTCCACGTGCGGCGGCTGCGGGCCAAGCTCGGCGTCGAGTACGAGGCCATGATCGGCACGGTCCGCAACGTCGGCTACAAGTTCGTGCGGCCGGCCGATGTGGCGAGCAGCCGGCGCGACTCGGGCAGCAGCGCGCCGAGCGACGCGATCGCCGACCTGGAGACCCGCTTCACCGGCTGACGTCCCGCTACGGTCGGACGCGTGCCGCTGACCATCGAGACGACGACCCCCGACGACAACCTTCGGGCCGAGATCCGCGCGCTCGCGGTGGCGGTCGAGCGGGCGGACGGCAGCCCGCCTCTGTCGGACCAGACGCTCAGCCAGTTGGGCTCGCATGCGGTCTCGCACGTGATCGCCCGCGCCGGTGACGCGCTGGCCGGGTACGCGCAGCTCGACGGCGACGGTCTCGAGATCGCCGCGCAGCCCGACGCGATCGGGCCGCTGCTCGACGCCGTGGCCGAGCGCGACGTCCTGCTCATCTGGTCGCACGGGGGGCGCAGCCGGCTCGTCGCGGTGTTCCAGGCCCGCGGCTTCACCGCGATCCGCGAACTGCACCAGCTCCGGCGCCCACTCGACAGCGAGATCCCCATCCCGCCGGTGGCCGACGGCGTGCTCGTACGGACGTTCGTGCCCGGCCGCGACGACGCCGCCTGGCTCGCCCTCAACGCGGCCGCGTTCGCCGCGCACGCCGAGCAGGGGCAGTGGACGCAGGCCGATCTCGACGCCCGGATGGCCGAGAGCTGGTTCGACGCCGACGGCTTCCTGCTGGCCGAGCGGGGCGACACCCTGCTCGGCTTCCACTGGACCAAGGTGCACCCGGACGGCTCGGGCGAGGTGTACGTGCTCGGCGTAGCGCCGGACGCACAGGGCCTCGGGCTCGGCGCGGCGCTGCTCGCCCGCGGGTTGTCCCACCTGCAGTCGCGCGGCTGCCCGGAGGTGCTGCTGTACGTCGACGGTGACAACGCCGCGGCGATGCGGCTCTACGAACGCGACGGTTTCACCCGATTCGGCCGCGATGTCCAGTGGCGGACCGTCAGCTCACTGTGAGCCCGTTCACCTGGTGGCCACGCACACCATTCGCAGCGGACATCTGACCGGGTCGTGTCATTCACCCGTCGTTCACCCTGGCCACCCCGATGCGCCACTTACCGCTCCTAGCGTCCTGACTCGAAAGGTCAATCGACGAAGGAGAACCGATCGTGAAGCTCAACCGTGCCGGCCTGGCCGCGGGCGTGCTCGTCGCCACCGCGGCGCTCGCCGCCTGCAGCAGCAGCAGCACCGGGGGCTCGTCCACCTCGACGACCGCCGGGGGCAGTTCGACCCCCGCCACCACCTCCACCTCGGCATCCGCCTCGGCCAGCACCGCCGGTGCGGCGCCCACCTGTTCGACCGGGACGCTGAACGGCGAGGGTTCGACCGCCCAGACCAACGCGATGACCGCCTGGATCAACGCCTACACCAAGGCCTGCTCCGGAGCCAAGATCAACTACAACCCGACCGGCTCCGGCGCGGGCGTGAGCAGCTTCACCGGCGGCCAGGTCGACTTCGCCGGCTCCGACTCCGCCCTCGACCCGGCCAAGGGCGAGCCCGCCGCCGCCGCCAAGCGCTGTGGCAGCCCGGCCCTCGACCTCCCGATGGTCGTCGGCCCGATCGCCATCGGCTACAAGCTCAACGGTGTCAACAAGCTGGTCCTCACGCCCGAGCTGATCGCCAAGATCTTCACCGGCAAGATCAAGACCTGGAACGACCCGGCCATCGCGGCCAAGAACAGCGGCGTGAAGCTGCCGAGCACGGCGATCAACGTCGTCTACCGCTCGGACGCCTCGGGCACGACGCAGAACTTCGAGAAGTACCTGTCCAAGACCGACCCGGCCGACTTCACCGCCAAGCCGGCCAAGGACAACGCGGCCAAGGTGTTCGCCGGTCAGGGCAAGGCGAAGTCGCAGGGCGTCGCCGCGGCCGTCGGTTCGACCGAGGGTTCGATCGGCTACATGGAGTACTCGTTCGCGGCCGGGGCCAGCCTTGCGACCGTTTCGGTCGACAGCGGCGCGGGCCCGGTGGACGTCTCGAAGGACAGCGCCAGCGTGGCCGCAGGCACCGCGACGATCAAGGGCACCGGCGACGACCTCAGCCTGTCGATCGACTACAAGCCGTCCGCGGCCGGGGCCTACCCGATCATCCTGGTCACCTACGAGGTCGTCTGCACCAAGTACAAGTCGACCGCCACCGGGACGTTCGTCAAGAACTTCCTGAACTACACAGTGGACGGCGGCCAGTCGGCGCTCGCCGGCCTCGGCTACGCGCCGCTGCCGGCCGCACTGCAGGCCAAGGTCAAGGCGTCGATCGCCAAGATCAGCTGACGATCCGAACCGCTTCACACCTTGCCCCGCCGGTCCGCGCCGATAGCGTGGACCGGCGGGGCACACAGGATTCCGGCAGGTGATCCCCATGAGTGAACGAGAGATCATGACCGAACGCTCCGAGCCCCGCGAACCGCTGCCCGCTCCGCGGGTCGGTGGCGAGTCGGTCGAGCCTGTCGCGGCACACGACGGCCGTCGATTGGAGTCACCGATCGAGTCCGAAGTGGCTCTCGGTGGCCGACACACCGACGCGAGCAAGGTGTCCGGCTCGGGAATCGCGAGCGGCGGCGGCCGCGCCAGGTTCGGCGACCGGATCTTCCTGGGACTCAGCTCGGCGGCGGCCGTCACCGTCATCCTCATCGTCGTCCTCATCGCGACGTTCCTGCTCATCAAGTCGGTGCCCTCGATCGCCGACGACAAGGTCAACTTCCTGACCTCGACGGAGTGGGGTACCGACCCGGGCAACCTGCGGTTCGGCATCGCCAACCTGCTCTGGGTGACGGTCATCATCTCGCTGATCGCACTCGTGGTCGCGGTCCCGATCGCGGTCGGAATCGCACTCTTCATCACCCAGTACGCCCCGGCCCGCGTAGCCCGCCCGGTCGCCTACGTCATCGACCTGCTCGCCGCGATCCCGTCGATCGTCTACGGCATCTGGGGGGCGACCGTACTGGCCACGGCCCTCGAGCCGGTGCAGCGTTTCTTGGCGCACATCCCCCTGCCGCTGTTCGACTTCAAGCAGCCCAACAGCACGATCTTCGACGGCGCCGTGGTGCTGGCGGTCATGATCCTGCCGATCATCACCGCGATCAGCCGCGACGTCTTCGAGCGCACACCCATCGCCAACATCGAGGCCGCCCTCGCCCTCGGCGCGACCCGCTACGAGATGATCCGCATGGCCGTGCTGCCCTACGGCCGGGCCGGCGTGGTGAGCGGCTCCATGCTCGGCCTCGGCCGCGCCCTCGGCGAGACGATCGCGGTCTATCTCATCCTCTCGACCGTCGGCGGCCCGTTCAGCTTCTCCATCCTGCGCGGTGGCGAGACCTTCGCCTCGAAGATCGCGAACGGCTCGGCCGAGTTCAACAACCCGCAGTCCACCGGCGCCTACATCGCGGCCGGGCTGGTGTTGTTCGTGCTCACCTTCGTGGTGAACTCCGCGGCCCGGGCGATCGTCAACCGCCGGAAGGACTTCGCGTGAGCACGATGACCGCGCCGCCGTCGAGCGGGCTCACCTTCAGCAAGGCCCGCGGCCTGCGCAAGGTGAAGAACAACATCGCCACCGGGCTCGTGACGCTCGCCTTCGGCCTGGCGCTGATACCGCTGATCTGGTTGCTCTACACCGTGATCAGCAAGGGCTTCCACGTGATCGTGGACGCCGGGTGGTGGAACAGCGACCAGGCCGGCATCGACTTCAAGACCAAAGGCGGAGGAGCCTCGGCCGCCATCATCGGCACCGCCGAGCAGGTCGCGCTGTGCACGGTCATCTCGGTGCCGATAGCACTCCTCGTCGGCATCTACCTCGTCGAGTACGCCCGTGGTCCACTCGCCAAGATGACCACGTTCATGGTCGACATCCTCACCGGTATCCCGTCCATCGTCGCCGCGCTGTTCATCTACGCGCTGTTCGTGACCACCCTGCAGGGGTTCCGGGCCGGCTGGCTCGTGTCGTTCGCCCTGGTGATCCTGATGATCCCGGTCATCGTGCGCACCACCGAGGAGATGCTCCGGCTGGTACCCAACGAGCTGCGCGAGGCGTCCTACGCCCTCGGCGTGCCGAAGTGGAGGACGATCGTTCGCGTCGTGCTGCCGACCGCCTTCAACGGGCTCATCACCGGCATCGTGCTCGGCGTCGCCCGGGTCGCCGGCGAGACCGCGCCGCTGCTGATCCTGGTCGGCTACTCGACGACGACGAACACCAACCTGTTCAACGGGTTCCAGAGCTCGCTGCCGGGTCTCATCAACGATCAGTTCACCAACATAAACACGCCGACCGGGCAAGGCGTCTACCACCTTGACCCCGTCACCGGTAAGCGTGTCGCGGGAACCGTCGCGAACTACGCCCCCGACCGGCTCTGGGGCGCCGCCCTCACGCTCATCGTCATCGTGATGGCCCTCAACCTCATCGCTCGGCTCATCGGCCGACGCACCAAGGTCGCCTGACCGCGACCTCGATCAGGAGAAGCACTCACATGGCCAAGCGCATCGAGACCCGCGAGCTCGACATCTACTACGGCAAGTTCCTCGCCGTCAGTGGGGTGTCGCTCACCGTCGCCCCGCGCAGCATCACCGCCTTCATCGGCCCCTCCGGCTGCGGCAAGTCGACCGTGCTGCGCACGCTCAACCGCATGCACGAGGTGATCGCCGGCGCCCGCGTCGAGGGCAAGGTCATGCTCGACGGCGACGACATCTACGCCAAGGACGTGGACCCCGTCGACGTGCGCCGCACGATCGGCATGGTGTTCCAGCGGCCGAACCCCTTCCCGACCATGTCGATCTACGACAACGTCGTCGCCGGGCTGAAGCTGAACAGCAAGCGGATGAAGAAGTCCGAGACGGACACGATCGTCGAGAAGTCGCTGCGCGGTGCGAACCTCTGGGACGAGGTGCGCGACCGGCTCGACAAGCCCGGGGCCGGCCTCTCCGGCGGCCAGCAGCAGCGGCTCTGCATCGCTCGCGCGATCGCGGTCGAGCCGCAGGTGCTGCTGATGGATGAGCCCTGCTCGGCCCTGGACCCGATCTCGACGCTCGCGATCGAGGACCTCATCCAGACACTGAAGGAGACGTACACGATCGTGATCGTCACCCACAACATGCAGCAGGCTGCCCGGGTATCGGACCGCACCGCGTTCTTCAACCTCTCGGCGGTCGGCAAGCCCGGCCAGCTCGTCGAGATGGACGACACCGAGAAGATCTTCGCCAACCCGTCCGACCGGCGAACCGAGGACTACATCAGCGGACGGTTCGGTTAACCGCTCATCGCGGTGGTGCTCGATTCTCGGCGCTCACGACTTTCGCGGTCGACCTCCTACCCTCGGTTGCGTGGGCCCACCTGATCCAGAAGCTGTCGAGCTGGCGCATCGGTTGTTCGACTTTGCCCGTGACGGGCGGCTCGAGGATCTCGTCGCCTACCTCGATGCCGGTGTTCCGGTCGGGTTGACCGACGCCTCCGGCAATTCGCTGCTGATGCTGGCGGCCTACCACGGGCACGCCGCGGTCGTGGCCGCCCTGGCCCAGCGCGGGGCGGATGTCGACCAGCTCAACGACCGCGGGCAGTCGCCGCTGGCCGGGGCGGTGTTCAAGGGCGAGGACTCCGTCGTCGACACGCTGCTCGCGGCCGGGGCCGATCCGCGGGTCGGCTCGCCGTCGGCCGCCGAGACCGCAGCGTTCTTCGGCCGCGAGGTACCAAGTACCGATTGAAACTCGGGTTACCGGCCCGTAAACTGCGCACTTATTGAGTGCAAGTCAATAACGAGTGCGCGAGGTGTACCCCGTTGTCCCACTACGACGTCCTGGTCATCGGCTCCGGCTTCGGCGGGAGCGTCTCGGCGCTGCGGCTGACCGAGAAGGGCTACCGGGTCGGCATCCTCGAGGCGGGCCGGCGCTTCAGCGACGACGCGCTGCCCAAGAACTCATGGCACCTGCGCGACTTCGTGTGGGCGCCGAAGCTCGGCCTCAAGGGCATCCAGCGCATCCACGTCCTCAAGGACTGCGTGATCCTGGCCGGCGCCGGTGTCGGCGGCGGCTCGCTCAACTACGCGAACACCCTCTACGAACCGCCGGCCCCGTTCTTCGAGGACCCGCAGTGGGCCCACATCACCGACTGGCGCGACGAGCTCAAGCCGCACTACGACCAGGCCCGCCGCATGCTCGGCGTCGTCGCCAACCCGACCATCACGCCGAGCGATCTGCAGATGCAGCGCCTCGCGGCCCAGTTCGGCAAGGCCGAGACGTTCAAGCCCACCGACGTCGGCGTCTTCTTCGGCCGTGATGGTGCGCAGGAGCCCGGCACCACCGTGGCCGACCCGTTCTTCGGCGGCGAGGGACCGGAGCGCACCGGCTGCATCCAGTGCGGCGAGTGCATGACCGGCTGCCGGCACGGCGCGAAGAACACGCTCGTCAAGAACTACCTCTTCCTCGCCGAGAAGAACGGCGCCGAGATCCACCCGCTGACGACCGTCACCGATGTCCGGCCGCGGCCCAACGGCGGCTACGAGGTGACCACCGCGCGCACCGGCTCGTGGCGCAGGCGGACCTCGACCTTCACCGCGGACCAGGTGATCTTCTCGGCCGGCACCTACAACACCCAGAAGCTGCTGCACCGCCTCCGCGAGACGAGCCTGCCCAACATCTCGCGGCGGCTCGGTTACCTGACCCGCACCAACTCCGAGGCGCTGCTCGGCGTGAGTGTCGGTACCCGGGAGCACGACTACACCGAGGGCGTGGCGATCACGTCGTCCTGGCACCCGGACGAGAACACGCACATCGAGCCGTGCCGGTACGGCAAGGGCAGCAACGCCATGGGGCTGCTCAACACACTGCTCACCGACGGCGGCACCCGCCGGCACCGGTGGTGGCAGTTCCTGACCACCCTGGTGCGGCACCCGCTGCGGATGCGGATGCTCATCCCGCGCAAGTGGTCCGAGCGAGTGATCATCTTGCTCGTCATGCAGACGCTCAACAATTCGATAACGGTGATGCGCAAGAAGAGTCGGTTCGGCTTCTCGAAGCTGACGTCCGAGCAGGGCGAGGGTGAACCCAACCCGACCTGGATCCCGGTCGCGAATCGCGCGGCCGAGCAGCTGGCCGAGAACGTCGACGGAATCGCCGGTGGCACCTGGGGCGACCTGATGAACATTCCGATGACGGCGCATTTCATCGGTGGGTGCGCAATCGGCGACTCGCTCGATAACGGCGTAATCGACCCGTACCACCGTTTGTACGGTTATGACGGTTTGCACGTGGTCGACGGTTCGACGCTCTCGGCCAACCTCGGCGTCAACCCCTCGCTGTCCATCACGGCCCAGGCCGAGCGGGCGATGTCGCTCTGGCCGAACCAGGGCGAGCAAGACATTCGCCCACCGTTAGGGGCCAATTACGTGAGGATGCAACCAATCACTCCCCGTAGCCCCGCGGTTCCTGAATCGGCGCCCGCCGCGCTACGGTACGGCCCGGTGCCACTCGGCATGCCCGCCGGGCTTTCGGAGACTCGCACCGCGTAATTCCGCGTAAATGCGTCGTTATTTTCCCGCATCCAGAGTGACCGCCGCTCGTTGATGATGGAAAGCGCACACGACGCTGTTCGATCGCGTCGGTTCCGCCCCGTGGGGACCGCCCGGTGTCCCGTTAGTCGAGTGAGAGGCCCTGCATGTCCGCCACCCCCGCACGTTCCCCCCTAGGACGAGCCGCCCGGAGGCGCTCGGTACGCCTCATCGCTGCCGGTGCCGCCATCGGCGTCGCGACCACCGCGATCGTCAGCGCGGGAGGCCCGGCCGCCGGTGCGGCCACGCCGGCCGCACAGTCCGTCGGGCGGTTCGTCGACGGTTCGGCCGGCGGCAAACCGATCCAGGGTCTCGCCGATGTCGCCGACGCCCGGGCGCAGGCCGCGCCGGACGCCGACTCGCGCAACCCGCTCGACGTCACCGCGCTCAACGCGATCAAGCTCCCGCTGACCGGCGCCCTGCAGCTCCCGGGCGGCGGAGTCTTCACCCTCGGCGCGGTCAACCAGGTCGCGGTCGCCAAGACGACCGGTGCCTCCTACGGCGCCTCGGGCGCCGTCGCCAACTCCGGCGGGGTCTCCCTCGGCGGCTCGTCGGACTTCCCGGCCAACGCGACCATCGACCTGAGCTCGGCCGCCCTCGGCTCCGTCGCCATCCCGGGCCTTCCTGGCGGCTCGGGCAACACCACCGCCGCCGCCCTCGGGGGCGTCCAGGCCCAGATCGGCGCCGTGTCCGCGCTGGCCCAGACCGCCGCCGGCGGGGCATTCAACACCCCGCAATACCAGGTCGCCGGGCTGCGGCTCGTGCTCGGCTCGCCCGCGCTCGGTCAGCTGCTCCAGCAGCTCGCGGCCGGCGGCGCCCAGGTGAACGCACTGATCAAGCAGCTCACCGACGCGCTCGCCCTGCTGGGCGGACCCAGTCTGGGCAACGCCAAGTGCGCACTCACATCCGGCACGCTCCCGCCCACGATCAAGCTGGACCAGGACCCGACCGACCCGAGCAAGTACGCCGTGGTCGTCGATCCGTCCTCGGCAACCCTGACGGTCGACCTCGGCGTCCTGCTGCACGTGCTGCACCTCAACATCAACACGCTGCCGGCGAACACCGACCTGCTGGCCTACCTGCTCAACAACCTCGGCGACATCCTCGCCAACGGCCTGTCGGGTCTGATCTCGGGCATCACCACCCCGCTGCAGAAGCTGGGCAGCGGCTGCCTCGCGCTGCTGCCGTCGGCGGTCCAGACCGCGCTCGGCGCGTTGGTCGGGACGCTGACCACCGGACAGGCCCAGCTGACCACGGCCCTGAGCGGCATCGCCCAGTCGCTCAGCAGCGCCGGTGCGCCGGGCCTGAAGACGCTCACCGACCAGCTGTCGAACCTGCTGGCCATCGGCGTCAACGTCCAGCAGGGTGCGTTCCCGCTGAACGGTGCGGCCAAGCCGAAGTACGTCTTCACCAGCAAGCTCGCGGCCACCCCGAACCAGGCGACCTCGGTTGTCAGCGGCCAGGGTGTCGTCCGGGCCATCGAGATCGACCTGCTCGGCGGCAAGGCAGCCTCGCTCGCCCTGGCCAGTGCTGCGGCCGGCCCGAGCACCGCGGTCGTCGCCCCGACCACCAGCGCACCGGCTCCGACGATTTCGGCGCCGAACACGCAGCTGCCGACCGGCGTCCCCGCTGGTGCGGCCGGACACGGTGACAGCACGCCGGCCCTGCCGCTGGTGCTGGTCCTCCTCGGGCTGGTGCTCGCGGGTGGCGGCGCCACGTTCTACCGCACGCGGGGCAAGTTCAGCCGGTAACCCCGGTCGCTGAACCAGAACCGGCCCGCCATCCGTAACGGATGGCGGGCCGGTCTCGTTAAGCGGACGATAGGGGTGCGTGAGGCCGGCCGGTTCTCGGGGCATCCTGGAGTCGAGCCTGACGCCGCCGCCGACGCGACGCGGGCTCAGGGGGACGAATGACCAGCTTCTACGCCGACGTTCCGCGGACGCAGCGCATGGCCGACCGGCTCGGCCACTACTCCACGGGAATGCTGATGGGCGCGATCGGCGGCGCCATCGCCATCGGGCTGTTCCCGCCTCCCGGCCTCCTCGCCATCACCCTGCCGGTGCTCCTGTTCGCCTTCGTCATCGTCAGCTGGCTGCTGATGCGCCACCACGACCGCCGCCTGTGCGAGCACTGCGTGCTGTCGATGCCGCTGAACCCGTCCGAGCAGGCGAACCGGTTCCAGCGCCGCTTCTGGCTGGCCCACACCGGTTCCGAGCCCCGCTTCCTGATCCCCTACCTCGCCGCGCTGATCGGCTCGAACTTCCTCACGACCACGCTGGGACGCGTGGCCTGGGCCGTCATCCAGTCGTCGATGATCTACCTCGTGCTGGCCAACACCACCCACCGCCGGTTGCAGCCGTGGTGCCCGTGGTGCAGCGGCGGCGGCGGGGGCGAAGAGGTCGACGAGACCCCGCCCGTGCTACCCAACGACGACCGCCAGCTCGCCTGAGCCGGGTGCCGTCCGTTGCCGCGCAGCTGACCCCGGCCGCGCTCGAATTCCTCCGCGTACACCACCTGGCGTCGTTCACGAGCCTGCGAGCGGACGGCACACCGCATGTCACGCCGGTCGGGTTCACCTACGATCCGGATTCGCGGATCGCCCGGATCATCACCAGCGGCTCGAGTCGGAAGGCGCGCAATGCCGCCGCGGGCGGCCCGGTGGCGGTGTGCCAGGTGGACGGGCGCCGGTGGCTGACCCTCGAGGGCGCGGCCGCGGTGCACGACGCCCCGGACCGCGTCGCCGAGGCGGTCGCCCGCTACGCCGAGCGCTACCGGGTCCCGCGCGAGAACCCCCTCCGCGTCGCCATCGAGATCACGGTCGTACGGGTACTCGGCTCGAGCGAATTCATCACCCGCTGACTTCAGCCGGTCGGGCCGGCCATGTCCCACCCGTCGACGCGCATCGACCGGGCGATGTCGGCGGCGCGCACCCGCTCGCCGCACACCGCGCACACCGACCCGACCCGGAGTTCGTGATCGTGGTGGCGCACCGACACCGGCGGTGACTCCACCGCCCAGCGATCGCCCCATTCGCGCAGGACCTGCAGCACCGAGCCGAGCTCCCGGCCGGCCCGGGTCAGGTGATAGTCCGAGCGGGGCGGACTGGCCTGGTACTCGCGTTGCTCGAGGATGCCGGCCGCGACGAGCGCCTTGAGCCGCGCCGCGAGCCGGTCGCGCGGGGCACCCGTGTTGCGGGCGATCTCGCCGAAGCGGTGGTTGCCGAAGATCACCTCGCGCACGATGAGCAGCGACCACCGGTCGCCGATGATCTCCAGGGCTCCGGCGACCGAGCACGGACGTCCGGCGACGGCGGGCACGTCGAGAGGTTCGCGGGTCACCCGTCAAGGTTTGCATATCAAACTGACGGGCGCTACCGTCGCGCCATGCCAGTTCGAGATTCAAACCAACGTCGGTTGATCGTCCTGACCGTCATCGCCGCCGCGGTGTTCATGGCGAACCTCGATCTGTGGATCGTGAACGTCGCGTTCGTCGCCATCGGCACGAGCCTCTCCGCCTCGCTCGCCGATGTCTCATGGGTGCTCAACGCCTACGCCGTGACGCTCGCGGCCCTGCTCGTGCCGGCCGGTCGGCTGGGCGACCGCGTCGGTCACCGGAAGGTGTTCCTCGGCGGCGTCGTCGTCTTCACCCTCGCCTCGGCCGCCTGCGGGCTTGCGCCGAACCTGGCCGTGCTCGTCGTCGCTCGCATCGCCCAGGCCGCAGGGGCGGCGGCCCAGCTGCCCGCGTCCCTGGCCCTGCTCATGGCGGCCGTGCCCGCCGAGTCCCGGACGAATGCGGCCCGCAGCTGGTCGGCGATCGGCGCGGTCGCCGCTGTCTGCGGCCCGGTGATCGGCGGGCTCCTCGTCACCCTCGACTGGCGGTGGGTCTTCGTGGTGAACCTGCCGATCGGCATCGCGGCCCTGGCCGTCGGGCTGCGGGTCCTGCCGCACCCGGCGCCGCGCTCACGCGAGCCCATCCCCGACCTGGCCGGCGCCGCGCTGCTGGTGGCGGCGGTGGCGTCCCTGACCGGCGCGCTCGTCGAGGCCCCCGGCTGGGGGTGGACGTCCGGACGCACCATCGGTCTGCTCGCCGCCGGCGTCGTCGGCTCAGCGCTGTTCCTGTGGCGCTCGATGCGGCACGCCCACCCCCTCGTCGAGCTGCACCTGCTGCGGGTGCGCCGCTTCGCGATCGCCAACGCGGGCACCGTCGCGTTCAGCGCCGCGTTCGCGATCATGCTGTTGTCGAACTCGCTGTGGTGCCAGGCCGTGTGGCACTACTCGCCGCTGCGCACCGGTCTGGCGATGGCGCCCGGACCGCTGATGGTGCCGTTCGTGACCGCGTGGTCGGCCCGCCTCGTCCTTCGCGTGGGGCTCGGGCCGCTGACCGCCGTCGGCAGCGCGCTGTTCGCGCTCGGGCTGGTCTGGCGGATCGCCGCGGCGACCGCGACGCCCGACTACCTGCGCGACCTGCTCCCCAGCATGCTGATCGGTGGCGCCGGGGTCGGGCTGGCGCTGAGTTCGTTCATCGCGGCCGGCGCGACCGCGCTGCCCACCGAGCGGTCGGCCACCGCGTCGGGCACGGTCAACTCCGGTCGTCAGATCGCCTCGGCCCTCGGCGTCGCCGTGCTGATCACGATCCTGGGCGCGGCCGGCGGCACGGTGGCCCGCTACGACGCCGGCTGGTGGGTCGGCGTCGGGCTCTCGGTCGTCGCCGGCGCGATCGGTCTCGGGCTGGGCCGCGGCGGCCCGCGGACGGTGTCGCCGCGCTCACCTCGGGAGGCGCTGGCCGCCGCCCGCGATTAGATTTCCTCGCATGGTCGACATTCATCACGAGGGCATCTGCAACGCGCCGCTGCCGGTGGCGTTCGCGTACGTCGACGACTACCGCACGGCCACCTCGTGGATGTTCGGGCTGTCCCGCTTCGAGCCGGTCGGCGGCCTGGACCACGGCCTGGGCGCGACCTTCGCGGGCACGTTCGCGGTGAAGCCGGTGAAGCTGAGCTCGACGATCGAGGTCACCGAGTGGGAGCAGGACTCGGTCATCGCGTTCGACTCGATCAAGGGCTTCACGAACCGGTCGACGTGGCGCTTCAGCGCCGCGGGCGAGGAGCACACCA
>NZ_DASYFV010000035.1:0-112210 GCF_036000465.1 Jatrophihabitans sp. | reverse complement strand
TCCTGGCCCGCCGAGAACTGCATCGTCGTGGTGCCGGGCCGAGCGACCGCCGACTGCCACGCGGTGATGCCGCCCCCGCGCGACGGCGAGACGACGGTGATCGACACGAGGGCGACCGTGCCGCCCGGCCGGGGCACCCCGGCGCCGGTGACCCGGACGGGCTTCGTCTGCCCGGCCGCGAAGCCGGCGGCGTAGACCCGTTGGGCCGCGAGCGGGCCGAACGCGCCGGCGGCCGTCGGCACCCCGGCGGCGTAGTAGCCGACGACGTCGACGACGACGTTCACCGCGGCCGTCGCGGAGTTGTAGAGATCGAGGTGGCCACCGGCGAGCGGCACGACGGCGAACGCGGATCCGCCCTTGCGCGCGGCGAAGTACAGCGAGGCCGACAGCGGGCGTCCCGAACCGTAGGGCCAGGCCACGATCGAGCCGGGTCGCGTCGGCCCGACCGCGGTGATGGTGACGGCGACCGCCCCGACGCCGGTGGCCGGCAGCCCGGTGCCGCGCGGGGTCGCCACGACGGCCGCCCGGCCGCCGAGCGGCGCCCTCCTGGCCAGCCCGGTGCCGGTGCGGGTGTCGATCGCGCGGACCGCGCTCGGCAGCGGGTGGTACGCACCCGGCTGCGTCGGAGTGCCGGCGCGGTAGTAGCCCTGCAGGTCGACGATCACGTCGACCGTGCCGCTCGACTGGGTGTCCTTGACGCGGATGCCGCGTCCCGCGACCGGCACGATCGCCTCGTCCGAGACTGCCTGACCGGCGCTGAACTGCAGGTTGGTGGTGCCCGGCGCCGATCCGCCACCGAAGGCGGTGATGCCACCGCCGGCGGTGGGTGACAGCACGGTGATCGTCACCTGCACCGCCGAGACGTCCGAACCGGGCAGCCCGCCGTGGCCGAGGATCGCGGCCGTCACCGTCTGACCGGCCCGGACCCGGGCCTTCGGCACGTTCAGTCCGACGCGGGTGTCGGCGACGCGTTTGGGCGAGACCGCGACATAGCCGCCGGGCGTGCTGACCGTGGCCGCGTGGGCCGGGGCGGCGGCGACGACCGCGACCCCGAGCGGGACGAGGGCGGCGACGAGCGGGACGGCGACGAGACGGCGCACCGGGAACTCCTGACGAACGTGATCTTTCGGGCCCGGCCACGCTAGCCGATGCGCCTGAGAATCCGGGCCCCTCAACGCGCAGAGCCCGGCCCCTCGTGGGGCCGGGCTCTGCGGTGCGTCGTGGGTCAGGCCTGCGGGGCCGTGTCCTCGAGCAGGTTGCGGGTGCGGTTCGAGTCGACCGGGATGCCCGGGCCCATCGTGGTCGCGAAGGTGACCTTCTTCAGGTACTTGCCCTTCGACGAGGACGGCTTGGCCCGCAGGATCTCGTCCAGCGCCGCGGCGTAGTTCTCGACCAGCTTCTCGGCGTCGAAGGACGCCTTGCCGATGACGAGGTGCAGGTTGGCCTGCTTGTCGACCCGGAAGCTGATCTTGCCGCCCTTGATGTCGGTGACGGCCTTGGCGACGTCGGGGGTGACGGTGCCGGTCTTCGGGTTCGGCATGAGGCCACGCGGGCCGAGCACGCGGGCGATGCGGCCGACCTTGGCCATCTGGTCCGGCGTCGCGATGGCGGCGTCGAAGTCGAGGAACCCGTCGGTGATCTCCTGGATCAGGTCGTCGCTGCCGACCTTGTCCGCACCGGCGGCACGGGCCTCCTCGGCCTTGTCGCCGGTCGCGAAGACGATGACGCGGGCGGTCTTGCCGGTGCCGTGCGGCAGGCTGACCGTGCCGCGGACCATCTGGTCGGCCTTGCGCGGGTCGACACCCAGGCGCAGGGCGACCTCGACGGTGCCGTCGAACTTCGTGGGGGAGACCTGCTTGGCCAGGTTCGCGGCCTCGAGCGGGGAGTAGATCTTGCCTTCCTCGACCAACTCGGCGGCCTTGCGGTAACCCTTGCTGCGCTTCATTGCTGTTCTCTCTTCTCCCGGATCGGACCCGGGTCCGTGGTCAGCGGTCACCGGCCTTCGGTGACCTCCCACTGGTACTGCGGGCTGGGGCTCAGCCCTCGACCGTGATGCCCATCGAGCGGGCGGTACCGGCGATGATCTTCGCGGCCTGGTCGATGTCGTTGGCGTTGAGGTCTTCCATCTTGGTCTCGGCGATCTCGCGGACCTGGGCCATGGAGACCTTGGCGACCTTCTTGGTGTGCGGCTCGCCGCTGCCCTTGTCGACCCCGGCGGCCTTCAGCAGCAGGCGCGCAGCCGGCGGCGTCTTGGTGACGAAGGTGAACGAGCGGTCCTCGTAGACCGAGATCTCGACGGGCACGATCTGGCCGCGCTGCGACTCGGTGGCCGCGTTGTAGGCCTTGCAGAACTCCATGATGTTGACGCCGTGCTGGCCCAGCGCGGGGCCGACCGGCGGCGCCGGGTTCGCCGCGCCCGCCTGGATCTGCAGCTTGATGACGGCGGAGAGCTTCTTCTTCGGAGGCATGACTTCTCTTCTTCTAGACGGGTAGGGCGGGCGGGATCAGATCTTCGAGACCTGGCTGAAGGCCAGCTCGACGGGAGTCTCGCGTCCGAAGATCGAGACCAGCACGTGCAACTTCTGGTGGACCGGGTCGATCTCGCTGATCGTGGCCGGCAGGGTGGCGAACGGGCCGTCCATGACGGTGACCGACTCGCCGACCTCGTAGTCGACCGTGACCTGCGGCTTGTCGCTCGTGGCGGCGCCGGTCTTGCCGGGCTGCGCGAGGCGCTGCGCCCGCTCGGTCGCGGGGGCGAGGATCTTGACGACCTCGTCGAGCGTCAGCGGGGACGGCCGCGAGGTGGCGCCGACGAAGCCGGTGACGCCCGGGGTATTGCGCACCGCGCCCCACGAGTCGTCGGTGAGCTCCATGCGCACGAGGATGTAGCCGGGGAAGACCTTGCGCTGCACCTGCTGGCGCTTGCCGTTCTTGATCTCCACGACCTCTTCGGTCGGCACCTCGACCTGGAAGATGTAGTCCTCCATGTCGAGCGACTGGATGCGGCTCTCGAGGTTGGTCTTCACCTTGTTCTCGTAGCCGGCGTAGGAGTGCACGACGTACCAGTCACCGAACTGGGTGCGCAGCTCGCGGCGCAGCGTCTCGACCGGGTCCTCGTCGTCGTCGCCCTCGGCGCCCGTCTCGGCCTCGTCGTCGTCGCCCTCGGCCGGGGCGATGTCGGGGAGCGTGGTGTCCTCGTCGTCGTCGGTCGAGGCCGGCGGTGCGCCCAGGTCGAGATCGTCGTCGTCGGCCGGGTTGGTCGTCGGCTCGTCGTTGTCGCCGCCGAGCAGCCGGCAGGCGGAGTCGAGGTCGACCGGGCCGTCGTCGTCGGCCTGGGCGGACCCGCTGCGGACCGATGAGGCGCCGAAGTCGTCAGAGGTCTCGTCGACCGCCGGAGGGGTCTCCCGCTCGGCGTCGCTGTACTCGGACACGATCAACTCTTCTCTGAAATCTTGGTTCGGACGGATTCCTGCCACGGCTGGGCGCCGGAGTTCGGCGCGGCCGGTCAGCCGAATGTCAGCAGCACCAGCTTGGCGAATCCGATGTCGAGCCCGGCGACGATCGCAACCATGATCACCACGAAGATGATGACCACGATCGAGTACGTGACGAGCTCACTGCGCGAGGGCCAGAGCACCTTGCGCATCTCCGAGACGCTCTCGCGGACGAAGCGCGTCGGACGTCCGCCACGGCCCTTGGACGGGCGCGACGCCGGGGACTCGGTGCGAGTCGCAGTCACGGCTTTCCTCTCACGATGCGAACGGAACTGACACTTGCAGGTACTGCGCAGGGGCGACAGGACTTGAACCTGCAACCGCCGGTTTTGGAGACCGGTGCTCTACCAATTGAGCCACGCCCCTAGGGACTGGGAGATCATCCGGCCTCGCGCGAGTGCATGCTGACGCAAGGCCCGCAATGGACCCCGGTGGGCGAGTCTACGTGTCACCCCCTGCCCGCTCCAACCCGGTGACGATCGGCCGACCCCGCGCGCGGCTGGCTCGCGGCTGGGAGGGCGGCAAACGCGGCTGCGCCGGTCTGGGACGATGGGTGTCATGGGAGACGCCACCTCGCGCCGAGTATCGGCCCGCATCGCCGCCATCGCCGAATCCGCCACTCTGGCCGTCGACGCCAAGGCCAAGGCCCTCAAGGCCGCCGGCCGCCCGGTCATCGGCTTCGGGGCGGGTGAACCCGACTTCCCGACGCCCGACTACATCGTCGAGGCCGCGGTTGCGGCCTGCCGCGACCCGAAGAACCACCGGTACACGCCGGTCGCCGGGCTGCCCGAGCTGCGCGCCGCCATCGCCGGGAAGACCGCGCGCGACACGGGCTACGAGGTCGACGCCGCCCAGGTGCTGGTCACCAACGGCGGCAAACAGGCCGTCTACAACACCTTCGCCGCCCTGTGCGATCCGGGCGACGAGGTCCTGCTCATCGCGCCGTACTGGACCACCTACCCCGAGGCCATCAAGCTCGCCGGCGGCGTGCCGGTCGAGGTCGTCACCGACGAGACCACCGGCTACCTGGCCTCGGTCGCCCAGCTCGAGGCCGCCCGCACCCACCGCACCAAGATCCTGCTGTTCGTCTCGCCGTCCAACCCGACCGGCGCGGTCTACCCGCGGGCCGAGGTCGAGGCCATCGGTGCATGGGCGAAGGAGCACGACATCTGGGTCGTCACCGACGAGATCTACGAGCACCTCGTCTACGGCGACGCCGAGAACGTGTCGATCGCCCACAGCGCCGGCGAGAAGGTCGTCGTGCTGAACGGCGTCGCCAAGACCTACGCCATGACCGGCTGGCGGGTCGGCTGGATGATCGGCCCCCTCGATGTCATCAAGGCCGCGACCAACCTTCAGTCGCACGCGACGTCGAACGTCAACAACGTCGCCCAGGTCGCGGCCCTCGCGGCGGTCACCGGCGACCTCTCCGCAGTGGCCGAGATGCGCGCCGCGTTCGACCGCCGCCGCCGCACGATCGTCTCGATGCTCAGCGACATCCCCGGCATCGTCTGCCCCGAACCCGAGGGCGCGTTCTACGTGTACCCGTCGGTCAAGGGCCTGCTCGGACGCCCGCTGCGCGGGCGGACGGCCGCCACGTCGGCCGAGCTCGCCGGGATCATCCTCGACGAGGCCGAGGTCGCGGTTGTGCCGGGCGAGGCGTTCGGCACCCCGGGCTACGTCCGCATGTCGTACGCGCTCGGCGACGACGACCTCGCCGAGGGTGTCGGCCGCATCGCCAAGCTCGTCGCCGAGGGCTGATCCCCCGCGCCCTCCGTTGCTCGTCGAGCGCCCTTCCATGCTGTTGAGTGGCGAGTTACGCGTTCAGTGGCGCGCAGAAGGTCGCCACTCAACGCGTCAACTCGCCACTCAACGTGGGGCGGCGGCCACCTCGGGGGCGGCGGCCACGTCGGAGGCGGCCGCTACCTGAGGGCGCCGGCCTCGCGCAGGATCGTGATCGCGCCCGGGAAGGCCGCGATCGCCCTGGCGAAGTCGGCCGGGACGACGATGCGCCAGGCGTTCGCGGCCACGTAGCAACGCAGCGCGGCGTCCCATTTCGCCGGGCCGGCGACGGCCCGGGCGGCGTTGAGCGCGGCCGCGCCCTTGTTGTAGGTCGTGAAGTAATAGCGGTCGACGTCGTGGCCGTAGGACTCGGTGGAGGCGTCGACCGGGCCGGGGGCGTTGAGCGCGTCGTCGGCCGGGGCGTCGCGGTCGACCAGTTGCTCGGCGTACTCGGCGAACGCCTCGTCCAGCCACGGGTGCAGGGCCTGGCTGTCGCCGACCATCCCGTAGAACCACTGGTGCGCGGTCTCGTGCACGGCGACGAGGCGGGAACCGTCGAGCATCAGGATCGAGCTCGGGTACTCGATGCCGCCACCCTGGGCCGGCAGCCGGGCGACCGACAGCGACGGGAACGGGAAGGGTCCGAAACGGGCCGAGAGTTCGCGCAGCGCCCGCTCGAACTCGGGGACCAGCGCGTCGCGCAGCCCGACGGTCGGGGCGCCGACCCGCAGCCGGGTGCTCCCGACGTTGACGTCGGCCACCTGGAACGGCCCGGCAGCCACGCTGACGTCCCGGGCCGAGGCGAGGTGTGACACCCAGCGCCGCATCGTGCCGCCCGCCGGCGGGACGGCCGGGTCGCCCGACATGATCACGGTGTCGGCGGCCGGGGCGCGGACGGCGAGGTCGACCGCCATCGCCTCGCTCGTGGCGCTCTCGGCCGGGAAGTTGATCAGATCCTCGGCGTGCCAGCCGAAGCCGCGCTGCCAGGACAGCAGGGGTTGGGCCGAGGCGAAGTAGGCGTACGGGCCGGCCTGGCCGAACCGGTCGAACGAGTCGGTGCCGAGCGTCAGGGTGAAGGCGAGGTCGGCGGTGACCGTCGTGCCGGCCGGGACGCTCGCCCCGAAGGGGATGCGCAGCAGCCCGCCCTGGGTCGAGGGGGCCGCGTTGGCCCGGCTGAACCGGTAGGCCTTCGCGCCGTGGTCGGCCCGGGCCGCGGTCACCACGATCCGGTTGCCCTCGGCCACGGTCGGCGCGGTGTTGGCGGTGAGGCGGAAGACGAGCTCGGTGATCGGGCGATCAGGGGTGAACGAGATGTGCTCGGTGCCCCTGACCGTGCGGTGGCCGGGCGCGATGACGAAGTCGAGACTCATCCGCGGCCGGTTCGGGTCCGGGGCCGCGTAGGCGGTCGGGCAGGCGATCGCGGCCGGGGTGGACGGCGGCCCGGGCGGCGTCGACGACGCGCTCGTCGACGGAGCCGGCCGCGAGGACGAGGCGGACGGGACGGGCGAGCCGTGGCCGCTGACGGCCGAGGTGCACGCCGTCAGCGCCGTGGTTGCGCCGAGCAGCACGAGGGCCGCCCGGCGCCGCGAGGTCAGGCTGCGTCTTCCGTCCATGTCAGGCCCGTCTGCTCCTCGGCATCGATCACCGAGACGATGATCGGGGCCGCGAGCTTCTCGATCTTGCCACCCACCACCGGCACGAGAGCCTTGAACTCGGCGTCGACCACGACGACCGCCGAACCGTCCTCGTGCGGTTCGAGGCGGATCGTGCCGTGCATGCGAGCCGGGGCGCCGTGGAAGTCGACGTGCAGCTGGGCCGTGCGCGAGCCGTCGGCGGCCGCCGGGCCCCAGGTGATGGTCTCGGTCGAGGTGACCCCCGACGGGACGATCTTGCGCAGCATCGAGGGGAACCCGATGGTCGGCAGCTTGCGCTTGGTCTTCACGACGGCGGTGTCGCCCTCGACGATGACCGTGACGTGCCAGCTGAGCGCGCCGGCGTCGGCGCACTTCTTCTCCTGGAACGCCTGGGTGCAGGCCATCGCGAACACCTCGTGCGGTGCCCGGTGGTGGTGGCGCATCATCCGTTCGATCTTCATGCCGCGTCCTTCCAGCGGACCACGGCCCGCGCCTTTGCCATGACGGTGTCCCCGTTCACGGTCGCCGTCAGTGAGACCTCGAGCAGGCCGTCCTCGCGGACCGACCTGACCTCGCCGCTGACCGAGATCACCGCCCCCTCGGCGTCGGGCACGACGACGGGACGGGTGAACCGCACGCCGTACTCGACCACCGCACCCGGGTCGCCCGTCCAGTCGGTGACGACGCGGACGGCGGTGGCCATGGTGAACATGCCGTGCGCGATGACGTCGGGCAGGCCGACCTCCTTGGCGAACCGCTCGTTCCAGTGGATCGGGTTGAAATCGCCCGACGCACCGCAGTAGCGCACGAGGTCGACCCGCCGCACCGGGAACTCCTGCGCCGGCAGCTTGTCGCCGACCGCGGGACTCACGCCGTCCCCCGCGCGACGAGCGTGGCGTACGCGGTGAGGACGTCCTCACCGTCGAGGGTCTGCACGTCGGCGCGGGTGCTGACCATGTCGTTGCCGGCCGCGGCCCGGATGCTCTCGATCGTGACGACGGCCCGCAGCACGTCGCCCGCCCGGATCGGGCGTCGGTGCACGAAGCGCTGTTCCCCGTGCACGACGCGCGAGTAGTCGATGCCGAGGTCGGGGTCCTCGATCACCTGGTGCCCGGCCGGCAGGGTGATGACGATCGCGAAGGTCGGCGGCGCGATGACGTCGTCGTATCCGAGCGCCCGGGCGGCGTCGGCGTCGCGGTAGACCGGGCTCGCGTCGTTGATGGATTCGGCGAACTCGCGGATCTTCTCGCGCCCCACCTCGAACGGTGCGGTCGGCGGGTAGACCCGTCCGACGTACTGCTGGTCGACGGCCATGGGCAGAGGTTAGCGAGCGTCCGCGTCGGTGTCGGGCAGGGTGTCGAGAACCGCGAACGGTGTCGCCCCGAAGCCCTCGACCCGGGGCCGGCCCCACGGGTCGACGTCGGACAGCGCCGTCTCGACCTCGGCGTGCGGCGTGCGCAGCCGCACCTTCCGGGCACCACCGTCGAGCAGCGCGGTGACCTCGGGGCTCGCCGCGACCCGGCCGTACCAGCTGTACCTGCCGCTGATCGGATCGAAGTGCCCGCGCAGCGTGACGGTGACGGCCACGGTGTTCTCGCCGTCGATCAGCTCGGCCGGCCCGTCGTACCCGTCGTCGGCCGGGGTGTCGTCGGCCGCTTCGGAGCCGGGGAACGGGACGACCGTGCTCACGAGGACTCCTGCGGGGTCAGGGCTCCCACCGGGAGCGGTTCGTCGTAGGCGATCCGGATGCCGCGGTCGCGCGCGGTGCCCTCGAGCATGTGCCAGACCCCGGTGCAGACGATGGCGGTGAAGCGCTCGCGCGGCATCGAGCGGTGCTGCAGCCACCAGCCGCCACAGGCCTCGACGAAGCCGACGATGCCGAAGGCCCCGGGCTCGACCTCGTCGCCGTCGACGCCGAAGAACATCAGCAGCATCTTCAGCAGCGCGGCGATGTTGTCGGCCAGCGTCGTCTCGACCGAGTCCAGCGACGAGCCGTCGTTGCGGCTGCGCAGGAAGAAGTAGAGGTTCGGGTGCTCGTCGAGCCAGCCGACGATGGTGCCGATGGCGGCGTCGATGATCTCGCGCGGGGTGCGTTCGGGGCTGAGCGCCAGCTTGGGCAGCACGCTGTCGAGCACCGCCTGGGCCACGTGCTCGGCGATGGCCTGGCGGAGGTCCTCGCGGTCGCGGAAGTAGCGGTAGAGGACGGTGCGGCTGACGCCGGCGGCCTCGGCGATCTGCTCGGCCGAGGCGTTCGGGCCGTGGGTGTCGACGGCGGCCGCGCCGGCGGCGACGAACGCGGCCCGGCGCTGGGCCCGGTGCTCGGTCCAGCGCAGCCGACGGCCGTCGGGCGCCGGTTCGTCCCGGCCGGGTCGGGCCGCGGCACTACTCGACATCGCGCCTCCCCTCCACGGTGCGTCGACCGAGACGTCGGTGCGACCTGGTGCAGATGTCTGTGACAGCACCCTATCCGCAGACGGCAATTTGTGCGCGACGTCTTGTCACAGCTTCTCCGGGACCCTACGCTCGCAATAGTTAGCAGGACATCGTGTTACAGAATCTCCCGACCGAGGTGACCGCCATGACCGCACTGTTGCGTGACCGCTCGACCCCCTCCGCCGTGAACCCGCGCGAGAAGACCGCGAAGCGGCTGCTCGGCTCGTCGTCGAAGAACTCCTACGACCCCGAGCTCGACATCGACTGGGACGCCCCGCCCGTCCCGGGCCTGTGGCACATGCAGCCCGAGCGCATGTCGCTCTACGGCACGCCGCTGTGGGAGTCGCTCACCGAGGAGCAGCGCATCGAGCTGTCCAAGCACGAGGTCATCAGCGTGGCCCGGGTCGGGCTGTGGTTCGAGATCCTGCTCATGGGCATGCTCGCCGCCCACGCCTACAACCAGGACCCCGCCTCGGCGCACACCCAGTACGCGCTCACCGAGATCGGCGACGAGACCCGCCACTCGGTCATGTTCGCCCGCTGGGCCGAAAAGTACGGCGGCTCGGACTACAAGCCGCACCCGGCCGTGCACCACCTCGGCAAGCTGTTCCGCCTCGTCGGCCCCACCGGACCGTCGATGTGGGCCGCCACCCTCGTGGCCGAGGAGCTGCTCGACCGCCTGCAGCGCGAGGGGATGGCCGCCGAGCGCATGCAACCGCTGTCGCGGATGGTGTCGCGCATCCACGTGATCGAGGAGGCGCGGCACGTCCGCTTCGCCCGCGAGGAACTCGTCCGCGAGATGGAGAGGTCGCACGCCGGCCCGGTGCTCTGGTTCCACCAGACCTTCGCCGCGCTGGCCGCCGCCTTCATCGCCGAGAGCATCATCAGCCCGAAGGTCTACGAGTCGGTCGGCATCGACGCGAAGCAGGGGCGCACGGCGGCCCGGAACAACCCGAACTTCCACGACACGAGGGCCTGGATGGCCGAGAAGATCATCCCGTTCCTCGACGAGGTCGGCATGGTCAACCCGGTCGCCCGCTGGATCTACCGCCGGGCCCACCTGATGCCGTGACCCCGGGACGAACGAAAAGCCCCGCCCGGCTGAGCCGGGCGGGGCTTTCTGCTGCTGTGGGGCGCTGGGTCAGCGCGTCTCGCGGTGCTCGGTGTGCTTACCGCAGTTCGGGCAGAACTTGTTCATCGACAGCCGGTCGGGGTCGTTGCGCCGGTTCTTGACGGTGATGTAGTTGCGGTGCTTGCACTCCTGGCACGCCAAGGTGATCTTCGGACGGACGTCGGTGGCTGCCACGGGAGGTGCCTTTCAATCGGAGGTGATGCTCTAACGGTACTGCGCGTGCGGTGATCGACCGCTGGCGTGACCAGGACCGATCAGTAGCGAGGGCCGGATTTGAACCGGCGACATAGCGATTATGAGCCGCTTGCTCTGCCAGACTGAGCTACCCCGCCCCGAGCTGTCCCTGGGGTGGGACTGCCGGAGCCCCCTTACGGAATCGAACCGTAGACCTTCTCCTTACCATGGAGACGCTCTGCCGACTGAGCTAAGGGGGCCTTCCACTGCTTCGTGCAACGGCGCGCGATGACACCTGCGCCAGCGGATGAGCCTACACGATGCGCGACGGTGCTCGTGCGCACCGACAAGGCTCTACACCTCGGCGTGAACCGTCACGTGCGCGTCCCATCGGGAACACTGCCCGGTCACATTGTGTTGGCACCGGGTGCCCGTCTCGGCCAGACTCGAAAGCCGGAATGTCTGTCCCCGGGAGCTTGCCAATGGCCATCATGTCCGCGTCGATCACGCTGTCCCACAAGGTGGGTTCGGCCTCTACACCGGACGGGTCGAACCGGTGACCCGCGCCACCGAGAAGCCGCAGCCGCAACTGGCGAAGATGAAGAATGGCACAGCCGCGCCGGGTCGCGCGAGCATCCCGGAGCGGACACTCCGCACCGACAACTGGCGCAAGGCCCCGATCATCACCTTCATCCTGCTCAGCGGCTGGGTGCTGTACGCCTTCCTGCGCACGGTGTGGCAGGCCGCGTACTTCGCCGGGCCCGAGCACTACCTCTCGCCGTTCTACTCGCCGTGCGTCACGGCCAGCTGCACGCCCGAGGCGCGCGACTTCGGCACCTGGTTCGGCCACTTCCCGGCGCTGATCCCGTTCGCGATCGTCACGCTGCCGTTCCTGCTCGGCTTCCGGCTCACCTGCTACTACTACCGCCGCTCGTACTACCGGGCCTTCTGGCAGTCGCCGCCGGCCTGCGGCGTGGCCGAGCCGCACGCGGGCTACTCGGGCGAGACGAAGTTCCCGCTGATCGTGCAGAACCTGCACCGCTACTTCTGGCTGGCTGCGGGCCTGATCTCGATCATCAACACCTGGGACGTCGTGCAGGCGTTCCGTCCCGCGGGCCACAGTTTCGGCTTCGGCCTGGGCACGATGATCATGCTGATCAACGTCGTGCTGCTGTGGGCGTACACGATCTCGTGCCACTCCTGCCGGCACATCATCGGCGGCAAGCTGCGCAATTTCTCGCGCCACCCCTTCCGCTACAAGATGTGGGGCGTCGTGTCGAAGCTGAACGCCAAGCACATGGAACTGGCCTGGACGACGCTGGCGACGCTGCTGCTGACCGACCTGTACGTCGCGCTCGTCGCCTCGAACACCATCTCCGACCTGCGCTTCATCAATTAAGAAGGACCCCGCTTTGACTTCCCAGAGCACCGAGATCGAGAAGCACAACTACGACGTCCTGGTCGTCGGCGCCGGCGGTGCCGGCCTGCGCGCGGCCATCGCCGCCCGCCAGGCGGGCCTGCGCGTCGCCATCATCACCAAGTCGCTGTTCGGCAAGGCGCACACCGTGATGGCCGAGGGCGGCATCGCGGCCTCCATGGGCAACCGCAACAGCAACGACAACTGGCAGGTCCACTTCCGCGACACGATGCGCGGCGGCAAGTTCCTGAACAACTGGCGGATGGCCGAGCTGCACGCCAAAGAGGCGCCCATGCGCGTCTGGGAGCTCGAGACGTACGGCGCGCTGTTCGACCGCACGCCCGACGGCAAGATCAGCCAGCGCAACTTCGGCGGTCACGAGTACCCGCGCCTCGCGCACGTCGGTGACCGCACCGGCCTGGAGCTGATCCGCACCCTGCAGCAGAAGGTCGTCTCGCTGCAGCAGGACGACGCCAAGGCCAACGGCCGCGAGAGCGGGGCCGACGAGGGCAAGCTGCGCGTCTTCGCCGAGTGCTCGATCACCGAGCTGCTCAAGGACGAGTCGGGCCGCATCTCCGGCGCGTTCGGCTACTACCGCGAGAACGGCAAGCTGGTCCTGTTCCGTGCTCCCGCCGTCATCCTCGCGACCGGCGGCATCGGCAAGTCGTTCAAGGTCACCTCGAACTCCTGGGAGTACACCGGCGACGGTCACGCGCTCGCGCTGCGGGCCGGCTCGACGCTGTTGAACATGGAGTTCATCCAGTTCCACCCCACGGGCATGGTGTGGCCCCCGTCGGTGAAGGGCATCCTCGTCACCGAGTCCGTCCGCGGTGACGGCGGTGTGCTGCGCAACTCCGAGGGCAAGCGCTTCATGTTCGACTACGTCCCCGCCGTCTTCCGCGGCCAGTACGCGGAGACGGAGGAGGAGGGCGACCGCTGGTACACCGACCCGGACAACAACAAGCGCCCGCCGGAGCTCCTCCCCCGGGACGAGGTCGCCCGCGCGATCAACTCCGAGGTCAAGGCCGGCCGCGGATCGCCGCACGGCGGAGTCTTCCTCGACATCGCGAGCCGGTTGCCCGCCGCCGAGATCCTCAAGCGGCTGCCGTCGATGCACCACCAGTTCAAGGAACTCGCGGACGTCGACATCACCGCCGAGCCGATGGAGGTCGGCCCGACCTGCCATTACGTGATGGGGGGCGTCGAGGTCGAGCCCGACACCGCTGCGGCCACCGGCGTGCCCGGCCTGTTCGCGGCCGGCGAGGTCGCCGGCGGCATGCACGGCTCGAACCGGCTCGGCGGCAACTCGCTGTCCGACCTGCTGGTCTTCGGCCGGCGGGCCGGCGACGGCGCCGCCGAGTACGTCGCGTCGCTCAAGGGCCAGTACCCGGCGGTGACCGAGATCCAGCTGCGCGAGGCCGAGCGCACCGCGCTCAAGCCGTTCGACGTCGCCGCCGGCGGCGAGGCCGAGAACCCGTACACGCTGCACGCCGAGCTCCAGCAGACGATGAACGACCTCGTCGGCATCATCCGCACCGAGTCCGAGATCGAACAGGCCATCGCCAAGCTCGAGACGCTCAAGGAGCGCACGCCGAAGGCGGGCGTCGAGGGCGGCCGGGCGTTCAATCCGGGCTGGCACCTCGCGCTCGACCTGCGCAACATGCTGCTGGTCAGCCAGTGCGTGGCGAAGGCGGCGCTGCGGCGTCAGGAGTCGCGCGGCGGTCACACCCGCGACGACTTCCCGAAGATGGACGCCGAGTGGCGCACGAAAAACCTGGTGTGCACCGCCCAGGACGACGAGGTCACGGTCGTCGAGCAGCCGATGATCCCCATGCGTGAGGATCTGCTCGCGCTGTTCGAGGTCGACGAGCTGAAGAAGTACCTCACCGACGCCGAGCTGCCGCAGGGAGCAAAGTAAATGTCATATGACGCCAAGTTCCGCGTGTGGCGCGGCGACGACGAGGGCGGCGAGCTGGTCGACTACACCGTCGAGGTGAACGAGGGCGAGGTCGTCCTCGACATCATCCACCGGCTGCAGGCCACCCAGGCCGGCGATCTCGCCGTGCGCTGGAACTGCAAGGCCGGCAAGTGCGGCTCGTGCAGCGCCGAGATCAACGGCCGTCCGCGCCTGCTGTGCATGACCCGCATGTCGACCTTCACCGAGGCCGAGACGATCACGGTGACGCCGATGCGCACCTTCCCGGTGATGAAGGACCTCGTCACCGACGTCTCGTACAACTACAAGAAGGCGCAGGAGGTGCCGGCCTTCGCGCCGCCGGAGGGCGTCGAACCGGGCGACTACCGCATGGCCCAGGTCGACGTCGAGCGCTCGCAGGAGTTCCGCAAGTGCATCGAGTGCTTCCTGTGCCAGAACGTCTGCCACGTCATCCGTGACCACGAGGACAACAAGGAGTCCTACTCGGGCCCGCGCTTCCTGATGCGCGTCGCCGAACTGGACATGCACCCGCTCGACGCCCTCGACCGCCAGCACGCGGCGCAGGACGAGCACGGTCTCGGCATGTGCAACATCACCAAGTGCTGCACCGAGGTGTGCCCCGAGCACATCAAAATCACCGACAACGCGCTGATCCCGCTCAAGGAGCGCGTCGTCGACCGCAAGTACGACCCGCTGGTGTGGCTCGGCAACAAGATCATGCGCCGCCCCAGCTGACGCCGGCGGTCGATCAGGGCCCGGTTCGCCTTCCGCGAACCGGGCCCTTCTCGGTCTCCCGGCGACCTAGGTTGCTCGTATGCGAGTGATCTTCGTGCACGGAGCGTTCGTCCGCGACGGCGCGTGGTGGTGGCAGCCGGTGGCGTCGCTGCTCGAGCAGTCCGGGGTGGCGAGCACGGCGGTGGCGCTGCCGTCGTGCGGCGAGGGGTCGGGCGCCGCCGGCGGGTTCGGGCTCGCCGACGACGCGGCCGCCCTGCGCGCGGCCATTGCGGCCGACCCGGAGCCGGCGATCGTCGTGGCGCACTCCTACGGCGGCATCGTGACGGCCGAGGGCGGCGCGGGCGCCGCGCACCTGCTGTACCTCAGCTCGTTCCTGCCGCGGGTCGGCGAGACGATCGCCGAGCAGTCGGCCTCGCCCGACCCGGTGCCGGTCGAGCCGCAGGACGACGGCACGGTGAGCGTCCTGGTCACCGACGCCTTCGATCGACGCTTCCTGCACGACGTGGCTGATCCCGAGCTGGTGCGCGGGGCGCGCGAGCGGCTGGCCCCGCAGTCGGGTGCGGTGTTCGGCACCCCGGTCACCGCGGCGGCGTGGCAGCAGGTGCCGAGCACCTACCTCGTCTGCGCGGAGGACCGCAGCACGCTCCCCGCACTGCAGCGCGAGCAGGCGACGCGCGCCGGGGCGGTCGTCGAACTGCCGACCGGCCACCACCCGATGCTCTCCCGCCCCGACCTCGTGGCTGCCGCGGTGACGGCGCTCCGGTCGACCGGGCACTGACCGATCGAGGCGATCATGAGGTGGGCCATGCGGTGACGTTCCGGGCCAAATTCGTCCGCGCGCGACCTTTGCGGACGAGCCGCCCCTTCGATTTGACGGCCTGATTCGGCGGCTCGACGCTGCGCGAAGCGTGCGGCTCGGCCGGACGCTTCCCCCGGCAGAAACGCTCGGCGGTCTCGCCTCGCTCCTCTCCCTCGGCTACACCGCCACCTTCGCCGGTGACGGGCTGCTCGCGCCGAGTTCGGGACGCGGCAGCCTCGTGCGCGTCGGGTAGCCACGCACCTTCCGGCACCATCAGGTCGGCGAGCTCGTCGTGGGTGCCGACGGCGTCGCGTTCGGTGGAGATGTTGTCGTGCGTCGGTACCTTCAGCCGCGCCCGGAGGAACGTCTCCGGTGAACAAGTTCGGGCCCCCGGAACTCCGGGGGCCCGAACTGTCGGTGGCGGGTGTTGGGTTTGAACCAACGTAGGCTGAGCCGGCGGTTTTACAGACCGCTCCCTTTGACCACTCGGGCAACCCGCCTCGCACTGACGCTGCCGGAATCACTTCCGGCAACGGCCTGTGAGCTTACCCGACGCCGTCGGCGCATTCGTCGCCGATCCCCCTCGGCTACGGTCTCAGGCGAGCACCGAATCCGCAGGAGGAGCAGTCATGGCAGACCCGTCGTTCGACATCGTCAGCAAGATCGACCGTCAGGAGGTCGACAACGCGCTGAACCAGGCGGCCAAGGAGCTCTCCCAGCGGTTCGACTTCCGCGGCGTGAACGCGGGCATCGAGTGGTCGGGCGAGCTGGGCATCACCATCAAGGCCGACACCGAGGAGCGCGCGAAGGCGGCCCTGGACGTGTTCAAGGAGAAGCTGGTCAAGCGCTCGATCTCGATGAAGGCGCTCGACGCCGACGAACCCAAGCAGTCGGGCAAGCAGTACGTCATCAGCGGCACCCTGCGCCAGGGCATCGACCGCGACCACGCCCGCGAGATCGTCAAGCTCATCAAGGACGAGGGCCCCAAGGGCGTCCAGGCCGCGATCCAGGACGACCAGGTGCGCGTCTCGGGCAAGAAGAAGGACTCGCTGCAGGAGGTCATGAGCCTGCTCAAGGCGGCCGACCTCGAGGTGCCGCTGCAGTTCACCAACTACCGCTGAGCGTCACCCGGTTCGGCCCGACCACTTCCGTCGCCGGAAAGTGGTCGGCCGGCGCCGGGCCGGCGCGATCAGCGGCGGTAGCGGGGGTCGCTCGCGGCGAGCCGCTCGAGGCGCTCGACCCGCGCGGCCATCGGCGGGTGGGTCGAGAACAGGCCGCGGACGCCACCGAACGGGTTGGCGATCATCATGTGGCTCGCCGTGGCCAGCCGCGGGGTCTTGACCAGTGGCACCGCGTTCGTGCCGGCCTCGAGCTTGCGCAGTGCCGAGGCGAGCGCGAGCGGGTCGGCCGAGAGTTGGGCACCCGAGGCGTCAGCCTGGAACTCGCGCGAGCGGCTGATCGACAGCTGGATCATCGTCGCCGCGAGCGGGCCCAGGAAGATCATGAGCAGCTCGGTGAAGGGATTGCGGTCGCGGTCGCCGCCCGGGGTGAAGAACATCGCGAAGTTGGCCAGCATGGTGATGCCGGCCGCCAGGCACCCCGCGACCGACGAGATCAGGATGTCGCGGTTGTAGACGTGGCTGAGCTCGTGCCCGAGCACGGCCCGCAGCTCGCGCTCGTTCAGCATCCGCAGGATGCCCTCGGTGGCGCAGACGGCGGCGTGCCGCGGGTTGCGGCCGGTGGCGAAGGCGTTGGGCTGGGCCGTCGGCGAGACGTAGAGCCGCGGCATCGGCTGGCGGGCGCTCGTCGCGAGCTCGCGGACGATGCGGTACATCGCCGGCTGCTCGGCCTCGCTCACCGGGCGGGCCGCCATCGTGCGCAGCGCGATCTTGTCGGAGTTGAAGTAGCTGAAGGCGTTGATGCCGACCGCGAGAAGCAGCCCGATCAGCAGTCCGCCGCGCCCGCCGACCACGCCGCCGATCACGACGAACAGCCCGCCGAGCACGCCGAAGAGCACCGCGGTCTTGAGACCGTTACGAACGCCGTCCATACCCGGTCAACGCGCGAAACCGGCGCTCTCGTTCCCGCGGGCCGGTGAGGTGACGCACGCCGGTGCGCGCGGTCCGGACGGCTCTGCTTCCATAAAGGGTGTGACCGCCATCGACAACATCGCCCAGGCCAACACCCGCTACGCCGCCACGTTCCCGGGCCCGCGCTCGCGCCATCCGCGGCTCAAGCTCACCGTGATCACCTGCATGGACTCGCGGCTCGACCTGTTCGGGGCCCTCGGCCTCGAGGTCGGCGACGCGCACCTGATCCGCAACGCCGGCGGCATCCCCACCGACGACGTGCTGCGCTCGCTCGCCATCAGCCAGCGCGCGATGGGCACGAGCGAGGTCGTGCTCGCCCACCACACCGAGTGCGGCATGGCCGGCTTCGACGACGACGCGTTCCGCGCCGAGCTCGAGGCCGAGTCGGGCCAGGCGCCGACGTGGCGGGTGCCCGGCTTCGACGACGTGTACGACGACCTGCGCCGGTCGGTCGAGACGGTGCGCACCTGCCCGTGGCTGCCGAACCGCGACCACGTCCGCGGATTCCTGTTCGACGTCGCGACGGGCGTGCTGCACGAGGTCAGCTGACCCGCCGTCCCCCAGAATGGACGGGTGACGGGACACAGGCAGGCGACGCTCGCCGCCGCCGGTCTCGTGCTCGGCGTCGTCGCAGTCGTCGCCGGCGGCCAGTCACCGACCGGCACGACGACGCCCCCGACGACCTGGTTCGGGCTGCTGTCGCCCACCGGCTACCGCGCGGGTGACCCCTGGGGCTGGGGCGCGGCCTCGCTGCTGGCGTCGGCCCTTCTCGTGCCGCTGTGGGTCGTCGCCGTCGGGTCCCGCCTGCCGGAGCGGGCGGTGTGGCGGCTCGCCGCGGTCTGGGGGCTGCCGTTCGTCATCGGGCCGCCACTGATCAGCAAGGACGTCTACGCCTACGCCGCGAACGGGCTGATGCTCCGGGCCGGGGTGGACGTCTACACCCACGGCGCCGACGGGCTGCAGCAGCTGCACACGGCCGACGCCACCCGCGCCCTCGCCGCGGTCGACCCGACCTGGCACCAGACCCCGAGCCCGTACGGGCCGCTCGCGTCGTTGCTCGTCCGCACCGCGGCCCAGGTCAGCGGCGGGAACCCGGTCGGCACCGTCGTCGTACTGCGCGCGGTGGCGGTCGTCAGCGTCGTCGCGCTGGCCGCGGCCGCCGCGGCGCTCGCCGGCCGACACCGCGCCACTGCCGTCGCGCTCATCGCCCTCAACCCGCTGGTGCTGCTGCACGCGGTGTCGGGCGCGCACGTCGAGGCACCGATGTGCGCCCTGCTCCTGCTCGGCCTGCTCGCGGCCACTCGCAACCGCTGGGCCCTCGCGGTCGTGCTGGTCTGCGCCGCCGGCGCGATCAAGGCGCCGGCCTATGCCGCCCTGGGCGCGATGGTCGTCCTGCACGCGCGGCAGCGCGATCCCGTCCGCGCCGTCGGCCAGGACGTCGCGGTCGCGCTCGCCGCCTCGGCTGCCTTCACCGTGCTCGTGCCGCACGGCCTCGGCTGGCTGGCCAACCTCACGACCCCGACAAAGGGCAAGGCGCCGGTGTCACTCGCGAATGCTGTCGCCGCGTTGCTGCCCGGCGTCGGCGCGCACCCGGTGCAGCTGGGGTTCCTGGCCGCCGGCGCGGTGATCGTGGTCGGCCTCGCCCTCACCGCGGAGCGGCGTCCGCTCGAGACGTCGGTCGGGATCGGGCTGCTCGCCCTGATGGCGCTCGCCCCCGTCTTCTACCCCTGGTACGTGCTGTGGGGGGCGGCCTGCCTGCTGCCGACGGCGCGCGGGCGGGGGCGCGAAGGGCTGATCGTGCTGTGCGGGCTGGCGGCGCTGTTCGCCACGACCGGCACGCCGAGCCGGTTCGCACTGATCCTGCACGGGGTCGAGGCGGCGGTGGCCGCGGGCTGGCTGGTGCAGCGCTATCGCGCCCAGCCGGTTGAGGAGGAGCCGCTTACGCGACCTCGGCCTGCCACCGGAACGAGGTCATGAGCCGCTCCACGCGCTGCTCCAGCTCGTCGTCCAGATCGTCCTGCAGCACGAACTCGGCGACGAGCGCGAGCCGCTGACCCGGGGCCGGCATCACGAAACGGCGCGTGCCCGGGGCCTGGTCGAAGTCCAGCAGCTCGTGCGCGGCCGAGCCGGGGGCGACCTCGCGGAACTCGAGGTCCTCGTCGTCGTCGAGCAGCCCGACGGTCAGGGCCCCGGTGGCTTCACGGATGTCGTCCTCGATGACCATGGTGCTCAGCACGGCGAGGAGCGGAGCGCCCACGGTGTCTTCGGGCAGGCCGGCCTCGTTCGGGCTGACCACCATCCAGTCCCGGCAGTCCATCTCGAAGGCCGGGAGCACCAAGTCCGCCATGACTTCTCCTCGCGGTTGGTCGGGCTTTTCTGTCAAGAGACCTTGTACCCCGTTGCATGTAGGCGATCACGGTACGGAACTTCGCGGCAAATCCGGACGTAGGTGATGATCAAGCTGTGAGTTCCGAGTCAAGATCATGGCGACGATAGCCAGTCGGTGGCCCCGACGTCCAGACCCGTTGATCAAGGTCCGGATAGCCCTGACATCCGGGGCGCAGGTCCCGAGATCGGCTGATTCCCCCCATAGCGGGCGGTCGAGCGCGCCTGCGTGAGCCAACACACCAGCAGGGTGTGGACTCCCCTACGTAGGATGAACCGGTTGTGTTGCGGGCGGTTTCTCGTCGCGTGTCGAATGCATCGCAGCGCCCGCGCCAGTTGGTTCACACGACGGATCAAGGACAAAGGATGAGCAAGAGCGTCGAGCAGCTCGATCAGGTCGTGATCCGGATCGCCGGGGACTCCGGCGACGGCATGCAGCTGACCGGTGACCGCTTCACCCAGGAGACCGCCGTCTTCGGCAACGACCTGGCCACCTTCCCGAACTTCCCGGCCGAGATCCGGGCGCCCCAGGGCACGTTGGCCGGCGTCTCGTCCTTCCAGCTGCACTTCGCCGACCACGACATCCTGACCCCGGGTGACCGTCCGGACGTGCTCGTGGCGATGAACCCGGCGGCGCTCAAGGCCAACATCGGCGATCTGCCCAAGGGCGCCACGCTCATCGTCGACACCCACGACTTCACCACCCGCGCCCTGGCCCGGGTGGGCTGGCCGAGCAACCCGCTCGAGGACGGCACGCTCGAGGGCTTCAACGTCCACGCGGTCGACCTCACCCAGCTGACCCTCGACGCGCTGTCCGGCAGCGAGCTCTCCCGCAAGGATGCCGGCCGGTCGAAGAACATGTTCGCGCTCGGCCTGCTGTCGTGGATGTACTCGCGGCCGACCGAGGGCACGATCAACTTCGTCCGGACGAAGTTCGCCAACAAGCCCGAGATCGCCGAAGCCAACATCACCGCGTTCAAGGCGGGCTGGAACTTCGGTGAGACGACCGAGGCGTTCGGCGTCTCCTACGAGGTCAAGCCGGCGACGGTCGCCAAGGGCACGTACCGCAACATCAGCGGCAACCTGGCCCTGGCCTACGGGCTCATCGCGGCCTCGCAGCGCTCGGGGCTGCCACTGTTCCTCGGCGCCTACCCGATCACGCCGGCGTCGGACATCCTGCACGAGTTGTCCAAGCACAAGCGCTTCGGCGTGCGCACGTTCCAGGCCGAGGACGAGATCGCCGGCATCGGCGCCGCCCTCGGCGCGGCCTTCGGCGGCGCGCTGGCGGTCACCACGTCGTCCGGTCCGGGTATCGCGCTCAAGGGCGAGACCATCGGCCTGGCCGTGTCGCTCGAGCTGCCGCTGGTCATCTGCGACATCCAGCGCGGCGGCCCGTCGACCGGCCTGCCGACCAAGACCGAGCAGTCCGACCTGCTGCAGGCGATGTACGGGCGCAACGGCGAGGCGCCGGTGCCGATCGTCGCCCCGCAGTCGCCGGGTGACTGTTTCGACGCCGCGGTCGAGGCCGCCCGCATCGCGCTGACCTACCGCACCCCGGTCTTCCTGCTCTCCGACGGCTACATCGCCAATGGGTCCGAGCCGTGGGCCGTACCGTCGGTCGACGACCTGCCCGACCTGCGGGTCGAGTTCGCCACCGCCCCCAACGGCGACGGCGCGAACGGGGGCCCGGAGGGTTCCTACCTGCCCTACCTGCGCGACGCCGAGACGCTCGCGCGGCCGTGGGCGGTGCCGGGCACGCCCGGGCTCGAGCACCGCATCGGCGGCATCGAGAAGGCCGACCGCACCGGCAACATCAGCTATGACCCCGACAACCACGACTTCATGACGCGCACGCGCCAGGCCAAGGTCGACGGCATCGCGAACTCGCTGCCGCCGCTGCAGGTGGACGACCCCGACGGAGATGCCCGGGTGCTGGTGCTCGGCTGGGGCTCGACCTACGGGCCGATCGGGGCCGCGTGCCGGCAGGTTCGCGAGTCGGGTGCGTCCATCGCGCAGGCCCACCTGCGCCACCTCAACCCGTTCCCGAACGACCTCGGCGAGATCCTGAAGCGCTACGACAGGGTCGTCATCCCGGAGATGAACCTGGGCCAGCTGGCCCAGCTGATCCGGGCCAAGTACCTGGTCGACGCGCTGTCCGTCACCCAGGTGCGCGGGCTGCCGTTCAAGGCCGACGAGCTCGCCGAGATGCTGCGAGGAGTGATCGAGCATGGCTGACATCAAGGACCTCGGACTGAAGGCCAAGGACTTCAAGACCGACCAGGAGGTCCGCTGGTGCCCGGGCTGCGGTGACTACGCGATCCTGGCCGCCGTCCAGGGCTTCATGCCTGAGCTCGGGGTAGCGCGCGAGGACATCGTGTTCGTCTCGGGCATCGGCTGCTCGTCGCGCTTCCCGTACTACATGAACACCTACGGCATGCACTCCATCCACGGACGCGCGCCGGCGATCGCCACCGGGCTGTCGACTTCGCGCACCGACCTGTCGGTGTGGGTCGTGACCGGTGACGGCGACGCGCTGTCGATCGGCGGCAACCACCTCATCCACGCGCTGCGCCGCAACGTGAACCTGAAGATCCTGCTGTTCAACAACCGGATCTACGGTCTGACCAAGGGCCAGTACTCGCCGGCGTCCGAGCTGGGCAAGATCACCAAGTCCTCGCCGATGGGCTCGATCGACAACCCGTTCAACCCGGTGTCGGTGGCCCTCGGCGCCGAAGCCACCTTCGTCGGCCGCACGCTCGACAGCGACCGCAAGCACCTGCAGTCGGTGCTGCGCGCGGCCGCCGACCACCAGGGCACCGCACTCGTCGAGATCTACCAGAACTGCAACATCTTCAACGACGGCGCGTTCGACGTCCTCAAGGATTCCGAGACCCGCGACGACTGGACGATCCGCATGGAGCACGGCCAGCCACTGCGTTTCGGCGCCGACGGCTCGAAGGCGGTCGTGCGCTCGGCCGACGGCGCGCTGTCGGTCGAGGAGGACGTCGCCGCCGACGACCCGCGAGTCGTCGTCCACGACGCGCACAACGACAACCCGGCCTACGCGTTCGCGCTGTCCCGGCTGCAGTCGGTCGATTCGCGCTACGCGCCGATGGGCGTCTTCCGCTCGGTCGAGCGTCCGGTCTACGACCAGCTGATGGCCGACCAGCTCGAGACCGCCGCCGCCTCCGCGCCCGGCGACGCCGCCGCGCTGCAGAAGTTGCTGCTGGGTGCGGACACCTGGTCGGTCGCCTGACCTCTGTGACCCCTGCGGGGGTGTCACAAATTTGTGTTACCTTTTCGTATGGCTCGGACCAGCGACCATGCCGTCGGGCTGCGCGAATTGCGGCACAAGACGCGCGAGGTGCTGGCCCGTGTCCGCGGCGGCGAGACCATCGACATAACCGAGTACGGGCATTTGGTGGCAAGGCTCGTCCCGGCCGGCGAACGCACCCCGACACCCGTCCTGGCGAAACTCATCGAGGCCGGGCGAGCCCAGCCTGCCCGCCGCCCCGGATATCGGCCACCCATGCGGGTTGGTGATGGCACCGACCGCCTGAGTGACGAATTGGC
The DNA here is from genome assembly GCF_036000465.1 of Jatrophihabitans sp. Taxonomy (GTDB): domain Bacteria; phylum Actinomycetota; class Actinomycetes; order Mycobacteriales; family Jatrophihabitantaceae; genus Jatrophihabitans. The sequence continues at coordinate 88,626 of NZ_DASYFV010000035.1, read as the reverse complement.
GGCCATGCGGTCCGAAGAACGGTGACGACCTACTACATCGATACGTCGGCCGCGATCAAACTGCTGGTTTGCGAGTCTCACTCGGTGGCCTTCGCCGAGTTCTACGACGAGCGCCACGACGACACCTGGGTCAGTTCGAGCCTGCTCCGCGTCGAGCTGATGCGCGCAGTGACCCGAACACTCCCGGCGGCCGTGTCCGACGCGCGCGCCCTGCTGCTCGCCTTTGATTACGTAGGCATGGATGACGAGGTCGTCGATGCGGCCATGAACGAGCAGGATCCGATGCTTCGTGCACTCGATGCCATCCATCTCGCGACCGCACGCCTATTGGGTTCCGACGTGGCCGGCTTCGTGACCTACGACGACCGACTCCGCACCGCGAGCACTCGGGCCGGGTTGACGGTAGTCAGTCCCAGGACCGGTGAGCGATGACCGATGAGCGATGAGCGATGACCGATGAGCGATCCAGCCAAGCCCCCGCCGGAGGACGAGCGACTCGGCGTCGTTTCACCGAGCGGCAGCCGCGGCATGAGCGACGCCAGATTAGCGGCGTCCGCAGTTGCGGCCGACTGCTCCGAGTAGGCCGATCCCGGGCCTGCCGGTCGGTAATGGACGGGGCACAGCGCCGGCCCGGTCCGTACCGTGGTGAGCGTGGAGGACGAGGCCGCCGAGCGGCGTAGAGGGCTGGCCTTCGGCACCGCGGCCTACTTCATGTGGGGCATGTTCCCCCTGTACTTCCCGCTACTGCGCCCGGCCGGGACGGTCGAGATCCTGGCCTCGCGCATGGCATGGTCACTGGTCGTCGTCATCGTGCTGCTGCAGTTCGGCTCCGGGTTCCGCGGCGTGCGGGCGGTGCTGCGGGACCGGCGCCGGTTCGGGACGCTGACCGCGGCCGCCGTGCTGATCAGCGTCAACTGGGGCGTCTACATCTACGGCGTGAACTCCGGGCACGTCGTCGAGACGAGCCTCGGCTACTTCATCAACCCGCTGTTCACGATCATCCTGGGCGTCGTGGTGCTCGGCGAGCGGCTGCGCCCGGCGCAGTGGGTGGCGGTCGGCATCGGCGTCGTCGCGGTGCTGGTGATCGCCATCGACTACGGGCGCCCGCCGTGGATCGCGTTGATCCTGGCCTTCTCGTTCGGCCTGTACGGCTTCGCCAAGAAGCAGGTCGGGGTCGGCGCCACCGACTCGCTGGCGATCGAGACCGGCGTGCTGTTCGTGCCGGCGGTCGTCGCGCTGATCGTGGTGGCGGCGCAGGGCGATCTCGTGTTCGGCACCCGCCTGCCGACCTCGCTGCTGCTGGCCGGCAGCGGGCTCGTCACCGCCGTCCCGCTCATCTTCTTCGCCGCCGGCGCGAGCCGGCTGCCGCTGTCCATCATGGGGCTGCTGCAGTACCTGACCCCGTCGCTGCAGTTCGCGGTCGGCGTCGGCATCCGGCACGAGTCGACGCCGGCGGCCGAGCTCGCCGGGTTCGTGCTGGTCTGGATCGCGCTGGCGGTGCTGAGCGTCGACGGCCTGCGTCACCAGCGGCGGCGCGGCTCGCGGATGGCCGAGGTCGAGCCCGTTCCGGGCTGAGCGGCCGGCACCTGCAACGATCAGCCCATGTCCGAACCGAACGCCCTCCTGCCCGCGCTGCGCGCCTCGACCGCCGACCTCGCGCTGGCCCTGGACGACTCGCAGTGGTCGGACGCCGACGTCGCCGCGCCGTCGCTGTGCGAGGGCTGGACCCGCGGACACGTGCTCACCCACCTCGCCCGCAACGCCGACGGCATCGCCGGCACCCTCGCCGGGGCGCTGCGCGGCGAGATCGTCGCGCGCTACCCGGACGGCTGGGAGGCGCGCAACGCCGCGATCGACGCCGGGGCGGGCCGCTCGTTCGCCGAGTTGCGGGCCGACGTCGTCGAATCCGCCGAGCGGCTCGACCGCGTGCTCGGAGCGATCGCCGACGCCGATGCGTGGGACCGGCCGACGGACCAGGATCGCCCGGCCGTCGAGTGGCTGATGGGGCGCTGGCGCGAGATCGAGATCCACCGCGTCGACCTCGCCGGCGACTACTCCCCCGACCGCTGGCCCCCACTGCTGGTGACGCTGCTCCTGCCGCAGGTCGCCGAGACCCTCGCCGACCGGGTGCCGTCGGCCGTCACGGTGGAGGTGTCGGCCGAGGGATCGCTCTCCGGCGAGCTCGTCGGCTCGACCTGGAGCGCCGGATCGGGGCCGGCCACCGTCGTGTCAGGTCCGGATTGGGCACTGCTGGCCTGGTTGGTCGGGCGCCCGGAGGTTGTCCAGCATTTGCTGGGTTCTCTACCGGAGCTTGCTCCCTTGCGGTAGTCGCCTGGTCACGCTCTGTCGTGAAGGCGCCGTAAGTAAAGCGGACGAACCTGCACTTCCCCTGCCCAAGATGGTTCAAGATTCGGATATTCCATGACGCCAAAGGTCCCGCCAACCCCGGCTGTAGGTCATGCAATTCCCGGTATATAGGACAAATCTCGTGACTTGCCAGGAAAACTTCGCCACATGATTTGAATCGACCCCACCCCTAGCCGATCATTACCTTGCACAGCGGCCAATCGATCAATATCGATCCTCCAGGGAAGCAATTCGGATCGAAATGGACTATTAGGCCGCAACCAGGGAAACGTGTTTCGGGTGGTGGGGTGGGTCATGGCGCATGCCATTTTCGCTGATACGACCACGCCCGTGAGCAGACGCTCGCGGCGGGTCTCCCTCAGCGTGCCGCAAGCCCCACGTTCCCGGGCGTCTACGCGGATCGTCCGCGGGCCGGCCGGGCAGCCGGCGCGGTTCTGATCAATTCGCTCTCCGGAAAGATCGAATTGCCCAGATCCGCGCGTAAATGGCACAGGCACACGTTTGCGATCCACCCCGGTCTGCGTATCCGATAACGCAGCTCGTCAGTTATCTGAATGAGAGCGCCGGGTTCCACAAATCATCCAGCACGACCCAACAACCAAGGGGAAGTACATGTACAAGCAGCTCAAGGCGGCACGCGAGAACGAGTCCGGCTTCACGCTCATCGAGCTCCTGATCGTTATCGTCATCCTCGGCGTCCTCGCCGGCATCGTCGTCTTCGCGGTCAGCGGCATCAATGACAACAGCAAGGCTTCGGCGTGTAAGTCCGACGTGAAGAACGTCGAGGTCGCGGGCGAGGCCTACTACGCCCAGAACAAGGCTTACCCGACGACCGCGGCCGACGCTCAGGCCAAGCTGGTGCCCGGCTACCTGCACAGCTGGCCGACCGGCACGACCATCGGCTGGACCTACACGGCCGCTTCCGGCGGTACGCCCGCGTCGTTCGCTGTCACCGGAAACAACGGCGGCTCCACCTGCTAGTCGGCCATGCCGGGGCGGGGCCGACTATCGCGGCCCCGCCCGATTCAACGAGCGATCCTCGACAGGAGACACAGTGACACGGCAGGCAATCGGCGAACGCATCGATTCACTCCTCGATTCGCTATGGCAAGCGCGTGGGACTGACCTCCTTCTCACGGTCGGATTGCCCCCGCAGCTTCGGGTTCACGGCGAACTCGTGCCGGTCGCTGGACCGGCCCTGACGTCCGACGACACCGACTCTCTCCTCGGCGAGTTGCTCACAGACGGCCAGTCCACTGCTTGGAAGACCCAACGCGAGTACGACTTCTCGTTCAGCTGGCGCGACCACGCGCGAGTGCGGGGCAACGCATTCACCCAGCGCGGGATGACAGCGGTGGCGTTGCGCATGATCCCCCGCGACATCCCTTCCATGAATGCGCTTGGCCTACCTCCGGCGCTGGGCGATCTCGCCCGTCAGCATCAGGGCCTCATCCTCATGACCGGGCCCACGGGCTCAGGCAAGTCGACAACACTCGCATCGGTGATCGACATGATCAACCGCGAGCGCGCTTGCCACATCATCACGATCGAGGACCCGATCGAGTACGTGCACGAGCATCAGCGCTCGGCCGTCAACCAGCGCGAGGTCGGCACAGATACCGACAGCTTCCCCGACGCCTTACGTTCGGTCCTGCGCGAGGATCCCGATGTCCTTCTCGTCGGCGAGATGCGTGACCTCGAGTCGATCCGGTTCGCGCTCACCATCGCCGAGACCGGTCACCTGGTTTTCGGCACCCTGCACACCAACGACACCGCACAGTCGCTCACTCGCATGATCGACGTCTTCCCGGCCGAGCAGCAGGCCCAGATCCGGGTCCAACTTGCCAGCGCGCTGAGCTGCGTGGTCTACCAGCGGCTCATTCCCCGCATCGGCGGCGGCATGGTCGCAGCCTATGAGGTACTTGTCGCCACGCCGGCCGTTCGCAACCTCATCAAGGAAGGCAAGACGCACCAGCTGCGCAACTCCCTGGTCACCGGTACCCGCGACGGCATGGTCACCTTCGAGCAGTCTCTCTCGGCTCTGGTTCAGGCCGGCGTCATCACCTATGACGACGCGCTGGCCCGCAGCCTGTACCCGAAGGACATCGAGGCCCGGCCCCGGTTGCGCGCCAGCGGCGTGACCGCATGAAGCTCGCTCGGTCCAAGCCGCACCCCGCCGTCGCCGGCGTCGACACGGTCGAGCGGGCGCCGCGGCACGCCGTCGACCACGACATCCACGCCGAAGGCCGGCGACTCGGCGAACTCGTCGTAGCCTCCAATCTCGCCGGCGAGGCCGACGTCGCCGCCGCCCTCGACGAGGCGCGGCGCTCCGATCGCATGCTCGGCCGGGTGCTCGTCGAGAAGCGGGTGCTGACCGAATCGCAGCTCGTGGACATCCTGTCCGAGCAGTGCGGCCTGCCCATCGCCGACTTCCGGATCATCAGCCCGAGCGCCGGTGCGATCGCCCTCGTCACCGAGGCCACGGCGCGGACCATGGCTTTCCTGCCGCTGTCCATCGAGGACGACGGGGTCATCCAGGTTGCCGTTGCCGACCCGACGGACGCAGCGCTCGACCGGGTGCGGCAGACGATCGGCCACCCGATTCAAGCCCTGCTCGCGGAGCCGGCCGATCTCATGCGAGCGATCGGCTCCAGCTACCGCGCCACCAGCCGTATCGACTCCCAGGTGCAGGCCTTCGAGACCCGCGACGCCCTCCGCAAGGACGCCGCGCGGTACGAGACGATCGCAGTCAACGACGAGGCCCCGGTCGTCCAGGTCGTGCAGCTGATCATCACGCAGGGTCTTCGCGACCGTGCGTCGGACATCCACATCGAGCCGAGTGACGACCGTATCCGAGTGCGTTACCGAATCGACGGCGCCCTGCACGACGTCCTTTCGCTCCCTGGCTCCATCGGGCCGGCGGTGGTCAGCCGGATCAAGATCATGGCTGAGCTCAACATCGTCGAGAAACGGCGACCGCAGGACGGCCAGATCAGCCTCCGCATCGAGGATCGCGAAGTGGACATCCGGGTCTCGACCACCGCCGTCGTCGGCGGTGAGCGCGTGGTCATGAGACTTCTCGACAAGAGTCGACCGCTGTTCGAACTGGCGCAGCTCGGCATGCCCGACGATGTCGCCACGAAGTACGAGTCGCTACTGCGCTCGCCCTACGGCATGGTGATCTGCGCCGGCCCGACCGGTGGCGGCAAGACAACGACGCTCTACGCGTCGTTGGGCGAGCTGAACTCGCCCGACCGCAACATCATGACCATCGAGGACCCCGTCGAGTACACCTTCGACACGATCAACCAGATCCAGATCCACGAGCAGGCCGGCATCACCTTCGCCAACGGCCTCCGGTCGATCCTGCGCCAGGACCCGGACATCATCCTGGTCGGCGAGGTGCGTGATGTCGAGACGGCGCGCATCGCGGTGCAGTCGGCACTGACCGGCCATTTCGTGCTTTCTTCGCTGCACGCCACCGATTCGATCTCAGCGCTGTACCGGCTCATCGACATGGGCATCGAGCGATTCCTCGTCGCTTCCTCGATCACCGCGGTCGTCGCGCAGCGCCTGGTGCGGCGGACCTGCACCTACTGCCGTGAGCCCTACAAGCCCTCACCCGAGGAACTCGCCTTCATGAACGAGTTCAGCGGTGTTACACCGGCGGGCGGCTTCACCCACGGTGCGGGATGCAACTTCTGCTCGCATACCGGATTCCTCGATCGCATCGGCGTCTACGAGTTGATGGCCGTCACCGATGAGGTCCGGGAGCTCATTCTCGAGCGCGGTTCACACGACGAGCTCCGCAAGCTGTGCCAGTCCCAGGGGATGAGCACCTTGCTCGAAGAATCCCTGCGCCTTGTCGGAGACGGCGTCACCACGCTGGCCGAGGTCATGCGCACCATCTACGTCGCCGGAGCCTGACATGCCGAAGTTCGCTTACGTCGCCACTGCCCCTGACGGTCTGCAGGCCAAGGGCGTCGAGAAGGCCGACAGCCGCAGCGCGGCGGAGCTCGCACTCTACGACCGCGAGCTCCGCGACATCCGGGTCACTGAGAAGAAGAGCATCTTGCAGCTCGAGATCTCGGGTCCGCGAGTCAAACGCGAAGACCTGATGCACCTCTCAAGGCAGATGGCGGCATTCGTGCGTGCGGGTCTCCCGATTCTCGATGCAGTTCACACCATCGCTCAAGAGACCGAGAATTCGTCGGTTCGTGTCGTCATGGAGGACATCGAGGAGAGCCTTCGATCCGGGGAGAGATTCTCCGACTGTCTCGACAGGCACGCGAAGATCTTTCCGGACTTCTACCGCGGAATCGTCCGCTCGGCGGAGTTGACGGGCGAACTCGATGTCGTGCTCACCCGTCTCGCGGTGTACATCGAGCGTGACCTCGAAGCTCGTCGGAAGATTCAGGCGGCGACCATCTACCCGGCCGTGATCATGGTGATGTCCATTGTCACGATCACGGTCCTGGCCGGCTTCGTCCTGCCGAAGTTCAAGGTGTTCTTCAAGAGCCTCGACGCGAAACTGCCGTTGCCCACTCGGATGCTGCTCGCCGTCACCGACTTCCTCACCTCATGGTGGTGGGCGCTTCTGGTCGGCGTCGGCGTGATTGTGCTGAGCATCGGGGTGGCCCTGAGGACCGAGACTGGCCGCTACACGAAAGATCGCATACTGCTCAAAACGCCGGTGCTGGGGACGACCATCCAGTACGCCCTCGTGGAACGCTTCTGTCGAATCCTGGCCTCCATGGTCAATGCCGGAGTGAATCTTCCCGAGGCGCTGCGAGTATCGACCGAGTCCTTACGGAACCGGGTCTATATCCGCGCTCTGTCCAGCGTGAACGAGGCAATGCTGGAGGGACAGGGAATCGCCACACCCTTGGCACGAACGCAGATGTTCCCGAACACGGCCGTGCAGATGCTTCGGGTCGGCGAGGACACGGGCACTCTCGACGCTCAGCTCGAGGTGACGGCGCAGTACTACGAGACCGAACTCGACTACAAGATCAAGAAGCTCACGTCGCTGTTCGAGCCCGCAATCATCGTCGTCATGGGCCTGTTGGTCGGCTTCGTAGCCGTCGCTCTCGTGTCGGCCATGTACGGCGTGTTCCATCAGGTCAAGGTCTGAGCATGGCGGAACATCGCCCGCGACACGAGGAGCGCGGTGAGACGCTGCTGGAGCTGATAGTGGCCATCGGGATACTCGGAGTCTGTGTCCTCGCCGTCGGAACCGGATTGGCCCTCGCCATAAAGGTTTCGTCGACCCACCGTGAAGCCGCGGACGCCGGCACCTACCTCCACAACTACGCCGAACAGCTCTCGGCCTCCTACGTTTGCGGAACAGCCGTTCCCGCACCCGCGGCGGGAGTAGCGATGCCCGGATTCGGAACTCCGAGCGTCAGCGTGACGTACTGGGACGGGTCCGCGTTCACGCTGGCGTCGTGTCCCGGCACCGACCCGGGCCTGGAGCAGATGAAGATCTCCCTGGCCTCGAGCGACAGTCGAGTCACGCAGTCCCTGATCGTGGTGGTCCGCAAGCCATGAGCGGCAAGCGCAGTACTGCGAACGACTCGGGTTTCACGCTTGTGGAGATTCTGCTGAGCGTGGTGATCATCGGTGTCATCACTGTGCCCCTCGGCAACCTGTTGATCAGCTACTTCACCACCACGGGCGTCACGAGCGGCCGCGTGAGCGAGTCACACGACGAGCAGCAACTTGCCACCTTCTTCGCTCAGGATGTGTCGAACGTCGGTACCCGTTCATTGACAAGCCCCTACACGGCGGCGCAGTCGATCTGGACCAGCGGCTTCCCGAGCGGCGCGTGTGGCGCCGGAACGACGGGAAGTGAGCTGCTGCTCCTCAAGAGCGATGACATCACCTGGGCCTCGGTCTCCCAAACGGCGAGTCGCACGGTCAATCTCGCCGCTTACTACGTCCGCACGGTCGGCAGTGAGACCCAACTGCATCGCGTCGCGTGCAGCGACTCCGGTGGCGGAGCCTCGCCCAGGACCGACGACGTGCTTGCGTACAACATCAACCCGAGCGCAGCTAACAGCGTCGCCTGCACGCCGGACTGCACGACCAACCCGACTTCGGTGACCATGACCCTCAGCATCGCGGCCGCGGGCCGAGGACAGCCGTACACGCTGGTCGTGTCCGGCCGACGGAGGCAGACATGACAGGTTCCCCCCGCACCGAGAAGGACCGCGGTGCTACCTTGATCATCGTCCTCATGCTGGTGACGATCATCGCCACCGTGCTGGGAGTCGTACTGAGCAATGTCAGCACCGGGGTCAAGTCCACAAACGCGTACAGCGACGCAGCGTCGGCCAGTTACGCAGCCGATGGCGCGGCTCAGGCTGCATTGACACGCCTGAGTCGAGGCACCTACCCCAATCTCTGCGCGTCGAAGACAGGGGATTCGCTCCAACTCGGGTCGGGTGGCGGGAGCGCCGCATTTTACCCGGCCAGCGGTTCCAGCGCCCATGCGTACAACGCCACGGTGACCTGCTCGCCGGATACGTCGACGGTGTCCGGGGGAGTCATCGGGGGTGCCAACAAGCCTCCCTACGCGCTGCTTACCCTCGGGACCTCGGCCGCGGAGACCGGGCAGTTGTTCGGACAGGCCAACAAGGACGTGACCGTGGCGAACGGAAGCGTCCTGTCCGACTCCTCGATCAACGCGTCCAAGGCGACCCTCATCGTCAACTCTCCGTACAGCATCTCAGCGGTGGGCACCTGCACCGGGGTGACCTGTACGAAGATCGCCAGCCCCGGGGCGCCCGACCCGGCATACGCGCCACCGAGCGCGCCAGTCAGTACGGCGCCTGCACCGGTGTGCACCGGTGGCCGAGCCGCATTCCGACCGGGTTTGTACACCGATGCCAGCGTCCTCAACAGCGGCTGCGGGCAGAACGGCCTGGTCTGGTTCAGTCCGGGTGCCTACTACTTCGACTTCAAGAACTCTGGCAGTCACACCTGGAACGTGCCGGCCCGGGTTGTGGGGGGCACGCCGATGGACAGCGCCTCGACGAGCAAGCCCATCACGGGTCTGGACCCCGCCACCGCGTCCACCCTGTCGAATCTGAGCGCACTGCATTCAGCCCCTGGAGGCTGTTCCAGCCCAGCAGTCGCCGCCCAGCCCGGCGTCGAATTCGTGTTCGGCGGAGACAGCGCGATCGACATGGGCACTTCGTTGATGGAGTTGTGCGCGTCCTATTCCTCGTCCGCGCCGCCGATAGCGATCTACGGCCTGAAGGCCGACATCACCAATGGAGGAACAGGCACTGCTCATGCCCAGAGCGGCTGCATCGTCACGGTGAATGGATGCACGTTCATGACGAGCAACGGCAACGGGCACGCGGAGATCCACGTGAACGGCATGGTCTACGCGCCCGGCGCCTGGGTCGACGCGACCTACAAGAACTCCGCGGGTCAGTCGTTCAACTGGGGTCTTGCCGTCCGGCGCTTCTCCGGCGACACCGTCGGCTCGACACCCACGGATCCATTCATCGAGTTGCCGCCGGACGGAACGTTCGGAACCACTGGATTCTCGACCGTCTACCTCACTGTCTACCTGTGTGACGCCTCGACGACGCCATGTCCCGTCGGGACCCCGGCGCTCCGGGCCAAAGCCGTAATCGGCTCGACCGCGCCGCCCGCCACGGTGACTGTCCTCAGCTGGACGAACCTCAAGTAGGCCGACCCGCTTGACGTGAAGTTCACGTGAAGCGTCTAATAGGGGGGTCGGCGGGGGCCGCACAGCACAACCGGAGCTCCCAATGGCCTTCCTTGCGATCCTCGAGGTCACCCTCCTTCTGGCGTCGATCGCCATCGTCGCCTCGCGTCCCCGTCACCGGATGGTCCGTCCCCAGCTTCCCGAGCCCACGCCCACCGCGGTCGCGGTCGACGGGACGCCCACCCCGATCGAGCTGCCGGCCGTGCTGCGCATGCGTCGGGTCGGACGCTCGCAGATGACCGAGGAGACACCGACCACCGCCCGTATCGCCCCGCTCGGCTGCGACGCGGCGCTGCAGGTGCTCTGGGTCGGCGAGACCGTGCTGGCCGATCTCGACCCGGCCGATCTCGTCACCGTCCGGGCGTGGTCGCAGGGCCGGCTGGCCTACGCGATCGGCGAGACCCGGCGCGACTACGGCTCGTGGATCCCCCAGGACGCGGCCGTCGCCGGCTGGGAGATCTACCTCGTCACCGCGTCGGGCCGCATCATGCACCTGCTGGGTGAGCCGGGCACGGACATCGACCGCGAGCTGGCCCGGCTCGACGATCGCGTTCGGGTCGCCCTCGTGGCCGACGCGGCCTGATCACCTCCGCGCGGCTCACCGGCCGCGCCGAGTGGCCCCGGCACAATGGATGGCATGGCGGCACTCGACGGAATGTTGGTCGCGTTCGCCGGCCTACTCGGCCTCGCCGTCGGATCGTTCCTGAACGTCGTCATCTACCGCGTCCCGGCCGGGCTGTCGGTGATCAGCCCGCCGTCACGCTGCCCGGTCTGCGAGCACGACATCCGCAACCGGCACAACGTTCCGGTGCTCGGCTGGCTGATCCTGCGCGGGCGCTGCTACGACTGCAAGACCCCCATCAGCCCGCGCTACCCCGCCGTCGAGGCCACGACCGGCGTCCTGTTCGCGGCGGTGGCGGCCGTGCTGCTCCATCGCCATCTGGGTCAGGCCGTCCCCGCGTACCTGTACCTGACCGCGGCCGGCGTCGCGCTCGCGATGATCGACTTCGATCACAAGCGCCTGCCGAACGCGATCGTGCTGCCGTCGTACCCCGTGCTCGCCGGCCTGCTCGTCGTGGCCTCCGCCCTCACGCACGACTGGTGGGCGCTGGCCCGTGCGGGCATCGGCGGCGTCGCGCTCTACGCCGCGTTCTACGCGCTGATGGCCGCCTACCCGAAGGGCATGGGCTTCGGCGACGTGAAGCTGGCCGGGGTACTCGGCGGTGCCATGGCCTGGTTGTCCTGGGCGACGTTCGGAGTCGGCGCCTTCGGCGGCTTCGTCCTCGGTTCCCTCGTCGGCCTGGGGGTGATGGCCAGCGGTCGGGGCACGCGCAAGACCGCGATCCCGTTCGGGCCGTTCATGATCGCCGGAGCACTGCTCGCGATCTTCGTCGCCCAGCCGCTCGCCGACGCCTACCTGCACCTCATGGGACGCCGCTGACCGGTCAGGTGAGGGTCAGCAGCGAGGTCTGTTCGGGATACGGCAGCGTCGGGGTCAGGCCGGCGAGGCGGCGCTCGGTCACCGGCGCGGCGGCGATCGCGGCGCGGTAGCGGCGGCGGGCGGTGTTGTCGAAGACGATCAGGCCGTCGAGGGCGAGGCGGGCCACGGCGCGGCGCAGGCACGCCTCGCGGGCGCGGCCGTCGATGACGATCAGGTCGAACTCGCCGTCGAGCCCGTCGATGGCGGCGACGTAGCGGGCGAAGTCGAGGCCGCGGTGCCCGCCCTTGGCTGACGGCACGACCGGGTCGGTCATCGCCTCGGGCTCGACCACGTGGAAGTCGATGTTGCCGGCAGCGGCGAAGGCCGGCGCCATCGCGCCCGCGAACGCGCCGTCGTGCTCGACCGAGTGCACCTGATCGACCCGCTTCGCCAGCCAGAGCGTGCTCGCGCCCGAGCCGTACTCGAAGACTCGGACGGGGTGGGGGCGGGCGGCCAGCCAGGCGTCGACCGCCTCGACGGCCCGGTACGTCCACCACGGCACGTCGAGCTCGGCGATCGCGAGCGAGTCGTGCACCCGCACTAGGCTGTGGGCCCAGTGCGCCCAGCGGCGATCGCGCGGCGGCGGGGTCGGCGAAATCCAGCCGCGGCGCACCAGGGTCGTGCCGAGGCGCCGGACCCCGCCGGCATACGTCTGCTTGAGGCGCCGGCTCACGGCTGCTCCGCGACGGCCGGGCGGCGGCGCCCGCTGTACGCGAGGCCGAGCACGCCACCGGCGGCGTCGACGGCGACGAGCAGGATTCGGGCGATCGCGGCGACGGCGGTCGCCGGGCCGGCGTCCAACCCGCAGATCGCGACGAACAGCACCTCCCGTACGCCCGCGCCGGCCGGCACCGGGACGGCGAGGAACCCGACGATCCAGGCCACGACCGCGGCCAGCGCGACCTGCATCGGCCGCTGGTCGAGGTGCAGCGCCGCCGTCACCGCGACGGCCGCGCCGCCGACGAGCAGCCAGGTCGGCACCGCGCCGAGCACGAGTCGGACGAGCTGGGCCCAGCTCGGCGGCGTCCAGGTGATCCGGCCGCGGGTGACGCGAGTGGTGAGCGCGGCGGCGGCCCGGAGCGCCGGCGGCGCGCCGCTGAGCAACCCGAGCGGGACGAGGACGGCGAGCAGCCAGAAGGCCGGCGCGCCGCCGTCGAGCGCCGCGGCGGGGCCGAGCAACCCGCACGCGAAGCCGGCCGCGAGTGCCATCACCGCGTAGGCGGCGAGCGTGGTCAGGTAGGCGTCGCGGCGACCGACGGCGCCGCTGCGGGCGGCGAGTTCCCCGCGGCCGAGCACGCTCCACACGCTGCCGGGCAGGTACTTGCCGAGCTCGCCACCGAAGTACCAGGCCACGACGGCGAGCGGTCGCAGCGCGGCCCCGGCCCGGCGCAGGCACGCCCACCACAGCAGGGCGAGACCGAGCATGGCCAGGCCGCTCGCCAGCAGGGCGAGCGCGAGCAGGCCGACATCGGCCCGCCGGATCGCCGCCGACACCCGCCCCCACTGGTCGACGAGCGTAACCACGCAGAACGCCACCGCCGCCAGCGCGACGGTGAGGCCGACCGCGCGCAGGAGCCGGTTCCGAGCCTGCCCCGCGCCCGGCTGGTGCCCCACGAAGCGCGAGCCTAGACCCAAGCCTTGACGTTAGATCAACGTTAAGGCTTCAATGGTCAGGACGGCGGGGGTGCCGACGAAACGGGAGTTCTGGCCCCTCATGACTGCTGTCGCGATCCTCGAGGTCTCGCTGCTGCTGGCCTTCATCGCCATCTGCGTCTCCCGCCCTCGGCACCCGCTCGCCGTCGCGGCCCCGGCCCTGATTCCGACCGACCGCCTCGACGCCACCCTGCGACTGCGCCGCCTCGATCATGGCGGCACGACCGAGGCCACACCGACCTCCGTCCGCATCGCCCCGCGCGACGACGCGGGCGCGGCGCTCCAGGTGCTCTGGGTCGGCGACACCATGCTGGCCGATCTCGAGCCGGCCGACATCGTCACCGTCCGCGCCTGGTCGCAGAGCGCGCTCGCCTGCTCCTTCGGCGAGATCCGGCGCGACTACGGCGCCTGGATCCCGGCGCCCACGGCCGGTTGGGAGCTCTTCCTCGTCACCCGCTCCGGACGCCTGCTGCACCTGCAGGGCCGGGCCGAGGCGAGCGTCGATCTGGCCCGCCTGACCGCCCGGCTGCAGGCCGCCCGCGTCGCCGACGTCGCCTGAACGAACGACCGCGAGCGGTAAGAACCCGCGGCGCCCGGCGGCGGTAGCGTCGGGGTATGCGCAGCCCCGCCCTCGTCATCACCGGCGTGATCGTCGCGCTGTTCGGCCTGCTGTTCACATTGCAGGGCGTCGGGATCGTCAAGGGCAGCTTCATGAGCGACACGACGTTCTGGACGATCGCCGGCCCGGTGATCGCCGCGGCCGGCCTCGCGCTCGCCGCCGCGGGCGCGCGGGGTCGCGCCCGCTGAGGCGTCGCGATGGACGAGCCGTCGGACGAGCGCAGCACCCCGGTCGGTCGCCGCACGGTGCTCGGCCTGCTCGGCCTGGGCGCGGCCGGCGTGATCGGCGGCAGCCACGTGCAGTCGGTGCTGTCGCGCTGGCTCGCGCCGCTCGAGCAGAACGACCCGACCGGGTTGCTCTCGCTCTTCCCGCTCGGCGCGACGTTCCGCTACTACTCCGTCGTCGGCAGCGTGCCGCCGCGCTCCCGCGCCGCCTACCGGCTGGCGGTGTCGGGGCTGATCGAGGCGCCGCACACCTACCGCTTCGACGAGCTGGCGGCCATGCCGCAGACCTCGTTCACCCGCGACTTCCAGTGCGTCACCGGCTGGCGGGTGCCGGAGGTGCGGTGGAGCGGCGTCCGACTGTCGACGCTCATCGACGCCGCCCGGCCGACCGGCACGGCCCGGGCCGTCCGCTTCCGCTCGTTCGACGGCACCTACACCGAGAACATGACCCTCGAGCAGGCGCGGGCCTCGGACGTCATCGTCGCCCTGCGCATGCTCGGCGGGCCGGTCACGCACGACCACGGTGGGCCGGTGCGCATCTACGCCGGCTCGCTCTACGGCTACAAGAGCACCAAGTGGCTCTCGGGCATCGAGCTCACCGACCGCAACGTCCCGGGCTACTGGGAAGACCGCGGCTACCCGCTCGACGGAACGATCTCGAACTGATGAACCGGACGCTGCCGCGCTTCGCCCGTGCCGAACGGCTCGTGCACCGCACCGTCGCCGGACTGACCGGCATCTGCATCGTGACCGCCGCGATCCTCTACCTCGGCCCGCTCGCGCTGCTGGTCGGGCACCGGCGCGTGGTCGTGCTGGTGCACGTGACGGCTGGGCTGGCGCTGCCGGTGCCGCTGCTGCTCGGCCTCGGCTCGCGCGCCTTCCGGGCCGATCTGGGGCGGCTCAACCGGTTCACGCCGTCGGACTGGCGCTGGCTGCGTTCCAAGACGCGGCGCGACGGCACGATCCGGGTCGGCAAGTTCAACGCCGGGCAGAAGCTCAACGGCGCGCTGTCGGCCGGCTCGGTCCTCGTCCTGTTCGGGACGGGGCTGCTCATGTACTTCCCGTCGCTCGCCCGGCTGGCCTGGCGCACCGGCGCAACCTTCGTGCACGACTGGTTCGCCCTCGCCTTCGGCCTGCTCGTGCTCGGTCACATTGCCTTCGCGCTCAAGGACGTCGAGGCCCGGCGCGGCATGCGCACCGGATCGGTCTCGGCCGAGTGGGCGCGCGAGGAGCATGCGGCCTGGGCCGACGAGCTGTCGCCCTGAGCCCGGAGGGCGGCGACGAGGCGAGCAGCGCGATTGCGGATGCCGCCTCATCTTCAGAAGCTGCCGTCCCCCCTATGAGGCGAAGCTGGGCGAGCCGTTCTTCCGAGTGCGGCTGGACCGGGCTACCGAGATGGGGCGCATCCACCTGCGCGCGACGGCCGAGCTCGGCCCCGATGCGCAGAAGGCCCGAGACGTCGCAGCTGTCATCGGGCGCCAGCCCTGAACTCGTGATGCCGCCGACTCGACGGCGAGGATCTCGCAACGTGGACTGACCACACCGAACGCGGACACTTCGGCAGCTCTGACCCCCGCGCCGATGAGACCGGATGTGAATCATGAGCCAATGCGCTACCGCGTCACGTTGAGGTTCTGGAGCGCCTTCGCGACGTCGATGATGCGGGCGTTCTGCAGTTCGGGCTTCTCGATCTCGCGGCGGACGAACTTGGCGACCGACTTCTTCAGCTCGCCCTCGACGCCGCCGATGACCTGCACGACCGAGGCGCGCAGGCCCTCGGCCTGCAGGTCGACCTCGATCGCGCGCGGCTTGGGCGCCTCGACGTCGATGACGATGCGCAGCGGCTCGGCGGCCCGCGCCGTGATCGGCAGCAGCACCCGCACGGCGGCGGTGAAGCGGTACCTGTCCAGGCCGATCTCGATGGTGAGCTGCAGCGCGACCGGGATGGTGAGCCGGAACGCGACGTGCTCGCCCTCGGTGCGGGCGACGTCAGGGTCGCCGACAGCTCCGGTGGCGCTCACCTTCACGAGACCGAGGGGGCCGACCCCGAGCGGGCCGAAGTCGACCGGGCGGCCGGCCAGGTTGCCGGCGGCCTCGACGACGCGCTCCTGGGTCACCGCGGTCTCGAAGAAGCGCTGGCCGAAGTCGGCGTAGCTCATGAGGACGAACCCGTCGGATGCCTCTGCGGGCAGCGGGGCACTCTCGGCCACGAGGCCTCCTCAGCCCGTGCGGGCGATGACTATCTCGGTCAGGGCATTCAGTGCATCACGCGCCGGGACATCCGGCATGTCGGCGAGGTGCTGGTGCGCGGCGTCGGCGTAGTCGCGCAGGGTCTCGCGGGCCTCGGCCATCGCTGCCGACGTGCGGAGCAGTTCGAGGGCCTCGGCGTGCTCGGCGTCATCGGTGAGCGGGTGCGACACGAGCTCGCGCAGCCGGGCGGTGCCGGCCTCGCCCGAGCGCAGCGCGTACAGGACGGGCAGGGTGGCGATGCCCTCGCGCAGGTCGGTGCCCGGGGTCTTGCCCGACTCGTCCGTGCCGGAGGCGATGTCGAGGATGTCGTCGCTCAGCTGGAACGCGACGCCGATCTGCTCGCCGAACGAGCGGAGCCCGGCGATGATCTCCGGCGCCGCCCCCGCGTAGTGCGCGCCGAACTCGGCCGCGGTGGCGATGAGCGAGCCGGTCTTGTCGGCCAGCACCGCGAGGTAGTGCTCGATCGCGTCGGTGCCGGACTGCGGCCCGACCGTCTCGCGGATCTGGCCGACGACCAGCCGCTCGAAGGTCTGGGCCTGCAGCCGGACGGCGTACGGGCCGAGGTCGGCCAGGAGGTTCGAGGCCCGCGAGAACAGGAAGTCGCCGGTGAGGATCGCGACGGTGTTGTCCCACCGCGAGTTCGCCGAGGCCGCCCCGCGGCGCACGGGCGCCTCGTCCATGACGTCGTCGTGGTAGAGCGTGGCCAGGTGGGTCAGCTCGCAGACCACGGCCGAGGAAACGACCTCGGGCCGGGTCGGGTCACCGAAGTGCGCAGCCAGCACCGACACCATCGGGCGGAACCGCTTGCCCCCGGCGTCGACCAGGTGCCGGGCCGCACCCGCCACGAACTCGTCGTCGGCCGACACGGCCGTGCGCAGCGCGGCCTCGATCGTCTCCAGACCGGCCCGGACCGACTTCTCGAGGACCGGGTCGTCGAAGGCGACGCCGAGCGAGACTGGGGCCACCGCAGCGTCAGCCGGTCAGCTTGGCGGCTTGGCTGGCGACGTCCAGCAGCCACTGCGGGTAGAGGCCGAGAACCACGGTGACGACCACGCCGAAGGTCAGGGCGACCGAGGTCGACCAGCCCGGGATGGCGATCGTCGGACCGTTCTCCGGCGGCTCGGCGAAGAACATCAGCACGATGATCCGCAGGTAGAAGAACGCGGCGATGGCCGAGCAGATCAGCGCGATGACGACCAGCGGGGCGGCCACGTGATAGGCCGCGCGGAACACGAAGAACTTGCCGGTGAAGCCCGAGGTCAGCGGGATGCCGGCCATCGACATCAGCAGGATCGTCATGACCACGGCGACGAACGGGCTCTTGCGGGCGAGCCCCGACCATTGCGACAGGTGGGTGGCCTCGCCGTCGGAGTCGCGCACGATCATCAGCAGGCCGAACGCGGCCAGCGTGGTGAAGCCGTAGGTGAGGATGTAGAAGAGGACGCTCGAGATGCCGTCCTTCGTCAGCGCCACCATGCCGACCAGGATGAACCCGGCGTGCGCGATCGACGAGTAGGCGAGGATGCGCTTCACGTCGGTCTGGGTGAGTCCGAACAGCGCGCCGACGACCATCGACGCGATGGCGACGCCCCACACGACCGGGCGCCAGTCCCACGCGCTGGAGCTGAAGCCGACGTAGAGCACGCGCAGGATCGCGCCGAACGCGGCGACCTTGGTGCAGGCCGCCATGAACGCGGTGACCGGCGTGGGCGAGCCCTGGTAGACGTCCGGCGTCCAACTGTGGAACGGCGCGATGCCGGCCTTGAACAGCAGACCCACGAGCAGCAGGGCGAGGCCGAGGTAGAGCAGGACGTCCGAACTCGACGACTCGCGCGTCGCCGCGAAGATCTTCGGAAGGTCGACCGAATCGGCGTAGCCGTAGATGAGCGCGAGGCCGTAGAGGAAGAACGCCGACGCGAACGCGCCGAGCAGGAAGTACTTGACCGCAGCCTCCTGCGAGAGCAGGCGACGGCGGCGCGACATGCCGGCCATCAGGTACAGCGGCAGCGACAGCACCTCGAGGGCGACGAACATGAGCAGGAGGTTGTTGGCAATCGGGAAGATCAGCATGCCCGAGACCGCGAACATCATCAGGGGGAAGACCTCGGTCTGCACCCGGTCGGTCAGCGCGAGGCGGCGGTCCTCGGGCGAGCCGACGACCGTGGCGGCCGACGCGACGATCGGGCTGCCGACATCGACGCTGCGCTCGGCCATCAGCAGCACCGAGAGGATCGCCAGGGCCAGCACGGTGCCCTGGATGAACAGGCCGACCGGGTCGATGGCGAGCGACCCGGCGAAGGGGACGTTGTTGCCCGCCGGGGACGGCGTGGTGAGCGAGGTGCCGTGGATGGCGCCGACCCAGATGACCGCGCCGATCAGGCCGGCCAGCGCGAGGCCGACCTGCACGTTGAACCGCTCACGCCGCGGCACGACGGCCTCGACCAGCACGCCCAGCAACGCCGCGCCGAGCACGATGAAGATCGGAGCGAGCGCCTTGTAGGCGACCGAGGGCGTCGTGATGTGCTGCGGTGCCGCCGCGAGAAGGGCGCTCATCGAGCGACCTCGCTGCGCTCGGTGCCGGGCTTCGCGATCGCTGTGCCTCTACTCGCACGGCTTGCGTCGCTCACTTCTGTCCTCCGTTGGCGATCTTGTACACCGGCGCCGGGTCGGTCTTCTGCACGTCGTGCAGCGTGGCCCTGACCGCCGGGTTGATGACATCGAGCACCGGCTTCGGGTAGACGCCGAGGAACACGATGATCGCGATGAGCGGCGCTACCGACAGGATCTCGCGAGCGTTGAGGTCGCGGAACTTGGTGACCTTCTCACTCACCGCCCCCTGGAACGTGCGCTGGTACAGGTACAGCACGTAGATCGCGGCCAGGATGATGCCGGTGGTGGCGATGATCGCGAAGCCCTTGTAGCGGGTGAAGGTGCCCACGAGGACGAGGAACTCGCTGACGAACGTGCTCATGCCGGGCAGCGCGAGGGCCGACAGGCCAGCGAGCAGGAACAGCCCGGCCAGGATCGGCGTCACCTTGGCCGCGCCGCCGTAGTCGTCGACGTTGCGGCTCTTGCCCCGCGCGATCAGCAGGCCGACGACGATGAACAGCGCGCCGGTCGAGAAGCCGTGGTTGACCATGTACAGCACCGCACCGGTGCCGCCCTGCGTGGTGAAGGCGAAGATGCCCAGGCCGATGAAGCCGAAGTGGGCCACCGAGGTGTACGCGACGAGGCGCTTCATGTCGCGCTGGCCGATCGCCAGGAACGCGGCATAGAGGATGCCGATCACCGACAGCACGAGGATCACCGGCGCGAAGAACTTCGACGCCCCGGGGAACAGCGGCAGGCAGTAGCGCAGGAAGCCGAACGTGCCGACCTTGTCGAGCACGCCGACGAGCAGCGCCGCGCCGCCGGCCGGGGCCTCGGCACCGGCGTCGGGCAGCCAGGTGTGGAACGGCACGAGCGGCGCCTTGATCGCGAACGCGATGAAGAAGCCGAGGAACAGCCACTTCTGGGTCGCGCCGTCGGGCACATGTCCGATGAGGTCGGTGATGGCGAAGCTGCGCGAGCCGGTCGTCACGTACAGGCCGATGACGCTCGCGAGCATCAGCAGGCCGCCGATGAGCGAGTACAGGAAGAACTTCATCGCGGCGTACTGACGGCGCGGGCCGCCGAAGCTGCCGATGATGAAGTACATCGGCACGAGCATGGCCTCGAAGAAGACGTAGAAGAGGAAGACGTCGGTGGCGGTGAAGACGCCGACCATGAAGAACTCGAGCAGCAGGATCAGCCCGAAGTAGTTCTTGACGCTGCGCTGCCGCGCGCCCGGAGCCGCGATCTCCTCGGCGCCGGCCTTGCTGTCCAGCGAGTTCCACGACGCGAGGATCACGGCCGGCACCAGCAGCACAGCCATCGCCACGAGGACGAGCGCGATGCCGTCGACACCGAACGCGATGTGCACGCCGAACGCCTTGATCCACGTCCAGCTGCCCTGCCACTGGAAGCGGGCCGCGCCGGAGGACGTGTCGAAGCTGAACAGCAGCACGAGCGCGTAGACGAGGGTGACGAGCGAGACGAGCAGGCTGACCAGCTTGGCCAGCCTGGCCTGGGATTCGCGCATCGACAGGACGGCGACCGACCCCACGAGCGGGATCAGCACCAGGATCAGGAGCGTGACGCTGTGCTGGTTGGTCACTGGAAACGCACCGCCAGGAGCACCGCGACGACGGCGACGGTGCCGCCGAGCATCGACAGCGCGTAACTGCGGACGAAGCCGGTCTGGGCCCTGCGCAATCGCGCCGAACCGCCACCGAATCCGGCTGCCATGCCGTTCACCGCCCCGTCCACACCACGGTTGTCGAAGAAGACCAGCGCTCGCGTGAGCCACTGACCCGGACGCATGAGCACCTTCTCGTTGAAGGCGTCGGCGTACAGGCTGTTGCGCGCGGCCAGGGTGACCGGCGAACCGATGGGCTGCCGGGTCGGGATCGGCTTGCGGCCGAACGCGACCCAGGCCCCGGCCGCGCCGAGCACCACGACGAGCAGCGTGAGGACCGTGAGCACGGCGGGCGAGATGGTGTGCACCCCGACCTCGACGCTGGGGCCGACCGAGGGGGTCAGCCAGTGCTGCACGCCGCCGCCGAAGATCAGCAGGAAGCCGCCGACGAGGGCGAGAGCGCCGAGCACGATCATCGGGAAGGTCATGCTCACCGGTGCCTCGTGCGGGTGGACGTCGTCCTCCCACCGCCGCTTGCCCAGGAAGGTCATCACCAGCGCGCGGGTCATGTAGAACGCGGTGATGCCGGCGCCGAGCAGCGCGCAGCTGCCGAGGAGGTAGCCCGAGGTGCCGCCCTTGTCGAACGCGGCCTCGATGATCTTGTCCTTGGTGAAGAAGCCGGTGGCACCCGGGAAGCCGATGATGGCCAGATAACCGCAGGCGAAGACGCCGAAGGTGACCGGCATGACCCGCCACAGGCCACCGAAGCGGCGCATGTCGATGCGGTCGTTCATGGCGTGCATGACCGAACCGGCCGAGAGGAACAGCGCGGCCTTGAAGAAGCCGTGGCCGAGCAGGTGGATGATGCCGATCGCGTAGACGCCCGGGCCGAGCCCGACGGCCAGGAACATGTAGCCGATCTGGCTGACCGTCGAGTTGGCGAGCACCTTCTTCAGGTCGTCCTGGCCGCAGCCGGCGATGCAGCCGTAGAGCAGCGTGATCGCGCCGATGACCGTGACCACGGTGCGGGCGGCCGAGGAGAGGTCGAAGATCGGGGCCGAGCGGGCGATCAGGTACACGCCGGCGGTGACCATCGTGGCCGCGTGGATGAGCGCCGACACCGGGGTCGGGCCCTCCATGGCGTCGGGCAGCCAGGTCTGCAGCGGGAACTGGCCCGACTTGCCGCAGGCGCCGAGCAGCAGCATCAGCGCGATGGCCGTGGCCACGCCCTTGCTGTACGGCACGTTGGAGTAGAGGACGTCGGCGAAGGAGGTGCTGCCCACGTAGGTGAACATCAGCATGATCGCGATGGACAGCCCGACGTCACCGACCCGGTTGGCGAAGAACGCCTTGTTGCCGGCCGTGGCCGCGGAGTTGCGGTTGAAGTAGTACGAGATGAGCAGGTAGGACGCGAGACCCACGCCCTCCCAGCCGACGTACAGGCCGAGGTAGCTGTCGGCCAGCACCAGCAGCAGCATCGCGGCGATGAAGAGGTTGAAGTAGCCGAAGAAGCGGCGTCGCCCGGCGTCGTGGGCCATGTAGCCGATCGCGTAGATGTGGATCAGCGAGCCGACACCGGTGATGAGCAGGACGAACACCATCGCCAGCGGGTCGATCAGCAGACCGGCGTCGACGTGGAAGCCGGCGACCGGGATCCAGCTGAACAGGTGCCGGTCGACGAGCCGGTGGCTCTCCCCCTTGATGGAGAAGAACAACATGACGGCGTAGACGAAGAGGACGACCGGCACGAGGGCACCGAGCAGGTGCCCCCACTTGTCGGCGCGCCTGCCGGCGATCAGCAGGACCGCGGCCGAGATCGCCGGGAGGGCGACCAACAGCCAGGCTGCCGACTGGATGCCGCTTGCGGTGGTGAGCAAGGCTCCCGCTCCTAGTACTTCAGCAGGTTCGCGTCGTCGATCGACGCGGACCTGCGGGTTCGGAAGATGGCCATGATGATCGCGAGACCGACGACGACCTCGGCGGCGGCGACGACCATGACGAAGAACGCCATGACCTGCCCCTCGAGATCGCCGTTGATGCGGGAGAACGTGACCAGGGTCAGGTTGACGGCGTTGAGCATCAGCTCGACCGACATGAAGACGACGATCGCGTTGCGCCGCACCAGCACGCCGACCGCGCCGATGGTGAACAGCGCCGCCGAGAGCACCAGGTAGTACGCCGGGGTCATGAGCGGACCTCGCTGTCGGAGTAGTCGCCGGTCGGCAGGGCACCGGGCTTGCCCTCGTACGGCGGGAAGTCCTGCACGCCGGCCATGACCGACTCGTGGGAGATCGAGCCGTCGGGCAGCAGCGCCGGGGTGCCGATGGAGTTGCCGGTCGACAGCACGCCCGGGCCGGGCAGCGGTTGCGGTCGGCCGGAGCGGATGCGCTCGCGGGCCAGCACCTTCTGCGTCGGCTTGCGGCCCTCGCGCTCGATGTGGGCCAGCACCATCGCGCCGACCGCGGCGACGATCAGCAGGGCCGAGGTGAGCTCGAAGGCGAACAGGTACTTGGTGAACAGCAGCTGGGCGATCGAGTGCACGTTCTGCCCGTTGGCGTTCGGGGCGTCCAGGTTGACCGGGCGGCGGCCGGTGAAGGCGCGTCCGACAGCCAGCGCGACCATCAGCGCGAAGCCGATGCCGAACAGGGCGGCGGCCCAGCGCTGGCCCCGCAACGACTCGACGATGGAGTCGGAGGAGTCACGTCCGATGAGCATCAGCACGAACAGGAACAGGATCATGATCGCGCCGGTGTAGACGATGATCTGCACCAGGCCGAGGAACGGCCCCTGCTGGATCACGTAGAACGCGCCCAGGCTCATCATCGTGGCGACGAGCGACAGAGCCGAGTGCACGGCGTTGCGCAGCAGCACCATGCCGATGGCACCGGCGAGGGAGATGGGGCCGAGCACCCAGAACGCGATGGCCTCGCCGAGCGGGACCTGTCCGTTCATCAGCGGGCCGGCCGCGGTGATTGCACTCATGAGCCGTGGTGCCTCCCGACCTCGATCGCGTTGCCGGTGATCGGCTTGCCGGCGACGTTGGCGGTGCTGTTCGGCGCCCCCTGCTGGAGCGGGGCCTGCGACGCGACGGTGTAGTAGTCCTTCTCGTCGTCGCCGAGCCGCATCGGGTGCGGCGGCGCCTCCATGCCCGGCAGCAGCGGGGCCATCAGCTGCTCCTTGGTGTAGATCAGCTCCTGGCGGTTGTCGAGGGCCAGCTCGTACTCGTTCGACATGGTGAGCGAGCGGGTCGGGCAGGCCTCGATGCACAGGCCGCAGAAGATGCAGCGCAGGTAGTTGATCTGGTAGACCGCGCCGTAGCGCTCACCCGGCGAGAAGCGGTTCTCGTCGGTGTTGTCGCCGCCCTCGACGTAGATCGCGTCGGCCGGGCAGGCCCAGGCGCACAGCTCGCAGCCGACGCACTTCTCCAGGCCGTCCGGGTGCCGGTTGAGCACGTGCCGGCCGTGGTAGCGCGCCTTCGTCGGGTAGAAGTCGAACGGGTACTGCTCGGTGTAGACGTGCTTGAACATCGCACCGAACGTGAGGCCGAAGCCCTTCGCGAACCCGCCGACGGTGCCGGTCGGCTGGACGGGCGCCGGGGCGGCGACCCCGGACGCGGGGACTGGCAGGTCAGCCATCGGAATCTTCCTCATCGGTTCCGCCGGGCAGTTGGCCGGCGGGCCGGCGCACGCTCGCGGTGGCGAGCTGGCGCGGCGGGGTGGGGACGCGGAGGTCCATCGGCGGGATCGGGAACGTCAGCGGTTCCTGGGCCTCGTCGGCCTCGTCCTCGGCGAGGGCGGCCTCGTGCTTGGCGCGGGTGCCCTCCCAGACCATCAGGCCGGGGACGACGACCACGAGCAGCACGATCGCGAGCGGGATCGCGGTGGCCTCCCAGGCCGGGAAGTTGCGGTCGCGCAGGACGTGGATCGCGGTGACGGCGAGGATCCAGACCAGGTTGATCGGGATCAGCACCTTCCAGCCGAACGCCATGAACTGGTCGTAGCGCAGGCGGGGCAGCGTGCCGCGCAGCCACACGAAGACGAAGATGCCGACGATCACCTTGAGGGTGAACCAGATCATCGGGAACCAGCCGGAGTTGCAGCCGCTCCAGATGGCGTGCAGGCCCCACGGGGCGTGCCAGCCGCCCAGGAACAGCGTGGTGGCCAGGGCCGAGACGGTGACCATGTTGATGTACTCGGCCAGGAAGAACATGGCGAACTTGAACGACGAGTACTCGGTGTGGAAGCCACCGACGAGCTCGGACTCGGCTTCGGCGAGGTCGAACGGCGCGCGGTTGGTCTCACCGACGACCGAGATCGCGTAGATGCCGAACGACACGAACAGCGGGATGACGTTCCAGACCTTGTTCTGCGCGAGGACGATGCCCGACGTCGACATCGTGTTCGAGAAGAGGAAGACCGCGACCATCGACAGGCCCATCGCGATCTCGTAGGAGATCATCTGGGCCGCCGAGCGCAGGCTGCCGAGCAGCGGGTAGGTCGAGCCGGACGACCAGCCCGACAGCACGATGCCGTAGACGCCGAGTGAGGAGCAGGCGAAGACGACCAGGACGCCGACGGGCAGGTCGGTCAGCTGCAGCGCCGTGTGGTGACCGAACATCGACACCTCGGGCCCGAACGGGATCACCGAGAAGGCGAGGAAGGCCGGCGTGGCCGAGAGGATCGGGGCCAGGAAGTAGATCGGCTTGTCGGCCAGGACCGGGATGATCTCTTCCTTGAAGGCGAGCTTCACGCCGTCGGCGAGCGACTGCAGGATGCCCCACGGTCCGACGCGGTTCGGGCCGATGCGGTTCTGCATGCGGCCGACGACCTTGCGCTCGAAGACGATCGAGAACAGCGTCATGACGACGAGGAACACGAAGACGCCGAGGGTCTTGATCAGCGAGATCCAGATCGGCTGGTCGCCGAACCCGGGCAGGTTCTGGCTCACCGCGAGCGTGGCACTCATCGGCCTACCCTCGCTTCGCTCGGTCCGGCCGCCACAGGACTTCTGCGCTCATGATTCGCTCCGCAAGCGTCGCTACTTCTGCGCTCATGATTCGCTCCGCAAGCGTCGCTCATTCGCCCTCCTCCGCGTCGACACCGACGACCGGCGGGGCCGCTGCATTGGTCAGCCGCACCGTCGATCCCGCGACCGCCCCGAGCGTGCCGCGCACCGCGCAGCCTCTCGCATTGGTCGGCAGCCACACGACGCGGTCGGGCATGACGTCGACGGCGACCGGCAGGGTCAGCGCCCCGGCGTCGGTCGAGACCGACAGCGTGCCGCCGTCGGCCACACCGATCTCGGCCGCGGTGGCGGCGCTGACGCGGGCGAACACCGGCTTGGCCGTGCCGGCCAGGTGCTCGTCGCCGTCCTGCATGCGGCCGGCGTCGATCAGCTCGTGCCACGTGGCGAGCAGGGCTTCCCCCGCGGCCGGCGGGGTCGGGCTCGTGCCCTTGACCGACGGCGCGGCGGCGACGGTGGCGACGGCGCCGAGGCGCAGCAGCTCGTCGCGCGCGGCCTCGAGGCTCGCCAGGTTGAGGTCGACGTCGAGTTCCTCGGCCAGGGCGTTCAGCACCCGGGCGTCGGACAGCGCACCGGTGCCGGCGATGGTCAGCTGGAACGGCCGGCGCCGGCCCTCCCAGGTGACGTAGCGACCGGCCTTCTCGGCCTGCGGGGCGACCGGCAGCACGACGTCGGCGTGCGCGGTGACCGCGCTGTGCCGCACCTCGAGGCTGACGATGAAGCCGGCCCGCTCGAGCGCCTCGGCGGCGACGGCCGGGTCGGCGGTGTCGGCCGGGTCGACGCCGCCGACGACCAGCGCGGCCAGCGAGCCGTCGGCCGCGGCGCGCAGGATCGCGTCGATGTCGCGGCCGGGCTGGGTCGGGAGCGCGCCGCCCCAGACAGCCTCGACCTCGGCGCGGGCGGCAGCGTCGCGCACCGCGCGGCCGCCGGGCAGCAGGGTGGGCAGCGCGCCGGCGTCGACCGCCCCGCGCTCACCGGCGCGGCGCGGCACCCAGGCCAGTTTGGCGCCGGTCTCGGCGGCCAGCCTGGCCGCGGCGCTCAGGGCGCCGGGCGAGGACGCGAGCCGCTCGCCGACCAGGATCAGCGCACCGGCCGCACCGAGCGCGCCGACGACCTCGCCGGGCAGCGCGTCGAGCGCCTCGCCCTCGGCGCCGGGCAGCGTCGGCAGCAGCGTGCCGTCGAGCTTGGTGAGCCCGCGCGAGGCGAGGGCCGCGATCGAGAAGACGCGGGTCGCGCCGTCGCGGGTCGCCTTGCGGAGCCGCAGGAAGACGATCGGCGACTCCTCCTCGGGCTCGAGGCCGGCCAGCAGCACGGCCGGCGCCTGCTCGAGGGAGGCGTAGGAGACGTGCTCCGGCGTCGTCCCGGCGACATGCGCGAGAAAGTCGAGCTCCTCGGCCGAGACCGGGCGGGTGCGGGCGTCGACGTCGTTCGTGCCGAGCGCGACGCGGGCGAACTTCGCGTAGGCGTAGGCGTCCTCTTCGGTGAGGCGACCGCCGGGCAGCACGCCGACCCCGCCGCGGTCGACCGCCTCGGCCAGACCCTGCGCCGCGCGCTCGAGCGCCTCGGGCCAGCTGGCCGGCACGAGCTCGCCGTCGGCGGTGCGCACCAGCGGGCCGGTGATGCGATCGGCCTGGGTGGCCGAGTGGAACGCCCAGCGACCCTTGTCGCAGTTCCACTCCTCGTTCACCAGCGGGTCGTTGCCCGCGAGGCGACGCGTGATCTTCGATCGGCGCCAGTCGGTGCGCTGCGCGCAGCCCGAGGAGCAGTGCTCGCAGACCGAGTCTGTGGACTGCAGGTCGAACGGGCGGGCCCGGAACCGGTAGGAGGCACCGGTGAGCGCGCCCACCGGACAGATCTGCACGGTGTTGCCGGAGAAGTACGACTGGAACGGGACCTCGTCGGAGGTGCCGATCTGCTGCTGGGCGCCGCGCTCGAGCAGCTCGATGAACGGGTCGCCGGCGATCTGCAGCGAGAAGCGGGTGCAGCGCTGGCACAGCACGCAGCGCTCGCGGTCGAGCAGCACGTTCGACGAGATGGCGACCGGCTTGGGGAAGGTGCGCTTGACCTCGTGGAAGCGCGAGTCGGCGCGCCCGTTGCTCATCGCCTGGTTCTGCAGGGGGCACTCGCCGCCCTTGTCGCAGATGGGGCAGTCGAGCGGGTGGTTGATGAGCAGCAGCTCCATGACACCCTGCTGCGCCTTGTCGGCCACGACCGACGTCAGCTGGGTCTTGATGACCATGCCGGGCATGACCGTGGTGGTGCACGACGCGGCCGGCTTCGGCATGCCGCGGCCGTTGCCCATGTCGGTGACCTCGACGAGGCACTGGCGGCAGGCGCCGGCCGGGTCGAGCAGCGGGTGGTCGCAGAAGCGCGGGATGGAGATGCCCAGCTGCTCCGCGGCGCGGATCAGCAGCGTGCCCTTGGGAACGGAGATCTCGATGCCGTCGATGGTGACGGTGACAAGATCTTCCTTCGGTGGTGCCTCAGTCATTTAGTGGGCTCCTGCCAGCGCGCGGTCGGAGGCGAAGGGGCAGCCCTTGCCCTCGACGTGGGCGAGGTACTCGTCGCGGAAGTACTTGATCGAGGACGACACCGGGCTGGTCGCGCCGTCGCCGAGTGCGCAGAACGAGCGCCCGAGGATGTTGTCCGAGAGGTCGAGCAGGGTCTCGAGATCCTCCTCGGTGCCCGCACCGTTCTCGAGCCGCTCGTAGATGCCGACGTACCAGTAGGTGCCCTCGCGGCACGGCGTGCACTTGCCGCACGACTCGTGCCGGTAGAACTCCGACCACTTCTTCACGGCGCGCACGACACAGTCGTCCTCGTCGAACAGCTGGACGGCCGAGGTGCCGTTCATCGAGCCGGCCTTGACGGTCGCGTCGAAGTCGAGCGGGGTGTCGAGGTGCTCGCGGGTGAACAGCGGGGTCGACGAGCCGCCCGGCGTCCAGAACTTGAGCTCCTTGCCGCGGCTCATGCCGCCGGCGAGCTCGAGCAGCTCGCGCAGCGTCGAGCCCATCGGCGCCTCGTACTGGCCGGGGTTCGCGACGCGACCGGACAGCGAGTAGACGTTCGGGCCGGGCGAGCCCTCGGGGCCCATCTCCTTGAACCAGTCGGCCCCACCGAGAACGATGTACGGCACGCTCGCGAGCGTGCCGACGTTGTTCACGACCGTCGGGGCGTCGTAGAGCCCGTTGGTCGCCGGGAACGGCGGCTTGAGACGTGGCTGGCCGCGGCGACCCTCCAGCGAGTCGAGCAGCGCCGTCTCCTCGCCACAGATGTACGCGCCCGCGCCGGCGTGCACGGTGATGTCGCAGCCGAAGCCGCTGCCCAGGATGTTGCGACCGAGGTAGCCCTTGGCCCTCGCCTCGTTGACGGCGGCGGTGACGCGACGGATCGCGTGCACGGCCTCGCCGCGGATGTACACGAACGCGTGCTCGGCCCGCACCGCGTAGCAGGCGATGATGATGCCCTCGATCATCGAGTGCGGGTCGTTCATCATCAGCGGCAGGTCGCGGCAGGTGCCGGGCTCGCCCTCGTCGGCGTTGATGACCACGTAATGCGGCTTGACCGGTTCGCCCGGCTTCGCCTGCGGGATGAACTGCCACTTCATGCCGGTCGGGAAGCCGGCGCCGCCGCGTCCGCGCAGGTTGGAGTCCTTGACCATCGCGATGAGGTCGTCGGGCGCCATCGTCAGCGCCTTACGCAGCGCGGCGTAGCCGTCGAGACGCTCGTAGTTCTCGATCTTCCACGGCTGCTGGGTGCCGAACCGCTTGCTCAACACTGGGGTGAGTGGCATGTCAGTCGTCCTTCTTGCCGGCCGGGTCGCTCGGGTGCGCCGAGTCGGACTCGGCCGTCTCGAGCGGGGCGTCGTGCTCGCTCGGGCCCTCGGAGGTCGCGGGGCTCGACGGTGCGTCGGCGGCGGGTTTCGCCGTGCGCTTGCGGGCCGCCTTCTTCGCCGGAGCGGGGGCCGTCTCGGCCGCCTTCGGCTCGGTGGCGCCGCCGGTGCGGTCGACCGCGTAGGACGGCGCGGTGTCGCCCCGCTCGATCGCGAGCTTCACGCCCGCCTCGGTCGGGACGCCCGAGCCGTTCGCCTCCGAGGCCAGCGCGGCCTCGTCGTGGAAGCCGGCGATCTGGCGCTCGATCTGCTTGAACGAGCAGAGCGGCGCGCCGCGGGTGGGCAGCGGCCGGTCGCCCGACTGCAACTGGCTCACGATGTTGCGCGCGCTACCGACCGTCTGGTTGTCGAAGAACTCGTAGTTGACGGTGACGACCGGTGCGTAGTCGCAGGCGGCCAGGCACTCGGCGTGCTCGAGGGTGATCCGGCCGTCGGGCGTGGTCTGGTTGTTGCCGACGCCGAGCTGATCCTTCAGCGCGCCGAAGATCTCGTCGCCGCCGAGCATGCCGCACAGCGTGTTGGTGCAGACGCTGACCAGGTACTCACCGGTGGGCGAGCGCTTGTACATCGTGTAGAACGTCGCGACCGCGGCCACCTGGGCCTTGGTGATGCCGAGGGTGTCGGCGCAGAACGCGATGCCGTCGGGCGTGACGTAACCCTGCTCGGACTGCACGAGATGCAGCAGCGGCAGCAGCGCCGACCGCGCCTGACCCTCGGGGTAGCGCGAGATCAGCTCGGCCGCCTCGGCCCGCGTCTTCTCCCCGAAGACCGACGGGTCACCCGGCCGGTCCAGGTTGATGACGCTCGTCCGGAAGTTCGCCCGACCGGCGGCGGCATTGGTCGGGGCCACGCTCGCCGGGGCATCGGCGAACGTCTTGAGCTCGTAGTCGGGACTCATCTGTCCACTCCACCCATCACGGGATCGATCGAGCCGACGGAGGCGATCACGTCGGACACCATGCCGCCGACGGACAGCGCCGCCGCCGACTGGAGGTTCACGAAGGAGGGCTCGCGCAGGTGCACGCGGTAGGGCCGCGTGCCGCCGTCGCTGACGACGTGCGCGCTGAGCTCGCCGCGAGGCGACTCGACCGACGTGTACACCTGGCCCGGCGGGACCCGGAAGCCCTCGGTGACGAGCTTGAAGTGGTGGATCAGCGACTCCATCGAGCCGCTCATGATCTTCTGCACGTGCTCGAGCGAGTTGCCCATGCCATCGGGACCGATGGCCAGCTTGGCCGGCCAGGCGATCTTCGGGTCGTCGACCCACACCGGGCCGGGCTCGAGCCGGTCGAGGGCCTGCTCGACGATGCGGACCGACTGCTCCATCTCGTCGATGCGGACGAGGAAGCGCGACCAGCAGTCGCCGCCGTGCTGCACCGGGACGTCGAAGTCGAAGGTCTCGTAGCCGAGGTAGGGCTCGGTCTTGCGGATGTCCCACGGCAGTCCGGCGGCGCGCAGCATCGGGCCGGTCACGCCGAGAGCGATACAGCCCTCGACGCCGAGCCAGCCGACGTCCTTGAGCCGGTTGATCCAGATCGGCTGGCCGGCGAGCAGCCCGCGCAGGCCCTTGATCTCGCCGCGGATGTCGGTGACCCACTTGCGCAGGGCAGGGACGGCCTCGTCCGGCAGGTCCTGGGCCACGCCGCCGGGGCGGACGTAGGCGTGGTTCATGCGCAGACCGGTGATCAGCTCGAACATGTCGAGGCAGCGCTCGCGGGCGCGCAGGCCGTTGGTCATCGCGGTGAGCGCGCCCATCTCCATGCCGCCGGTCGCGAGGGCGACCCAGTGCGACGAGACGCGGTTGATCTCCATCATCATCAGCCGGATGAGCTGGGCCCGCGCGGGCACCTCGACGCCGAGCAGCTTCTCGACGCCCAGGCAGTAGGCGGTCTCGTTGAACAGCGGCGCGAGGTAGTCGGCGCGGGTCAGGAAGGTGACGCCCTGCGTCCACGTCCGGAACTCGACGTTCTTCTCGATGCCGGTGTGCAGGTAGCCGATGACCGTGCGCAGGTCGGTGACCGTCTCGCCCTCGAGCTCGACGACCAGGCGCAGCACGCCGTGGGTCGACGGGTGCTGCGGGCCCATGTTGAGCACGAGCCGCTCGTCATGGATCGGGTCGGTGCCGCCGAAGATCTCGTCCCAGTCGCCGCCGGCCAGGTTGTAGACCCGACCCTCGGTCGTCTCGCGACTCGGCGCGTAGTCGTCAGTAGTGCTCATTTGTAGGCCCTCCGCTCGTCCGGCGGTGGAATGGTGGCGCCCTTGTACTGCACCGGGATGCCACCCAACGGGTAGTCCTTGCGCTGCGGGTGGCCGTCCCAGTCGTCGGGCATGAGGATGCGCGTCAGCGCGGGGTGCCCGTCGTAGACGATCCCGAACATGTCGAAGGTCTCGCGCTCCTGCCAGTCGGCCGTCGGGTAGAGCCCGGTCAGCGACGGCACGTGCGGGTCCTCGACGCTGACCGACACCTCGAGGCGCACCCGACGGCGGTACGTCATCGAGGTGAGGTGCACGACCGAGTGCAGGCGCTGGGCCGAGCCGAGATAGTCGACGCCCGACACCGACGAGCAGAGCTCGAAGCGCAGGTTGGCGTCGTCGCGCATGGCGGCGGCGACACCGAGCAGGTGCTCGCGCTCGATGTGCAGTGTCAGCTCGCCGCGGTCGACGACGACCTTGCGGATCGCCGCGCCCGCCTGCGGGTAGGCCTCGTGCAGCGCGTCGACGACGTCGTCGAAGTAGCTGCCGTACGGGCGCTCGGCCGCGGTCGGGGTCCACGGCTCGCGGACGAGACCGCCGAAGCCGGAGGTGTCACCGCTGCCGGCGACGCCGAACATGCCGTGCCGCTCGACCCCGAACGGGGAGTCGGCGCTGCCCGTGCCGACCGTCGCCCGCGCGACGTCGGCCGCGCCCTGCTCGGGAGCCGCGTCGTCGGGGACGGGACGCTCTACTGGTCCACCCATGCCTTATCGCCCGTACTTGTAGCTGGAGGGAACGAGGTCGACCTGCTGGCCCTCGAGGCGGCGCGCGCGCTTCGGCCCGAGGGGCTCGTTCATGATCTTGTGGTGCAGCTTGAGGATCGCGTCGATCAGCATCTCCGGACGCGGCGGGCAGCCCGGCAGGTACATGTCGACCGGGACGACATGGTCAACGCCCTGGACGATCGCGTAGTTGTTGAACATGCCGCCCGACGAGGCACAGACGCCCATCGCGAGAACCCACTTCGGCTCGGGCATCTGGTCGTAGATCTGGCGCAGCACCGGGGCCATCTTCTGGCTCAGCCGGCCGGCCACGATCATGAGGTCGGCCTGGCGCGGCGAGGCCCGGAAGACCTCCATGCCGAAGCGGGCCGAGTCGAAGCGCGGGCCGCCGAACGCCATCATCTCGATCGCGCAGCACGCGAGGCCGAACTGCACCGGCCACAGCGACGACTTGCGCGTCCAGTTGACCAGTTTCTCGACCGACGTCAGCAGGACGCCGTCGGGCAACTTCTCTTCTAGTCCCACGGCCTATCAGTCCCAATCCAGTCCGCCGCGGCGCCAGACGTAGGCGTAGGCGACGAACACCGTGACGATGAACAGGATGATCTCGACGAGCCCGAACAGACCGAGCGCCTTGTTCGACACGGCGTACGGGTACAGGAAGATCGTCTCGATGTCGAAGACGATGAACAGCATCGCCGTCAGGAAGTACTTGATCGGGAAGCGCTGCGGCCCGATGGGCTGCGGCGTCGGCTCGATACCGCACTCGTAGAAGTCGAGCTTGGCCTTGTTGTAGCGGTGCGGGCCGACGTACGGCGCGATGACCACCGAGAAGGTCGCAAAGCCGAGGGCCAACAGGAACAGCAGCAGGATCGGCAGATAGGGCGCGAGCATCTAGCGCTGTTCTCCCTTCTCGCTGGGGGTTTTCGGGCGCGTTGCACAGGCTAGTCCCAGTGCGGGACGCCGTTCTCGACAGGGCGTCACTAGCGGATCGCCGGGGTCAGCCGGGTCAGCACGTTGATCACCCGGTCGGACAGATCGCCGTCGTGCGGGTCGGTCAGGTTGGCCAGCAGCTTGAGGACGAACTTCATCAGGCCCGGGTGGGGCAGGCCGTGGCGGGTGCACGCGCGCATGACCGCCGGGTTGCCGATCAGCTTCACGAACACGCCGCCGAGGCGGTAGTACGAACCCCACTCGTCGGCCATGCGGTCGGGGTAGGCCTCGAGCGCCCGTTCGCGGCTCGGACCGGCCGGCCGGGCGAGCGCCTGCACGACGGCCTCGGCCGCGTAGCGTCCGGACTCCATCGCGTACGGGATGCCCTCGCCGTTGAACGGGTTCACCGAGCCGCCGGAGTCGCCGACGAGCAGCAGCCCGCGCAGGTAGTGCGGCGTGCGGTTGAAGCCCATCGGCAGCGCGGCGCCGCGGGTGGGACAGGTGGCGTTCTCCTCGCGCAGGCCCCACTCCTCGGGAGTGTTGTCGAGCCAGCGGGTGAGCAGCGCGCGGTAGTCGGTCTTCTGGAAGCCGGCGCTCGAGTTCAGCACGCCGAGCCCGGCGTTGACCGTGCCGTCGCCCATGCCGAAGATCCAGCCGTAGCCGGGCAGCAGTTGCGACTCGTTGGGCTTGCCGTCCCACAGTTCCAGCCACGACTCCAGGTAGTCGTCGTTCGTCTTGGGGCTGATGTAGTAGCGGCGGACGGCGACGCCGAGCGGTCGCTTGTCGTTGCGGTGCACGTCGAGGTGCTGGGCCAGCTTGCCCGAGACGCCCTCGCAGGTGATGACGATCGGGGCCCGGAAGCTGACCGGCTGCTTGTCGGCGGTGCGGCCCTTGACGCCGACGACGCGGCCGGTGGCGTCGAGGATCGGCTCGGTGACGCTCGTGCGCTCGTAGAGGCGCGCGCCCGCCCTGACCGCCTGGTTGGCGAGCATCGCGTCGAGGTCCGCGCGGGGGCGGACCAGGCCGAACGGCGGGAAGCTGGTGAGCTCGGGCCAGTCGAGGTGCAGGCGCTGACCGCCACCGATGACCCGCAGGCCACGGTTGTGCAGCCAGCCGTTGCTCTCGCTGACATCGATACCCATGTCGACCAGGGCCCGGGTGCCGCGCGGGGTCAGCCCGTCGCCGCAAACCTTCTCGCGGGGGAAGGACGTCTTCTCGACCAGGGCGACGTCCAGCCCCGCGGTGGCCAGCCAGTACGCGGCGCTGCTGCCGGCCGGGCCGGCGCCGACGACGATTACGTCGGCGACGTTCGCGTCGTCGGGCGCGATGCTCGCCGGACGCGGCTCGGCGGGGTCGTCGCCCGTCGGGGCAATCGTGCCTGGCGCCGACATGGCCGCTCCCGTCTTGGCTGGGCGGTCGGACGCCGGGGTGGTGGCGTTCCGCGGGCTGCGCGGCCGACCGCTGAAGGGCTTGGGGGACTTTGTGAATCCGTTCACGAGCAGTACGGACCGAGTCTAAACCTCGATCAGGCCTGCCGTGTCCGCATCCCCGACGGCGGTCGGCCACCCGACTTGTTCCGCTTCAGCCGCGCCCGGTCACCCGCCGCGCGACCTCGTGGGGCGGCTTCGGCGATCATCATGGTCAGGCGGCGCCGGGCACCCGTCCGGGCATGAAGATCGACTGGGAACGACGCCCCGCGCCGGTCAGGCCTTGACCGCGAGCAGGTCGATGACGAACACGAGGGTCTGGCCGGAGAGCCGGTGCCCGCCGCCGGCCGGGCCGTAGGCCTTCTCCGGCGGGATCGTCAGCTGGCGGCGCCCGCCGACCTTCATGCCGGGGATGCCCTCCTGCCAACCCTGGATCAGGCCCTGCAGCGGGAACTCGATCGACTGGCCGCGGTTCCATGAGGCGTCGAACTCCTCGCCGCTCTCGAACTCGACGCCCACGTAGTGGACGTCGACCGTCGCGCCGGGCACAGCTTCGGCGCCCTCGCCGACGACGATGTCCTCGATCTTCAGGTCGGTCGGCGGCTCGCCGCCGGGGTACTCGATGACTGGCTTGGAAAGAGACATGCCTCCATCCAACACGAGTCGCCCCGTCGGCACGGAGCTACCCGATCAACCCCGGGCCACTAGCGTCGACAACCGTGCCCACCACCGACCGTCGCGTGCGCGACGCCGCCGCCGCCGACCTCGACGCCGCCACCATCTATCGCATCATGGCGCTGCGCAGCGACGTGTTCGTGCTCGAGCAGCAGTGCATCTACCTCGACCTCGACGGCCGCGACCTCGAACCGGCCGTCCGGCACGTCTGGGTCGAGGCGGCGGACGGCGAGGTGCTGGCAACGCTGCGGGTGCTGCCCGAGCCCGACGGCACCGTGCGCATCGGCCGGGTGGCGACGGCCGCGAGCGCCCGCGGGCAGGGCCTGGCCGCCCGCATGCTCGAGCGCGGTATCGAGCTGTGCGGCGACCGCCCCGTCGTGCTGGCGGCGCAGTCGCACCTGACGCGGTGGTACGAGGGTCTCGGGTTCGTCCGGGCCGGCGACGACTTCGTCGAGGACGGCATCGATCACACGCCGATGCGGCTCAGCCGGAACCCAACACCCGGCGGCGCGTCCGCGACGACATGACCGACCGCTCGGACATCGAGCTCAAGATCGAGCCGGCCGACAGGAACGAGCCGATCGACAGCAACGACAGCGCCGAGCCGATCGACCCGAGAGCACCGAACCCACGGAGCCGATCGACAGCACCGACCCTTTGCACCCGATGCACAGGAACGAGTCCTGCGACCTGATCGACCATCGGGAACCGTTGGCAGCGTCCATCGCCCCATCCTGGCGCATATCCTGACGCGGTGCTCGAGCCGGAATCGCTGTCCATGGCGCCCCATCCCGAGGGTGGCTGGTACCGCGAGACGTGGCGTCACGAGCTGATCACCGAGACGCCGCGAGGCCCCCGCCCGCTGTCGACCTGCGTCGCCTTCCTGCTGCGGCCGGGCGAGCGGTCGGCCTGGCACCGGGTGGCCTCGGCCGAGCTGTGGCTCTGGCAGGGCGGCGGCCCGCTGCTGCTCACCGTCGGCGGCCGCGACGAGAGCCCCGTCGGCGACTTCAGCTGCGAGCTGCGCGAGGGCGGCCAGTACCTCGTCCGGCCCGGCGAGTGGCAGACCGCGGCACCGGCCGGCGACGAGGCGGCGCTGGTGGCCTGCATCGTCTCCCCCGGCTTCGACTTCGCCGACTTCGAACTGGCGCCCGGATCATGAACGACGATCGCATGTCGCCCTGGCCGGACGGCGACATCGACTGGTACCGCCAGCACGACAGCCCGCGCGGTGGCGCCGAGTACGCCGAGCTGCACCACGCGCAGCGGCTGCTGCAGGACCGCCTCGCCGGCGCGGCGCTGCCGCCGGAGGTCTCGAAGGACGTCACCGAGCGGCTGCTCGAGCTCGCCGACGAACTGGCCGCCCACCAGGTCGCCGAGGTCGACCGCTTCGACAGCTGGCGCCCGGACCTGCCCGGCCGAGGCCACCCGCTGCTGCCGCCCTTCGTCATCGACGCCGAGACCGGGACCAGCCTGTCGGGCCGGGTCACGTTCACCCGCTTCCACCTCGGCGGCAACGGCGCGGTGCACGGCGGCACGCAACCGCTGCTCTTCGACGACCTGCTCGGTCGGGTCGCCAACCGCCATCAGTCGGGCATCGCCCGCACCGCGTACCTGACCGTCAACTTCCGGAAGGTGACCCCCGTGGACGTCGAACTCCACTTCGACGCGACCCTCGACTCGCTCGAGGGACGCAAGCGGTTCGCGTCCGGTCGCCTCACCGATGCCACCGGAGCCGTGCTCGCCGAGGCCGAGGGGCTGTTCATCCGGCTGCAGGCGGGCCAGCAGTGAGGCGCCGGATCGCCACGGCGCTGCTCGCGGCCGGCGCGGCCCTTGCCTCGTTCGCGGTGCCGGTCGCGGCGTCGGCGGCGACCCTGCCGTCGAGCCTGCGGGCCGGGGCGTCGCTGCCCGTCGGGCAGCGACTCACCTCCACCGCGCACTCCTACTACGCGGTCGTCCAGCGCGACGGCCGGCTCGTGGTGCGCACCGTGGCGACGAATCGCTATGTGTGGGGCACGGTCGCGACCGGCCGCAACGCGGTGCTGTCCCTCGCGACCAACGGATCGCTGTACGTGCGGCAGGGCGGGGTCACGCGGTGGAACCCGCGCACGGCCGGTTCGGGCACGTCGGACGTGCTGACGATGGGCAACGACGGCGTTCTCGCGCTGACCTCGGGCGGCGCGCTCGTCTGGTCGACCCGGCTGCCGAACGCCTGCCCGCTGAGCCGCGGAAAGACGATCGTCGTCGACATCGGCGAGCAGTCCGGCCGGGCCTGCCAGGCGGGCCAGCAGATCCGGGCCACCTGGGTGACGACCGGCATGTCGGCCTACGGCTACGGCACGCCGACCGGCACCTGGCACGTGTACGCCCACACCCGCGACACGACGCTCCACCCGGCCACCGGTGGGGCCTACCCGGTGAAGTACTGGATGCCGTACAGCGGCCCGTACGGCTTTCACGACTCGTCCTGGCAGACGTTCCCGTACGGCAGCAGCCGGTACCGGACCGGCGGTTCGCACGGCTGCGTCCACACTCCGTTGTCGATGATGGCGTGGCTGTTCGCGTGGGCCCCGAACGGCACCCGGGTCACGATCCACACCTGAGCCGACGCGGGAATAGCGCTCCGGGTCGCGAAATTGTCCAGGTATGGCTACCGCAACCTGGAACGGCACGGTCATCGCCGAGAGCGACGACACCGTGATCGTCGAGAACAACCACTACTTCCCGCGCTCGTCCGTGCGCGACGACGTGCTACGCGACTCCGCGCACACCAGCGTCTGTCCGTGGAAGGGAACCGCGTCCTACTTCTCGCTCGACGTCGACG
Organism: Jatrophihabitans sp.; assembly: GCF_036000465.1. Classification (GTDB taxonomy): domain Bacteria; phylum Actinomycetota; class Actinomycetes; order Mycobacteriales; family Jatrophihabitantaceae; genus Jatrophihabitans. Next base: position 50,328 of record NZ_DASYFV010000035.1, on the reverse strand, counting down.
GCGCGACGAACGAGAACGCCGCCTGGTACTACCCGGAGCCCAAGGACGCCGCCGCCGAGATCCGCGACCGCGTCGCGTTCTGGAAGGGCGTCACGGTCACCGCTTAGACGCCTTCCCCTCCGGACGACCCCAGACTTCCTCGCGAGAATGGGTCCGCGAGAGGGGAAGCGGACTCAGGTGACGTCGAGCTCGGCGGACATGCCGGCGCGGTAGTGGCCGGCGAGGTTGCAGACGAGTTCGTAGCGACCCGGCGTCAGCGTGAGCGTCACCCAGCCGGTCGAGCCGGCCCTGATGCCGTCACCCGCACCGGCGGCGCACGAGGCCGACACCTCGCCCAGGCCGCCGGTCTCGCTCACCTTGCCGTCGGCACCGACCGGGCGCGTGCCCGCCGGGCCGGTGAGCGGCAGGACGACGAGTTCGTGGCTGATCGTGCCGAGGTTCGCGGCCACTATCGACACCGGGCCGGCGGGCACGGTGTCGACGCTCGTGACGAGCCGCATCATGCCGCGGGTCCAGGTCGGCCACTGGGACTGGTGCATCGCCGAGCCGCCCATGCCCACGCTGCCGCCGCTCATCATCGACCCGTGCATGCCGGTGCCGCCCATGTTCATCAACCGGGTCGTCACGACCGTGCCGGGCAGGCTCGCCGGGGCCGAGCAGGCCGTCGACGACGAGTCGGAGCGGAACGCCCCGGTCGCCCCGGCGACGGCCACCACCGCGCCGGCGACGAGCACGACCGCGCCGCCCGCGATCAGGGCGACCCGGCGCCCGGAGGCAGGTCGCGGCGGACCGCTCGGGGCGCGGTCGTCGAGCGTGGTCATCGGCGTCCTCTCGTCCCACCCATCGTCGCGGGCGGGGACGGGGACGGCAGGGTGCGGAGGTCCGCACCCGCCTGGGCGCAACGTCCCGTGGGGGTCGGGACGTTGCGCCACTCAGGCGAGCCGAGTTGCCCCGGCGAAGTCGCTGCGGTAGTCGGACTCGTTGACGATGCGCACGTTCTCGCCCGGCTGCGGGGCCGACACGGACTGGCCGTTGCCGATGTAGATCTCGACGTGGCTGAGGTCGCTGTAGAGGAACACGAGGTCGCCCGGCTGCAGCTGGTCGAAGCTGACATGCGTGCCGTAGTTGTACTGCTGGGTCGACTGGTGGGGGATGCTGACGCCGGCCGACGCCCAGGAGGCCATGGTCAGCCCGGAGCAGTCGTAGGAGTCGGGCCCGGCAGCGCCGTAGACGTAGGGCTTCCCGACCTGGGCGAGGGCGAAGTCGACGGCCTTCTGGGCCGCAGCACTGCCGGCGTGGACCTTGATCGTCGAGCCGGTGGACGCCGAACTCGAACCCGACGAACTCGACGAGGCCTTCAGCGTGGCCTGGTGGCGGCTCAGGTAGGCCTGGCGCTGCTGCTCGGTCAGCGTGGCCAGCAGGCTCGTCAGCCGGTCCGTCTCGGCCTGCACGGCGTCCCGCTGGCCCTTCAACGCCTTCTCCTGCGCGGTGGCCGTGCGCAGCGCCGAGTCCTGCTCGACCCGCGCGGCCTCGGCCTGGCTGCGGGCGGCGGTGTACGCGTCGACGATCGAGGCGGCCCGGCGCGACAGCATCGCCTGGGTGTCCATGCCGTCGATGTACTGCTGGGGGCTGCGGCTGGTGAGGATCGCGCCGGTCGAGGCCGACGGGCCGTCCTCGTACTGCGCCTGCAGCAGGGCGACGAAGTTCTCGTGCGCCGCGCTCGACTGCCGCTCGGCGGCGCCGGCCCGGGCCTGCGCCTGGCGCGCGGCGGTGCGGGCGGTGGTGAGGGCGATCCGGGCGCCGTTGTACTTCTCGGCGAGCACCTCGGACCTGCGGGCGAGCGTGTCCAGCTGCGCGGTGACCGAGGCGACGGTGGGGGCCGGAGCGGCCGAGCCGGTCGACGGGACCAGTGCCACGAGGGGGACGAGCGAGGCGATGACGACCGCCGCGCGCACGCGACGAACCGATGACTGCAGGACCACGGCTGGTGTTGCTCCTTCTTCCGCGACGCCTACCGGGTTAGCTGACGGGTTCGGGCCAGAAGATGCCCTACAACACGGCGAAGGAGCGGGTCTCGTCCCCCGTCGCGCCGATTCACCCCATGGGACCTGGGTCCCCGGTTCACGACGACGCCGCCTGGAACGACGTCGACCGCAATTCGGCCTGTCCATTTGGTGACAGTGAGGTCACGGTCGAGTAACCAAACAGACTCAGGACACGCTACAAGGCCGGAGGGCCCCTGCCAAACCCCCACGCGGACGTCGGACCGGAGGTCCCGGAACCGCGGGGACGACAACGATGTCCGGAGTCGATCTTGCGGGTTCGGCGAGGCGTTCTACCGGCCGTCCGCCGCCCAGCGGCCCGCGATGTCGACGAGGACCTCGAGCGTGTGCGCACCGGCGGGATCGTCATCGGTGGCCGACGGCACGACGACCAGGTCGTCGACCCCGGCGGCGAGGTAACTGCGCATGCGCGCCTCGACCGCCACGGCGTCACCGACCAGCCCGACGACCTCGTTCAGCTCGGCCGGCACGCGGGCGAGGAGGTCGGCCGGGTGCGGGCGGGTGGCGGCGTACTCGCACAGCGCGCCGAAGCCGGCCCGGGTGAACATCTCGGCGTACCCCGGGGCGGCGAGGTAGCCGACGACCGAGCGGCGCAATTGATCGACCGACGCCGCTCCGGGGTCGACCGCGGCAGCAGCCCAGAGCGCGACCCGGGGCCGCGGTCGGCCGATCCGCTCGCACGCGCGCTCGAAGGCGGCGACGAGCTCGCCGGCGAGGGTCGGGTCGACGAGGTTCAGCACCAGCCGGTCGGCGTGGGTCGCCGCCACCTCGAGCGCGCGCGGGCCGAAGGCTGCGACGACGAGCGGCGAGCGCGGCGCCGGCAGGCGCAGTCGATACCCCTGGGTACGGACGACGTGTCCGTCGACGTCGGCCTTCGCGCCGTCGAGCAGGGCGCGCACCGCCCGCGCCGACTCCTCGAGCGCCTGCCCTGAGCGCGACCGGTCCCGCCCGTGCCAGCCCTCCACGACGACGGTCGACGACGTGCCGAGCGCGACCTCGACCGGTCGCCCGGTGATGGCGGCGACCGAGGCCGCCCCCATCGCGATCATCATCGGATCGCGCACGGCGACCGCGAACGGGCCGAGCACGAGCGAGCTGGAGCGGAAGGTCGCACCGATGTGCGCGCCGAGCGCGAAGGCGTCCCACGTCGCCATCTCCCCGATCCACACGGCGCGGTACCCGAGCTTGTCGGCGAGCGCGGCGGTGGTGATCACCTCGTCGGCGGGGCGGTCCTGCCACAGACCGAGCGACACTTCCAGCTGCATCGCTTCTTACTACAGCAAACAGAGTCACCTGGACAAGAACAGTCTTCGACTTACCTGACCTGCTTGCCATTGCGCTTACGCGGTACTACAACTAACGCAGTCACTTCGACGGTTCGACCAGCTGGAGGCAAAGTCGTGGGTGCCGTGTCATGGACGCCTCTGGTGATCGGTCTCGGCGTTGCGGTGGTAACCATCGCGGCGCTGATGGGCGTGACGCTCGCGCTGTCGCTGAAGCAGGCGAACTGGTCGATCATCGACACGTTCTGGGGCCTCGGTTTCGTGGCCGTCGCGATCGTCGGCTTCGGCGTGACCCTCGGTCACGGCGACCCGGGACGCCGGCTGATCGCGCTGCTCGTGCCGGTGGTGTGGGGGCTGCGCCTCGCCGGCTACATCCACTGGCGCAACCACGGGCAGCCCGAGGACCCGCGCTACACCGCGCTCATGCGGCGGCGAACCGGCCCGCTCGTCCCGTTCGTCGTCAAGACCATCTTCTGGGCCCAGGGCTGGGTCATGTGGATCGTGGCCATCCCCATCACCGTGGCCCTGGTCGAGCACGAGCCGCCGAACGCGATCACCTGGATCGGGGTCGCGCTCGCCGCGATCGGATTGTTCTTCGAGGCCGTCGGCGACCTGCAGCTCACCCGCTTCCGGGCCGACCCGGCCAACGCCGGGAAGATCATGGATCGCGGGCTGTGGGCCTGGACCCGGCACCCGAACTACTTCGGCGACCTGTGCGTCATGTTCGCGTTCTGGCTCATCGCCTGCGGCGCGTGGATCGGTGTCGCCACCGTGTTCGCGCCGGTGCTGATGACCTACATGCTGGTCAAGAAGACCGGCAAGCGGATGCTCGACCGGCGCCTGGCCCGCACCCGCGGCCCGGCCTACGTCGAGTACGCCGCCCGCACGAGCGGGCTCGTCCCGCGGCCGCCGAAGAAGCGGGCGCCGACGTCGGTCAGCTGAGCTCGCCGGCGGCCCACCTCCGTCGCAGTTCGGGCTTGTCGACCTTGAGGCTGGCCGTGCGTGGCAGGGCGTCGACGAAGACCACCCGGGTCGGCTTCTTGTACGACGCGATGCGCGCGCGGGCCGCCCCGATGACCGCCGCCTCGTCGATGCGCTCGCCCACCGCGACGGCCACGACGGTCTCGCCCCACCGCTCGTCCGGGACGCCGATGACGGCGATCTCGGCCAGCCCGGGCACGCCCGCCAGCGCGGCCTCGACCTCGGCCGGGTACACGTTCATGCCGCCCGACACGATCATGTCCTTGGCCCGGTCGGTCACGTAGAGGTACCCGGCGGCGTCGAGGTGCCCGATGTCGCCGGTGCGCAGCCGGCCGTCGACCACCGCCTCGGCGGTCAGGTCGGGGCGATTCAGGTAGCCGACGAACTGGGTGTCGGAGCGCACCGTGATCTCACCGGTCTCCCCCGCCGGCAGCTCGCACCCGTCCGGCCCGACGATGGTGACGTCGGCGATGTGCACGCAGCGGCCGGCGCTCGCATAGACGTCCTCGGCGGCGCAACCGGGCGACCAGTCGTCGGCCTCGGTGCGGGTCACCGGGGCCCCGGTCTCGGTCAGGCCGTAGGACTCGCCGAAGCGAGCCCCGACGGCGTCGACCACCGCCCGCAGCACCGGCGCGGGGATCTGCGAGCCGGAGTGGATGGCGCTGCGCAGCGTCTCGAGCACCTGGGGCCGGCGGTGCACCTCGTCGACGAAGGCACCGGCCAGCGGGGTCGGCACGTAGGTGACGTGCGAGCGCTCGGCCAGCATGCGGTCGAACCACTCGTCCGGCGCCAGCCCGGCCATGAACGAGATCTCGCCGCCGAGGTACAGGTGCGGCAGCAGCACGCCCCAGAGTCCCGCGACGAAGGACAGCGTGCCGGTGAACGCGCACCGGCTGTGCGGGCGGAAGTCGAAGTGGGTCGGCATGTGCCGCAGCGCGCGCAGCATGGTCAGCTGCGAGTGCATCACGCCCTTGGGCGTGCCGGTCGTCCCGCTCGTGTAGCCGACGATCGCGAGGTCGTCCGGCCGCCGCGGGGTGGAGGGGACGCCGGCCGGCGCGTCGGACAGCAGGTGGGCCCAGTCGTCGTGCCTCCCGGCGGCCCGCTCGCCGATGGCGACGCCCAGCTCGGGGGTGGCGACGGTGTCGACCTTCGACGCGAGCGCGCCCGCGTACACGAAGGCCCGGGGGTCGGCGTCGGCGAGGACGGCCTCGATCTCGGGCGCGGCCAGCCGGTCGTTCACGTGCACCGCGACGAAGCCGCCTAAAAAGCAGCCGACGTAGGCGGCCACCGACTCGGCCCGATCGGCGACCATGAGCGCGACGCGATCGCCCGGGCGGACCCCGCGCCCGGCCAGGGCGTTGGCGAACCGGGCCGCTTGATCGAGCAGCTCGGCGTGCGAGGTCTCGGCCGTGCGGGTGCGGATCGCCGTGGCCCGGCCGCCGCGGCACAACGCGGCGGCGAGCACGCCGCCGAGGGTCTCGGTCGTCACGATCAGTGGGCGGGGGCGGCGAAGTCCTCCTCGACGCCCATCCCGCGCAGCAGCGTCGCGCGGTCGTAGTACTCGAGCCATTCGGTCACCCGACCGTCCTCGACGGTCAGGATGCCGACGACCGGCACCTCACCGTGGTGGCCGTTGACGTCGAAGTCGTCGACCCGCTCGACGAACACGCGACCGTCGATCACGCCGATGGCCTTGATGTGCAGCTGGATGCGCTCCAGCCCCTGGTGCAGGGTGTCGAGCCGCTCGGCGAACGCGGCGCGGCCGACCACCGGCTCGCTCATGACGCTGTGCAGCACGCCGTCCTCGGCGAACAGCGAGGCGACCCGCTCCCAGTTCTGGGCCGACCAGGAATCGAGGATGTCGCGGACCACCGCGATCTTGGCGTCGTCGTCACTCATGCGAGCAGCTCCTGTCGTAGTTGGCGTTTGAGGATCTTGCCGACCGGGTTGCGCGGCAGCTCGGCCCGCACCTCGATGCGTTCGGGCAGCTTGTAGGACGCGATCTGCTGGGCAGTCAGGTGATCGACGACGTCCTTCAGCGTGATGGTGGTGCCGGGCTTGGGCACGACGACCGCACACACCTTCTCGCCCAGCACCTCGTCGGGGTAGCCGACGACGGCGACCTCGGCGATGCCCGCGTGGCTGGCGATCAGCGTCTCGAGCTCGGCCGGGCCGATGTTCATGCCGCCGCGGATCACGAGGTCCTTCGCGCGATCGACGTAGCGCAGGTACTCGCCGTTCGGGCCGTCGATGACGAACATGTCGCCGGTCTTGAGGAAGCCCTCGTCGTCGAACGGGCTGGCCGGGCTCTCGGCCGGGTCGTCGGCGGCCACGTACCCGGCGAAGAGGCTCGGCCCCTTGAGCCGCAGTTCACCCGCGACGCCGGGCGCGGTGATCTCGGTGCCGAGCTCGTCAACCAGCTTGACCGTCGTGCGCGCCGCGGCCGGAAAGGTCCATTCGACCCCGCTGCCGTACCGCGGGAAGAACGCGGCCCGCTGCGCCGGGTCGGTCATCAGCTTCACGTCGGTCATCAGGGCGATGCCCTCGTTGGAGCCGAAGTAGTTGATGATCGAGATGCCGTGCCGCTCGTGCCAGCCGCGCACCATCCACTCCTGCAGCGGGGCCGACCCGGAGCCGATCTGGCGCAGCGAGGAGATGTCGCGCCCGGCCAGCAGCTCCTCGCGCTGCAGCAACAGGGCCAGCAGTGCGGGCGGGGCGACGGTGTAGCTGATCCGCTCGCCCTCGATCTGGGCGATGAAGTGTCCGAGGTCGAACGGCTGGTGCTGCACCAGCAGGCAGCCGACCCGCAGCCACGGCAGGAACATGCCGTTGATGCCGGCCATGTTGACCATCGGGAACGGGTTGAGCAGGCGCGAATCGCTGGTGAGATCGGGCGAGTAGACGGTGTCCCAGCTCATGACGAGCCACTCGTAGTGCGCGCGGGGCACGCCCTTGGGCCGGCTCTCGGTGCCCGACGTCCAGCAGATCGTGATGCAGTCGTTCGGGTCGACGGGATGGGCCTCGACGTACGGCTCGACCCCCGACGTGTCGACCTCTCCCGCCGGTATCCGTACCGCGCCCTCGACGGTGCTCGGGCCGAAGTGCAGCACGGTCCGCAGCGACGGCACCTGGGGCGCCAACGCCACGACGTCCTCGGCGACCGACCGCTTGAGCACGCGGTCGGCGGTGAGGAACGCCTTGATCCGGCCGATGTTGCCGAGCTCGACGATCTCGTGCTGGCGGTACTGCACCGGCATCGGGGAGACGATGGCCCGCACCCGCCAGGCGGCGAGGTAGGCGACGGCCAGTTCCACGATGTTCGGCAGCTGCACCGCCAGGACGTCGCCCTCCCCGACCCCGTTGTCGAGGAGGACGGCGGCCAGTCGGTCGACCTCGCGGTCGAGTTCGGTCCAGGAGAGCCGCCGGTCCGGAAGATCGACCAGCTCCGGCTTGTTCGGTGGGTCGGCGATCGCGAGCGCGTCCCCGCGCTCGGCCATCCGATCCGCGAACAACTGCTGCACGGTCTCGTCGCTCCACCAGCCGCGGCTGGTGTAGTCGGCCACCCTCTCGGGCGGATGCATCTTCCGGCTCGGCACGGCCGTCCCTCCTCACTCGTCGGCCCGCGGTACCTACTTCAGGCTGATGACCTCGCCGTCGGCCGAGAACGTCTTCGTCGCGGCATCCCACACCGTCGTCTGGAAGCCGGAGAAGCCCACCAGCTCGGTCGCCGTGCTGTTCCAGGTGATGCCGTTGATCAGCATCGGGCTCGCGTAGTCCTGGTTGCGGGCCGCCTTGATGACGTTCTCGTGGGTCAGGCCGCCGGGCATGGCCGCGGCCTGCTTGAGCGTGTTGATCGTGAGGTCGGCCGTCGTCCAGCCGGCGACGGTGATCGTGTTCGTCTTGTCCGCCGTCTTGACCTGCGAGAGGTACTCGGTGACGCCGGGGTCGCTCGCGAGCTTCGGATCGCCCGGGTTCTTCAGATAGGACGGCACGACGCCCTTGTCGGCCGCGGCGCCGGCAGCGATGTACCCGGTCTCGTCGGCACAGTTCGACGGGTTGATGACCAGCTTCGGCTTGAACCCGATGCGGGCGAGCGCCTGGACGTCCGGGCCGCAGTCGTTGGTGATGCCGGCGATGTAGACGACGTCGGGGTTCTTGGCCTTGAGCTGGGTCGCGGCCGCGTTGGGGTCGGTCGACGGCGCGATGACGGCGATCTTGACGTTGGTGCCCTTCGCCGCCTTCTGGAACGCGTCCGACTCGCCCTTGCCCGACGCGGTCTGGTTCTCGGCGATGCCGACCGTCGCCCCGTTCGGGAACTTGGACTGGATCAGCTTGACGTCGTACACGCCCTCCTTGTCGGCCGAGGGCAGGAACTGCACCGTCCAGGGGTACTGGCTGATGTCGCGGTACTGCGCAACCGACGAACTCGGGTACAGCAGCGGCACGCAGGCCGCGTTCTGCGCGTCGGCCATGGCGCCGGTCGAGCCGCTGCCGAAGGTGACCAGCGAGTCGACCTTGTCCTGCTGCAGGAACTGGGTGACGTTCGCCTTCGCGCGGTCAGGGGTGAACGCGTCGTCCTTGTAGACGACGTCGAGCTTCACGCCGCCGATGCCGCCCTTGGCGTTCTCGGCCGCAACGCGCGCCTTGAAGCCGTCGGTGGCGTAGGTGACGACGCCGGCGACCGGGCCGGACAGCGGCAGGCTGTACCCGATCTTCCAGCTGCCGGTGATCTTCTTCTGGGCCGCGGCCGGGTCGTCGCAGTTGTCGAGGTTCACCTTGAAGGCGCCGGTGTCGGCCGCGGCGCTGGTCGAACCGGCCGGGGTCGAGCCGCCGGAAGCCGTGTTCGGCGCGGCGCTCGACGTGCCACCGCTCCCGCCGCTGGAGGAACAGGCACTCAGGGTGGTGATGGCCGCGACGAGCGCGGCGAGCCCGGCGATCCGGGGACGCGATACAGCGTGAGTCTTCACCGATGGAGACCTTTCTGCGGAACTGACGTGGATGGCGGACGGATTCGTTCAGTTGGACTTGCGGGTCGCGGCGAGTTCTTCGACCGCGGCCGGTTCGGGGGTCGGATCCGGCTTCAGCTGCCGGAGCGCCGGGGTTCGCCCGGCGACCGACGGGACAAGGACGACGTACTTGTGGAACAGGCGGAAGAAGCCGCCGGTCAGACCCTCGGGCGCGACGAAGATGATCGCGATGAGCACCGCGCCGAAGAGGACGGCCGCAGCCTGCCCCTGGCCGATGTCCGAGGTGTAGTAGGGGATGTAGACGACGGCGACGGCGCCGAGGATCGGGCCGAAGCGGGTGGCCTGGCCACCGATGACGAGGCCGGTGAGCAGGGAGATGGCACTGAGCAGCGTGAACGAGTCACCGGCCACGAGCGTCCCGAGATACATCGCGAACAGCGAGCCGCCGATGCCGGTAAGCGCGCCGCTGACCCCGAACGCGACCGTCTTGGCCACGGCCAGGTTGACGCCCGACGCGGCGGCGGCGATCTCGTTGTCGCGGGCGGCGACGAGCGCGAGCCCGTAACGGCTGCGCACCAGGTTGTGCACGGCCAGCATCGTGAACAGCAGTACGACGACGGCCACCCAGTACAGCCACTTGTCCTTCTCGCCGAGCTTGAAGCCGGTCCAGTCGGGCGGGCGCAGCATCCGGTTCCGGATGGTCAGGCCCTCGGCGCCGCCGGTGAAGCTGTCGAAGCGGCCGATGAGCTCGGGGAACGCGACACCGAAGGCGAGCGTGACCATCGCGAGGTACAGCCCGCGGATCCGCAGCGCCGGCAGCCCGACGATCAGCCCGGCGACGAAGCAGACGACGAACGCGACCGGGATCGTCCATTCGGCCGACCAGCCGTAGCGCACGACGAGGACACCGGTCGTGTACGCGCCGAGCCCGAAGAACGCCGAGTGGCCCACGGAGATGAGCCCGCTGTAGCCGCTGGCGATGTTCAGGCCGGCGATCGCGACCGCGTAGATCATCACCCGGGTGACCTGGCCACGGTTGAAGTCCTGCAGCCCGTAGCCCCAGAAGATCGCGGCGACGACGACCAGCGCGCCGACCGCCAGCAGCGTGAGGTGCAGCGGCGAGTTGCGTCGAACCAGCGTCGGTGACGTGCTCATACCCGCTCCACCCTTCGGCGGCCGAACAATCCGGTCGGTTTGACGACGAGGACGACCACGATGATCGCGAAGGCGACCGTCAGCTGGAGCGAGCCGCCGAGGAAGGTGGCGTAGCCGTTGAGCATCGACTCGGCCACGCCGAATACGAGTCCGCCGACGACGGCGCCGACGATGCTGTCGAGACCGCCGAGCAGCGCGGCGGCCGAGGAGAAGATCAGGATCGGGAAGAAGCCGCTCAGGTTGAGCTGGTTCGGCGGCAGCACCGGCACGAGCAGCACACCGGCGAAGGAGCCGATCGCCGACGACACGCCCCAGCTCACACTGAGCACGTTGCCGACCTTCACACCGGAGAGCGCGGCCGACTCGGGATTGGTCGCGACGGCGCGCATCTTCAGCCCGAGGGGCGTGCGGTTGAGCAGCAACGCAAGCAGGGCGATGACGAGCCCGGTCGCGACGAAGATGCCGATGGAGTCGTAGTGCAGCCGCGCGCCTCCGATCAGCACGTAGTCGTTCAGGCCGTTGGGCAACAGGTGCGGGAAGACCTTGTCCTCGGGACCCCAGATCCAGCCGTCGGCGCCGTTGAGCGCGGTGAACAGCCCGAGCGCGACGATCAATACCGCCGCCTCGTTGCGTTTTCGGATCGGACGGATCAGCGTGCGTTCGGTGACCACGCCGAGCGCGAAGCCGACGACCATCGAGACCAGCATCGCGAGCACGAGCGGGCAGCCCTTGGTCGTCAGCCACCACGCGACGAAGCAGGTGAACAGTGCGTATTCGCCCTGCGCGAAGTTGATGGTGCCGGAGCTGCGGAACACCACCACGAGCGCGAGCGCGATGAGCACGTAGATCGAGCCCGAGGTGAGGCCGGAGAACAGGCGGTCGAGGAAGATCTCCATGTCGGCCTCAGTAGCCCAGGTAGGCGCGACGTATCGCGTCGTTGCCGCGGAAGGCCTCGGTGGCGCCGCTCGCGGCGACCGTCCCGGCCTCGAGGAGGTAGACGCGCGAGGCGATGGCGAGCGCGAGCTCGGCGTTCTGCTCGACCAGAAGCAGCGCGGTGTCGCTCTCGGCGTTGAGTTCGCGCAGCACCCGGAACAACCCCTGCACCACGACGGGGGCGAGCCCGAGGCTGACCTCGTCGCAGAGCAGCAGCCGGGGCCGCGCCATCATCGCCCGGGCGATCGCGAGCATCTGCTGCTCGCCGCCGGAGAGCGTGCCGGCCACCTGGTCGCGTCGCTTGGCCAGCGCCGGGAAGACCTCGCACCAGCGGTCGACATCGGCGCTCACCCCGCTGCGATCCTTGCGGGTGACGGCGCCGACCCGCAGGTTGTCGCGAACGGTGAGGTCGGTGAGCGTGCCGCGACCCTGCGGCACCAGGCCGATGCCGCGGCGCAGCATCTCCTCGGGCCGGGCCCGCTTGACGACGTCGCCGGTCACCAGGATCTCGCCGGCCGAGTGCGGAATGAGCCCGGCTATCGCCCGGAGCAGCGTCGTCTTGCCCGCGCCGTTGGCGCCGAGCACCACGACCACCTCGCTGGGCGCGACGCTGACGTCGATGCCGTGCAGCACGGTGGCGCCGCCGTAACCGGCCCGCAGGCCGCGCACCTCGAGCAGCGCCGATCCCGAACTGCGGATGTCGTCGTGCGGCAGGTCCTCCGGCGCGGGCGCCTCGACGAGGGCGGACTCGTCGAGCACGGCCTCGTCGTCCTCGCGCGGTTCCACGGCCGTCATGCCGCGCTCTCCGCCGTCGACCCGAGGTAGGAGGTGATCACCTGCGGCGAGTGCGCGACCTCGCTCGGCGCGCCGTCGGCGATGGTGCGGCCGAAGTCCATGGCCACGACGTGATCGGAGATGCCCATGACCAGCCCCATGTGGTGTTCGACGAGCAATGCGCTGAAGGCGAAGGTGTTCTTGAGCCGCACGATGAGCTGGCCGAGGTCGTGGACCTCGGAGTGCGTGAGGCCGCCGGCCGGCTCGTCGAGGAGCAGCAGCTTCGGCGTGCTCATCAGCGCGCGGGCGAGCTCGACCCGCTTGAGCGTGCCGAACGGCAGGCCGTGGGCCGGGCGGAACGCGACGTCGGCGAGGTCGAGTTCGGTGAGGAGATCCCACGCCTCGCCCTCGAGCCGACGGCGCGCCCGGTGCCCGCCCGGCCAGCCGAGCAGCGACGGCAGCAGGTGGGGTGTGCTGCGCGAGTGCGCTCCGAGGACGGTGTTGTCGAGCACGGTCATGGAGGGGAACAGGGCCAGGTTCTGGAAGGTGCGCGCCACGCCCCTGCGCACGATCTGGTGGCGCCGCAGGGCGAGCAGGTCGTCACCGTCGAACCGGATCGTCCCCGAGCTCGGGCGGTAGATGCGGGTGACGCAGTTGAACAGCGAGGTCTTGCCCGCGCCGTTCGGGCCGATGAGGCCGCAGATCTCGCTGTCGCGCACGGAGAAGGTGATGGAGTCGAGGGCGGTCACGCCGCCGAACCTCAGCACCAGGTCGTTGACTTCGAGCACTCTGCGCAACCTCCCGATGTGGAGCCGGTCACTTCAATTAGCAGTGTGTAGTTCCTACAACAAACGGTGTCGCCAGGTCAACGGGATGGCACCATTTCGCAGCCGATCCGTTGCGGACGCGGTCGACGGCGCGGGTTCCTGGTCAAGTCACGCTGTTAGTTGTAGTGTCCGCCCCGTGTCCGAGCGCATCGAGAATCCCGCCGTGCTGCCCACCGAGATCCGCGTCCTGCTCGACAAGCAGGCCATCACCGAACTGCTCACGCGCTACCTGCGCGCGATCGACCGCGGCGACATCGCGACCCTGCGGGCCTGCTACCTGACCGGCGCGACCGAGGAGCACGGCGGCCTCTACCGCGGCTCGGCCCAGGGCTACATCGACACCATCGAGGCCGGATTGACGCACCCGCGCGCCGTCGGCACGCACGCGCTGTCGAATGTCCTGGTCGAGGTAGACGGCGACCGGGCGCAGTCGGAGCACTACGTGCTGGCGATGACCCGGGCGCGGGCGGCCGACGGCGAGGTGAAGGACTCCCTGATCGCATCGCGCATCGTCGACGACCTCGAGCGCGTCGACGGCCGGTGGGGCATCGCCCGGCGCCGGTTGCGCTTCGACTGGGCGCAGGATCTCGCCCCACGCCCGGACCGCTGGCTGTGGGGCCGGCTCGACCCTGCCGACCTGCTGCACGGCGAGAAGTACCCGACCGATCTCGTGTACGACGGGATCACGACCGCACCGAGGAGCGCCGCCGATGGCGAGTAGCAGTGCACACAGGAGCCCCCAGGTCGCCGACTGCGTCGCGCTGGTCACCGGCGGCAACCGCGGGATCGGGCAGGCGTTCGTCGAGGAGCTGCTCGCCGGCGGCGCGCGCAGGGTCTACTGCGGCGCGCGCAACGTCGACGACGTGCCGGGCTTCATGCGCGACGCCGGCGTCGTCCCCGTCCCGCTCGACATCACCGACGTCGACTCGGTGACGGCCGCCGCGGCGGCGTGCCCGGACGTGACCGTGCTCGTCAACAACGCCGGCTTCCACGGCCGCGACCGGCTGGTGCTCACCGAGCACCCCGAGATCGCGCGGCAGGAGATGGAGGTCAACTACTTCGGCACGCTCAACATGATCCGGGCGTTCGCCCCCGTCCTGGCGGGCAACGGCGGCGGCGCGATCGTCAACGTGCTCTCGGTGGCCGGCGCGATCCCGACCGCGTTCATGGGCGGCTACTCGCCGGCCAAGTCGGCCGCGCTGTTCCTGTCGACGATCGCCCGGGCCGAACTCGACGAGCAGGGCACGTCGGTCACCGCGCTCATCGTCGGCTCGGTCGACACCCGGATGGCCGACCATGTCGAGGGGTCGAAGGAGGATCCCCGCGACATCGCCAAGACCGGCCTGCGCGCCATGATGCGGGGCGAGCGGACCGTCGACACCGACCGGATGGCCTACGAGGCGCGCTCGCGTTACGCGCTGGACCCGGCGCGCTACGAGCGCGGCATGGCGAAGGTCATGCGCAGCGGCATCCAGAGCACCGGACGATGACGTACCGCGTCGTCCAATGGGCGACCGGTGCCATCGGCAAGACCTGCCTGCGCGCGGTGCTCGACTCGCCGTCGCTCGAACTCGTCGGGCTGCTGGTCTACGGCGACGGCAAGGTCGGCCGCGACGCCGGCGAGATCGCGCGTCGGCCGGCCACCGGCGTCGTCGCGACGCGCGACGTCGACGCCGTGCTCGCCCTCGACGCCGACATCGTGCTGCACACGCCGCGGCTGCAGCTGCCCTACGAGAAGCACGACGCCGACATCTGCGCACTGCTGCGCTCGGGGAAGAACGTCATCACCACTGCCGGCAACCACTACCCGGCCGCGCACGGCCCCGATCGGCTGGCGCGGTTCGAGGCGGCGGCCGCGGACGGCGGCACGACGCTGTGCGGGCTCGGCGTCAGCCCGGGCGTCATCGGCGAGCGCATCGCGATGACCCTCGCGAGCACGAGCGTCGACCTCGAGGCGATCACCATCGACGAAGTGCTCGACGCCAGCACCATGCCGAGCCCCGACTTCGTCTTCACCGTCATGGGCATGGGCAGCGACCCGGCCGCGACCGACCTGACCAACGGACCCCTCCCGGCGCTGTATCGCGCGCTGTACTCCGAGACCCTGGCCTACATGGCCGACAACCTCGGCCTCACCGATTACGAGATCACCGACGACCATCACGTCGAGCTCGCTGCCGACGACCTCGAGGTGCGGGCCGGCACCATACGCAAAGGTACGGTCGTGGCCACCGAATGGCGCTGGCACCTGTCGGCCGCCGGTGCGCGCCGGCTCAGTCTCGCGATCATCTGGACGATGGACGGCTCGCTCGAGCGCTACGCCGGCCGTCCGCACTGGCGCATCCACATGACGGGCCGCCCCGAGGTCACGATGGACATCGACATGCGCGATGCCGTCGACACCGACGTCCGCACCACGGCCGGCCAGTACATCACCGCCGGCATCGTGCGGCAGGCGATCCCGGTCGTCGTCGCGGCACCGCCCGGCGTGCTCGTCGCGCCGCAGTTCGCGCCCTACCGCTTCTGACCGACCGTCCCGGCCGGCCCGGCGGCGGGGTGTCGAACCGTCACACGCAAACGATCTTCATGCCGACACGCGGTCGTGATGCCGGGCCGGCATGAAGATCGTGTTCCGGTGCGGATTCAGCGGGACAGCTCCGGCGTGATCTGCTCGTGCCTCGGGTGAACCATCGCGGCCGGCGGGCGGCGACGCAGGATCAGGTACAACCCGGCACCGGTGAGTCCGACACCGACGATCAGCCCGATCAGCGGCAGCGTCGTGCCGTAGAGGGTGATGGCGCTGGTGGCGTCCTTCGCGTCGTTGACCGCCTGACTGACGGAGGCGGGTGTCTGCGTGTAGGTGAGCTGGGCGACGGTCGTGAGCGGAACCGGTGCGCTCTGCCCCGGAACGGTGAGCACGGCCTGGCGCGTCTCCGCCTTCGTGGTCTTGACGATCGTCCCGGTGTCAGGAGCGACCCACAGCGTGGTCTGGCCCGAGTACAGGTAGGTGATCGGCACCGGGTCGGGCATCGCCTGCAGCAGCCGGCCCAGCGCCGTCGCCTGCGCGGCCGGCAGGCCGAGCGCCTTCGGCAGCACCGAGAGCAGGCTCCTCGGCAGCGCCTGCGGGTAGCCCGTCAGCGTCTGCGCGTCGGTGATCCTGGTGGCGGGCAGGTCGACCTTGAAGACGTAGGTGTTCAACCCGTCGACCTTCGCCTGGCCCGAGTACTTCGCCGCCACACCGCCCTGGGTGTCGACGACGTAGGCGGTGTAGTCCTGCTTGGTGGTGCCGAACGGCCAGCTGATGGTGAGCGCACGGCCGGGCACGGTGGTCACCGTCTTCGCGCCGAACGCCGCCACCGGCTCGAGCGACTTGCGGTCGACGGCGTAAGTGTACGTCGTCCGGCTGAGTTGCGTGCCGTCAGCACTCTTGACGGTCCGGAGCTCGGTGACGACGGCCTTCTGCCCGCTGGTGTCCGTCACCTTGACGGCGCGGTCGATCGTCAGCGGCACGTTGTGCAGGAACAGCGTGCCCAGATTGCCGCTCGTCACGGCCTGCGCGTTGAGCAGCGTCGTGGCCGTGCCGGCGTAGTGCCGCACCTTGTTCGTGTCCGACGGCAGTTGTTTCTGGGCCGGGACGATCGCGAAACGCAAAACGGCCGCGAAGGCGAGCAGTAGGACGCCCAGGGTCGCGACGATGATGCCGATTCTTCGCATGATGACTCCCTGATCCGGTGGCTCCGCATCGCGCGGGATCAGGCAGCGGTCCCCGCAATGCCTCACCTCGAGATTCGCCCACAGGGGTGCGCGGGGCCAGAGCAGATGGTCACCAGCGGCACCCGCCCATGGGCACGGCCTCGGGGGTCAGGCGCCGGTCTGCTCGGCGGCGCCGCGCACGACCTGCACGCTGGACCCGCGCAGCCGCTCCCCGCACTGGTCGCAGACGAGGCGGGGTCGGAAGGCCCGGCCGCACTCGCGGTGGGCCAGCTTGAGGGCGGCGCCCTCGGGGGCGACGAACCAGCGCTGGCCCCAGTCGATCGTCGAGGCGACGACGGGGAAGAAATCGCGGCCCTTCGCGGTGAGGTGGTAGACCACCCAGTCGGGACGCTGCGGGTTCGGCAGCTGCTCGAGGAAGCCGAGGTCGCGGAACGTGCGCAGGCGGTCGGCGACGATCGTCGGCGGCGCCCCCATGCGCTGCTCGAACTCGCCGAAGCGGGTGGCGCCCAGGAAGGCCGCGCCGAGCAGCGCGGCCGACCAGCGGTTGCCGATCAGCATCATCGACTGCGTGACCAGCTCGAGCGGGCGCGCGCCGGAGTGGGCGCGGCGGCGGGTGACCGCCGAGGGGATGCTGCGTTCCCACGAACCGCTGGGGCCGAACCTGCCGTCGACGTCGCGGGCGGCGGTCGGCCGGTCGCACGCCTCGCAGATGAGCTGCGGGGCGAAGAGGTGGCCGCACCGCACGTGCCGCATCGACGGCAGGTGCTCGTCGGACTCGTTCACCCAGCGCTGCTCCCACGCCCACATCGTCAGCAGGATCGGCCACATCTGCCGGCCGCGCTGGGTGAGCCGGTAGTCGTAGCGCTGCGGACGCGAGTTGTAGGGCACCCGTTCCATGACGTCGGCCTCGACCAGGCTGGCCAGCCGCGCGGTGAGCACCGAACTCGAGATCGGCCCGGCCCGCAGCCACTCGTTGTACTGGGTGATGCCGTTGTTGAGCGCCATCTGCACGATCCACAGCGACCACTCGTCACCGACGATGCCGTTGGTGACGGCGATGGCGTTGGGGCCGCCCGCGGACAGCGCGGTGACGCGATTCGGCTCGGCCTTGCTCCGCTCCGCCACGCCACCACCTCCGATCCGTTCGCCCCGTGGCCGGGCCGAGCCTACTTGCCGACGAAGACGGCCGGACGCTTCTCGAGAAAGGCCGCCACGCCCTCGTGATGGTCCTCGGAGAGCTGGCACTGGGTGAGGACGTCGAGGTGCTCGTCGAGGTGCTCGTTGCGCGTCTGCGACTGACCGTGGCGCAGCAGACGCTTCACCCGCTCGACCGCGAACGGCGAGCCCAGCGCGATCATCGCGGCGATCTCGCGGGCGCGACCGGCGAGTTGCTCGGGCTCCACGACGTCGAACAGGAAGCCGAGCTCGCGCGCCTTCGCGGCGTCGACGTAGTCGGCCGTCATCACGAGGTAGAGGGCGTTCTGCAGCCCCACGATGCGCGGCAGCAGCCAGGTGCCGGCGCCGGTGTCGGGCACCAGCCCGCGGCGCACGAAGATCCAGGAGAACTTGGCCCGGGTCGACGCGATGCGGATGTCGCTCAGCGTGGCGAGCTCGACGCCGAGGCCGGCCGCCGGACCGTCGATGGCGGCGATGACCGGCTTGCTGCAGTCGTGCAGGTACCACTGCTTGCCCTCGCGGAACTCCTCGCGGTCGGAGGACGGATCGTTCGGGTCGACGTCGCGCAGCTCGGACAGGTCGGTGCCGGCGCAGAACTGGCCCGGCACGGCGGTCAGCAGGATGACCCGCACCGCCGGGTCGTGCTCGGCCTCGTCGACCCGCTCGATGAGCGTGTTGTACATGGCGTAGTTCAGGGCGTTGCGCTTCTCGGGACGGTCGATGGTGATCGTCGCGATGCCGTCCGTGACGTCGTAGTGGATGTGCTCGCTGGGCATCAGGCGTTGCTCCCGCTCGTCGGTTCGAAGGTGACCCCGCAGGCCACGAAGCCGGTCCGGCCGTCGGCGTCCAGACGCACCCGGGTCAGTCCACGGTCACCGGCGACGAACTCGATCGTGCGCTCGCCCAGGCGCAGCGTGGTGGCGCCGTCGTCGAGCGAGAGGTCGAGGACGTCGGCCCAGCGCCGGGCCATGGCCACCGGGTACGGCACCTCGAGCACGACGCCGGTGATGTCGCGAGCGACCGCGGTGCTGCCGGTGTCCGACAGCGCCGGGCAGAGGTGCCAGGGCGCGTCCTGGGCGATCTCGTCGATCTCGGCCAGCGTGCCGAGGTCGCGCGGGTGCCACTGGCTGATCGGGTGGCCCTCGTAGACGGTGTGCATGATCGGCGCGAGGCCGGCGGTGGCGGCGCGCTTCACGACGTCGTCGAGCGACGGAACCTGCAGCACCACCATGTAGCCGGCCTCGCCGCGCCGGCCCAGCAGCCGGCCGGGCGACGAGTCGGGCGACAGCGGCGTGACGATCTCGATGAACGTGTCGTCGATGGCGAGCACCTCGTGCTCGAAGCCCAGCTTCGCCATGCCTTCGGCGTCACGGACGCCGGGGTTCAACCCGAGCGCGCCCCTCACCGTGGCGAGCGCCGGTTCGAGCTCGGCCGCGAGCAGCACCACCTGCCGCAGTGCCGGGGTCATCGGCCTACCCGCGCTTCGCTCGGTCCGGCCGCCAAGGGACTTCTGCGCCCGCGGTCCGCTCCGCAGGCCTCGCTCGTCATGCCGACACCGGACGCAGCTCGTCGCGCAGCTGCCGTTTCAACACCTTGCCGACCGGATTACGCGGCAAGGCGTCGACGATCTCGAGGCGTTCAGGCCACTTGAACCGGGCCACCTGCTGGCCGCGCAGCAGCTCGATCAGCGATTCGAGCGTCGGCGGGTCGCCGGGCTCGCGGGCGGCGACGACGGCGCAGATGCGCTCGCCCAGGTTGTCGTCGGGCATGCCGATGAGCGCGACCTCGGCGACCTGCGGATGCGCCAGCAGCAACGACTCGATCTCGACCGCGGAGATCTTGTAGCCGCCGCGGCTGATCAGATCCTTCGCCCGGTCGACGTAGACCAGCAGGTGGCCGCCGTCGCCGGTGATCTCGAAGATGTCACCGGTGCGGTAGAAGCCCTGCTCGTCGAACGGCGGCGGCACGTCGCCCCAGTAGCCGGCGAAGATCGTCGGCGAGCTGACCCGCAGCTCCCCCGGGCGCCCGGGGGTGTCGATGTCCTCGCCCGTCTCGAGGTCGACCAGGCGTGACTTCGTCTCCCGCCCGGCCCGGGCCCGCCACGCGAAGGTCGGGTCGCCCGGACGCGGGAAGAGCCGGCCGCGGTCGGCCGGGTCGGGGATCGTGTCGGGGCAGCCGAACAGGCACAGCCCCTCGTTGGAGCCGAACAGGTTGAGCACCTCGACGCCGCGGTCGCGCTCCCAGGCCTCGATCATCCAGGCCGACAGGGGCGCCGAGCCGGAGCCGACGGCCCGCAGGGAGGACAGGTCGTGCGCGGCCAGCGCGTCGGGCGAGGCCACGAGGTTGTTCAGCACCGCGGGCGGCGCGCAGGTGTAGGTCACGTGCTCGTCCTCGATCTGACCCAGGAACACCTCGAGGTCGAACGGGTGGTGCTGCACCAGGCGGGCGCCGAGCATCAGCCAGGGCAGGAACATCCCGGCCATGCCGCCGGCGTTGACCATCGGGAACGGGTTGAGCAGCACGTCGTCCGGCGTCAGCTGCGGGGTCGAGATCGTTCCCGTCGCGATGGCCTGCCAGTCGCCGTGGGCGCGGGGCACGCCCTTCGGGATGCCTTCGGTGCCCGACGTCCAGCACAGCGTCACGCAGTCGTTCGGGTGCAGCGGGTTCGCCTCGAGGTAGGCGCGGTAGGCGTCGTCGTCCGTGTCGTCGCGCAGTTCCTCCTCGAGCGCGACGACCCCGGACGGCAGCGGCGACCCCCACGAGAGCACCACCGGCAGGCCGAGCCCGGCCGCCTGCTCGGCGAGGCGCAGCTTGTTCACCCGCGCCGTGGTCACGAAAGCGCGCAGGCCCGCCATGCCACCCATCTGGGTCAGCTCGTGATGCGCGTACTGCACCGGGAACGAACAGGCGATCGCGCCCAGCCGGGCGATGGCGAGATAGCCGACGGCGAGCTCGCCGCTGTTGGGCAGTTGCAGCCCGACGACGTCGTCGGCCCGCACGCCGGCCCGGAAGAGCGCGCGGGCCAGCCGGGTGACCTCGTCGTCGACCTCGCGCCAGGTCAGCCGTCGCGGCGCGCCGTCGAAGACGGCCGGCCGGTTGGCCGGGTCGACGATCGAGATCGCGTCGGGCCGCTCGCGGACGTGGTCGGCCAACAGGTCGAGCCAGGTGCGCCCCGTCCACCAGCCGTCGGCCAGGAACGACGCCACCTGCTCCTCGGAGTAGAGCCGCACCGTCAACTCCCCTTCTCGTCGATGATGAACAAGCCCTCCTGGGCGACGGACGCGACGAAGGAGCCGGAGCGGTCGAAGACCTCGGCCCGGGTGAACGCGCGACCGTCGGCGGCCGAGGGCGACGACTGGGCGAACAGCAGCCAGTCGTCGGCCCGGGTCGGGCGGTGGAACCAGACCGCGTGGTCGAGCGAGACGCCGTCCCACGTGCGGTCGTCGAGCGTTTCGATACCTAGAGGTATGCCGTGCTGGACGAGGGCGGCCGCGAGGGTCGTCACGTCGCTCAGGTAGACCAGCAGGGCCTGCTGCAGCAGCACGTCCTCGACCGGACGCTCGCCGGCCAGGCGGAGCCAGACGTGGTTGTCGATCGACGGGTCGATGCGGCAGTCGATCGCGGCCAGGCCGCTCCACGCCTCGCTCAGACCGCCGAAACCGGCCGCGTACTCGGCCAGCGTCGGCAGCGCCTCCGGATCGGTGAGGGGCGGCGGCTCGACCTGGTGGCTGACGCCGGTCGCGGCCGCGGCGAACGAGGCCGTCATGGTGGCGAGCACCCGCTCGCCCTGGCGGGCGGTGACGGCGCGGACGGAGAGCCGGCGCCCGTCGCGCACGTGCGTGACGTCGAAGTCGATGGGGCGGTAGGGGTCACCCGCGCGCAGGAAGTAGGCATGCAGCGAGTGGGCGGTGGCGGCGGTCGCGACGGTGCGCCCGGCCGCGACGAGCGCCTGGGCCAGCACCTGGCCGCCGAACACCCGGGGCATGCCCATGACGATGCTGTCGCCGCGGAACCGCGCCGCGCCACGCTCGTCGAGATCCAGCGCGGCCAGCACCGCATCGGTCGTCGTCGAGAGATCGGTCATGAGTGAGCCACCGATCCCTCGAGCTCGGCGGCGAAGGAGAGGAAGCCCTGCAACGCGTCGGAGAACTCGCGCGGCTCGCTCTCGCGGCTCTCGGCCAGCAGCCCGGCGAGCGCACCCGGGGTCAGCCGCTCCGACGGCAGGTGCACGGTGCCGAACTCGACGGCGGTGGCGGCCCGCAGACCGCCGCCGCCGGCGACGACCACCTGCGCGTTCAGCGTCGACGTGGGGTCGACGAGCGCGGTGACGATCGGCGCGACGGCGTCGGCGTCCATGAGGTCGCGGTACTGCGTCGCCATGCCGGTGTCGGTCATCTGCGTGGTGGCGTAGGGCAGCACGACGTTGGTGAGGACGCCGCGGCGCGCCCCCTCGACCGCGATCGCCCGGCCGAGCGCGATGACCGCACCCTTGCTGGCGGTGTAGGCCGAGGCGGTCGGCTCACCGTGCAGGCCCGCGGTCGAGGCGATGAGCACGATGCGTCCCGAGCCGGCCTGCCGCATGTGGGCCGAGGCCAGCATGGCGAGGTGGGCGGTGCCGCCGAGGTTGATCGCGGTGACGGCGTCGAAGCGCTCCGGGGTGCTCTTGTGGAACATCTCCGGGTTGCTGACGCCGGCGCTGGTGACCAGAAAGTCGAGGTGGCCGAAGTCGTCGAGGGTGCGTCCCAGGACGGCCGCCGCGAAGGCGGGATCGGCGACGTCGCCGTGATCGGCGACCGCCGTGCCGCCCGCGGCCCGGATCTCGGCGACGACGTGGTCGGCCGGGCCGCGGCCCTCGGCGTCGACCTGCCGGTTGCGGTTGTTGACCACGACGGTGGCACCGGCGCGCGCGAGATCGAGCGCGAACGCCCGGCCGAGCCCCTTGCCGCCACCGGTGACGATGCCGACCGTGCCGTCGAGCGGACCCAACTCAGACCACCCGCTCGACGAGGACGGCCACGCCCAGGCCGGCCGCGCCGCTGACGGCGGCCACGCCGTAGCGCCCGCCGCGCCGCTCGAGCTCGTCGATGCACTGCCCGACGAGGATCGCGCCGGTGGCGCCGAACGCGTGCCCCATCGCGATGGTGCCGCCGTTGGGGTTCATCCGCTCCGGCCCGGCGTCGAGGTCGCGGCGGAAGCGCAGGCACAGCGCGGCGAAGGCCTCGGCGAACTCGAAGACGTCGATGTCGGACGCTCGCAGGCCTGCCTTGGCGATGACCTGCTCGACCGCGGACTGGCCGGCGGTCAGCATGATCACCGCATCGACGCTGGTCGTCGCGCTCGCGACGATGCGGGCGCGGGGCCGCAGGCCGGCCCGGGTGGCCGACTCCTCGGTGCCGATGAGCAGCAGCGCGGCGGCGTCGGCCAGCGCGGGCGAGGTACCCACGGTGTGCAGGTGGTCGATCGCGCCGACCTCGGGGTGGGCGGCCAGCGCCAGCGCGTCCTGACCGCCGGCGCCGAGCTCGGCGAACGCCGGTTCGAGCGCGGCCTGCGTCTCGGCGGTGACACCGCGGCGCACCAGCTCGTCGTGGGCGAACTCGCTGCCGTCGGGCCGGGCCACCGGCACCACGCTGCCGGCGAAGAAGCCGCGGTCCCACGCCGCGGCCGCCTTCTCCTGCGTCTCGATGCCGTAGGCGTCGAGCTCCGCGCGGGTGAAGCCGTCGATCGTGGCGTTGAGGTCGGCGGCGACGCCCATGTGGATCGAGCCGATGCGACGCACCGTCTCGGCGTCGGAGAACAGCGGGCCGCCGTCGCTGAACATCGGCACCCGCGACGTGCTCTCGACGCCGCCCGCGACCGCGAGGTCCAGGTCGCCGCCGCGGATGCGCGCCGCCGTCTGGGCCACCGCGTCGACGCCGGAGGCGCAGAAGCGGTTGAGGGTGGCGCCGGGAACGCGATCGCCCCAACCGGCGAGCAGCACCGACGTCCGGGCGATGTTCGCGCCCTGGTCGTTGACCTGCTGGCTGTTGCCGATGACGACGTCGTCGACCTCGCCCGGATCGAGCCCGGTGCGCTTCACCAGCGCGGTCTGCAGGTGCACGAGGGCCTCGACCGGTGGAAGGTGGTGCAGGGAACCGCGGGGCGATCCCTTGCCGCGCGGGGTGCGCACGAATTCCAGCACGTATGCATCGCTCACTCTGTTAGGTGTAGTACGAGCAGGGGTCGTCGCACAAGGGTTTCGTTGACGGACTGACTCTCTTTGTTGTAGTAATGAGGCACCGGAAGGGGGCTTACCCATGGGCTCACCACGCTCGTTCGTGCTCGGTGGTCACCAGACCGACTTCGCGCGCAACACCCGCCGCGAAGGCATCGGCTTCACCGAACTGTTCGCCGAGACGGTGGAGTCGACGCTGGCCGCGGCCGGGGTGCCGGCCGCCGACATCGACGTGATCCACGTGGGCAACGCCTTCGGTCAGCTCTTCACCGGTCAGGGCCAGCTCGGCGGCATGCCGGCCACGGTCGACCCCGCGCTCTGGGGCCTGCCGGCCGTCCGGCACGAGGCCGCCTGCGCGTCCGGATCGATGGCGATCCTCGCCGCGACGGCCGAGCTGGAAGCCGGGCGCTACGACGTCGCGCTCGTGCTCGGCGCCGAGATCGAGAAGAACGTGCCGGGCGACATCGCGGCCCAGCACCTGGGCGCCGCGGCGCACATCGGCCGCGAGGGCGGCGAGGCCACCTTCATGTGGCCGTACATGTTCCATCTGCTCACCGAGGAGTACGACCGCCGCTACGGCATCGACGACCGCTACGTGCACGCGATCGCCGAGCTCAACACCCGCAACGCGCGGAAGAACCCGAACGCGCAGACGCGCGACTGGAACTTCACCGCCGAGAGCTTCACCGACGACGACGACGACGCCAACCCCTCGGTCGAGGGCCGGGTGCGTCGCACCGACTGCGGCCAGGTCACCGACGGCGCCGTCGGCATCGTCGTGGTCAGCGAGCGCTACCTCGCCCAGCACCCGCTGCTCGCCGCCCGGCCCCGGGCCGAGATCCTCGGCTGGGGGCACCGCACCGTCGGGCTCTCGCTCGGGCAGAAGCTCGAACGCGCGGCCGACGACGCCTACGTGCTGCCGCACGTGCGCGGCACGATCCTCGACGCGTTCGCCCGCGCCGGCGTCGCCGACGTCGACTCGATCGACGCGATCGAGACGCATGACTGCTTCTCCATGACCGAGTACGCGGCGATCGACCACTTCGGCATCACCGGTCCGGGCGAGAGCTGGAAGGCGATCGACGGCGGCGATCTCGAGATCGGCGGGCGCATCCCGGTCAACCCCAGCGGCGGCCTCATCGGCGGCGGCCACCCGGTCGGCGCCACCGGCGTCCGCATGATGCTCGACTCGTACAAGCAGGTCACCGGCCAGGCCGGCGACTACCAGGTCGACGGTGCCCGCACCGTAGCCACCCTCAACATCGGCGGCAGCTCGACGACGACGGCCAGCTTCGTCGTCGGGGCCGTCTGAGCGGAGATCAGCATGACCAAGGCCATGGACATCGAGGTGCTCGGGCGCGCGATCTCGACGCTCCCCGCGGACGACGACCACCCCTACCGCACCGGCCCGTGGCGGCCGCAGACCGTCGAGCGCAAGGCCGACGACTGCGTGGTGATCGGCGAGCTGCCCACCGACCTCGACGGCGTGTACCTGCGCAACACCGAGAACCCGGTGCACCCGGCGATGTCGGTCTACCACCCGTTCGACGGCGACGGCATGGTGCACGTCGTCGGCTTCCGCGACGGCAAGGCCTTCTACCGCAACCGGTTCGTCCGCACCGACGGGTTCCTGGCCGAGCAGGAGGCCGGGCGGCCCCTCTGGGCCGGGCTCGCCGAGGACCCCGCGAAGTCGCCGACCCAGACCGGGTGGGGCGCCCGCGGCCGCATGAAGGACGCGTCGAGCACCGACGTGATCCTGCACAACGGCGTCGCGCTCACCAGCTTCTACCAGTGCGGCGATCTCTATCGGCTCAATCCGACGACGCTCGAGACGCTGGGCAAGTCCGACTGGCACGGGAAGTTCCCCGGCGACGTCGGGGTGTCGGCGCACCCGAAGCTCGACGAGCACACCGGCGAGATGCTGTTCTTCAACTACTCGACCCGGGCGCCGTACATGCACTACGGCGTGGTCGATGCCCGGGACAACCTCGTCCACTACGTCGACGTGCCGCTGCCCGGACCGCGCCTGCCGCACGACATGGCGTTCACCGAGAACTACGCGATCCTCAACGACATGCCGCTCTTCTGGGAGCCCGAGGCGTTGCAGGCCGGCAAGTACGCGGCCCGATTCCACCCGGAGATCCCGACCCGGCTGGCCGTGATCCCCCGCCGGGGCCAGACGTCGGACATCCAGTGGTTCGAGGGCGCGCCGACCTACGTCCTGCACTGGGTCAACGCCTACGAGGAAGGCGACGAGATCGTCCTCGACGGCTTCTTCCAGACCGACCCCGAGCCGCCGGCCGGCAACGGCACCATCTACCAGCGGATGTTCCGCTTCCTCGACAACGAGCTGATGGGCCCGAAGCTGCACCGCTGGCGGCTGAACCTCAAGACCGGCCGGACCAAGGAGGAGCGGCTCACCGAGACGACAACCGAGTTCGGCATGATCAACGGACTCCACGGCGGGCGCCGGCACCGCTACACCTATGCCGCCACCGCACTGCCGGGCTGGTTCCTGTTCAACGGGCTGGTCAAGCACGACCTCGACACCGGTCGCGAGGAGCACTACTCGTTCGGCGAGGGCGTGTTCGCCAGCGAGACCGCGATGGCGCCGCGTATCGGATCCACCGGTGAGGACGACGGCTACCTCGTCACCATCACCTCGGACATGAACCGCGACCTCTCCGAGTGCCTCGTCCTCGACGCCCGCAACGTCGCCGACGGGCCCGTCGCCCGGGTGCAGCTGCCCGAGCGTGTCAGCAGCGGCACCCACTCCACCTGGGCGCCGGGCAGTGCGATCCCCGGCTGGGGCGAGCGCGACGACGCCGCCACCGCCATCGGCCTCTAGACAGCCTCACCACCGACGACAACCCCACAACCCGTCCCGCGGCGCCGACCGGCGCCGTCCCCTGGCGTGCCCGCACGCCGACGAAGGAGAGACATGACCGACTGGGCCATCCTGCGGCAGGTCGTGATCGCGACCGCCGACCACGCCGGTGACACCGCGGCCGTGCGCGCCGCCTTCGGACTCGGCGGAGGGTTCGACGACCCGGAGCTGAAGAGCATCAACCTGGCCGACGCGACGATGCCGGTGTCGACCTCGACGCAGCGCTACCTCGAGTTCGTCGCGCCGATCACGGACGACGGCCCGATCGCGTCGTGGCTCGGCAAGGTCGGCGGCCGGGGCGGTTACACGCTGTCGATCCAGCACCCCGACCCGGACGGCGTGCGCGCCCGCTGCGCCGAGCTCGGCGTGCGGGTGCCGATCGACCAGCTCGCCTTCGGCCACCAGATCCTGCAGCTGCACCCGAAGGATGTCGGGCTGGTGCTCGAGATCGACGGCATCGCCGACCCCGACGTCTGGTTCTGGGACGACATGGACCCGGGCCCGGAGCCGGGCGCGACCATCGACGAGATCGTCGGCGTCGAGATCACCGTGCCCGACCCGGCCGCGATGACCGCGAAGTGGGTGGCCGTGATGGACCTGCCCGAGCCGAGTGAGCCGAACGTCATCGAGATGGGTGGCGCGTCGGTGCGGTTCGTCGAGGGACCGGCCTCCCCCGACTGGACCGTGCTGGTGCGCCGCGCCGGTGACGCGGAGGTCGGCGACCCGGGGCTGGCCGGGATCACGTTCCGCGCCGTCTGAGCATGCCCGCCGCGCCGGTGACGCCGCGCTTCCGCGCCGTCGATCTGTTCCCGCCGGTGGCCGTCGAGGTCGAGCACCGGCCCGACGGCAGCACGCTGCTGCGCTCGACCACGCCGAGCCGCGACGTGCCGCCGACGCTGGCCGCACTGCTGCAGCACCAAGCGGCGACGATCGGCGAGCGGACGATGCTCGCCGCCCGCGACGCGTCGGGCGAGTGGCAGCGGGTGTCGTACGCGGACGCGTTCGCGGCGGCCACGCGGATCGCCGGTTGGCTGCACGAACGCGCCGGGGCCGACCGCATCGTCATCGTCACGGGCAACTCGATCGCGCACGCGCTGCTCTGCTTCGGTGCGGCGATCGCCGGCGTGCCGGTGGCGCCGGTGTCGGCGCAGTACGCGGCGATCGCGCCCGAGCGGCTCGCGCACGTGATCGGGGTCGTGCGACCGACGATCGTGTTCGCCGAGCAGGTCGCGCCCATCGCGGCGGCGCTGGCGGCGACCGTTCCCGCCGGCACCACCGTGGTCGGCCGCGACGGCACCGTGGCCTGGGCCGACGTCGTCGGGCACGAGCCGCTGCCCGACGTCGCGGCGCACATCGCGGCGCTCGACCCCGAGGCTCCGCTGCGCTTCATGCTGACCTCGGGCTCGACCGGCCTGCCCAAGGCGGTCGTGCAGACGAACCGCATGTGGTGCCGGCTGTTCGGCGGCGCGAACGCGCTGCTGGCCCGGGCGTCGGGCTGGGGCGAGCGCACCCTCGACTGGATGCCGTGGAGCCACGTCGCCGGGCTCAGCGTGCTGATCGGTTCGATCTTCAACGGCGGCTCGTACTATCTCGACGACGGCCGCCCGACGCCCGAGCTGTTCGGCAACACCCTGCGCAACCTGGCCGAGGTGCAGCCGCTGTTCTTCGCCAACGTCCCCTACGCGTTCGGCATGCTGTGTGACGCGCTCGAGGCCGACGCGACGCTGCGGGAACGGTTCTTCGAGCACCTGCAGCTCTGCCTCTACGGCGGGGCCGGCCTGCCGCAGCCGATCTACGACCGGTTCCAGGCGATGGCCGAGCAGGTCATCGGCGAGCGGGTCATGTTCACGACCGGCTACGGCTGCACCGAGGCGACCTCGGGCGTCATGTCGATCACCTGGCCGACGACCCAGGTCGGCGTCGGGCTACCGCTGCCCGGGCTCGAGGTGAAGCTCGTGCCGCTCGACGACGACCGGTACGAGGCGCGCTTCCGGGGCGATTTCGTGATGCCGGGCTACCTCGACGACCCGACCGCGACGGCCGCCGCGTTCGACGACGAGGGCTACTACCGCACCGGCGACGCGCTGCGCTGGATCGATCCGGCGACGCCGGAGCTCGGGCTCGTCTTCGCCGGGCGGCTGGCCGAGGAGTTCAAGCTGACGACCGGGACGTTCGTGCGCGGCGGCGCGGTGCGGGCGGAGCTGGTGGCGGCGACCTCGCCGGTGGTGGCCGACGCGGTGCTGTGCGGCGAGGGGCAGGCCGAGGTCGGCGCGCTGCTGTGGCTGAACCCCGCCGGGTGCGCCGCGACGCTGGGCGCCGGCGCCACGCCCGACACGATCGGCGACTGGATCGCGGCGCGGCTGGGCGCGCTGCCGGGCGGGTCGGCCGAGCGGGTGAACCGCTTCGCGATCCTCTCCACCCCGCCGGACGTCGCGCGGGGCGAGCTGTCGGACAAGGGCACGGTGAACCAGGCGCTCGCGCGCCGCAACCGGGCCGGGGAGGTCGCCGCGCTCTACGCCGGCGGCCCGGGAGTGAGGACTCTGTCGTGACCGTGGCCCAACTCCTGCGCGACGCGGTCGCGCTCGACCCGTCCCACATCGCGATCGACGGCGACGGCCGCACCGCGACCTTCGGCGAGCTGGACGGGCGGGCCGACCGGGTTGCGCACGCGCTGATCGCCGGCGGCGTGCGGCGGGGCGAGCGCGTCGCGTTCATCGACCGCAACAGCACCGAGTACTGGGACGTGCTGTTCGGCGCGCTCAAGGCCGGGGTCGTGCTGGTGCCGCTCAATTTCCGGCTCAGCCCGAGCGAGGTCGCGTGGGCGCTCGACGACTGCGGCGCGCGCGTGGTCGTGGCCGGGCGCCCGTTCGCCCACCTCGTCCCCGCCGGGCCGACCGTCGTCGTCATCGACGGCCGTCCGGGCGAGGGCAGCATCGCCTACGACGACTGGATCTGCGACACCGCGGAGGGCGACCCCGGCCGCGACGCCGAGGGCGGCGAGTACATCTCGCTGATCTACAGCTCGGGCACCACCGGGCGGCCCAAGGGCGTGCTGGTCAGCGACGAGCAGCAGGTGTGGTCGGTCGGGGCGTTCGGCGCGAACTTCGACGTCGACGCCGCGTCGCGCAGCGTCGTCCCGATCCCGTACTACCACGTGGCCGGCGGCGGCTGGGCCCTCGTGACGCTGACCCGCGGCGGCACGGTGATCCAGTCGCGCGAGCCGACGGCCGAGTCGATGTTCGACCAGCTCGTCGGTCATCGGGCGACGCACTCGGCGATGGTGCCGGCGGTGATGCACGTGCTCAACCAGTCGCCCGCGGCCCGGTCGGCCGACTTCTCGGCGCTTCGGCAGTTGGTCTACGGCGGCGCCCCGATCTCCGAGCCGTTGCTGCGGGCGAGCGTCGCGACGTTCGGGGCCGACTTCTTCCAGTCCTACGGGCTGTCCGAGACGATGGGCGTGACGACGCTGCTCGGGCCGGATCAGCACCGGCTCGACGGCGACCTGTCGCGGCTGCGCTCGGCCGGGCGCGCGATCGACGGCGTCGAGCTCGAGATCCGCGACGCCGTCGACGGCACGCGTCTGGGTGTCGGCGCGTCCGGCGAGATCGTGGTGCGAGCGCCGAGTGTCACCCCGGGCTACTGGCAGCGTCCCGACGCGACGGCCGACGCCTTCACCGCCGACGGCTTCTTCCGCACCGGCGACATGGGCACGCTCGACGACGAGGGCTTCCTCTACATCCGCGACCGCATCAAGGACATGATCGTGACGGGCGGCGAGAACGTGTACCCGGCCGAGGTCGAGTCGGTGCTGGCCGGGCACCCCGCGATCGTCGACGTCGCGGTGATCGGGGTGCCGGACGAGCGCTGGGGCGAGCACCCGCTGGCCGTCGTGGTGGCGCGCGGCGACGCGCTCGACCCGGCCGACGTCATCACCTACGCGCGCGAGCACATGGCGCACTACAAGTGCCCGGCCGAGGTGGTGTTCGTGCCGGAGCTGCCGCGCAACCCGTCGGGCAAGGTGCTCAAGCGCGAGCTACGCGCGCCCTACTGGATCGGCCACGACCGCGGCATCGGCTGAGAACGTCTCGCGCAGCGTCCGCTTCAGCAGCTTGCCGCTGGCGTTGCGCGGCAGGGCGTCGACGAAGGCGACACCGACCGGGCACTTGTAGTGGGCGAGCCGCTCGCGGACGTAGCCGATGAGTTCGGTGTCGGTCGGCTCGGCCCCGGCAGCGCGTACGACGACGGCGAACGGCGATTCGCCCCAGGCCTCGGAGTCGACGCCGATGACCGCCACCTCGGCCACGCCGGGGTGCCCCGTCAGCACCGACTCGACCTCGGCCGGGAACACGTTCTCGCCGCCGCTGACGATCATGTCCTTGAGCCGGTCGTGCAGGTACAGGAAGCCCTCGGCGTCGAGGCTGCCGCCGTCGCCGGTGCGCAGCCAGCCGTCGGCGGTGAACGCCTCGGCGGTGGCCTCCGGGCGGTGCCAGTAGCCGGTCATCAGGTGGCCACCGCCGATGAGCACCTCGCCCCGCTCGCCGGCGGGCAGGTCGGCGAGCGTCACCGGGTCGACGATGCGCAGCTGCACGCCGGGCATCGCCTTGCCGACCGAGCGCAGCTGGTGTTCGCGTCCGGGCGGCGGCAGGTGGTCCTCGGGCCACAGCACGGTGACGCCGCCGGTCGACTCGGTGAGCCCGTAGCTCTGCAGGAACTTGCAGCCGAACAGCTCGGTCGCGGCCAGGATGATCGGCAGCGGCATCGGGGCCGAGCCGTAGACGAGATACCTCAGCGCCGACCAGTCGGCCTCGCGCGCGGCGGGCAGTTGCACCATGCGCTGGATGAGCGTCGGCACGACCGCGGCGTGCGAGACGCGGCGCGAGACGAGCAGGTCGACGAGAGCCGCCGGGTCGGTGGCCATCTCGAGCAGCAGCGCCGCCCCGTTGAGGTTCGCGACGAGGGCGAGGCCGAGCCCGGAGACGTGGAAGTACGGGATCGGCGCCATCGCGACCGAGGTGGTGTCGAGCTCCATCTCGTAGTGCATCGTCGCCAGGGCCTGCCCGATCGCGCCGCCCGACAGCACGATGCCCTTCGGCAGCCCGGTCGTGCCGGACGTGTAGAAGATCAGGGCCGGGTCGTCCGGGGCCGGGCGGACACCGGGGTCGGTGTCCGGGTGGGGCGCGAGCCAGGTGTCCAGTTCGTCGGCGGTCACGACGCGGCGCAGCGACCGCGGGTCCCCGGCCGCGACGGCGCTCTCCCCCGCGCCGAGCACGAGCACCGTCGGCTCGGCGTCGCGCAGGATCGTCGCGATCTCGCTCGGCATCAGCCGGTTGTTCAGCGCCGTCGCCACCGCGCCGATCTTGGCCGCGCCGTACATGACCTCGAGGAACGCCGGCGAGTTGACGCCGATGTAGGCGACCCGGTCACCCGCCCGCACCCCCTCGGCCCGCAGCGCCTGCCCGACCTGCGACGCCCGCCGGTCGAGCTCGGCGAACGTCGTCGTCCGGTCGGGCTCGACGATCGCCGGATGGTCGGGCGATGCGGCGGCGCGTCCGCGGATGATGCCGGCCAGGTTCTCGACCCGTCCCGACCCGTCGGGCAGGTAGGCCCAGATGCGATCGTCAGTCACACCACGACGCTACAACTAACAGTGTCGCCGCGTCGAGGATCGGGGCTCGATCGGATCGTGGAGCGATAGGCGTGGCACGAACGCCGACCTCTCCAGAGTTCGATCACTCGCGGGTGAGCACCTCGCTCACCGGACGGCGCGGGGTGAGTGGTGCCGGCGGCTCGGCCGGGCGCTGGCCGAGGCGCAGCATCATCTGCGGGTAGCCGGTCCAGCCCATCAGCGTGCGCAGCCGGGTGCGGAACGCGAGCAGGTCGACCGACTGGCTCAGCGGGCAGCTCGCGATGCCTTCGAGCTCGGCCTGCACCATCAGCCGCATCATCGCCTGCCCGGCCCGCAGCTGCTCGAGATCGCCGTCGGTCTCGGTGAGGATGACCGCGATCTGGGGGTGCTCGTCCACGCCGGGGGTGATGAGCTGGCCGCCGGCCACGCCGACCTCGAAGTCGCGCAGCGGGATGTCGGTGTGGCGCGGTTCGCCCGCCGGCACCCGCGGGATGGAGGCCATCGGGACGCCGTCGTGGGCCGGGTCGTCGGCCCGCACCCAGGCGGCCATCTCGGCGGCGTAGGCGGGGTCGTCGCGGCCGGAACGGTCGGCCTGGGAGATGGCGACGGCGAGGTCGAGATTCTCGTCGGCGCGGGTCGGGAAGTGGACGTACACCCCCTCGCCGTTGCCGATCTCGGCGAGCCGCTCGACGACGTCCCCGGCGACCGGCTCGGGACCGAACGGGCGCCGTTCGCTGCGGCGGCCGAGCGCGGCCTCGATCCGGCGCAGCGCCAGCTCGTCGGGCCGGTCCTGCCGCACCGGACGCAGCCGCGCGAGCAGATCGGGATCGGCCGGATCGGGCAGCACGGCCGCCTCGGGCGCCCACCCCTGCGCGGCGAGCGCGAGCTCGGTGAGCTCGAGCGCGGCGCCGCAGCTGATCAGCAGCGAGTGACCGTCGCGGTCGGCGACGTGCAGCTGGCGGTTCCGGTCGGCCCGGACGTCGAGGACGCCGTCGCGGGCCACCCAGCGCCAGGGCTGGGTGTTGTGGATCGAGGGGGCCCGGCCGGCCGCCTCGACCACGGCTTCGAGGTCCGGACCTGCACTGCCATCGGGTGAGCTCATTCGGTCGACTCCCGCACTCTCTCGAAAGATGTCACCAACCTACTGGGACCGCTGGCACAGGTCCCACCCATCCGGCATCGGGGATGATGAGGCGATGAGGTCCGGAGCGCGCGCCCTGCGACGCATCGCGCTCGAGGGACTCGGCTGGCTGCTCGTCCTCGGCGGCATCGCGGAGCTGATCCTGCCCGGCCCGGGTCTGCTCCTGATCGTCGGCGGCCTCGCCCTGCTCTCCCAGCAGTACGACTGGGCCCGGCGCCGCCTGGACCCCCTGAAGAAACGCGCCCTCGAGGCGGCCGCCGACGGCGTCGCGACCTGGCCGAAGATCACCGCGTCGACGCTCGGCGCACTCGCCCTGCTCGCGGTCGGCTTCGTGTGGATGCTGCAGATCGATCCGCCCGGCTGGTGGCCGCTCGACGACAAGTGGTGGCTGCCCGGCGGCTGGGCCACCGGACTGTCGATCATGGTGTCGGGACTGATCGCGCTGGCGCTGATCGTCTACAGCTACCGGAACTTCCGCGAGATCAAGTCCCACGACCCGACCCCGTGACGGGGTGACCCGGCTGTGGAGCCGCCTCGGGGAATCGAACCCCGGACAACCTCATTACGAGTGAGGTGCTCTACCGACTGAGCTAAGGCGGCGCGCCGCGAAAGCGCCGCGACCCGCAGAAGTCTACCGGCCCGCCGCGCCCGACCTCGGGTCAGGTGTTCGGGCTCGCCGGCTTGACGATCGAGAACATCGCACCCTGCCGATCGGCGACGTCGGCGTGCCGGCCGTAGGGCATGTCCATGGGCGGGCGCAGCACCGCGCCACCGAGTTCGGTGACCCGCGCGACGGTCGCGTCGGCGTCGTCGACGGCGAAGTAGACGCGCCAGTGCGGCGGCACGTTCGCGGGCACCTCGGCCGGCAACTGGCCGATCCCGCCGACGGTCTGCCCGCCCACCTCGATCGTCGAGTAGACGAAGTTCTCGTCGCCGATGTCGGTGTAGGTGTAGCCGAAGACGGACGCGTAGAACTGCGTCGCGGCCGGCAGGTCGCGGGTCATGAACTCGTTCCAGGTGACCGAGTTCGAGTCGTTGGCCAGGCCGAAGCCGGTGTGCGTGCCGGCCTGCCAGAGGCCGACGGCGCCGCCGCCGGGCACGAGGGCGAAAGCCATCCGACCGAACCCCATGACGTCCATGACCGGGGCGGCGATACTGCCGCCGGCCGATTCGATCTCGGCCGCTGTCGCGTCCGCGTCAGCCGTGGCGAGGTAGGTGTTCCAGACCGGCGGGTGATCCATGCCCATCATGCCGCCGATGCCGGCGACGCTGTGCCCGTCGACCGAGCACATCGCGTACCCGCCGGTCTCCTCCGGCCCGACGTCGATCTGCCAGCCGAACAGAGCGCCGTAGAAGTCCCGCGCGGCCGCCTGGTCGGTCGTCATGAGGTCGACCCAGCACGGCGTGCCCGGGTCCCACGGGGTGTCGCGAACAACCATGTCGTCCTCCACTCGTCGCCGGTCGCCCCGACCCTAGAACCGGCGGCCGACAACGGACAGGGTTCGTTGCATGTTCACCTGATCGCCGCCGCCCGGCCGTCCGGAGCGCCCACGGTGAGGGCGTGCGCTATCTCGACCGGCCCGGTCCGCTGGCCATCGCCCACCGCGGCGGCGCGGGACTCGCGCCCGAGAACACCCTGGCCGCGTTCGGGCGCTCGTACGCCCTCGGCGTCCGGTTCCTCGAGACCGACGTGCGCCTCACCGCGGACGGCCGGCTCGTCGCCTTCCACGACGCCCGGCTCGCCCGCGCGACCGGCACCCGCGGGCACGTGCGCGATCTGCCGCTGCACGCGCTGCGCGGGTTGTCGGTGCTCGGCGGTGGCCCGGTGGTCGCGCTCGACGAGGTGATCGCCGCCTTCCCGGACGCCTGCCTGACCATCGATGTCAAGGACCCCGACGTCATAGAGCCGCTGGCCCGGTTGCTGCACTCGACCGACTGCGCCCAGCGGGTCTGCGTCGCCGCGGCCCGCGGCGCGTGGCTGCGGCGGCTGCGTGAACTCGCCGGGCCGGAGCTGTGCACCGCGCTGTCGTGGCGCGACCTCGTCCGCCTCGCCTCGCCCCGCTCGTGGGGCCGCTACGGCGATGCCGGCTTCGCCCACGTCCCGCTGCGGCTCGGGCGGATCCCGGTGTTCCGCGACGATCTCGTCGCCCGGGCCCACGACGTCGGCGTGCGGGTCGTCGTCTGGACGGTCGACGACCCGGACACCATGCACCGGCTGCTCGACCACGGCGTCGACGGAATCATCACCGACCGCCCCGACCTGCTGCGCGAGGTACTCGTCGCCCGCGGCCAATGGCACGTGCCGGACAGCTACGAGGCGGTCGTGCCGGCGCACTGACCGGTCTACGCTGGCGGCACGCCGTCGGAGGAGCCGCCATGACTGTGTACGTCGACTACCAAGGCTCGCGCTACGAGCTGGCCGGGCACGTCAACGCGGCAGAGGCGTTCGGGCAGATCGCCGACCGTCTCAACCACTCCTGGCGCCGCCAGCAGAACAAGACGGCGCGACCCGACACCGGGGTCGCGTACATCGCCGAGGACTACGACCCGTGGGTGCACTTCCCGATCGC
Organism: Jatrophihabitans sp.; assembly: GCF_036000465.1. GTDB lineage: Bacteria > Actinomycetota > Actinomycetes > Mycobacteriales > Jatrophihabitantaceae > Jatrophihabitans. The sequence goes on along the minus strand of NZ_DASYFV010000035.1, from coordinate 14,020 downwards.
CTCGGGCGGGTCAGTGCGCTTCCACGTACACGATGCGATGCACCTGGCGTTCTTCGACACCGGCAGCTAGGACTCCGGCTCGCCGCGCGACTCGTAGGCCTTCCGGCTGCCGCAGACCGACGCGAGCGCACACGCGGTGCGCCGACCGTCGGCGGCCATCCGCACGACGACCTTCTCGCCCGGCACGTTGTGCCCGACGACGGTGCCCGGGCCCTCGTCCGTCTCGACCTGCTCGCCGAGGGCCGGGGCCTTCTCGGCGTAGTCCTGGTAGAGCGGGTGCTCGTACTTGAGGCAGCACATGAGCTTGCCGCAGGCACCGGAGATGCGCAGCGGGTTGAGCGGCAGGTCCTGGTCCTTCGCCATCCGGACGCTCACCGGCTCGAAGTCGACGAGGAAGGTCGAGCAGCAGAGCTCGCGCCCGCAGCTGCCGATGCCGCCGGTGAGCCGCGCCTCGTCACGGGCGGAGAGCTGGCGCAGCTCGACGCGCCCGTTGAGCGTGGCGGCGAGGTCGCGCACGAGGGAGCGGAAGTCGACCCGGTGGGGCGCGGTGAAGTAGAGCGTCGTGTGGTTGGTGGCGACGACGTGGTCGACGCCGGAGATCTTCATCGGCAGGTCGTGCTCGCGGATCAGCTTGCGGGCCGCGACCCGGGCGTGCGCCCGCTTCCGGCGCGACACCTCGGCCGTCTCGATGTCGTGCGCGGCGGCGAGCTCGGTCAGCACCGGCAGCCCGCCGACGTCGTCGCTCACCCACTCCGGCGCCCACGTCACGGTCGCGACCTCGTCACCCTCGGGCGTCGGGTAGAGCACACGGTCGCCGACGCTCAGCGTGAGCGAGCCCGGGTCGGCGTAGTACAGGCGTCCCTGCGGCTGGAACACCACCGCGCACATCAAGGGCATGAGCCGACCCTAGCCGGGCAGGCGGAGCGCAGCGGTCATCGCTTCCACTGCGATACGGGGTTTCACGTTGAGGTCGAGCGCCTCGCGGCAGGCGAGGATGGCGTCGAGGCGTCGCAGCGCACCGTTGGCGTCGATGGCGCGGGAGACGGCGATGACGTCGTCGGCGAGATCGGGGTGCGCGGCGGCGACGGGCGAGCCGGCCTGGACGAGCAGGACGTCACGGTAGAACGCGGCGAGGTCGACGAGGGCGCGGTCGAGGGCATCGCGCTGGGTGCGGGTGGCCCGCGACTTCTGCCGCTTCTCGAGGTCCTTGAGCAGCCCGGCGGTGCCGCGCACCGAGGCGGCGACGCCCTTGCCGGTGCCGCCCGCGCCGAGCGCCACCTGCAGGGACTCGGTCTCGCCGGCGTCGAGGCCGGCCGACAGCGCGGCGGCCTCGCGCTCGGCGGCGCTGACCAGGTGGTCGGCCGCGCGCAGGCAGGCGCCGAGCGAGGTGAGCGACGCCGGGATGGCCAGCACCTCGGCCCGCCGGTCGCGGGCCTCGGCGTCGCGGGCGAGCCGGCGCGAGCGCCCGACGTGCCCCTGCCCGGCGGCGGCGGCCCAGTCGGCGGTGCCGGGGTCGATGCCGTCGTCGCGCAGCACGCTCGCCACCGCGTCGGCCGGCGGTGTGCGCAGCGACACCAGCCGGCAGCGCGAGCGGATCGTGACCATCACGTCGTCGGGATGCAGCGACGGCGCGCAGAGCAGCATCACCGTGCGCGGCGGCGGCTCCTCGATCGCCTTGAGCAGCGCGTTGGACGCCTGCTCGGTGAGCCGGTCGGCGTCCTCGACGAGGATCACCTGCCAGCGTCCGAGCGAGGGGCGGCGCGCTGCCCGCCCGACCACGGCGCGCATCTCGGCGACCGGGATCGACAGCCCCTCCGGCACGACCGAGTGGACGTCGGGATGGGTCCGGGCGTTGACCGTGCGGCACTGCGCGCACTCGCCGCAGCCGAGCTCGCCCTGCCGCTCGCACTGCAGCGCGGCGGCGAACGCGCGGGCGGCGACGGAGCGTCCGGAACCGGCCGGCCCGATGAACAGCCAGGCATGCGTCATGCGGCCGGAGCCGCCGTCGCCGCCGGCCGCGATCTCGGCCGCGGCCGCGGCGGCGTCGCGCAGGGTGGCGATCGACTCCTGCTGCCCGATCAGGGCGTCCCAGACGCTCACGGGCAGAGTCTCCCCGGCCCGTCCGACACCCGTCTTGTCCGCTCGTGTGGCTGTGAATTCAGCCGGAAGCGCAGCCACACGGGCGGACAAGTGCTCATTCGGGGGCCGCCGCCCGGGCGAGCAGGGTGCGCAGCGTCGCGGCGAGCGGCCCCAGCGTCTCGGACGACAGCGGTGTCAGCAGCTCGCGCTCAGCGGCGAGCAGGGCCTGGAAGGCGGCGTCGACGATCTGCCGGCCGTCGGCGGTGAGGGTGACGCGGACGAGCCGGCCGTCCTCTCGGTCGGCGGCGCGGGTGACGAGGCCGCGGGTGACGAGCCCGTCGAGCCGGCTGGTCATGGTGCCCGAGGTGACGTAGGTGCGGGCGGCCAGCTCGCCCGCGGTCAGCGCGAAAGGCGCACCGGCCCGGCGGAGCGCGGCGAGGACGTCGAACTCGTGACCGCGCAGGCCGTGCTGGGCGAAGATCGCGCGGCGGCGCTCGCCGAGTACCCCGGCCAGCCGGTCGAGGCGGGAGAGCACCTGCAGCGGTTCGACGTCGAGATCCGGACGCTCGCGCTGCCAGGCCGCGACGATGTCGTCGACCTCGTCCGTCATGCCGTCATGCTGCCACATCTCTTGACGCCGAGAGGTTCAGTCGAGGCGGGCCGCCAGCGCCTCCCGCACCTGCCCCGCGATCTCGTCCGGAGCGAGGGCGGCGTCGACGACGAGGTAGCGCTCCGGCTCGGCGGCGGCCAGCGCCAGGAACCCGGCCCGCACCGCGTGGTGGAACTCCAGCGACGCGCCCTCGAGCCGGTCCAGCCGCGAGCGCGCGCCGGCCCGGGCCAGCCCGATCGCCGGGTCGAGGTCGAGCAGCACGGTGAGGTCGGGGGTGAGCCCGCCGGTGGCCCAGGTGGTGACCCGGCGCGCGTCGTCGCCGAGGCCGCGGCCGGCCCCCTGGTAGGCCAGGGTCGAGTCGACGTAGCGGTCGGTGATCACGACGGCACCGGCGTCGAGCGCGGGCCGGATCACGGTGTCGACGTGGTGCGCCCGGTCGGCGGCGTAGAGCAGCGTCTCCGAGCGCGGCGTCACGTGACCGTCCGGGTCGAGGACGAGGCGGCGCAGCTCCACGCCGAGCGGCGTGCCGCCCGGCTCGCGGGTCTCGAGCACCGCGCGCCCCTGCGCCCGCACCCACTGCGCGGCCCGCGCGATCTGGGTCGACTTGCCGACCCCCTCGCCGCCCTCGAAGGCGACGAACAGCCCGCTCACGGCGCGATCTTCATGCCGTCACGCACTCCCGACACGCGTCCCAGCATGAAGATCGCGATCATGCCCGCCGCGCGACGCCGACCAGCGAATCCAGCCGCGCGAAGTTGGACCGGCTCAGCGGGTTGGTGATGGTCCTCGTCACCCGCATGTCGGCGGCGGCGGCAACCGAGCGGTGCGTCTTCGGGGTGAAGTGCCAGATGTGCTCGGTCGGCTTGAGCGTCCACCACTTCTGCCGCAGCGCCCGCGACGGCAGCGACGAGAAGTACGGGGTGGAGAACAGCACGACGCCGTCGTCGGCGACGAGGCCGCGCACGGCCTTCCAGAACTGGACCGGGTCGGGGACGTGCTCGATGGTGTCCCAGGCGCAGACGACGTCGAAGCGGCCCTCGAGCGGCGCCTCCTGGAGCTGGGTCGAGTGCATCGTCAGGCCGAGCGTCTCGCGCGCGTGGGCCGAGGCGGTCTCCGACAGCTCGACGCCGGTGACGTCATAGCCCTTCTCCCGCGCGGCGGCGAGGAACAGCCCGTGCCCGGCGCCGACCTCGAGCATGCGGGCCCCGGCGACCGGACGTCCCAGCTCGCGTTCGGCCAGGGCGAGGCGGCCCGACGTCCACTGCTGCTGCAGGAACATCGCGGGCGAGAAGCGGCCCTCCTCGCCGTAGACGCCCTGGTGGTACTGCGGCTGCTCGTAGAGGCGCTGCAGCGCCTCGGGCCGCAGCCGCGGGCTGACGAACACCAGCGAGCAGCGCGGGCAGCGCACGACGCCGAACGGGTCGAGGTCGTAGACCGGACGGCCTTCGCGCTGACACACGCAGCAGGGGACGGCCTCGGTGTCCTCGCGGCGCCAGGTGGGTGCGGCGTCAGTGGACACGGGAGCTCCTTGCTGGTGGGACGGACGGTCCGGCCACGCTATCGCGCCGGCGGCCCCGGGCTCGCCGGGACGGCAACGATGAGTGATGCACGTGTCTCGACGAGGCGCTCGATCCGCTCGCGCACGAGCTCGGGCAGCTCGGCCGGCACCTCGGCCGGGCAGCGCACGTAGCGATCGGGATCGGCGTCGGTCTCGGCCAGCAGGGTCTGCTCAGCGGCCTCGACGTCGAGGTCGCCGACGTCGCCGCCCAGGATCGGCGCCGGCGCCGCGACCATGCCGTCGACGACCAACGTGAGGTCGGGCATCAGGCCGCCGGTGCCCCACGAGTTGAGACTGCGGATGCGGTCGGCGTCGGCGCCGCGCCCCCCGCCGTGCAGGACGATCGAGGTGAGCAGGTAGCGGTCACACACGATGACCTCGCCGCGCTGCAACGCCGGGCTGATGACCGCCGCCACGTGCTCGGCGCGGTCGGCCGCCGACAGCAGCGCCGCGGTCTCGGGCTCGACGCCGCCGCCACGCGGCACCGGCGCGGCGAGCAACTCGCGCACCCGGTGCCCGATCGGGGAATCGGTGGGCTCGGCGGTGTCGGACACGACGAGATGGCGGGCGCGGATCGCCGCGACGACGAGCGCCGTGTAGGCCGCGGTCGCCACCGGGTCCACGCCGTCGACGCTGATGAACAGGCCCGTGCGCCCGGGAAAGCGGACGATGCCGGTGCGGATGAGCCGCCGGCGCAGGAGGTGGCGCAGGCGGGTGCGGGTCGGGGTCGCCCGCGAGGTGGCGTAGTAGCTGACGCCGAGCGCGAGGACGCCGCCGATGAGCAGCGTCAGCCCCGGGCCGGAGAAGCGCAGGCGCGACTGGCCGCCGATGCGGATCGAGTGCTCGCCCAGTAGCCCGGCGAGCAGTGGCCCGACCGCGATCGTCAGCAGCAGCATGATGCGCACCGACGACAGGACGAAGGCGAAGATGCGCCCGCGGAGGCGGTCCTCGACCTCCTGGCCGATCAGCGTGTAGCCGATGATCCAGGCCATGCCGGAGAACACCCCGACCAGCGCGGCGAGCCCGGTGGCCAGGATGAAGTCGCGGATCAGCGACATGACCAGCAGCGCGATGCCGGCGCTGCCGATGGCCAGCCCGAACACCCGGCTGCGGGTGTAGCTGGGCAGCACGCGCGGGCCGACCAGCATGCCGACGGCCAGGCCGGTGAACACCGTCCCGAACATGATCGAGTAGCCGGCCGTGCCGGCCGAGAGCGTGGCGACCCACAACTGGGCGACGCCGACGGTCAGGCCGCCGGCGGCGAACGCGCCGATGATGCCGACGTACAGGCCGCGGATCAGGGAGTTGCGCCGGACGAACGCGATGCCTTCCGTGAGCAGGCTGAAGATGCCCTGTTCCTGCTCGTGGGCGCTCGGCACGACCGGGATGTCGGCGCGGCTGAGGAAGACCGTGGTGGCGCTGACGAAGAAGGACACCGTGTTGAGCAGCAGCGCGATCACGATGGCGACGTTGACCGAGTTCGGCAGGTACTCCTGGTGGCCGTCGATCAATCGCGTCGTCGCCGACAGCAGCGCGAAGACGCCGCTGGCGATGGGCACCGTGCCGTACACCGACATCAGCGAGATCTGGTTGGCCGTCGCCAGCAGCTTCTTGGGCACGATGGCCACCCAGATCACCTGCTTGGCCGGCTGGGTGAACAGCCCGGCGGCCTCGATGACGAACTGGGCGATGTAGAGCCAGACCAGGTTGTAGCCGACGGCGATCGAGGCGTAGAGCACGCCGGCGGTCAGCTCGCCGGCGATCACCGTCTTGCGCCGGTCGAGCTTGTCGGCGATGGCCGCGGCGACCGGGCCGAAGACGAGGTCGGGCGCGAGGCGGACGAGGATGACGCCCGAGATCGCGGCCCCCTGGGTGGCGACCGACTGCTCGCGGGTGAGCTGCTGGGCCAGCGCGGTGTTGGCCAGCAGGCCGAGCCAGTCGCCCAGGCTGGAGAACGCGATGGCGGCCCAGATGCGACGGAAGACCGGGATGCGGAAGAGCGACAGCAGCGCGTTCTCGCGCCGCTCGCGCGAGACGGCGGGCAGCGTGGGGTCGGAGGTGGCCACGCCTCAGCCCTCCCCGAGCAGGTCGGCGGCGGTGCGTCGCACGACCGAGACGTCGGTGCGCCCGAGCCCGCCGAGGGTGACCTCGTCGGCGCCCCAGAGCCGCCGGGTCGTCCGGTCGACGTAGAGGACGGACAACGAGAACGGCGTGGGCGGGTCCTGCTGCACGCCGCGCAGCCCGGCGCCGCCCGAGCTGCCCTGCGTGAGGACGGTGGTGTCGCCGTAACGGCGGGCGTCGCGGCGGTGGGTGTCGCCGGCGAGGACGAGCGGCACGAGCCCCTCGAGCGCGCGCCCGGCCGTCGGCGAGTGGACGAGCGCGATGTCGGCCCGGGCGCCGCCGGCCCGGAACCGCCCGGCGAACGCCTCGGCCGCCTCGGAGACACGGTGGTGGGCGCGGTCGTCGCCGGTGGTCTTGTCCGGGGTGAAGCGCGGGTCGGGCATGCCGACGAAGCGGAGCCCTGCGACGTCGACGGCGGTCTCGGCCGAATCGAGGACGACGGCGTTGGGCTGGCGCCCGACGGCGGCGGCGATGCCGGTGGAGTCGTGGTTGCCCTTGACGTAGACGTAGGGCACGCCGAGGCCGGGGATCTGCCCGGCGAAGGCGTTCTCGGCGGGGGTGCCCCAGTCGACGAGGTCGCCGGTGTCGATGACGGCGTCGGCGCGGTACTCGTCGACGAGGGCCTTCGCGAGTGGGAAGGCCATCGGGCTGAGGTGGATGTCGGAGACGTGGACGAGGCGGATCGCATCCCCCGGAGGAGGCCCGGGCAGCGCGGCTACCCGCCGCTGCACCCCGGTGGCCGTGCGGATCAGATCGGCCAGCTGGTCGCGGTAGACCCCGATGCGGGTCGGCGCCTGCTGCAGGTCGCCGACGAGCAGGGGCGCGCGGGTGAGCAGCCCGGTCAGCCGGGGGTCGCGCCAGGCCTCCCGGTCGGCGGTCGCGGCGGCCAGCGCGGCCGCCGCAGCCAGGCTCGCGGCCGACGCGGCGGTGGCGGCGGCGACGTCGCGCGGGCGCCGCAGCGTGACGGCGGCCAGTCCGGCGGCCCCGGCGAGCCCGGCGAGACCGGCTCGCAGCGATGCGGCCGCCGCCAGCCCGCGGGCGTCGCGTGCGACCGAGGCCAGCACGGTGTCGAGCTGGGCCCGGACGCCCTGCGCGTCGTCCTTGTCGCTGGGCATCCGGAGCAGCCCGGCCGCGCGCTCGGGCTCGACGTTCGTGGCCGTGGCCCGCAGCTGCAGCGGGCCGCGATGGGTGCCGAGCCAGGCCGTGCCCAGCGGCGGCACGTCGACCCGCACCCCGCCCTGCGGGGTCAGGGCGACATCGGCGGTGACGTCGACCGGCCCGAGCGCCCGGGTCGTGCCCGGTGCGAGGCGCAGGCCGAGCTGGGTGCCGGCCAGGCCGACGACGAGCCGGGTGAGGGACCGCGGGACGCGCATCGCAGGGGCCCGCGTCAGCCGACCCGGCCGCGCGGGGCACGACTCGGAAGGGCACCGGACACGCCGGTGAGTCTATCCGCGGGTGGCGCCGACGCTCCGGGCCGCGCGGGCGTTGCGTCCGACTTGACCGGTCGAGATATCTTGACGTCAAGATATCTTGCCGGTGGAGAGGATCGCCATGCGCTGGGACCCGTCGCAGTACGCCCGCTACGCCGACGAGCGCGGACGTCCGTTCGCCGACCTGCTCGCCCGGGTCCGTGCCGACGCCCCCCGCCGGGTGGTCGACCTCGGCTGCGGCCCCGGGGCGCTGACCGCCGGTCTCGTCCCGCGCTGGCCGGACGCGACGGTCGAGGGGGTCGACTCGTCCGAGGAGATGATCGCGGCGGCCGCGGCGCTGGCCACCGATCGGCTCTCCTTCCGCCTCGGCGACGTCGCCGACTTCGCGGTGCCGGCCGATGCCGATGTGGTGCTGAGCAACGCCACCCTGCAGTGGGTGCCCGGCCACCGGGGCCTGCTGACGCGCTGGGCGGGCGAGCTTCCGCCCGGCGGATGGCTCGCCTTCCAGGTGCCGGGCAACTTCGGCTCGCCCTCGCACCGGCTGATGCGCGCGCTGGCGGAGTCGCCGCGCTGGGCCACCGTGCTCGGCGGCGTGCTGCGCCACGACGACGCGGTGGCCGAGCCGGTGGAGTACGCCGAACTGCTGCTCGCCGCCGGCCTCGAGGTCGACGTGTGGGAGACGACCTACGTGCACGTGCTGCAGGGGACGGACCCCGTGCTCGGATGGGTCCGCGGCACCGGGCTGCGTCCCGTCCTCGTCGCGCTGTCCGACGACGAGGCGGCCGAATTCACGGCCACCTACGCCGCCGAACTGCGCGCCGCCTACCCCACCGGGGCGAGCGGCACGCCGTTCCCGTTCCGGCGGATCTTCGCCGTGGCTCGCAGACCCGGCTAGAACCGCGGCAGCGTCCAGTCGCCCGGCGCGTCCTCGCCGACCCGTCCGTCGATGCTCTCGCGGATGAGGTCGGCGTGACCGGTGTGCCGCGCGTACTCGTCGATCATGTCGACGAGCAGGCGGCGCAGGCTGGGTGTGCCCCACCCCGGGAACTCGTGGCCCCTGGTGCGGCCCGGGCCGCCGTCGGCGTCGGCCTCGGCGACAAGGCGCTGCGAGCGCTCGACCGCCGCGAACCAGTCGCGCCAGACGGCGGCGACGTCCTCGTCGCCCGTCCAGTCCCAGTCCGCGTCCCAGTCGGCCTCGGCGCCGGTGCCGCCCCGGTCGTGCAGCTTCCAGGCCAGGGTGTGGGCCTCGACACGGGCCAGGTGCCGCACCAACCCGCCGAGGGTGACGGCGGAGGCGCCGATACGGCGGCCCATCGCGGCGGCGTCGAGGTCGGCGCACTTGTAGGCGAAGGTGCGGCGGATGCGGTCGAGGCCGCCGGCGAGCGTCGCGATCTCGCTGCCGGAGATCGGCGGGTCGCTGATGAGCGTCAGTGCGTTCGACATGCCGCGACCGTACGATCCGTTCCGGACGAAAGGCTTCCGGGTTATCTCATGACAGCTGACGCCGGCCCGACGGGACGGGCCCTGCTCGCGCTCGAGGCGATCCAGGCCGTCCCCGGCATCACTGCTGCGCGGCTGTCGAGCCGTCTCGGCGTGTCCGAGCGGGCGGCGCGGCGCTACGTCGGGATCCTGCGCGAGGCCGGCATCCCGATCGACTCGATCACCGGCCCGTACGGCGGCTACCGCATCGGCCGCGGCGCGCGCATCCCGCCGCTGACGTTCAGCTCCGCCGAAGCGCTCGGCCTGGTGATGGCCGTGCTGCAAGGCTGGCACGGCTCGGTCGAGTCCGACCATCCCGCCGCGACCGCCCTGGCCAAGATCTTCCGCGTGCTGCCGGCCGCGACGGCCGGTTCGGTCGAGGCGATCCGCCGGGTGCAGGCCCAGAACCCGGGTGACGCCGCGGCCATGCCCGACCCCGAACTGACCGCCGCGATCGCCCGGGCCTGCGAGAGCGGCGAGCGGCTGCGGGTCGGCTACCGCACCGGCAGCCGGATGCTGATCGACCCGTGGGCCGTGGTCGTCCGGCACGGCCGCTGGTACCTGCTCGGCCGGCTCGTCCGCGCCGACGCCCGTCGGGTCCTGCGACTCGACCGCGTGACCGGGATCGAGGCGACCGGCGAGAAGGGCGATCGGCCGACCGATCTCGACCCGCTCCGCGAGGTCGAGGAGCACCTGACCGACGGGTGGACCCACGAGGTGGAGGTGCGCATCGAGGTGCCGCTCGAGCGGGCCGGACGCTGCCTGCCTCGCGCCCTCGGCCGGCTGGAGAGCACGGGTGACAGCTCGTGCGTGCTGCGCGGCAGCACCGACGAGTTGCAGTGGTACGCCGAGCACCTGGCCGCCGTGCCGGGTCCGTTCACGGTCGTCCGGCCCGAGGAGCTGCGGGCCGCCGTCCGCGACCTCGCGGCCCGGCTCGCCCGAGCGGTTGTCTGACCCGTCCGGATCAGTCGCCGCCGCCGGTGCCACCGCCGGTGCCACCGTCGGAGCCGCCGCTGCCCCCGCCGTCCGAACGACCGCCGCCGGGCGACTCGCTCTCGGAGCCGCCGTCGGAGGTGTGCGTCGGCGCGGCGGTCGAGTGCTCGCCGTCGCCGCCTCGGGTGGGGGTCGCCTCGCCGCTGCCGCCCGAACCGCCGGCTCCCTCGTCGCCGGCCTCGGTCGACGAGTGCGGCGCGCCCGGCTCGGGGGTGTCCTCGGACGAGCGCTCCGGCGGTGGCGCGACGTGCGTCGGCGGCTTCGTCGTCGGGGTGGGAGTAACGGCCGGGGTGGTCGGTGTCGGCACCGGGTGCGGGTTGTCGATGTGGAACGGGGTCAGGTCGTTGACGACGTTCGACACCACCCGCTGGGCCGGGGCCGGGAGCTGGTGATTGGCCGCCGCGAGGGTGGTGCCGGCGACGACGGCCGCCGCGATGAGCGCGACGCGCCGCACGATGCGCGGACGGTGCCGGCGGGCCGCGGCGAGCGTGGGCACGCCGGCCAGTAGCGCGGCCAGCTCGGGGGACGGCTCCGGCGCGGGTCCCTCACCGAGGGAGCGGAGGTCGTCGAGGAAGCGCGTGACGGCAGCCGACTCCGCGGCGCCGGGATCCCCCGCCGCCGGCGCCTGGCCGATCCGTCCCACGTCGCTCATCTCGTCCCTGTCATCGCCGCCGGCGTTCATCGGGTTACGGGCCGTTCGGTCACGGCCTGCCGGACGGCCAGCATGCCGCGGCGCTGCAGCTGCTTCACCGCACCCGGGCTGCGGCCGATGATCTCGGCCACCTGCTCGATCGACAGGTCGGCGACGATGCGCAGGGTCACGACCTCGCGCTGGTCGTCGGGCAGCCGTTGGAGCACGGCCCGGACCCGGTCGGCGGCGAGCGAGTACTCGGCGTCGTCCTCGGCCGAGTTCGAGGTGCGCCGGTCGTCGGCCGGCTCGTAGCGGACGGTCAGGGGCCCGCGCGCCCGGGCGCGGTGCTCGTCGACCATCCGCGCGTGCGCGATGGCGAAGGCGAGCCGGCGCACGCCGGCGGCACCGCCGGTCACGCCGGGCAGCTTGGGCAGCAGGGCGAGGAAGACGTCGCTTGTCACCGCCTCGGGGTCGGCGACCCCCTTCGCCCGCAGGTACCCGAGGATCCGCGGGGCCAGGCCCTCCCAGACCGCGCGCAGCCCGCCGGCGTCGCCCGCCGCCGCCGCGACGACGTCGTCGTCGGTCGGGCGCGAGGTCGTCATCGCACCTCCGGCTCGGCTCGGTCCGTCGTCGGGGGCGACGGGTTCGAACTCCATTGTGAGGTTCGCGTAACCCGAACGGGGCAGCAGCCGATGACCTACATGTCCGGGTCGGACGTCCTGCGGGGGAGCAAGCCCGGATCGCACTGCCGAAATCGATCTCTGCCCTGATCGCCCGGAAGGACTCCCCTGTGCACCGTTCGCTACGCATCTGCGCCACGACCGCCGCCGCCGGAGCGCTCGTGACCGGCGGCATCGCCGCCGTCGCCGCCGTTCCCTCGACTCCTCATCCCACGGTCACCGAGCCGGTCTCCCGGCCGGTGGCCGCCGCCCCGCCCGTCGACGCGGTGGCCCTGCAGCTGCGGGCCGCCTCGATCGCCGAGGCCCAGCGGGTCGCCGCGCTACGTCAGGCGGTGGCAAGCGCCCACGCCCGGGTGCGCGCCGAACAGGCCCGTCTGGCTCGCGAGAAGGCGGCGGCCCGGGCCCGCAACCGGGCCGCCGCCCTCGCGGCGATCCAGGCCGCCCAGCAGGCGGCGCAGCAGGCGGCGCAGGCCGCGTCCCAGCTGGCGGCCGGCAGTCCGGTGCAGGCGGCCGCCCCGGTGGCCCGGTCGGCCGCGCCTGTCCCGGCCCCGCCGACCCACACCACGACCGGGGCCAGCGGTGCGTCGGGCGGCGGTGGCGGCGACGACGGTGGCTCCGACGGCAACCCGAGCGGCCAGGTCGGGAGCGGCGGCGATGACTGAGCCGGCCGGCCGGCCGGGGCCGACGGGACGCCCCGCACGCTGGGCCGCCCCGCTCGTTCTGGCGCCGTGCGCCGCCGCGGTCTTCGGGGCGTCGATGTGGTGGGCCGGTAGCGCCACCCCCACGACCGCGACCAAGCCCGCGCCACCCACCACCGCCCCCGGGCCGAGCGCGGCCGAGCTGCACGCCGCCGCGCAGGCCCAGGCGCACCGGGAGGCCCTCGCCGCGGCGGTCGACCGCGACCGGCGCACCGCCGTCGCGCTGGAGCATCGCCTGACCGCCCTCGGTCGCCAGCTGCGGAACGTCTCGGCGGCCGCCGACGCCGAGCACCGGGCCGCGCGCGCGGCCGGTGGCGGTTCGGGCTCGTCCGGATCGTCGGGCGGCGGCTCGTACAACAGCTCGGGCAACGGGTCGAGCGGGGGTTCGGGCGGCTCAGCGCCGATCTACGTGCCGCCGGCCCCGGCCGCCCCGCAGCCGGTCTACGTGGCACCCGCTCCCGCCCCCGCTCCGCCGGTGCAGGCGACGACCGGCGCCTCGGGCAAGCCGTGACGACGCCGACCGAGGTGCCGAGCAACCCGCTCGGGCGCGTCGGGCTGACCGCCGACGAGCTCTGGCACTCGACCTTCCGGGCGATGGCCTCGCCGGTGCGGGTGCAGCTGGGTCGCGACACCCGTGACCCGGGCCGGGTGCACGCCGCCGTCCGTGACCTGGTCGACCAGGTCGAGCGGCAGTGCACCCGCTTCGACCCGACGAGCGACCTGATGCAGGCCAACGTCGCCGGCGACGGCTGGCACCAGGTCGGCGTGCGCTGCTACGACGCGCTCGTCGCCGCCGAGCGGGCGCACGCCGAGACGGCCGGGGTGTTCGAGCCGCGCGTGCTGCGGGTGCTGGCCGACCTCGGCTACGCGTCGTCGTGGCCGGCCGACGGGCGTCCGGCGGGCGGTCCGGCCGCCCCGGGCCCGGTGCTCGGACGCGCGCCCCGCTGGACCCCGGGCTTCGACGCCGCGACGCGGTCCGTCCGGGTCGGACCCGATCCCATCGATCTCGGTGGCATCGGGAAGGGGCTCGCGCTGCGCTGGACGGCTGACCTGCTCGCCGCCGCCGGTGCTACCTCCTACCTTGTCGACGCCGGCGGCGACTGCGTCTTCCGCGGCGGCGGCCCGGACGGTTCGGGCTGGCACATCGGCGTGGAGGACCCGCGCGGCGGGATCGACCCGATGGCCGTCCTCGCCGTGACCGACGGCGCGTGCGCGACCTCGTCGACCCGGCTGCGGCGCTGGCGGGCCGGCGGCGAGGAGGTGCACCACCTCATCGATCCGTCGACCCGGCGGCCGGGCGGCGGTGGGCTGCGGGCCGTCACCGTCGTGGCCGACGACCCGGCCGACGCCGAGGTGTGGAGCAAGACGCTCTTCCTGCGGGGCGCGGCGATTGCCGAGGCCGCCGAGTGCCGCGGGCTCGCCGCGCTGTGGATCGACGCCGACGGCACACTCGCCGCCTCCCCCGCCATGCAGCCCCATCTCATCTGGACTCGCCCATGACCGCCCTCCGCTGCGCTCCGGCCGCCGAAGGCCATACCTATGGGTCATTCACTCGCGGAGCTCGCTCATGACCGCCCTCCGCTGCGCTCCGGCCGCCGAAGGCCACACCTATGGGTCATTCACTCGCGGAGCTCGCTCATGACCGCCCTCCGCTGCGCTCCGGCCGCCGAAGGCCACACCTATGGGTCATTCACTCGCGGAGCTCGCTCATGACCGCCCTCCGCTGCGCTCCGGCCGCCGA
>NZ_DASYFV010000034.1:0-29597 GCF_036000465.1 Jatrophihabitans sp. | reverse complement strand
GGGTCCGCGGGACCTACCCCACCCCCTGTGCCGCCGGGGGTGTGGTGCGCCATCCTGTTGCGCACCGCGTGCGCCGCCGGCGCCGCCCCACCAGCCGGTAGCCCGCCCGGTCGGCCGACCGCCGGGTCCCGACCCGCCGCCCGACACCGAGAGGCGCTCGTTGTCCGACTTCCTGAACTACTTCATCCTCGGGGTCACCCGGGGGTCGATGTACGCCCTCATCGCGCTGGGCTACACCCTCGTCTACGGCGTCCTGCAGCTGATCAACTTCGCGCACAGCGAGGTGTTCATGTCGGGGGCGTTCGGCAGTTATCTGGTCGTCAACGGCATCATCGGCAACCGACATCTGACCGGCGTGGCGGTACCCCTCACCCTGATCGCGGGGGCCCTGAGCGGGGCCCTCACCGGCGCGGCCATCGCCTGGCTGCTCGAGAAGGTGGCGTATAAGACGCTGCGTCAGCGGGGTGCGCCGAAGTTGGCGTTCCTCATCAGTGCCATCGGCGCATCGTTCTTCCTCTCCAACCTCGCCGGGAAGTTGTTCAACCGACTACCGAACAACTCCTTCCCCGGGACGACGGGTGGTGAGACGACCTACTTCAACCTCAGCCGAAACGTCATCGACACGACGTACTTCAAGCTGAACGTCATCGAGATCGTCATCATCGCCACGACCGTCGTCATGATGGTGTTCCTCGACCGTCTGGTGAACAAGACGAAGCTGGGCCGCAGCATCCGCGGCGTCGCCGAGGACGCGCCGACCGCCGCGCTCATGGGGATCGACATCGACAAGACGATCTCGCGCACCTTCATCATCGGTGGCGCGCTGGCCGGTGTCGCCGGCTTCCTGTTCGCGACCGCGTTCGGCGCGAGTTACACGATGGGCTTCACGCCCGGCGTCAAGGCGTTCGCTGCCGCCGTGCTCGGCGGTATCGGCAACATCCGCGGCGCCATGATCGGCGGGATCCTGCTCGGCGAGGTCGAGGTGCTGGTCAGCAACCTCTCCTTCATCGGCGCCCAGTGGGTCGATGTCATCAGCTTCGTCGTCCTGGTCCTCGTGCTCATCGTGCGACCGACCGGCATCCTCGGCGAGCGGTTGGGACGGGCGGCATGAACGCGATCCTCGCCAACCCGACCGTCAAGCGGTTGCTGGCCTGCCTGTTCGGCGGTTTCGTGCTCGCGCTGATGATCGGCGACCAGCACGGTTCCCAGAACGACTTCGGCATCTCCTTCCACCAGGCCGTCCACCCCACCCGACTGCTGGTCTTCCTGGGCATCGGCCTGGCCATCTTCGCGGCGTTGTCGTTCCGACCGCTGCTGCTGCCCTACGCCAAGGCGCCGGGCACCACCGGGATCATCGCCGGCTTCCTCGCCGTGCTCGCCGCGATGGTCCTCATGAACTGGTACGACCCGGTCGGAAAGTTCGGTGATCTCGCCACCCAGGTCGGCAACACCAACGGGCTCGACTTCCTCTCCACGGCCTTCTTCGGCTGGCTCGGCTACACGCTCTGGTTCGGCTGCCTGGTCGTCGGCATCGCCGCCGTCGTGACCAGGAACGCCGTGCTCGGCTACGTGCTGCTCGTCGCCGGTGCCGCGTCGGCCGTCATCGCCTTCGTCGCGCACGTCAACGTCGTCGACTTCGCCGGCGGCAAGGACCACTCGCTCGGCGTCTACGCCGCCGTCGTGGGCTACGTCGTCTTCGCCGGCGCCGGCCTGGTCGTCGCCCGGGCCAAGGCCGAGGTCGCCGACCCGCGGGCATTCGTCGAAGCGGTCATGGGCTGGCGGCCGGGCTTCCCGCTCGCCGTCTTCGCCGGCGTGCTGCTGCCGATCATCTTCAACAGCGCCTCGTGGTTCGCGCCGCTCCAGCTCAATCTCGACTACGCCGGGGTGAAGAAGGACTTCGACGGCATCGGCCTGTCGTCACTCGCGTGGCAGTTCGTCAGCTGGCTCGGACTCGTGCTGTCCATCGCGACCGTCCTGCTCGCGCTGGCCGCCACCTACCTGCGGCACCGCCTGCTCGGGGCGGTCACCGCAGTTGTCGGCTTCGTCGGCCTGCTCCTGACCTTCTTCACCGTGCACGCCGTCTCCGACACCGGCAGCAAGCAGGCGCCGCAGTACGGCGGCATGTGGCAGAACCTCGGAGCCGGTGGCTGGGTCCTGTGCATCGCGTTCGGCCTGCTGATGGTCAGCGGCATCCTCGCGATGCAGCGGCGACCGGTGCTCGGCCGTGACGCCGAGGCGGGGATCGCGGCGCTGCCGGTGCACCAGGCGCTGGCCAAGACGGCGACGTCGTCGCTGACCAAGACCCTCGTTCCGGTGGCGATCCTGCTGGCGCTGTTCTACCCGCCGACCCTGCCGGTCGTGTGGCAGAACGTCATCGTCACCCAGATCGGCGTGTACATCCTGCTCGCCGTCGGCCTGAACGTCGTGGTCGGCTGGGCCGGCCTGCTCGACCTCGGGTACATCGCGTTCTACGGCATCGGGTCGTACACCACGGCCTACCTCGTGGGGGCCCTGCCGCTCAAGCCGCCGTCGTTCCTGCACCTGCCGGCGCTGTGGGCGATCCCGTTCGCGATCCTCGCCTGCCTCATCGCCGGTGTGCTGCTCGGCGCCCCGACGCTGCGACTGCGCGGCGACTACCTGGCCATCGTGACGCTCGGCTTCGGTGAGATCGTCCAGATCGCGGCGATCAACAACCCGTTCAACCTGACCGGTGGGCCGACCGGGCCGAACCTGTCGTTCCCGCGCATCCACATCGGGCCGCTGAAGGTCACGTTCGGGTTGGACAACCTGCCCTACTGGTACCTGCTGCTGATCTTCATCGTGGTCATGGTGATCCTGTTCTACCGGCTCGAGGGCTCGCGCCTGGGCCGGGCCTGGGCGGCCATCCGCGAGGACGAGGTCGCGGCCCAGGCCACGGGCATCAACACCACCAGGGTCAAGCTGCTCGCGTTCGCGATCGGCGCCTCGACCTCGGGGCTCGCCGGCGTCTTCTTCGCCACCAAGGTCGGCTACTTCGACCCGTCGGCGTTCAGCCTGCAGAACTCGATCCTCATCGTCGCCTACGTGGTCTTCGGCGGCATGGGTTCGTTGCCCGGTGCCATCGCCGGCGCGGCGGTGCTGACCTGGTTGCCGCAGTTCCTGAAGGACCAGGTTCCGCCCGCCGACCGCTTCATGTGGATCGGCGCGCTCGTCACGGCGATGATGATCTTCCGCCCGGCCGGTCTGATCCCGGCCAAGCGGCGGCGGGCAGAATTGAGCGGGTTCGGGGACGAATCGGCCGCGCCGGACTCATCGGCGGTTCCACGATCGGGGGCGATGTGACATGACCAGCGTTGCGAACAAGCAGGCGGACCGCGTCTTCGACATCAATCACGTCACCCTGCGCTTCGGTGGCGTCGTCAGCCTCAACGACGTCTCCATGACCATGGAGCGCGGCGAGATCCTCGCCGTCATCGGCCCGAACGGCGCCGGCAAGACGTCGTTGTTCAACTCCCTGACCGGCGTCTACACGCCGCAGGAGGGGTCGATCCTGGTCTCCGGACGCCCGGGGGAGCGGTTCACGAGCGTCATCGGCAAGAAGACGCACATCGTCAACCACCTGGGCGTGGCGCGCACGTTCCAGAACATCCGGCTGTTCCCGGCGCTGACCGCGATCGAGAACGTCAAGATCGGCATCGAGACGCGGCAGAAGTCGGGGCCGCTCGCCGCCATGTTCGGCATGCCGTGGCAGCGCAAGGAGGAGCGCGACAGCACCGCGGCCGCGCTCGCCCTGCTGCGCGAGGTCCGGCTGACCGACCGCGCCAACGAGCTCGCGGGCTCGCTCGCGTACGGCGAGCAGCGCCGCCTCGAGATCGCGCGGGCGCTCGGCACCAACCCCGGCGTGCTGCTGCTCGACGAGCCCGCCGCCGGTACCAACCCGGCCGAGAAGCGCGACCTCGCCGAGCTGATCAAGCGCATCAACGTCGAGCGCAACATGAGCGTGCTGCTCATCGAGCACGACATGAAGCTGGTCATGTCCATCGCCGACCGCATCGTGGTGCTGAACTTCGGGCAGAAGATCGCCGAGGGCACGCCGCAGGAGATCCAGCGGGACCCCACGGTCGTCGCGGCCTACCTCGGCACGTCGGCCGAGGACGCCGCCGACGCGGCCGAGCACCAGCCCGAGATGCATCTCATCGACACCGACGCGGTGGCCCAGGAACAGGCCGACGAGGACGAGTCGCGGCGCGAGCAGGAGACCGGCAATGAGTGACCCCGTCAGCATCGGCAAGACCACCCCGGGCGGCGGTCCCGAGCAGGTCTCCCCGCGGCTCGACGGGCCGTCGGTGCGCACCCCGCAGACGCTGCTCGAGGTCAACGACATCGAGGTGCGCTACGGCAACATCGCCGCGCTGAAGGGCATCAGCTTCACCGTCGGCGACGGTGAGATCGTGGCGCTGCTCGGCGCGAACGGCGCGGGCAAGACCACGACCCAGAAGACCGTCTCGGGCATGCTGCGTCCGGCGCTCGGCTCGATCAGCTTCGACGGCAAGCGCATCGACGGCATCCCGGCCCACGACCTCATCCGGCTCGGCATCTGCCACGTGCCCGAGGGCCGGCACGTGTTCCCGCGTATGACCGTGGCCGAGAACCTCGACATGGGGGCGTTCCGGTTCAAGAAGATCGACCAGGACGACCTGGCCCGCGTGCTCGAACTGTTCCCGCGGCTCAAGGAGCGCTTCCAGCAGCAGGCCGGCACGCTGTCCGGCGGCGAGCAGCAGATGCTGGCCATCGGCCGGGCCCTGATGGGCAAGCCGCGGCTGTTGCTGCTCGACGAGCCGTCCATGGGGCTCGCCCCGCTCATCGTCGCCCAGATCTTCGACATCATCCGCGAGATCAACGACAGCGGGGTCACCGTCCTCCTGGTCGAGCAGAACGCGGCCCAGGCGCTGGCGCTGGCCAACCGGGGTTACGTGCTGGAGACCGGCGAGATCGTGCTCGAGGGCACCGGCAAGGACCTGCTGGCCGACGACCGGGTGCGCGCCGCGTACCTCGGCGAGGAGATCGCGGCATCGTAGACCGGCCTGCGCCGATCAGGCTAGGTCAGCTTCAAGTTGCTGCCATGAGGGCAACCCCCCGGTCCGCTACGGCGACCTGAGCCCTATCGTTGCGCGTGCAGCCATCGTTCGCGGGGAACGGGGGTCCAGGTCTTCTTCCAGGGAGGCGCAAGCCAGTGTCGCGTGCCAACGTACGGATCCGCCCCGCCACGGTCACAGATGTCCCGGCCCTCGTCGCCCTCACCCGATCGGTCGACGTCAGCACCGGCGCCTTCAGCGGCAAACCGCTGCAGGACGCCAGCGTCGAACGCCTGACCAGCCGGTTCGAGGAGATCCTCCAGATGAGCGATCGCGTCCTGCTGGTCGCGGTCGACGACCACGGGACGATCTCGGGCCTGCTCTCGGCCCGCAACGACGACATCGGCGTCATCGACCCGATGCCGGTGCTGCACATGACCCACCTCATGGTCGCCCCCACCGCGCGCCGGCGTGGCGTCGGCCGGGCCCTGCTGGCCGCGGCGGTCCACCTGGCCGACGAGACCGACATCGAGCACGTGCTGGCCACGGCCGCGGCGGGTTCGCGCGAGGGCAACCGCTACCTGGCCCGCATCGGGTTCGCGCCGCTGGTGCTGCACCGCATCGCGCCCACCTCGGTGCTGCGCCGCTCCCTCGGCATGACCGACGTCGCCGGCCGGATGGCCGTGCTGCGCCGAGCCCGTCTGGTGCGCGCCCAGCGCACCGGGCTGGCCTCCCGCGCCGTGGGCCGCGGCGCCTGATCCGCGCCGTTCGGGCCTGCGACCGCGCGGACGGCGGTGTCGGACGCTCCGCATAGAGTGACGCCCGTGGGTGCCCCGACAACGACGAAGACTGCCCGGCTGCTGCTCCTGGACGGTCACTCGCTGGCCTATCGCGCCTTCTACGCGCTCCGCGAGGTCGACATGTCGACCACCACCGGGCAGCCGACCAACGCCGTCTTCGGCTTCACGTCCATGCTCATCAACCTCATGCGCGACGAGGAACCGACCCACGTCGCCGTCGCGTTCGACGTCTCGCGCAAGACGTTCCGCAGCGAGACCTATGCCGGCTACAAGGCCACCCGCAGCGAGACCCCCGACGACTTCCGCGGCCAGGTCACGCTGATCCGCGAGGTGCTCGACGCGCTGCGCATCCCGTCGATGATGGTCGACGGCTACGAGGCCGACGATGTCATCGCCACGATCACCACCCGGGCCGTCGACGCCGGTATGGACGTCCTGATCTGCACCGGCGACCGCGATGCGCTGCAGCTCGTCAACGATCACGTGACGGTGCTCTACCCGAAGCGGGGCGTGAGCGAGATGACCCGTTTCACCCCCGACGAGGTGCAGACCAAGTACGGCCTCTCGCCGGCGCAGTACCCCGACTTCGCGGCGCTGCGGGGCGACCCGAGCGACAACCTGCCCGGCATTCCCGGGGTGGGCGAGAAGACGGCGGCCAAGTGGGTCCGCGAGTACGGCACCCTGCGCGACCTGATCGAGCGCATCGACACGGTCAAGGGCAAGGTCGGCGACGCCCTGCGCGAGCACGTGGCCTCGGTCGAGCTGAACCGGCGCCTCACCGAGCTGGTGCGCGACGTCGCGGTCGACGCCGATCTCGACTCCCTGGCCCGCCAACAGTGGGACCGCGACGAGGTGCACCGCCTCTTCGACGACCTCCAGTTCCGCGTCCTGCGCGAGCGGCTGTTCGCCAGCGTCGAGGCGGCCGCGCCCGAGGCCGAAGAAGGCTTCGACGTCGCGGTCAGCCGGCTGGCCACCGACGAACTCCCGCAGTGGCTCGACGAGCACGCCCGCGACGGCGCCCGGGTCGGGCTGGCGTTCCGCGGCACGTGGGGGCGCGGCGTCGGCACGCTGACCGGGGTGGCGCTCGCGCCGGCCGACGGCAGCGCCGCGTTCGTCGACCCCGCCGTGCTCAGCCCCGGCGACGACAAGGCGCTCGGCGAGTGGCTGGCCGACCCGACGGTGCCGAAGGCCGTACACGACGTCAAGGGTCCGCTGCTCGCCCTGCGCCAGCACGGGTGGACGCTGGCCGGTGTCACCCAGGACACCCAGCTCGCGGCCTACCTGCTGCGCCCCGACACGCGCGCCTTCGACCTCGGTGACCTCGCGCTGCGCTACCTGCACCGCGAGCTGCGCAGCAACGTCGAGGACTCCGGCCAGCTCACCCTGGACGGCGGCGTCGACGAATCGGACGACGCTCTGGCCGAGGTCGAGACCGTCCGGGCCAGTGCGGTCAAGGACCTCGCCGACACCTTCGACGCCCAGCTCGGCGAGAGCGGCGCCGCCGGCCTGCTGGTCGACATGGAACTCCCGCTCGCCTACGTCCTCGCCGACATGGAGGCCGTGGGCATCGCCGCCGACAGCGGTGCGCTCACCGACCTGCAGCGTGAGCTCGGCGAGCGGGTGAAGCAGGTCGAGCGCACCGCGCACGAGCTGGTCGGGCGCGAGTTCAACCTGGGCTCGCCCAAGCAGCTCCAGGAGATCCTCTTCGACCAGTTCGAGCTGCCCAAGACCAAGCGGATCAAGACCGGCTATACGACCGACGCCGACTCGCTGACCGACCTGTACGCCAAGACCGAGCACCCGGTCCTCGGCGAGCTGCTGCAGCACCGCGAGTTCGCCCGGCTCAAGTCGGTCGTCGACGGCCTGCTGCCGCTGATCGACGACCACGGCCGCATCCACACCACGTTCAACCAGACCATCGCGGCGACCGGGCGGCTGTCGTCCACCGACCCGAACCTGCAGAACATCCCGGTGCGCACCGCCGAGGGGCGGCGCATCCGCGAGGCGTTCGTCGTCGGCGAGGGCTACGAGCTGCTCATGACGGCCGACTACAGCCAGATCGAGATGCGCATCATGGCCCACCTGTCGCACGACGAGGGGCTCATCGAGGCGTTCACGACGGGGGAGGACCTGCACACCTTCGTCGCGTCCCGGGCGTTCGACCTGCCGCCGGAGCAGATCGACGCCGAGCTGCGCCGCCGGGTGAAGGCGATGAGCTACGGCCTGGCCTACGGCCTGTCCGCGTTCGGGCTGTCCAAGCAGCTCAAGATCACCACCGACGAGGCCCGCAGCCAGATGGAGGCCTATTTCACCCGGTTCGGCGGCGTGCGCGACTACCTCCGCTCGGTCGTCGAGGACGCCCGGCAGACCGGTTACACCGAGACCATCATGGGTCGCCGGCGGTACCTGACCAACCTGACGAGCGACAACCGCAACCTGCGCGAGATGGCCGAGCGGGCCGCGCTCAACGCGCCCATCCAGGGCAGCGCCGCCGACATCATCAAGGTCGCGATGCTCGGGGTGCACCAGGGGCTGGCCGACTCCGGGCTGCGGTCCCGGCTGCTGCTGCAGGTGCACGACGAGCTGGTGCTCGAGGTCGCACCGGGCGAGCGTGAGGCGGTCGAGGAACTCGTGCGCCGCGAGATGGGCGGGGCGTGCCGGCTCGACGTCCCGATGGACGTCTCGGTCGGCGTCGGGCGAACCTGGCACGAGGCCGCGCACTAGCGAGGGTCAGTACGGGTCGGGCGTGCTGTGGTGCCCGAACGCGCGCCCGACCCGCAGCACGATCTTGATCGCGACGTTGCGGACGAACCATGGCAACTCGGCCACGAGGCGCAGTCGGTCGCGGGCCGACGGCCGACCCACCACGAAGCGGGCCAGCGAGCCGGCCCGGCCGAGGTAACGCAACTGCCGCCCGGGCAGCACGTGCGCCAGCAGCCCGAGCGTGACCCCGATCGAGGAGAACGAGTCGTGGACGAGCACCGGCGCCCCCGGGGCGAGGTGCTCGACCCAGCGCAGGTCGTCCCGCACCGTCCAGTAGTCGTGCTTGCCGTCTATGTAGACCATCGCGAGCGGCGTGCTCCAGCCCGGGCGCAGCTCGGTGCTGCGAACCGCTTCGAGCCGCACGGCATCGCTCACCCCGGCGTCGGCCAGGTTCTTCTCGAAGACCGTCCGGGTCGCGGCGCCGCCGAACAGCCGGCCGGAGACGAACGGGTCGACCGCGATCACCGAGCCGCCGGCGGCCTTGGCCGCGGAGGCGAGCACCACGGTCGAGCGGCCCTGATGGCTGCCTATCTCGAGGATCCGCGCGCCCGGTGGCAGTGCGACAGCGGCGTCCCACAGCGCGCGGCCCTGATCGCGGGTGAGCCACCCGCCGATCGGGTCGGCGGTCGCCCACACCGGGTCGAATCCGGGCATCCGTCGAGCTCCTTCGGCCGGGGTCACAACGTCGGGCGAGCCTACCGGCGCGGGCGCACGGTGAGGGCGAGCGCCGCCGCGCCCGCGACCGCGGCCACGGCGACCAGCGTGACCACGAGCCGCTGCGGGGTGATGCCGTCGCTGGTGGTGAGCACGGCGACGAGGTCGGCGCCGATCATCAGCCAGAGCACCAGCACGCGGCGGGTGCGGCGCTGGGCCAGCCCGGCGAGCACGGCCAGCTGCACGAGCGCGAGCAGCGAGCCGAGCAGCACGAACAGCCAGATGTAGCCGTCGAGGTCGTGGTACTTGCTGCCGCCGATGACCTTCACCGCCGGCTCGCCGAGCACGAAGGTGCCGAGCACCAGCGCAGCCCCGAGCCCGAGGACGACCGCACTCGCCCGGCGCGCCGTTCGCAGGTGCTGCTCGGACTCGGAGAGCGAGGCGAACATCAAGGCGATGACCGCCTGTGGCACCCACACGGCGGCCCGGGTGGTCACCGAGCCGACCGAGTACAGCCCGGCCGCCTCCGGGCTCAGCACGTGCCGGGCGAGCAGCACGTCGAGGCTGGCGAGCAGCAGGAACGTGCCGTGGGCGTGCGCGGCCTGGGCGGTCTCACCGAGCACGCCGGCCCGGGTGCGGTCGCGCACCGAGGCCCGCCGCGAGGCGAAGTCGCTGCCGGCCGCGGCGACCAGCAGCGCGGCCGCAGCAGTGCCGACGAGGATGCCGACCAAGGTGGCGTCGGGGGTGCGGCCGAGGACGAGGCCGACGACACCGCCGACCGAGCGGCCGCCGGTGCCGGCCAGGATCAGCACGGCCAGCCAGCGGAACCGGCGCCGCCCCTGCGCGACGCCCATCGCCGTGCCGAGCACGGCGGTCGCCGGGATCGTCGCGGCCACCAGCAGCACCCCGACCACGCTGTGCAGGTGCAGGAACAGCGCGAGGGCGGGGCTCAGCGCGGCGGGGACGAGCGTGGCCGCGAGCCCCACCGCCGCGGTGCCCCGCACGATGCCGGCCGAGCCGCCCCGGGTGGCGGTGCGTCTCGCCGTGACCGTCTGCAGGGCGAGCATCGGGATCGTCGAGATGAGCAGCAGGCCGAGCAGCGAGGACAGCGTGCCGTACTGCGCGGCGGTCAACAGGTGCGCGGCGACGAGCAGCAGTGCGTAGCTGACGGTGTTGGCGACGACGAAGGCGACGGGCACGGCGGCGGCCGACAGTGCCAGGGTGCGCGAGGTCGCGATCGCCACCCCACCGCCTCCTCGACCCGACTCGCCTGCCCGCACAGCGTAGAGGCGCGGCCGACCTGATCTCGATGAGTACGATCGCTGCGTTGCCGAGACGGGAGGGGAGCCGCATGAGACTGGTCGTGCAGATCCCGTGCCTCAACGAGGAGCGGACGCTGCCGCTCGTCCTCGCGTCCGTCCCGAAGCAGATCCCGGGCATCGACGAGATCATCGTGCTCGTCGTCGACGACGGCTCGACCGACCGCACCGTCGACGTCGCGATCGAGCACGGGGTGACCCAGTTCGTGCGGCACGCGGGGAACCGGGGTCTCGGCCGCGCCTTCCACGACGGCGCGCAGCGCGCCCTCGAGCTCGGTGCCGACATCCTCGTCAACACCGACGGCGACAACCAGTACCCGCAGGAGCGCATCGCCGACCTCGTCCAGCCGATCCTCGCCGGCACGGCCGACATCGTGATCGCCGATCGGCAGGTGCACCTCAACCACGAGTTCTCGTGGCGCAAGATCAAGCTGCAGAAGCTCGGCAGCCGGGTGGTGAACCGGGTGGCCGGCACGGACGTGCCCGACGCCGCCAGCGGTTTCCGGGCCTACTCGCGCGACAGCCTGATGCTGCTCAACACCGTGACCCGGTTCAGCTACTGCCTGGAGACGATCATCCAGGCCGGGAACAAGCGCCTCGAGATCGACAGCATCCCGGTGACGACGAACCCGAGCACCCGCGAGTCGCGGCTGTTCACCTCCACCCGGCAGCACGTGGCGCTGTCGGCACGGGCGATCGTGCGCGGCTACATCATGTACAAGCCGTACGCCATCTTCATCGCGCTCGCCGGCGTGCTCGCCGCGCTCGGGCTGATCCCGTTCGTCCGCTTCGCGATCCTGCAGATCATCGACGGCAATCCCGGCGGGCACCTGCAGTCGCTGCTGGTCGGCGCGATCCTGCTGATCATGTCGTTCCTCTGCATCATCGTCGGCATCGTCTCCGACCTGATCCGCACGAACCGGACCCTCATCGAGGACGCCCTCGAACACACCAAGAAGATGCGGTTCGGACGCGGCCCGGAGCTGCCGCGCCTGCCGCTCGAATCCCTGGAGCCGGACGAGGTGCCCGAGGGCGCGACGACCGTCTGGCGCTGAGGCACGTGCCGGTCGGGACCGCCCGGACGTGGCGCGACGCCCTCCCGCGCGCGGCCGTGCTCGGGTGGGTCGGGGCGCTCACCGCCGTGCTGCTGTGGCCGCTCTCCTGGGCCGGCTACCCGCTCGGCCACGACCTCGTCTTCACCCCGCGCCAGCCGCTCGGCCTCGACAGCGTCGGGGTGTCGTCGGCGGCGCCGCGAGCCGTGCCGGTCGACGCCCTCGTCGCGCTCGCCGAGAAGCTGCTCGACGGCGCGGTCGTCGGGCGGCTCGCGCTCGTCCTGCCGGTCGTCGCGGCCGGAACGGGGGTAGCCGCGCTGCTCGGCCGGCGCGCCCTGCCGGCCCGACTGGCGGCGCTCAGCGTGGCGGTCTGGAACCCCTACGTGGTCGAGCGTCTGGCCTTGGGGCAGTGGGCGCTGCTGTGGGCCTACGCCGCCGTGCCGTGGGTGATCCTGGCCGCGGTTCGCGCCCGGTCGGCGGCCGGGTGGTTCGCGCTCGCCGTCGCCCTCGCCGCGGCGTCCATCACCCCCACCGGCGGGGTCATCGCTGCCCTGGTCGCCGTTGCGGTCGCGGCGGCCGGCCGCTCGCGGCGTGGCGTCGCGGCGACGGCCGCGCTGGCCGGGGTACTGCAGCTGCCCTGGCTGGTGCCGGCCCTGGTGTCCGGCGCCGGCGCGACGAGCGATCCGGCCGGCGTCGCCGCGTTCGCCGCCCGCTCCGAGCACCCCGGCGGCGCCCTGCTGAGCCTGCTCGACGGCGGCGGCATCTGGGACTCAGTGGTGGTGCCGTCGAGCCGCGGCGGCGCGCTGCCCTGGCTGGGGCTCGCGGTCCTCGCCGCCGCCGCCGGCTACGGTGCGCCGCGCCTGGCGGCGCACCTCGGTCGCCGCCTCAGCCTCGCCCTCGCCGGTACCGCCGCGGCCGGGCTGGTGCTGGCGGTGCTGTCGTCCCTGCCCGGCGGCGCGGCCGTCGCGCGCGTCGTCGTCGCCCACGTGCCCGGCGCCGGCCTGCTGCGCGACGCCCAGAAATGGGTGCTGCCGCTGGTGCTGCTCGAGGCGCTGCTCGTCGGTGCCGCGGTCGACCGGCTGTGGGACCGCGCGCGGGTGCTGCCCGCCCGGATACCGCTCGTCGTCGCGGCGCTCACGCTGCCGCTCATCGTGCTCCCCGATGCCGCCGCGACGCTCCGGCCGACCCTGCAGCCGGTGCGTTACCCGCGCGACTGGCAGGTGGTGGCGCAGCGGATCGGACCCGGCGAGGCGGCGGTGCTGCCCTGGGGGTCGTACCGCAGCTTCGGGTGGGTCCGCAGCGCCAGCGTGCTCGACCCGGCGCCGCGGCTGCTGCCGGGTCCGACCGTCGTCGACGACCGGCTGGCCGTGTCGGGCCGCCTGCTCGCCGGCGAGAACCCGCACGCCCGGGCGGTGGGCGCGGCGCTGGCCGGGCCGGCCGTCGCCGCCGACCTGGCCCGCCTCGGGGTCGCCTGGGTCGTCGTCGAGCACGGCACGCCGGGGCGGGTCCCCGACCTCGGCGGACTCACACTGGTGTTCCGCGGCCGCGACGTCTCCCTCTTCCGCGTGCCCGCCCCCGTCGTCACCCGCCACCCGTCCGCCGCGCGCGTGGCGGTCGTCGTGGCCGCCGATCTGCTCGCGCTGCTCGTCCTCGCGGGGCTGGCCGGCACGGCGGGCGCGGGGGTCGTACGAGCGGGCGCGATGCGACGAAAGACCCCGTCGGACGGTCAGCACCGCTGCTAGGGTGAACGGAGTTACTAGACCTGGAGTCACGCCGTGGGTAAGTGGATCTCGATCATCCTGTCCGGCATCGTGGGCGGCACGCTCGCGACGTTCGCCGCGCTGGGAATCGTGTCGAGTTCGACGGCGGCGCCCGACCACAACCCGGCCGGGGCTCAGGTCGTCGACTACGGGCAGAAGTAGCCCGACCCCGCCTCTCGGCCGGCCGACCCGAGCGAATCGGACACGCCGCCCACCGCGAGAGGCCTCAGCGCGATCGCACTGCCGGCCCCGGCTGGATCCCGGCCCGGTACAAGCTGCGCACCTCGTCGGCGGACAGCGCCACGTCGAAGTAGGCGAAGTCGTCGAGCGCTCCCGCAAGGTATCCGGAGCCGTTGCCGCGCCGGGCCAGGTCGATGCTCGCAGTGGTCGATCGGGCGAACGTGGGGAATGACGCGGACCCGTCGAGCCGGCCGTCGACGTACAGCAGCATCGTCGATCCATGCTTGACACCCACGACGAGGTGAGGCCGCCCGTCGTCGTATGCGGCGCGACTGTCGACGACGTGAGCCTCCCCGCGGAAGGACGAATAGGTCACGAAGCGCAGATGACCGGACGGGTCGAACTGCAGGTTCCACACCTTGGCGACGAAGTTGTCGCGCGAGAGGAGGTACCCGTCGGGTCGCGAGCCGCTGAACCACACGGAGAAGCTGTAATCGGGCGAGTCCATCCATGACGCGCCGGGGACGCGCGCGAACTGCTGGAAGCGGTTGAACACCACGGAGTGACCCGGTTCGGAGGCGAGCAGCGAGTGGGCCCCGAGACGCGGGCCGCCGGAGTACGTCCCCGCATGATCGTTGCCGGATGCGTCGGCCGCCGTCGATCCGCTGTGCTCGTCGAGGCGCAGATAGGTGAGCGGGGAGTAGCGGAGAACCGTCGCCGAGTAAGGCTGGTCCGGCGGTGCGCTCAGCGACACCATCCGGTAGGTGTCGCGCACGGACGCGGCGGCCAACAGGCACAGGCAGGAAACGCCGAGAAGGAGGCCGCCCAGCCGAACCCGGGGGGTGGCCCGCCGCACCAGGTGCACCAGCTCGGCCGCGCCGAGTGACACGAGCGCGAGCACACCAGGCATCCACATCACCCAGTAGAAGCCGAGGATGACTCCGGCGAGGGCCATGTGGAACACGAGTGGAGCGGCGAGGGCGGCGAGACACCAGAGCACCACTCGGTCGTGTCGCAGGACGATCGCGGCGGCAACGCAGACCAGGCAGGCGATCGCAACCACGGAACCGACGCCGTGTTGGGCGAACCAGAGAAATGCCCATCCGGGCGGGTGGACGGAGACCCGACCTGCGTACTGCACCTGGTGGCCCACCGCGGCATGTTCGCGCTGGAAATGGATCAGGAAACCGATGGCGCGGGCCGGGTTTCCCAGGCCGGCGTAGGTGGCCACGAACACGAGCGCAGAGATGATCACTGCCACGCCCGTCTGGGCCAGGCGGTTGCCGACGTCACTTCTCCGGCGCGCAGTCAGGACCAATCCGACGATCACCGAGCCGACCGCTCCGAGAAAGCCCGTCTCCCGGCAGGCCGCGGCGAGCCCTACACATCCCCCCGTGGCCGCGGCGAACCACCAGCCCGATCGGCCCCGCCGTTCGAACCACATCCACGCGAGCGCCACCGAGCCGACGGCGAACAGTTCCGCGACCGGATCGAGGTAGGCGTAACGGCCGAAGCGGAACGGCAGATTCGGCCCCGGAACGTGCATCGGCAGCACCGCGACCATCGCCGCCGCGCCCAGCCCGATCCAACGACCGGCCACCCGCCCGAGGCACAAGCCGAGAATCAAGGCGGTCGCGACGGTGCAGGTGGCGGAGACGACGCGGGCCGCGAAGACGCTCGGATGGCCGGCGACCAGCTCGGCCAGGCCGAACAGGTACTTCGCCAGCGGGGGGTGCTCGAAATTGTCGAAGTTCGACAAGCCCCCGCTGGGCGGCGTGCCGGTCTCGCCGTGCACGTACCGCCACCCTGCGATGGCGTAGAGGGGCTCGTCGAACCCGGATCCCGGAAAGCCGAGCCGGGCGAAATTGGCGAGTACGGCCCAGCCCCCGACGAGTCCGACCGCAGTGGAGTACGCGCTCGGCCGCCGAAGCGTGATCGTGGCGGTGCGGACCGACCTCGTGTCGGCCGCGGGCCGGAGCTCGCTGGTGTCGAACTGCATGTCGGCCATTGTGATCCTCGCCTGCGACGGTGATCGCTCGTCAGGGATCATCGCACCGGCCAGGACCGGGGTCGTGCGGTCACGCGACTCAGTCGGCCAGGTCGTCGAGCAGGTCGGCGAACCTGCGACCGGTGCTCGCCCAGTCGAACCCGGCGGCCCGGGCGCGCGCGTTCGCGCCCATCCGCTCGCGCAGTGTCGGGTCGGTGAGCAGTTCCTCCGTGCGCTTCTCGAGTTCGGCCGAGTCGGCTACCAGCCAGCCGGTCTCGCCGTCGACGATCGACTCCCGGACTCCGCCGGCCGAGCTGTAGGCGATGGCCGGGACGCCGTGAGCAGCGGCCTCCATGATCGCTATTCCCCATCCTTCCTTGACCGACGGCGCGAGCAGCACCCACGCGCGGTCGAGGAGGGCGTCGCGCCGGGCGTCGGAGACGGCACCGTGGAACGTGACGGCATCATCCAGTCCGAGTTCGGTGGCTCGCGCCGTCAACGACTCGTGCCACCAGCCGTCGCCCACGATCTCGACCCGCAACCGGGGGAGTGCGCGCCGGACCACGGCCGCCGCCTCCAGCGCGTGCTCGACCTGCTTGTGCGGGACCAGCCGGCTGAGAGTGCAGATGGTCGGCTCGTCGGCGCGCGGTTCGCGGCGTTCCGGCGCCGGGGCATCGACGCCGTTGTGCACCACGGTGATTCGGTCGGCGGCGATGCCGAGACTGATGAGTTCGCGACGGGTCGCGTCGGACACGGTCACGTACGGATGGCGGCGGTACAGGCGGGGAGCCAATCTCGACTCGAGCCACCAGCCGATCTTTCCGGCCGGGCCGGGATAGATGATCTGCCACTGTTCGTGATGCACGTGGTGCACCAGGTTGATGATGGACCGCCGGCGGACGAGGGGGGAGAAGAACGGGATTCCGTTCTGGACGTCGACGATGACGTCGGTGCGGCGTCCGCGCGGGCCGATCAGGTAGATCAGGCCGTGGAGGTACACCGTCAGTCGTCCTCCACGGCGCCGCATCCGGACCCCTCGGCGGACCTCGTCACGCGGCGCGTTCGGGTGGGCCGCGACGCACATCGTGACGTTCCACCCCGTCGCGGCCAGATGCTCGGCGACCCTCTCGACGAAGAGCTCGGAACCACCGCCCTCGGGATGCTGGGTGTCGCGCCACACCAGGAACGCGATACTCCGCCGAGCGGGCCCGTCGACCGGCGAGGTGTCGCTCGGTCGACCCGCCGCGCGACTCGTCATCGAAGCGACATTAGGCGTGCACCCACCCCGTGGCATCGGCCTTTGATCCGCCGTGGGCGGGTCCAAAGCCCTCTGTCCGCATGCGTCCGGCAACGCCGCGATGACGTGAACGGTACCGTGCACCGGTGCGTTCCGGGTCCGAGTCGTCCGCGGCCTTCTCGGTAGCGAGATTGAGGCTCACCTGCGTGGGGCTCGCCCTCACCCTGATGACCTTCGCGCAGAGTTCGGGCCGGGAAGCGGCCGACACCAAGCTGGACCTCCTGGTCAGTCCGGTGCGGTTCCTGCGCAACGCGTTGACCATGTGGGACCCGACCGCGGCGGCGGGGCAGTTGCAGGACCAGGCCTACGGCTATCTCTTCCCGATGGGTCCGTTCTTCGTCCTCGGGAAGCTTTCGGCCCTCTCGCCGTGGGTCGTACAGCGCGCCTGGGAGTCGGCGTTGCTGGTCGCCGCCTTTCTGGGCCTGGTGCGTCTGGCGCGGCTCCTCGGCGTCCCGGGATTCTGGCCGCGCGTCGCGGCGGGGCTGGCCTACGCCCTCGCACCACGCGTGCTGATGGAGCTCGGCGTCATCTCCTCCGAGTTGCTACCGGTCGTCGTGCTGCCGTGGGTGATGATCCCGCTCGTACAGGGGGCGGTGGCCGGGTCTCCCCGGCGTGCCGCCGCCCGTTCCGGCGTTGCCCTGCTGTTCGCCAGCGGCATCAACGCCTCGGCCACCCTGGCGATCCTGCCGGTCCCCTTGCTGTGGCTGCTCTCACGAGGTCGAGGACCCCGGCGCCGGGCGCTGACGCTGTGGTGGATCGGTGCCGTGCTGCTCGCGTGCCTGTGGTGGGCCGTGCCGCTGGTCCTGCTCGGCCGTTACAGCCCGCCGTTCCTCGACTGGATCGAGTCCAGCGCAGTGACCACATCGGCGACGAGCCTGGTGCGGTCACTGCGCGGCGTCGATCACTGGCAGGCCTACCTCGGCCCCGGTGTGTGGCCGGCCGGATGGATCCTCGCGGTCGCCCCGGCGGCCATCCTCGCCACGACGGCGATCGCTGCGATCGGCGTGGCCGGCTCGGCCCGACGTCGGACACCGCATCGACAGTTCCTCGTCACGGTGCTGGTCGTGGGGCTCGTGCTGGTGACCCTGGGCCACGTCACGGCCGTCGGGCCGCCCTTCGCCGGATCGGTGCGCCACCTGCTCGACGGGCCCTTGGTTGCTTTCCGCAACGTGCACAAGTTCGATCCGGTTATCCGGCTGCCGATCGCGATCGGCGTCGGGCATGCCGTCGCCGCGCTCAGCCGTCGAATCCCGAAGGACGCTGTCCTCCACGTCAGGGGCACGGCCGTCACCGTCCTGCCCCGGGCGCTCGCGGCCGTCGCCGTCGTCGGTCTGGCCGCGGTGGCGATCACCCCCGCGATCGCTGGGCGGATCGTGCCGCAGACCCGCGACATCAACGAACCGACGTGGTGGACGCAGACCGGGACGTGGTTGGGTCAGCACGAAGGCAGCGGCCGGGCCCTGGTGGTACCAGGGGCGGCTCAGCCCGCCTACGTCTGGGGGCAACCGCGCGACGATGCACTGCAGCCCGTGGCGGCAGGTCCGTGGACGGTACGTGACGCGACGCCATTGACCCAGCCCGGCTACATCCGGCTGTTGGACCGCGTCGAATCGATACTCGCAGCCGGTGCTGCCGACCCGACACTGGCACCCCTACTCGCTCGCTCCGGCATCCGGTACGTCATCGTGCGCAACGACCTGGACGCCGGCGCCTCGCAGGCGACCCCTCAACGCTTCGTATTCGGCACCCTGGCCCACTCGCCCCACTTCGTGCTGGCCGCATCATTCGGCCCCCGGCCGATCGCGGGCGACGACCCCAACCGGTTGGTCGACCTGGGGCTGAGCCGCGCCGGGCGGCCGGTGCAGGTGTACGAGAACACGGACTGGAGCTCGCCAGTCTCCTTGATCCCGGCGGCACGGACCGTGCTGTCCAACGGCTCGTCGGACGAGTTGCCGCAGCTGGTCGCGTCGGGTGTCGCCGCGACAGCACCGGTGATCTTCGGCCCGGTACCGTCCAGCGCGGCAGCGGCGATCTCGGCCCCGATCTCGGTACTCACCGAGGGGACGCGGCGGCGGGAATTCGGCTTCGGCGGGGTGAATCAGTACGCCGCGACGATGACCGTCGCCCAGCCCTACAGCGTCCCTCGGGCCGCTCACGACTACCTGCCATCCGGAGTCGGCAGCCTGTCGCCGGTGGCGTACGACGGCATCTCGAACCTGACCGTCTCGTCAGCCGCCTCCGCGTCCGAATCGGGCTGGGCGGCACTGGACGGCCAGCCGGGCACCGCGTGGCTGAGCCGGTCGAACCGCGGTGCGGTCGGCCAGTGGCTCCAGATCGACCTCCCTCGGGCTCTGCCCCAGCCGTCGGTGGAGATCGCGTTCGCCGCGCACCGTCCCAACTACCCGATCCGGTTGAGGGTCTCCACGGAGTCGGGCGCCGTCGAGGACGATGTCTCTCCGGACTCGAACAATCAGACGCTGCCGCTGCCGCCGGGCCGCGCGAGCCGGATCCGGCTGACCGTCCTGGAGATGGCGAATGCGCGATTGCGTACGCAGGTTGCTCTCGCGTCGGTCGCGATCCGCGGGGTGCTCCCGTCGCGCACCCTGGTGATCCCGGGCGTGGCGGATCCCGACGTGGTGGACTTCGCGGCGCTGCCCGGACGCCGCTCGGCGTGCCTCACCGTGCAGGACTCGGCCGCGTGCGAGCCGTCGTGGGCCGCCGCCGGGGAAGAGGACGACGCGCTCGATCGGACCTTCCGGCTCGCGGCCGGCGCCGAGTTCCAGGCCGTCGCCGGTGTGTACCTGCGGCCGGGGCCGCAGCTGGACGCCCGGCTGGATGTCGGGAACCCAGTGCGCGCGCTCGCGTCGTCGGTGAACTCGACCGACCCGCGCCAGCGGGCCGGCGCAGCCGTGGACGACAACCCCGCGACCGGATGGGTCGCCAAGGCCGGTTCCCGCCTGCCGTCGATCGAGTTGTCGACGGCTCGCCCGGAGACCCTCGACGGTCTCCAGATATCACCGCTGGCCGGCGCCCCGGTTGCGGCGCCGACCCGCGTGGTGATCGAGGTCGGAAAGCTCACGTTCCAGACGAGCGTGCCGGCTGACGGGCGCATTCGCTTCCCACGCCCGCAGACCACGTCGACCCTGAGGCTGACGGTCACGGCCCAGACGTTGCGGGTCAACACCGATTCGGCGAGTGGTCGGCGACAGCTGCTGCCGGTAGGTATCGGCGAGATCCGGCTGGTCGGCCCACGCGCGCCGCTCGGTCGGGTCGAGGCGGCGGTGCACGTGCCGTGCGGGAGCGGGCCGACCCTGTTCGTCAACGGGGCGACGGTGCCCTTGCGCGTGGACGCCGGGGCTGCGCAGGTCCTGTCCGGCGCACCGGTTTCCGCCACGCCGTGCGGCCCGGGCCCGGTGCCGCTGCAGCGGGGACTGAACCGCATCCGGCTGGCCTCCGACGCGATGTCGAGCCCCGCCTCGATCGTCTTGCGACGGCCTGGGTCTACGACGACGACGCCGCCGGTCGCCGACGCGGGCACCGTGCACGTCCGGGCCTGGGGGAGCACCCGCCGCGAGGTCCGGGTCGCGACCACGGGCGCGGCCTTTCTGTCCGTCGCGGAGAACGCGAATGCCGGCTGGTCGGCCAGCCTCGGCGGCCGGGCTCTGACGGCGGTGACGCTCGACGGCTGGCATCAGGGGTGGCTGGTACCGGCTGGGTCCTCGGGCATCGTGCGGCTGGTCTTCACGCCGCAACAGCCGGTCGACTGGGGGCTCGGGCTGGGAGCGATCGCCGTGCTCGTCCTGCTCGGCGCCGCGATCCGTCGCCCGCGCGCCGGCGCGCCCGAACCGAGCACCACCTCGGGTGCGCTGAGCGGGTGGCGAGCCTTCGGGGCGGTGACCATCGGGCTCGGCCTGCTCGGCGGGATCACCGGGCTGGTCGTACTCGCCGGCGTTCTCGTCGTCCGGCGAGGCGGAGTGCGGCTGCGCGCGGCGATGGCACGAGCTCCCGGCGAGCTCCCCCGGTCGGACATCGCGGCGGTGTGCGCT
Organism: Jatrophihabitans sp.; assembly: GCF_036000465.1. Classification (GTDB taxonomy): domain Bacteria; phylum Actinomycetota; class Actinomycetes; order Mycobacteriales; family Jatrophihabitantaceae; genus Jatrophihabitans. Next base: position 8,685 of record NZ_DASYFV010000034.1, on the reverse strand, counting down.
GCGACGATCGTCCTCGTGGCCGGCGCCGCGGAGGCGATTGCGCCGGCCGACTCAGCCGGCCCCCTCGCCGACACCGGCGCGGTCCAGGTGCTGTGCCTCCTCGCCGTCGCCCTGCTGCTGGTCACGCTGCTGCCCCCCACGGCGCCACGGCCGACTGAACCGACGAAGCAGCGGCCGCTCGAGCACGTAGTACGACCCGGCAGCGGCGGCGGAGGCACCGAGACAGGTGAGGACGAACAGGGGCAGGAAGTGACCGCCGAACACGCGCCAGTGCATCCGATGCTGGATGAAGATCAGTAGCGGCAGATGCCACAGGTACACGCCGTAGCTGATCTCACCGAGCCGGCGCAGCACCGCGTGTGACAGCAACCGGTGCGACCACGCGCGCGGGTCGCCCAGCATGACCGGCAAGAGGAAGAAGAAGGCGGCGGCGCCGTAGAGGTAGTGCTTCAGCGTCCATTCCCACGTCGTGGCCGGGATCAGGTTGTACGGGCCGGCGAGGGGCAGGGTTGCGAGCCAGAAGGTCAGTGCGCCTGCGATCCAGCACGTTCCGGGCGAGGTCGCCCAACCGTCGAGAGCACGACGCCACCGTGCGTGGTCGACCGGCACGCAGCTGGCCACCGCCAGGAACATGCCGAGGGCGAACCAGTCCAGATACGCGGGCAGCCACAGCTGGGCGGGAGCGGCGGCGGTGACGGTGTGCGTGACGAGATCGGCACCCAGGGCGACGACGGCCATGCCGATGAGCAGCGAGACATGGGCCCGCACGGGGGAGGCCCGGCCCGCGAGGCGCGGGATCATCGCCAACAACGGCAGCGCGGCGTAGAACGCGACCTCGACCACGAGCGTCCACATCTGGACGAGCCCGGTGTCGACGTCGTGGTGGTTATAGGTCTGCACCAGGGAGAGGTAGCTGAACCAGTCCGACGGGCGGCCGCGGCGATCGGACAGCAGGGCCAGCGTGACCACAACTGCGAGCCAGTAGGCGGGGAGGATGCGCAGCGCCCGCCTCCACCAGAACGGCCCGAGCCGCGGTGCCGGCCGCTCCCGGATGGCCGACCGGGCGAAGGGCCGGTACAGCAGGTAGCCGGAGAGGAGGAAGAAGATCGTCACGCCGAAGTCCAGCCGCGCGAGCAGGGGTGCGAACGGGCCGTGGTCCAGGGACCGGCCGGTGTTGAACCCGGCGTGGGTGGCGATGACCCCGTAGGCGGCGATCGCGCGTGCCCCGTCGAGGCCACCGACGTGATCGGTCCCCTGCCGCGTGCGGCGGCTCATCCGGCCTTCTTGACGGCGAAGGGGAAGCCGATCTGGGCGCCGGTGACGCACAGGTTGGTCGCCGGGCTCAAGCTGCGGATGCGGACGGCGGCCGGCGAGGTGTGACGGAACATCAGGTGCAACCGCCCCAGCCCGGCGGGCAGCAACTGTCGGGTACCGGCCGTCGGCAACCGCTCCCGACCGTCCCGGTCGATGACGGTCACCGCCACCACGGACGCGTACTGCTGGAAGTACCCGATCTGCAGGTACCAATCGTTGCGCCGTGCAACCGCTCGGAACGGTCGGGTGACGATCGTCGTGCCTTGCACCGGGAAGTTGCAGAACTGCGGCTCGGACAGATCCACCTCGGTCTGCACGAAGAACGCTGCCGGCACGACCCGACCGTTGGCGTCGACCAGTGACGGGCGCGGCGCGGTGTAACTGAAGTCGGCACGGACGTCGGTGAGTCCCACGATGTCCGACACGTAGTGCGTGGCTTCCAGGGGGATGATCCGCGTGGGCACCGGACTGTCGTACAGAGCAGTGCCGGGTTTCGCCTCGCGCAGGCTGCGTTCCAGCGTCGAGACGTAACGGTGGGCTGGGCTACGGGCCCACAGTTGTGCGTAGGTCACGCCGGAGAAGATCGAGCTGGTCACCACGGCCACGACCACGCAGTGCGGTAGCAGTCGTAGCCGACGGGCGGCCGCGGAGCGCGGCGTGGCTGCGGGATCGACCGACGGCCGGCCTGCCGCCGTCGCATCACCGGACAAGCGCCGACGCACCTGTTCGGTGTCGAGGCCGCTGAACGCGAGGGTCGTGGCCACCGCGGCCGGCAACGCGGCGTAGTACGCGTGCTCGAACTGCTGACTGATCACAATGCCGAAGGCGGCGTAGCGTCCGACTGCCACGACGACAATCCCTACGGCTGAGACGACCAAGGGCATGCTCCAGGCCGCCAATGCGCGCCACCCCTGCGCCCGGATGGACAGCCCGATGACGGCGACGACGACCGCCAGGCACAGCACCTGGGTCGTCGTCGAGGGATTGGACAGGCCCAGGAAGTTGTCGCCGGCCGAGAACCAGCGCCACGGCCCGCCGATGAGACCCGGCGCAATCGTCTTCGTCCACTCGACCCGAATGACATCAAGAGCACTCGTGATCCCCAGCGGGTGAGCGGCAACGCCGTAGCCACCGGTCCCGGAGAAGTAGTACGCCACGTAGCCGAACATCGGGACGCCGATGCACAACCACTCGCGCCAGCAGGACAGCACCCCGCGCACCCGTGCCGACGCGGAACCTGACGTGAGGTAGCCGAAGGACAGGATCGGGAGAACCACGGCGGTGACCGCCGCCTGCTCGGACAGCAGGGTTGCGCCCACGACGCACGCAGCGGTCGCGACGGCCCTCGACATCCGTCGATCGAGGGAGTACCGCACGTGGTTGCTGATCGCGGCGATGAGGAGCAGTTGGGCGCCGATGAGCCCGACCGATGCCGACAACCAGAGGTCGGCCTGGATGAGAAAAGGGCTGAAGGCGTACAGCGCGACCGCGGCGACCACGATGCGGCGACGTCCCACCAGAAGGACCAAGAGCCGCGCCAGCAGGCCGGTCGCGAGCGCCTGGCCGACCAGGCGCAGCACGATGGTGACGGCGTAGTTGAGCGGCGCCACCCGATTCAACACCCAGAACATGAAGCGCACGGGCATCACGAAGTGACCGCCTTGCGGCGCACTGAGGTAGGACCAGGACAACGGTTTGCCGGTGGCTTCGGCGAGATTCGCGAGGTCGGCCTGGTAGTACCAGCCCGCCCGCATCAACAGTCCGAGGAAGATCATCTGAGCGACGACGATCGCGGTGATGACGACGATGAAGCGATCGGCACCGCGCAGCGCCTTGTTCACCGGGGAGCCGTACCTGGCGCGCGTTCGCGCCACAGTTCCGGCAGCCATTCCGAACTCCGCCCTTCGTGCCCGCGATCTGATCATCGGGAGTCGGCCCCTGCGTCGTCACGGGGCGAAAGACCCCGACGCAAGGGGTCGTCGTGCATGGTATCGACGCCGCACTCCCTGGTACGTTCGGCCCTTAGTCATCACTGAGACGTCGACTTGACGTGGGGGCGTTGTTATGCGAAGAGCGCTGGGCGCCGTGCTCATCGGTCTGAGTCTGTTCGCGCTGGTACTCGCGGTGCTGATGCCGACCTACGTCGCGAACGGCTCGAAGAAGACGCCGTTGAACCTCGACATCACCCAGCGTTCGACCGGGCAGGCGACGAAGTTCAACCCGAGCACCAACAAGCCCGAGCAGGTGACGCTACGGGCGACGCGCGTCGTCAAGACCGACACGAAGGCCTCCGACAGCACGAACACGACGGTGTTCGAGACCCTCTGCATCGTCATCGTCTCCGGCGACACCCCCGACTGCGTGCCGAAGACCGACCCTCGCTTCCTCGACACGACGACCGACCGGGTGACCGCCAACCGCCGTACCGCTGAGTCCGTGCACGTCGACAAGCCGGGCTGGGAGGAGAAGATCAACGGCCAGCCGGCCCGGCACACCGGGTTGTCGTACAAGTTCCCGATCGACACCAAGAAGCAGACCTACCAGTTCTTCCAGCCCGACGTCGCCAAGGCGTTCCCCGCGGTCTACCAGCGCACGACGACGATCCACGGGCTGACCGTCTACGAGTTCACGTCGGCGACCGGCAACCAGCCGTACCAGATCCAGCACCTCTTCCCGGGCACCTACAACGACACCCGCACCGTGTGGGTCGAGCCGACCACGGGCGCGATCATCGACGGTCGCGAGCGCCAGGTTCAGACCCTGGCCGACGGCACGGTCGCTCTCGACACCACGCTGTCCTTCGACGACCAGGCCGTGAACTACCAGACCGACTTCGCGCAGAACAAGATCAACCAGCTGCGCGTGGCCCAGCTCTGGGCCCCGATCGCGCTCGGCGTGCTGGGTCTCGCCGCGCTCGCCGGCGGCATCGCGCTGCTGCGGCGTCGCCACGGCGCATCGGGCACGGACGACCAGGACATATTCCCGGACCACACACCGCAGCCCGATGCCGGACCGGACCGCGCCGAGCCGGACAACGCCGCCCCGGATCGCGAGCCGACGACGCGCACCGACGACCGCGCGATGGCCTGACCGCGCCGGCTGCGTGCCGCAGGTTCACCGCCGTCGCGACCGCGTGCCACACGAGCTGCCGGGGCACGCTCGGCGGCGCGGCCGAACGCGGTGCGGGTCTAGCGGGCGCGCGGCGGGACGAAGTTCATCCACTCCCGCTCGATGCCGAGACCGACGCTGAGGTAGAGCGCCAGCGCGGCCCGGTTCGTGGCCTGCACCGACAGGCCGAGCGAGGTCGCGCCGGCCGCCTGCCGGCGCCGCAGGCCCTCGAGCAGCAGCGCCCGGCCGAGGCCGTGGCCGCGCTCGTTGCGGGCAACCGCGAGCTGGGCGATCCAGCCGCCGCCGTCGGAGAACACACGCCCGGTGGCGACCCCGACGAGACGCTCGCCGCGCCAGGCGAGCACCTGCTGCTCGGGCTTGTCGGCCGGCGTCACGAACAGCGATCGCCACTCGTCGAAGGAGCGGTGCGGGTGCCCGGCGATGTCGGCCCAGCCGGCGTCGACGTAGAGCAGTCGGTGCATGGCGGCCGCGTCGTCGGGCTCGGACGGGCGCACCTCGATGCCGTCGTCCCAGCGTGGTTCGTCGAGGACCCAGTCGGGGGTGACGGCGCGGATCAGGTCGAAGGCCGACCGGTCGTGGCGCCACCCTCGCGCGGTGAGCGTCGCCTGGAGTGCGGTGTCCTCACCGAGCACGTCGAGGTGGTCGACGTCGGTCGTGGCCAGCCAGTCGAGCAGCATCGCGCCGGCCGGACCGGCGTCGACGGCCGGGTCGACGAGGAAGCTCGACTCGTGACCGTGCCACCACGCCGCGCCGACGATCGAGGGGCCGTCGAGGACCAGCCGGCTGTGCCCGGCGAGCGGGATGCACGGCTCGAGCGTCTCGCGCACCTCGTCCGCGTCGCTCTCGACCCCACCGAGCCACGCGGTCTCCCACCGAGCCTGCAACGCCGCGAGTTCGGAGAGGTCCGCGAGCGTGGCCGGGCGGGTGACCGTCACCGCAGCTCGCACACGTAGATCGCCGTGCCCGGCAGGATCCGTCCCCGCGTCGGCGACCACTGCCCCCATACCTGCGCGTGCCCCAGGGGCCACTCGGGTTCGACGAGGTCGACGAGCCGGAAGCCGGCGGCGGCGATCTCGCGGACGCGGTCGCCCAGGGTGCGGTGGTGCTCGACGTAGAGCGCGCCGCCGTCGGCGCCGACCTCGACGTAGGGGGTGCGGTCGAAATACGGCATCGTCGCGGTGAGCCCCTCCGGGCCGGGATCGTCCGGGAAGGCCCAGCGCGTCGGGTGCGTCGTCGCGAACGTCCAGCGGCCGCCGGGGCGCAGCACCCGGGCGACCTCACGCATCAGACGGGCGCTGTCGGCGACGAACTGGATCGCGCCGAACGCGGTGAACGCCTGGTCGAAGGACGCGTCGCGGAAGGGCAGGTGCTCGGCGTCGGCCTGCACGAGGGGGAGCCCGACGCCGGTGCGCCGCGCGCCGTCACGAGCGTGGCGCAGCATGCCGGCCGACAGGTCGAACGCGACCGGCCGCGCCCCCTCGCCGACGAGCCAGCGCGAGCACATCGCCGCGCCGCAGCCGACCTCCAGGACGTCCTGGCCGCGGACGTCGCCGAGCAGGTGAGCCTCGGCCTCGCGCAGCCGCTCCGGGCACCAGACGAAGTCGGCGTCGCCCAGGAACGTGCCGTGCTCGGCGTGGTAGTCGTCGGCGTCGGTGTCCCACCAGCCGCGGTTGGCCCGCGTCGTGACGTCGGCGGCCACCGGGCGGCGGGCCACCCCCCGCGTCTCGGGGCGCGCGGTCGGATCTTCAGGAACTGCCGCCACCACAGCCGCCTCCACCTCCGCAGCCTCCGCCGCCGCCACAACCTCCGCCACCGCAACCGTGGCCGCCGCCGCAGCCTCCGTGGTGCCCGCCGTCGCCACCGCCGCCCGAGCTGTTGGCCGCTCCGCCGGCGGCATCCCAGCGTCCCTGGCGGCGTCGCTCGTTGTTGCTCCAGCGCGCCACGTTGAAGACGAGCACCAGGGCGCCCAGCATCACGAGTATCGCTACGACCGGCATGACGACACGATAGGACGCGGGAGGATCAAGCGGTGCACCTTCGATCACGACGTCGCGTCGACGTCCTCCGGGTGTCCGCGGCGGCGGCGCGCCTCGACCTGCCCGAGGCCGTCTGGAAGACCTGCCCCTGGGCTCCGCGCGACCTGATCGCCACCGGACTGCGGCAGTGGCTGCGCTGCGCCGGGGCGGCCCTGCGCGACGGCCAGGTGATCGGCATGCCGTCGCACGCCGTCGACGAGGCCTGGCACGGCCTGATCCTGTGCACCGCCCGCTACGCCCGCTTCTGCGACGACGCCTACGGCCGCTTCCTGCACCACCACCCCGAGGGCGGTGCACCGGCCGGGTACGACGCGGGATCGATGGCCGATCAGCTCGGCCGCACCGTCCTCGCCTGGGCGATGGTCGCCGGGCCGGGGGAGGAGTGCGTGCTCTGGGACCTCGACGCCCGGGTCGGCGTCGAGCACCCGTGGGGTGTGCCGCCCGAGCGGGTGCGGGCGGTGCTGGCGGCTGTGAGCCGCGACGGCTGACGCGCCGTCCCGACCTTCGGCGGTTAGCCTCGGCGACGTGCCGATCCCCCTGAAGACCCGCGCGTTCTGGGCCGTCTACCACCGCCTCGAGTGGGCCCCGGTGATGCAGCAGCCGGCCGACAAGGTGCGGGCCGCGAGCAACCTGCGGCGCCGGATGCTGCGGCTGCCCGGAATGTCGCCGATAACCGGCGGCCGGGCGCGTGGCGTCGCGGTCGAGGACTCCTCGTTCGCGCTGGTCGACGGCACCGTGCTGCCGCTGCGCATCTACCGGCCCGAGGCCGCACCTGCAGCCCCGCGACCGGTCGTCGTCAACTTCCACGGCGGCGGCTGGGTGTCCGGTGATCCGCGCCAGTCCGAGTGGTGGGCGAGTTCGGTCGCGGCCCAGGCCGGCGTCGTCGTCGTGTCGGTCGACTACCGCCTCGCTCCGGAACACCCGTTCCCGACGCCGGCCGAGGACTGCTACGCCACGACCGAGTGGGTTGTGGCGCACGCCGACGAGGTGGGCGTCGACGCCACCCGCCTCGCCGTCATGGGCGACAGCGCGGGTGGCAACCTCGCCGCCGTCGTCAGCCTGATGGCCCGCGACCGCGGCGGCCCGGCGATCGCGCTGCAGGTGCTCATCTACCCGTCCACCGACATCTCGCGCGAGTACCCGTCGGAACACGAGAACGCGACCGCACCGATCCTGCAGCTCGCCGACCATCGCAACGTGCCCGGGCTCTACCTCAGCGGCGAGCGGCGCGATCCGGCCGATCCGTACGTGTCGCCGCTGTGCGCGGCCGACCACTCGGGCCTGCCCCGTGCCCTCGTCCAGACGGCCGAATTCGACCTCCTGCGCGACCAGGGCATCGCCTACGCCGACGCCCTCGGCGCGGCCGGCGTCGAGGTCGAGCAGACGACCTACGCCGGCGCGGTGCACGGCTACATCTCGCTGCCCGGGGTCGTCCCGGCAGCCGGCCCGGCGCTCGCCGAGGCCGTCCGGGCGATCCGGAGTGCGTTGCGCCCGTAATTGCGGGGATGGCGGGGTCCAGGGGGATTTCCGAACCCCGCGGGTGGACGAGTAGAGTCGTCGGCGGACAGGTCTGTGGCCTCGACATGGAGTAGGCCGCTCGCCCGGGGGAAGATTGTTCTCGCTTGCGATCAGGGCATGTCCGCGCCCGTACAACTCAACTTGTCAGGATCCATCTACTCAATGACGTCCACCACCGAAGCTCCTGTCTCCACCACGCCGCAGGTCGCGATCAACGACATCGGCACCTCCGAGGACTTCCTCGCAGCAATCGACCTGACGATCAAGTACTTCAACGATGGCGACATCGTCGAGGGCACCATCGTCAAGGTCGACCGAGACGAGGTCCTGCTCGACATCGGCTACAAGACCGAGGGTGTCATCCCCTCCCGCGAGCTCTCCATCAAGCACGATGTCGACCCCAACGAGGTCGTCACCGTCGGCGATCAGATCGAGGCCCTGGTTCTCCAGAAGGAGGACAAGGAAGGCCGGCTGATCCTGTCCAAGAAGCGCGCTCAGTACGAGCGGGCCTGGGGCACGATCGAGGAGAAGAAGGACAACGACGAGGTCGTCGAGGGCACCGTCATCGAGGTCGTCAAGGGCGGCCTGATCCTCGACATCGGCCTGCGTGGCTTCCTCCCGGCGTCGCTCGTCGAGATGCGTCGCGTCCGCGACCTGCAGCCCTACGTCGGCAAGACCCTCGAGGCCA
>NZ_DASYFV010000033.1:0-13932 GCF_036000465.1 Jatrophihabitans sp. | reverse complement strand
ACGAGGAAGCCGGTAACACCGAGCAGGCCGAGAGCCTCGAGGGCGAGGATCGCGCAGGCGATGCGCAGCGGCTTGGGCACGTCCTCGACATCCACTCGGCTCAGCCTAGCCGCGGGCCGCACGCCCCCGTCGCGGGCAGTTGCCGCTGAGAACCACGTAAGGTTTACCGGTGCGCATCCTGGTCGTGATGAACCCGCGCGCGACCGCCACGAGCGTGCGCGAGCGGGACGTCCTCGCCCACGCCCTTGCGAGCGAGGCCGAGCTCGAGGTCGCCGAGACCGCCAACCGCGGCCACGCCGCCGCGCTCGCCTGCCGCGCGATGCGTAACGGCACCGACGTCGTGGTCGCGCTCGGTGGCGACGGCACGGTCAACGAGGTGATCAACGGTCTGCTCACCGACGGCGTGCACCCGGGTGTGCCGGCGCTCGGCATCGTCCCGGCCGGATCGACCAACGTCTTCACCCGGGCGCTCGGCATCCCCAACGACCGCATCGAGGCCACCGGCCAGCTGCTCGAGGGGCTGCGCACCGGGCAGCGGCGCCCCGTCTCGCTCGGCCTCGCCGACGACCGCTGGTTCTGCTTCGCCGCCGGCCTGGGCTTCGACGCCGCCATCGTGCACGGCGTCGAGCGACGGCGGCGCGCCGGCAGGAAGTCGACGCACACGCTGTACGCCCGGGTCGGGGTGCGCGAGTTCTTCCGCTCCGACCGGCGCCACCCGAAGGTGCACGTCGAACTCGGTGACGGCACCCGGTGGGACGACATCTACTTCGCGCTCGTCACCAACGCCGATCCCTGGACGTTCGTGGGCAGCCGGCCGCTGCACCCGACGCCCGAGGTCGGCTTCGACACCGACCTGGCTGTTTACGCGCGGCGCCGGATGGGCACGATCGGCGTGTTCTTGAGCATGGTCCGCATGTCCGGGTCACGTCCGGCTGTCGGGCGGCGTGGCGCGCATCTGGCTCATGACCAGGAGCACATCACTGTTCTTGCCGACGAACCGATGCCGTTTCAGGTCGACGGCGACGCCCTGGATCTGCGGGAGAAGGTGACGTTCCGATCGGTACGCAACGCGGTCAGCATCGTGGGCGCTCCGACCGAAATATCCGTTTGACGCGTTTCTATCGAGCTCCACCCTCTCGACCGCAGCACCGATGACGCGTAGCGTCGCCGAAGGTCGACTTGCCGAACCCCCCGGCGGCCGTAACGCTTGCAAGACCGTAAGGCTCGAAAGGCCGAAAGGCCGGAAAAGCTGACGCCTGAAAGGTGGAGGACACCGACAGTCCTCCCGGAACGAAAAATCCGAACGGACCGGTGACGTGGCTTGCAGAGCATGCAGCCGGGTTGTTCGGTGCGTATGCTCGTGAAAGTATTCACAAGCGTGGCCAGCGAACGAGCACCGTTCGTCGAGCGCGCCTAGTTAGGAGATATTCACCGATGGACTGGCGGCACCGCGCGATATGCCGTGACGAGGACCCGGAACTGTTCTTCCCGATCGGGAACACGGGCCCCGCGCTGCTGCAGATCGAGCAGGCGAAGGCGGTCTGCCGACGCTGCCCCGTTATCCAGGAATGTCTGACCTGGGCCCTCGAGTCCGGTCAGGACGCCGGCGTCTGGGGCGGTCTGTCCGAGGACGAGCGGCGCGCGCTCAAGCGGCGCAACGCCCGGGCCCGCGCCCGCCTCGCCTGACATCTCCCTCGCCTGACACGCGTCTTACCTGACACCCGTCTCACCTGACACCCGTCGAGCCGGACGCTCCCCCGGAGTCCGGCTCAGCGCTCGATGCGGCCGCGCCGCCCGAGCGGCATCGACAGCACCGCCGCCGTGCCCCCGCCCTCGTCACGCCGGAACTCCACCGTCCCGTTGAGTTCGGCCGAGACCAGGGTGTTGACGATCTGCAGGCCCAGCCGGTCGGACTTCTCGCTCGCGAACGCCTCGGGCAGCCCCACGCCGTCGTCGCGGATCGTGACGGTCAGCTGACCGCGACGCCGCTCGGCGGTCACCAGCACGGTGCCGTGCCGGTCGTCGGGGAAGGCGTGCTCGATGGCGTTCTGCACGAGCTCGGTCAGCACCAGCACGAGCGCTGTGGCCACCTCGGCCGGCGCCTCCCCGAAGCTGCCCTCGCGGCTGACCGACACCCGGGTCGATGAGCCCATGACGTCGGAGAGCATCACCAGCAGGCGGTCGACGATCTCGTCGAAGTCCACCGATTCGTCCATCGACACCGACAGCGTCTCGTGGACGAGGGCGATCGAGCTGACCCGCCGCATCGACTCCTCGAGCGCACCGCGCGCCTCGGGCACCGACACCCGCCGGGCCTGCAACCGCAGCAGCGCGGCGACGGTCTGCAGGTTGTTCTTGACCCGGTGGTGGATCTCGCGGATCGTCGCGTCCTTGCTCATGATCTGACGGTCGCGGCGGCGCAGCTCGGTGACGTCCTGCATCAGCAACAGTGCGCCGAGGGTCTCGCCGCGCGGCCGCAGCGGCAGGGCACGGAACAGGATGATCGCGCCGCCGCCCTCCATCTCGATGCCGGCCGGGTGGCCGCCGTCGATCGCCTCGGCCACGGCCGCCGCGAGGTCGCCGGCGTCGAACGGGTCGTCGGCGACGTTGCTGGTCAGCGCGTCGACCGGCTCGTTGAGCACGTTGCCGGTGACGCCCAGCCGGTTGAACGCGGACAGCGCGTTCGGACTGGCGTAGATGATCGTGCCGTCGGGTTCGAGCCGCACCAGGCCGTCGCCGACCCGCGGCCCCGCGCTCTCCTCGGCCCGCGCGTCGGGGGCCGGGAAGGTGCCGTCGGCGACCATGCCGGCGAGGTCGGCGGCGCTCTGCAGGTAGACCAGCTCGAGCTGGCTCGGCGTGCGCACGCTGGCCAGATTGGCGTCGCGGCCGATGACGGCGATGACCTCGTCGCCGTGGCGCACCGGGATCGCCTCGCGCCGGATCGGCAGGTCGCCGTCCCAATCGGGGTCGACCTCGCGGAAGATGCGGGCCTCGGAGAACGCGATGCGCATCGGAGCGACGCGCGCCCCGCGCAGGACCACGCCCACCTGATCGTGCTGGTACGCCGTGGGGCCGGTCGTCGGGCGGCACTGGGCGACGCAGAGGAAGCCCGGGACGCTGCCGGCCTCGGCCGAGGGCACCGCCACCGGCACCCACAGCAGCAGGTCGGCGAAGGCGAGGTCGGAGAGCAGCTGCCACTCCCCGACGAGTCGGGCGATGTGGTCGACCTGGGCGTCGTCGAGCGAGGTACGGGCGGCGAGCGTGTCGGTGAGCGCGGACATCGACCTCACCTTCCCACTCCCCGCGCTGTCGCTGCGCGACGGGTCCCGGCGGGTCCGGCGAACTTCTGCGCCGACTGTGCCGCCATCGCGGGTACAACGCGGGCGTTTCGTACTAAGGTCCGAAATCGACCCTGTCCGTGACCCCGGTCGCACCCGATCAGGTTGGAGCCGACGATGCCGACAACCCCCGTCACCCGCCCACCCCGACTGCCCGCCGGCACGACGGTCGTCGTCGGCGTGCTGCTGGCCGTGCCGCTGATCGCGCTCGCCGCGGTGCCGATGTACTCGCGCGAGACCCCGGTGCTGTGGGGCTTCCCGTTCTTCTACTGGTACCAGCTGTTGTGGGTGTTGATCACGCCGGTGCTGACCTACGCCGCGTACAAGCTCATCAAGCGGGCGCGAAGCAACGGCGAGGCTCGACTCCAACAGCACGAGGGTGACGTCCGATGAGCGACGCGTGCGGTCGGGGTGAGGGTCGATGACGGCCGCAGCCGGCAGCGGCGTCAACGGCGTCGAGCTCGGCGTCGTGCTGTTCTTCTTCGTCGTCGTCAGCTTCGGCGGCTTCGCGGCCGTCCGCTGGCGCCGGACCCAGTCGCTGAACAGCCTGGACGAGTGGGGTCTCGGCGGTCGCGGCTTCGGCACGGTCGTCACCTGGTTCCTGCTCGGCGGTGACCTCTACACGGCGTACACGTTCGTCGCGGTGCCGGCGGCGATGTTCGCGACCGGCGCGGTGAGCGGGTTCTTCGCCGTGCCGTACACGATCGTCGCCTACCCGATCATCTTCGTGTTCATGCCGCGGCTGTGGAGCGTCGCGCACCGGCACGGCTACGTGACCCCGGCCGACTTCGTGCGCGGCCGCTACGGCAGCCGCGGGCTGGCCCTCGCGGTGGCGATCACCGGCATCCTCGCGACGATGCCCTACATCGCGTTGCAACTGGTCGGCATCCAGGCCGTCCTCGACACGATGGGGCTCGGCGGCTCGGGCAACGCACTCGTCCGTGACCTGCCGCTGATCGTCGCGTTCGCTGTGCTCGCCGCGTACACGTACTCGTCCGGGTTGCGGGCGCCCGCCCTGATCGCGTTCGTCAAGGACACGCTGATCTACGTCGTCATCGTCGTCGCCGTCGTCTACATCGCCACGAAGATCGGCTTCGGCGACATCTTCGGCGCCGCGAAGACGAAGCTGGCCAAGCCGACGCCGTCGGGGCTGCCGACCGGCTCGTTCATCACCGGCGACCCGACCTACTGGGCCTACGGCACCCTCGCGTTCGGCTCAGCGCTCGCGCTGTTCATGTACCCGCACTCGATGACCGCGGTGCTGTCGTCGCGCAGCCGCTCGGTGATCCGGCGCAACTCGGCGATCCTGCCGGCGTACTCGCTGATGCTCGCCCTGCTAGCGCTCCTCGGCTACGCCGCGATCTACGAGGTCGGCCAGGGCCGCATGAACGTCTTCGGGCAGGACGGCACCGCCAACGCGCAGCTGGCTGTCCCGCACTTCTTCCAGCTCGTGTTCCCCTCGTGGTTCGCCGGTGTGGCCTTCGCCGCGATCGCGATCGGTGCGCTCGTACCCGCGGCGATCATGGCGATCGCCGCGGCGAACCTGTTCACACGCAACATCTACCGCGAGTACTTCAAGCGCGACGCGACGCCCAAGCAGGAGTCGCAGGTGTCGAAGATCGTCTCGCTCGTGGTGAAGTTCGGGGCGCTGCTGTTCGTGCTCGGCCTCGACAAGCAGAACGCGATCAACATGCAGCTGCTCGGCGGGGTGTGGATCCTGCAGACCCTCGTGGCGATCGTCATCGGGCTGTACACGCGCTGGCTGCACAGGTGGGCCCTGCTGGTCGGCTGGGCCGTCGGCATGGTCTACGGCACCGTGCAGGCCTATCGCCAACTGGTACCGGCGACGGTCGTCAAGCTCGTCGACGGCAAGCCGGTCACCTCGACGAACGGGATGCGCCACTTCGGCTCGCCGCTCGGGATGTTCCCGTTCACCGACACCAAGGTCTACATCGGCGCGACCGCGCTGCTGCTCAACATCATCGTGGCCGTGGTGCTCACCCTCGTCCTCCGCGCGGTGCGCGCCCCGGCCGGCGTCGACGAGACCGAGGCGAACGACTACTACTCCGACGAGGCGGCCCCGGGCGTCGTCGAGGCGACGGAGGACGAGCTCGCGGCGCGTCCCTGAACCCGCTTCGATACCTTGACCCGTGATCATCCGAAGCTCGCTCGCCGTGCTCGCCCTGTCCGCGGCGCTCGTCGCCCTGCCGTCGTCGCCGGCCGCCGCTGCGTCGGTGTGGCCGGCGGCCGGCCAGGCGGCGTACGGGTTCGGGCTCACCGGCGAGGTGCACCAGAGCGGCCGGGTGCGACGCGCGCCGATCGCGTCGATGTCGAAGGTGATGACGGCCTACCTGGTGCTGCGAGCGCGCCCGCTGACCTCGTCGTCGAACGGCTTCACCATGACGGTCTCGCAGGGCGACGTCGACGACTACCGGCGGCGGGTCGCGCGCGGCGAGTCGACGGTGCGGGTCGTCCGCGGGGAGCACATCACCGAGCGGCAGGCGCTGGCCGCGCTGCTGCTGCCCTCGGCCAACAACATCGCGATCATGCTGGCCCGCCGCATCGCCGGCACGGTGTCGGGCTTCGTCGCCCGGATGAACTCGACCGCGGCCGCGCTGCACATGACGCACACGACCTACACCGACCCGAGCGGTTTCGCGTCGAGCACCACCTCGACGCCGGCCGATCAGCTCGCGCTCGCCCGCACGGCGATCCGGGTCGTCGAGCTGCGCCTGATGGTCGCGCGGACGAGCTACTGGGTGCCCGTCGTCGGCTGGGTGCGCAACACCGACACCCTGCTGGGCCGCGACGGCTTCCGCGGCGTCAAGACCGGTTCGATGAGCGCCGCGGGCGGCTGCTTCATGTTCCGCTCGCGGCGCGTGGTGAACGGCCGCATCGTCGAGCTGATCGGGGTCGTGATGGGCCAGCCGGGCCGCGACCTGGTGCAGGCCGGGCTGTCGGCGGCGAAGCGGCTCGTGGACGCCGTGGCGCCGGTGGCCGCCGCTCCGTAGGAGCTACTCGGGGCGGTACTCGAGGTGCGCGGTCTCGACGGACACCTCGGTGATGCGGACCCGGATGCGCTGGTGCAAGCTCTGCGGAGCCTGGTCGCCGCCGCAGCAGCGGGCCACGAGGGCGCGGACGTCCTGCTCGAGGCCGAAGTGCTTCAGGCAGGGCGCGCAGGCGTCGAGATGCTGGCGGATGCGGTTGCGCAGCGCGTCGTCGCTCTCGTCGTCGAGGTAGAGATAGACATCGCGCAGGACGTCGTCGCAGTCGATGTTCCCCGGTCCGAAACCCATCGAGCTCATGACTCGCCTCCGACACCGCTCGGAATCAGTCCTCGGTCTCGCGCGTAGTCGGCGAGCAGGTTCTGCAACTGCTTGCGGCCGCGGTGCAGCCGCGACATCACGGTGCCGATGGGCGTACCCATGATCTCGGCGATCTCCTTGTAGGCGAACCCCTCGACATCGGCGAGGTAGACCGCCAGGCGGAAGTCCTCGGGCAGCGCCTGCAACGCGTCCTTGACGTCGGAATCGGGCAGGTGGTCGAGCGCCTCCATCTCGGCCGAGCGTAGCCCGGTGGAGGTGTGCGACTCGGCCCGCGCGAGCTGCCAGTCCTCGACGTCCTCGTTGCCGGATTCCTGCGGCTGGCGCTGCTTCTTGCGGTAGTTGTTGATGAAGGTATTCGTCAGGATGCGGTAAAGCCACGCCTTGAGGTTGGTGCCCTCGGTGAACTGGTGGAACGCGGCGAACGCCTTGACGAAGGTCTCCTGGACGAGGTCCTCGGCATCGGCCGGGTTGCGCGTCATGCGCATGGCAGCGGCGTACAGCTGATCCAGGAACGGGAGCGCGTCGCGCTCGAACCGGGCCCGGCGGGCCTCGACCGTCTCCTCCGCCACCGTGCTCCCCTCGAAGCCACCCTGAGACCGCGGTTCGGGCCTCGGCTTGGAGACTATCGCGCCGGTCGCGAGCGGTCGGATCGCGCTCACCACCCGCGAGGTGCGGGGCTCGGTTGCCACCATCATGATCTGGGCTGCTCCTTCGTGAAGGTCGTCCGTGCAAACCACGAGAACGCGCAGGGCATTCCGAGTCCCCGCCCTGGCGAAGTCCGCGGGCGTTGATGACCTTCGCCCCTGGCCCGGCCCGAGGAGTCGCCGCAGCATCTCGACACACCCGATCCCGCCCGGTAACGGCCGGTAGCCAGAGGAGACACGATGTCGCGAAGTCGATGGCTGCCGGTTGGCGCCGCCCTGTTCCTGTTCGGGTCCTTGACCACCGGGTCGGCCTCGGCGGCGACCCTGGCGTCGCACGACGAGGAGGCGTCGGCGCGGGGGTGGACGCAGTTCCAGTTAAGCGCGGCCAAGACCGGCTGGAACCGCGACGAGGAGCGGCTCACCCGCCACAACGTGGCGTCGTTGCGCCAGCGGTGGGCCTCGCCGCCCGGACTCTCGGGCTCGCCTGTCGTGGTCGGCGAACGCGTCATCGGCGAGCTCGGCGGCGCGCTCGTGGCTCTGTCCACCCGCGACGGGCGGATGCTGTGGACCCGCCCCCTCGGCGGTGACGTGGCCATCCCGCCCGGAGCCCTGGCATCCGGCGACGGCCTGGTCGTGGTCACGACGTCGACCGGCACCGATGCGGTGAGGCTGCGCTCCGGCGCGCTCGTCTGGCACACCGGCGACGTCGCCGGCAGCCGCGGACCCACGATCGCCGGCGACACCGTGTACGTCGGGTCCTACGACCATCACGTCTACGCGCTGTCGCTGCGCACCGGTCGGGTCAAGTGGTCGACCGCGACGACCGACGAGGTGCACTCGACCATCGCCGTGAGCGGCCGCACCGCCTACGTCGGGGCCGACAACGAGCTGCTCGCCCTGGACACCGCCACCGGGGCCGTGCGCTGGCACACCGCGATCGGCAGCGTCCACGGCGGCGGCCCGTCCCTGCGTGACGGCACGGTCTACATCGCCGCCGACTTGCAGGGCGAGGGCTCCAGCGGCCAGCTGTACGCCGTGCGGGCCTCCAGCGGCGCCGTCGTATGGCGGGCGAACCTGGGCGACGACGTGCACGCGGCGCCGTCCGTCGACGGGACGAACGTCTACATCGGCCTGATCGACAACGGCGTGTTCGCCTTCGACGCCCGGACCGGCCAGCCGCGCTGGAACCGGACCGTGGACGGCGAGGTCTGGGCGGCCGCCTCGATCGCCGGTGGTGTCGTGTACGTGACGGTCGATACGTCGCAGGTGGTCGGCCTCGACGCGCGGACCGGCGCGATCCGCTGGAGCGCCTCCGCCGACCCGCGGGACTTCGCGACCCAGACCGCTCCGGCGGTGACCGGTGGACGGCTCTACGTCGGGTTCGGCAGTGCGGGGATCCACGCCTACGCGCCGCGCCACTAGGACGTCGACCCGCTCAGTAGGGTCGACGGGTGGCCACCGGAACCCCCGCGACCGCGCGGTTGACCCGCGAGAAGGTCGCGTTCACGCTGCACCCCTACGACCACGATCCGCGGGCACAGGCCTACGGCGACGAGGCCGCGGCGGCCCTCGGCGTCGCACCCGAGCAGATCTTCAAGACCCTCATCGCGACGGTCGACGGCAAGCTGGCCTGCGCGGTCGTGCCGGTGGCGGCCCGCCTCGATCTCAAGGCGTTCGGGGCGGCGCTGCAGGGCAAGCGGGTCGAACTCGCCGACCCGGCCGCCGCGGCGCGGGCCACCGGCTATGTGGTCGGCGGCATCTCGCCGATCGGCCAGAAGACCGCGCTGCGCCTGGTGCTCGACGAGTCGGCCTCGACCTTCGACACGGTCTACGTCTCGGCCGGCAAGCGAGGTCTGCAGGTGCAGCTCAGCCCGTCGGATCTGGTACGCGTGACCGGCGCTCTCGTCGCGCGGATCGCGACCACCTAGCTTCCGCGGCGAGCCGGTCGGGCAGCTTCTGGACTGCGGCAGCCACGGCGATGGTCAGCAGCACGTAGCAGGCGGTCACGGGGCCCAGCTCGGGCTCGACGCCGGCGGTCACGGCCAACGAGGCGATGACGACGGAGAACTCCCCCCGCGGGATGAGCGCGACGCCGGCGCGCCAGCGGCCGCGCCGCTTGACCCCCACCCGTCTGGCCGCGACGTACCCGGTGCCGACCTTGGTGGCCGAGGTGACGACGACGAGCAGGATCGCGAGCGGGAACGCCGGCAGCAGCGTGCCCGGGCTCGTCGAGAGCCCGAACGTCACGAAGAAGACGGCGGCGAAGAGGTCGCGCAGCGGAGCGAGCACCTCGACCGCGGTCTCGGCCACGGCGCCCGAAAGCGCGATGCCGACGAGGAACGCGCCGACCGCCGCCGACACCTTCAGCTGGTCGGCCAGCCCGGCGACCAGCAGCGTCAGCCCCAGCACGCCGAGCAGCAGCGGCTCCGGGTCGTCGGCCGAGAACATCTTGGTGACCGTCGTGCCGAAGCGGGTGGCGACGACGAGGATCAACCCGACGGTGCCGGTGGCGACGAGCACCGCGACGATCACGGTGGAGGCACCGCCGTCGGCGACCAGCAGCGCCGTGAGCAGCGGCAGGTACAGGGCCATGGCGAGGTCTTCGAGCACCAGCACGCCGAGCACCGACGGCACCTCGCGGTTGCCGAGGCGGCCGAGGTCGCCGAGCATCTTCGCGATCACGCCCGACGACGAGACCCAGGTGACGCCGGCGAGGGCGACCGCCGCGAGTCCGCCCCATCCGGCGACCAGTGCGATGACGGCGCCCGGGATCGCGTTGGCCACGCCGTCGAGCAAGCCGATCGGAGCCTGGGTGCGCACGCTCGAGAGCAGCTCGCCGGCCGAGTACTCCAGGCCGAGCATGACAAGCAGCAGCACCACACCGATCTCGGACGAGATCGACAGGAAGTCCTCGCTCGCCTCGAGCTTGACCACTCCGCCCTGACCGAAGAACAGGCCGGCGAGCAGGTAGAGCGGGATGACCGGGATGCGCAGCTTCTTGGCTACGCGTCCGATCACGCCGAGCGCGAAGAGGATCGCGCCGATCTCGACCAGCAGGGTGGCAGTGTGGGCCGCGGAGCCGTTGCCGGACGCGAGCACCATGCGCTCAGCCCGAACCGTCGAGCAGGCGGGCGAGGTGGTCCAGCCCCTCGCGCGTGCCGACCGACACGATCAGGTCGCCGGCGTGCAGCGTGAACTCCGGACCCGGCGACGGGTGGGTGGTGCCGTGCCGCAGCACCGCGACGATCGACGCGCCGGTACGCGTGCGAGCCTGGGTGTCACCGAGGGCGCGGCCGTCGTAGGGCGATTCGGCCGACAGCGGCAGCTGTTCGGTGACGACGTCGTCGGCCTGGCGCTGCAGGTCGGCCAACCGCACCATCAGTTGCGGGGCCCCGAGCAGCTCGGCGACCACGTTGGCCTCGTCCTCGTTGAGGGAGACGGTCGCGGCGGCGCCGTCACCGTCCTCGTCGTAGACGACGATCTCGCGCTGGCCGTTGCGGCGCGTGACGATGCCGACGCGGCGCCCGCCGTGCAGCGGGACCTCCTGGCACACGCCGATCCCCGGCAGCACCCGGCTGATGATCTCCAGACCCATGGGTCGACCCTACTGGGCCGACCTAAGCGTTCTCTCAGCTTCTCCCTGGGTTCGGATCAGTCGAAGTCCTCGAGGCGGTACTCCCCCTCGGGCCGGGTGCCGGCGTGCTCGGCCTCGGCGCCGCGCAGCTCGACCCGGCGGATCTTGCCGCTGATCGTCTTGGGCAGCTCGGCGAACTGCAGCCGCCGGATGCGCTTGTACGGCGCGAGGTGCTCGCGGCAGAACGCGAGGATGTCGCCGGCCAGTTCCCGGCTCGGCTCCCGCCCGGCGACGAGCACGACGAACGCCTTGGGCACGGCGAGGCGCAACTCGTCCGGCGCGGGCACGACCGCGGCCTCGGCCACCGCCGGGTGCTCGATCAGCACGCTCTCCAGCTCGAACGGGCTGATGCGGTAGTCGCTGGCCTTGAACACGTCGTCGGCCCGTCCGACGTAGGTGATGTAGCCGTCGGCGTCGCGGCTCGCGACATCGCCCGTGTGGTAGCGGCCGCCGGCGAACGCGGCGTCGTTGCGCTCGCCGTCGCCCTGGTAGCCGACCATCAACCCGACCGGGCGCACCGGGTCGGTGACGACGCAGATCTCGCCCTCCTCGGCGATCTCGTCGGTGACCGGGTCGACGAGCGCGATGTCGAAGCCGGGCATGGGGCGTCCCATCGAACCGATCTTGAGCACCTGACCGGGTGAGTTGCCGATCTGCAGCGACGTCTCGGTCTGCCCGAAACCGTCGCGGATGGTCAGCCCCCAGGCCCGGCGCACGGCTTCGATCACCTCGGGGTTGAGCGGCTCGCCCGCGCCGACGAGTTCGCGCAGCGACAGATCGTCCTGGTAGCTCGCGAGGTCGGCCTGGATGAGCATGCGCCACACCGTCGGCGGCGCGCAGAACGTCGTCACCTTCGCGTCGCGCAGGGTCTGCAGCATCGCGGTGGCGTCGAAGCGGGCGTAGTTGTAGAGGCAGATCGTGGCACCGGCGATCCACGGCGCGAACACGCACGACCAGGCGTGCTTGGCCCAGCCCGGGCTCGACACGTTGAGGTGCACGTCGCCCGGCTGCAGCCCGATCCAGTACATCGTCGACAGGTGCCCGATCGGGTAGCTGACGTGCGTGTGCTCCACCAGCTTCGGCAGCGCAGTGGTGCCCGAGGTGAAGTAGAGCAGCAGGGAGTCGTCGGCCCGGGTGACGTCGTCGGGCTCGAACGGCGCGAGGCTGGCGCGGCTGTCGTCGTAGCGCAGCCAGCCCTCGACCGGGTCGCCGACCGCGATGCGCAGGTACGAGCCGGGGACGGCCTCGAACGACGGCGCCAGCTCGCTGCGGGCGATCACCACGCCGACGTGGCCGCGGTCGATGCGGTCGCGCAGATCGGCCTCCGCGAGCAGCGTCGTCGCCGGGATCATCACCGCGCCGAGCTTCATCGCCGCGAGCGTCGTCTCCCACAGCTCGACCTGGTTGCCCAGCAGCACGAGCAGGTGCGTGCCGCGGCGCACCCCGGCGGCGCGCAGCCACCCGGCGAGCTGGTGCGAGCGGGCCGACAGCTCGGCGAAGGTGTAGCTCGCGTCGGTACCGTCGGCCTCGATCAGCCGCAGGGCCGGATGGTTCGGGTGCTCGGTCGCGAGCACGGCGTCGAACCAGTCGAGCGCGAAGTTGAAGTGCTCGGGCCGCGGCCAGCCGAAGCCGGCCACGGCGGTGTCGTAGTCGGTGCGGTGCTCGAGCAGGAAGTCACGCGCCGCGCGGAACGCGGCGGTCGCCTCGGCGTTCGTCATGACCCGACCTTGGCATGCACGTCGGCCGATGTCATCGCCCGCGCAGCAGCCATGCGACCACGGTGGCGGCGACGGTGGCGGGATCGCGCTTGAGCGAGTGGTCGGCGCCCGGGACGACGACGACCTCGCGGGCGGCGCCGGCCGGCGGCATCCCGAACGGGTCGCGGTCGCCCTGGACCACGAGGACGGGGACGCCGGCGCCGTCGAGTTCGGGCAGCCGCGAGTTCTCCGGCTTGCCCGGCGGGTGCAGCGGGAAGGCGAGGGCGACGACGCCGACCGCGCCGGACGCGCCGGCGGTGCGGCAGGCGACGCGGGCGCCGTTGGATCGGCCGCCGAGGAACAGCGGCAGGTCACCGAACCCGCGACGGCGGCGGACCGCGGTGACGACCGCGAGCCACGCGAGGTCCTGCACCGGCGGTGCGGGCGGGGTGCGGCGGCCCGCGACGCGGTACGGCTGGGTGATGCGGGCGACGGCCACCCCTGCCTTCAGCGCGGCCCCCCGGATCGCGTTGACGTCGGCGGTCTCGACCGTGCCACCGGCGCCGTGGGTGAGCAGCAGCAGCGCCCGGGCGGCGCCGCGCGGCCGGTCGATGTCGGCCCAGCCGATGCCGGACGGGGTGGACACCTCGATGCGCATCGACCCAGCATTCCAAACCAGGCACCCGAGCGCTGTCCGGCCCGACCGCGCGACGCCGCAGTAGCCCCCGGCCGGTGGCCGGCTGAACGCGCCGAGCCCTTCCCGCCGCTCGCCGACGGTGCCACAGCCTCACCTCCCGGCGAGCAGCGCCTGCTCGATCTCGACCGGGAGGCCGTGGGCGTCGCGGTCGGGTCGCTGGACCGGCATGCCGTCGCGTTGCAGCCAGGCCCACGTGTCGGCGACCGTCTCCCGCACCGGGCGACAGGTCAGCCCCGTGGCGGCCGCCCGCGACGTATCACCCTCGAGGAAGCCGGCGAACTCACCGGTCTCGGGCACCCAGCACGGCATCTGCACCCACGGCTGGGCGCCGGCAGCGGCCAGCGCCTCCTCGCCGAACCAGACGAGTTCGGCGTCGGAGCCGGTGGCGGCGACGCACGCGTCGAGCAGGCTCTGCGTGGTGGCGTGCCCCGACCGGCTGACGACGTCGACGACGCCGGCGAGCCCGGCCTCCAGACCGGTGAGCAGCCAGGCCGCGAGGTCCCGCGCGTCGACGTACTGCAGCGGCCGGTCGGGCCGCCCGGGCGCGACGACCCGGCCGCCGCGGGAGATGCGGTCGAGCCACCAGGGCAACCGGC
>NZ_DASYFV010000032.1:0-34283 GCF_036000465.1 Jatrophihabitans sp. | reverse complement strand
ACTGTTGCATCGACCCACCCGGCATGGAATACACTCGGACACGAAGGGGCGAGCGGCACATCCCTCCCGTGCCGCCGCCCCTTCGTCATGTCCTGATCACCGCCCCGTGTCTCGCCCGGAGCGGATCTGCGTCACACTGCTCGTCACTGCAGAGCGGAACCGTCGGCGCCACCCACCGCGAAGTTCTTCTCGAGGCGACGGAAGGACGGGTCACGGTGGCCAGACGCAAGATCGCGGTGGTCGGCAGCGGTGTGGCCGGCCTGACGGCGGCGCACGTGCTGCAGCGCGAGGCCGACGTCACGCTCTACGAGGCCGACGCACGGCTCGGCGGTCACGCCGACACCCACGACGTACCGGTGGACGGTGGTCATGCCCTCGCGGTCGACACCGGCTTCATCGTCCACAACAAGCGCACCTATCCGACCCTGCTGCGCCTGTTCGCCGAACTCGGCGTCAGCACGCAGGAGTCGGACATGAGCATGTCGATCGCGTGCAGCGGCTGCGGTCTGGAGTATGCAGGCGGTCGGGGCCTGTCCGGCCTGCTGCCCTCGGCCCGGACGGTCTCGAACCCGAGATACCTGCGCATGCTCACCCAGGTGCGCCGCTTCCACCGCCGCGCCCAGCAGCTGCTCGACTCCGACAGCGACGACCGCACGCTGTCGCAGTTCCTGCGCGACAACTCCTTCTCGCCCTACTTCGAGCAGCACTTCGTGACCCCGCTGGTGTCCGCGGTGTGGTCCACCGCGCCGAGCCAGGCGGGGGAGTACCCGGCGCGCTACCTGTTCTCCTTCCTCCAGAACCACGGCATGCTCCAGGTGACCGGCTCGCCGGTCTGGTACACGGTCGTCGGCGGGTCGGCTCGGTACGTCGAGCGGGTGGCCAAGGGGCTCTCCGCCGTGCAGACGTCCGCCCCGGTGCGGTCGGTGCGCCGCAGAGCCGATGGGCTCGAGATCCGCGCGGACGACGATTCGGCCGAGCACTACGACGGCGCCGTCATCGCGACGCATCCGCACCAGGCGTTGGCGATGCTCGCCGAACCCACCTCACCGGAGCGCGAAGTGCTCGGGGCGATCGACTACACGGTCAACCCGACGCTGCTGCACACCGACGTGTCGGTGCTGCCCACAGCCCGCCGCGCCCAGGCGTCGTGGAACTACGTGATGAACTCCTGCGACGCGCGCCCGGACGCGGTCCAAGTGAGCTACAACATGAACCGCCTGCAGCGCCTGGACGAGCTGGGCGCACAGCGCACCTACGTCGTCACCCTCAACGGTGAGCAACATGTCGATCCGGCGACCGTGATCGACCGGATGAGCTACGAGCACCCGGTGTACACGACCGAGTCGGTCACCGCCCGCACCCGGCTGGCCGAGCTCAACGACGGCGTCCTCGGCTTCGCCGGCGCCTACCACGGCTGGGGATTCCACGAGGACGGCGCGCGGTCGGGCGTCGACGCGGCCGCAAGCCTCGGCGCGAGTTGGTGACCGTGTCCGCGCGGCTGTACGAGATCGAGATCGCGCACGTGCGCTCGTCACCGGTGCGCCACGAGGTCCGGCACCGCAGCTACCAGTGGTTCGTCGATCTCGACGACCTGCCCCGTCTGCCGCGCGGGCTGCGCTGGCTCGCCCGCTTCGAGGCGCGCGACCATCTCGGCGATCCCGGGCGGTCGCTGCGCGAGAACGTCGATGCCTACCTCGCCGAGAACGGCATCGACCTGCGAGGCGGGCGGATCACCATGCTGGCCAACGCACGCAGCGCCGGGTACGTGTTCAATCCGCTCACGCTGTTCTGGTGCCACGACCCGTCCGGCGCGGTGGTGTGCGTCGTCGCCGAGGTGCACAACACCTACAGCCAGCGCCATCGCTACCTCTTGCGCACGGACGACGCGGGGCGCGCCGACACCGAGAAGCAGTTCTACGTCTCGCCCTTCTACCCGGTCGACGGTTCGTACCGGATGAGCCTGCCCGAGCCGGCCGACCGGCTCGCGCTCACCGTCACGATGCACCGGCCGGGGGAGCGCCCGTTCGTCGCCTCGGTGCGCGGGGTGGCCGTGCCGGCCGACACGCGCACCGTCGTCGCCGCGGCGTTGCGTCGCCCGCTCGAGACCTGGGTCGTGCGCGCACTCATCACCGTTCATGGAATCCGCTTGTGGCGTAAGGGATTGCCCATCCAGCCACGCCCCGAACATCCGTCCGGCCGGGAGGTCACCGTGTCCAGCTCCGTCGCGAACCGTCTTGCCGATCTCGTCCGCGACGCGGTCGGCATCGAGCTGCCCGTCCGCCTGCGCGCCTGGGACGGCAGCGAGGCCGGGCCGAAGGACGGGCCGGTGCTGGTGATCCGCTCACGCCGCGCGCTGCGCCGCCTGCTGTGGGCGCCCGGGGAGCTCGGGCTCGCACGCGCGTACGTCACCGGTGAGATCGACGTCGACGGTGACCTCGCCGACGGGTTCCGCCGTGCGTGGACGCTCGCGCGCCGCCGGCCGACGACGGGTATCGCATTGTCGACCGGCGGCAAGGTCAAGGCCGCGGTGACCGTCGCCCGGCTCGGCGCGATCGGGGTGCCGCCGAAGCCGCCCGCCACCGAGGCCCGCCTGACCGGACGGTTGCACACCCGCCTGCGCGACCGGGCCGCGATCTCGCACCACTACGACCTGTCCAACGACTTCTACGAGCTGCTGCTCGACGAGACGATGGCCTACTCCTCGGCCTACTTCACCGATCCGCAGCTGTCGCTGGTCGACGCGCAGCGCGCGAAGCTCGACCTGATCTGCCGCAAGCTCGACCTGAAGCCGGGCATGCGCCTGCTGGACGTCGGGTGCGGCTGGGGCTCGCTCATCCTGCATGCCGCCGAGCACTACGGCGTGCACGCCACCGGCATCACCCTGTCGGCGCAGCAGCGCGACCACATCGTCAAGCTGATTGCCGATCGCGGGCTCTCCGACCGCGTCGAGGTGCGCCTGCAGGACTACCGGGAGTTCGGTGACACCGGCGAGACGTTCGACGCCGTCAGCTCGATCGAGATGGGCGAGCACGTCGGCGAGGGCCAGTACCCCGTCTACGCCGGCATCCTGTTCGGTGCGCTGAAGCCGACCGGACGCCTGCTGCTGCAGCAGATGTCGCGCCACCTCGGCACGGCGCCGGGCGGTGGCGCGTTCATCGAGTCCTACATCGCGCCCGACATGCACATGCGCCCGCTCTCGCGCACGCTGGAGCACCTGCAGAACGCCGGCTTCGAGATCCGCGACGTCGAGGCGATGCGCGAGCACTACGTCACTACCGTCAAGGACTGGCTCGACACCTTCGAGGCCAGGTGGGACGAGTTCGTCGCGCTGCAGAACGAGGAGGTCGCGCGCGTCTGGCGGCTCTACCTCGTCGGCGGCATGCTCACCTTCGAGGAGGGACGCATGGGGGTCGACCAGTTCCTCTGCGTCAAGGCCACCGACGACGGTGTCAGCGGCATGCCCGCCACCCGTCCCTGGACCGCGGATAACGTCAAGGGATGAACTTCGACGGGTCGGCCTTCGCCGGCACCCTGGCCTGGGCCGGCGGGGCACTCGCCGTCGTCCTGCTCGCCACCTTCGTGGCCAGCAAGATCGCCGGCAAGCACAGCGTCATCGACACGACGTGGGGGCTGCTCTTCGTCACCGTTGCGATCGTGGTGTTCGTCCGATCGTCCGGGCACACCGATCCGCTACGGCGCTGGCTGCTGCTGGTCCTGCCGCTGCTGTGGGGGCTGCGCCTCGCCTGGCACATCGGCCGGCGCTCGATCGGCAAGGCCGAGGACCCGCGCTACGACCAGCTGCTGGCCAAGGCCAAGGGCAACCCTGACCTGTACGCCCTGCGTTCGATCTACCTGCTCCAGGGCCTGCTCGCGTTCGTCATCGCCGCCCCGATCCTGGTCGGCGGCTTCGAGGACAAGCCGGTGCGCGTACTGGCCTGGGTCGGTGTCGTCGTCTGGGCGGTCGGGGTGTTCTTCGAGGCCACCGGCGACGCCCAGATGGAACGCTTCCGCGGCGACCCGGCCAACAAGGGCAAGGTCATCGACGTCGGCCTGTGGCGCTACACCCGGCACCCGAACTACTTCGGCGACGCCTGCGTGTGGTGGGGCATCTTCCTCGTCGCCGCCGACTCGCTGCCCGGCGTCGTCACCGTCTTCGCGCCGGTCACCATGACGCTGCTGCTGACCAAGGGGTCGGGCGCGCGCATCCTCGAGCGGCACATGAGCAAGCGGGACGGGTGGACCGAGTACGCCGCCCGCACCAGCATGTTCTTCCCGCTGCCCCCGAAGAAGCGCCCCTCCGCCTGACCCGTCAGCCCTGCTCGATCTCGGACCAGCCTGATCGCGGCCGAAGACCGGCGGACCGCCTGCCGCGTCCTCGAGGAGGCCCGGGCACCGAGTCCGCGCTGCGGGCGACCGATCACGTCGCCCGTGGTGGTGGGGCGTGCGACCGTTCGGTGAGCTGCTCGATGCCGTGGTCCAGGTCGCGGGCACGGCCCGATACGAGGACGCGCTGCCTCGAAGCCGGACTCTCCGACGCTGTGTCGCCAGACGACCGACGACCTTGTCACCACTCGAGGGACGGGCGCGGCGCAGGCGACAGTTCAGCGGGCGTCAGCCGTAGGTGCCGCGCAGCACGCTGATGCCGCTGTACCTCGTCTGGTCGATGCTCTGCACGCTGACCTCGATCGCCTTGTAGTGCGACATCACGTTGCTGCTCACCGGCAGCACGGCCGTGTTGTCGCTGCCCACGAAGCCGACCGACTGCATGTCGGTGCGGGCCAGGTTGGTCAGCCACACCTCGTAGACGTGCTGCTTGTCGAGATGGGGCAGGCTCGCGGCGTCGAGCTTCATCTTCGAGTCGCCGATGAGGGTGACCGTGGCGGGCTTGTGGCCGACCCCGAACGCGGCGAGAGCGACCTGGCGGGTGACGACCTGGGACGAGCCGCCGTCGCTGGTGAGCGCGTAGGTCACGCCGCCGGCCCCGGCGAGCACGGCCGCGGCGGCGGCGACGGCCAGCAGGCGCCGGCGACGCGGGGCCGTGGCGGCGACGTGGGTCTTCCGGGCTGCCTCGGTGCGCACCTGGGCGAACATCGTGCTCATGTCCGGAAGGGGCGTGGCGTCGGTCGCGCTGTCAGGGTCCTCGTCGGACAGCACCTCCGAGTCGCGGGCGACGATCTCGGGCGCGAACCGCTGGGCCGAGGTGAGCGACGCGTGGGCGACGACGGCGGAGACGAGCTCCTGCTGGCAGTCGGGGCACACGCGGAGATGGGCCGACGCGGCGAGTACGACGTCGCGCGTGGCCTCTCCGGTCAGCAGACGAGGCAGCTCGTCCGAGATGTGCGTGTTCATCGGGTCCCCCGTGAATTCTCCAACAGTCCGGAAAGCCGCTGCAGTCCGCGGGCCGTGCGGGTCTTCACCGTGCCGAGCGGTATGTCGAGGGCGGCGGCGATCTCCGTCTGCGTGTAGCCCTCGAAGTAGGCCAGCTCGATCACGTCGCGCTGCAGTTCGGGCAGCAGGTCGAGCGCGCCGCGCACCTCGTCGGCCCACACCAGGCGTTCGGCGACCTCGCGGCCGTCGTCGCCGGTGATCTCGCGCATGGAGTCCAGCGGGACGACGACGTCGCGCCGCTTGCGCAGGTGGTCGATGGCCCGCTTGCGGGCGATGCCGAGCACCCAGCCGCGCAGCGACTGGCCGGGATCGAACCGTTCGTGAACGCGCCAGACCTCGTAGAAGACGCGCTGCATGACGTCCTCGATGTCCGGCTGCGGAACATACCGGCTCAGATAGGACATCACGAGGGGCCCGAGGGTGCGGTAGGCCTCTTCCAGGGCCTCCGGCTCGCCCCGGTTGAGGCGTTCACCGATCTCGGCGAGTGCTGACTCCACGTTCACCTGTTCGTCGTCCGCCTGCTCGTCGGTTCCATCGGGCTAGCCCCGGGTGATGCGGCCGGCGACCTCGCCCAGGGTGATGTCGCCGGCATGGGCGGAGACGACCACCTCGTCGCCGTCCTCGAGCCAGGTGCGGCTCGTGCCGTCACCGAGTTCTATCGGCTCGGCACCGTTCCAGGTGAGCTCGAGCAGGCAGCCGCGCTGCCCGCGTGCGGGCCCGCTGACCGTCCCGGAGGCGAACACGTCACCGGTCCGGACGGCCGCGCCGTTCGAGGTGAGGTGGGCCAGCATCTGGGCGTAGGACCAGTACATCGAGCCGAACTCGGGCCGGGCCACCACCTGCCCGTTGATGCTGACCGCGAGGTCGAGACGCAGCCCGTGTGCCCCGGTCTCGCGCAGGTGTGGCAGCGGCTCGGGGTCCTGCGGGACGCGCGTGCGCGCGGCCGCGAGCGCCTCGAGCGGGGTGATCCAGGCGGCAAGCGAGGTGGCGAACGACTTGCCGAGGAACGGCCCGAGCGGCGCGGACTCGAAGGCCTGGATGTCGCGGGCCGACCAGTCGTTGAGCAGGCAGACGCCGAACACGTGCTCGTCGGCCTCGGCCACCGCGATCCGGGTGCCCGGCGGGCCGACCACGAACGCGACCTCGGCCTCGAGGTCGAGGCGTCGGGTCGGGGCGAATCCGATCGGGCCGTCGTCGCCGGGGAACTGGCCCGACGGCCGCGCGATGTCGGTGCCCGAGACCACGACGCTGCCGGCGCGGCCGTCGTAGCCGATCGGCTGGTGCCGCCAGTTCGCCGACAGCGGGTCGGTGTTGCCCGGCCGGAAGATGCGCCCGCAGTTGGCCGCGTGGTGCTCGGAGGCGAAGAAGTCGACGTAGTCGCCGATGGCGAACGGGAGCACCGGCGTGACGTCGGCGAGCGGTACGAGCGGGTGACGGTCGGCGGTGAGCGTGTCGACGACCTCGGCCCGCACGCGGCTCCACGTGGCGGGGCCGGCGGCGAGGAACCGGTCGAGCCCACCGGCGGCGAACAGGTCGGCGTCGACGCGGGCGAGCTCGAGCACCGCGTCGCCGAAGCGCACGGCGGCGAAGCGGCGCCCGTCCGGGCCGACGACCGACCCGTAGGGCAGGTTGCCGATGCCCCACCCCATCAGCGGGTCCAGCTCATGTCCGGTTCCAGCTCCACGCGTACTTGCCGTCGTCGCTCGCCCGACCGCCCTCACCGAGCCGGAGCGGACGGAAGGTGTCGACCATGACCGCGAGCTCGTCGAAGAACTCGACGCCGATCGAACGCTCGTACGCGCCGGGCTGCGGGCCGTGCGAATGGCCGCCCGGGTGCAGGCTGATCGACCCCTGGCCGATGCCCGATCCCTTACGCGCCTCGTAGTCGCCGCCGCAGTAGAACATCACCTCGTCGGAGTCGACGTTGGAGTGGTAGTACGGCACCGGGATCGACAGAGGGTGGTAGTCGACCTTGCGCGGCACGAAGTTGCAGATGACGAAGTTGTTGCCCTCGAACACCTGGTGCACCGGCGGCGGCTGGTGCACGCGCCCGGTGATCGGCTCGAAGTCGGCGACGTTGAAGCGGTAGGGGTAGAGGCAGCCGTCCCAGCCGACGACGTCGAACGGATGGTGCGGCACGACGTGCACCGACCCGGCCAGCCCGGACGGTCCGCCGCCGCGGTGCTTCACGTAGACCTCGGCCTCGCCCTCGGCGAGTAGCGGCTCGCCGGGGCCGTGGAGGTCCCGTTCGCAGAACGGCGCGTGTTCGAGCAGCTGGCCGAACCTCGACAGGTACCGGCGGGCCGGCGTGATGTGCGAGTTCGCCTCGATGCAGTAGGCCCGCACCGGCTCGTCGCCGGTCGGGAGCCAGCGGTGCGTGGTGGCGCGGGGGATCAGCACGTAGTCGCCGGCGACAGCCTCGAGCGCCCCGAAGACGGTCTCGATCGTCGCCGACCCCGACTCGAGGTAGACGCACTCGTCGCCGACGGCGTTGCGGTAGAGCGGCGAGGGGTCCTGGGCGACGGCGTAGCTGATGCGCACGTCGTCGTTGCCCAGCACGAGCCGCCGGCCCGTGACGACGTCGACGCCCTCACCGGTCTGGAACAGCGAGTGCAGCTTCAGGTGGCGCGGCAGCAGCGGGTCGTTCGGGGTCGTCGCCTGGTCGGGCAGCGCCCACGGCCGGGCGTCGCTCAGGGCCGACGGGATCTCCCGGTGGTAGAGCAGCGACGAGTCGGAGGAGAAGCCCTCCTCGCCCATCAGCTCCTCGAAGTAGAGCCGTCCGTCGGGGGAGCGGTGCTGCGTGTGCCGCTTCGGCGGGATGTCACCGCGGTGCTGGTAGTAGGCCACGGCAGCAGCCTTTCACGATCGTCCGGCTGCGGTAAGCGTTACCGCTTCTCGAGCGGCACGAACGCGCGCTGGGTCTCGCCGATGTAGAGCTGGCGCGGGCGGCCGATGCGGGTCGACGGGTCGTTGATCATCTCGTGCCACTGCGCGATCCAGCCGGGCAGCCGGCCGATGGCGAACAGCACCGTGAACATCTTGGTCGGGAAGCCCATGGCCCGGTAGATCAGGCCGGTGTAGAAGTCGACGTTCGGGTAGAGCTTGCGCTCGACGAAGTAGTCGTCGGAGAGCGCGTGGCCCTCGAGCTCCAGGGCGATGTCGAGCAGGTCGTCTCGCTTGCCCATGGCCGACAGCACCTCGTCGGCCGACTTCTTCACGATCGCGGCGCGGGGGTCGTAGTTCTTGTAGACGCGGTGCCCGAAGCCCATGAGCTTGACACCGTCCTCCTTGTTCTTGACCTTCTGGACGAAGGCCGAGACGTCGCCGCCGTCGGCCTTGATCTTCTGCAGCATCTCGAGCACCGACTGGTTGGCGCCACCGTGCAGCGGACCGAACAGCGCGTTGATGCCGGCCGAGACCGACGCGAAGAGGTTGGCCTGCGACGAGCCGACGAGGCGCACCGTCGAGGTCGAGCAGTTCTGCTCGTGGTCGGCGTGCAGGATGAACAGCCGGTCGAGGGCGCGGGCGACGGCCGGGTCGACCTCGTAGGGCTCGGCCGGGAAGCCGAACGTCATGCGCAGGAAGTTCTCGACGAAGCCGAGCGAGTTGTCCGGGTAGAGGAACGGCTGCCCGACACTCTTCTTGTAGGCGTAGGCGGCGATCGTCGGCAGCTTGGCCAGCAGCCGGTAGGTGGAGAGCTGGAAGTCCTCCTTGTCGAAGGGGTCCAGGAAGTCCTGGTAGAACGTCGACAGCGCCGACACGGCCGACGACAGCACCGGCATAGGATGCGCGTCGCTCGGGAAGCCGTCGAAGAAGCGCTTCATGTCCTCGTGCAGCAGCGTGTGTCGCCGGATGTTGTCCTCGAACCGGTTCAGCTCGTCGGACGTCGGCAGTTCGCCGTGGATGAGCAGGTAGCTGACCTCGAGGAACGTCGAGTTCTCGGCCAACTCGTCGATCGGGTAGCCGCGGTAGCGCAGGATGCCGGCGTCGCCGTCGATGTAGGTGATGGCCGACGAGCACGAGGCCGTGTTCGCGAAGCCCGGGTCGTAGGTGACCAGATCGGTGCTCGAGAGCAGCTTGCTGATCTCGGCGCCGGAGGAGCCCTCGGTCGCGGCGTGGATGGGGAGCGTCAGCGCGTCCTTGCCCGGGGCGGTCAGAACAGCGGCGTCGGACTTCTCGGCGTCGGGCATTCGTGGTCCTCTCTCGACCGGACGGTGACTCGAACCCTAGTAGCGGGAACGCCGCCGCTCATCCGGAAGCGGCGGTCAGGTTCTGCAGTCGCACCTCGCCGCGGGCGACCGTGCGATCGTCGCTGTCGGTGACCTCGACGAGCCACAGCTGCTGGCTGCGGCCGCGGTGGATCGGAGTGGCCGTGGCGACCAGGCGGCCTTCGCGCACCGCTCGCAGGAAGTTCGTGTGGTTGGCCGCACCGACGACCTGGCCCCGCTCGCCGAACCAGAGCGCGGCGCCGATGCTGGCACTGGCCTCGACGGCGGAGCAGTACACGCCGCCATGCACGATGCCGTAGGGCTGCAGGTGCTGCTCGCCCACGGTCCAGCTCATGACGACGCGGTCGGGCGTGGCCTCGTCCAGGCTGAAGCCGAGTGTCTTGTTCAGGCCGTTGTCGGTGATTCCCTCGAGCACGGTGCGACGGTAGCGCGGCCCGGCCGGGGCGCCGGGGCCGGGGCGATCCGGCGTGATCGACGGATCATCCACCGGTGCGCTGCAACGCCAGCCGGGCCACGGCCGCGGCGTCCCGGGCGACATTCGCCGCCGAGACCACCGCCCGGTCGATGGTGACGGCGACGGTGCGCTGGCCCGAAGCGACGACGAGCAGCGGCAGCGTGTAGCCGGGGCCGGAGCCGCCGGTGAGCAGGCGGCCCGCCTCGCCGGCCACGGTGACGTCGGCCGCGGTCGCGCCGTGGGCGGTGTAGTCGTCGACGGTGGCCGGGATGCGCTTGGCCGCCTGCGCCGCCGTGCGGTAGAGGCTGACGCCGATCTCGACCTCGGCCTTGTCGCCGGTGACGCCGTAGCGGCAGTTGAGGTAGCCGATGCGGCCGATGTCGGGTTCCGGCTGCCCGACCACGAAGACGTCCTTGCCCCTGAACTGCTGGCCGCCGAGCGCCTGCGAGACGAGGAAGTCCGTCAGCAGGGTGTCGCACGGTCCGGGCAGGCGGGTCAGCCGGGTCGGCACCGCCCGCGTCGGGGACGCCGGCCGGGTGGCCACGGGTACCGTGCTGCTGCTCGGGGCGTCGACGGTCACCGTGCGGACCCGTCCGGGGCGCGAGGACCCGCACCCCGCCGCGAGGACGGCAAGCAGGCCGAGCACGGCGAGTCGAGCGGGTGGCACATGATCGACTTTAAGCGGCCTGCAGCCCGGATGACCAGAGGCGGACGGCTTGTCGTGCGGTCAGCGGGGGCTGACCTCGCCCATCTCGCCCCAACCGGTGGCGTCGGAGCTGTTGACGTGGATGATCTGCGGGCGCTCGGCCACCCAGTCAGGCGTCCATTCGAGCACCGTCCTGAAGTGCTCGGTGGCCACGTGGGCCTCGCCCGCGGCGGAGTCACGGAAGCCCTCGACGAGGACGAAGGTGTCGGGTTCGTCGACGCTGCGGGACCACTCGAAGAACAGGTTGCCCTCCTCGGCCCGCACGGCCTGGGTGAACGGGTCGATCGCGTCCAACCAGCCGTCGACCTTCTCGGGCCGGATCTTCCACTTCACGACGATGAGGATCATGCGGGCATCCTTCCCGATCAGGCGCTCGCCCGGGGGCGGGTCGTCGGGTTCGCCGCGTCGGACCGGTCGCGGCTGAAGGTCAACACGCCGTCGTCGATGGGCGAGCGGCGCAGCATCGGGACGTCGCGCAGGTAGCTGTGGGTCAGCCGCCAGGGGCCGGCGACGCCCTGGCGCGGCAGCTGGGCCTCCCCGCGCTTGACGTAGCCGGAGGACAGCGCGCCGAGCATCGAGCCCTCCTCGCGGTCGGCCTCGGTCGTGCGAGCGACGACCTGCGTGTAGCCGTGCTCGTCCATATGGTTGAGCAGCCGGCACACGTAGTGGGCCGCGAGGTCGGCCTTGAGGGTCCACGACGCGTTGATGTAGCCGAAGACGATCGCCGCGTTCGGCACGCCGTCGAGCAGCACGCCCTTGTAGGTGGCGCCCTGGCTCGGGGTGATCGGCTCGCCGTCGACCTCGACGGTGGTGCCGCCGAGCAGCTGCACGGTGAGGCCGGTGGCGGTGACGATGATGTCGGCGT
Organism: Jatrophihabitans sp.; assembly: GCF_036000465.1. Classification (GTDB taxonomy): domain Bacteria; phylum Actinomycetota; class Actinomycetes; order Mycobacteriales; family Jatrophihabitantaceae; genus Jatrophihabitans. The sequence continues at coordinate 22,641 of NZ_DASYFV010000032.1, read as the reverse complement.
CGAGCGTCTCGCCGGAGTCGAGCCGGATGCCGGTCTCGGTGAACGACGCGATGGTGTCGGTGACGATGTCGGCCTTGCCCTCGCGGATGACCCGGAAGAGGTCGCCGTCGGGCACGATGCACAGGCGCTGGTCCCACGGGTCGTACTTCGGGGTGAAGTGCTTGATGTCCGCCGCGCCCTTGAGGCTGCGCTCGGCGCCCTTCTGCACGATCGAGCGGACGAGGTTCGGCCTGGCCTTGGCCAGCGCGTAGATCGCTCGCTGCATGCCGATGTTGCGGGCCCGGGACAGCTTGTAGACGACCGACTTCGGCAGCACCTTGCGCATGCCGGCCGAGATCTTGTCCTCGGCCGGGAGCGAGAGGATGTAGCTCGGCGAGCGCTGCAGCATGGTGATGTGCCCCGCGGTGTCGGCCATCGCCGGCACGAGGGTCACCGCGGTGGCGCCGCTGCCGATGATGACGACCTTCTTGCCGGCGTAATCGAGGTCCTCGGGCCAGTGCTGGGGGTGCACGATGCGGCCCTGGAACGCGTCCTCGTTCGGGAACTCGGGGCGGTAGCCGTTGTCGTAGTCGTAGTAGCCGGTGCACGGCATGAAGAAGTCGGCGGTGAAGCGCTGCTGCTCGCCCGTTGCCTCGTCGATCGCGTCGATGGTCCAGCGGGCGGTCTCGGTCGAGAACGACGCCTTCACGACCTTGATGCCGAAGCGGATCCGGTCGGTGACGCCGTACTCGGCGGCGGTGGCCTCGACGTACTCGCGGATCGACGTGCCGTCGGCCAGGATCTGGGTCTCGTGCCAGGGCCGGAACCCGTAGCCGAAGGTGAACATGTCCGAGTCCGAGCGGATGCCGGGGTAGCGGAAGAGGTCCCAGGTGCCGCCGATCGACCGGCGCCGCTCGAGGATCAGGTAGGTCTTGCCGGGGCACTCCATCTTGAGGTGCGCGCCCATGCCGATGCCGGAGATACCGGCCCCGACGATGAGGACGTCGACGTGCTGCTCCGGCATGAGGCCTCCTGGTCGTGGCGGACCAGCCCACCGTACCGAGGGCCCCGGCACCTCACCAGGCCGAAGTTACTTCTGGGTAATCAGCGCCTGGGACGAGACCCCCAGATGCCGCAACAGGTTGGCCGAGAAGCGGTCGCCGGTGCGGGCCATGGTCGACAGCATGACCTTCTCGACCGCGCGGGCGGCGGCCCGCGGCAGCGGCAGGTCGACCGAAAGGGTGAGGCTGATGGCGAGTTCGGTGCCCTTCGCGACGTCGGCCAGCACGTACCAGCCGTCGGCGCCGGTGCGCTCGACCGAGCCGGCCGGGGCGTCGTGGCGGTAGTCGATGCGCTCGCCCTCGACGAAGGTCATGAGCTCGGTGAACGACGGCGCGATGCTGACCCCGAGCGCCGAGATGCTCTTCATGTGCCAGCGCCAGTAGCGGCCGTCGGTCTCGATGCGCTCGAGCAGCGGGGTCAGCTCGGGGAGGACGACCGGATCGGTCAGCACCGCCCAGATGTCCTTGCGCGGAGCAGCGACGACGGCGGTGGACTCGGTCGTGGCGGAGAAACGGTTCACCCAGCAAGCATTCCCACGCCGCGCCCGGCCTACCGACTTCGTGAGCCGGCCGGCGATGATGGACGGGTGACGGCGATCCGGCAGGCGTGGGACGACGCGATCTGCACCCTCGGCGGGACGCCCGACCGAGCGGCCGACGATCTCGTCACCCGCTACGCCGAGCCGCACCGCCGCTATCACACGACCCGGCACGTCGAGGCCGTGCTGGCCGACGCGGACCGGCTCGGGACCGAGCTGGGGCTGACCGCGCGCGACCGCGCCGTCGTCGTGCTCGCCGCCTGCGCGCACGACGTGGTCTACGACGCCCGCCCGGGTGAGGACGAGCGGGCGAGCGCGGCCTGGGCCGTGGCGGCTCTCACTCGCGCCGGGCTAGCGCCGGAGCTCGCGTCCCGGGTGGAGGCGCTGGTGCTGGCGACCCTGACCCACGAAGCGGCGCCGGACGACCTACCGGCCGCAGTGCTGCTGGACGCCGATCTCGCGATCCTGGCCGCGCCACCCGCCGACTACGCCGATTACGTCGCCGGTGTGCGGGCCGAGTACGCGGCCGTCCCGGACGACGCCTGGCGCACCGGTCGCTCGGCGGTGCTCGAAGCCCTGGCGGCCCGGGCCGAGCTGTACGTCACCGCTCCCGCCCGTGCGCGCTGGGAGGCAGCGGCCCGGGCGAACGTGGCCCGCGAATCGGCCGCGCTCGCGCACGGGTGATTCCCGTGGGTCGCTAGGGCGATCCAGGGGTGTCGAGGTCGGAGCGGAAGGGGCCGACGTCGAGGAGCGTGACCACCGGCTCGCCGGCCTCGTCGCTGGCGGCGAGGCCGACGTCGGCGGTGATGCCCCAGTCGTGATCGCCCTCGGGGTCGTCGAAGACCTGGCGCACCCGCCACCAGCCCGCACGCTCGGCGACCCGCAGCAACGCGGGGCTGCGGGCGTCGGCGCCGGTGCCCAGGCGGTCGTAGTCGGTGAAGTAGGCCTCGATCGCGTCCTGCCAGATCTCGGCGTCCCACCCGGCATCGCCGTCCAGCGCGCCCAGCTGGTCGTAGCGACGCAGCGCCGCGAGCTCGACCCGGCGGAACATGGCGTTGCGCACGAGCACGGTGAACGCGCGGACGTTCTGGGTGAGCGACACGGGCACGGTCGGCTCGACGACGCCGTCGGCGCGGGCCGTACCGGTGGTCAGCTGCTCCCACTCGTCGAGCAGGCTGGAGTCGACCTGGCGCACCAGCGCGCCGAGCCATTCGGTGAGGTCGGTCAGTGCCTCGCTCTGGGCCGAGGCCGGCACGCTCGAGCGCAGCGCGCGATACGCGTCGGACAGGTAGCGCAGGACCAGACCCTCGGACCGCGTCAGCCCGTAGAACGACACGTACTCGGTGAAGGTCATCGCGCGCTCCCACATCTCGCGGACGACCGACTTGGGCGAGAGCTGGTCCTCGTTCAGCCAAGGGTGGGTCTGCCGGTAGATCGCGAACGCGCCGTTGAGCAACCCGTCGAGGGGCTTCGGGTGGGTGACGTCGTTGAGCAGCTCCATCCGCTCCTCGTACTCGATGCCCTCGGCCTTCATCGCGGCCACCGCCTCGCCGCGGGCGGCGTGCTCCTGCGCGCGCAGCACCTGGCGCGGGTCCTCGAGCGTCGCCTCGAGCAGCGAGACGACGTCGAGGGCGTAGGTCTCGGCCTCGGGGTCGAGCAGGTCCATCGCGGCCAGAGCGAACGTCGACAGCGGCTGGTTGAGCGCGAAGTTCAGCGGCAGGTCCTCGGTGAGGCGCACCAGCCGGCCGAACTCGTCCGGCTGGTCGAGCCGCTCGACGACGCCGGCGGTCAGCAGCGAGCGGTAGGCCCGGATCGCGTCGCGCACCTGACCGCGGCGGGCCGAGGCCGGCGTGTGGTTGCCCATCACCAGGTTGCGCATGGCCGCGAACGGGTCACCCGGGCGGGCGATGACGTTGAGCACCATCGCCGGCGTCACCGCGAACTGCGGCGTCAGTGCTTCGGGCGGCGCGCTCAGCAGCCGCTGGTGCGTGTTCGGGCTCCACGAGACGAAGCCCTCGGGCGCCTTCTTGCGGACGATGCGCTTGAGCTTCTTGGCGTCGTCGCCCGCCTTGGCCACGAGCTTGGCGTTCTCGACCTCGTGCTCGGGCGCCTGCACGACCACGGTGCCCGCGGTGTCGTACCCGGCGCGTCCGGCGCGTCCGGCGATCTGGTGGAACTCGCGCACCTGCAACTGCCGCTGCCGCTGCCCGTCGTACTTCGACAGCGCGGCGAAGACGACGGTGCGGATCGGCACGTTGATGCCGACACCGAGCGTGTCGGTGCCGCAGATGACCTTGAGCAGCCCGGCCTGGGCCAGCTGCTCGACCAGCCGCCGGTACTTCGGCAGCATGCCCGCGTGGTGCACGCCGATGCCGGCCCGAACGAGGCGCGACAGCACCTTGCCGAAGCCGGCGTTGAACCGGAACTCGCCGATCGCCTCCGCGATGAGGTCACGCTCGGCCCGGGTCGCGACGTTGATGCTGGTCAGCGCCTGCGCGTGTTCGAGCGCGGCGGCCTGGGTGAAGTGGACGACGTAGATGGGCGCCTGGCCGCTGGAGAGCAGGTCGCCGATCGTCTCGTGCAGCGGCGTGACCTCGTAGTAGTGGTGCAGCGGCACCGGCCGCTCGTCGGCCGTCACCGTCGCGGTGTCGCGCCCGGTGCGCCGCGACAGGTCGGCCGACAGCTCGGTCATGTCGCCGAGCGTCGCGGACATCAGCAGGAACTGGGCGCGGTGCATCTCCAGCAGCGGGACCTGCCAGGCCCACCCGCGATCGGGGTCGGCGTAGAAGTGGAACTCGTCCATGACGACGACGCCGAGGTCGCTCGCCGCGCCCGTGCGCAGCGCGATGTTGGCCAGGATCTCGGCGGTGCAGCACAGGATCGGGGCGTCGGCGTTGACCGCCGCGTCGCCGGTCATCATGCCGACGTTCTCGGATCCGAACACCGCACACAGCGCGAAGAACTTCTCGCTGACGAGGGCCTTGATCGGGGCGGTGTAGACCGAGCGGGTGCCGGTCGCGAGAGCGAAGTAGTGCGCCGCGACGGCGACGAGTGACTTGCCGGATCCGGTCGGCGTCGCCAGCACCACGTTGTTGCCGGTGACGAGTTCGAGGATCGCCTCGTCCTGCGCGGGGTAGAGCAGCAGTCCCTGCTGCACCACCCAGCCGGAGAACGCCTCGTACAGCTCGTCCGGATCGGTGGTGTCGCCGGGGACGAGCGTCGCGATGGTGTCCATGTCGACCACCACTCTGCCCTACGGGACAGCGGGCTTGTTGCGGCTCGGCAGCATCCCGGAACCGGGGCGCTCGCGCACCTCGTCGGCCTGGTCGCGTCGTTGGCGCCTCGGTCGACCAGCGGGCCGCGGGCCGCCCGGGAACCACTCATCCCGGCGCCGCGGCGGCCGATGTTGTGAGGGTCAACCCGAGCGGGGCAGCCCTGGGACGGATGCCATGCGCCTGCGCGGAGTTCAGGAGAGACGGCCGGTCACCCCGCCGCGCTCCGGAATCGCGTTCGCGCTCTCCGGCGGCGGATCGCACGGCGCGGCCCAGGTCGGCATGCTGCGGGCGTTGTTCGAGGCCGGCGTCGTGCCCGACGCGCTGGTCGGCTGTTCGGTGGGTGCCCTCAACGCCACCTACGTCGCCGCCGACCCGACCGCCGAGCGGGTCGCCGCCCTGGCCGAAATCTGGTCGACCATGACCGCGCGCACGGTGTTCGGCACGCCGCGACGCGCCACGGTGTGGAACCTGGTTACGCGCCGTGACCACCTCTTCACGCCGGACCGGCTCATGGCGCTCATCGACCGGCTCTGCCCGGTGCCCGATCTCGCCGACCTGGCCGTGCCGACCCACGTCGTCACCACCGACCTCGACGCCGGCCGACCCACGTGGTGGACCGCCGGTCCGGCCCGGCGCATCCTGGCCGCCTCGGCCTGCCTCCCCGCCCTGTTCCCGCCGGTGTCTCTGCCCGGCCCGGACGGCGGGGTCCGGCGGCACGTCGACGGCGGCGTGGCCGCGTCCGTTCCGGTCGCCCGCGCGGCATCGCTCGGGGTCCGCACCGTCTACGTCCTCGACGTGTCGGGCGAGCACGCCGGGGCGGCGTCACACATGACCGCGCTGGAGGTGCTGCTGCGCTCCTTCACGATCAGCCGTTACGCCAACCTGCCCGACCCGGTCGACATGGCCGGTCCGGGTCAGGAGGTCGTCGTCCTGCCGTGTCCCGACATCGCCGCGATCGGCATCCGTGACTTCCGCTCGACGGCGTCGATGATGACCGCGGCCTACGAGCTGGCCGCCGGCTTCCTGGCCGGCCGCGTGCCGATGACAGCCGCGTGACGCCATGTCGGTTCCAGGTCCTGGTCGGACCGGTTCAAGTCAGGAACGGATGGGTCGATGGACAGATGTGCCTGGCATCTCCACCAACGGCACGCCACTCACACGACGGGAACGTCGTGCCGAGGAAGGGAGGCACCCATGGGTGCCACAGTCAGTTCCGCGGATGCGGCCGTGCTCGGCGTGTCGATGATGAGTGTTCCGCTGACCGTGCAGGACCGCTGCGACCGGTGCAGCGCCCAGGCCTACGTTCGCGTGATGATGTCGGCCAGCGGCCTCGAGATGCTTTTCTGCGGCCACCACTTCGAGCAGAACTCGGCCGCCCTCGCCGGGTGCTCTGTCGTCGTCACCGACGACCGTCAGTCGCTGCGCCTCAGCGCGAGCTGACCCGCCACCTCAGCCGTAGGCCTTGACGCCGAGGTAGACCGCCAGCCCGAGTCCGCCGAGCGCAATGAGGACCCGCAGCACGCGAGCGGGCGAGTGGCGCACGACGACGGGCCCGACCCGGCCGCCGAGGAACAGGCCGGCGGCGAGGGGGAGCGCGGCCGTCCAGTCGATGCGGCCGACGACGACGAACAGGATCGCGGCGACGGCGTTCGCGCCGCCCATCAGCACGTTCTTCAGTCCGTTGCAGCGCGGCAGCGTCTCGGGCAGGGCGGCGAGCAGGAGGGCCAGCATCAACACCCCGGCAGCCGCGCCGAAGTAGCCGCCGTAGACCCCGATGACGAACACGCCGAGCGGCAGCAGGTGCGGGTCGACGTGGGGCCGGTCGACGGCGACGTCCGGCCGGCGCTCGACCAGGATCGTGGCCGAGCCGAGCGCGATGAGGAACGGGACGATCCGTTCGAACGAGCCGGCCGGCGTGAGCAGCAGCAGCACGCCGCCGGCGATACCGCCCGCCAGCCCCGCCGCGCCGAGCCGCACGATGCGCGCGCGCTGGCCGACGAGTTCGGGCCGGGATCCGCTCACCGAACCGATGCTGTTGGCGACCAGCGCGACGGTGTTGGTGACGTTCGCCGTCACCGGTGGCAGCCCGACGGCGAGCAGGGCCGGGTAGGTGGTCAGGGACGCGAGCCCGGCGATGCTGCCGGTGAGCCCGCCGGCCACGCCGGCGACGAGCAGCAGGAGCACGTCCCAGGCTCCCACCGGTCTCCGATCCCCGTCCGCCGCTCCGTCGGCCCGAGCCTATCGACGCCCCGGACTCAAGCGCGGACGCGCGCGGCCGATGGGAGTAGTGACATGCCTGCCCGCCTGCCCACCCGCCGCCTCGCCCTGCTGGGCGCTGCCGTGGCGGTGGCGGCGTCCGTCCTCGCCGCGCCGTCCCCGCTGGCCGCGAGCCCCTCGGCGACCCCTTCGGTTTCGGTACCGGCGCCGGTCCGGCCGTCCGACGCGCAGAGCGCGCAGCAGGCCAAGACCGCCGCCGACCAACGGGTCGGCACACTGCTCCGGACCATCGCCGCGCAGACCCGCGAGATCGCCCAGCTCACCACCGACGCGTCGCAGGCCGAGCAGGACTACCAGGACCAGCTCGCCGTCCAGGCGCAGGCCCAGGCGGAGGCGAACCGGGCGACCGCGGACCGCGTCGCCGCGCAGCAGCGCTACGACGCCGCCCACCGGCTCTTCGTCCGCATCGTGATCGCCGCGTACGAGGACGGTTCCGATGTCGGCATCGGCCCGACCGCGCGGCTGCTCGTCGCCGACGACCCGACCGCCGCGTTGAACGCCGGGACGGCCATCCAGATGGTCGCCAACATGCGAGCGGTCGTGACGGCGACGGCGGAGAGTTCGGCCGCCGACATGCGCCGGGCCGACGCCGGCGTCGCCGCTGCGTTGAGCCGCACCCGCGCCGTGACTCAGCGCCTCGCCGACCTCCGCATCCACGCGGCGGCCGCGCTGGACCGCTCGCGCACCGTCCTCACCTCGTTGCAGCACAACCTCGTCCTCGCCAAGGGCGGCCAGGCCAGGGCGACGCAGGTTCTCTCGACGTTCCTCGGCGGTTGGTCGGTGGCCGACCCGGCGGCGGCCGCGGCGATCAACCTGCACTACGTCGAACTCGCCAAGCAGGCGGCGAAGCGGCCCGAGGCCCCTGCCGCGGCGCACTGGACCGCGGCCATGGGGCAGACGGCCGCCTACCGCGCGCTGCGCTGGATCGGCGCGCCGTACGCCTGGGCCGGGGGCGGGGCGACGGGACCGTCCACGGGTGTCTGCGCCGCCGGCTCGGCCCACAACGACTGCCACATCGCCGGCTTCGACTGCTCGGGACTGGCCATGTTCGCCTGGGGCCCCTACCAGTCGTTCGCCCACTTCGCCGCGACGCAGTACGGCGCCGGCACGCTGCACCCCGGCGTCGCCGACCTGCTCCCGGGTGACCTCGTGTTCTGGAGCAACGGCAAGACCGCCGCGGGCATCCATCACGTCGCGATCTACGTCGGCGACGGCAACGTGGTCCAGGCCCCTCAGAGCGGCGACATCGTGCGCGTCACCCCGCTGGGCCGCGTCTCGTCCGGCTACTTCGGCGCGACCCGCCCGCTGACCTGATCGGTCCGACCGCGGCGAGGGTCACCGTCATTCCTGCCGCAGCGCGTCCGGCTTGTGCACGGCCTCGCCACCGTTGTCGCTGCGGACGAGGTACTGCGGCTCGTCCGTCGACGCCCTGACCGAACGCCCGCCGGCCTCGGTGTCACTGGTGATCTTCTCGACCACCTTGCCGTTGGCGGTGCCCCCGTGACTCGACCACGTGACGCGGTCACCCTGCTTGAACTCGGCCATACGCGAGGACTACCCGGCACCGTGCGGTCGCAACCGGTTCGCCCGGTGCGAGAGGGTGGCGCCATGCCTGTGCCGTTCCCGGAGCCGACCACACCCGTCCCCTCGCGGGCCGAGGTGCTGCTCGGTTACCTCGACTACTTCCGCTCCGGTGTCCGGACGAAGCTCGCCGCACTGTCGCCGGCCGATCTCCGCCGGAGCCGGCTGCCGTCGGGCTGGGCGCCGATCGAGCTCCTGAGGCACCTGACCTTCGTCGAGCTCCGCTGGTTGGAGTGGGGCTTCGAGGGATTTGATGTCGCCGAGCCGTGGGGCGACGAGCGTGACCACCGTTGGTACGTCGGGCTCGATGAGTCGCTCGCCGACCTGCTCGCCGCGTCGGACGCGCAGGCGGCCCGGAGCCGGGAGGTGGTCGAGCGGCACGATCTCGACGATCAGGGCGCGCCGGGTCCCCGCTGGGACGGCGCGCAACCGGCGACGCTCGAGCGCGTCCTGCTGCACCTTGTGCAGGAGTACGCCCGCCACCTCGGCCAGCTCGACATTGTCGTCGAGCTCGCCGGCGGCCCGCAGGGGGAGTGAGGCCGGGAGAGCGATCCCGGTTGCGTAACGCCAGGTTTCGGCGACGACCGCCAGGTTAACTCTGCGGGTCGACACGCCGGATCGAGCGGCCCCGACGTTGACCGTGGCGGGCGAGGGCGGTGTCCTGGTGTCGTTGCGATGCTGCTCTACCCCAGGGACTGATCGCTCATGGACTCGACCACCCTCTCCGCCTGGCGCCGGCCGGCGGCTCTCGTGGCCCGCCCGGTGATGTACCCGCTGCGCCGCGTCGGGCTCGACCCGGGTCGCGCGTTGCGCAACGCCCGGCCGACGCCGGACGAGTTGGCCCGCGCCCGGGCCGAGCAGCTGCGCTACATCCGCAGCCGCTTGCCGGCTCTCGCCGTCGCCCGCTGATCGACCTGCCCTATCCCGCCCGGGACGGTGGTGCCACGATCGACCCATGACGAGTGAGCGTGCCGGTCAGCCGGCTCAACCACAGGATCTGGTCGACGTCGCCGCGCTGGAGCGGGCCTACTTCGAGCAGCATCCCGATCCGTCGATCACCGAGCAGCGGGTCAGTTTCGGAACGTCCGGTCACCGCGGGTCGTCGCTGTCGACGACGTTCAACGAGGACCACATCACCGCCACGAGCCAGGCGATCTGCGAGTACCGCGCGGCGCAGGGCATCGACGGGCCGCTGTTCCTCGGCGCCGACACGCACGCCTTGAGCGGCCCCGCGACGATCTCGGCCCTCGAGGTGTTCGCCGGCAACGGTGTCACCGTGCTCATCGACTCGCGCGAGCGGTTCACGCCGACCCCGGCGCTGTCGCGGGCGATCCTCGCGCACAACGCCGGCCGCTCGACCGGCCGGGCGGACGGCGTCGTCGTGACCCCGTCGCACAACCCGCCGGCCGACGGCGGCTTCAAGTACAACCCGCCGGACGGCGGCCCGGCCGGCACCGAGATCACCGGCTGGATCCAGAACCGGGCCAACGAACTGCTGGCCGACAAGTGCGCCGGCGTCACCCGCATCACGCATGAGCAGGCGCTGCGGGCCGACACGACGCAGCGCTACGACTTCCTCGACGCCTACGTCGCCGCGCTGCCGCAGGTCGTCGACCTCGAGGCCATCGCCCGCGCCGGCGTTCGCATCGGCGCGGACCCCCTCGGCGGCGCGAGCGTCGATTACTGGGGCGAGATCGGCGAGCGCTACGGCCTCGATCTCACCGTCGTCAACGACGCCGTCGACCCGCAGTTCGCGTTCATGACGCTCGACTGGGACGGCAAGATCCGCATGGACTGCTCGTCGCCGAACGCGATGGCCTCGCTCATCGCCCGGCAGGCCGACTTCGCGATCGCGACCGGCAACGACACCGATTCCGACCGGCACGGCATCGTCACACCCGACGGCGGGCTGATGAACCCGAACCACTACCTCGCGGTGGCGATCGACTACCTGTTCGCCAACCGGCCGTCGTGGCCGGCGGGCGCGGCGATCGGCAAGACACTGGTCAGCTCCTCGATGATCGACAAGGTCGCTGCCGGCCTGTCCCGCCGGTTGCTCGAGGTGCCGGTCGGGTTCAAGTGGTTCGTGCCCGGCCTGCTCGACGGCTCGGTCGCCTTCGGCGGTGAGGAGAGCGCGGGGGCGTCGTTCCTGCAGCGCGACGGTTCGGTGTGGACGACCGACAAGGACGGCATCATCCTCTGCCTGCTCGCCTCGGAGATCACCGCGACAACCGGCCGCTCGCCCTCGGAGCACTACCGCGAACTGACCGACAGGCACGGCGATCCCGCGTACGCCCGCATCGACTCCCCGGCCACGCGCGAGCAGAAGGCGGCCCTCGGCAAGCTGTCGCCCGACGACGTCAGCGCCGACACGCTCGCCGGCGACCGCATCACCGCCAAGCTCACCCGGGCACCCGGCAACGACGCCGCGATCGGCGGGCTCAAGGTCGTCACCGACGCCGGCTGGTTCGCCGCCCGACCGTCGGGCACCGAGGATGTCTACAAGCTCTACGCCGAGTCCTTCCGCGGGGCCGACCACCTCGCCGAGATCCAGGACGAGGCCCGCACGATCGTCGCCGCCGCGCTGGGTTCGCAATGACGTTCTCGATCGTCGGACGTTGCGACGAGGGCGAGTCGTGGGGCGTCGCCGTCGCATCGAAGTTCATCGCGGTCGGCGCGGTCGTGCCGGCGGCGGCGGCGGGGGTCGGTGCGGTCGCGACCCAGGCCGACGCGAACGTCGCGTGGAAGGCGGCCGCGCTGCGGCTGCTCGGTGACGGCGTCTCGGCCGATGCGGTCGTGCGCCGCCTGGTCGAGGGCGACCCGGGCTCGGCCGAACGCCAGCTCGGGGTCGTCGACGCGACCGGGGGCGCGGCCACGCACACCGGCGCCGACTGCCTCGACTGGGCCGGCGGCATCGCCGCGCCGGGCGTCGCCGTACAGGGCAACATCCTGGCCGGACCGCAGGTGGTCGAGTCGATGAAGCAGGCGTGGGACGCGTCGCCGGAGCTCCCGCTGGCCCACCGCCTGCTGGCGGCGCTCGCCGCGGGCGACCAGGCCGGGGGAGACCGACGCGGACGCCAGTCGGCCGCGCTGCTGGTCGTGCGTCCCGGCGCCGGCTACGGCGGGGGCGACGACATCGCCGCCGACCTGCGGGTCGACGACCACAGCGACCCGGTGTCCGAGCTCGGTCGGCTGCTCGACCTCAACGACTTCTACCTGACCGCGTCGACCGCGGCGGAGAAGGTGCCGGTCGATGGCGCCCTCGCGACCGAGCTCGACGAGCGGGCCCGGGCCCTCGGCCATGCCGACTTCCAGGCCTGGGTCGGCACCGAGAACTACGAGATGCGGGTGGCCCCCGACACCACCTGGGTCGACCGCCGGGTTCTCGCCATTCTCCGGGGCGGCGCTCACTGATCGGAACGGGCCGTTCGGATCTGGGGCCGGTCGACGGGCCGGCCTAGCGTCGAGGGTGATCGAGAGGTGGTCGCCGTGCCCGAACCCCGCACCTTCCACATGACCACCGCGCGGCGGTTCGGCAACCGCGTGCTGGGCCCGCTCATCCGTCTCGGCGTGGTGCCCGGCACCTACGTGCTCACCGTGCCCGGCCGCCGGTCGGGAAAACCGCGCAGCACCCCGGTCACCCTGGTCGACGGGCGCTACCTGGTCGCCCCGTACGGCCCGGTCGACTGGGTGCGCAACGTCCGCGCCGCGCCGACCGTGACGCTGAGCCGCCGCGGCCGGGCCGTCGAGTACACGGTGCGCGAGGTGTCGGCCGACGAGGCGGGACCGGTGCTCAAGCGGTACGTCGCCCTGGCCAAGGTCACCCGCCCGTACTTCCGGGCCGCGCCCGACGCCCCACCCGCCGAGTTCGCCGCCGAGGCCGACCGGCACCCGGTCTTCGAGCTCATCCGGCCCTGAGTCGTCAGCGGCATGATCGCTCGGGACGCACGTCCCCGACGATCGGCTCATGACGTTGTTCTCTACCGGCGATCGAGCGATCGGGTCAGACTCGAGAGTGGGTGTCCTGAGGAGGCAGCCATGACCGCAACGATGCACAATCAGTCTTCGATCCAGTCCGCTCGCGAGAGCCGGGCGGCACGGATCCTCGTCCCCGAGATGTGGGCCACCGTCGCCATCGTCGCCATGTGGCTCGCCGTCTTGTTCGTCGGCGTGTACGGGGGCGACATGACCTTCCACAGTGCCGATTCGAGTGGGTCCACCGTCCCCTCGGTCGTCGCGGTCGCGCTGTTCGCCGCTCTCGGCACCGGCTCCGTCGCGAAGAGGGTCTTCGGACGGAAGTCGGCGTAACACAAGTCCGGGAAAGCGACCTGCCGGCCGGGATCGGTCACCCGAAGAGGTGATCCAGCGTCGGGATGGCCACCCGGGCGTGCGGCGTCACCGGCTCGACGGTCGCGGCCGGCCGGGTCGGCACGCGCACCTCGAGGCAACGCAGGGCGTCCTCGGTGAGGAAGCGGCTGGCCTTGGCGTGCACCTGCCGCGCGCGGTAGCTGTTCCAGTCGGTCGGCATGCGGGTCGGGGTGTAGACGGTGAGCGAATCGCGCGCCCGGGTGATCGCGACGTAGAACAGCCGCTGCTCCTCCTCGAGTCCGTCGTCGTCGTGCAGGGCCATGTCGGAGGGGAAGGCGCCGTCGACGGCGTGGATGACGTGCACGTCGGTCCATTCGAGGCCCTTGGCCGAATGCACCGTCGACAGCGTCAGGTAGTCCTCGTCCTTGTGCGGCGCGCCGGCGTAGTCGGCGCTCGACGAGCCGGGGTCGAGGGTGAGCTCGGCGACGAAGCCGGCGAGGTCGTTGCGGGTCGCGGCGGCGTCGGCGATGTGCTCGACGTCCTCGAGCCGGGCCGTCCAGTCGGGGTAGTGCGCCCGGATGAGCGGACGCACCGCGGCGAAGCAGGCCGTGGCCCGCTCGCCGGCGTCGGTGCTCGACCGCGCGGTGGCGAGCTGGGTCAGCGTCGCGGCGAGCGCGGTGCGGGCCTTGTCCGGGGCGGCGGCAACGACGGCGTTCGTGTCGGGGTCGTCGGCAACGAGCAGCGGGGTCAGCGCGCGGGCGGTGGCCCGGCCGATGTTGCGGTGCCGGCCGAGCAGCCGGTACCAGGCGAGCTCGTCGCGGGGGTTGGTCGTGACGCGCAGAGCAGCCACGAGGTCGCGCACGTGCGCGGTGTCGAGGAAGCGGATGCCGCCGTACTTCACGTAAGGGATGTTGCGGATCGCCAGCTCGACCTCGAGTGCGTTGCTGTGGCTGCCGGCGCGCATCAGCACCGCCTGCTCCCGCAGCGCCAGCCCGTTCTGCTGCGCGTCGAGCACGGCGTCGGCGACCATCCGCGACTCGGTGTCGGCGTCGTCGCAGCGCACGAGCACCGGACGCCGGGAAGACGCCCCGGCGCGGTCGGCGGTCAGCCGGAGCCGCGTTCCGCCCGCGCCCGGGCGGACGACGTTCGCGAGGTCCAGAACGGGCTGCACCGATCGGAAGTTGCGCTGCAACCGGACCAGGGTGGCGTCGGGCAGGCGGTGCAGCAGGTCGCTGAGGTGCGCGCCGCTGGCGCCGCGGAAGCCGTAGATCGCCTGGGCGTCGTCGCCGACCACGGTGAGGCCGTCGCCGTCGGGACGCAGCCCAGTGACGATGTCGACCTGGGCGCGGTTCACGTCCTGGTACTCGTCGACCAGCACCCAGTCCCACCGGCGGCGCAGCTTCTCGCCCAGCACCGGGTCGGCGAGCAGCTGCACCCAGCACAGCAGCAGGTCGTCGAAGTCGAGCAGGCCCTGCTCGCGCTTGCGCGCCATGAAGGCGCGGAACAGGCCGAGCACCTCGTCGGTCTGGTGCGAGAAGTCGGGCAGCTCCTCGGCCAGGATGGTGCGGGCCGGCCGACCGGTGTTCACCGTGCGGGAGAAGAGATCGGCGAGCTTCTGGCTGCTGGGGAAGCGGGTGCCGGTGCCGGTGAGCCCGTGCTCCTCACGCAGCAGGTCCATCAGGCCGACGACGTCCTCGGGGTCGAGCAGCGTGACTCCGGTCAGCCCCAGCGCGCCGGCGTACTCGGTGACGAGCCGGTGCGCGACGGCGTGGAACGTGCCGCCCCACACGCGCTGCCCGACGCGCGGATCGCCGCACAGCGCGGCCGCCCGCGAGGTCATCGAGGCAGCCGCCCGCCGGGTGAAGGTCAGCAGCAACACCCGCTCCGGACGAACGCCGGATTCGAGCAGCCGGGCCACCCGCGAGGTGAGCATGCGGGTCTTGCCCGTACCCGCGCCGGCCATGACGACGAGCGGGCCGCGCCCGTGCGTGACCGCGTCCAACTGAGCGTCGTCCAGGCCGTCGGCCCACTGCGTATCGACCATGTGTTCGATCGTATCCGCGGTGCCGTCCGGACGGGAGGGGACACGCGGATCGGGCCGGTCGGGGCGGGCACTCGCGCGCTATGGCGGTTCCCGTGGGACGGGGCTAGCTTGTGTCTCGTCCCACGGGAACCGCCCTTCGCGGTCGCGCGGGCGCGGGAACGGGGGACGACGTGACCGATTCGCAGGGGCAGCCACCGTACGGCTTCGAGAAGCGCGACGCGCCGGCGCCGGCGGAGTACTCGGGTCAGCCGGCGTATCCGCAGGACCAGTACCCCCAGGCTCAGTACTCCCAGCAGCAGTACCCGCAGGCTCAGTACCCGCAGGCTCAGTACCCGCAGCAGCAGGCGCAGCCGGGCTACCCGCAGGGGCAGTACGGCGCCGCGCCACCCGGGTACGGCTACCCGAACCCTTACGCGCAGCCCGCGCCGAACAACGGTCTGGGCGTCGCCGGCTTCGTCTGCGGGCTGCTCGGCCTGGTGTTCTTCTGGGTGCCGTTCTTCGGTCTGGTGCTCGGGATCCTCGGCGTGATCCTCGGTGCGGCCGGGATGTCGGCCGGGCGCAAGAGCGGGGCCGGCACCGGACTCGCGCTGTCCGGGCTCGTGCTCGGCATCATCTCCCTCGTGCCCGCGATCATCGTGATCGCCGCGCTCTCGAACGCCTGAGGCGCCGGGCGCCTGTCCTCCGTCCGCCGGGCGCTCGTCTGCCACACGATGAGCTCGGTTTCGGGGGTCGACCCGAAGCGTGATCACGGCGCGGTATCGTCCGGCGTCGGTCCAAGGTCTCGGGGGAGCCTTCGTGTCGTTCAACGTGCACGTGCGGCGGGTGCTGTCGGTCAGCGTCGTCGCCATCGTCGTCCTGGCCGCGTCCGCGATCGCGAGACCGGCAGCCGCCGGGGCCGACGCCCCGACCGTCTCGGTCGACACCCTGCGCACCGCGTGGGACCCGAACGAACCCGCCCTGACCCAGACGTCGGTGCGGTCGTCGGACTTCGGCCAGATCTTCGCGGCCCACCTCGACGGTCAGATCTATGCCCAGCCGATCGTGATCGGCTCGATGCTGGTCGTCGCGACCGAGAACGACCAGATCTACGGACTGGACGCGTCGACCGGCGCGGTGTCGTGGCAGCGCGACCTCGGGCCGGCCTGGCCGGTGTCGACGATCGGCTGCGGCGACCTGGTGCCCAACATCGGCGTCACCAGCACGCCGGTCTACGACCCGGTGAGCAAGGCCGTCTACGTCACCACGAAGGTCAACGACGGTGCGGACGTGGACCATCCGCACTGGTACCTGCATTCCCTCGACCTCGCGAGCGGGGCCGAGCGCGCCGGGTGGCCGGTGAAGATCGCCGGGTCGCCGCAGAACGATCCGACCTCACCGTTCGACCCCGAGAATCAGATGCAGCGGCCCGGGTTGCTGCTCATGAACGGCGTCGTCTACATCGCCTTCGGCTCGCACTGCGATGTCGAGCCCTATCGCGGTTACGTGGTCGGTGTCAGCACGACGTCGGCGTCGATGACGGCGATGTGGACCACCGACCCGGCGACGAGCAGCATGGGCGCGGGCATCTGGCAGGGCGGCGGCGGCCTCGCCTCGGACAGCGCCGGCCGCATCTTCCTCACCACCGGCAACGGCCTGTCCCCACCACCCGGCCCCGGTTCGGCGCCACCCCTGTCGCTGGCCGAGTCGGCGGTACGACTGCAGGTCGGCTCGACGGGCACGCTCTCGGCCGCGGACTTCTTCTCGCCGTCCGACGCCCCCACGCTCGACCTCAACGACACCGATCTCGGCAGCGGCGGTCCGCTGCTGCTGCCGCCGGTGTTCGGGGCCGGCACCGCGCACCCGAAGCTCATGGTCGTCATGGGCAAGGACGGCCGGGTCTTCCTGCTCGATCGCGACAACCTCGGCGGACGCTCGCAGGGACCGAACCTCTCCGATGCCGTCGTCGGGGTCACCGGCCCGTACCAGGGTGAGTGGGGCCATCCGTCGGCCTACGGCGGCGAGGGTGGCTACGTGTACGAGATCGGCTCGGGCGGTCCGCTGCGCGCGTTGAAGTACGGCGTGACGGGAGCGGGGACGCCGGCACTGTTCGAGGCCGGCACCTCGGTCGACACGTTCGGCTACACGTCGGGATCGCCGGTCGTCACCTCCGACGGCACGACACCCGGTTCCGCGGTGGTGTGGGCCGAGCAGGCACCCGGGCCGACGGGCGCGGGCGCACGGTTGGTCGCGCACCTCGCCGTCCCGGGCACGGGCGGGGTGCTGCAGCAGATCTGGTCGGCGCCGATCGGCACCGCGGCCAAGTTCGCCGTGCCGATGACCGATCACGGTCGCGTCTACGTCGGCACCCGCGACGGCGCGCTGCTCGCCTTCGGCCGGCCGGCGGCCACGGCTGTCACCGCTGCCCCGGCGACCTTCGCCTCGACGCCGGTCGGCGACACCTCGAACGCCACCGTGACGATCACGGCCCAGCGCGCGCTCGTCCTGAACTCGGTGCAGACCGCGGCACCGTTCCGGGTCACCCCGCCGGCGCTGCCCGCCTCGCTCGCGGCCGGGCAGACGCTGTCGCTGCCGGTGAGTTTCACGCCGACCGCGCCGGGGTCGACGACCGGAACGCTCAGCCTGATCACCGACCAGGGGACGGTCGGGGTGAGCCTCACCGGCACCGGCACGCGCACCGGTCTCGCCGCGACCCCGAGCGGGCTCACCTTCGACAGCCAACCCACCGGCTCGCAACGCACCCTCAACCTGCAGATCACCAACACCGGCACCCAGAGCGAGACGGTCGTGTCGACGAGCCCGACCGGCGGATCGTTCACCACGTCGGGCCTGCCCGCTGTCGGTGACGTGATCACGCCGGGCAACAACGTCATCGTGTCGGTGGTCTACGCGCCGACGAGTCCGGGGCCGGAGACGTCGTCGCTGACGGTGACGTCGTCGGCCGGTGCGTTGACGGTGCCGATCACCGGCAGCGCGGTGAGCGGTCAGGGCCATCTCACGGTCACCCCGTCGACGCTCGCCTTCGGCACCGTCGCCGTCGGCGCGGCGAAGACCGCGTCCTTCACGCTGGACAACACCGGCAACCTCCCGGTGACCGTCACCAAGGCGAAGGCTCCGTCGGGTGACTTCGTCTCGGCGACGCCGCTGGCCGAAGGGCTCACCATCCAGCCGGGGCAGCTGGTGTTCCAGCAGGTCACCTACCAGCCGGCCGCCGCGCACGCGTCGCTCGGCACGTACGCGATCGGCGCCGACGACGGCTTCGGTGACCGGTCGGTGACCCTCACCGGGAACGGCACGACCGGCCAGGCCCTCACCGCGAGCCCGACGCCGGTCGCGTTCGGGTCGGTCGCGACCTACGCGAGCAGCACCCGCACCGTGACGCTGACCAACAACGGACCGCTCACCGAGGTCGTCCGGTCGGTGACCGCACCGCCCGCCCCGTTCTCGGCCACGCTGCCCGCGGTCGGCCTGTCGATCGCGCCGGGTCAGGCCGTCGCCGTGCCGGTGCTCTTCGCGCCGACCGGTGCGACCGCGTCCACGGCGACGTTCGGCGTGACCACCGGCGGCGGCCGGGCCACCGTCGCGCTCACCGGCACCGGCATCCTGCACCGCCTCGCCGGCTTCGCCGACAGCAGCTGGGTGCTGAACGGCACGGCCCGGCGCTCGGGCAACACC
The DNA here is from genome assembly GCF_036000465.1 of Jatrophihabitans sp. GTDB lineage: Bacteria > Actinomycetota > Actinomycetes > Mycobacteriales > Jatrophihabitantaceae > Jatrophihabitans. The sequence continues at coordinate 3,905 of NZ_DASYFV010000032.1, read as the reverse complement.
GTCGTGCTCACCGCCTCCGGGCAGCGCGCCAGCGCGGGTGACGTGGTCAACCGCACCGTCGTGTCGCCGCTCGGTCTGCGCGCGACGTTCGGGGAGCGGATCAGCGGTACCGGCACCGCCGGCGCGAACGGCCTGGGCCTGGTCCTGCTCGACCCGCGCTACGCGACCTATCGCTCGCTCGGCGGCGCCGGTGGTGCGCTCGGGATCGGCGGCATCGCGGCCACCGCGATCACCGTGCAGACCTATCCGGCGAACGGCATCCGGTCGTCCAACTACGCCACCGTCGTCGCCGCCCGCCGCGGCACCGGCGGCCTGACCCGACTGGCCGCCACGACCGCGATCCCGCTGCTGCGCAATGCCACGCACGTGGTCACGGTCAGCATCAGCCCGGCGGGCACCATCGTCGTCAGCGTCGACGGCCACCTCGTGATGAGCGTGCACGTGACCCTGCCGCCGCACGTCCTCGTCGCCTTCAGCGGTGCGAGCGGCTGGCTCACGGACACCCATGTCGTCGGTTCACCGACGATCAGCTACCTGCGGTCGTGAGCCGGGGCCCGGATCGGACGACCGATCCGGGCCCCGTGCGACCGCCCGTCCCCACCCCACCGGGCCGTCCCTGCCTCGGTCCGCACGTTGATCGGCGGGCGCGCCCCAAGATCGTCACAAATGTCACGGCCTCCGGCGAGCGCTCCGGACAACTCCGGACGACGTGAGCGTGGCTCGGGGCAGCGAAGATCGAGAAGATCGGTGCCTAAGATCCACCGCAACGACGGCACGGGTGGGGGTCCGCAGTGCGGAGCGATGCGTCTCGACGCGACAGCGCGCGCGCCGGGACGCCCGATGACCGCCGGCAGTTGCGGGGCGCCCTCGCCGTCCCGCTGCGGGCCCTGCGGGCGTCGTCGGGCGATCCGCCGTACACGGCGCTGCAGCGTCTCGACCCCACGCTGAAACGGTCGACGGTGAGCGACGTGCTGCGCGGGCAGTCGATGCCGAGCTGGTGGTTCGTGCGGGCCTTCGTCCGGGCGTGCGTGCGGCACGCGGCTGTCGCCGAGCACGACCTGGACCCGGCCCTGGCCGACCTGCAGGTGTGGCGCTCGCGGTGGATCGCGGCCCGCAACGCGTTGCACGACCCGACCGCCCGGGTGCCGCCTGCGGCCGCTCCCGCGGAGGCGGAGGGGCGGCCCGCGATGACCCCGCGCCAGTTGCCGGCCGTGACCCGTGACTTCGTCGGCCGGGCGGCCGACCTCGCGAGGCTGAGCGAGCTGGCGGCCGACCGCGCGACCGGGAGCTCGACGGTGGTCGTCACCGGCATGCCCGGGGTGGGCAAGACGTCCGTTGCGCTGCGCTGGGCCCACGAGGTTGCCGACGAGTTCCCCGACGGGGTGCTGTTCGCCGAGCTCGCCGGGTTCGGCCCCGGCGCACCGCTGCGGCCGGTCGACGTGTTGAGCGCGTTCCTGCCCGCGCTGGGCGTGCCCCGGGCCTCGCTGCCGGCGGGCGAGGCCGAGCTGGCGGCCCTGTTCCGGTCCGCCTCCGCCGGCCGGCGACTGCTGGTCGTGCTGGACAACGCCGGGTCGAGCGATCAGGTGCGGAGCCTGCTGCCGGCGTCCGCCGGGTGCGTCACCGTCGTCACCAGTCGCAACCGGCTCACCGATCTCGTCATCGGCGCCGGGGCGGGCGTGCTGCAGGTGCAGCCCATGCCCGACGGCGACGCGATCGAGCTGCTCGGCCGCTTCGTCCCGCCGTCCGACGACACCGACCGCCTGCTCGAGCTCGCCCACCTCTGCGGTCACCTGCCCCTCGCGCTGCGACTGGCGGCCGAGCAGATCCGCGCGAACGGTGGCACCGGGCCGCTGCTGACCGGTCTGCGCGACGCCCGCTCGCGACTCGACGCCCTCGAGCACGGGCTCGGCGTCGAGAGCGCGGCGGTGCGCACCGTGCTCGCGAGCGCGGTCGCGGTCCTGCCCTCGACGCTGCAAGAGACCCTTGCGGCGATCGCCGCGCTGCCCGGTCGCCGCTTCACCGCCGAGTCCGCGACGGCCGCGACCGGCTCGCCGCCCGGTGCGGTGCTGGCCGACCTGCGGGCGCTGCAGGCGGCGAACCTGATCGAGGCGAGCGGATCGGCCGACGGGACCTTCGCGGTGCACGACCTGATCCGCGCGTTCCTGCACGATCGCGTGCCGGCTGCGGCCCGATCCCGGGCAGCGAGCTGGTACGTCCACTCCGCGGTGGCTGCCGGCGCGGCGATCCTGCCCCAGCGCGGGCCCGTTCCCGTGCCCGTGGTCGCCGACGGCGTCGTCCCCCGATCGTTCGCCGACGCCGACGACGCGCTGTCGTGGTGCGACCGCGAGTTGCCCAACCTGGTCGCGACGGTCGACGAAGCGCTGCGGTCCGGGGACCTGGCCACCGCGTGGCAACTGCCCAACGCGTTGCTGTCCTACTTCGACCGGCGCAAGCCCTGGCCGGCCTGGATCGCCTGCTTCACCACAGCGCTCCGGGCGGCCGAGGCGCTGGACCGCCCGGCGCCGATCGCCACGGCGAGCAACGGTCTGGGCATCGCCTTCCGCGAGCTGCGCCGGGCCGAGCTCGCGGCAACCCAGTTCGAGCGCGCGGCCGCCGCGTACGCCGAGGCGGGGGAGCAGGTGGGGGCGGCGATGGCGTTGAGCAACCTCGGCAACCTCTACGTCGACCTGCGCCGCTACGAGGACGCGGTGACGACGCTGCTCCGCGCCGAGACGCACGCCCGGGCCGGCGGCGACGAGTGGCGGGTGAGCATCGTGCTGAACAACCTGGCCGAGGCCGAGCAGCACACCGACCGCGTGCACGAGGCGATCGAGCACGCCCGGCGCGCCGCCGAGCTGTGCCGCGCGCACGACGATCCGACCGGCGAGGCCGCGGCCCTCACCTCGCTCGGCCGGGCGCTGCTCACGCTCGGCGAGCTCGACGGTGCCGCGGCCCACCTGCGCCGCGCGATCGATCTGCAGGCCGAGCACCACGACGACTACAACCGGGCCCGCACGACCCTGCACCTCGCCCGCGTGCTCGACCGCCGCGACGAGCGCGACGCCGCCCTCGAGCTCGCCCGCACCGCCGTCGGGATCTTCGACCGGCTCGGCGCTCCCGAGGTCGTCGCCGCCCGCGCGCTTCTCGCCGCCCTGGCCGGCTGAGACGCGTCTGAACGTGTGGGACCCGCGCGTATCACGGGTCGGGGCGCCCGGCTCCTGTCCGGCATCTCGCCCTCGACAGGAGAATCGTCCGATGCGCATCCTCGCCCTCTGTTCTCTGGCCGCCGCCGCCGCCGCGCTGTTCGGCGCCGGTGCCGCCACGGCAACCACCCCGGCGACCGTCCGGATCGTCGTCCGACCGGTGACGGTGGCCGGCTATCCTGTCGCCGGCTACACCGTGGCCCAGGAACCGACCGGCCAGGTCGACTGCAGCTACCCCGACGCCTCACCGGGCGCGGTCAACGCGAACATCCTGGAGTGCAGTCCGTCGGCCGAGTACGCCATCGCCTGCTGGAAGTCCGCGACGCCGGCCCGCGTGCTGTGCCTGCGCAACGCCCGCGCCCACACCCTGGTGAAGATCCCGGACACGGGCCGGGTCGCCCGCGTCAGCGCACCCCGCTCCACCTCGCCGCTCTCGCTCGTGCTCTCCGACGGCGACACCTGCTCCATCCGGGACGGCGGCGCCTGGGGCTGGCTGCACCTGCACCCGTCATGGGTCGGCGAGTACTCCTGCGTCCACGACGGCATCGTCTGGGGCCCGCCCACCGCGCCCCACGGCGGCGTCATCGAGACGACCTCGGCCTGGACCGTGCTCACCACCCCGCCGAGCGGCATCGGCCCGCTGATCACCCGCCACGTCAGCCGCGCGTACTTCGTCGGCACCCACGCCTGAACCGCGGCCAC
>NZ_DASYFV010000031.1:0-188353 GCF_036000465.1 Jatrophihabitans sp. | reverse complement strand
AGCACGCCCCGACCAGGTGCTGCAACGGGGCGCACGACGCCGTCGGTGACGGCGCCGGAGTCGTCGGGCTCGGCCGGGCGCTCGTCGGGGTCGACGATGTGGGCCGCGGAGCCGGCGCGGGCGAGGTGGCCGGCCGGGGTGGATCAGCGGTTGCCGGCGGAGTCGGCCAGCATCCGCAGGCCGGTCACGATGCCTCCGGTGAGGTCCCCGTTGGCGAACGAGGCCCGCATGGCCAGCGCGGCCAGGGCACACGCCCGGTTGGGCAGCCGCTTGGCCGAGTCGGGGCCGGTGACGATGTGCAGGGCACGCTGGCCCGGCGACACCGCGACGAGCACCGAGGAGTCGGTGAGCTTCTCGAACAGCGCCTCGGCGTGCGCGCGGGTCGGCGCCTTGAACTCGCCGACGTAGACGGAATAGGTCAGCCCGGTCTCGCGGCTGGACAGCGTCAGGGCCTCGTCGATGCGGGTCAGCTGCCGCGTGGTGAACGGGCCGTCGCCGGCGCCGAGCTCGCCCTGCGGGCCGTGCTGCAGCTCGTTGCGCGCGACCTTCGTGACCTCACCACTCACCGCTGGCACCCCCGACCGCCGTCGTCGTCGTCTCGTTGGACGCCGTCGGCGCCACCGCATCGGGATGCGGGACGAACCAGGACGGCGGATAGGTCCATGCCTTGCCCGGGCGGTACCGGTTGGGCTGGCGCACCATCGACTTGCCGTACACGGCAAGGAAGACGAGCGCGATGATGCCGGCCGGTATGCCGACGAAAACAAGCACGGTCTGCACGATCGTCACCGCGTTAAGGTAGCGAACCGTCCCTGAGCGAGCGCAGGCGGCAGGCCCGGAATCGGACCCGCGTCACTCGTGCCAGATCGGCGGCACCCGGTCGCGCCAGGGGCAGGCCGCCTCGAGCTGCGCGGCCAGGGTCAGCAGGGCCGCCTCTCCCCCGGGCCGGCCGACGAGCATGACGCCGATCGGCAGGCCCTCGCGGCTCTGGTAGAGCGGCAGCGAGATGGCCGGCTGCCCCGTCGTGTTGTAGATCGCGGTGTAGGGCGTGAAGCGTTTCTGTCGCTCGAAGTCCTCCGCCGGGTCGCCGTCGGGCTCCTGGAACCAGCCGATGGGGCGCGGCAGCAGGGCGACGGTCGGCGTCAGCACCGCGTTGAGGTGCGCCGAGGCGGCGATGCCCCGACGGGAGAAGACGTTGAGCATGGCCAGGGCATCGGCGAACTGGACCCCGCTGACCGCCCGGCCGCGCTCGCGCAGGTGCCGCGTGAGCGGACGCAGCCCCGGCTCGCGAGCCGGGTCGACCGGTGCGCACGCGGCCGACACCGCCCAGATCGTCTCGAAGTGCGGGATCGCCTCGGGCGGGATCGGGGGCGCGCTGTCCTCGAGTTCGTGACCGAGCCCGGCCAGCAGCTCGGCCGCCGCCGACCACGCGGCCCGCACCTCCGGGTCGACCTCGGCGTCCATGGGCGGGTCGAGGTAGCGCCCGATGCGCAGGCGGCCCGGGTCCCGCTCGCACTGGGCCAGGAAGCCGTCGGCGGGCGCGGGCAGCCGCTCGGGGTCGCCCGGCTGCGGGATCGCGACCGCGTCCAGGAACGCGGCGGCGTCGCGCACGGTGCGGGCCAGCGGGCCGAGCACGCTGAGGCGGGTGGAGTCGAGGTCGAGCGGCCCGCGCGAGACTCGTCCGCGCGAGGTCTTGAGACCGACCAGACCGCACACGCTGGCCGGGATGCGGATCGACCCGCCGCCGTCGCTGCCCTGCGCGAAGGGCAGGAAGCCGCTGGCCACCGCGGCTGCGGCCCCGCCGCTCGAGCCGCCGGCGAGCCGCGACGTGTCCCACGGGGTGCGGGCCGGCGGTCCGATGTCGGTCTCGGTGTAGCAGGGCAGCCCGATCTCGGGGGTCGAGGTCTTGCCCACGCTGATCGTCCCGGCCTCGCGCAGCAGCCGCACGACGTTGTCGTCGTAGTCGGGGACGAAGCCGGCGAACACCGTCGACCCGAGCTTCGTCGGCACGCCCGCGACCATGTTGAGGTCCTTGATCGCGGTCGGGACGCCGAGCAGCGGCGGCAGCGCGGCCGGATCGTCGGCCGCGAGCACCCGCGCCTCGGCCGCCGCGGCCTCGGCCCGCGCCGACTCGGCGGTGACGGTGACGAACGCGCCCACCTGCACGTCGAGGCGGGCGATGCGGTCGAGGGCGTGCTCGACGAGTTCGGTCGGGCTCACCTCGCGGCGACGCACCGCCGCGGCGGCATCGAGCGCGGTCAGATCGTGCAGCTGGGCCATGCCTGCGAACGTAGCGGGCGGATCAGACGGCGGGAGCGATCGCCCCGAGCCTCTCGGGCAGGCCGAGGTAGGGCTCCCAGGACGGTTCGCGGGCCGTCCATCCCATCACGACCGCGACCGTGGCCGGCGGCTGCACGGGCTGGGGCGACAGGTGCCACCCGAGTTCGGACAGCAGCCGGTCGCCCTTGCGATGGTTGCAGCGAGCGCAGGCCGCCACCACATTCGTCCAGACATGCGTACCGCCCCGGGAACGGGGGCGGACGTGGTCGATCGTGTCGGCGCGATGGCCGCAGTAGACGCAGGCGTGGCGGTCGCGCTCCAGCACCGCGCGCCGCGTGAGCGGCACTTCCCGGCGGTAGGGAACCCTGACGAAGCGGGCGAGACGCACGACGGTCGGGATGGGTACGGCCAGCCGTTCGGAGTGCATCACCCGGTCGGTGGCCTCGACGACGACGGCCTTCTCGGCCAGGACGAGGACGACCGCGCGCCGCAGCGGCACGACGCACAGGGGCTCGTACGTCGCGTTGAGGACCAACGCTGCGCCCATCTCCTACCTCCGACCTACTAGACAGTGAACCCGACGAGCGGGCTCCGTGCACCCCCATTCCGCCGCGGATCTGCCGTCGTGGGTCCGTTCACACCGGGCATGTCGCGTTTGCATCGGCCCCGGGGCCCCGTGGCACAGTCGGGCGGCATGAGCACCACGCATCCCGAAGGTCTCCTGTCCCTGCCGAAATTCGTCGAGGATCACAGCAAGGTCATCATCGAGACCCCGATCCGCATCGTGCTGATCATCCTGGTGACCCTGGTGATCCGGGCCCTGCTGCACCGCGTCATCAATCGCGCGGTCCGGCCCACCGGCGGCAAGGTGCCCCGCATCCTTCGGCCGCTGCGCGAGCGGGTGCAGAACAGCGCCCTCCTCGAGGGGTCAGGGCTGCAGTCCCAACGTCGCGCGCAACGCGCGGCCACGATCGGTTCGGTGCTGAAGTCGGCCGTCTCGTTCACGATGTTCGTGATCGCGTTCCTGCTGGTCCTCAGCGAGCTCGGCATCGACCTCGCGCCGTTCATCGCCGGCACGTCGATCGTCGGCGTCGCGCTCGGTTTCGGCGCGCAGAACATCGTCAAGGACTTCCTGTCCGGCATGTTCATGATGCTCGAGGACCAGTACGGCGTCGGCGACGTCATCGACTTCGAGAAGGCCACCGGCACCGTCGAGTCGGTCGGGCTGCGTTCGACCCAGCTGCGCGACGTCAACGGCACCGTCTGGTACGTGCGCAACGGCGAGGTCGTGCGGGTCGGCAACAAGAGCCAGGGCTTCGCCCAGGTCGTGCTGGACATCCCGATCGACGCCTGGGCCGACGTCGACAAGGCCTCGCAGGCGATGCTCGACGTCGCCAACGAGATGGCCGACGACGAGGGCTGGTCGGCCGTGTTCCTGCAGCCGCCGGAGGTGCAGGGCGTCGAGTCGATCACCCGCGAGGAGACGGTGATCCGGCTCGTGGCCCGCGTGCGCCCGCTGGAGCAGTGGCGCACCGCCCGCGAGTTGCGCCGCCGCATCCGCGACCGGCTGGACCGCCTCGACATCGACGCCCACCTGCCGCCCGACCCGAAGGGCTCGACCCCCGAGCCGCCGCCGGCCGCGGACCCGGCGGCCGAACCGCCCGTGCCGAGCGACGCCCCTACGCGCTGAGCGCGCCGACCGCCTCGAGCACCGCGCGGTGCAGGGTCGGGAAGGCGTAGTGCATCGTCGCGAGCGTGCTGACCGGCACCTCGGCGTGGACGGCGAGGGTGAGCAGCCCGAGCAGCTCGCCGCCGTACGGGCCGACCACGGTCGCGCCGACCAGCACGCCGCGGTCGGAGTCCTCGACGAGCTTGACGAAGCCGTCGTTGCCGGGCCCGTGGATCCAGCCGCGGCTGTTGGACGCGATCGGCTGCACGCCGGTGCGGACGGACAGCCCGGCGTCGCGGGCCTGCATCTCCGACATCCCGACCCGACCGACCTCGGGGTCGGTGAAGGTGGCCCAGGCCAGCCCGTGATAGCCGCCGAACTGCTCCTCGGCGCCGAGCAAATGCTCTGTGAGCACCTTGGCCTGCCAGACCGCGACGTGGGTGAACGCGCCCCGGCCGGTGATGTCTCCGACGGCGTACAGGCCGTCGACCGGGGCGCCGCCGGACTGCACCTGCATGTGGTCGTCGACGTCGAGGTTGCGCGCCTTCGGGTCGAGACCGATCGTGTCGAGCCCGATGTCGGCCAGCTCGGGCCGGCGCCCGGCGGCAACGAGGATCTTGGCGCCGGTGACGGTCGTGCCGTCCTCGAGCGTGACCACAACGCCGTCGCCGCCGCCGGTCACCTCCGTCGCGCCGACCCCCTCGTGCACGGTGATGCCCTCGCGGCGGAAGACGTCGGCGACGACCCTCCCGGCCTCGGGCTCCTCGGGCATGAGCAGGTGCGGCGCGGCCTCGACGACGGTGACCTTCGAGCCGAACCGGGCGAAGCCCTGGGCCAGCTCGCAGCCGATGGCGCCACCGCCGAGCACGATCAGCGAGGGCGGCGCGTTGCGGGTCCGCACCACCTCACGGTTCGTCCAGACCGGCCCGTCGACGCCGTCGCCGGAAGCGCGCAGCCCGGCGAGCCCGGCGATCGGCGGGACGGCCGGGGCGGTGCCGGTGGCGACGACGACGCGGGCGGCGGTGTGGGTGTCGTCGCCGACCCGGACTCGGAGGCGGCCCTGCTCGTCGCGCCCGGCGAGCCGTCCGGCGGCGCGGGCGAAGGTGCCGCCCTGCCGCTCGAAGCGCTCGACCGCCACGGTGTCGTCCCAGTCGTCGGTGGCCTCGTCGCGGATGCGGTCGGCCACCGGGGTGAAGTCGGGCTCGGCCGTCGCGTGCCCGGCCACGCCGTCGACGCGCCGCGTCTCGCCGAGCAGGTCGGCGCCGCGCAGGATCATCTTCGACGGGATGCACCCGAAGTAGGGGCACTCGCCGCCGACCAGGCGCGGGTCGACGCCCAGCACCGGACGCCCCGCCTCGGCCACCTTGCCGGCGACCTCCTCGCCGCCCGGCCCGAGCCCCAGCACGATCAGATCGAAGTCCATGGGCAGACCGTACTGAGCCGTCGGACAGAATGGGGCCGTGACCGGATTACCAGGTGGGGACGAGCGGGCGGACACCTTCTACGCGGCGGTCGGCGGCGAGGACACGTTCCGCCGGCTGGTGGACAGGTTCTACGAGGGCGTCGCCGAGGACCCGGTCCTGCGGCCGCTCTACCCCGAGGAGGACCTCGGCCCGGCGGCCGAACGGCTCCGGATGTTCCTGATGCAGTACTGGGGCGGGCCCGGCACCTACTCGCAGGAGCGCGGCCACCCGCGGCTTCGCATGCGGCACGCGCCGTTCGCGATCGGGGTGGCGCAGCGCGACGCGTGGCTCCACCGGATGCGGGTCGCGCTCGACTCGCTCGGGCTGCCGCCGGCCTACGAGCGGCCGCTGTGGGACTACCTCTCGCAGGCCGCCGAGTCGATGCGGAACCTGCCCGGATAACCGGATGCCGGCATCGGCACAATGGGCGCCGTGACCAAGAACGCTTTCAGCGACCGTCCGTGGTGGACCGACGCCGTCTTCTACCAGATCTACCCCCGCAGCTTCGCCGACGGCAACGGCGACGGCATCGGTGACCTGATCGGCATCCGCGAGCGGCTCGATCACCTCGTCGACCTCGGCGTCGACGCCCTGTGGCTCTCCCCGTTCTACCGCTCGCCGATGGCCGACGGCGGCTACGACGTCGCCGACCCGTGCGACGTCGACCCGATGTTCGGCACACTCGAGGACTTCGACGCGCTGCTGGCCGCCGCCCACGAGCGCGGCATCCGGGTCACCATCGACATCGTCCCGAACCATTTCTCGGTCGAGCACGAGTGGTTCCGGGCCGTGCTCGAGGGCGGCCGGCACACGCCCGAGCGGTCGCGCTTCGTCGTCCGCCCCGGCACCGGCCCCGACGGCGCGCTGCCGCCGAACAACTGGCCGTCGGTCTTCGGCGGACCGGCGTGGACCCGGCTGCCCGACGGCGACTGGTACCTGCACCTGTTCGACAGCTCGCAGCCCGACCTCGACTGGACCAACCTCGACGTCTGGGCCGAGTTCGAGCGCATCCTGCGGTTCTGGCTCGACCGGGGCGTCGACGGCTTCCGGATCGACGTCGCGAACTCGATGGCCAAGGAGCCGGGGCTGCCCGACATGGATCTGTCCGTGCTCGAGCGCAAGCCCGACGGCATGACCGTGCCGACCGTGCAGGACATCCGGTGGGACCGCGATGACGTCCACCCGATCCTGGCGATGTTCCGCCGCGTGCTCGACTCCTACGACGGCGACCGGATGGCCGTCGGCGAGGCCTGGGTCGCCGACCCGGAGCGGCTGGCCCGCTATGTGCGTCCGGACGAGCTCAACCTCGCCTTCAACTTCGAACTGGTGGACGTCGGTTGGGGTGCGGACCGGTTCCGCGACGCGATCGACCGCTCGATCCGGGCCCTGGCCGAGGTCGGCGCGCCCTGCACCTGGGTGCTCGACAACCACGACGTTGACCGGGCCGCGACGCGCTACGGCGGCGGCGCGCGCGGTCTCGCCCGGGCCCGCGGCGCGGCGCTCGTGCAGCTCTCGCTGCCGGGTGCCGCCTACGTCTACAACGGCGACGAGCTCGGCCTGCAGAACGTCGAGCTGCCCGACGACGCGCTGCAGGACCCGATCTGGGAGCGCACCGGGCGGGCCGAGCGCGGCCGCGACGGCGAGCGGGTGCCGCTGCCCTGGTCGGGAGACGCGCCACCGTTCGGCTTCACCACCGGCTCGGAGACCTGGCTGCCGATGCCGGCCGAGTGGACGTCGTCGACGGCCGAGGTGCAGGCCGGCGACCCGGCTTCGACGCTGACGCTCTACCGCACGGCGCTGCGGCTGCGCAACGAGCTGGCCGCCCTGCACACCGCGCCGCTCGAATGGCTCGACGCGCCTGACGGCGTGCTCGGCTACCGGCGGGGCGAGCTGACCGTGCTGCTCAACATGTCCGACGAGGCGGTCGCCCGCCCGGCGGGTGAGGTCGTGCTCGCCTCGCAAGCGATCGGCGACGACCTGCCGCCGGACACCGCGGTCTGGCTTCGCTGACGCGCGCTCAGCGCAGGAGCAGGCCGGAGCCGGGGCGTTCGAGGTAGACCGTCCCGTACTCGGCGACGACGCGCACCCAGCGGCCGGCCGTGTCGACGAAGATCCGGCCTCCGCGGGGCAGGAAGTCCATCCGGGTGAGCGCGCTCAGCGCTCGCAGGGAGACGTCCGCGCTCACCCCGGCGTCGTCGGTGACGGTGAGCACCGTGGAGTCGAGCAGCGCGTCGGCGACCTCGGACCGGGGCCGGGCCCCCGGCACGCCCTCGCGGGCGGCGGCGTCGGCCAGGGTCTGGGCGCCGCTGCGGACGAGCGGTCGCACGACCGAGTCGGGGACGCTCTCGAGCCGGCGCCACCCGCCGGCCGGCGGCAGTCCGGTGCGCCACTCGGCGTCGTGCGGCGCGGGCGGCTCCGTGGTCTCGCCGTCGAGCCAGGCGATCGTGTCGGCCGCGCGCACCGCGACGTCGACGGTGTCGTCCCGCGGAGTGACGTGCACCGTGCGGGAGACGAGGACGTCGAACGGCAGCCGCACCAGCCCGGTCGCGACCGCGCCACCCAGCCGGAAGCGGGCCAGGCTGCGCGGGTCGAGCCCGACGGCGCGGCGCAGCAGCGGGGCGAGTCCGGCGAGCGCGTCCCGGTCGGCGACCGTCAGCAAGCGTCGCTCATGCCGGTTCGTCGGCGAAGCCGCGCAGGATCGCGCGCTCCTCGTCGCTGAGCCGGCGGGGTGCGTCGGCGTCGAAGTCGATCGTGACGCAGGTGGTCGACGCCCGGGCCGCCACCCGGTCGCCGTCCAGCACCTCGTAGTGCACGACGAACGACGCGCCCCGGATGGTGTCGACCCACAGCTCGAGCCGCAGCGGCTCGGGGTGGTAGACGATCGGTCGGATGTAGTCGATCTCGTGCCGCCGGATCACCGTGCCGCTCGAGAACCCCTCGTTTCGGTGGAAGAACATCGCCACGCGGGCTTGCTCGAGGTAGGCGAGGTACGCGGTGTTGTTGATGTGGCGGTAGGCATCCATGTCCGACCACCGCATGTGCACCTCGTGCACGAACCGCGTCACGGCTAGTCGCGCGTCAGCTTGCGGTGGGTCACCGCGTGCGGGCGGGCGGCGTCGGCGCCGAGGCGTTCGATCTTGTTCTTCTCGTAGGAATCGAAGTTGCCCTCGAACCAGAACCAGTTGCCCGGCTTCTCCTCGGTGCCCTCCCAGGCCAGGATGTGCGTGGCGATGCGGTCGAGGAACCAGCGGTCGTGCGAGGTGATGACGGCGCAGCCGGGGAATTCGAGCAGCGCGTTCTCGAGCGAGCCCAGGGTCTCGACGTCGAGGTCGTTGGTCGGCTCGTCGAGCATCAGCAGGTTGCCGCCCTCCTTGAGCGTCAGCGCCAGGTTCAGGCGGTTGCGCTCGCCACCGGACAGCACGCGCGACGGCTTCTGCTGGTCCGGGCCCTTGAAGCCGAACGCGCCGACGTAGGCCCGCGAGGGCATCTCGACGTTGCCGACCTTGATGTAGTCGAGGCCGTCGGAGACGAGCTCCCACACGTTCTTGGCCGGGTCGAGGCCGCCGCGGCCCTGGTCGACGTAGCTGATCTTCACCGTCTCGCCGAGGCGCAGCTCGCCGGCGTCGGGCTGCTCCTGCCCGACCATCATCTTGAACAGCGTGGTCTTGCCGACGCCGTTCGGGCCGATGACGCCGACGATGCCACCGCGCGGCAGCGAGAAGGAGATGTCGTCCCAGAGCAGCTCGCCGTCGAAGCCCTTGGTCAGGCCCTTCGCCTCCATGACCATGTTGCCCAGGCGCGGGCCCGGCGGGATCTGGATCTCCTCGAAGTCGAGCTTGCGCGTCTTCTCGGCCTCGGCCGCCATCTCCTCGTAGCGGGCCAGGCGTGACTTGCTCTTGGTCTGGCGGCCCTTGGCGTTCTGGCGCACCCACTCGAGCTCGTCGCGCAACCGCTTCTGCAGCTTCTGGTCCTTCTTGCCCGCGACGTCGAGACGCTCGGCCTTCTTCTCGAGGTAGGTCGAGTAGTTGCCCTCGTAGGGATAGGCGCGGCCCCGGTCGAGCTCGAGGATCCACTGCGCCACGTTGTCCAGGAAGTACCGGTCGTGGGTGACGGCGAGGATCGTGCCGGGGTACTTCGCGAGGTGCTGCTCCAGCCACTGCACCGACTCGGCGTCGAGGTGGTTGGTGGGCTCATCGAGCAGCAGCAGATCGGGCTGCTCGAGCAGCAGCTTGCACAGCGCGACCCGGCGCCGCTCGCCACCGGACAGGTGCGTGACCGCCTCGTCGCCGGGCGGGCAGCGCAGCGCGTCCATCGCCTGCTCGATGCGGCTGTCGAGCTCCCAGCCCTCGGCGTGCTCGATCTTCTCCATGAGCTCGCCCTGCTCACCGAGCAGCGCGTCGAAGTCGGCATCGGGCTCGCCCATGGCGGCCGAGACCTCCTCGAAGCGGGCGAGGGTCGCGCGCAGGTCGGCGACCGCGTCCTCGACGTTCTCGCGCACCGTCTTCGTGTCGTCCAGCGGCGGCTCCTGCTGGAGCAGGCCGACCGTCGCGCCGGCCATCAGCGTCGCGTCGCCGTTGGAGGCCTGGTCCAGGCCGGCCATGATCTTCAGCACGCTGGACTTGCCGGCGCCGTTCGGGCCGACGACCCCGATCTTCGCGCCGGGCAGGAACGCCAGGGTGACATCGTCGAGGATCACCTTGTCGCCGTGCGCCTTGCGCACCTTCTGCATGGTGTAGATGAACTGGGCCACTGTCCGTCCCTGCGTGTAGATCGTGGGTCGATGAATCGTCGGCCGGAAGACCCCGGCCGGTGTCCAGTGTCCCAGCCGAGCAGACCTCCCGGTTCACGGGCCCGACGGCGTTCCGCGGGCCGGCCCGAGAGCTGCGCCCCCGGTCACCGGCGGGACCTCCGGCCCCGATTCGTCCTGATTTGCCGGGACCATCGGCGGTTTGGAGATCGGGCCGTGATGTGTCAGGTTCTTCGCAAGGCCGCGTCACGCCACCGGGCGGGCGCCGTACCGAGCAGCGGTACGCATCGCCATGAGGTACCCGAACAACGGGGCCGGCGGGGGTCTTTGACGGAAGTTCGATCTGCGCACCGCGGCCAGTCGAGATGACGGCCGGATGGAGCGCGGCACCCAGTGCCTCCGATGCGCTGCGGGCCGACGCCTGGCGGGATCGCTCCGAGTTCGGCGATACGACTCGTCGCCAGGAAAGGTCACCATGACGTCGCGTTCCTACGTGCCCAGACACAGTTCCGCCCCTGTCCACTCCTCGCGCGGCAGCGCGCGCATCGCCACGGCGCTGATCAGCACCGTCGGCGCCACCGCGGTTGCCACCACCGCCCTCGCCGGCTCGGCCGACGCCGCCACGACCTCCCCGGTCTGGGACCGGGTCGCCGCCTGCGAGAGCAGCAACAACTGGCACATCAACACCGGCAACGGCTTCTACGGCGGTCTGCAGTTCACCGCCAGCACGTGGAGCGCGTTCGGTGGGCACCTCTATGCGGGCCGGGCGGACCACGCCACCCGCCTCGAGCAGATCGAGGTCGCCCGCCGTGTGCTGGCCGAGCAGGGCCCCGGCGCCTGGCCGGTCTGCGGCTCGCGCGCCGGACTCACCCGCAGCAGCGGTGACGCCACCTCGGCCGCCCTGCCGCGCACGGCCGGCACGGACACCGCCCACCGCACCGTGCGACACCAGGCCACGCGTCACACGACCCGCCACGCCGCCACCCGCCACGCCGTCACCCGCCAACCGACCCGGCACGCCTCCGGCCACGCCTACGTCGTGCGGCGGGGCGACACGCTGACCGTCATCGCCCGGCGTCACCACGTCCGCGGTGGCTGGCACGCCCTGTGGCGGGCCAACCGCGCGCACCTCTCGAGCCCGAATGTGCTGCGGATCGGTCAGCACCTGCGCCTCCCGTAACCGGTCCGCACCGCGCTCCCAGGCGCCCCTCGACGCTCGGCCGGCCCGGAACCTCCCCCCATCCGGGCCGACCGAGCCCACACCGCCCGTTCCCTACCCGGCCGTCACGAACTCGCGCGCACCGCCCGCGCCGGCACCGTGCTGGGCATCGAGCTCGTCGGCGACGAGGTCGTGGTACTCGGCCGTGACGTCCCGCGGCACCCCGTCGGGGTCGAGGTCGACGACGGCAGCCGGCCCGGGCCGGGAGATCTTCTCGAACGACGACACGCCCCGGCTGAGGTCGTGGCCGACGGCCTGCGCCTCCAGTTCGTAGGCAGTGCGCAGCTGCTCGTTCGACTCGTACTCGCGCTGGTAGTACCGCCCGGTGACGACGACCGGCTGCCCCTTGTGCAGCGACGCCGCGATGTTCTCCCCCATCGCCCGCCACGCCGTCACGGTGACGAACAACGTGTCGCAGTCGACCCACATGTTCTTCTCGCGGTCGTAACGCCGCGGCGTCGACGCCACCCGGAAGTTCGCGACGGCGTGCCCGCTCCTGGTCCGCCGCAACTGCGGTTCGTCGACGACGTTGCCCACGATCGTCATGGTCGTTTCGTTCACAGTCCGACTCCCTCTAGTCCGGTGTCTCCGGTGCGCCCACTGCGGGCGCAGGACGAGCAGACCGCGGATCAGGCCCGCCGCGGCCGACTCGGCGCGATCTGTGGACAGACTCCGGCGCTGTGGACGGGCGGCGGGCGATCGTCGGCATCGAGTGTTATGCGCCGACTTGCGATCCCGCGACGCCAGGGGCCCAGCCGGTACCCTGGCGACCCGACGGGCCCCCGTAGCTCAGCGGATAGAGCACCCGCCTTCTAAGCGGATGGTCGCAGGTTCGAACCCTGCCGGGGGCGCCTTCTCGCGGATCGACGCCGGTGCACCACTCGCGCCTCGTCCGCCGCTCGACCGGCCACCGGCCGAGCCGGCGGCCCGGCGTGAGCGATCCCGCCCTCGGGCGCTGAACGGCCGGCCGTCACTGACTCCGCAACGACGCCAGCGCGCTCGACAACGGCGCGACCGTGAGCCCGGCCGCGCGCACCGCGGCCAGCTGGCTGCGGAAGGCCGTGGGGGTCACGGCGAAGCCGGCTTCCCCGCCCGGCGCGACGCTGCCGGCCGGGGCGACGTCGTGATAGACGAGGACGAGCCAGTCGTGCTCGGTCCTCGCCCGCTGCAGGACCGCGGCCAGGTAGGCGGCCGTCGTCGCGGGTGTGACGAGCATCGAGTGGATCTGGCCCGGGTCGAGGTTCGCCTTCGTGTTCAGCAGCCCGTCCGTGGTGCGGTGACTCGTGGCGTACTGCATCACCGTGTCGATCTCGGCCGAGGTGTACGAGCCGTAGGGGCTGGCGAAGGCGTTGATCGGAACCGCGGCGCCGACGAGCCGGTGCAGGGCGGCCGCGTTCCCGGTGAGTTCGGAGCGAAGCGTCGCATCGTCCAGCTGCACCATGTTCGAATGGTGGTAGAGGTGCGAGCCGATCTCCTCGCCCGCCGCCACCAGCGACCGCACCTGCGCCGTGGTCAGGTACCCGGGTGAATTCAGCGTGGCCGCGTTGAGGTAGAAGGACGCGCGGTACCCGTAGGACCGCAACACCGGGTAGGCCGTCGTGTACGCCGAGGCGGCGCCGTCGTCGAACGTGAGGCTCACCGTCCCGGACCGGAACGTGGCCGGTACCTGGTTGGCCAGTTGGGTCAGCGCGACCGAGTCCAGCGTCACCGTACCGATCCCGCTCGTCGCGACGGTGACCGTCAGCGCGACGACGTCGGACGGCGTCACGAACTCGTCGGCGTACCGCGACCAGGCGTTCGCGGTCGCGGGGACCGACATGAGGCTCTGTTCCGTCGTCGAGCCGTCGCGATGCGTGAACCCGACATAGGCGTAGGCGTACGTCGTGCCGGACTGCCAGAGGCTCAGCTGGTAGCGCTGCCCGGCGGCCGGCGCGGTCACGACGGTGCTCAGTCCGACCTCCTGACCGTCGGCGCCGTTCCCGATCTGCTCGGCGTGCGCGCCCTGCTGCGCGTTCGCCGTGTCGGCGTACGACGCGGTCGCCGAGGCCGGCGTGGTGGCGCTCCAGCCGGCCGGAAGTCCGGACGGTGTCTGGCACCGGTCCTCGAACCCGCCGTTCGTCACCACCCCGTCCGACGGCGCGGTGCACGCGACGTCAGCGGTCAGCCCGATGTCGTCGACGGTCAGCGAGCCGACGCCGGCCAGCACGTGGAACACCCGCAGCGTGACCGCCCCGGCCGGCGCGATGATGTCGGTCCGCACCGACGCCCAGGTCGCCGACGCGGGCACCGTCCGGACGTAGCTGTACTGCGTGCTCCCGTCGGCACGTGTGAACGCGGCCCAGAGCCCGGTGGCCCGGTCGGAGGTGTACCAGTCGACGTAGGTGTAGCCCGCTCCCGCGTCGACGCCGACGGGATCGGGCATCCACTTGGCGTCGCCGTCGGTGTACTGGGTGATCGTCGCGCGGACCGCGACGGAGCCGGTGTGCGCGTCCGCGGTGACCGACAGCGCGGCGTCGTTGCCGCCCCAGCTGTCCGGTGTCCAGCCGACGGGGGCGCCTGACGCCACCGCTTCGAGACTGCCGTTCGTGATGAGCTCGCTCGGCGTCGCCGCCGAACCGGCCGGCGCGACCGCGAGCCCGCCCGCCGCGAGCGCCAGCAAACCGACAACCAGCCCGTACCCGAACCTCGCCATGTCCCCCCCGCCAGAAATCCTCACACGGATCATATCCGATCTTCAGCGAGGAAGCATCTGCCACGGAAGACAGTCGCTCGGTCCGGTCAGGGGCGACCAGCGTGCGGGACATCGACGGTGACGGCGAGCAGCGACGCCTCGCGCGCGTTGCGGCGGGCCTCCTCGGCGAAGTCCGGCGCCGAGCAGAGGAACAGAGTGCGGCCGTCGGCGCCACCGAGCATGCAGGCGAAGACCCCCATCGGCGTCGCGATCTCCTCGACGATCTCACCGCCCTCGCGCACGCGGACGACCCGGCCGTGCAGGGCGTCGGCGGCCCACAGCATGCCTTCGGCGTCGAGCCCGCAGCCGTCGGGAGCGACGACACCGAGCGGGATCGCCTCGGCCAGCGAGCGGCTCGGCGGGAGATCGCCGAACACGGCCCAGTCGCGCCGCGGCCCGAGCGAGCCGTCCGGTGCGATGTCGAATGCGCTGATCCGGTTGCCCAGGGTCTCGTCGACGATGAGCACGTTGTCGTCGGTGATGACGCTCCCGTTCGGGAACCACAGGTCCTCGGCCACCACGTGCACCGAACCGTCGGGGTCGACCCGCAGGAGTGACGCGGTCTCGATGTCGGCGCCGGACATGAGGTCGAAGCCGAAGTTGCCGACGTAGGCGCGCCCCTGCGCGTCGACGACCATGCCGTTGGGGTGGCCCGAGACGTACGGGGCGAGGTCGGCGTGCGTGACGAGCGTGCCGTCGCCCTCGCGCCGCAGCAGGCGCGCGTCGCGCATCGACACCACCAGCAACCGGCCGTCGGCCAGCCAGCCGAGTCCGGACGGCTGCTCCGGCACCTCCGCCTCGACCCGGAGGTCGCTGCCGTCGGCGTGCGCCGACAGCACCTGACCGGTGTAGAAGTCGGCGACCCAGATCCGGCCGTCGTGCCACCGGGGGCACTCGAGGTAGCTCAGGTCGGTGAGGACGGTGCGGAACTCGCGAGCGGACACAGGCCGGTCCTTCCGGTGGCGGGGACGATCATCCGACGCTAGTCCGCCTCCCTGGGTCCGCCTCCAGCCCTACGCGCGGACGTGGCGGCGCAACTCGTCGCGGGCGACCGAGCGGATGTGCACCTCGTCCGGACCGTCGAAGATGCGCATCGCACGGTGCCACGCGTAGCCGCGGGCGAGCGGGGTGTCGTCGCTGACGCCCATGCCGCCGTGCACCTGGATGGCGCGGTCGATCACGGCGCAGGTCATCCGCGGCACGACGATCTTGATGGCGGCGATCTCGGTGCGGGCCGACTTCGCGCCGCCGGCGTCGATCATCGCCGCGGCCTTCTGGGTCAGCAGCCGGGCCTGGTCGATCTCGAGGCGCGACTCCGCGATCGCCTGCTGCACCATGCCCTGATCGGCCAGCGGCTTGCCGAAGGCGATGCGGGACGACGCCCGCTCGCACATCAGTTTCAGCGCCCGCTCGGCCATGCCGATCGCGCGCATGCAGTGGTGGATGCGGCCCGGGCCGAGACGCCCCTGCGCGATGAGGAAGCCGTCGCCCTCCTCGGCCAGCCGGTTGGCCACCGGCACTCGGACGTCCTCGAACAACACCTCGGCGTGGCCGTGCTGGTCCTGGTAGCCGAACACGCCGACGTCGCGCACGACGGTCAGCCCCGGCGTGGTCCGCGGCACGAGCACCATGCTCTGCTGCCGGTGCTTCGGGCCGTCGAAGTCGGTCTTGCCCATGACGATGAAGATCGCGCAGCGGGGGTCCATGGCCCCCGACGACCACCACTTGCGACCGTTGATGACGTAGTCGTCGCCGTCGCGCACGATGCTGGTCTCGATGTTGGTGGCGTCGGAGCTGGCGACCGC
Source organism: Jatrophihabitans sp. (assembly GCF_036000465.1). Taxonomy (GTDB): domain Bacteria; phylum Actinomycetota; class Actinomycetes; order Mycobacteriales; family Jatrophihabitantaceae; genus Jatrophihabitans. Next base: position 172,439 of record NZ_DASYFV010000031.1, on the reverse strand, counting down.
CGGCTCGGTCATCGAGAAGGCCGAGCGGATCTCGCCGTCGAGCAGCGGCTCGAGCCACTCCCGCTTCTGCTGCTCGTTGCCGAACAGGTGCAGCGTCTCCATGTTGCCGGTGTCGGGCGCCTGGCAGTTCATCGCCTCGGGCGCGAGGTCGTTCGACCACCCCGACAGCTCGGCCATCGCGGCGTACTCGAGGTTGCTGAAGCCCGACTCGGACGGCAGGAACAGGTTCCACAGGCCGCGCGAGCGGGCATCGGCCTTCAACCGCTCGATGACCGGCGGGACGCTGTGGTCGTCCGGACCGGCCTGGGCCCGGGTCTCGTAGTACTCCGGCTCGGCCGGGATGACGGTGTCGAAGACGAACTCGCGGACGCGTTCGACGGTTTCCTGCGCTTTGTCGGACAACCTGAGATCCACACCGAGCTCCTTGATCGCGACCGGCACGCTTCGCCGCGACCCTCTCACCCGCGAGTGGTCCGGCGGAACCGGGTGTGCGGAATCAATCCGTTCAGCACGGAGACACACCCGCCCTACCCGGTAGGTATTACGGCGTATACGGGAGGAGTCTCGGCGCGGAAGTGCTTCTGTATTCGCCGTAATACATTCCTGGCCGCGCGGGTATCCCGCGCCGGATTCAGTCGGCGATGAGGTCGGTGCGGGCGTCATGCTCGAGCAGGGTGCGATAGGCCGGGAAGAGTTGCTTGGTCGACGGCACCAGCTTGAGGAGCGCGCCCACCCGACCCTCGACCTTCACGTGCCCGCGCGCCATCGCGACCGGCAGGTTCACCTTGCCCTGCCAGAACCGGTTGGCGACGTCGGAGGTCATGCGCATCGTCGCGTCCGCTGCATCGTCGGGCGAGCCGAGCCCGATGTCGCGGTTCGGCAGGTCCATGAGCAGCACGGCGTCGGGCTCGGAGATGACGACCTTCAGCACGACTCCGGTGGCGACCAGTTTGGGGCCGAGCACGGGATCTCCGAGGGCCTGCTCGAAGATGCCGCCGACGTAACGACGCAGGTCGTCGGCACCGGTGAACGATGCGGTCATCGCGCGGGCCCTTCTAGACGGTGCACGGCATCGACTTGACGCCGTGGACGAAGTTGCTGACGAGGTAGTCGGGCTCGCCGACCTGCAGGTCCGGCACCCGGTGCAGCAGCTCGCCGACGATCGCCTGCAGCTGCGTCCTGGCCAGCATGTTGCCCATGCAGAAGTGCGGACCGCCGCCCCCGAAGCCGACGTGCCGGTTCGGGGTGCGCGCCACGTCGAACGCGTTCGGGTCGGTGAAGACCGACTCGTCCCGATTGCCCGACGGGTAGAACATGACCACTTTCTCCCCCTCGGCGATCTCGACCCCGTTGAGCACCGTGTCCTGCACCGCGGTGCGCTTGAAGGTCATCACCGGCGAGGCCCACCGGACGAACTCGTCGGTCGCGGTGCCGATCCGGTTGTCGAAGTCCTGGAGCAGGTAGGCCTTCTGGGCCGGAAAGTCCTGCAGCGCCTTCACCGTGTGCGTGATGGTGTTACGCGTGGTGTCGTTGCCGGCGACCGACAGCAGCACGAAGAACGCGCTGATCTCCTCGTCCGTCAGGCGGGCGCCGTCGACCTCGGCCGCGACGAGACTGGTCATCAGGTCGTCGGTCGGGGTTTCGCGGCGGCTCTCGGCGAGCTCCAGGCCGGCGATGATCAGCGTCTGCGTCGCGTCGTTGATGATCTCGAGCGGATCGAGGTCGCCCCGCACGTCGGCGTCGTTGCTCGAGACGATCAGGTCCGCGGCCCGCGCCACGGGAACGCGCTGGTCCTCGGGCAGCCCGACCATCTCGTAGATGGTCCACATCGGCAGCTTCGCCGAGACGGCGTGGACGAAGTCGCAGTCGCCCGTGTCGAGCAACTGGTCGACGATGCGGGCGGCCTGGCTGCGGATCTGGTCCTCGATGGTGCGCACGCGCCGCGGCGTGAAGGCCGAGCTCACCAGTTTGCGCAGCAGGGTGTGCCGGGGCGCGTCCATGGCCAGGAAGGACTGGGTCGCCTCGAGGAACATCTCGGGGATGTTCTCCAGTTGGACGCCCTGGCCCGAGCAGTAGAGCTCGGGGTGGTGGCTGACCTCGCTGATGTCGGCGTGCCGGGTGACGGCCCAGTAGCCGTCGTCGTCCTCGATGGGCATGAGACCGCCGTCGGCCGGCCGCTGCCAGCTCACCGGCTCGTCGGCCCGGAGCCTCGCGAAGGATCGCTCGCGCACGTCGGCCGGCTCGGCCCAGAACGCCGTGGACGACACGTCGATCGATGAGTACTCGCGCACCTGAGCGGTCATGCCTGACTCCTCCACCCTCGACTGGCGGGAACGTACCATAGAGCACTGTATGTTTGCGCTCTCAGCTCACATTGAGCGATCCAAGATCAACGCGTAACGTAACCTACGGTATGTCTGCCACCAGACATGTCCGCCGGCGAAGGGATCGACCCATGACCGTCTCATCACGCAGCTCCGCGGCCACCCAGCGCAGCATCCCCGACACGGTGGCCCAGCTGCGGGCCACGTTCCGCAGCGGCCGCACCAAGCCGGTCGAATGGCGCCTGGCCCAGCTCCAGGCGATCGTGCGGATGGTCGAGGAGCGCGAGTCCGAGATGGCGCACGCGCTCGCCCAGGACCTCGGCCGCCCGGCGGTCGACGCCTGGCTGGCCGATCTCGCCCCGGTCACCTCCGAGGCCAAGTACGCCATCAAGAAGCTGCGCAGCTGGATGCGTCCGACCCGGGTGGCCGTCCCGATCGGCGTGCAGCCGGCCAAGGCCTGGTACCAGTACGAACCGCTCGGCGTCGCGCTGATCATCGGCCCCTGGAACTACCCGCTGCACCTCGTGCTGGCCCCGCTCGTCGGCGCGGTGGCAGCCGGCAACTGCGCGGTGCTCAAGCCGTCCGAGCACACCCCGGCCTGCTCGGCCCTGCTGGCCCGGCTTGTCCCCCAGTACCTCGACACCGAGGCGATCGCCGTCGTCGAGGGCGCGGCCGAGGCCACCCAGGGGCTGCTCGACCAGGCCGTCGACCACTGCTTCTTCACCGGCGGGCCCGAGATCGGCAAGGCCGTCATGGCCGGCGCGGCCAAGCACCTCACGCCGGTCACCCTCGAGCTCGGCGGAAAGAGCCCGGTCATCGTGGCCGACGACGCCAAGCTCAAGGTGGCCGCGCGGCGCGTCGCCTTCGCCAAGCTGCTCAACTCGGGGCAGACCTGCGTAGCGCCCGACTACGTGCTCGTCGACCGCTCGATCCGCGACCAGTTCGTCGACGAGCTGAACAAGGCGCTCGACGCCTTCACCGACAAGCCGACGCTCCCCCTCGTCAACACCCGCCAGGCCGGACGCATCGCCGGGCTGGTCGAGAAGGCCGGCGGGCGCACCGTGCGCGGCGGCACCGTCGAGGCCGACGCCAAGCGGGCCCAGCTCACCGTCATCGTCGATCCGGACGCCGAGTCCGACCTCATGCGCGAGGAGATCTTCGGCCCGGTGCTGCCGCTCGTCACCGTCGACTCCATGGACGACGCGATCGCCCACGTGCAGCGCGGCCCCAAGCCGCTGGCGGTGTACCTGTTCAGCGAGAGCCGGGCCAACGAGGAGCGCGTGCTGAACGAGATCAGCAACGGCGGCACCGTCATCAACCAGCTGATGTACCACCTGCTGGTCAACGACCTGCCGTTCGGCGGCGTCGGCAACAGCGGCACCGGCGCCTACCACGGCAAGTGGGGCTTCGAGACATTCAGCCACCGCAAGGCCGTGCTGCGCAAGCCGACCTGGCCCGACCCGTCGCTCGCCTACCCGCCGTTCACCAAGATCAAGCAGATGATCATGCGGAAGGTCTTCTGACCCAGCGAAGGGATTCACCGTGCGACTGGTCGTGACCAAGGACGACTACTTCGCCGCCGCGCTCGACGTGCTCGCCACCCAGGGGCACGGGGCGCTGAAGATCGGGTTGCTGTGCCGCACCATCGGCGTCACGACCGGCTCGTTCTACCACTACTTCGGTAGCTGGGACGGCTTCGTCGACGAACTGCTGAACCACTGGGAGCAGGAGAAGACGCAGCGGGTGTTCGCTCTCGCAGCGGCCGAGCCCGACCCCACGGCCCGCATCCGGCTCATCAAGAAGGCGGCCGTCGCGCTGCCGCACGAGGCCGAGACGGCGATCCGGGCGTGGGGGCACATCAACCCCATGGTCGCGACGGTGCAGCGACGGGTGGACGAGGAGCGTCTCGAGGCCCTGCGCACCGTCATCATGGGCGTCGTGCCGAACCGGCGCGAGGCCGAACAGCTGGCCATCATGGGCATCTCGCTGCTGGTCGGGCTGCAGCAGTGGCGCAGCCCGGTCGACCTCCGCGAGCTCGGCCGGGTGCTCGACGACTACGAATCGCTGATGCTCGGCCGGGCGGCCGCGCTCGCGCACTGACCGCCGTCGAGCGCCGACGTGGGACGGGGAGCCCCCCGGCCTCCCCGTTCCGCCCGCGCTCAGTCGCTCTGCGGCGTCCCGCGCTCGTGCACCTGCGCGGCGCGGCCGGCCGCCTCGCGGATCTCGAAGACGTCCGAGGCCCACTCACCGACCTCGTGGGTGAGGTCGCGGACGGCGCCGGTCAGGATGGTCGCGATGCGCCCCACGTGGGTGGCGGCCGACTCGGCGATCACCTGAGCGGTGTCCTTGCGGATCTCGAACCTGCTGACCATGACGTCCTCACCTCGACTCGCGCGGCTGACCGGCGGGTCACGCCGCGACGGGCACCAACTCGGGCCCAACCGTAGCCGCGGTCGGCGCGTCCGAGCCGCCCCGCGTGCCGAAGGGCACAGCGAGCCGGAAGATCTTGGCCCAGGTCGAACCGATCTGCTTGGAGAACCGGCCGGAGTTGTACGGCAGGCCGTACTTCTCGCACACCGCCTTGACCTCGGGCGCGATCTGCGGGTAGCGCCGGGCCGGGATGTCCGGGAAGAGGTGGTGCTCGATCTGGTGGCTGAGGTTGCCCGACAGGATGTGGAACAGCTTGCCGCCGGTGATGTTGGCCGAACCCATCATCTGCCGCACGTACCAGGCCCCGCGCGACTCGTTCTCCGTCTCCTCCTGGGTGAAGGTGGCGGTGCCGCTCGGGAAGTGGCCGCAGAAGATGATCGAGAACGACCAGAGGTTGCGCACCAGATTGGCCGTCGCGTTCGCGGTGACGGTCGAGACGAACTGCGGGCCGGTGAGCGCCGGGAAGAGGACGTAGTCCTTCAGCGTCTGCCGGCCGATCTTGCGGACGATGCCCTTGCGCAGCTTCTCGTTGTCCGACCACGACCGCTTGCCCGAGAGCAGGTTCTCGGCCTCGAGGTCGTGCAGCGCGACGCCGTACTGGAAGAACGTCATCAGCAGGAAGGCCCACACCGGGTTGAAGAAGTAGTACGGATTCCACTTCTGGCTCTCGTCCATGCGCAGGATGCCGTAACCGATGTCGCGGTCCTTGTCGAGGATGTTGGTGTACGTGTGGTGCATGTAGTTGTGCGAGTGGCGCCACTGGTCCGACGGGCACGCGGTGTCCCACTCGAACATCTTCGAATTCAGCGCCGGGTCCCGCATCCAGTCGTACTGGCCGTGCATGACGTTGTGGCCGATCTCCATGTTGTCGAGGATCTTCGACAGGCTGAGCGCCGCGGTGCCGAGCAGCCAGAACGGCGGCAGCACGCTGAGGAACAGCGACGCGCGGCCGCTGACCTCGAGCGCGCGCTGCGCCTTCACGATGTTGTAGATGTAGTCGCGGTCCTCCGTGCCGAGGTCGGCGACGACGCGCTGCTTGAGCGCGTCGAGCTCGCGGCCCAGCTCGTCGAGCTGCTGGTCGGTCAGGGTGATGGTCTTGCCCATGATGATCTCCTCGGAGATTCGGTCGGGTCAGAGGTCGAGGGTGACGTCGCCGACGGCGCGGTTGATGCACAGCTGGATCTCCACGTCGGGATCGCTGTTCACCTCGCCGGTGCGCACGTTCTGGGTGCAGCCGGTGGTCTTGATCTGGGTGCAGGAGAAGCAGATGCCCATGCGGCAGCCGTGCTCCGGCGAGAGGCCCGCGGCCTCGGCCTGCTCGAGCAGCGTCTCGCCGGCGTTGGTCGCCGTGACGTCGCTGCGCAGGTAGGTGACGGCTCCGGTGACGTCGCCGTCGGCGGGGACGACCGGGGCCGGCGCGAAGTCCTCGCTGTGCAGGTGCCCGGCGAGCCCGTGGGCGGCGTAGTGCGAGGTGATGGCCTTCATCAGCCCGGGCGGCCCGCACAGGAAGGTCTCGGCGTCGGCGTGCCACGGCGCGGCGGCGGTCAGGTGCTTCTGGTGGAACAGGCCGTGCAGGTCACCGCCGGTCGACTGCTCGGTGTAGGCGAGCACGACGCGGACGTTGTCGCGCGCGGCGTCGAGCTCGCGCAGCTCGTCGAGGTAGGGCACGTGCTTCTCGGTGAAGGCGTAGTGCAGGAACACGACCTCGCCGGCGTAGTCCTCCTCGCACAGCGTGCGCAGCATCGACATCACCGGGGTGATGCCGCTGCCACCGCTGATCAGCACGATCCGATCCGGTCGCGGGGTCGGCAACCGGAAGACGCCGTCGGCCTGGGCCAGCCCCACCACGAGCCCGGGCGCGGCGTGCGCGTTGAGGTACTGCGACACCAGCCCTTCGGGGTGGGCCTTGACGGTCAGCTCGAAGCGGCCGTCGGCGCGGTACTGCGAGCAGGCCGGCGAGTAGCAGCGGGTGCGCCGCACGCCGTCGATCTCGACGGTGAGCTGGACGAACTGGCCGGCCTCGAAGCCCTTCCACTGGCGGGTCGGGCGCAGGGTGAGCGTCACGCTGTCGGCGGTGTTGCGGCGCACCTCGGTGACCTCGGCGCGCAGCTCGCGCACGGTCAGCATGGGGTGGACGAGCTCGAGGTAGCGGTCGACGCCGTGCGGCGTGGCGAGGGCCTCGAACATCGCGAGGGGGGCGAGTCGGCGGGGCGAGAAACGGCGACGCGCGGGGGTCAGCAGGGACATGGCGTCACTCCTCACTCAAGTAGGTAAGCCGGCACTGTTTTCAGTGCACGTTTGTACACTCACTAGTCTCGCGAGATTGCCGAGCCCCTGTCAATTCAAGACACGCGTGACGGCCCCCACGTCGAGCGCCGGAACACACGGGTGTACGCGCGTACGCTCGGGACCGTGGGTGATTCCAGGTCGCAGTCCCGCTCGCACGGTGCGTCCGGCGAGCGGCCGGAGAGCACGTCACGCGCCGAGCGCAAGGAGCGCACCCGCCAGCGCCTGCTCGACGTGACGCTGCACCTGGTCAACGAGCGCAGCCTGTCCGCCATCAGCCTGCGCGAGGTGGCCCGCGAGGCCGGCATCGTCCCCACCGCGTTCTACCGGCACTTCGCCTCGATGGACGAACTCGGCGTCGCCCTCGTCGACGAGAGCATGCGTCCGCTGCGGCAGATGATCCGCGACGCACGACGGGGCCGGGCCGCCCACAGCGACATCATCGTCGACACCGTGGCAGTGCTCGCGAAACAGGTGCGCGGGCACTCCGACCAGTTCAGCTTCCTGACCCGCGAGCGCTTCGGCGGCGTGGCGGCCGTGCGCCGCGCCATCGCCACCGATCTGCGTCTGTTCACCAGCGACCTGACCGTCGACCTCGCCCGGCTGACCGCCGGTTACGACTGGTCGACCGACGACCTCGAGATGGCGGCCGACCTGATGGTCACGTCGATGCTCGGGACGGTGATGGACCTCCTCGAGGTCGACGAGCGGCATCCCGAGGACACCGCGGCGATCCTCGACCTCGCCGAGCGACAACTGCGGCTCATCGTGCTGGGCATGGGGGCCTGGCGCAGCAAGCCCTGAGGTTCAGCCGGCCCTGAGGATCAGCCGGCCCTGTAGTTCGGCCGGCCCTGTAGTTCGGCCGGCCCTGAGCGCTCACCCGCCGGCGAGGGGCAGGTCGGCCGAGTACTCGTCGATGATCGCGGCGAGGTCGAGGTCGAGGTCGGTGACACCCCCGGCGCTGTGCGTCGACAGGTCGACGTGCACCCAGCGCCAGCGCAGCGAGAGGTCGGGGTGGTGCTCCATCTCCTCGCAGCGCGGGGCGAGCCGGTTGATGAACTCGACCGCGGTCGGGAAGTCGGCGAACTCGATGGCCCGGGACAGCTTCTCCGGCGTGCCCGTCCAGTCGGGATGGCGGCCGGCCAGCGCCGCGTCGATCTCGGCCTGGTCGAGCAGATGGGCTGCCATGATCGCCTCCGAGGTCGGTCTGCTCACCCCACCGTAACGCCGCCGTATAGCCTCAACCCTCATGGCTGATCGTCTGGTGTGGATCGACTGCGAAATGACCGGGCTCGATCTGCGCCGCGACGCGCTGATCGAGGTCGCGGTCGTGGTCACCGATGCCGAGTTGAACCTGCTCGACGAGGGGCTGGACGTGATCATCCACGCCGCCGACGACGTCCTCGACACGATGATCCCGTTCGTCCGGGACATGCACGCGTCGTCCGGGTTGACCGAGGCGGTGCGCACCTCGACCGTCGGCCTCGGCGAGGCCGAGAAGCTGGTGCTCGACTACGTGAAGTCGCACATTCCGGACGCCCGCTCGGCGCCCCTGTGCGGCAACTCGATCGGCACCGACCGCGGCTTCCTCGCCCGCGACATGCCGGCCCTCGACGAGCACCTGCACTACCGCATGGTCGACGTCTCCTCCATCAAGGAGCTGGCCAAACGGTGGTACCCGCGGGTCTACCAGTGCCAGCCCGAGAAAGGCCTCGCCCACCGCGCGCTCGCCGACATCCTCGAGAGCATCCGCGAGCTGGCCTACTACCGCGCGACGCTGTTCGTCCCCCAGCCCGGGCCCAACACCGACGAGTCGCGGGCGGCGGCGAATGCGGTTCTCGGCATCCAGGTGGGCCAGGTAGACTGACCGCGCTCGGCGACGTTCCCCCGGGAACGACGACGGCATGGTGGGTGTAGCTCAGCTGGTAGAGCGCTGCGTTGTGGTCGCAGATGTCGCGGGTTCGAGTCCCGTCACTCACCCCATCCCCGCAGCCCCCGGATCGCTCCGGGGGCTGCGTCCGTTTCCGGGCGCACTCAGAGGGTGGTGACGAGGCCGCCGTCGATGACGTTGTCGCTGCCGGTGGTGTTGCCGGCCCGATCGCTCGCGAGGAAGACCACGAGGTCGGCGATCTCCTCCGGCTGGGTGAACCGGCCGGTGACGCTCTGGCTCGCGGCGCCCTGGGCCACGCTGTCGGGCGTCGTCCCGCCGGCCTTCGCGAACGCGGCGGCGACACCGTCGTGACCCAACCAGAGGTCGGTCGCCACCGGACCGGGGCTGACGGTGTTCACCCGCACCCGCCCGCCGAACTCCTTCGACAGCGACTTGCACACGTTGGTCAGCGCCCCCTTGGCCGCGCTGTAGTCGATGACCGCCGGGTCGGGCAGGAACGCGTTCACGGAGCTGACGGTGACGATGCTCGGCCCCTCGCCGTCGAGCAGGGCCGGGAGGGCGGCCCGCATCGTCCGGACCGCGGCGAGAAGGTTGATCGTGAGCGTCCACTGCCACTCGTCGTCGGTGACGGCGAGGAAGCCGTCGACCCGGGGCCGGACCCCGCCGACGTTGTTGACGAGGATGTCCAGGCGGCCGTGACGTTCGAGGGCGGCAGCCACGAGACGGCCCGGGCCATCGGGATCGGTGAGGTCGACCGATACGGGATGGACGTCGTGTTCCGCGCTCAGCGCTTCGAGTTCGGGGCTGCCGCGCAACGCTCCGGCGACGACGCGCACGCCCTCGGCCGCCAGTGCCCTAGTGACGGCCAGTCCGATGCCCTTGCTGGCTCCGGTGACGACCGCGACCCGCCCCTGCAGTCCGAGATCCATGGCTCAGAGACCCTGCTGGGCCAGCCAGCCCAGGGCGGCGTCGGCGACCTCGGCCCACCCGTGATCGACGGTCAGCGAGTGACCGCGGTCGGGGAACTCGAGCAGGTCGGTCACGGCCTCGCTGTGCCGGTACTGCTTCAGCGTCGCGCGGGTGACCGACTCGGGCACCGTGTGGTCCTTGCCGCCGGTCATGAGCAGCAACGGGCCGCGGCCGGAGTTGTCGGTGTCGACCTTCGCCGGCGAGTGCGGGTTGAAGTTGGCCGCGGCCGCCTCGAACAGCGGCTTGCCGGGCGCCGGGATCACCCAGCGCCGGAACAGCTCGTCCGACTCCTCCGGCGGCAGGGCGTTGCCGAACGCGTAGCGGAACTGCTCGACGGTCAGCTCGACGGTCCGGTGCTTGTTCGCCGGGTTCTTGAAGACCGGCAGGGTGGCCTTCAGGGCCGAGAGCGGCAGCGGCAGCACACCCTTGATCTGGGCCGCGTCGATCGCCACGACCGCCACCGCGCGGTCCTGCCCGAGCAGCTTCTGCGCGATCATGCCGCCGAAGGAGTGCCCGATGAGGATCGGCCGGCTCGGCAGGTCGTTGATGAGCTTCGAGTAGTGCTCGACCACGTCGTCGATCCCGTGGTCGGCCATCTCCTCGGGGCGCTCCCGGGCCGCCTCGAGCTCGGCCGGCTCGCCCGGCCAGCCCGGGGCCGACGTGGGATAGCCGGCCGCCTCGAACCGCTCCCGCCAGGACGCCCAGGACGTCGCGTGCAGCCAGAGGCCGTGGATGAACAGGACGGGGGTCTCGGAACTCATCAGGTGCTCTCCTCGGTGGCGGTGACGTAGGTATACCGACCGTTCTACCTACCGTGCTGCCTACACTAGGACCACAGACGCGTCGACGGAAGAGGTTGGGAGTCACCCGCGATGTCACCACGCTCCGCCGCCCGGCAGCGCATCCTCGACACCGCGGATCGGCTCTTCTACGACGAGGGCATCCGTGCGGTCGGGATCCACCGCATCGTCGAGGAGGCCGGCGTCACCCGGGTCACGCTGTACCGGCACTTCCCGTCCAAGGACGACCTGATCTCGACGTATCTGGAGAACCGCGCGCAGTACGACCGCGATCAGGTCAACGGGCTCGTCGCCCGGCACGCCGACAACCCGAGACAGGCCCTCGTCGAGCTGGCCACCGTGCTCACCGACGACGACTTCGCCGCGATGCAGCGCGGCTGCCCGTTCATCAACAGCTCGGCCGAGTTCACCGGCGCGCACGTCGCTCGCGAGCACTCCCGCACCCACCGGGCCTGGGTGACGTCCGTGCTCGAGGAGCTGCTGACCCGGATCGGCCACCCCGCCCCCCGGTCGGCCGCGCATCAGCTCATGATGGTCCGCACCGGGGCGGTCGTGTCGCGGGCGCTCGACCGCAACCCCGAGCTCAGCGCCGACTTCCTGGCCGGGTGGAACCTGATCATCGATGGTTCGGTCTCGGCGTAGCCGCCCGACGGTCCTATCCTGGGATCAGCGGCACCTCTCAGGACGGACGCCATGACCGGGTTCCTCGAAGCTGTACTGATCATCCTTCTCGTCGTCGCTGCCCTCGGCGCAATCGTGGTGTGGGCCGGGCTGCGGCTCGTCCGCCGCACGGTGGCACTCGGCCGCCGGCGCGCCCTCGAGTTCCGGGCCCGGTTGCTCCCGCCCGGTCCGCGCCGCGATGCCGCCGCCCTGCGCCATCAGCTGGCCGCCGAGCTGCACGCGATGCAGCAGGCGATCGCGGCTGCGCCGCCCGGCGCCCGGATGTTCCGCGCCGACCCGGTGGCCGTGCTCGCCGAGGCCACCCGCATCGCGACCCGGCTCGATGCCGACCTCGCCACCATCGAGACCTTCCTCGACCGCGCCCGGCAGCGGACGGCGCTGGCCACGGTCACCCCGCAGGTCGTCCAGCTGATCGACTCGATCTACTCGGCCCGCCAGACGGTGCTGCAGACGGCCGCCCTGGATCGCGAGCGCGACCTCTCCGTGCTCGGCAGCGCTGTCGCCGACGAGGCGGCATCGCTGCGCAACTACGAGCAGAACCGGCGCGACCTGACCATCTGAGCGGCTACTCCCAGGCGAACACCGGCGCCTCGTAGTGGGCCACGCGGGTCGCCCGGCCGCGGATCGCGACCTCGCAGAACTGGTGGACGACAGCCGCCGTCGGCGCGTGCAGGTGGCGGCCGAACAGCGGAAGGCGGATGACCGGCCGATCCGATTCGGGGATCGTCTCGAACTCGGGCTCGACGTCGAAGTCGGCGATAGGGACGCGATGGACCCGGGCGACCTCGGACTCCGGGCCGGCCAGTGGGGCGGCCGAGACCGGCGCCCACAGCACGACCGGGGACATCACGTAGCCCGACCGCGTCACGTAGTCGTCGAGGCACCCGAGCACCGCGTCGGGCTCCACCTGCAGGCCGGTCTCCTCGGCGAGCTCGCGCCGCGCGGCGTCCTCGATCGACTCACCGGCATCGCGGCGGCCGCCCGGCAGGGCCCACTGGCCGGCGTGCGCGCGCAGGCCGCGGGCCCGGCGGGTGATGAGCAGCGTCGCGCCGTCGGTGCACAGCGCCACCGACGCGGGCAACAGATCCGGCCGGTCGGCCGCCCGACGCTCGAAACCGGCGAGGTTGGCGGCGACGGACTCCCGGGTCGCTGTCATCCGACGCGCAGCCCGGCGAAGGCGATGGCCGCGACCGTGCCGGCGAGCTCGTCGGCGTCGTGATCGGCGCCGGGGCGCAGCCACTCGGTCAACGAGTTGACCATGCCGAACAGCAGCCGGGAGGTGAGCGCCGGGTCGAGATCGGGCCGCAGCTCCCCCGCGCCGACCGCCTGGCGCACCAGTTCGGCGCCGAGGCGGTCGATGCGGCGGCGGCGCACGAGCGCCTCGCGCTCGACCTCGCTGTTGCCGCGAACCCGCAGCAGCAGCGTGACGTAGGGCAGCCGCTCGACGAGCACCCGCACACTGCCGCGCACGAGGGTCTCGAGCCGGTCGACCGCCGGGCCGTCGAGGCGGCGCACGGAGTCGGCGACGTCCTCGAGGCCCATGAGCGCGCGGTCCAGGGCCAGGCCGAGCAGCGCGTCCTTGCTCGGCACGTGGTGGTAGATCGCCGACTTGCCGGTGCCGAGCGCGCGGGCGAGGTCGTCGATGCTGGTGCCCTCGTAACCGCGTTCGGTGAAGACGGCGACCGAGGTCGTCAGCACCGACTCGAGGTCGTGCCCGGGCCGCCCGCGGCGGCGGGTGAGCGGCACGGTCACGGCCGGCGCTCCGCGAGCTGGTGGCTGCGGCCGCGGAACTCGGCGACGACCTCGTCGCCGCGACGCACGGTGACGTCGTAGATGCCGTGCCGCTTGTAGCGGGTGCGGGCCTCGGCCCGGGCCTCGAGGACGTCACCGAGCCGGGCCGCCGCGACGAACGTGATCTCGCACCCGGCCGCGACGGTGACCGGCCCCCAGCTGTTGCATGCGCAGGCGAAGGCGGTGTCGGCGAGGGTGAAGACCAGCCCGCCGTGGGCCATGTCGTGCCCGTTGGTCATGTCCGCGCGGACGGTCATCCGGGTGAGCGCCCAGCCGGGGCCGTGGTCGACGAGCTCGATGCCCAGGGCCGCCGAGGCCCGGTCGTCGGCCATCATCCGCAGCACCGAGGAGCGGGTTGACTCGGTCTCCGTCATGGGCCCAGAATAACTGAACGATCGTACAGTTTGTCTACCGAACGCTCGGAGGTTCTGGTGCCGGTACTCCCCAGCTACGTCGCCGGTGCGTGGCGCGCGCCGTCCACCGACGGCGTGCCGATGCACGACGCGGTCACCGGCGAGGAGATCGGGCAGCTGTCCACCCAGGGCATAGATCTGTCCGGCGCGCTGGGGCACGGCCGGGCGGTCGGCGGCCCGGCGCTGCGCGAGCTGACCTTCCAGCAGCGGGCGGCACTGCTGAAGTCGCTCGGCTCGTTCCTGCGCGAGCACCGCGAGGAGCTCTACGCCGTCTCGGCCCGCACCGGCGCGACGCTCGGCGACTCGAAGTTCGACATCGACGGCGGCATCGGCGTGCTGCTCACCTACGCCAGCAAGGGCAAGCGCGAGCTGCCGGCCGGCGGCGTGCTGGTCGACGGCGCGGTCGAGCCGCTCGGCCGCGGGGGCACCTTCGTGGGCCAGCACATCTGGACCTCGCTGCGGGGCGTCGCGGTGCAGATCAACGCGTTCAACTTCCCGGTCTGGGGCCCGCTCGAGAAGTTCGCGCCCGCCTTCCTCGCCGGCGTCCCCAGCCTCATCAAGCCGGCCTCGCCGACGGCCTTCCTCACCCACCGCCTGGTCGAGCTGATCGTCGAGTCCGGGCTGCTGCCCGAGGGGTCGGTGCAGCTGATCGCCGGCAGTGCGGGCGACCTGCTCGATCACCTCACCGAGCAGGATCTCGTCGGGTTCACCGGGTCCGCCTCGACCGCGGCCAAGCTGCGCACCCACCCGGCGGTGGTCGGCAACGCCGTGCGTTTCACCGCCGAGGCCGACTCGCTGAACTGCTCGATCCTCGGCCCCGACGCCGAGCCGGGCACACCCGAGTTCGACCTGTTCGTCAAGGGCCTCACCACCGAGATGACGGTCAAGGCCGGGCAGAAGTGCACGGCCATCCGCCGCGCGCTCGTGCCCACGCATCTGGTCGACGCCGTGGCCGAGGCGGCCGCGGCCCGGCTGGCCAAGGTGACCGTCGGCAATCCGGCCAACCCCGATGTCCGGATGGGCGCGCTGGCCGGGCTCGAGCAGCGCGAGGAGGTGCGCCGCTCGCTCAAGGCGCTCACCGACGTCGCGTCGATCGTGTTCGGCGACCCCGAGCAAGTCGACGTCGTCGATGCCGACGCCGACCGCGGCGCGTTCCTCTCCCCCGTGCTGCTCAAGGCCACGGACTCCGACCGCGACGAGATCCACAGCGTCGAGGCGTTCGGACCGGTCAGCACGCTGATCGGCTACGGCTCGCTCGACGACGCCATCACCCTGGCCGCGCGCGGCCGCGGCAGCCTGGTCGGCTCGATCGTCACCGCCGACCCCGAGGTCGCCCGCGCGCTCGTGCTCGGCGTCGCGCCCTGGCACGGACGCCTGCTCGTGCTCGACCGCGACGACGCCGGCGAGTCGACCGGCCACGGTTCGCCCCTGCCGACGCTCGTGCACGGCGGCCCCGGCCGGGCCGGCGGCGGCGAGGAAATGGGTGGCATCCGCGGCGTGCTGCACCACATGCAGCGCACCGCCGTGCAGGCCTCCCCCCAGGCGCTCTCCGCGATCACCGGGCAGTGGGTGGCGGGCGCCGGGCGCACCGTCACCGACGTCCACCCGTTCCGCAAGTCGCTCGCCGACCTGCGCGTGGGCGACACCGTCGTGGCCGGCCCGCGCACCGTCACCCTCGACGACGTCGACCACTTCGCCGAGTTCACCGGCGACACGTTCTACGCCCACACCGACGAGGACGCCGCGAGGGCGAACCCGTTCTTCGACGGCCGCGTGGCGCACGGCTACCTGGTCGTGTCGTTCGCGGCCGGGCTGTTCGTCGATCCCGAACCCGGGCCGGTGCTGGCGAACTACGGCCTGGAGAACCTGCGCTTCCTGACCCCGACCTACCCGGGCGACTCGCTCACCGTCACCCTCACCGCGAAGGCGATCACGCCGCGCGAGGGCGAGTACGGCGAGGTGCGCTGGGACGCCGACATCACCAACCAGGACGGCGCGTCGGTGGCCAAGTACGACGTCCTCACCCTCGTCGCGAAGGAGTGGCCGCAGTGACCGCTGTTGATGACAACACCGTGCTGGAGCAGCATTTCGACGCGACGATCGAGCACGAGAAGCGCATCGAGCCGCGCGACTGGATGCCGGACAAGTACCGCGCCTCGATGATCCGCCAGATCGCGCAGCACGCGCACTCGGAGATCATCGGCATGCAGCCCGAGGGCAACTGGATCACCCGCGCGCCGTCGCTGCGGCGCAAGGCGATCCTGCTGGCCAAGGTGCAGGACGAGGCCGGCCATGGCATGTACCTCTACTCCGCGGCCGAGACCCTCGGCGCCGATCGCGCCGACCTCACCGAGCGGCTGATCGGCAATCGGCAGAAGTACTCGTCGATCTTCAACTACCCGACTCTGACCTACGCCGACGTGGGCGTGATCGGCTGGCTCGTCGACGGTGCCGCCATCTGCAACCAGGTGCCGCTGTGCCGCTCGTCGTACGGGCCGTACGCGCGGGCCATGGTGCGCATCTGCAAGGAGGAGTCGTTCCACCAGCGGCAGGGCTACGAGCTGTTGATGACGATGATGCGCGGCACCGAGGCGCAGCGCGAGATGGTGCAGGACGCGACGAACCGCTTCTGGTGGCCGTCGCTGATGATGTTCGGGCCGCCCGACGACCAGTCCCCCAACACCGCGCAGTCGATGGCATGGGGCACCAAGCGGCACACCAACGACGAGCTGCGGCAGCGTTTCGTCGACATGTCGGTCCCGCAGGCGGAGAAGCTCGGCGTGACGCTGCCCGACCCCGACCTGCGCTGGAACGAGGTGCGCGGTCACTACGACTTCGGCCCGGTCGACTGGAGCGAGTTCGCCGAGGTGATCAAGGGCAACGGACCGTGCAACGTGCAGCGCGTCGCGCACCGCAGGGCCGCGCACGACGAGGGTGCCTGGGTGCGCGAGGCCGCGCTCGCCCACGCCGCGAAGGGACGAGCATGAGCACCGGCTGGCCGTTGTACGAGGTCTTCCTTCGGGGCAAGCGGGGGTTGAACCACGTGCACGTCGGATCGCTGCACGCCGCCGATCCGCAGATGGCGCTGCACCACGCGCGGGACCTTTACACGCGCCGCAACGAGGGCGTGAGCATCTGGGTCGTCGCGGCCACCGACATCACCGCGTCCAGCCCGGACGAGAAGGACCCGTTCTTCGCGCCGTCGGGCGACAAGGTGTACCGGCACCCGACGTTCTACGAGATCCCCGACGACGTCCCCCACATGTGATGGGCGCATCGATGAGCGACGAGGGCGGCACCCCCTACGACGGCCTGACCGACGAGCACGGCGAGGATCACCGCTGGGCGTTCGGCACCGGCTTCACCGACCCGCTCGAGGGCATCGACACATCCGTACCTCACGGTATGGAAGCTCCGGAACTCGCGGCCTACTGCCTGGCGCTCGGCGACGACGCGCTCATCTACAGCCACCGGCTGCAGCAGTGGATCACTCGCATGCCCGAGCTCGAGGAGGAGACGGCGCTCGGCAACATCGCGCTCGACCTGCTCGGCCAGGCCCGCATGCTGCTCGCGCGGGCCGGTTCGATCGACGGCCGCACCGAGGATGAGCTCGCCTTCTTCCGGGCCGAGAAGGAGTTCCGCAACGTCCGCCTCGTCGAGCGGCGCGACGAGGACTTCGCCGAGCTCGTCGGCCGGTTGCTGGTGTTCTCGACCTGGCGCCTGGCGCTGTTCGACCACCTGCGCGACGCCGCCGATCCGGTGCTCGCCGCCATCGCGGCCAAGGGCGTCAAGGAGTTGACCTACCACCGCGACTACGCGGCCCAGTGGGTCGTGCGGCTCGGTGACGGCACCGAGCTGTCGCACGAGCGCATGCAGGGCGCGCTCGACCGACTGTGGCCGCTCGTCGACGAGCTCTTCACCCCGCGCGCCGGCGACCTGGCCGACCCGGCCCGACTGCGGGGCGAGGTGGACGTCGTGCTCGACACCGTGTTCGCCACCGCCGGGCTGGACCGGCCCGACGGCGCGCCGCTGGCGTTCGTCGGCGGCCGGGCCGGGCGCGACGGCGTGCACACCGAGGCGCTGGGCTACGTGCTCGCCGAGTTGCAGAGCGTGGCCCGGGCGCATCCGGACGCGACGTGGTGAGCACCGCCTGGGACATCGCCGCGACGGTGCCCGATCCCGAGCTGCCGATGCTGACGCTCGCCGACCTCGGCATCCTGCGCGATGTCGACGAGACGGGCGGGCGGGTCACGGTGACCATCACCCCGACGTACTCGGGCTGTCCGGCGATGCGCGAGATCAGCCACGACCTGCAGCACCAGCTGCGGCGCGCCGGCTACGACGAGGTGTGCGTGCGCACCGCCCTCGCCCCGGCCTGGAGCAGCGACTGGATCACCGCCGAGGGCCGGCGCAAGCTGGCCGCCGCGGGCGTCGCGCCGCCGAACCCGGCCGGCCCGGCCCGCGGCCCGATACCGCTCACGCTGACCCCGCGGCTCCGCTCGGTCACCTGCCCGCACTGCGGTTCGGCCGAGACGGTCGAGACGGCGGCGTTCAGCGCGACGGCCTGCAAGGCGCTCTACCGGTGCACCGCCTGCGCCGAACCGTTCGAGTACGTGAAGGAGATCTGACGGTGGCCCGCACCGACTTCCACCCGCTGCGCGTGGCCGCGATCGATCCGCTCACCGACGACTCGGCGGCCGTCACCTTCGCCGTGCCCGACGACCTGCGCGACGTGTTCGTCTTCGCGCCCGGGCAGTCGTTGACGGTCAAGCACGGCGACGAGCGCCGCTCCTACTCGATCTGCGCCCCCGCCGGCCGCGCCCCCCGCATCGGCGTGCGCGAGGTCGCCGGCGGCGCGGTGTCGGGCTGGCTCGTACACCAACTGCGCCCGGGCGACACCGTCGAGGTACAGGCGCCGAGCGGCTCGTTCACCCCCGACCTGACCCGGGCCGGGCAGCACGTGCTAATCGCCGCCGGGTCGGGCATCACGCCGATGCTGTCGATCGCGGCGTCCGTGCTCGCCGCGAACGACGACTCCACCGTCACGTTGCTCTACGGCAACCGGCGCAGCGACTCGGTGATGTTCGCCGACGACGTCGCCGACCTCAAGGACGCCCACCCGGCCCGGATGCGGCTCGTGCACGTGCTCTCGCGCGAACCGCAGGAGGTCGAGCTGTTCACCGGCCGGCTGGACGCCGCCAAGCTGCGTGAGCTGCTGCCGGCCACGGTCGACGTCGCCGAGATCGATCACTGGTGGCTGTGCGGTCCGTTCGGCCTGGTCACCGACGCCATCGACGTGCTGCACGGCTTCGGCGTCGCGAACGAGCGGATCCACCGCGAGCTGTTCTACGTCGAGGACGCCCCGCCGGACGAGGTGCACCACGTCGATGCACCGGCCGGTCCGGGGGCCGAGGTCACCGTCGTCCTCGACGGCCGGGCCAGCACCGTCACCGTAGGCCCGGACACCCCGGTACTGGACGGCGCGCAGAAGGTGCGTCCGGATCTCCCGTTCGCCTGCAAGGGCGGCGTGTGCGGAACCTGCCGCGCCCTCGTCACGCACGGTGAGGTGCGCATGCGGCGCAACTACGCCCTCGAACAGTCCGAGATCGACGCCGGCTACGTGCTCACCTGCCAGGCCCTGCCGATCACCGACACGGTGACCGTCGACTACGACAGCTGAACGTCGTCGCGGGCCGATTCCTTGCGCAGCGCGACGATCTCGCGGGTGAGAACCTCGATGCGCCGCGCCATCTCCTCGAGGTCGTGCTGGGTGGCGGCCTGGGCCTCGACCTCGGTGTCCCGCACGCGGTCGATGAACCACGCGGCGAACGACGCGGTGACCACGCCGATGAGCGCGACCCCGCCGATCATCAGGCCCACCGCGATGAACCGCCCCTGCACCGTGACCGGGTAGTGGTCGCCGTAGCCCACGGTCGTGACCGTGGTGACCGCCCACCACATGGCGTTGCCGAAGCTGGTGATGTTCGAGCCGTTCGCGTGGCGCTCGGCGTCGAGCACGGCCAGACCGGCGCAGAAGACCAGCGTCGCCGCCGAGATGGTCACGTAGCTCGCGACCCGGCCCTGCATCGACGCCGCCGCCTTGCGGTTGAGGATGCGGAACAGGACGACCAGTCGCATCAGCCGCAGCGGACGCAGCAACGGCAGGGCCACGATCACGAGATCGAGCAGGTGCCGGGTGAAGTAGCTCCTCCGGTCGGCCGCGGCGTAGACCCGGGCCATGTAGTCGAGCGCGAAGACCAGCCAGGCCACGAACTGGATGGTGCTGCACACGTGCTTGAGCGGATGGTCGAGCTGCGGCCGGAGGATCGGCGTGGCGTAACCGACGAGGAACAGCACCGCGAAGGCGGCCAACACCCAGTCGCCGGTGTCGAGCCAGCGCCGCAGCCGCCGCCGGTCGAGCGCGGCGCCGCGCCACAGGCCCCGGCCGGAGTCGGCCACGTCGTCGGTCATGGTCCCCGAGGATAGGTGGGGCATGCGGACTTATGCCCTGAATGCACCGTCGCGCCGCGGCGTGCTCTCAGCCCCGGGGCCGCGATACGGGGCCGCGGCCTCGTGATAACGTTTGTGCTCGGCCCGCTGCGGTGGGCCGATTGCATGACACGCGCCGTTAGCTCAATTGGCAGAGCAGCTGACTCTTAATCAGCGGGTTCGGGGTTCAAGTCCCTGACGGCGCACCGACACCAGGCCCCCGGTTCTCCGGGGGCTTTCGTGTTCCTGCCGGGCTTCACCCCTCCCAATCCGGACCGCGAGGAGTCGATCGTGACCGACACCGCCCCCGACCTGCAGGATCTGCTGAGGGACTCGCCCAGCAACTGGGGCAAGTGGGGCGACGACGACGAGGTCGGCTCGCTGAACTACCTCGGCGCGGAGCAGGTGCTCGCGGGCGCGGCCCTCGTCCGGTCGGGCAAGACGTTCACGCTGCAGCGCCTGATCGGCGACCCGAAGGGCGACCCGGTGTGGCCCGGTCGCGCGCCGGCCGAGCGCACCCAGATCCGCGACGAGTCGACCTGGGACGCCACTGACGCGCCTGTCGCCCCCGGCGGTCTGCACTACGCCGACGACAAGATCGAGGCCTTCCTGCAGGGCTCCACGCAGTACGACGCGCTCGGGCACGTCTGGTACGGCGGCAAGATCTGGAACGGCTACGACGCGCGGACGACGATCGGCGGTCTGACGAAGGCGAGCGTGGAGCCGATCGCCCGGCGGGGCGTGGTCGGGCGCGCCGTGCTGCTCGACATGGCGCGCTTCCGCGGCAAGGACAACCTCGACGCGGGTGAGACCTTCACCCACGAGGATCTCCTCGCCTGCGCCGAGGCGCAGGGCGTCACCATCGAGAAGCGCGACATCCTGATCATCCGCACCAACTTCCTCAAGCTGTTCCACGACCTCGGTGACACGTTCTACAAGGGCTTCTGCGAGCCCGGCCTCGTCTACAGCCCGGAACTCGTGCAGTGGTTCCAGGACATGGAGATCCCGAACCTCGTCACCGACACGATGGCGAACGAGGTCACGACCGATCCGAACAACGGCGTCACCCTCGTGCTGCACAACGCGCTGATGCGCAACCTCGGCCTCGCCTTCACCGAGATCGCCGACCTCGAGGCCTACGCCGCCGACTGTGCCCAGGACGGTCGGTACGACGGCTTCTACGTCGCCGCGCCGCTCAAGGTGCATCGGGGCAGCGGCTCGCCGGTGAACCCCATCGTCATCAAATAGGAGCCGGAACTCTTCGCGGGCGGCGATATCCCCGTAGCCTCGGGATCGTGGACGAGCGACCGAAGTCGGTGACCGGCAAGATCCCGCGGCGCGAGCCGCGCGACCGGGCTGCGGCCGAGGCGAGAGCCTGATGGCCGGCACCGAGGAGACGATCTTCACCTGGGGTGCGCCGCCGCTGAAGTTCGGGCCGGGTGCGTCGGACGAGATCGGCTTCGACATGGCCCAGTTCGGCGCGCAGCGGGTGCTGATCCTGACCGATCAGGGCGTCGCTCGCAGCGGGGTCGCGCACCGCATCGCCGACGCCCTGACCCGCTATGGCATCACGTCGGAGATCTTCGACGGGGTGCACGTCGAGCCGACCGACGACAGCATGCACAAGGCGGCCGAGTACGCCCGGCAGCAGGGTCCGTGGGACGGCTTCATCGCGGTCGGCGGCGGTTCGGTCATCGACACCGCGAAGGTGGTCAACCTGCTCACCGAGCAGGGCGGCGAGCTGATGGACTACGTCAACCCGCCGATCGGCGGTGGTAAGGCCCCGACCGGCCGGCTCAAGCCGCTGATCGCCGTGCCGACGACGGCCGGCACCGGCTCGGAGAGCACGGCCATGTGCGTCATGGACATCCTGGCCATGAAGGTGAAGACCGGCATCAGCCACTGGCGGCTGCGCCCGACGATGGCCGTCGTCGATCCCCTGCTGACGATGACGCTGCCGCCCGAGGTCACCGCTGCTTCGGGCATGGACATCGTCTGCCACGCGCTCGAGTCCTACACCGCCCGGCCGTACGCGACCTACCCGGCGAAGACGGCCGAGCAGCGGGTCACCTACTGCGGCGCGAACCCGGTGTCGGACGTGTGGTCGGAGCGCTCGATGTCGCTGATCGCGTCCTCGTTCCGCCGGGCCGTCTCGCACGGCGCCGACGACCGCACCGCGCGCAGCGACATGATGCTGGCCGCGACGTTCGCCGGCATGGGCTTCGGCAACGCCGGGGTGCACATCCCGCACGCGAACGCCTACCCGATCGCCGGCATGGTGAAGGACTACCGGCCGTCCGGCTACCCGCCGGACGAGCCGATGGTGCCGCACGGGCAGGCGGTGTCGCTGACCGCGCCGGAGGCGTTCCGGTTCAGCTTTCCCAGCGCGCCCGAGCGGCACCTGCGCGCGGCCGAGCTGCTGGCGCCGGGGGCCGACATCGCCGACAAGCCGTCCGAGCAGCTGCCGTCGGTACTCATCGACCTCATGCGCGAGATCGGCATCCCCAACGGCATCGGCGCGGTCGGCTACAGCGAGGCGGACGTACCCGATCTGGTGCCGGGCACGATGAAGCAGCAGCGGCTGCTTTCCACCTGCCCGCGCGAGGTGACCGAGGACGACATCGCCGGCATCTTCAGCCGCTCGATCAGCAACTGGTGAGCAACGGCGCTCGACGCCGGTCGGTGCGTCCCGCGCCGAATGTCCCGTCCCGTCAGTGCCGTTGGCCCGGTGGCGCCGACGGGCGGACGTAGGACGCTTGACGGGCAGGCACCAGTTCGTTCCAGGGTGAATCCGACCGGTACGGGCCGTGACGGGGTCGGTGCCGCTCCGGAGGCGCGGCGGCCGGTCCTTCGAGGCGGTGAGTCGGACATGACCAGAGACCGACGGCGGGCGGTCGTGACGGGTGTGCTGTTGATCCTGGCCACCGGAAGCAGCCTGTCGAGCGCACCATTCCTCGCTCCGCTGGGTGCCTCGGACTACCTCACGCAGGTCGCGGCGCACAGCACTCGAGTGGAGGTGGGCGCGTTGCTGGCCTCGATCGCCGCGCTGACCGCCCCGGCGATCGCCGTCGCGCTGTACCCGGTCGTGCGGCGCGTCGGCGAAGCCCGCGCCCTCGGCGCCGTCGCGTTCCGGGTCATCGAGGGCATGTCCTACCTCGCGAGCGCGATGCTCGTGCTGTCGCTGGTGACGCTGAGCCGCGACTACGTCTCCGCCGGACGGCCGGACACGCCGGATTACCGCCCGGTCGCGGGCACCGTGCTGTCCGCCTATCGAGTACTGGGCAACGTCGCGCTGCTGCTGGCATTTGCCGTCGGCGGCCTGCTCTACTACCTGGCCTTCTACGAGGGACGCCTGGTGCCGCGCTGGCTGTCCGGCTGGGGCATCGTCGGCGTGGTTCTGCTGTTCGGGGCCGGGGTGCTGGTGACCCTGCGCGTGATCGCCCCCGAGTCCGCCACGCAGTTCGCGCTCGCCGCCCCGATCGGGGTGCAGGAGATGGTGCTCGCGGGCTGGCTGATCGCCAGGGGCTTCGCGGTAGCGCCGTCCGAATCGAATCTCTCACCCGCCGTCGGTGCGGGGTCAGCGGCCAGGACCGGTGGCCCGGAGGGCAGAGAGGTAGATCCTCGTCGCCCACGACTCGGCCATCCCGATGGCGCTCGCGAACCCGTCCCGGGGGTACGCCATGAACCACACTGACGTGACCTACGTCGATGCCCGGCCGTCAGCGCGCACCGTTCTCGCCGCGCTCTGGACCTCGACGCTGTTCGTGTTCGCCTACGTCGACATCTTCACCTTCTTCCGCGCGGATGTGATCAAGGGCGCGCTCGCCGGCAAGGTCGCCGGCCCCGGGTTCGAGATCGATCAGGGCTACCTGCTGCTCACCACGGTCTACATCGTCGTGCCCAGCTTGACGATCGCAGCGACCATGCTCCTGCGGGCCGACGTCGCGCGGATGCTGAATATCGTGATCAGCGGCCTGTACCTCGCATCGATCGTTGTCTCGGTCGTCGGTGAGCACTGGGCGTACTAACTGCTGGGCAGTGCCGTGGAATGCGCCCTGCTGTTGACGATCGCCTTCGTGGCTCGGGGCTGGCCGCGTCGGTCGGCGCCTCTCCACGGGGGCGTCGGGTCGGACCGTGCCGGCACGACGTCGGCGAAGTCGCAGGAGCGCTGACGACCCGCCCGCTCGGTCAGAACGTGAAGCGGGTGCAGTCGGTCGGGAAGGCGAACCAGGCCAGCGCCCGCTTCGGGGTGATCACCCGCAGGCCCCCGCCGCCGTCGCCGGCCCACGAGTCGGGGCCGGGGGCGTACTCGGGGTGGTACTTCGCGAAGGCGGCCGAGATGCGAGCGCCGAGGCTGTCGGGGTCGGCGGTCGTCGCCATCGAGTCGCCCTCGACGATGACGACCTCGGTGCCGCTCTCGAGAGTCAAGGTGCAGGCCGGATTGTGGGTCAGGTTGCGCACGTGGCGGGTGGTCGGCGCGCCGTCGTAGTAGAAGCGGCCGTCGACCCACACACCCCAGCGCGGCACGGAGTGCGGCGTGCCGTCGGGCCGGACGGTGGCCAGCCAGTAGTGCTTCGACGCCCGCAGCCGGGCCTCGACGTCGGCCCAGCTGAGCAGCCCGTCGGTGGTCGCCGGCAGCCCGTAGCCGTCGGGCATCGTCGGACGCGAACTCCGCGGCGTGTCGGTCATGGCGCGAGGTTAGCTCCGGACGCCGACAAACGGGCGCCGGATCAGTGCCCCGCAAGGGAATCGAACCCTTGCCATCGCCCGTGCTGTACTGCCGATGCCTGCCCGATCAGGGGCGGGCCGTGTCCGTTTCTCGCCGGTGTCCGTGTTGTCCGACTGCGCATCCAGGGGAGGCTTGCCCCCTCAGTGTGCCGCTCGCCCGGCGTGATCACCCGAGGCGTTCGGCGGGGGCGGCGCGGGCTCTTCGGCACCGACGGCCCAGGTCGAAGCGACCTCAGGCGTAGACGTAGCGCGCCACGAAGTCGTTGCCGAACCGGCGCTCCGGGTCGTGCCGGTCGGCGAGGGCGCGGAAATCCGGCAGGCGCGGGTAGATCGACTCGAACGTCGACCGGTCGGCGGCGAGGAAGACCTTGGCCCAGTGCGGCCGCGCGTCGAGCGGCCCGAGCGCGCGCTCGACGGCCGCCAGGGCCGGCCGCACGAGGTCGAAGTCGGAGACCCAGGTGAAGTGGGCGGCGACGGTGTCGCGGCCGTGACACGGGCTCAGCCAGAGGTCGTCGGCGGCGATGGTGCGCATCTCGAACACCTGCAGTGCCCCGGCGAAGTCGGCGGCAGCGGCGCGCAGCGCGGCCAACCCCGCCCCGGCCCGGTGACGCGGCAGGAAGTACTCCGACTGGAGCTCGTCGCCGGTGCTCGGGTTGTGCGACGGGTCGAAGTGCGGCAGCCGCTCGTGCCACGGGCCGACGGCACCGAGTTGCGGCGACGTGCCGGTGGCCGCCAGCCCCGGCGTCGGGTGGCGCTCGCGGTCGGCCGGCGTACCGAGGAAGGCCGCCGACGGCGGTGCGTCGCCGCGGCTCTTGCACCACACGAGATCGAGCACATCGGGCCGGGCGAAGTCGCTGAACAGGCTGACGCTGTACGCCGCGGCGAAGATGTCGTCGACCCGCTCGGCCGCCCGGTCGAGCGGCAGGTCGGTGAAGACGTCCTGCCGCATCGAGTAGGCCGGCTCGAGCCGCAACGTCATGCGGGTGGCGATCCCGAGCGCGCCGAGGGCGAGGACGCTGCCCGCGAACTCGGGCTCGCCGAGCGCGCAGCGCACGAGCTCCCCGTCGCCCCGCACGAACTCGACGCCGACGACCGCGCCGGCCAGGTTCCGGTTGCGGTCGCCCGAACCGTGCGTGCCGGTGGCGCAGGCGCCGCCGACGGTGATGTGCGGCAGCGACCCGAGGTTCGGCAGGGCCCACCCGCGCGCGTCGAGGTCGGCGGTCACCTCGGTGTAGCGCGCGCCCGCCGGCACCGTCGCCGTCCGCGCCTCGGCGTCGATGACGGTCGGCAGCGCGAGGTTGCGCAGCGACACGAGCGTCCCGGTCGTGTCGGCCACCGGGCTGAACGAGTGGCCGGAGCCGACCGCGCGCACCGCCGCAGCTCCGGCGACGATCGTCTGCAGTTCCTCGACCGACTCCGGTTCAGCCAGCCGGGTAGCCGAGTAGGTGATGTTTCCGGCCCAGTTCTGCACCGTTCGAGACTCCCATGATCGTGCGGCGGGCGGCAGTCACGCGGTGTCGAACGGGATGGTGCCGGAGACGTAGCCGGGCACCGATACGGTGCCGGTGGGGAGCACGGCGTCCCACTCCCAGCCGTCGGGCGTGTTCACCCGGTGGGCCGGGACGGTGAGCGAGAACGGGGCGTCGGTGTGCCCGACCTGGATCCCGTTCACGGTCACTGTGCCGCTGAGCGTCGCCGCGCTGACCGCGTCGACGGCGTGCACGGTCACCATGACGGCGCGACGCGTGGGCAGGATCGCTGGGGTGACGGAGACCGTCATCGACGGCTGCGGCGGGGCCGGCACCACGACCGGCGTGTCCGGGCTCGTGTCGCCGAACCAGGTGACGAGTTCCTGGACCATCCGCCACGCGAAGTGGTACGTGCCCGGCGTCGACGGCACCGTGACCGGCACCGTGAACGTCACCTGCTCGCCCGGGGCGACATCGTTGGGCAACTCGACGCGGTTGGTGCCCCACGTCGTGTTGTCCTGCGGGCTCTGCGCACCGAGCCGGAACGGGTTGGCGCCGCCCGACGTCCAGGTCGTGCCGCCGATGTTCTCGAAGGTGAGCTGCGCGCTCGTCACCGCGCCGGGAGGCTGCGGCGAGGCGATGCCGCCGCCGACGAAGAACGCGTTGGACGGCAGCGGCGTCGTCGGCTCGAGCGCGGCCGGGTTCGAGAACGCGTAGGTGGTGCGGAAGAACCCGCGGATCGAGCCGGAGATGTTCACGTTGTGCGTGATCGGCGACGTGTGGGTCGGGTTCGACAGATCGAGGCTGAGCCGCACGTCGTCGGCGCCCGTCGGCGAGGTGTTCGGGTCGTAGAGGTGCAACGTGAGCACGTTGCTGTCGTCGACGTCGTACGCGTAGGCCAGCACCTGATGGTTGTGCCCCATCATCGACGGGTCGGTGGTGTACACCGTCACGAGGCCGAGCGGCGACAGCACGCCGGCGTCGATGTCGGCCTTCACCCTCGGCCACTCCTCCATGATCGTGTGCCACGCGACACCGCGACGGACGAACATCCACATGCCGGTGTCGTGGTCGGGTGTGTTCATCCAGTCGTAGTACTTCAGCACGCCACCCGGGATGTCGAAGCTGGCGAACAGCCGCGAGACGAGGTAGTTGAACAGCGGAGTGCCCTGCGCGGGGTTCGTCGTGTCCGGGATCGGCGGCAGCGCGGCACTGAACACGTCGATGACCGTGTAGACCATGCCGCCGCACAGGCCGTTGCTGGCGTCGCCGATCGGGACCTTCCCGAGCGGGCTGACGTCGATGATGATGTCGGGCTCGCTCGGCCACGCGTTGGTGAAGTGCAGACCGTTCACACTGGCCCGGAACCCCGGGACCGCATTGTGCTGTGCCATGACGTGCCTTTCGTTGCCGACGACGGACACGACAGCAGAGCCTCGGCCGGCCGGCGTTGATACGTGCCCGCGCCGACAACAGTGCCCCTGGCCGGTCCTCCCGGCCAGGGGCACTGGTCACTGCTTACCGGTCGGCGTCAGTTGCCGCCGTCCGCCGACGGGATGTAGGCCCCGGGCACCTGATCGGGCGCGACGATCGCGCGCTCGCCGGGATAGGGCTTCGTCCACCCGTGCGTCTCGTACCACGTGAGGTGGTTCATCTGCTCGGGGTTCGCGTAGTCGGGCGTCGCGCTGCCGCCGGTGAGCCGCTGGTGCGACTGCCACTGCCGCCACTGCGCGGCGACCTTCTGCTCGCTCGCGGGCACCGCCGTCGACGGCTGCGCCGCCGCGTACTGCGGAGCCACGGTGTCGACGCCACAGGAGGGCGGCGTCGACAGGCCCAGGGTCAGCGAGGTGCGATTCGGCACCGCTGTGAACGGCGTGTAGTTCGCCTTGGCGGTGAACGCCGCGCTCATCGGGGTGGCCGCGGTGTCCTTCTGGTTCATCGGGTGGATCCCGAGGATCTGCTCGATGGTGCGCATCATCGTGATCTGCGAGTAGTAGTGGCTGTCGACCACACCGTGCCGCGCGTACGGGCTGATGATCTGGATCGGCGCGCGGTGGCCGTCGACGTGGTCGAGACCGGCCTGGCTGTCGTCCTCGACCACGAAGATCGCGGAGTCCTTCCAGTACTTGCTGTGCGAGATGCGGTCGACGATCTTCCCGGTGGCGAGGTCGTTGTCGGCCACCTGCGCCGCCGGGCTCAGCGGGCCGCCGGTGTGGTCGCTAGAGAGCCACAACATGTTCAGGTCGGCCGGGCCGTTCTTCTCGAAGTCCTGGTTCCAGATCTCGTAGCGGTACTGGTCCGGCACCGAGGTGTCGAACTTCGGGAAGCCGGGCACCGAGACGCTGTTGAGCGACGGGATCGGCGAGGACGACATCATCGGGTAGGCGCTGGGCTGCCCGGTCGCGTCCATGTTCTTGGCGTCGCAGTACAGGTTCTGCCACGTGGCGCCGGCCGGCTTGGTGAGGAACTGGTGGAACTCGCCGAAGTCGCGCACCGACTTGCCCGCCGCCTGGGCCCCGCTCCAGATGAAGCCCGAGCTCTGGTGGCCGAGCGCGTCGTCCTCGGTGTCGTAGCTGCGCAGGTACTCACCGGCCGAGGACTCGGTGTACTCCGGGTCGTCGGCCTGCATGAGCCAGTTGTGCCCCTCGGCGGAGTTGGTGCCGATGTCGTAGGTGTTGTCGTAGAGCCCGAACTGCTGGGTCAGCGCGTGCTGGTTGGGGGTCACGTTCTCGCCGAACTGGGCGAGCGCCGGGTTGCCGTTGCCGCTCGCGATGTCGCCGAAGTCCTGGTCGTACGTGCGGTTCTCCTTCACGATCAGGAAGACGTGCTTGATCGTCGACGGGTCGCCGAGCCGCTGCGGGACCGGCACCGGGGCCACGTTGCCGTGCCCGGTCGCGTAGCGCACCGAGTTCGGCGTCCAGCCGTTCTGCCGGAAGACCTCGGCCGTGTCCCGCCGGACGACCCGATCGGACGGCAGCGTGAAGCGGGTCAGGCTGGACGTCGTGTCGTGGGTGCCGTGCCCGGCGTTCGTCGTCGGACGCAGGGCGCCGATGCCGCGGGTGTTGGACACCAGCACCTGGCCGCCGACGGTGGCGACCGCGGTCGGGAAGTAGTCGGTGGGCAGCAGGCCCACGTAGCTCGCCGGCTCCTGCGCGCTCGTGTAGCGGTAGACCGCGACGGCGTTGGCCCGGCCGAGCGTGACCAGCAGGTGGCCGTCGTCGGTGAGCGTCACGCCGTCGGGCTCGTAGCCGATCCTGGCCTCCGGCCAGGGTTGGGTGGCGATCGTCTGCACGACCTTGTCCTTGGCCGTGTCGACGACCGACACGGTGTTGCTGTTGGTGTTGGTGACGAACAGCGCGCCGCCCTTCGCGTAGAGCGCGGTCGGGTGCAGGCCTACGTCGATGCTCGTCGGGGTGGCCGCCGGGTTCGCGAGATCGATGACGCTGACGGTGCCCGTCGTGGTCGAGCCGGTGACCGGGCTGGCCGGCACCTGGGTGTTGTAGGAGTTCAGCGTCGAGTCGCCCGGCCGGGCCGGGCGCCCGCCCTCGTTGCCGACGTAGATCTTGTCGCCGACGCGGACGAGGTCGCGGGGTGCGTTGCCCACCGCCCAGCTCTGGCCGAGCGCGCCGGTGGCGGCGTCGATCGCGACGACGCGGTTCTGGCCGTTGATCGCGGCGTAGACCGTCGAGCCGTCGGCCGAGAAGACCGCCTGGGCCGGCAGCCCGTGCTTGGGGCCGTCGGCCGGGATCGGCACGAACGTGGGTGCCCCGACGCTGCCGTCGGCGTTGACCGGGAAGCGGCTGTAGCCGTCGGTCTGGGCCATCCACAGTGTCTTGCCGTCGGGTGAGTACGAGGGCCCCTCCTGGCCGACGTCGTTGCCCTTGATCTTCAGGTCGGCCGTCGCCGAGTTGCCGACGAGTTGCTGCACCTTCCAGCTCTTGAGGTCGACGATGGTCAGCGCGATGCCGCCGTCGGTGGTGAGCGCGGCCAGATGGCTGCCGTCGGGGCTGACGGCCGAGGCCATGATCTTGCCGTTGTTGATGACGAGGCGGTCGCCGACCGGCTTGATGTACTGGTCGTCGGCGACGACCTGGCCCCTGTCGGTCACCTGGCCGACCTGCTGGGTGCCGAACTGGTGGGTCGACGCGAGGCCGATCCCGGAGCCGACCGCGACGAGCGCGAGACCGGCGGCGCCGGCGGTGACGAGGCGGGTCCGGCGGCCGCTGCTGCGGTCGGGGGTGCCGGAATCCTTCTCGTCACGCCGATAGTGGCGCGTTACCTGCATGGGTCATCCCTTCGTGGTGGAAAGCAGACCGACATTGGCGTCGAACTGCCAGAGGGGGTTCGGTTCGTCCCCGGTGGGGGTCCGCACGGGGTAGTAGCCGTTGACGTCCTTCGGGCCGTCCCCGTCGGCGGTGAAGCGGCCGTCGGACTTCACGTCGAGCTGGTAGATCGCGGTGCCCTGCGCCGCAACGCGCGGCAGGTGCCAGGTGACGACGCAGCGCCAGTCGTTGCCGGATCCTTCGGCGGCGATCAGCCCGTCGCCCTTGTCGCACGACGAGGTGACCGCGAGCCGCGCCTCGGTGACCGCCGGCCGGTGCAGTAGCGCCGCCTGCAACCGGTACAGGTGGCCGAACGCCACCGAGACCGAGCGCTGCACCTTGGCCTGGTCGATGCCCGAGCCCGAGGCGGGGCTCACCGCGGCGACGACCGCCACGGTGGCGCCGAGCAGGGCGATCAGGGGTAGCGCGCCGGCGGTGACGGCCCGCCGTCCGGAGCCGTCGTGGCTCAGGCTGGTGAAGTCGCGCCGCACGAACACGACGTAGGCCAGGGCGGTCGCCGCGACCGCCCACACCAGGCTGACCGCGACGCCGACGAGCAGCGGACCGAGTTGCCCCGGAACGGTGAACAGACCGTTCCAGGCGACGAAGGCGTAGCCGGGCAGTGAGAGCCGCACCGCGACCGGCAGCGGCAGCATCTGGGCGAGCTGCATCGCGAGTGCCACCGCGGTGGGCAGCAGCAGACCCATCGGGGAGCCGCCGAGAGCGACCGAGCCGAGCAGTCCGATCGCGGCCAGGGCCAGGGTGGGCGCGAGCACGGCGAGCCAGGCGAGCAGCACCTTGCCGGCCGCGTCGCCCGGGGTCAGGAGGTGGCCGTCGAGGCCGACGAGCGGTCGGTTTCCGACGGTGAGCAAGCCACCCAGCACGCTGGACGTCGCCAGCCCGACGACGACCAGCAGGATCACCGACAGGCTGGCCAGCGCCTTCGCCACGAAGATCCGCCGGGTCGAGCGGACAGCCACCAGCAGATGGCGCCAGGTGCCGAGCCGGTCCTCGGCGGCGAACACGTCACCGGCGACGACCGAGGTGACGAGCGGCAGCGCCCAGGTGCCGCAGAAACCGAGCATGACGAGCGCGCCGGCCCAGCCCGTGGTGTGCATCCATCGGCCGAACAGGGTGTCGGTCGGCAGTGACGACTGCTCGCTCACGAAGGCGATGAAGACGGCCGGCGCGAGCCAGCAGGCAAGCAGCAACAGACGGACGCGCCATTGGGAAAGCAGCTTGACCAATTCGAAACGGTAGCCGCGGCCGACCGGTACGCGCGTCGCGACCGGTGTGACAGTCGTCCGTTCGAGGGTGGCGGTCATCGGTCGCCCTCCTGCTCGGTGAGGGCGAGGAACGCGGCCTCCAGCGGCGACACCACCGGGGCGATCTCGCGGATCGCGATGCCGGCGTTCACGAGCCGTACGACGAGTTCGTCGAGGGCGGGAACGGCCGTCCGGACCACGAGGTGTTCCGAGTCGGCGCGGCCCGCCGGCGTGCCGTCGTCGACGACGCGGAGGCCGGGCAGGTAGCCGGTGAGTTCGCGGGCGCCGTCCGGGTCCGAGGTGAGGATGCGGTAGTCGAGCTCGCGGCTCTCGGCCGACAGCTTGCCCAACGGTCCCGAGAACACGACCCGTCCGGTGGCGAGGATGGTCACCTCGGAGCACAGGGCCTCGAGGTCGTCCATCCGGTGGCTGGACACGACCACGGCCGAACCCCGCGCCGCGAGACGGGTGAGCACGCCGAGCACCTGCCTCGTGCCGGCGGGGTCGAGGCCGTTGGACGGTTCGTCGAGCACCAGCAGCCGCGGCTCGGTCAGCAGCGCGGCGGCCAGGCCGAGCCGCTGCCGCATGCCGAGGGAGAAACCGCGCACCCGTTCGTCGGCGACCGCGGTGAGCCCGACGTCGCGCAGCACCTCGTCGATGCCGGCGGTGCGGGCGGCGCGGCCGCGGAGCCCGGCCAGGGCGGTCAGGTTCTGGCGGGCGCTGAGCGAGGGGTACAGGCCCGGGCCGTCGACGAAGCCGGCGACGCCGTCCGGGACGGCCAGCGCCCGGCCGACCGGCGACCCCAACAACTCGAGGTGGCCCCGGTCGGCGACGGCCAGGCCGAGCAGCAGCCCGAGCATCGTCGTCTTACCGGCGCCGTTCGGCCCGACCAGGCCGTGGATCTCGCCCGGCGCGACGTCCAGGTCGACGCCGTCGAGCGCCACGACGTCGCCGAAGCACTGGGTGATGCCGCGGGCCCGCACAGCGAGGGTGGGTTCCATGCCTGCCTCGTTTCTCGACATATCGCGAGAAACGTAGAGCGGGTGAACGACCCAAAAGGTGCACTTCGGCAAACAGCGGAGGAACGCCAGCCGACCGGATCGCGCCACCGGCGGCCGCGTAGCCTGATCGCGTGGCGGGGCGTTGATCAGGTTGTCCGATCCCGCCGTCGCCGTCGCCGCACCGTCGCCCCCCCAGATCACGGCCGGGGTGCGCAGCACCTACATCGCCTTCGCCGGCAGCGGGTTCGCCTTCGCCAGCTGGGCCTCGCGCATCCCGCAGGTGCGTGACCACCTCGACCTGACCCCGGCCCAGCTCGGCCTGGTGCTGCTGTCGATCGCGGCCGGGTCGGTGATCGCCCTCCCCCTGGCGGGTCCGGTCATCCACCGCCTCGGTTCGCGCTACACCGTCGCGGCCATGGCCCTGCTGCTCGGGGTCGGGCTCGCCACCGTCGCGATCGGCTACCTCGTCGGGATCGTCGTGGTGGTCATCGGGCTGTTCCTGCTCGGGTTCGCCAACGGCGCGTGGGACGTCGCCATGAACGTCCAGGGCGCGCTGGTCGAACGGCATCTCGGCCGCTCGATCATGGCCCGCTTCCACGCCGGCTACAGCCTCGGGACCGTCGCGGGCGCACTCATCGGCGCCGTCCTCGTGGCCGCGCACACGCCGGTCAGCGCCCATCTGGCCGTCGTCGCCGTCGGCGTCGCAGCGATCGTGTGCTGGGGCACCCGCGGGTTCGTCCACGACAGCGCCGGCCTGGACGAGCCCGACGAATCGACCCCGCAGCGCAGCGCCCTCGCCGCCTGGCGCGAACCTCGCACCCTGCTCATCGGACTCTTCGTGCTGGCGTTCGCGTTCGCCGAGGGCACCGGCAACGACTGGATCAGCGTCGCCACCATCGACGGCTACCACGCCGCGCCCGCGGTCGGCACGCTCGCCTTCGCGGTGTTCCTGGCGGCCATGACGATCGGACGCTGGTTCGGCCCGGGGCTGCTCGACCGGCACGGCCGGGTGGCCGTCGTCCGGCTGCTGGCGGGTGTCGGGATCGCCGGCACGCTGCTGTTCGTCTTCGCTCCGGCCACCCCGCTGGCGTTCGCCGGCGCCGTGCTGTGGGGGTTGGGCGTCTCGTTGGGGTTTCCGGTCGGCATGAGCGCCGGCGCCGACGAACCCCGCCACGCCGCCGGGCGCGTGAGCGTCATCGCGTCCATCGGCTACTGCGCCTTCCTGGGTGGCCCCCCCGCCGTCGGCTTCCTCGGCGACCACCTCACCGTGCTGCGCGCGATCACCGCCGTGGCCGTGCTGCTCGGCATCGCCGCCCTCATCACCGCCGTGGTCGCGCCACCCGCCGGAGCGGACGAGACCGCCTGATGACAATGAGCGGTCCGAGACCGCTCAGAGGCAGCGTCGCACGGCGTCGATGAGCGCCCGCCACCGTGGATCGCCACCGGGGCCGATGTCGCGCATCAGGCTGCACACGTACCCGAAGCCGACGCGGTGCTCGGGGTCGGCGATGCCGAGCCGGCCCCCTGCTCCGGTGTGGCCGAACGTGGTCGGCCCGAAGCCCGGCATGCCGGGCGAGGCCAGCTGGTAGCCCAGCCCGAATCGGATGTCCGGCCCGGCGGTGCCGCTCTCGACCAGGGTCTCGACCTCGTCGGTGCGAGGCCGGGTGACCAGCGCGAGCGTCTCGTCGTCGATCAGCCGGGTTCCGTCCACCGGTTCGAGCAGGGCCGAGTACATCGTGGCCAACGCCCGCGCGTCGGTGATGGCCCCGATCGCCGGTCGCTCCGCGGCGTAGTGCTCGCGGACCTCGTCGGCGTCGGAGAAGTCCGGGTCCATAGGTGGGTTCTCGCGGAGGAACGCCTGTCGCTGTGCCGCGTACGACCCGGGTTCGGGCGTGGCGTCGTCGTCCGGCTCCATCGGACTGGTGTCCTCCCAGTGCCCGGGCACGACCCGGGGCACCAGGTTCTCCGGGAGGCCCATCCACATGTCGACCCCGAGCGGCTCGGCGATCCGTTCGCGCACGTGTCGTGCGACGGAGCGTCCGGTGGCGCGGCGCACGATCTCGTCCAGGAGCGTCCCGTAGGTCACCGGGTGATACGCCATGGCCGTGCCCGGCGGCCACAGCGGCGTCGCCCCGGCGAGCGCCCGGGTGACCGCCGGCCCGCGGTGCAGGTCCAGCCCACGCAGACCGGTGCCCAAGGGCGGGTACGGCAGGCCAGCGGTGTGGGAGGCCACCATGGCGACGGTGACGTCGCCCTTGCCGGCGGCCGCGAACTCCGGCCAGTAGGCGGCCACCCGTTCCTCGGGGTCGAGGTCACCCTGCTCTACGAGCAGCGCCAGCACCGTGGCCGTGATGCCCTTGCTGCACGAGGCGACCATCATGAGCCCGTCCACGGGCATCGGGCGGCGATGGACGACGTCGGTTCCGGCGACGAGGTCGACAACCTTGCGCCCCTGGTGCACGACGGCGACCGCCGCAGCGTCCTCACCCGGATCGGCGAGGGTCCGCCGGAAGGCGTCGGCGACAGCGCCGAACCCCTCCTCGACCCCGCTCGGCTCCACGATTGACACGGTGCGCCTCACCGCCTTCCCGCGCAACCGACCGGTCAGCGCAGCAGCGCGGTCAGGTCGTCGACGTACGTGCTCCCGTAGCGCGTGAGCGGGACGACGTAGGTCCCCTCGGTGATCTCGTTCCACGAGATCAGGGTCCAGCCGTCGGGGTGCGACGACGCGTTGCCGTCGAACAGAGTGCGCAGGGTCCGGCCGTCGTCGCGTGGGACACAGGTCTTCGTGCCGTAGAGCAGCATCGCGTTGTAGCCGGGCGTGAACGGAGCGAGCCAGGTCTTGGCGTGGCCGTCGGGATTGCGGACGGCACGCACCTTGGCGGCGAACCGCTGGAGCGTGGCGAAGGAGGTCGAGTTCCTGACCGGGTTCTGACTCGACCAGTAGTAGCTGGTGCCGTCGAGGTACTGCTCGCGGGCGGCGTCCCACGTCGAGGGCTTCTCGTCGCCGAGCAGGTACATGCGTGAGCGCATCGCGCGCGACACCGCGGCGAGGTCGGCGTCGGAGTACTTCCAGGTGCCGGCCATGACGACCTCGGGCCGCGGCGAGAACGTGTGATCGAGCGCCGGGTCGTCGCCGTAGCGCGACAGGTAGTAGGCGAAGTCGTTCGTGAATTGGGCCGGCGTCAGATGCCGGGCCGACGACTGGTAGTTGAGGATGATCCGGAACGGGGTGCCGGCCGCGTTGACCTGGTGCACCGCGGCGAAGACGTACCCGAGCCGCCGGTTCAGGCTGGTCGACGTCGGGCTCTGGACGGCCGCCCCGGAACCGACCCAGTTCACGATGAACCCGGCGAGTCCGGCGGCCGCGGCCAGGCGCACGTCGCGGACGATCGTGGCCGGGTTGTCCTGGTCGTAGGCGAGCCCGGGGCTGATGTCGGTCTCGACGTTGCCGGCGAACCGGTTCACGGTGCCGCACCCCGACGCGTCGAGCGTGGCCGGCAGCGGCGGGGCGGGCGCCGTCACCGGGTAGGCCGACCCGAGATGGCTCGTCCAGTGGTGGTGGTCCCACCACAGGTAGTAGATCGCGAAGACCGGTGCGTGCCGGGTCGTGGGAGCTTTGGATCCGGTTGCCCCTGGAGTCGTCGATCCGGACGCCACCGCGGCCCGTGAACCCGCACGGGCGTCGACCCCGTGTCCCGTCCTGCTGCTGGTGCATCCGCTCGCCGCCGCGGCCACGGCCACCAGCGCGACAGCGCCGATCCGGGCCCGGAGCGGCCGCCCCACCATCCGAGTTTTCATGTCCTCCCCTCCCGGCCCCAGTCGATCATGCGTTTGGCGGAGCTGTCCTCATCCGTTTGACCGACGCGGAGCGGATGACGAAATCCAACACTGGGGCCTACCCCCACGCGAAACGCCGCGTCCGCCGCTCCGCTCTAGGAGTCTCCATGGTTCTCGCTGCCGGCGTCCACAGGGCGCTTCCCCTCTCCTCCCGGATCGGCGGCGTCGCGCTGCTCGCCGTCGCCGGCCTGGTGGCGTCCGCGAACCCGGCGGCGGCCGTCGACACGTCGCCGCCGACCGAGCCGGGAACGATCACCGTCTCGGGTCTCACCTCGAGTTCGGCGGCGCTGGCGTGGGCCCGGTCGACCGACGACGTCGGCATCGAGGGTTACCGGGTCTACCGCGGTTCCACGGTCACGTCGATGAGCCTGATCGCCACGACCGACGCCGTCGCCTCCTACTCGGCGAGCCATCTCTACGCCAGTGGCTCCTACGTCTTCGGCGTCACCGCGATCGATGCCGCGAACAACGAATCGCCGATGCGCACCGTCGCCGTCACGACCCGCGCCGTGTCGGACTCGACGGCCCCGGCGGCCCCCAGCGGCGCCAGCATGACGCTGCACGCCTTCTCCTCGACCCGGATCGACATCACGTGGGGCGCGTCGAGCTCGAGCGACGTGTCCGGCTACCGGGTCTACCGCAACGGCGTCGAGGTCGCTCGGATCGCTCTGCCGAACGGGCTGCGCTACTCCGACAACGGGCTCGCCGCGGCCACGTCGTACGCCTACGCCGTGCGGGCCGTCGACAGCGCCGGCAACCTGTCGGCCGCATCGAGCGCGAAGGCCGCGACGACGCTGCCGACGGACACGGTGCTCATCGCCCGGGGGCCGTACGTGTCGAACACGACCGGCACCTCGGCCCTCGTGTCCTGGTGGACGAATCTCGCCACGACCGGATCGGTGACGATCGCCGGCCGGACGATCACGGACTCCTCCCGCCAGCACCACGCCGTCGCGGTGACCGGCCTGTCGCCCGCGACGAGCTATCCCTACACGGTGGCCGGCGGGAGCGTCACCGCCACCGGGGTCGTCCGCACCGCCGCGACGCCGGGGCAGACCTTCAGCTTCGCCGCGATCGGCGACTTCGGCGGCAACTCGATCGGCGAGAAGCAGAACGCCACGAACATCGCCGCGGCCGGTACCCAGTTCATCCAGACGTTGGGCGACAACATCTACCCCGCGGCCGGCCTGCCCGATCCGGGCTTCGGCCGCACCTACTCCGACTTCGACCAGCGCTTCTTCAAGCAGTTCGCTTCGGCGATCCGCAGCCAGACCTTCTTCCCGGCCAACGGCAACAAGGAGTACTACGGGAACGGGGAGTTCTGGTCCGCGTTCCCAATGCCCGGGACCAACCACAGCTGGTACGGCTACGACTGGGCCGACGCACACATCCTCGTACTCGACAGCGAGCAACCGGTCGCGCCGGGCACGGCCCAGTACGCGTTCGCCCAGAGCGACCTCGCCGCCCACCAGAGCGCCCGGTGGCGCATCGTCGCGATCCAGCGCCCGCCCTACAGTTCGGCCACGAGCAACTCGAGTTCCCAGCCGGTCCAGCAGTACCTGGTGCCGCTCTTCCAGGCGCAGCACGTGCAGCTCGTGCTGTCGGGCAACACGCACGACTACGAGCGATCGCACCCGCTGGTCGACGGCCGCCCGGTGTCGACCGGCGGCGTCACCTACATCGTCAGCGGCGGCGGCGGCAACGGCTTCAACCCGTTCGCGCTCGCCCAGCCGGACTGGTCGGCCTGTCGCGAGGCCGTGTACTACGAGTTCGCGAAGGTCACGGTCGCGCCGGATCACCTGACCGTGGAGGCGATCCGCGCCGACACGAACACGGTGCTCGACACCACCACCCTGACTCCCTGACGCAGCAGCGCGGCGGTTGCCCGGGGCAACCGCCGCGCTGTGACCAGTCGGCGTCGTGGACTCAGGTCAGCACGACCACCTTGTGCATGCCCATCAGCGCGTGCGGCATGCCGGTCATGTCATCGGCGACGAAGCACAGCAGCACGTAGGTGCCCTTGGGCAGCGAGTACGACAGCACCGCCCGGCGCCCGGGCGACTGGACGTCCATCCCCGCGGTCGGGCCGTTCACCGCGAACGGCGGCTGACCCTGCGCGCCGCTGGCGAAGTACGCCTGGATCTGGGCGTCGGTGGTTCCGGGCTTCACCGGCTGGAGATCCATGAAGTGCAGGGTGTCCGAGACGTTCGCGACGACGACCGACCCGCGCGCGTGCAGCCGGCCGGTGACGAGGAACCGGTCGTTCGAGGTCAGCCTCACCGTCGCCGCGCCCCGACCGGGCCAGTCGCTCGACTCCTCGTTCTCGCCCCGCACGACCAGGGTCTGGAGCTGCGGACCGTTCGGGCCGGGCGGCGCCGCGAGGTCGGCGACGTAGTACGTCGCCCTCGTCAGGTTCTCGGTCACCGTGACGGGCGTGCCCGGCACGACGTCGCCGCCGCCGTAGAAGCGGGCGTCGCGGGTCAGGTCGCGGGTGCCCTTGGCGTCGGTCGCCGGATCCGGCGAGAACTCCTCGGCGAAGTCCGCCAACACCGTCGCGAGGCTCACGCCCCGGGCCGGCCGGAACACCAGGACGTTGCTGCCGTTCGGGCTGGTCGTGTCGACCGTGATCCGGATCCGTCCGGCGTGGACGCTGTGCCGGCTGAGCGTGACAGCGCCGCCCGTGGCGTGCACCGCGAGCGAGGTCGTGTCGTGGCGCTCCGACGCCGCGGCGGGTGCGGCTCCGGTGGCCACACCTCCGGTCAGCGCCCCGATGGCGAGTACTGCGGTCAGTCCCTTACGCATTCGGTTCCTCCCCTTCACGTCGCCCCCGGGCGGGGGCTGGACACGGGGAGTTTGATCATCGGGACGGCGGAGGACAACCTCCAAACACATGAGTTCGGTCGGCCCGGAACCGGCCCGGGTCACCTCACGTCCGGCGGCCGGCGTTGTAGGCCTCCAGGATCAGCGACAGCAGGGCATCGAGCCCGGCGGGCGGATCGTCGTGCCACCAGGCGAGCCGCACCGCGATCGGTTCGGCGTCGAGCACCGGCTTGTAGAGGACGCCCTCGCGCGGGTGCTGGTGGGCGGTCGCCTCGGCCGTGATGCCGACCGCTTCCCCGGCCGCGATGCTGTTGAGCCACCGCTCGACCCCGTGGATCTCGCGCAGTTCGACCGGCGCCCGGTCCCCCGGCCAGAGCCGGGCGTCGGTGGTTCCCGTCCGCGAGTTCACCGCCACCACCCGACCGTCGAAGTCGGCGAGGCGGACGAATCGACGACGGGCCCACGGATCGTCGGACGAGATGACCGCCATGCGCGCCTCGGTGCCGACGAGACGGCTGTCGAAGCGGTCGTCGTCGATCGTCCGGCGCACGACGGCGACGTCGGCCCGGCCCTCCACCAGGCCGGCGGTGGGCGTGTCGGAAGGCACCAGGTCCAACCGGCCGCCCGGGTGCGCGGCGGCCCATCGGCGCTGGACGTCGGCGGTGCGCCGGCCGAGGGCCGACCACTGGTACCCGACCCGCAGGCTCGACCCGCTGTCGGTCACCGCCCGGGTGAGCGCATCGACCTCGGCGAGCACGCGCCGGGCGTGCCGGACGACGGCCGAGCCGGTGCCGGTCGGCGCGACGGTGCGGGTGGTGCGGCGCAGCACCCGCGCGCCGAGCGCATCCTCCAGTGCCGCGACCGCCCGCGAGACCGACGCCTGCGAGACGCCGAGTTCGATCGCGGCGTCGGTGAACGTCCCGGAGTCGACGACGGCGACCAGGGCTCGCAGTTGGCGCAGTTCCACACTCATACGCCAATCGTATAGCTGACCCGCTTGTTGCATTTCTCGAAATCGAGCTGGGCGCGCATCCTGCTCGGGTGAACAACTCCCGTCGCCGGTCCGCCGCCGGCGCCGCCACGCTCGTCGCCAGTGGGACGAGCAATCAGTTCGGCGCAGCGATCGGCGCTCACGCCTTCGGCGCGATCGGTCCGATCGGCGTGGTCGCGATCCGCCAGATCGTCGCCGCGCTGGTCCTGATCCCGGTCGCGCGACCGCCGCTGCGACGACTCCGCTGGGCCGAGTGGTGGCCGGTGCTCGCGCTGGGCAGCGTGTTCGTCGTCATGAACTTCAGCCTGTACGCGGCAGTCGACCGCATCGGCCTGGGACTGGCGGTGACGCTGGAGTTCCTCGGGCCGCTCGCGGTTGCGCTCGCCGCCTCGCGCACCCGGGTCGACCTCGCTGGTGCCGTCGGTGCCGGCGTCGGCGTCTACGTGCTCGTCCTGCCCGGGCCGAGCTCGGACGTGCTGGGTCTCGCGCTCTCCCTCGCCGCGGCGGCCTGCTGGGCGAGCTACATCCTGCTCAACCGGCACATCGGGACGCGGCTGCCCGGCCTGCAGGGACCCGCCGTGGCATCGCTGGTGGCGACCGTCCTCACCGTTCCGGTACTCGTCTGGCTCGCCGCCGAAGGACGGCTGACGGCGCCGGCCGTCGCGCTCGCCGCGGTGGCCGGCGTACTCAGTTCGGCCGTGCCCTACACCGTCGACCTGGTCATCCTGCGCCACGTCGCGCCCGGCCTGTTCGGCGTGATCATGAGCATGCAGCCCGCCCTCGCCGCGCTGGCCGGGCTGGTCGTGCTCGGCCAGCGGCTCGAGGGTCACGAGCTGGTCGGTATCGCGATCGTCGCCGCCGTCAACGCCGTTGCCGCCCGCTCGCACGCGGTCGCACCGGACCTCGA
The DNA here is from genome assembly GCF_036000465.1 of Jatrophihabitans sp. Lineage (GTDB taxonomy): Bacteria > Actinomycetota > Actinomycetes > Mycobacteriales > Jatrophihabitantaceae > Jatrophihabitans. The sequence continues at coordinate 131,022 of NZ_DASYFV010000031.1, read as the reverse complement.
CAGCGGCTCAGTACTCGCCCTTGATGACGAAGTAGGAGCCGCGGATCATCCCGGCCAGCTTCGACTTCTGCCGCGCGAACTTGAAGCGCGACGCGAGTTCCTCGGGCACGTCCATGCCGTCGGACAGCTTGAACCCGACCGCTCGCTTGGACCCGGCCTCGAGCCCGTACATGACGTTGATCGACAGGCCGGACTCGTAGAACACGTAGGTCATGCGTAGGCCGTCGACCTCGAACGACGTCGCCTCGAGCGGGCGCGACTCGATCACGATGTCGCGCTCCTCGGCCAGGACCCGGTGCACCAGGTCGACGGCATCCGCCGCCTCGCTCGCCGGCTCCACGGTGAAGACGTGGTCGTACTTGTTCTTGTAGTAGCGGGCCTCGTTCGCCCGCAGCCCGGCCAGCGCCTCGGCCACAGGCGACGACTCCAGCCCGACGGTGGACACGTTCTGGAAGTCGACGACGTAGGTCATGGCGCTCTCCCCCGCTGCGGATCCGATCACCGCACGCTACCCACTGCCCCACCAGGGACACCTCCCGTCCCCAGGTCGTATTGCGTGGTGATCAACCTGCGGAGACGACCGGGCTCGCTCGGCACCGGCCGCATGACAGGGTGGAGCGATGGCAGGAATCAACGGGCTGACCGGCTGGGTCGGCGTCGTGCTCGACGCCCCTGACGCGCAGGCGCTGGCGTACTTCTACCGCGACCTGTTCGGCTGGCCGCTCACCGACGACGACCCGAACTGGTGCACGATCCGGATCCCGGGTGCGCCGGCCAACCTGGCGTTCCAGGCCGAGCGGATCTATCGGCGACCGACGTGGCCGGCCGAAGAGGGCAGGCAGCAGATGATGCTGCATCTCGACATCGGCGTCCGCGACCTCGAGGCCGCGGTGGCCGAGGCCGTCGCGCTCGGCGCAGAGGTGGCCGTCCACCAGCCGCAGGACGACGTGCGGGTGCTCCTCGACCCTGCCGGTCACCCCTTCTGCCTCTATCTGGACCTCGACCGCTAGACCCTGGGTCGAACGGCTCAGCCGCCAGCCGCCGATCTGCTCTGCTCCTCCCGCCCGGTGGGTGATGTCCTGGAATCGACGGGCCGCGTCGCAGCCCGCGATCGGAGGCCGTGATGGTCAAGGCAGCGCCGCGTCGAGGCCTCGTGCTGGGCGCGGGTGGCGCGCTCGGTGGCGCCTGGATGGTCGGCGCGCTCCAGGCCCTGGCCGACGAGGAGGGCTTCGAACCGCGATCGGTGGACGTTGTCCTGGGCACCTCGGCCGGCTCCGTCGTGGCGGGCCTGCTCGGCTGCGGGGTGCCGGTCGCCGATCTCGCCCACCGCCTCGACACCTCGGACGAACCACACGTCGAGGGCACCGGGCCGGTGAACCCGTTCGACGTGCACGAGGCCCTCGCCACGGTGCCGCGGCCCGTGCTCCTGCCCGGCAACCTGCGCCTGGCCGCACGCACGATCTGGCGGCCCCACCGGCACACCTTACTGACCATGGCGGCCGGACTCGCGCCGCGCGGTCGCGGCGACCTCGGCGTCCTGGCCGAACTGATCGCCGAGGCGAACGCCGACGGGCCGGGTTGGCCCCGGAGGCCGCAGACGTGGATCGCCGCGATGGACTTCGACTCAGGCCGGCGCGTCATCTTCGGACGGGACGGGACGGCCGAGGTGCCGCTGCCCGATGCCGTGATCGCATCGTGCGCCGCGCCCGGGTTCTTCCCGCCGGTGCGCATCGGGGGCCACCGCTACGTCGACGGCGGAGCGGTCTCGATGACCAACGCCGACGTGCTGGTCGGGACGCCGGTGGACGACGTGCTCGTCCTCGCCCCGATGGCGACCTACGAACCGACCCGGCGCTGGTCGGCGGTGGGCCAGGCCGAGCTCGGGCTGCGCCGGCGGGTGACCCACCGGCTGGACATCGAGGTGGCGCGGCTCGTCGCCGCCGGGGTGCGGGTGCGGGTGCTCACGCCGACGGCCACCGACCTCGAGGTCATGGGGCTCAACGTGATGAACCCGGCCCGCCGCCGCGAGGTCTTCACGACGGCGTTGAGCACCACGCCCGAGCAGCTCGACCGGCAGCACAGCCTCCGCTGACCGACCGGCTGGGGCCGTCAACCGTCGCTGCCACCGTGGCTGCTGCCGCCGTCGCCACCGCCAGAGCTGTCGCCGCCGGAGCCGTCGTGATTCCCGTCGCGCCCGGAGCTACTGCCGCCGTGGTCGTCGCCCGGCTCGGAGGCGCCGGTCGACGCGGAGCTGGTGCGCCCCCCGTGGTCGTCGCCCGGCTCGACCGCGGTGCCGTGGTCGTCGCCCGGCTCGACGTGGATGCTCGACGGGGCCGACGGGTCGTCCGGTGAGGAGTGGTCGTCGCCGGGCTCGACCGGCGCGCTGGTGCTGGCGGCGGACGACGTGCCGTGGTCGTCACCGGACTCGACGGGCGGGCTGGACGGCGCGGCCGGGGTGCTGCTCGCGGCCGCCGAGGACGGCAGGTCGTCGGTACCGTTCCCGCCGCGGCCGTGGTCGTCGACGAGGCGGACGACGGGGGTGCGCACGGCCGGGCGGCCACTCGACCCGCTGCTCGCGAGCGCCGAGACGGTCGGGATCGCGATGCCACAGGCAGCGGCGGCGATGGCGGCGGAGATCGTGATGCGGTTCATGGCAGGGCTCCTCGGTTCGGTGATCGGGTTTGCCCTTACAGGTATGCCGGAGGTGGGGAACTAGCCGCCATACGACCTAGGTACTAGTCCCGACCCCGCCAGCGCGCGCCGTCCCGGCGCCGAACCGTCGACACCGCCCCGGTCGGGCAGCTACCTTGCGCGCAACATCGAGGGGAGGTCCGGGCGTGACCTTCAGCTGCTTCGCGCCGGCACACCCCGAACGCGTGTGGGACGCGCTCACCGACGCCGCGCTCACCGGGCGCTACCTCTACGGCCTCGAGCTGCACTCGCAGTGGCAGCCCGGCTCGCCCATCGAAGCCCGCGCGACCGACGACCGCACCGTGTTCGTCGGTGGCGAGGTGCTGTGCCGGCACACCGGTACCCGGCTGTCGTACCTGCTGCGCAGCAGTGCTGCCGATCCGCCGGTCTACGTGACGTGGCTGCTGCGATCCGCGCCCGGCGGCAGCGTCGTGACCCTGCAGATCGACGACCTCGATGCCGCCGCCTGCCCGATCGACACCGAGGATGTGTGGCTCCCCGTCCTCGCCGGGTTGGCGGCCACGGCGGCCACGGCCGTTTAGTCCGGCGGTCAGACGGCGGCCGGCGCCGCCGGCTCGGCCGTCACGACCGGCCGCAACCGGGTGGCGGCCACCCGGCGGGCCACGGCGGTGAGCAACGGCTGGGCGACGAGGCGGCCGATCAGCACGACGACGGCCCCGAGGGCCAGCCCGGCCGCGACGTCGTGCGGGTAGTGCGCGGCGACGTACACCCGGGCGAAGGCGAGGACGAGCGCGGCGACCCAGGCGACGATGCCGAGCCGCTTGTTGACGAACAGCAGTCCGGTCGCCACCGCGCCGGCCATCGTCGCGTGGTCGGAGGGGAAGCCGTAGTCGCTCGAGCGGCTCACCAGCACGAGGATGTGCGGGATCGTCGTGTAGGGACGGGCCTCGTGCACCGCGCTCACGATCGGCTGGTTGATGCCGACGGCCACCAGCGTGCCGAGGCCGGTCCAGGCCACGGCGGCCATGCGGGGCAGGTCGTTCGCCCGGCGGGCCAGCCACCAGCCGACCGCGATGAGCACGACGAAGGCGATCAGGCCCTGGTCCGCGACGGCTGACATGATGCCGTGCAGCCACCCGGTGCGCTGAGCGAAGCGGTTGACGAGGAGGAAGTCCCCGGCGTCTCCGACGTACACATCGGCCTGTGACAGCATGAACGCTCCGTTGGTGCGGGGACAGGACTTCCCAGTACCGCCCGCCCCGCCCCGCGTGGCCCGCTCGGCCTCAGCCGGCCGTCACCGCACCGTCAGCGTCGCGTGCTGGCCCCCGACCGAACTGTCGCCGGCCCAGACGTCGAAGTCGCCCGGTTCCACCGCGAAGTGCGCATTGTTGTCGTAGTAGCCCAGCGCACTCCGGCCGACGCTGAACCGGAGCGTCGTCGTCCGGCCCGGATCCAGCGTCACGCGGCGGAAGCCGACCAGCTTGCGCACCGGCTGCAGGATGCTCGCGACCCTGTCGTGGATGTAGATCTGGGCGACGTCCGAACCGGCCTTCGAACCGGTGTTGGTGACGTCGACCGACACGGTGGCCGTCCCGTCGCGCCCGATCGAGGACGACGAGAGCCGCAGGTTCGTCAACGAGAACGTCGTGTAGCTCAGGCCGTATCCGAACGAGTACTGCGGGCTGTTCGGCACGTCGAGGTAGCGCGACGTGTACTTGTTGTTGGCATCGTAGGGACGCCCCGTCGGCAGCTCGTTGTAGGAGATCGGGATCTGCCCGACGTTGCGCGGGAACGTCATCGGCAGCTTGCCGCCCGGGTTGAACGACCCGAACAGCACGTCGGCCACGGCGTTGCCGCCCTCGGTCCCGGGCTGCCACGCCTCGACCAGGCCGGGCGCGTTGTCGGCCAGCCACGGGATCGTGAGCGGACGGCCGTTCAGCAGGACCACGACGTAGGGCTTGTGCGTGGCCGCGATCGCCTGCACGAGCGCGAGCTGCTTGCCCGGCAGGTCGATGTTGCTGCGCGAGGACGCCTCGCCGGAGTAGGACGCCGGCTCCCCCAGCACCACGACGGTCGTGTCGGCCGCGTTCGCCGCGGCGACGGCGTCGCCGAAGCCGGCGTCGGAGTCGCACACCGCGTCGCAGCCCTGGGCGTAGGTGACCGACGCGTTGGGCACCGCGTTCTTGATGCCCTTCAACACGGTGACCGTGTTCGCCTCGGCGATCGCGTTCTGCCCGATGGGCACGTTGGAGCCGAGCTGGTCGGGCGCGTTGTCGGCCAGCGGGCCGACGACCGCGATCTTGCCGGTCGTGGTCGACAGCGGGAGCGCGTTCTCGTTGCGCAGCAACACCATCGACTCGTCGGCCGTGCGGCGGGCCTGGGCCAGGTTCTGCGGCGTCAGCTCGGCCGTCGCGACGCGGGACGGGTCGGTGTACGGGTGGTCGAACATGCCGGCCAGGTACTTCAGCCGCAGCACGTGCCGTACCAGCCGATCGACCGTGGCCACGCTGATCTTGCCGGACTTCACGAGCGCCGGGCCGTAGTTGTCGTAGGTGGAGTTGATGCTCGGCACCTGCACCGCCATCTCGATGTCGACGCCGGCGGTCAGGGCCAGCCGCGCGGCGTCCTGCTCGTTCGCGGCATAGCCGAACTCGACCAGTTCCTGCACGGCCTGGTAGTCGCTCACGACGGAGCCGGTGAAGTCGAACGTCGAGCGCAGGATGTGCTGCAGCGCGTAGGTGCTACCGCTCACCGGCACGCCGTTGAGCGAGTTGAACGAGCTCATCACCGTCGCGGCGCCGGCCCCGATCGCGGCCTGGTACGGCGGCAGGTAGTCGTTGAACAGCTGCTGGGTCGACATGTCGGTCGTGTTGTACTCGCGTCCCGCGACCGGGGCGCCGTAGGCGGCGAAGTGCTTCACCGTCGAGGCCATCTTCTCGGGCCGGCTGTAGTCGCTGCCCTGGTAGCCGCGCACCTTGGCCGCGGCGATGGCCGAGCCGAGGTACGGGTCCTCCCCGGCGCCCTCGACGACGCGTCCCCAGCGGGGGTCCCGCGCGATGTCGACCATCGGGTTGAACGTCCACTTGATGCCGTCGGCCGTGGCCTCGCGGGCCGAGACCGACTCGTCGCCACTGACCGTCGCCGGATCCCAGGTGCTCGCCTCGCCGATGCCCAGCGGGAAGATCGTGCGGTACCCGTGGATGACGTCGAGCGAGAAGATCAGCGGGATGTGCAGGCGCGACGACAGCGCCGCCTTCTGCGCCTCGTTGATGTTGTCCACCCCGACGAGGTTCAGCACCGAGCCGATCGTGCCGTTCTTCGCGCCCGCTGTGAGCAGCGGACCGGGGGCGCCGTTCGCGCCGTCCGGACCGGCCATCGTGAGCTGACCGAACTTCTCGGCGAGCGTCATCCTCGACAGCAGCGCCTCGACCTTCTGGTCGATCCGGCTGCGCGCGTCGTGCCGGCCGAGAGCCTTCGACAGCGAGGTCGATCCCGCCACCACGCCGACCACCAGCAGGACGGCGGCGAGCGGGGCGAGGATCGCAGAGCGACGTTGGGCCTGGGTCATGGCTGCGCCTTCCGGCCAGGTGCCTGCACCGGCTCCGGCGCTCCTCGCGGGGGCGGGAGAGGGCCGGACGGGGGGTCGATACAGGCGGTTATGGGGTATTTCCGAGCATTGCCCCCAGAGGTAACGGGTGTCAAGGAGCCCGGCGCCCGAAGGCGCGGGAAGGACGGATCAGTAGGTGAGGTTCACCGACGCGGTCGCAGGCACCGCTGCGTAGACGTCCCGGATCGGCGCGATCGAGTAGGTGACGACCCCAGCGGTGGGCGCCGTCACGGTCATCGCGAAGCGGCCTCCCTGCACGCTGTCGGTCGAGCCCAGCCACACGGCGCGACGCCCCGGCGCGTGCAGCCACGCGGTCACCCGCGTCGGACGCAGATAGGCGGCGACGATCGGGTAGCCGCGTCCGGCGAGTTGCCCGGACAGCGTGGCCGCGCCGTAGCGCAGCCGCACCGTCGCGGCGCTGGGACGCACCACCAGGGCGGCGGGGATCACCCGGATCACGACGCTGGTGCCGAGTGCCGACAAGCCGCCGGCCGGGGTGCTCGACATGACCCTCCAGATGCCGGAGCGGGTGATCGTCGCTCTGAGCACCGCGATGCCCAGAGCGTTCGCCCGGGACGCGATCGGCCGCACCGACGGCTGCTCCAGCGTGGTCACCGACGTGGGCATCGGGTGTCCGAGAATCGTGTTACGCACCTGGACGGACACCGACTGGCCGTAGCCACCGGTGACGGCGGTGCCCGATACGCGCAGGCCGGGCGCACGCACGGGAGTGACCTGCTGGGCGGCGACCGGCACTCTCGCGGCGGCGGCGCTGAGCCCGACCGTCGGGTCGGAGGTTGCCGTCACCCACACCGATCCGGCGGGCACGGAGAGCTGAGCGGTGTAGGAGCCACTCCGGAGGAGGGCACGAACCGACGACAGCACGCTGCCGGAGCCGCTGAGTGCGCGGAGCGTGATCGCGGCGTTCCGCGGGAAGGGATTGGGCACGGCGCCGGCCTGGAGGGACTGGGCCAGGTCGGCGGCATTCGCCGGGTCGTCCGGATTCGTGCCGTACCGCCCGAAGGCCGGCAAGCTGACGCGACCCGTCATCGTGGTGCTCGCCGTTGCGCCCCATCCGCGCCGACCCGTCGGCAGGGTGGCCCGGGTGGGGTACCGGCCGGCCTGCACCCCGTGCAGCAGGAGCTCGGGATCCCCGTCCGTCACGTCGAGGTAGGTCTTCACCGAGCTGTACCCGATGCCGTACGGCGACTTGTAGGAGTCCACCGCGCTGTGGATCTCGTCGAGGCACTGCTGGTCGGGGCAGCGGAGGAGTTCGGTGGCGATCGGGTACCCGCGCACGACTCGCAGCAGGGCGGCGTCCGCGGACAGGGCGAGGGCGCGCTGCGGGTAGTCGTAGGCCCAGTACCACCGGGCCAGGGTGAACAGGGCCTGGGCTGCCGGGAACTTGCCCTCGGCGACGAGCGCTCGCAGGGCGACGCCGGCCGAGGAGTGGTCCGGGTTGTCGTCGAGCCAGCTCATCGTGACGAAGGTGGCGTCGTGGAACTCCGGCAGCGCGTAGTAGTACTGGAGCATGGCCGTGGCGTACGGCGCGTCGACCGTTCCGTCGCGACGTCGCTGGCCGTACGGCCCGTAGAGGTGGATGTGGTCCGCGGTGATCCCGAGCGCCTCGACCGAGCCGGTGAGCTCGGCATCCCGGGCGGCGATGAACCGGGCGACCGGCCATCCGTAGTACGGAGCGGAGCCGCGGCAGATCCCGTTGAAATCGACCGAACAGACCTTGGTGCCGGCGCCGTCGGTGTAGTAGACGACGTCGACGGTCTTGCCCGCACGAACCAGGCTCTGCATGAGCACGCCCATGCTGAGCACGTCGTCGTCGGCGTGGGGCACGAAGAAGACGACATGATCGCGGGGCGCCGGCACGCTCGGGGCGCCCGTCGCGCCGGCGGCGCGTCCGGACCCGAGGGAGAGCCCACCCAGCAGGAGGACGGCCGCCAGCACAGCAGCCAGGCCGCCACCCGTTCGTGCACGCATCAGGTCGTTCCTTCATTCGCTCGATCGATTTCACGATCACCATCGACCGCGTTAAGGCAGAGTAAAGATGATCAGACCACAATATCGGCTGAGAACGGACATGCTCGCGGGTCCGGACCCGCAACGGATCAGGCGGTGAGGCTCACCGACGCGGTCGAGGCCACCGGCGCGTACACGTTGCGGACCGGCGCGATCGAGTACGTGATCACCCCGGTGGAGGGCGCCGTCACGGTCATCGTGAACCGGCCGCCTTGCGCGCTGTCGGTCGAGCCCAGCGGCACGGCACGACGACCCGGCGTGTGCAACCACGCGGTCACCCGGGTCGGGCGCAGGTAGGCGGGTGCGATCGGATAGCTGCGCCCGCCGAGCTGCCCGGACAGCATGGCCGTGCCGTGGTGAAGCCGCACCGTCGGGGCGCTCGGGCGCACCACCAGGCCGGCCGGGGTCACCCGGACGACGATGCTGGTGCCGACGGCGGCCAGCGCTCCGGCGGGCGCGCTCGACACGATCCGCCAGGTGCCGGAGCGGGTGATCGCGGTCGTCAGTTCGGCGATGCCGAGGCGGTCGGCGCGCAGCATGTCCGGACGGAGCCCGGCACCGTCCAGAGTCGTCGCGAACCGGGTGATCCGACGCCCGAGCAGGCTGCTGCGCACCTGTACCGCCAGCGGATCGCCGTATCCCGCGGTGATGTCGGTGCCGGACACGCGCAGGCCGGGGCCGATCATCGCCGTCACCTGCTGGGCGGCGACCGGCAGCCGTGCGCTGGTCCCCCTGAGCCCGATCGACGGCTCCGACGTCGCGGTCACCCAGTCAGCTCCGGCCGGGACGGCGAGACGGACGGAGTAGGAGCCGTCGCGCAGAGGGGTGCGAACCGACGACAGCACCGCGCCGGTGCTGCTGAGCACCCGGACCGTGACCTCGGCACCGGCGGGGAACGGGTTGCCCACGGCACCGGCCAGAATCGACTGGGCCAGGTAGGGGGCATCGGCGGGGCGGTCGGGGTCGGTTCCGAACTGCCCGAACGCCGGCAGGCGGAACGCGCCCGTCAACGAGGTGGTCACCGCGTAGCCCGCGCCCCGGTGCCCGGACAGCGCCGCCGCCCGGATCGGATACCGGCCGGTCTGCACGCCGTGCAGCAGGATCTCCGGATCCCCGTCGGTCACATCGAGATAGGTGCGCACCGAGCTGTACCCGATGCCGTACGGCGCCTTGTAGGCATCCACTGCGTGGTGGATCGCGGCCAGGCACTGCTGGTCGGGGCAGCGAAGGAGTTCGGTGGCGAGCGGGTACCCCCGGCGCACCCGAAGTTGCGCGGCCGCCGTCGACAGGTGGGCCGAACGATGCGGGTACGCGTAGGCCCAGTACCACCGGGCGAGCGTGAACAGGGCCTGCGTCGAAGGGAACCGGCCCGCGTCGACGAGCGCGCGCAGGGCCAGGCCGGCCGCCGCGTGGTCGGGGTTGTCGTCGAGCCAGCTCATCGTCACGAAGGTGGCGTCGCGGAATTCCGGCAGGGAATGGTAGTGCTGCAGCATCGCCGTCGCGTAGGGCACGGACATCGTGCCGTCGCGACGCCTCCGGCCGTCGGGCGCGTAGATGTGGACGTGCTCCCGGGTGACCCCGAGCGCCTGCACCGAGGCGTTGAGCTCGGCATCGCGGGCCGCGACGAACCGGGCGAGGGGCCAGCCGTAGCACTGCCGGTCGCCCCGGCAGATGCCGTGCCGGTCGACCTTGCAGACCCGGCTGGCGGCCCCGTCGGTGTAGTACACGACGTCGACGGTCTTGCCGGACCGGATCAGGCCGTGCATGAGCACGCCCATGCTGAGCACGTCGTCGTCGGCGTGCGGCACGAAGAAGACGACGTGATCGCGCGGCGTCGGCACCATCGTCGTGCCGGCCGCGCGGCGGGAGCCGCTCGACAGCGCGCCCAGCAGGAGCACGGTCGCAACGCAGGCGGCCAGCATCCCGGACAGTACGGCGCGCATCAGGCTGGTCTCCCTCCGAGCGGCAGGTCGAACATCGACTGCTGGATCGACATGGTGATCGCAGGGTAAGGGCGCTTCCTCGGCGAACGAGGTTGCTACCAGGGGTAATTCACAGTTCGCGGACGGCTCCGGCCGCGACGGCGACGTGACGAGTCGTCTCGACGGTGTCGAGCAGGCGGCGGTCGTGGCTGACGAGCAGCAGCGTGCCGGGGTAGGTCGCGAGCGCCTGCTCGAGCTGCTCGATCGCCGGCAGGTCGAGGTGGTTCGTCGGCTCGTCCAGGACGAGCAGGTTGACGCCGCGGCCCTGCAGCAACGCGAGCGCGGCCCGGGTGCGCTCGCCGGGCGACAGGCTGGACACGGTGCGGCCGATGTGGTCGGCCCGCAGCCCGAACTTGGCCAGCAGCGTGCGCACGTCGGCGTCGGGCCAGTCGGGCAGCAGCCGGCCGAAGCCGCGGGGCAGCGTCTCGTCCGGGTCCAGCAGCGTGCGGGCCTGGTCGATGCCACCGACGACCACACCGGGGCCGAGCGAGGCGCGTCCCTCGGCGAGCTCGGCCTGGCCGAGCAGGGCGGCGATCAGCGTCGACTTGCCGGCGCCGTTCGGGCCGGTGATCACGACCCGGTCGCCCCACGACACCTGAAGATCCACCGGGCCGAGCGTGAACGGCCCGCGCCGCACGACCGCGTGGTCGAGCACGGCCACGACGCTGCCGGCCCGGGGCGCCGCCGCGATCTCGAACTGCAGCTGCCACTCCTTGCGCGGCTCCTCGACCACGGTGAGGCGCTCGATCATGCGCTCGGTCTGACGCGCCTTGGCGGCCTGCTTCTCGGTGCTCTCCTGGCGGGATTTCCGGGTGACCTTGTCGGAATCCGCGCTTGCTTTCCGCCGCGCGTTGCGCACTCCGTTCTCGAGCCAGTTGCGCTGCATGCGGGCGCGGTCGTCGAGCTGGGCCCGCCGGTCGGCGTACTGGTCGTAGGCCTCGCGCGCGTGCCGGCGGGCGATCGCGCGCTCCTCCAGGTACGAGTCGTAGCCGCCGTCGTACCAGGACACCTGCTGCTGGGCGATGTCGAGCTCGACGATCTCGTCGACGGTGCGGGCGAGGAACTCGCGGTCGTGACTGACCAGGACGACGCCGGCCCGCTGGGAGGTGACGAACTCCTCCAGCAGGTCGAGCCCGGCGAGGTCGAGGTCGTTCGTCGGCTCGTCGAGGGCGAAGACGTCGAAGCGGGCCAGCAGCAGCGAGGCGAGACCGGCCCGGGCCGCCTGCCCGCCCGACAGCGCCGCCATCTCGGTCTCCGGGTCGAGCGGCAGGCCGAGGCGGGGCAGCTCGGTGGCGATGCGCTCGTCGAGGTCGGCGCCGCCGAGGGCGAGCCAGTGCTCCAGCGCGACGGCGTAGCGGTCGTCCGCCCCCTCGGTGCCGTCGCCGAGCGCGACCGAGGCGTCGTCGAGCTCGGCACTCGCCGCGGTGACGCCGGTGCGCCGGCCGAGGAAGGCGGCGACGCTCTCCCCCGGGCGGCGTTCGGTCTCCTGGGCCAGGTAGCCGACGGTGGCCGTCGCCGGCACCCGCACGACCGTCCCTTCCTCGGGCTCGATCGATCCGGCGAGGATCTTGAGCAGCGTCGACTTGCCCGCGCCGTTCGCCCCGACGAGCCCGACGACGGAGCCGGGGTCGACGACGAGATCGAGGCCGCGGAACAGGGAGCGGGCCCCGAAGCCGGCGGCGACGTCACGGACCAGCAGCGAGGCACTCACCCCGCAGACGCTAAACGACGCGGTTGCTCACGCCGCCTTGGGCGTCGCGGTCGCGACGAGGGACGAGGCGCGCTTGTCGAGCAGCCGGGTGAGGAACTCCTGCCCGAAGCCGAACAGCCCAGCGTAGGCGGCGATCGCGCCGGTGGACACGGGCTGGATCTGGTTGAAGATGCCACCCTGGGTGAGGACGACGCCGAGCAGCGCCACCGCCGCGCCGGCAATCGGCTTGAGGATCAGCTGCGCCACCTGCAGCGACGACGGGCTGATCGAGATCGGTATGCGACCGAGGGCGGCGATGATGCCGACCGTGCCGCCGAGGGCGCCCCAGAGCTCGATCTGGGCCAGGTCGCCGCTGCTGAGGCGATCCACCACCGTCGGCGAGCCGGCCGCGGCCACCTCGTGCCGGATCGTGATCAGCGATCCGCCGAGGTGCGGCGCCAGCAGTGCGAACAGCGGCAGCACGACGAGCAGCACCACGGCGAGCGTCAGGGTGAACTTGCGCCAGGTGCGCAGGGAGGCCAGCACGGTGACCTGCCGGTCGGCCAGGTCGGCCAGCATCACGCGGAGCAGCTCCGCGTCCGACGCGGTCGGCCCGGTGGCCGGCGCGCTCACGACGGGCTCCCGAGATCCACGACCCGATCCACCGGCGCGGGCGGCTCGGCCGTCCCGATGCGGTGCAGGAGGCGCAGGTAGGCGTCGAAGGCCGGCTCGTCCTTGGACACGAGGCGCTTCACCTCCTCGGTCAGCTCGGGCACGTGCGCCCCGGCCACGGTGAAGTCGCCGCCCTCCGCCCCGGCGACGAGCACGGCCCGCCGCAGGTCGAGCAGGGCGATCAACGCGTCCTCGTAGCGGCGCGCCTCGGACGCGTCGAACCACTCCGCGAGGCGGGCGACGGGCCGGGTCCGGCTCCGCCGGGGCCGGGTGGCGTCGTCGACCGCGCTCTGCTTGGCGTCGAACTCGGCGACGGGCGTGCGAGGCGGCGGCGCGAGCCCGGCGGCGCGGGCGCGGACACCGGCTCTCCATCCACCGGGATGTGGGTTCGGCTCCGTCATGGCGCACCTCCGCTCACCGTGTGGCGGCATTGTCGAGCCGTGGGACGTCACGGTCAACGGGCGTGGGGACAGCCTCGTGGGACGATCTCGCGATGCCTGCCGTGACCGTCGCCCGGTCGGTGTCCGCCGGTGACCTGCTGCTGCGCGCGTTCACCGCCGCCGACGCCCCGCAGATCACCGCCGCGCGCACCGACCCGGACATCGAGCTGTGGAACCCGGTGCGCAAGCCGTCCGAGCAGTGGTGCCTCGATCGGGCCGACTGGTCCAGCGGCACGCACGCGAGCTGGGCCGCTGTGCGTCCGGCGAATCCGGACATCCTCATCGGCGCAGTGTCGCTGCACCAGATCGACCACGACCAGCTCGACGCCGAGGTCGGCTTCTTCGTGCTGCCCGGGTACCGCCGGCAGGGCGTCGCCGCGGCCTGCCTGGAGACGGCGACGTGGTTCGCCTACGGCGAGTTGGGGCTGCGCCGCACGCACCTGTTCCACGCCGTCGAGAACGCCGGCTCGTGCGCGGTCGCGACCGCATGCGGGTACCGGTTCGAGGGGGCGCATCGCGAGTCCTACCGCTGCGGTGACGGCGTGTGGCACGACGAGCACAGCCACGGGCGCCTCGCCTCCGACCCGGCTCCGGCGCTGTAGCGTCTCGGTGACGGCGGTCATCAATGGCGATGACCGCTCGTCCTGACGAGGAGGCCCGATGGCGATCGCGCTGGTGACCGGCGCCGGCCGGGGCATCGGGCGGGCGGTCGCGGTGCGGCTGAGCCGGGCCGGCCTGCAGGTCGCCCTCACCGCGCGCAGCCGCGACGAGCTCGACGCCGTCGCCGCCGAGTGTCCGGGCGAGACCCTCGTGCTGCCGGCCGACATCACCGAGCCCGGTGCCGTCGACTCGATCTTCGACGCCGTCGAGCAGCGGTGGGGCGCGGTCGCGGTTCTCGTCGCGAACGCCGGGACGGGACACTCGGCCCGGCTCGAGCGCACCACCGATGCCGACTGGCAGCGCATGCTCGACCTGAACCTCACCGCCCCGTTCCGCTGCCTGCGCCGCGCGATCCCGGCGATGCGGGCGGCGCGGCACGGCCGCATCGTCGTGATCGCCTCGGACGCATCAAGGGTCGGCGAGCCCTACATCGCCGCGTACACCGCGGCCAAGCACGGCGTGCTCGGGCTGGTCCGCTCGTCGGCGGCCGAACTTGCATCCGACGGGGTCACCGTCAATGCCGTCTGCCCCGGCTACGTCGACACTCCGATGACCGACGCGACGATCGCCAACATCGCAGCGAAGACCGGGCGCGACCCCGACGCCGCCCGCGACCTCCTCGCCGCCAAGCAGCCGATCGGACGCCTCATCACCGCCGACGAGGTGGCCGACGCCGTCTGGTTCTGCGTCGGCAACGGCGCGTTCACCGGCCAGGGCGTCAACGTCGACGGTGGGGCGGTGCAGTCGTGAGCGTCGAGCGGATCAACCCGCCCGAGCTGGCGAAGCCGGCCGGGTTCGCCCACGCGACCTCCGGCACCGGCCGCGTCGTGTTCCTCGCCGGCCAGACGGCGATGGACCCGGGCGGGCGCATCGTGGGCGACGGCGTCGTCGCGCAGTTCGCGGTCGCGCTGGGCAACCTGCTGACGGCCCTGCGGGCGGCCGGCGGGCAGCCGGGCGACCTCGCGAGCCTCACGGTCTACATCGTCGACATGGACGACTACAAGCAGCACGCCCGCGAGATCGGGGCGGTGTGGCGTCAGCTCGTCGGGCGCGACTACCCGGCGATGGCCGGCATCGGCGTCGCCCGGCTGTGGGACGTCGAGGCGCTCGTCGAGGTGCAGGGCTACGCGGTGATCTGAGGCGCCCGCAGCGTTTCGACGAACTCGTGCGCCGGGCCGGCGAGCCGCTGCTGCAGCTCGACGAACGTGTCCGCCGCTCGCACCCCGTTCCACTGGCGCGGCAGCAGCTCGGGCGCCAGACCGGGGTCGAGGAAGGGCAGCCGCCGCCAGTCGGTCAGCGCCGCGACGTAGTCGGCGAACGCCGTGCGCGGATCGGTTGTGCGCCGCCGCCGGTACGAGGTGAGGGTCCGCGAATAGCGGGCGAGGAACTCGGCGTAGAGGGCCTGCAGGCGGTCGAGATCCCACCACTGCGGAACGTGCGCCGCGACGTCGCCGAAGCCGGCGTGCGCGGCCCGGAACAGGTCGACGTAGCCGGTCAGCCCGGTGCGGCGCAGCACGTCGGCGGTCTCGTCGAGCAGGTGGGCCGGGGCGATCCAGACGCCGGCCGACACCGTGCCGAAGCCGAGCCAGGCCAGCCGCGAGCGCAGCTGATGGCGCTTCTCGCGCTCGAACTCCGGCACGCTGAACACGGCCAGCAGCCAGCCCTCGTCGACGGTGGCCCGGCGCCGCTCGAAGATGCGCCGGTCGCCCTCGTCGAGGATGGCCCGGGCCGCGTCGGACAGCCCGTACCCGGCCACGCCGTCGCTGCGTTCGGCGAGCAGCAGGCCGCGCCGCTTCAGCCGCGAGATGGACGAGCGCACCGCCGGCTCGTCGACCCCGAGCTCGGCCAGCAGCCGGATGATCGTGGCCACGCCGAGCCACCCGCCGGCCTCGCGGGCGTACAGGCCGTAGACGGTGACGATGAGGGCCCGGGGCTTCTGGGCTGGCTCGGCGGCGACCGTCACGGGGACAAGATAGCGTCCACCGCGTGTAGCGCTCCCTTGACTGTCGTCACCTGCGCGGAATACTGGCCGGATGACGGACACGTTCTGTCGGGATAACCTGCCGGCCGAGGATGCGCGACCGGACTTCGTCTTCACCCTTCCCGAGCTGCAGTACCCCGACCGGCTGAACGCCGCCGTCGAGCTGCTCGACGCGACGATTGCCCGGCTCGGCCCGGACCGGCCCGCCCTGCTCACCCCGGCGGGCGAGACCTGGACCTACGGCGAGCTGTCCGAGCGGGTCGACCGCATCGCGCGGGTGCTGGTCGACGACCTCGGCGTGGTCCCCGGCAACCGGGTGGTGCTGCGGGCCCCGAACAACCCGTGGCTCGCGGCGTGCTGGCTCGCCGTGCTGAAGGCCGGCGCGGTGGCGGTGACGACGATGCCCCTGCTGCGCCCGCTCGAGATCGCCACGCTCGCCGACATCACCCGTCCGACCGTCGCCCTGTGCGACATCCGGTTCCTCGACGACCTTGTGGCGGCCGCGGTGCCCGACCTCCGCATCGTGCCGGTCGGTGGCGGGACCCCCGACGACCTGGTGCAACGCGCCGCCGGCAAGCCGGCCCGGTTCGACGCCGTCGACACCGCGGCCGACGACGTCGCCCTGCTCGCTCTCACCTCGGGCACGACCGGACGGCCGAAGGCGACGATGCACTACCACCGCGACGTGCTCGCCATGGCCGACACCTTCTCGGCCCACGTCGTGAAGCCGACCGCGGACGACGTGTTCACCGGCACCCCGCCGCTGGGCTTCACCTTCGGCCTCGGCGGCCTGCTCGTGTTCCCCCTGCGCGCCGGCGCGGCCACGCTGCTGATCGAGAGGGCGACACCGGCCGAGCTGGCCGACATCATCGAGCAGCGCAAGGTGACGGTCTGCTTCACCGCGCCCACCGCCTACCGGGCGATCCTCGCGGCGGGCGCGGCGCCGAAGCTGGCCGGCGTGCGGCGTGCCGTGTCGGCCGGCGAGCACCTGCCCGAGGCCACCTGGCACGCGTTCCGCGAGTCGACCGGGCTCCAGATCATCGACGGCATCGGCTCGACGGAGATGCTGCACGTGTTCGTGTCGGCCGCCGACGACGACATCCGGCCCGGCGCCACCGGCCGGGCCGTGCCCGGCTACGAGGTCACCGTGCTGGACGCCGACGGCGCGCCGGCGCCGCCCGGTGTGGCCGGGCGCCTCGCCGTGAAAGGGCCCACCGGATGCCGATACCTGGCCGACCCGCGGCAGGCCGCGTACGTCCAGGACGGGTGGAACATCACCGGCGACACCTTCGTCCGCGACGACGACGGCTACTTCTTCTACCGCGCGCGCAGCGACGACATGATCGTGTCGTCCGGTTACAACATCGCCGGGCCCGAGGTCGAGGAGGCACTCATGGCGCACCCGGCAGTGCTGGAGTGCTGCGTCGTGGGGGTCGAGGACGCCGACCGCGGGCAGCTGGTGAAGGCCTTCGTCGTGCCCACGGCGGGCACGGTCGCCGACGACGCGCTCGTGGCCGATCTCCAGGCGTTCACCAAGGCGCGCATCGCGCCGTACAAGTACCCGCGGGCCATCGCGTTCGTCGACGCCCTCCCCCGCACCAGCACCGGCAAGGTGCAGCGGTTCAAGCTGCGCGACGCCGCGACGGCGGGCTGAGACGTGCGCATCGCGGTCATCGGTGGCGGGCCCGGCGGCCTCTACTTCGCCGCGCTCGCGCAACAGCTCGACCCCAGCCACGACATCACGGTCTGGGAGCGCAACCGGGCCGACGACACCTTCGGCTTCGGCGTCGTGTTCTCCGACGAGACGCTCGGCGGCATCGAACACGCCGACGAGGCGGTGCACGCGCAGATGCAGCGCGAGTTCGCTCGCTGGGACGACATCGACGTGCACTACCGAGACCGGGTGATCACCAGCGGCGGCCACGGCTTCGCCGCGATGAGCCGCCGCCGGCTGCTGCAGATCCTGCAGGAGCGCTGCCGCTCGCTCGGCGTGACCCTGCACTTCGAGACTCTTGCCCCCGACGTCGACGAGCTCGCCGCCACGCACGAGCTGGTCATCGCCTGCGACGGCGTGAACTCGGCGGTCCGGGCCCGCTACGCCGACACGTTCGGCCCGTCGCTCGACGTCCGGCGCTGCAAGTACATGTGGCTGGGCACCGACAAGGTGTTCGACGCCTTCAAGTTCTACGTGCGCGAGACGCCGCACGGCGTGATGCAGATCCACGGCTACCCCTACGACGCGAAGGGCAGCACCTTCATCGTCGAGATGAACGACGCCGTGTGGCAGCGCGCCGGCTTCGACGTGTTCGCCGACCACCAGTTCCTCCCGGGCGAGTCGGACGAGAAGTCGGTCGCCCACGTGTGCGAACTGTTCGCCGACATCCTCGACGGTCACGAGGTGATGACGAACAATTCGCGCTGGATCAACTTCACCACCGTGCGCAACGAGCACTGGCGGCACGGCAACGTCGTGCTTCTCGGCGACGCCGCGCACACCGCGCACTTCTCCATCGGCTCGGGCACCAAGCTGGCCATGGAGGACGCTCTCGCTCTCGTCGCCTGCCTGCACGAGCAACCCGACGTCGACACCGCCCTCGACGCCTACGAGGCCGAACGGCGACCGGTCGTGCTGTCGACCCAGCGGGCGGCCCAGGCCAGCCTCGAGTGGTTCGAGAACCTCGGGCAGTACACGGACCAGGATCCGGTGCAGTTCGCGTTCAACATCATGACCCGCAGCCGTCGCGTGACCTACGACAATCTGCGACTGCGTGATCCCGAATTCGTCAAGACGGTTGACGAGTGGTTCGCCGAGCACGAGCGATCGCGCGGCCACGGCCGGGGTGACGTGTGCCCGCCGATGTTCCAGCCGCTGCGGCTGCGCGGCCTCGAGCTCGCTAACCGCGTCGCCGTCTCACCGATGGACATGTACAAGGCCGAGGACGGGATGCCCACGCCGTTCCACCTCGTCCACCTCGGCGGCAAGGCGCTCGGCGGCGCCGGGCTGGTGATGACCGAGATGGTCTGCGTGTCGGAGGCGGGACGCATCACGCCGGGCTGCACCGGCATCTGGACCGCGGCCCAGGCCTACGCGTGGCGCGGCATCACCGAGTTCGTGCACGCCGAGTCACAGGCGAAGATCGGCATCCAGCTCGGGCACTCCGGTCGCAAGGGCTCGACCAAGCTGATGTGGGAAGGCATCGACGAACCGCTCGACGAGGGCAACTGGCCGGTCGTGGCGCCGAGCCCGCTGGCCTACCGGCCGGGCGTGAACCAGGTGCCGCGCGAGCTCACCGCGACCGACCTCGACACCCTCGAGCAGCAGTTCGTCGACGCCACCCGCCGGGCGGCCGACGCCGGCTTCGACCTGCTCGAACTGCACTGCGCCCACGGCTACCTGCTGTCGTCGTTCATCTCACCGCTCACCAACCGGCGCACCGACGACTACGGAGGCCCGCTGGCGAACCGGCTGCGCTTCCCGCTGCGGGTCTTCGCGGCGATGCGAGCGGCGTGGCCCGACGAACGGCCGATGAGCGTGCGCATCTCGGCCACCGACTGGGTCGACGGCGGCATCACCGGCGACGACTCGGTCGCGATCGCCCAGGCCTTCGCCGCGGCCGGGGCGGACGTCGTCGACGTGTCGTCCGGGCAGGTCACGCCGGACGAGCGGCCGGCCTTCGGCCGCTCGTACCAGACGCCGTTCGCCGACCGGATCCGCAACGAGACGGGCATCGCCACCATGGCGGTCGGCATCATCTCGTCCTACGACGACGTGAACTCGATCCTGCTGGCCGGGCGGGCCGACCTCTGCCTGCTCGGCCGCGCCCACCTCTACGACCCGAACTGGACCCTGCACGCCGCCGCCGAGCAGGGTTACGACGGTCCGGCGGCGCAGTGGCCCGAGCCGTGGCAGGCCGGCGCCCGGCGCCCGCAGTCCGGGCGCACCGAGGAGCCCAAGCCGCGGCTCGAGCTCGTGCGCCAGGGGGCCGCCGCCACCGCCCACCGGCGCTGGCGACCCGCCGGCTAGCGCCCCGACCAGTTCGGCGGCCGCTTCTCGTTGAACGCCGTGTGGAACTCGGTGTGGTCCTGCGTCGTCATCAGCAGGGCCTGGGTCATCGCGTCGAGCTCCATCGACGCCGAGATCGACATGTCGAGCTCGCGGGTGAGCAGCGACTTGGTCTGGGCCAGCGCGAGCGTGGGGCCGGCGGCCAGCGTGGCGGCGAGTTCGGCGACCGCGGCGTCGAGCTCGCCGTCGGCGACCAGGCGCGACACCAGGCCGTAGCGGTCGGCCGTCTCGGCGTCGATGGTGCC
Source organism: Jatrophihabitans sp. (assembly GCF_036000465.1). Taxonomy (GTDB): domain Bacteria; phylum Actinomycetota; class Actinomycetes; order Mycobacteriales; family Jatrophihabitantaceae; genus Jatrophihabitans. The sequence continues at coordinate 110,999 of NZ_DASYFV010000031.1, read as the reverse complement.
GCCGAGCATGAGCAGCTCGGTCGCCCGGCCCAGGCCGACGACGCGCGGCAGCAGGTAGGCCGCGCCCATGTCGCCGCCGGAGAGCCCGACCTTGGTGAACAGGAACGCGAAGCGGCCCGACGCGCTGACGACCCGGAAGTCGGAGGCGAGGGCGACGACCGCACCCGCGCCGGCCGCGATGCCCTGGATCGAGGTGATGATCGGGATCGGGCACTCGCGCATGGCCCGGATGACGTCACCGGTCATCTTGGTGAAGCGCATCAGGTCGCGCGGCTCCATGCGGATCAGCTCGCCGATGATCTCGTTGACGTCGCCGCCGCCGCAGAACCCGCGCCCCTCGCCCCGGATGACGAGCACCCGCGCGTCCTGATGGTGCGGCAGCTCGGCCAGGAGGTCGCGCAGGTCGGCGTAGCTCTCGAAGGTCAGCGGGTTCAGCTTCTCCGGGCGCAGCAGGGTCACCGTGGCGACGCCGTCGGCCTTCTCGAACCTGAAGTGCTGCCAGTCGGTGGTCAGCGGGGCGGAGGCGCGGAAGCGGTAGGGCGGGTCTGCAGCGGTCACGTCCCGAATCTATAGAGCGGTGGTGACGGTCGTCCACAAGGCGAGAGGTTCGACGCCGCGTTCGGCGGTGCGGTTGGATCGAGCCGTGGACTCCTCCCCCGACGACGCCCGGCATCGGCTCGCGGCGGCCTTCGCCGTCGACACCGAGTACTACGACTGGCAGGGCCGGCACCAGCTGGTGGGCGACGCGACCCTGATCGCGGTGCTGGCCGCGTTCGAGGTCGACGCCACGACCCTCGAGTCGTGCGCGAGCACGCTGGACGCGCTCGCGCGGCGGCGGGCCGAGCAGGTGCTGCCACCGTGCGTGGTGGCCCGCGCCGGGACGGTCGTGCGGGTGCCGGTCACCCCCGGGACAGCTGACGCGCGCATCGAGCTCGAGTCGGGCCCGGTCGTCCCGGCCCGGGTCGACGGCGACGCGGTGGACCTGCCCACCGACCTCCCGACCGGCTACCACCGTCTCGTGCTCGGTGACGGCGTCGTCGAACTCATCGTCACCCCGGACCGGTTGACCTGGCCGACCGAGCTGGACGCGCCGGCCTGGGGGTTCGCGACACAGCTGTACAGCGTCCGGTCGCGGGCATCCTGGGGCATCGGGGATCTCGCCGACCTCACCACGCTGGCGCAGTGGTCGGCCCGCGAGCACGGCGCCGACTTCGTCCTGGTCAATCCGGTGCATGCCGCCGAGGTCGTGGCGCCGATCGAGCCGTCGCCCTACCTGCCCACGAGCCGCCGCTACGGCGACCCGATCTACCTGCGCGTCGAGGACGTCCCCGAGTACGCCTCGTTGGACGCCGCGACCCGCACGTTCGTCGACGACCTCGGGGTCGAGGTGCGGGCCGCGGCGGCGGCGGACGAGCTGCTCGACCGCGAGACCGCGTGGGCGGCGCGGCTGGCCGCACTGCGCATCGTCCACGCGGCCGGGCTGCCCGCCGACCGGGCCGCGGCCTACGCCCGGTACTGCCGCGACGAGGGCGCGGCCTTGCAGCGTTTCGCCACGTGGTGCGCGCTCAGCGAGGTGCACGGGGGTGACTGGCACGAATGGCCGGTCGAGCTGCGCGACGCCGGTTCCCCCGCGGTCGCCGCGGCGGCGGCCGCGCTCGAGCCCCGGATCGACTTCTTCCGGTACCTGCAGTGGCTGCTGCACGAGCAGCTGCTCGGCGCCCAGCAGGCCTCGCGCACCGCCGGCATGCGGCTCGGCGTCGTGCACGACCTCGCCGTCGGGGTGAGCCCGAGCGGCGCCGATGCGTGGGCGTTCCGCGACGTCATGGCCGACGGGCTGACCGTCGGCGCCCCGCCGGACGCGTACTCGCAGACCGGCCAGGACTGGCAGCAGCCGCCGTGGCGTCCGGACCGGCTGGCCGAGCTGGCCTACGCGCCCCTGCGCGAGCTGTTCCGCAACACCCTGCGGCACAGCGGCGGCATCCGGGTCGACCACATCATCGGGCTGTTCCGCCTCTGGTGGATCCCCGACGGCTTGGCGGCGGACGAGGGCACCTACGTCCACTACGACCACGAGGCGATCATCGGCATCCTGACCCTCGAGGCCGAGCGGGCCGGCGCGGTCGTGATCGGCGAGGACCTCGGCAACGTCGAGCCGTGGGTTCGGGTCTACCTGCGCGAGCGCGGCCTGCTCGGCACGTCGATCTTCTGGTTCGAGGGCGATTGGGACGCCGGCGGCGGACCTCTGCCGGCCGAGCGGTGGCGGGTCGACTGCCTGGCCTCGGTGACCACGCACGACCTGCCGCCGACGACCGGCTACCTGGCCGGCGACCACATCCGGCTGCGGGACCGGCTCGGCCTGCTCACCCGCAGCCTCGACGACGAGCTCGCCGCCGCGCGGCACGACCAGCAGGCCTGGCTCGCCGAGGTGAGCCGGGTCGGGCTGCTCGATCCGGACGCGACCGACGGGGCCGAGATCGTCCGCGCCCTGCACGCCTACCTCGCCCGCACCCCGTCGCGGCTGCGCTGCGTGGCGCTGACCGACGCCGTCGGCGAGCGCCGCACCCAGAACCAGCCGGGGACGAGCGGGGCGGCCTACCCGAACTGGCGCGTGCCCCTCGGCGGCCCGAACGGCCGGGCGGTGTTCCTCGAGGACGCGCTCGCCGATCCCGAGGTCGCCCGTCTGGTCGAGTTGCTGCGCTGACCCGTCACGGCCGGAAGATGCAGCACCAGCGCAGCCGGGTGTTCCGCTCGTCCGGCCAGGACGCGCCGTCGTCGGTCCAGCGCACGATCGTGGGGCGCCACGGGATGGCCCGCTGAGCTCGCCGGAACGTCCGGGCCGCGACGGCGACGTAGGCGTGCGCGTGCGGATCGTCGTGGCCGTCGAAGAGCTGGCACCGGCGGCGCTCGAACGCGGCCGGGCAGCGGTAGCGGTCGACGACCGGGCCGAAGGTGTCGTCGTTCAGCTGGGGATACCCGCCGTCCGACGTCATGCCCACGATTAGAACACACGTTCGGCCGATGTCGAATGTCGACAATGCCGGCCGACCGCTAACGTGCGAGCGGTGAACGATGCCCTCGCCCGGCTCGAGCGGGTGATCGCCGCCGAGCTGCTGTACGCGCCGGCGCACGCCGCCTTCGGGGTGCGCTTCGTGCGGGCCGAGACCGGCGTGAGCGTCGCCCGCATGCCCGTCGTCGGCGCACTGGAGGACGGCGGACGCACGCTGGCCGCCGGCGGCCTGCTCGTGCTGTTCGACGCGCTCCTCGGTTCCAGCGTGGCCTCGGCGCTGCCGGCCGGTTCGGCGATGACCACGCTCACGATGCACCTGCAGTTCACCGACCTGCGGCACCCGGGTGGCGAGTGGCTGCAGGGCACGGGCCGCCGCGTCGCCCTCGACGGACTGTCCGCCCTGTCGACCGCCGAGGTCACGGCCGCCGACGGGCGGCTGGTCGCGATCGGCTCGAGCCGGTGCGTGGTGCTGCCCGACGCCGCCACCGCGCCGATGGCCGAGCCGGGTGACGGCCAGCCACTGGGCGAGCTCGGCGCGTGGCGGCGGGCGGTCGTCGTCGAGCCGGTCGGTGGCGGCGCGCGGGGGCGGGCCCGGGCGGACGCGGGCTGGGCCAATCCGCGCGGCCACGTGCAGGGCGGCGCCGTCGCGATGATCGCCGAACGCACGCTGCACGAACTGTGGCGCCCGCACGACCTCGACGCCGCCGACTGCTTCGACCTCGACATCACCTTCCTGCGCGCCCTGCCGAGCGACGGCCGCGAGATCACCTGTCGGGGCACTCTCGCCCACCGCGGCCGCAGTCTCGGGACGGCCCGGGCCGAGGTGCTCGATGCCGACCGCGTCGTCGCCGAGATCGGCGCGAGCCGCTACCACCGCTCGACCTGACGGTCCGGCGGCGCAGGTCACGGCGAATCGGACGTATCGCGTGCGCCCGCTGCCTCGTTGAGCTGGCATAGGCAGAGCGCGCCGGGGCCACGGCCGGCGCAGGTGAGGGGGGACGCCGGTGATGATCAATTCGGTCCGGGCAGGCGATGTGTTGACGATGATCGGGCCCGACGGGGTGCGCAGCGACATGTTCACGCTGGCCGAGGTCATCGACATCAGCGGCACGGAGGTCATCTGGATCTACCGCGAGTACGACGCACCGATCGTGCTGGGCCGCACCTACGCGCTCGACTCCACCTTCGAGCTGCACAGCCGGCGCGCGCAGCGTCGCGATCGCGCGAGCTGAGCCCGCCGCAAACCGGACACCGGGTGCGGAAGGTGCGCCCCGATCCCGCACACTGGAGCCCATGAGCTCCGCGGTCCGCCACGTCGAATCCCATATGGTCCTCGACGCGCAGGAGCCGGCGCTGCTCGCGCTCGAGATCGCGGTGGCCGAGGCGGCGCCGGCGACGGTCGAGGAGACGCTCACGATCCGCCAGGGCGGCGAGCCGGTCGACGCCGTCGAACTGCGAACGTCGGCGGGCGGGCGCATTCACCAGGTGCGAGTCGACAAGGGCCGGATCACGGTCGACTACGAGGCCCGCCTCACCGGCCGCGGCGACACCGCGCCCGTCACCGCGACCGATCGGCTGCGCTACCTGCGACCCAGCCGCTACGCGGAGTCCGACCGCATCGAGGCGGTGGCCCGGGCCGAGTTCGGCGGCATCAAGGATCGCCGTGAGCTGCTCGACTCGGTCGTCTCCTGGGTCGGCTCGCGGGTCGACTACGTGCCCGGCAGCAGCGGTCCCACCGACGGCGCCGTGGACACGATGCTCGCCCGCCGCGGCGTGTGCCGCGACTTCGCGCACCTCGTGACGGCCCTGCTGCGCGCCCGCGACATCCCGGCCCGCCTCGCCGCCGTCTACGCGCCCGGTCTCCAGCCGATGGACTTCCACGCCGTCGTCGAGGCCGCGATCGGTGACCAGTGGCGCGTTGTCGACGCGACCCTCCTCGCACCCCGGGCGAGCCTGGTCCGCATCAGCACCGGACGCGATGCCGCCGACACCGCGTTCCTCTCCAACTACGAGGGGGCCGTCGACCTGCTCGACCTCGGCGTCTCGGCCTGGGTCGACGGCGACCTCCCGATCGACGACCTCACCGAGCTGATCTCGCTCGGTTGACCGGCCACGGATCCGGAGACACACGAGTCCACCCGGATTTGTATTACGCCGTAAACGGAGCGGCCTGTCCGTTTACGGCGTCATACAAACTCGGCCGGCCACTGCCGCGGCCGGGGCCGGACACGGTTCGTGGCCGGTTCTGCCGACTCGGCCCGGCCGCGACCGCGGTGGCCGACCGACCCCTCGCCGAGGTCAGGGCCGTCATGTCGATGGCCTACCGACCACCTACATCTGCGCAGCACCCTCGAGGATCGCCTCGCGGATGCGGTGGTAGGTGCCGCAGCGGCAAATGTTGCGGATGCCGTCGAAGTCGGCGTCGGTGAGGGTCTTGCCCGCAGCCTTCGCCTCCTGCACCAGCGCCACCGCGGCCATGATCTGGCCGGGCTGGCAGTAGCCGCACTGCACGACGTCCTGGTCGATCCAGGCCTCCTGCATGGGGTGCAGCGCCTTGCCGACGGTCGCGGGCAGGCCCTCGATGGTGGTGATCTGATCGGTCGGGTTGATGTCCTTCACCTGCACCGAGCAGGGGTTGAACGCCTTGCCGTTGACGTGCGACGTGCAGGCCTTGCAGACGTTGAGACCGCAGCCGTACTTCGGGCCGGTGACCCCGAGGACGTCACGCAGGACCCAGAGCAGGCGGACGTTGTCCTCGACGTCGACGCTGACCGGCTTGCCGTTCAGGATGAACGAGTGAGTGGGCACAAGGGCTCCTTCGAGATTCGCGCGGGTCAGCTGAGCTGGGACGTGAGGCCGTTGGTCGGGCTCTGCGGCGTCGACGGCACGGTCGGGATCACCGAGAAGTGGCTCGGCGACTGCTGGTGGTTGATCGGGAACGTCGTCGGCATGACGCCGGTGGCCCGGCCGTAGGCGCACGCCACCGCGGCCTGGGTGGCCGCGACGCCGAACTCGCCGGCACCGCCGGGCTGCTCGCTCGTCGACGGCATGATGATCACCTGCACGTCGGGGACGTTCCACTGCCGCGTGTAGAAGTAGTTGTCCCACGAACCCTCGAGGAAGTAGCCGTCCTTGAGGTGCAGGCTCGACGTCAGGGCCTGGGCGATGCCGTCCATGATGCCGCCCTGCATCTGCGCCTCGAGCCCGGTCGGGTTGATGACCAGGCCGACGTCGACCGCGAAGACCACCTTGGTGACCCGCGGGCCGGTGTAGGCGTCGGTCACGGTGCGCCCGACCGTGGCCGGCCGGGTGTCGATCTCGACGAGCGCGGCGCACCAGCCCTTGTACTCGTTGTGCACGGCGATGCCCTGAGCCGTACCCGCCGGCATGGTGCGTCCCCAGTTACCGATCTGGGCGACCTTGTCGAGCACGGCGACACCGCGCGCGTTCTTCAGGAACGCCTTGCGGAACTGGTACGGGTCCTTGCCGGCCGCCTTGGCGATCTGATCGGTGATCAGCTCCTGGGCGGTGCGCGCGTCGGGCGAGTAGATGTTGCGCATACTGCCGGTGTTGAAGCCCATGTCGACCTCGTTCAGCAGCTGGGTCGTCACGCCGTAGTTGTACGAGACGGACTGCGTGAGTTCCCAGATCGACTGCGCGAAGGTGTAGTTGCCCATGGGCAGGCGGGCCGAGAACGCAGTGAGGATCTCGCCGAGGCCGTGGGTGAAGTCGGTCGAGACGCTCGTGTGCCGCTGCTCGTAGGTGAGCACGTTGCCGAGCGAGTAGGTGGCCCGCACCCGCGACGTCGCCATCGGGTGGGTGCGGCCCTGGCGGAAGTCGTCGGTGCGCGACCACATCAGCTTGACCGGCTTGCCGAACGCGTGGGAGGCCTCGACGGCCTCCTTGGCCGCGTCGCTGAACAGGTGCCGGCCGAACGAACCGCCGCCGGTGGTGACGTGCACCTTCACCTGGTCCACGCCCAGGCCGTACTTCCCGGCGAGGTCGGTCTGCAGCACGATCGGCACCTTCAGCGGGCTCCACACCTCGATGCCGGTCGGCGTCCAACTCGCGATGGCGATGCCGGTTTCGAGCGGGCTGTTACTGCGGAAGTTGAAGGTGAACGAACCCTCGATCGTCTGGGTGAGCAGCGGCACGGCAGGGACGGCGAGCGGGATCTCGGCCGCCTTCAGCTCGGCGAGCACGGTCGCGTCGGACTTGCCGTCCTCGGTGCCCGCGTTCCAGGCGATGTCCAGCGCGCGGAGCGCGTCGATGCACTGCCCGAACGTCCTCGCCCGCACGGCCACGCCCGTCGAGATCATCGCGACGTCGGTCACGCCGGGCATCGCCGTCACCGTCGCCAGGTTCGAGACCGACTTCGGCGTCCCGTTGATCGTCGGCGGCCGGGCGATCATGGTCGGCAGCGCGTTCGGGATCTTCAGGTCGCCGGTGAACTGCTTCTGGCCGGTTACCGCGGCGAGCGCATCGACCCGCTTGGTCGGCTTGCCGATGACCGTGAACTGCGACGCGGGCTTCAGCGCCGCCGGCAGCTGGGTCGTCGTGGTCGCGGCAGCGAGGACCGTGAGCGCACCGTAGGTCGCCGTCAGGCCGGTGGAGGACTTCACGACACCGGCGCTCGTGGTCAGGGTCGAGACATCGACGTTCCACTGCGCCGCCGCCGCCGCCAGCAGCCGACCCCGGGCGAGGGCCGCGGCGGTGCGGATCGCCGTGTAGGTGGAGCGGGTCGTGTTCGAACCACCGGTGAGCTGGTTGAACAGCAACTCGGGCCGCGCGTCGGCGAGCGTCACGGTGATCTTGCTGATCGGGAGGTCGAGCTCCTCGGAAATGATCATCGAGGTCGACGTCGTGATGCCCTGACCGACCTCGGCGCGCGGGATGGCGAAGGTCGCGGTGCCGTCCGAGTTGACGACGATGGTGATCAGGTTCGACGTGGGCAGCGCCGCGTCGTCCTGCAGGTCGCCGAGGTCGTAGAGATCGGCCGGCCCGGGCAGCGACGGCACACCGTCGGCCGCGGCCGGCTGCGCGTCGACCAGTCCACCGATGAGCGACGTGCCGACCATCAGCGTCGGTGCCGCGATGGCCCAGCTGAGGAAGCCGCGCCGGCGCACCCCGCTCGCGTCCTCCGAGGTCTCCGGCACCGTATCGACCTCGACGGCGCGGCGGTAGGGCAACGGCCGGGCGCGCTCGCCGGACCGGGGCGCGGAGTCGGAGGTCGGACGACGGGTGGCGGTCATGGGTGTTCCTCTCGGCCGTCATTAGCTGGGCGGTTGACGGGCTGACAAGGGCGGTCCGGATGCGAAGGGCACAACCAAACCTCGAGGTATGGTGCCGGGCCCGACTGGTCCAACGACGAGATGAACGCTGGGTGACGGGAACCGGGTGGTTATTTCACGCTAATGACGCGTTCTGATGCCCTCAACTCGAAACGAGGGATCCCAATCGAAGGGCCCGCATCTTTGTGTCGAGATACAAAACAGTGACTTAGCACGAGCCGCGTGTAGAGCTTTTGTCTGCGGCGCGAACCTATGCGGGTCACTCCGGGATCGGCAGCGGCTTCGAGTTGCCGAACAGGCGCCACGAGCGCAACGCCACGACGAGCAGCGCCACCGCGAGCGGATCGGTCAGCGAGACCTTGAGCTCGGCCTGCAGGCGCTGCAGCCGGTACCGCACCGTGTTGGGGTGGCAGTGCAGTTCCTCCGACGAGCGCTTCGTCGAGCCGCCGTGGCGCGTCCAGCTCTCGAGCGTGTCGAGCAGCATCGCCCGCTCCCCCGGCGGCAACGCCAGGACCGGGCGCAGCACCCGGTGCGCGATGTCGACCGCCTCGTCGGGCGCGGCCGCCACCAGCATCGCGAGCGGTGAGTCCTCGAAGCAGGCCACCCACGGCTCGCCCTGGGCGACGCTCGACCGGGCCACGTGCGCGAGCCGCAGCGCGCGCGGGGTGTTCTCGAGCCCGATGAAGCCGGGGCTCAGACCGACGCGGCCCTTCGCGTGCCGGGTGAGCACGGCGGCGACGTCGGCTATCCGGTCGACCGCCCCGACCGATGCGATGCCGAGCTCGTAGGACGCGGTGTGCCGCCACGCCGAGCCGATGTGCCGGGCCGCCAGGGCCTGCTCGAAGCCGGGCAGCAGGGCCGAGCCGAGGTCGTCGCTCTGCGCCGCGATGACGACGAAGACGCCGTCGTGCGGCATGTCGAGCATCTGGGCGACGTCCCACATGGCCCGCTCGTTGACGACGCCGCCGGAGAAGAGGGCGTCGAGGAGGGTGGCCCGGCGCTCGCGCTGCGAGCGCACCAGTTCGGTGGTCGCCTGCCGGTAGGCCGCGGTGACGGCCTCCAGGTACTCGTCGATGAGGAACCAGAACGAGGTGGCCGTGGCGATCAGCGCCCGCAGCTCCGGCTCGCCGGATCCGGAGGCGACGTCGAGCAATAGATCCCACAGCGCCGAGAACCCGATACGGAACGCGCGCAGCACCTCGGGCAGCGGGGCGCCCTGCTGGGCGCGGCGGGTGCCGGTGGCGTGGGCCTGACCCAGGTCGATGGAGTCCGGGTCGGTCAGCGCCTCGATCATGGTGCGCAGGTTGCCCTCGACCGAGCCCTGCAGGTCGGTGAGCGGCACGGTCGAGCCGACGCCGTAGACCACCATCTGGGCCCGGATCTCGGCGGTGACCGAGACACACAGTTCGGGCAGCCGCTGCGCCGCTTTGGCCGCGAGATCGGCGAGCACCGGGTCGAGCACCAGCGACCGCCGCCGTGCGTCGGTCGTCCGGTCGTCGTGCCCGGTCGTTGTCGTCACTGCGCCTGATGGTCGCACACCGACTGATTCGCGCCAGCCGGGACGATCGGTTCCTCGGCCGGTCAGCCGGCGACGCACGCCGCCAGCTGTTCGGCGAGCGCTCGAAGGGCCTGACCGCGATGGCTGATCGCGTCCTTCGCCGCGCTGTCGAGCTCGGCGCTGGTGGCGTCGTGACCGTCGGGGACGAAGATCGGGTCGTAGCCGAAGCCGTTGGCGCCGCGGGGTTCGCGGATCAGCCGGCCCGGCATGAGCCCCTCGGTGACGATCTCGCCGTCGGCGCCGACGTAGGCCACCGCGCAGGCGAAGGCCGCCCCCAGCCGCTCGTCCGGCACGTCGGCGACCTGGCCGAGCACGAGGCGCAGATTCGCCTCGTCGTCACCGTGCCGCCCGGCCCAGCGGGCCGAGAAGATGCCCGGCATGCCGTTGAGCGCCGCGACGGTGAGCCCGGAGTCGTCGGCGACGGTCGGCAGCCCGGTGTGCCGGAACCCCTCGCGCGCCTTCAGCAACGCGTTCTCGACGAACGTCGCGCCCGTCTCCGGTACCTCGGGGTACGGAGCGACGTCGTCGAGCCCGACGACCTCGAGGTCGGGCAGGGTGGGGCCCAGGATGCGACGCAGCTCGTTCAGCTTCTTGGCGTTGCGGCTGGCCAGCAGGATCCGCACCGTCAGAGCGTCCCGTCCAACGCCTGCTGCTGGAACAGGGCGAGCTCGGCGCAGCCGGCCAGGGCGAGGTCGAGCATCGCGTCGAGCTCGTCGCGGCGGAACGGCACACCCTCGGCGGTGCCCTGCACCTCGACGAACTCGCCGGCGCCGGTGACGACGACGTTCATGTCGGTCTCGGCGCGGACGTCCTCCTCGTACATGAGGTCGAGGCGGGCCTCGCCGTCGATGACGCCGACCGAGACGGCCGAGACGGAGTTCACCAACGGCTTCGGCTGGGCCAGCGCGCCCTTGGCCGCGAGCCACGACACGGCGTCGGCGAGGGCGACGTAGGCGCCGGTGATGGCGGCGGTGCGGGTGCCGCCGTCGGCCTGCAGGACGTCGCAGTCGATGGAGATGGAGTTCTCGCCGAGCGCGGACAGATCGATGGCGGCGCGCAGCGAGCGCCCGATCAGCCGCGAGATCTCGTGGGTGCGGCCGCCGATCTTGCCCTTGACCGACTCGCGGTCGTTGCGGGTCAGCGTGGCCCGCGGCAGCATCGCGTACTCGGCGGTGACCCAGCCCAACCCGCTGCCCTTGCGCCACCGCGGGACGCCCTGCTGCACCGATGCCGAGCACAACACCTTGGTGTCCCCGAACTCGACGAGCGCGGAGCCCTCGGCATACTTCTGCCAGTCGCGGGTGATGGAGATCGGACGCAGCTCGTCGTTGGCACGACTGTCGGGGCGAGGCATACCTGCGAGCCTAACGACGGGCTCGGACACTCCTGGGGCCCGCCCGGGCACGACGTGGGACGGAGAACTGCACGGTGCGCACATCGACCCACGACGCGGCCGCCCTGCTGCGTCGCGGCCGTGCCCTCGAATGGGCCACCCTGGCCTGGAACGTCGTGGGCATCGTGGTGCTGGCCGTGGCCGCCGCCCGCACCCGCTCGGTGGCCCTTGTCGGCTTCGGCCTCGACTCGCTCATCGAGATCGGCGCCGGCCTCGTCGTGCTGTGGGAGTTGTCGGGCACCGGCGCGGCCCGGCAGGTCCGCGCGCTGCGGCTGATCGCCGCCGCCTTCCTCGCCCTCGCGGCCTACCTCACGGTGCAGACGGTGATCGTGCTGGCCGTACGCCACCACGCCCACCACGGTGTCCTCGGCGTCGTGTGGACGGCCGTCACCGCCGCCGCGATGTTCGCCCTCGCCGCCGGCAAGGGCCGCACCGGGCGCCGGCTCGGGAACCCGGTGCTCGTCGCCGAGTCGCGGGTGACCGTCGTGGACGGCCTGCTCGCGTGCGCCGTGCTCGTCGGGCTGGTGCTCGACGCCACCCTCGGCTGGTGGTGGGCCGACCCGGCCGCCGCGCTCGTCATCGTCTACTACGCCGTCCGGGAGGCCCGGGCCATCCACGCCGACCGGCAGGATGGGACGCATGCGTAGCGAGACACTCGACATCCGGACGGGTGGGCGCCCCCGCATCCACGACCTCAGCGACGACTGCGCCCGCTTCGTGCGGGACGAGGGCGACGGGCTGCTGAGCGTCTTCGTGCCGCACGCGACGGCCGGGCTGGCGATCCTCGAGACCGGGGCCGGCAGCGACGACGACCTGCTCGACGCGCTGGACTCCGTGCTCCCGCGCGACGACCGGTGGCGGCACCGGCACGGCAGCGCCGGCCACGGCCGCGATCACGTGCTCCCCGCGTTCATCGCCCCGTCGATCACCGTGCCGGTCGTCGGCGGCCGGCTCACCCTCGGCACCTGGCAGTCGATCTGTCTCGTCGACACCAACGTCGACAACGCCGTCCGGACCGTCCGGCTCAGCTTCCTGCCGGGCTGACCGCCCGGTCGCACCCCGGCCCCCGCTCCCCCCATGCGGCTGAGTGGCGAGTTGCTCCTTGAGTGGCGAACAGGTACGCGCCACTCAGAACAGGTACTCGCCACTCAACGGAGAGAGGGGGCGCGGCGGTACGGGCCGGGGTTCCTAGATCCAGAACTCGGCGCGCGGGTGGGCGATCTCGACCGGCCCGTCGAACGCCTCGGCGGCGTCGTCGGCGGCGTCCTGGCGCGAGTTCCACGGTGGCACGTGCGTGATGATCAGGCGGTCGACCCCGGCGCGGTCGGCGTGCTCGCCGGCCTGGGCCCCGGACAGGTGCAGGTCGGGCACCTGCACCTCGTCGCGGCTGACCGACGCCTCGCACAGCAGCACGTCGGCGCCGGTGGCGAGCTTGACCAGCTCGGGGCACTCGCCGGTGTCGGCCGAGTACACGAGCGAGCGGTCCTGCCAGGCGATCTTGACGCCGTTGGTCGGGGTCGGGTGGTTCATCGGCGCGTAGGACATCGTGAACGGGCCGAGCTCGGCGTCGGCGGGCGTCGCGAACGAGAACAGCTCGTGCAGGCCGAGCTTGCGGGCGAGCGGGTCGTAGGCGGCCTCGAGGCGGTCGCGCGTGCCGGGCACGCCGACGAGCGGGATGCGCCGCTCCGGACCGCGCAGCCGGTAGCCGTCGCCGCCGTAGCGCAGCGCGACGACGTAGGCCGTCAGGTCGATGCAGTGATCGGCGTGCAGGTGCGAGATCACGATCGCGTCGACATCGGCCGGGGTGCAGTACTGCTGCAGCGCCCCGAACGCGCCGTGCCCGAGGTCGAGCAGCAGCCGGTAGCCGTCGGCCTCGACGAGGTACCCGGACGCGGGCGAATCCGGCCCGGGCACGCTGCCCGAACAGCCGAGGACGGTGAGTTTCATGCCGTTCACGCGGCGCCTCCGTAGGGCGAGAGACGAGCGACCGGCGCGGCGGCGACCGCGGCGACCTCGGGTCCGACGAACCGATGACTGAGCCGCTCGAACGGCTCGGCCGGGCCGGTGGCCCGGAACACGTGCTGCGGTGCGGGCGCGTCGTCGGGTCGGAGTAGATCACGCGACATCAGCACACGGAACACGTCCTTCGCAGTCTCCTCGGCACTGGACACGAGTGTCACCGAATCGCCCACCACGACCGACAGCAGTCCGGTGAGCAGGGGGTAGTGCGTGCAGCCGAGGACGAGGGTGTCGATGCCGGCCGCGTTGAGCGGGGCGAGGTAGGACTCGGCGAGCCCGAGCAGCTGGCGTCCGCTGGTGACGCCGCGCTCGACGAACTCGGCGAAGCGCGGGCAGGCGGCGGCGGTGACCTCGATGCCCTGGGCCGCGGCGAAGGCGTCCTGGTAGGCCCCGCTGGTGATCGTGGCCGTGGTGCCGATGACGCCCACCTTGCCGTTGCGCGTGGCGGCCACGGCGCGCCGGACGGCCGGCAGCACGACCTCGACGACCGGCACGTCGTAGCGTTCCCGGGCGTCGCGCAGGCACGCGGCACTCGCGCTGTTGCACGCGATCACCAGCGCCTTGACGCCGGAGGCCACCAGATCGTCCATCACCGCGAGCGCGTGAGCCCGCACCTCGGCGATCGGCTTCGGGCCGTAGGGACCGTTCGCGGTGTCGCCGACGTAGTGCAGCGATTCGTGGGGCAGCTGGTCGAGCACGGCCCGGGCGACGGTGAGCCCGCCGACGCCGGAATCCATCATCCCGATGGGCGCGTCGCGGTCGACGACGGCACGGACGGACGGAACGGGCACAGGCGTCACGATACGACCGAGCGCCGGAAGGTGCGCGTGTCGCCCCGCCGGGGGTGCAGCAGCGCCCCGGCGCCGACGCCGGCCACGAACCCGCACACGTGGGCCTGCCACGACACGATGGAGTGCATGGTCGGGAACAGCCCGAACAGCAGCGTGCCGAAGAAGAACAGCACGAGCACGGCGACGACGATCCACTTGAACCGCCGCGAGAACCAGGCCCGGGCGAGCAGGTAGGCCAGCCAGCCGAAGACCAGGCCGCTCGCGCCCACGATGTCGGTGTGGCCCGGCCCGACCAGCCAGGTGAGCACCCCGCCGACCAGGACGACGAACGCGGTGACGATCGCCCACACCCGCAGCCCGGAGAGCATGACGACCCAGCCGATGAGGATCACCGGCAGCGTGTTCGACAGCATGTGCTGCACGCTGGCGTGCAGGAACGGCTCGGTGACGACGCCCCACAACCCGTCGACCCGGCGGGGCATCAACCCGAACCGGTTGAGGCTGTAGTCGTTGGCCACGTTGACCAGCTCGACGATCCACAGCAGCGCCGCGACGAGGCCCATCATGATCAGTGCGCCGCTCCAGCTGTTCGGGTCGAACGGCGGCTCGAGCGAGCCTGACGCGTCGGCGCGACGCGGGAGGACCCGGCGGATCGGTGAGCTCACCCTGCCGAGCCTAGGGCTCCCGGGTGGGCGGGGGCCAAGACCGCGTCAGATGACCGCGCGCACGGTCACCGCGTGCAGCCCCGTCGCGCCCGCCGGGAACACGTCTCGGTCGTGGTCGTCCTGCACCCGCCCGCCGGCGTCGGTGGCCCGCACCCGCAGCCGGTACCGGCCCGACTTCTCCGGCGTCCAGGGGTACACCCACTGCCGCCACGTGTCGGTCGACGGCACGGTGGCCAACCGGGCGGCGCGCCAGGGCCCGTCGTCGATCTGGACCTCGACCTTCGAGACGCCCACGTGCTGGTCCCAGGCGACCCCGGCGATCGCGACGGTCTCGCCGACCGACACCGACTCGGAGTTGCTGGGCCGGTCGATGCGTGACATCAACCGGATGGGCGGGTTCGGGGCCCACCCACCGTTCACCCAGTAGGCCTGGAACCGGTCGAACCGGGTCGCCTCGATGTCGACGACCCACTTGCACGCCGAGACGTAGCCATAGAGGCCGGGCACCACGACACGGGCCGGGAAGCCGTGCTCGACCGGCAGCGGGGCGCCGTTCATACCGACGGCGAGCAGCGCGGCCCGGCCGTCCATGATCGGCCCTGTCGGCGCCCCGATGGTCATCCCGTCGGACGAGCGCATCACCAGCTGATCGCAGTCGGGGTGCAGTCCGGCCTCGCGCAGCAGGTCGGCGAGCAGCGCGCCGCGGAAGAGTGCGTTGCCCACGAGGTTGCCGCCGACCTCGTTCGAGACGCAGCACAGCGTGATCCAGTGGTCGACGAGGGGGCGCCGCAGCAGCTCGTCGTAGGTGAGGGTGATCTCGCGGTCGACGAGGCCGTGGATGCGCAGCCGCCAGTCGGTCGGGGCGATCTGGGGGACGCTGAGGGCCGTGTCGATCCGGTAGAAGTCGCGGTTCGAGGTGCGCCACGGGACGCCGCTGCGGCCGAGGTCGGCCCCGACCGGCACGGTCTGCGGGGTCGCGGGCGGTGGCAGCGTGACCCGGGCCCGCGCGGCCGCGACGTCGAAACGGGCGTGCTGGGCCAGCCGCCCGCCGACCCCGGCGGCGAGCGCGAGCGCGGCGACCGCCCCGCTGCTCTGCAGGAACTGGCGCCGGGCCGGCCCGGCGGTGGGTGCCTCCGCCGGGGCGGTCGCGCTGCGGACCAGGGCGACCAGAGCGCCCATCGCGGCCGCGGTGCCGACGACGGTCGGGATGACGTCGGTGCCCCGCGCCGCGGCGACTGTCAGGGCGCAGTAGACCCCGACGAGGCCGAGCACGCCCACGCCCGCGAGGCCGAAGGCCAGGTGGCGCAGGGCGAGCGTGCCGACGGCCGCGCCGAACAGGGCCAGCAGCAGGAGGATGCTGCCGATGAGCAGCAGCTTGTCGTCCGTGCCCACTGCGCGGATCGCCCAGCGCTTGACCGACTCCGGCGTCAGCTCGATCACCCGGTTGCCCACGGCGATGACCGGGGCCGCGGCCGGGCGCACCAGGAACGCCACGAGCTCGCCGACACCGACCGCGACGCCGGCGACGAGGACGCCGATGAGCAGGCCGACGGGGATCCGGGAACGCACCTGTCCATGGTCGCAGCAGGCCGCCCTGTCAGCTGTTAACAGATGGGGACGCTACGACCCGTATCGGCCGGGCCGTCGGCCTCGACGAGGGCCCGGACGGCGATCAGCGCGCGCCGCTGCAACTGCTTCACCGAGCCGGTGGAGCGGCGCATCACCGTCGCGACCTGCTCGAGGGACAGGTCGGCGACGATCCGCAGGGCCAGCACTTCGCGGTGGTCCGGGCTGAGCCGGTCGAGCAGGTCCTGCACGCCGGCGGTGCCGACGCGCTCGAGCGCCTCGCGCTCGGCCGATTCGGTCGCCCGGTCGTGCAGCAGCTGGTCGAGCTCGACGAAGGTCGGCTGGCGGGCGCGCCGTCGGGTGTCGTCGACCATCCGCGCGTGCGCGACCGAGAAGACGAAGGTCCGCAGGCCGCTGACCCCACCGGTCAATTCGCCGAGGCGGGGCAGGACAGCGACGAAGACGTCGCTGGTCACCCCCTCGGCGTCGGGGACGCCGCGGGCCGTGAGGTAGCCCGCGACGGCCGGGGCGAGTTCGCGCCAGATCACCACCAGCGCGTCGCCGTCACCGGCGCGCGCGGCTGCGAGGACCTCCTCGGTGATCCGACGGCCCACCGCACCCTTCCCTCTCACGCGGGGGCCGTGGCGCGCCGCGTCCTGGGGGTTGGCGCGGCGCGCCACGGCGCTCGTGGGGCTCGGCGGGTCAGCCCCGTCCGGAGCCGTCGCCGCTGCCCGCGCCGCCGCCGTCGTGGCCGGAGCCCGACTCCGGGGCGTCCGATTCGGGTGCGTGGGTCTCGGTCGCGTGGGTCTCGGGTGCGTCCGACTCCGGCGCCTCCGACTCCGGCGCCTCGGACGAGTCGCCCTGGTGCTCGGCGGCGCTGCTGCTGGGTGCGGACCCGGTCGGGCCCTGACCGTCCTCGCCTTGACCGTCCGAACCCTGGTGGTGGTCGCCCTGGTTGTCCTCGCCGGAACTCGACGGGGCCGGCTCGGACGACGGCGCGGTCGAGCTCTCGGGTGCCTCCGACGTCGCAGGTGCCTCCGACGTCGCAGGTGCCTCCGACGTCTCGGGCGCCTCGGAGGTCGCGACCTCGGTCGGCTCGGCCGAGGACGGCGCGCCCGACTCGGTGGAGGTGACGTGGTGGCGGACCGGCACGGCGTTCGGCGTGCTGGCGGCCGCGACGGCCACACCAGCCGCGGTGCACCCGCCGATGAAGACGGCGACGGCGACCGAGCGGGCGCGTGGGCTGAGGGACAACTGCATTCGGAGCCTCCGGGGGACAGGCATCATCACAGCGAGTGGACAGCCCGGTAATCGCCCGGCCCGTTCCCGGGGTTACGCGCTCAGGCCCAGAGCTGGCCCTCGAGGCGCTCGGCCGCCTGCTGCAGGGTGCCGGTGTAGGCGCCGGTCGAGAGGTATTTCCAGCCACCGTCACAGACGACGAACGCGACGTCGGCCGTCTCGTCCTCCGGGATGCGCTCGGCGATCGACAGCGCCGCGTGCAGGATCGCGCCGGTCGAGATGCCGGCGAAGATGCCCTCGTGCTCGATCAGGTCGCGGGTGCGGCGGAGCGCGTCGTAGGAGGTGACGGAGAAGCGGCGGGTCAGCACCGAGTCGTCGTAGAGCTCGGGGACGAAGCCTTCGTCGATGTTGCGCAGGCCGTAGACGAGCTCGCCGTAACGGGGCTCGGCCGCGACGATCTGGACGTCCGGGACCTTCTCGCGCAGGTAGCGCCCGACGCCCATCAGCGTCCCGGTGGTGCCGAGACCGGCCACGAAGTGGGTGATGGACGGCAGGTCGCGCAGCACCTCGGGGCCGGTGCCCTCGTAGTGCGCCTGGGCGTTCGCGGCATTGCCGTACTGGTAGAGCATCACCCAGTCGGGATACTGCTCGGCCAGCTGCTTGGCCGTCGCCACCGCCTGGTTCGACCCGCCCGCCGCCGGGGAGGAGATGATGCGCGCGCCGAACATCTCGAGCAGCTGGCGCCGCTCGACCGAGGTGTTCTCCGGCATCACGCAGACGATCCCGTAGCCGCGCAGCTTGGCCACCATCGCGAGCGAGATGCCGGTGTTGCCCGACGTCGGCTCCAGGATGGTGCAGCCCGGGGTCAGCCGGCCGTCGGCCTCGGCGTCCCGGATCATCGCCAGCGCGGCCCGGTCCTTGATCGAGCCGGTCGGGTTGCGATCCTCGAGCTTCGCCCACAGGCGCACCGGGTGCTCACCGTCCCACCTGGGCGAGAGGTGCGGCAGGCCGACGAGCGGGGTGTCCCCCAGCGCGTCGATGAGCGAGTCGTAGCGGGCCATCGGGAAGGGTCAGCCGCCGGCGACCGCAGGGAGCACGGTGACCGCGTCCCCGTCCTTGAGCGGGGTCTCCAGCGAGCCGGTGAAGCGGACGTCCTCGTCGTTGACGTAGACGTTGACGAAGCGGTGCAGCGCGCCCTCGTCGGTGATGAGGCGCCCCTTGATACCGGGGTGGTTGCCGTCGAGGTCGTCGATGAGCGCGGCGAGCGTGTCGCCCTTCGCCTCGACGGACTTCTCGCCACCGGTGTAGGTGCGCAGGATGGTCGGGATCTTGACCTCGATGGCCATGGGGATACGGGCTCCTGGGATTGAGTGGGTCCTGGGATCAGGTGGGCGCTACTGGTCAGGTCCAACGCCGGTGTCGCCGGTTATCGTCCCATCCGGCGGATCGGGATGTCGCAGGTCACCGGTCCACGACCTGTACCGGCTCCTCGGTGACCTCGCCGTCCACGATGCGGAACGAGCGGAACTCGGTCTCGTCGTCGGAGCGGGTGGAGACGAGGACGTAGTGGGCGTTGGGTTCGGAGGCGTAGGAGATGTCGGTTCTCGACGGGTACGCCTCGGTGGCCGTGTGGGAGTGGTAGACGACCACCGGTTCCTCGTCGTTGGCCGCCATCTCCTTGTACAGCTGGAGCAGGTCGGCCGAGTCGAACTCGTAGAACGTGGGTGACCGGGCGGCGTTGAGCATCGGCACGAACCGGGTAGGACGGTCGCTGCCCTCGGGCCCGGCGACGACGCCGCAGGCCTCGTCGGGGTGGTCGCGGCGCGCGTGGGCGACGATCTGGTCGTGGATGGTCCGATCGATGCTCAGCACGGGGTCCGACGATACCGACTCAGCGCATCAGGCCGGTGACCACCGAGTCCTGCACCGCGGTGAGCCAGTAGTAGACGAGGTGGGGCTGGGCCTCGGGGTCGGTCGGGTCGATCTCCGGCTCGTCCTCGGCGATGCCGATCCGGGTACCCAACGACAGCCGCAGGTCGTTGAGCACCTGGATCCAGCGGCGCGCGGTGTCCGGCTCGCCCAGGTCGATCTCGCCACCGAGGGCGAGCTCGGCCACACACTGGCCGACCCGCTCCTGCCGCTCGCTGCGCAGCCCGGATTCGGTGATCGAGCGGTAGTCGGTCTCGGCGGCGTCGTCGTCGGGGTAGGCGGACGGGTAGAGCCGGGCCACCACCGGGTCGTCGGCGTCGTCGGAGTCGAGGACGACGGTGAGCTCGTCGAGCAGGGTCTCGAGCAGCGAGACCTCGATCGGTTCGAGCCGCAGACGCAGGCGTCCGTGCCGCCGCGAGACCTTCACGTCGGCTGCTCGAGCGTGGCCCACAGGCCGTACCCGTGCAGCGTCGAGACGTCGAGTTCCATCCGCTCCCGCGTTCCCGACGAGACGACGGCCCGACCGCGGTGGTGCACGTCGAGCATCAGCTTCTCGGCCTTGGGCTTCTCGTAGCCGAACACGGTCATGAACACGTGTGTCACGTAGGACATCAGGTTGATGGGGTCGTTCCAGACGATGGTTATCCAGGGCCGGTCGGGGTCGGCGACGACGTCGGCGTCGGCCTGTTCGGTCGCCTCGCGCTGCGGAGTCAGGGTTCCCGCCATGAGGTCCATGGTGGCACGGCCGCTCGTACCGGGTACGTTGCCGCCGTGACGACGAGTACGGGTGCGCGGGCCTTCGGCGTCCGAGGGGCGGCGTTCGTCGTCATCGGCGGCACGTTCGTGGTGCTGGCCATCCTCGGGCTGTCCTGGTACGCCGTCGAGGACGGCGCCGACACCGCCGGCAGCGGGTTCACCTTCGCCGATCTGAAGGCCAACGCCGATCAGCTGAGCGCGCCGATCGCATCGGCCTACTTCGACTGGCTGGCCTGGGCGCTGCTCGTCGCGGTCGTGCTCGTCGGTTTCGCGGCCACCCTGCCCACGAAGGTCGCCGACGTGCTGCGGGTGCTCGGGTTCTTCCTGGGCGTCGTCGGCGTCGCGGCGACCTTCTACGCGCTGGCCCAGCTGTTCAACGCCCAGCGCGCGGCCGGCGGCTCGGATCACGGCGTGTGGCACAACTCGACCCTCGGCACCTGGGCCGCGCTCGGCGGCTTCCTGCTGGCCGGCATCGGCGCTGTCCTCGGCCCGCGCCGGGCCTGACACGATCGCACCTATGACCGCCCTCCGCTGCGCTCCGGCCGCCGAAGGCCATGCCCATGCGTCATGCGCTCGCGGAGCTCGCCCATGACGACCGCCTTGCTGACGGACCGCTACGAGCTGACGATGCTCGGCTCGGCCCTGCGCGACGGCACCGCGCACCGGCGCTGCGTCTTCGAGGTCTTCGCCCGCCGGCTGCCCGACGGCCGCCGCTACGGGGTCGTCGCCGGCACCGGGCGGCTGCTCGACGCGATCGCCGACTTCCGCTTCGACGCCGAGATCGTCGAGCTGTTGCGCCGCGACAGCATCGTCGACGACCAGGCCGCCGAGTTCCTCGCCGCCTATCGCTTCGGCGGCGACGTCGACGGGTACCGGGAGGGCGAGCTCTACTTCCCCCACTCCCCCGTCCTCACCATCACCGGCACGTTCGCCGAGGCCGTCATCCTCGAGACGCTCGCGCTGTCGGTCCTCAACCACGACTGCGCGATCGCCTCGGCGGCGGCCCGCATGGTCACCGCGGCCGCCGGGCGTCCGATCATCGAGATGGGCTCGCGGCGCACCCACGAGCAGGCCGCGGTGGCGGCGGCGCGGGCGGCCTACCTGGCCGGCTTCGCGTCGACGTCCAACCTCGAGGCGGCACACCGCTACGGCGTGCCCACGGCGGGCACGGCGGCGCACGCGTTCACGCTGCTGCACGACGACGAGAAGTCGGCCTTCGCGGCCCAGGTCGCCTCGCTCGGGGCGTCGACCACCCTGCTGGTGGACACCTACGACATCACCCGCGGCATCGAGCTCGCGGTCGACGCCGCCGGGCCCGGGCTCGGCGCGATCCGCATCGACTCCGGTGATCTCGGCGTCCTGGCCAACTACGCCCGCGACCAGCTCGACCGCCTCGGGGCCACCGGCACCCGCATCGTCGTCAGCGGCGACCTGGACGAGTTCTCGATCGCCGCCCTCGCCGCCACCCCGGTCGACGCCTACGGAGCCGGCACGGCGGTCGTCACCGGATCCGGCGCCCCGACGGCCGGGATGGTCTACAAGCTCGTCGAGGTCGACGGCCGTCCCGTCGCCAAGCGGTCGGAGCACAAGGAGAGCCACGGCGGTCGCAAGATCGCGGTGCGCGCGCACAAGCCCACCGGGACGGCGATCGAGGAGATCGTGCTCGCCGCCCCCTCGGTCGAGCTCGGCGAGCACGAGCGGCTGCTGCAGGTGCCGCTGGTCCGCGACGGCGCGCGGGTCGCCGGGCTGCCCACGCTCTCCGACGCGCGCGACCATCTTCGCGCCGCCACGGTGACCCTGCCTTGGGACGGCCTCAAGCTGTCGCGAGGCGAACCGGCCATCCCGACCCGGATCGGTTGATCACGTTCCGTTCCGGCGCACGGTCGTGGGACATAGGCTCGGCGGCATGGCTCGAGCGGTGATCGTGGTGGACGTCCAGAACGACTTCTGTGAAGGCGGCTCGCTCGCCGTAGGCGGCGGGGTCGAGGTCGCCCGGGCGATCAGCGCCTGGCTGGCCGAGGGCGACTTCGACCATGTCGTCGCGACCCGCGACCACCACATCGATCCGGGCTCCCACTTCTCGTCCGCGCCCGACTACGTCGACTCGTGGCCGGCGCACTGCGTCGTCGGCACGTCCGGCGTCGCGCTGCACCCTGATCTCGACACCAGCCGGATCGAGGCGATCTTCGACAAGGGCGAGTACGCCGCCGCGTACTCGGGGTTCGAGGCTTACGCCGACGGCGTCGCGTTGGGTGACTGGCTGCGCGAGCGGGGCGTGGACACCGTCGAGATCGCCGGCATCGCCACCGATCACTGCGTGCGCGCCACCGCCCTCGACGCAGCGACGCAGGGGTTCGCCACCACCGTCCGCCTCGACCTCACCGCCGGCGTCGCCCGGGCGTCGACCGACGCCGCCCTCGCGTCGCTCCGCGACGCCGGGGTCACGCTGACCGGCGAGCCCGTCGTGCGGAGCTGACCGATCCCGCGCGCCGGCTGATCGCCCGTGAGAGGCTGCGACGGTGGATGCCCCGGTATCGCCGCCGGACTGCCTCACGCCGAGGTTCCCGGCCGTCGCCACGCGCGCCGGCCATTACGAGAGCATCTATCTCGTCGCGAGCCACCCCAGCGCGCCCGTCAGCGTCTGGATCCGCTACACCGTGCACAAGCAGCCGGGCCGACGACCGACCGGCTCGATCTGGTTCACCCTGTTCGAGGACGGGCGTCCCACTGCCGTCAAGGTCACCGATGACGATGTGCGCGCCGGCACCGGATCGCAGTTGCTCGCCGTCGGTGGCTACGGCGCGGTGCGGCGCGACGGAGCGACCGGCGCGGTGTCGGGCCGGCACACCGACGCGTCCTGGGCGCTGCGGTTCGAGCCGCTCGACGCCGAGCTGCGGCACCTGCCGTACGGCTGGCTGTACCGCGCCCCGCTCCCCCGCACCAAGTCGACCAGCCCCTACCCGGCGATGCGGGTGAGCGGATCGGTCGTGCTGAACGGCCGCGAGCTCACGCTGGACGGCTGGCGCGGCATGCTCGGCCACAACTGGGGCGCCGAGCACGCGCACCGCTGGATCTGGCTGCGCGGCGCCGGGTTCGCCGAGGCGCCCGAGGGCTGGCTCGACGTCGTGATCGGGCGGGTGAAGGTCGGGCCGTCGACCACGCCGTGGATCGCCAACGGCGCCTTCGCCCCGGACGGCCGCAAGGGCCGCCGTCATCGCATCGGCGGTCTGCTCCGCCGCATCACCGTCCAGGAGCGCCCGGACGGCTGCGACCTCGTGCTTCCGGGTGACGGCATGACGCTCACCGTCACCGTCACCGCGCCGATCGCTACGAGTGTCGGCTGGGAGTACGCGGATCCGTCCGGTGGGCGTCACCAGGTGCGCAACTGCTCGACCGCCGGACTCGCCGTGCGGATCGGCCGCGGTCACGCTTCGCCGGGCGGTACCCCCGAGGAACTGCACACGGCACACGGCGGCGTCTACGAGCTCGGCTCCGCCACCTTCGACCCCTCCGTCGCGATGCAGCCCTACACGGACGGCTGAACGCAGCCGCGAGACCCCCGCTCGACGTCGACCATTACCGCGGGTTGCACTTCACGCGGACTTCACGTAAGGTTCCACTTGGCAGTTGGTCGCAGGTCCGGGGGGAACTGGGATCGCCTCGCACCAGCAACATCCGGTGCGTGTCTGCAGTGGCTGGAGCTGACCCTCTCGGGGGACAGCGGTCAGCTCGCCGCGGGTAGCCTGCCAATAACTGCAGTAAGCAGCCCGCTCACGCGGGAATGCCGTTCAGAGCTGGAATCCCCCCGTTCCTAAGCTCTGAGCGGCATTTTGTTTTTGCGGCTCGGGTACGGCCGGGCTTCGTCAAGAGCAGCTCGCGGTCGCCCTGGCAGGAGCCCTTGATCAAGCCGGCGCCCGCCTCCAACCGGCGCCGCTGCACCTCCAACACCGACAACCACCCGCTACCTCGACCGACGACAACCCCGACAGGTCGGCGGCGAGCACCATGTCGACGCCAGCGGTCAGGGCGGAAACGCCCTCGGAAACCGTAATGTCGATCATGAATCGCAGAATAGAACGTCTCGCCAGGACCTGCTGGAAGGTCCGGCATTCTGTGGATACCTCATCGAACGCTCTGGGCGCTCAACCCTCCCGGGCGGCCTCTTCGACATCCTCGCCCGAGATGCCGAGCACGAACAGCACGCTGTCGAGGTAGGGCAGGTTCACGCTGGTGTCGGCGGCGGCCCGCAGGGCGGCCTTGGCGTTGAAGGCGACGCCGAGACCGGCCGCCTCGAGCATGTCGATGTCGTTGGCGCCGTCGCCCACGGCGACGGTCTGGGTGACCGGCACGCCGTACTTGGCGGCGAACGTGCGCAGGGCCTCGGCCTTGCCGGCGCGGTCTACGACCGGGCCGACGAGCCGACCGGTCACCACGCCGTCGACCAGCTCGAGCTCGTTGGCCGCGGCGAAGTCGAGGCCGAGCTCGTCGACGAAGCGGTCGGTGACGAAGGTGAAGCCACCGCTGACGACGCCGACGTAGAAGCCGACGCGGCGCAGCGTCCGGACGAAGGTGCGGGCGCCGGGGGTGAGACGTAGCGTGTCGCGGACGTCCTCGAGATCGGCTTCGGTCAACCCCGCGAGCAGCGCGACGCGGGCCTCCAGCGACTCGCCGAAGTCGAGCTCGCCGGCCATGGCGCGCCGGGTGATCGCGGCGACCTGATCGCCGACGCCGGCTCGCTCGGCGAGCACGTCGATCGCCTCGTCCCGGATCAGCGTCGAGTCGACGTCGAGCACGACGAGGCGTTTCGCGCGGCGGCGCAGCCCGGCCGGCTCGACGGCGATGTCGACGCCGGTGTCCTCGGCCGCCCGGACGAGCGCGGCCCGCAGGGCGACCTGGTCGTCGCTGCGCACGATCATCTCGAGGCTCGACGCGGGCTCGGTGGAGAGCTGGGTGACCGACTCGATGTTGGCGCCGATGTCGGCGATGCGCTGAGCGACATGGCTGAGCGCGCCCGGCCGCAGCGGTCGGCCCAGCACGATGACATGGCTGCGGGTGGCCCGCTCGCGCCGCCGCGGCGCGTTCTCGTCGGCGATCGCGACCTCGATCTCCATACCGAGCGCGCCGGCGGCCTTGGTCACCGAGTTGCGCAGCGCGCCCGGGTCGCCGTGGACGTCGAACAGCACGGCCAGGATCAGCCGCTCGCGGATGACCACCTGTTCGACGTCGCGGATGTCGACGTCGTGGGCCGCGAGCGCGGAGAAGAAGGACGCCGTGACGCCCGGACGGTCACGTCCGGACAGCGTGGCGAGCACGGAGATTGGCTGCATGAGAACTCAGGCCGGCGGGCCGCCACGAGGGCGGCCCGGGGGGTCACCCGGCCGGATCGGTGTCCTTCTGCCCCTGGCGCGAGCCGTGACCGCTGATGGCGGCCGACACCGACTCCGGCTGCGGATTCTTGTGGTTGCGTCCGCCCGCGTGTGCCTCGGCCTCGAGACGGTCGAGCAGGTGCGGGTAGTGGGCCTCGAACGCGGGGCGCTCGGAGCGGATGCGCGGGATGGACGTGAAGTTGTGCCGCGGCGGCGGGCTCGACGTCGCCCACTCGAGGGAGTTGCCGTGACCCCACGGGTCGTCGGCCGTGCAGATCTCGCCGAAGCGGTACGACTTGTACATGTTCCAGACGAAGGGCAGCAGCGAGAATCCGAGCACCAGCGAGCCGATGGTCGAGAACGTGTTGAGCGCGGTGAAGCCGTCGGTCGGCAGGTAGTCGGCGTAGCGGCGCGGCATGCCCTTGGCGCCCAGCCAGTGCTGGACCAGGAAGGTCATGTGGAAGCCGATGAACGTCAGCCAGAAGTGCGCCTTGCCGAGCCGCTCGTCGAGGTAACGCCCGGTGAACTTCGGGAACCAGAAGTAGATGCCGGAGTAGACCGCGAACACGATGGTGCCGAACAGCACGTAGTGGAAGTGGGCGATGACGAAGTAGGAGTCGGCGACGTGGAAGTCGATCGGCGGGCTGGCGAGCAGAACGCCGGTGAGACCGCCGAACAGGAAGGTCACGAGGAACCCTACGGCGAAGATCATCGGGGTCTCGAACGTGACGGACCCCCGCCACATCGAGCCAATCCAGTTGAAGAACTTGATGCCGGTCGGCACGGCGATCAGGAACGTCATGACACTGAAGAATGGGAGTAGGACAGCTCCGGTCGTGAACATGTGGTGAGCCCACACGGTCAGCGACAGCGCGGCGATCGACAGCGTCGCGAGAACCATGCCCTTGTAGCCGAACAGCGGCTTGCGACTGAACACCGGGATGACTTCGGTGATGATGCCGAAGAAGGGCAGGGCGATGATGTAGACCTCGGGGTGCCCGAAGAACCAGAACAGGTGTTGCCACAGGATGGCGCCGCCGTTCGCGGGCTCGAACACCTGCGAGCCGAGATGCCGGTCGACGTAGAGCACCAGCAGCGCCGCGGTGAGGATCGGGAAGGCGAGCAGGATCAGCAGGCTCGTCACCAGGATGTTCCAGGTGAAGATCGGCATCCGGAACATCGTCATGCCCGGTGCCCGCAGCGTGATGACCGTCGTGACCATGTTGACGCCACCGAGGATCGTGCCGAGGCCGGAGATGGCCAGGCCGAGGATCCACAGATCGGCGCCGGCGCCGGGTGAGTTCACGGCGTTGGTCAGCGGCGAGTAGGCGTACCAGCCGAAGTCGGCCGCACCGTTCGGCGTGAAGAAGCCGAGGTTCGCGGTGATCGCGCCGAACAGGTACAGCCAGTACGAGAAGGCGTTCAGCCGCGGAAAGGCGACGTCGGGCGAACCGATCTGCAGCGGCAGCACCAGGTTCGCGAAGGCGAACAGGATCGGCGTCGCGAAGAACAGCAGCATGATCGTGCCGTGCATCGTGAAGAGCTGGTTGTACTGCTCCTGCGACAGGAACTGGCGACCCGGCCGGGCCAGCTCGATACGCATGAGCAGCGCCATGACGCCACCTAGCGCGAAGAACACCAGCGACGTGACGAGGTACATGCGACCGATGACCTTGGGGTCGGTCGTGCGCAGCATCTGGCTGAACATCGACCCCTTGGACGCGGCACGCGTCGGGAACGGGCGCGCGACGATCGGAAGCGGGCCAGCGAGGTCCGGCTGTCCGGCCGTGGGCTCGGCGGTCGTTGTCACGCAGTCCCCCTGAAGCTCGGGATGGCAGTCGTTTCTTGCGGGTGACGACCTGTTCTGCGCCGTCCTGTCGAGGATAGTCACCGACCTGCGCGACGCACTCACCGGGCGTCAGTTTCGACCCGGGCCCTGGGTCGCGGGCGGGCGCCGGTCCAAGATCTGTCCTCAATCGCCAATGTGTGTCCAGTGTGAAACAAGGGGCAATTCGTATACGCTCGGCCCGACGTTCGTTCGGAGCCGAGCCGGTCGAGCGGATCGGGCGGGGGGGCCTATGGCGTTCCGCGACGTCCGAAGGAGGCAGTGTGGCTGGGCGGTGGCGTGACCCCGCGGCCTTCCGGGCCGACGCGAGTGCCGCGCCCGCTGTCCGCCCGTCCCGCCGTCAGGCCGTCGCCCTGCTGGTCGTCCTCGTCCTCGTCGCCGGTGCCACCGCGCTCGCGTCCTTCCTGATCCGCCCCGATCGCGCGCGGGCGTTCGACCTGCTGCACGGCTCGATGTACCTGCAGGACGCCGTCGCGCCCGTCGCGGTCGACCTCGCCAGCGGCCGTCCCACGGTGAAGTTGCTGAACGCGCAGGATCTGGTGGACCTGAAGAACGCCGCCGACGTGCAGGTCGTGCCACTGACCGGCGGCACGTTGCTGCTCAACCCGTCGAACGGCACCTTCAACCTGCTGGACACCACCGGCTTCGTCCTCAAGAGCGACGGCGGGGTGCCGCTGCCGCCGCGCGCAGGGTCCCACTCGATGGCCCTCGCCGGCGACGCGTCGGCCTACATCGTGCAGGCCGGTGGGAACAGCGGCACCGGGGTGTACCTCGTCGACGCCGCCACCGTCGCCCGCGCCGCCGCCGGCACCACCGCGGTCAAGCCCCGCGCGTCGATCTCGATGCCCGACGCCTCCGCGGCCACGCCCGGTTCGGCCGCCACCGCCGACGGTGACCTCTGGCTGCTCGTGGGTGAGGGGAACAGTCGAAAGATCCGCCGGCTCGTCCTGCCCACGAACAGCAATCCGGGCGTGACCCTCGCCTCCACCGACCGCGGCACCACGCCGGCCCTCTCGGCCATCGGTACCGCGACGACGACCCGGGGCACCGTGGTCGGAGTCGCCTCGGCCGGCCGCATCCAGCTGTTCCGCGGCGACACCGACGTCAAGTCGGTCCCGTTCCCGCGGATGAGCAACGTGTCCCGGATCCTGCCGGTGAGCGGTGCGTCCGGCCGGCTCGCCTTCCTCGCGCTCGACGGCTCCACCTGGAAGTTCGTGTCGGTCGGCGCCGACGGCACGGGGCTGCACGCGCCGACGGAGCTCAAGTCCGTTGCGCCGGGGGCGGCGTTGATCGCGCCGGCCGAGAGCAACGGCGTGATGTACACGATGGACACCGACTCGCGCGAGCTGTTCACGATCGGCGAGAACGGGAACGTCGGCCCGCTGGACGGAACGGCGAAGTACCCCGAGGGCGAGGCGAACGTCGACAAGGGCCTGCCCTACGACGACGCCTACATCATCGCTCGCGATTCCCGGGTCGTGTTCAACTCGCCGAAGCACCGGCAGGCGGTCGTCGCCTTCACCGACAGCAGCCGCGCGCCACTCGTGATCAAGAAGTCCGAGGGTGTGGGGCTCAACGCGAACGCCGGCGCCCTCGAGGTGGCCAAGGCCAACCTGAACCCGGCGACCCCCGGCAAGAAGTCGACGAAGCCGGAGGGCTCGAAGCCGCAGAAGACCCCGGTCGAGCCGATCAACAACACGATCAACTGCAACACCGCCGCGCAGCGACCGCACACCCCGGTCATCACCACCACCGTGCCGGCCTCGCGATCGGTCCAGGTCTCCTGGATCTACCCGACGACCAGCACCTCCGACTGCGTGCCGACCACCTGGATCATCGGGGTCACGCAGAAGGGGTCGTCGGCCCCGTCGCCGCGCACGGACTACCGGATCGACGCGAACACCAGCGCCAACGTGACCGGGCTGTTCCCTTCCACCTCCTATGCGGTGACGGTGACCGGCTTCATCAACGGCCTGAGCGGACCGCCGTCGACCGCCGCCCTGATCACCACCGGGGCCGAGGGACCGGCGGCGCCGACGAACGTGCTGGCGAGCACCGACTCGGCCGGCAACTGGACCGTCACATGGGCCTCGTGCGGTTCGGCGAAGTCGGGCTGCGTCCCGACCAACTCGTGGAAGGTGATCCCCGAATTCTGCGACGGTCGCGGCCTGTCCACCCCGCCCGACTCCTTCCTGGTCGGGGCCGACCCGTCGTCGCTCGACCAGCCGCCCGGCGTGCTGCACGGTGGCGACGCCCTCCTCGGCCGTGGGTTGCGCTTCCAGGTCGAGGGCATCGGCGAGCAGGGGACGATCGGACGCCCGTCGGGCTTCACGGCCTGCACCTACAGCTGGAGCCCACCGGTGGCGGCCGACATCGCCGTCACCGCCAGCACTCCCCCGCAGACCACCGGTCAGGACACCACGACGACGACCGTCTCGGTCCGACTGCAGCAGGGTGCGGTGCACGACCTCGGCGGCATCGGGGGCAGCCTCACCTACAAGCTGCTCGACTCGAACGGGGCCGTTGTCACGAGCAACGGCCCGACGGCGTCGCTGTCGCAGACGCTCAACGGCGTGCGTGCCGGCGCGTCGTACAGCGTGGCCGTCGTGGCCACCCCGCCGCGCCACCCCGAGGCCGCGGTCACCATCGGTCCGGTGACGGTGCAGCCCGCGATCGCCGTCTTCCCCGCCCCGACCGTGTCGGCCACCTTCGAGAACACCTCGTTCTCCGACGGGCGGCTCGTCGTGTCGTACAGCTTCCCAGCCGGCACCGACACCCACGGCGAGACCTTCGACCTGGTGAACAGCACGCTCACCTGCGGCGGATCGACGAGCAAGTCGCTGAGCTACCCCAACACCTCGCCCGGCCAGAACCTGGTCTTCGACGGCATCGACCGGTTCACCTACAACAGCACCGGTTCACCGTGCAACGTCACCCTGCAGCTCGCGCAGAACAGCGCGACGACCACCAGCCCCCCGCTGTACGGCGCGGCCATCTCGCGCACGACGACCACGGCGGTCACCATCCCGCAGCCGACGCTCACCACGAGTGCGGGGGACTTCCAGGCCCAGTGGTCGGGCACGACCGGGCAGCCGCAGGTCCTGGTGACCTACCACGGCAACGATCACCTGTTGCTCGCCAGTGGCTGGACGATCACCGTCACCAACGGCACGACGGCCGACTGCGGCACGTCGCACAACGCCCCCACCGCCACCGTCGACGTCAACAAGTCGTGCGTCCGCGACGGCGGTACGTTCACCGTCTCGGTCGACTACACCTACCTGCTCAGCAACCAGCACTTCGCCGGCATCCCGGTCAGCGGCACCGCGCCGCAGCCGGTCGACACCTCCAAGATCGACTACAAGGCGGCCTGGGGCGGCGACGTCACGAACCCGCTGGTCACGCTCACGTACACCGGCAGCCAGGACACGAGCACCTTCGACACCTTCACCTGGTCGGAGACGGTGACCTCGGACGTCAGCCCCGGCGTCACCTGCGGGTCGTCGACCGCGTCGGCCGACCAGTCGGTGTCGATCGGCGTCGACCTCACGCTGTGCCCGTCGACGGCCGCCGACGGCACCAAGGCGAACTACTCGGTCGAGGTCAAGTTCCACGACCCGAACTACGGCGTCGACTTCGACAAGTCCTATCTCGTCAGCGGCGTCCCGCCTGCCTGAGCCCATCCCGACGTTCTGTGCGCGACGATGCACACGAACCGACCCACTGACCTCGAGGAGCAACCTGTGTCCAGTCCCGCCGACGGCATCACCCGTGTGGGCCACGACGTCGACCGGCTGTGCCACAACATGGGCTACGTCATCCAGGGCAAGCCCGAGGTCGTGCGCAACGCAGTCATCTGTCTGCTCGCCGAGGGTCACCTCCTGCTCGAGGACGTCCCCGGCACGGGCAAGACCTCGCTGGCCCGCGCGCTGGCGTCGTCGATCTCGCTGACCTGGCACCGCATCCAGTTCACTCCCGACCTGCTGCCCTCCGACGTCACCGGGGTGTCGATCTACAACCAGCACACCGAGGAGTTCGAGTTCAAGAAGGGCCCGGTCTTCGCCAACATCGTGCTCGGCGACGAGATCAACCGGGCCTCGCCGAAGACCCAGTCGGCGCTGCTCGAGGTCATGGAGGAGGGCACCCTCAGCACCGACAGCGCCGTGCACCAGATGGCCCGGCCGTTCATGGTCGTGGCCACCCAGAACCCGATCGACATGGAAGGTACCTACCTGCTGCCCGAGGCCCAGCTCGACCGCTTCCTCATGAAGCTGACCGTGGGCTACCCGTCGGCCGACGCCGAGGCCGAGATCCTGCGCACGCAGAAGATGGGGTCGACCGTCGCGCACCTGCAGCCGGTGCTGTCCGCGGCCGACGTGTCGGCGATGATCGACGTCGTCAAGACGGTCGAGATCGCCCCCGCGCTGGAGCAGTACATCGTCTCCATCTCCACCGCCACCCGGTCGATGTCCGAGCTGCGGCTCGGCGTCTCACCCCGCGGCAGCCTCGCCCTGTTGCGGGCCGCGCGGGCCTGTGCGGCCGCCGCCGGCCGGCCCTTCGTCGTCCCCGAGGACGTCAAGGCCATGGCCCCGGTCGTCCTCGCCCACCGCGTGATCCTGCAGCCCGACGCCGAACTGCAGGGCCGCACCGGCGTCGAGCTGATCACCCGCGCGATGCACTCGGTGCCCGTGCCCCGTGCGGTCGCGACCGCCTGACCCATGACCCGGTTCGGACTCGCCTCGCTCCTCGGGGGTATCGCCTCCCTGGTTCTGGGCCTGTCCCTGGACTGGCTCGCGTTCGACCTCGTCGGGCTCGGCCTGCTCGCTGTCGTCGTCATCGGGTTCGCCACCGTGACCCGCCCGTCGAACCTGGTGATCGCCCGCGAGATCCAGCCGCCGCGGGTGCCCAAGGGCTCCCCCGCCATCGCGTTCCTCACCTTCGCCAACCGCGGCCGGCGCACCATCCCGGTGGCCGTCGCGACGCAGCCCTTCGGCGCGCAGCGGGTGCGCACCGTGATCCCGAAGCTGCGCGGCGGCGAGCGCGGCACCCGCGCGTACCGGCTGCCGACCCGTCAGCGCGGCATCTTCGACGTCGACCCGATCGAGGTCACGCGGCGCGACTCGTTCGAGCTGTTCCGCCGCTCGCGCAAGCACGCCGAGGCCGAACTCATCTGGGTCTACCCCCGCATCCTCGGCTTCAAGGCGCTGCCGACCGGCCAGACACGTCACCTCGAAGGCCCGTCGTCGGACACCTCGCCCCAGGGCAACATCACCTTCCACCGCCTGCGCGAGTACGTGCCGGGCGACGATCTGCGGCTGGTGCACTGGCGCTCGTCGGCCCGGGCCGGCCGGCTGCTGGTGAAGCACAACGTCGACACCTCACAGCCGTACACCGTCGTGCTGTTCGACAAGCGCCCCAGCCTCTACACCGAGGAGTCCTTCGAGCAGGCCGTCGACGTCGCCGCCTCGGTGGTCGTCGCCTCGGCCGGTAACAAGGCTCCGGTCGAGCTGCGGCTCAGTGACGGCACGTTGCTGGGCGGCCCGCGCATCCGCGACTCCACACCCCTGATCGATCACCTGACCGGCGTGGTGTCCGACCCCGACGGATCGCTGCAGACGCAGCTGTTGGCCCTGCGCCGGACCCGGGGCGGCACCTCGCTCGTCGTGGTCACCGGCGAGATCGACCCGGAGGACCTGCCCTACGTCGCCGCGCTGCGCCGCCGCTTCGACCGCCTGGTCGTTATCTCGATCGACCCCGACAGCAAGGTCGTTCCCGACTTTCCGCGGGTCCGCGTCATCGTCGCCGCCGACGCCGACGACGCTTGCGCGGCGTGGAACCTGGCGGTGCCGCGATGACCCTCGTCCGGCGGCTGATCCCGTACCTGCTGCTGCCGCTGTCGCTGATCGCGTGCGCCCTGGCCAGCTCACCCTGGCTGCGCGCGTTCCCTTCGTCGGTCATCGCCGTCCCGCTGTTCGGCGCCGCCCTGCTCAGCGTGCTGCTCCCGGTCGTCGTGATCGGCATCGGCCTGCGCAAGCTGTGGCTGACCGCGCTCATCGACCTGATCGGCTTCGTCTTCTTCGCGATGCTCGTCGGCCTGCAGGAGTTGGCCGGGTTCAGCGACCTCTACAACGGCCTCGTGCACGGACCGTCGCAGATCCTGACGTTCGCCCTGCCCCTCGTCAGCCCGCGCACCCTGCTCGTCGCCCCGCTCGCGCTGTGCTGGCTGAGCGGCGCGATCGTCGGTGAGTGCGTCGGCCGGGGCTGGCAGTCCGTCGTCCCCTACATCGCCTTCCTCGCCGCGTTCGGGCTGGCCTACGGCGGCAGCGCGCGGGCCATCACGAACTCGTCCGACGGTCGCCGCTACGACACCCTGCTCGCGGCGACGTTGCTGCTGACCCTGCTGCTGCTGCGCGCGGCGCAGGCCTGGATCGCGCAGGACGAGGACGCCGAGACGACCCAGCCGGACGGCGTCCTGCCGCTGCGCGGGTTGGCGATCGGTACGGTGCTGTCGCTCGCGATCGCGGCCGCGGCGGCCGGCATCGCGCAGACCTCGACGTTCTCCGGGCCACCGACGACGCCGAGCCGGCGCCCGCCGATCGACCGGACCACCCCCTTCACCCCGCTGGCCTTCGTCGCCGGGCTACGGCCCGACCGCACCGCCCCGAACCCGGACCTGTTCAAGGTGACGGTCGACCGGGCGACGAGCAGCTACATCCCGATCGCCGACGTCGACTACTACGACGGCGACGGGTGGTCGTTCGACCGCACCTTCCGTCCGTCCGGCGGGGTCATCCCGGCCGAGACCGACCCGGCGCTGCGCCCCGCCGGCCCCGCCGTCTCCCAGCAGTACGTGATCAACGCCGGCCCGATGGCCGCCGCCCCGTGGATGCCCTTCCAGTTCCGCCCGCAACGCGTCACCGGCACGGCCGTGAACATCGACGCGGCCAGCGGCATGATCGTGCCGAGTTCGGGCCTGACCGCCGGCCAGCGCTACACGGTGCGCTCGAGCGCCGCCCCGGTGACCTTCGACAGACTCCCGACCACGGCGCTCATCGCGACGTCGGCCCCGCCGACGGACACCCTGCTGCCGGTCGACGTCAGCCAGCCGATGTCCACCCTCGTCCAGTCGCTCGCCGACGAGGTCGACGTACCGATCACCTCGCAGGTGGCCTTCCTGCAGGCGCTCGCCACGGAGTTGCGGACCAAGTACCGGCTCACGGGCAACCCGTCGACCCCGGCGACGCCGTCGGCCGCGCCGTCCACGCCGCTCACCACCACACCACCTACGACACCGCAGCCACGCTCCACCGCGGCGAGGCCGACGAGATCAGGCCCACCCACGACCCGGCGGACGAGTGCTGCCGCGCACCGCTTCGCCGACATCGCCCTCGCGGCGAAGCCGTCGAGCAGCCCGAAGGCGAAGCGGACGGTGCCGCGCCCCGCATCGCGCACGCCCACCCCGACACCCACGCCCACTCCCACCCCCACGACCGCCTCCCCGAGCGAGACCGGGCAGGCGCCGGCCGGCGGGACGAGCTTCGCGACGATCCTCGGATCGATCCGCACGACCCACGCGGCCTCGCCCGAGCAGTACGCCACGTTCATGACCCTCGTGGCGCGACAGATCAACGTGCCGGCTCGGGTCGTCACCGGCTTCCGGGTCGATTCCCGTACCGGCAACCCGACGATGTCGGCCGGGGTCCACCAGGTCACGGCGTCGGACGCCTACACCTGGGTCGAGATCCCGATCCGCGGCCGCGGGTGGGTCGTCCTGGACGCCGCTCCCCTGCTCTCCGGCGGCCAGCCCCAGCCCAGCAGCGGCGCATCGGCGTCCCCGACCCCGTCGGCCACACCCTCGTCGGCGCAGAACGCCCTGGTGTCCGGTTCGAACGAGGGTCACGCCCCCGCCAAGCGGAGCACCGTCCCGCAGCCCGCGCACGCCAGCGTCTTCTGGATCGTGGTCGCCATCATCGTCGGCGTCGCTGCGCTGGTGCTGCTCGTCGGCGTCTTCCTGCTGCTGCGCAAGCGGCTACGGGTACGGCGGCGCAAGCGCTCCGGCGATCCGCGCCGGCGGCTGGTCGGGGCGTGGCAGGAGAGTCTCGACGTCCTGGTCGAATCCGGCCTGCCCGACCTCACCTTCCTGACCAGTGCCGAGGTGGCCAAGGCGATCCACGAGCAGTTCGGCGGCGAACCGGCGGCCCAGGCGCAGTACATCGGCGACTCGGCCAACACCGCGATCTTCAGCCCGACGACGTGGGTGGGCCCCCAGGACGCCGACGCCGCGTGGCGGGCCCAGGTGGTGCTGCGCAAGTCGATCCGGCGACGCCTGTCGGTGCGCGAGCGTTTCAACGCGAGCCTGCGCTACCACCGCACCACGCACCCGCGGCCGCTCGTCGGCCCGTCGTCCTGGGCGGCGGCGGCCCGGGCCCGGACGGCCACACCTCCGCAGCGCGGCCGGCACAGCACCCGCGAACGGGCCCGGCGGCGCCGCACCCACTGAGGGCCGGCGGGTCAGGGGTGACCGGTGAGCGCGGCGCGCTGGCGGTAGGCCTCGAGCAGCGCGTGCATGTAGCGCAGGTCGCCCGTCGAACGTTTCGTCGCCGGGAGTTCGACCGGGCCGCGATGGGTCATCGCCACCAGCCGACCGCTGCCGGCCTGCCCGACGTCGTCGAAGCGGGGCTCGAAGCCGATGACCTCGGACCACGGGATCTCGCTGCGGCGGAGCCAGACCCGTGATCGCAGCCGGGTTCCGTCGACGGCCAGCGCGGCGGCGCCCGCGCGGATCGTCACCTTCGGCCGCAGCGACATCGGGTCGAGGCGCAGGTCGCTCGGCGGTTGCATCGCGGGCGTGCCCGGGGCGCCGTACATCGACGAGCCGCGGCTGCTCCAGGTCGGCACGGCGTCGCCACCGGTCGGGGGTGCGTCACCGCCCACCGGCGGGATCGGGACCGACCACTGACCCGGCGCCGGCGGCGGTTCGAGCCCGTGGTCGGCCGGCCGGGGCCGCGCGGTGGTGTGCTGGAGGTAGGCCGGCGGCGGCGGTTCGGGCAGCCGGGAGCGCAGGGTCGTCTCGGGTGCGGCCGGGGCCGACGGCGGCACGAAGTGGGCCGAGAAGTCGCCGTCGGCGTCCTCGTCGATGCGCAGCGGCAGCCGCTCCACGGTGTCGACCGGGACGGTCAGCAGGAGCTCCGGCTCGGCCGGCGGCTCGGGATCGGGCGCGGCGAGGTCGGGACCGGGGTGAGGAGCGATCATGCTGCTCCACGCCCAGGTGATCTCCGCGATCTCGGTGATCTCGATGATCGCGGACGGCGGCGCCGGAACCGGCTCGGACGGGCGCGGCAGCACCTCGGACTCGATCACCTCGGGTTCGACCGACTCGATGACCTCGGGGGGTGTCTCGAGCTCCTCCGGGTGCGGCGCCTCGCCCCGACCGGGCAGGCCGATCGTGACGTCGGACCAGACCGGCAGTGCGCTGATCGGTGCGATCGGCTCGGGTTCCGCGATGGGCGCGGGTGCCGGCTCGGGCGGATACACCGATTCGGGCTCGGGCTCGGGTTCGTACACCGGCTCGGGCTCGTACACCGGCTCGGGCTCGACGACCGGCTCGGGCTCGACGACCGGCCCCGGCACGGGGCCGGGCGGTGGCTGGGCCGGCCACGGCGCACTCACCGACGCGACCGGTGCCGAGGGCGGCGGCACGTACGGTGCCGGCGGGGTCGGCTCGTACGGCACCGGCGGCGCGGGCGGCTCGTACGGTGGCGCGGCGGGCGGCGCCGGCTCGGGCATCGGGCTGAACCGATCGAGCCCGACGGGCGGCCCGTTGCGCGGGCGCAGCATCGGCATCCGGGTGATCGCGGGCAGACCGACCACGCCACCCGGAGCGCTGGGATCCCGGATGAGGAACTGGGTGCGCGGCCAGCCCTGCTCGACCTCGATGGTCGCGAGCTCGGCGGCGAACTCCGCGGCGGTCGGCGGCCGGCTGTCCTTGTCCTTCGACATCGCGTAGATCAGCAGGTCGGAGAGCTGAGGAGGCACGTGCGCGTGCAGCAGCGGCTGCACCGGATCGCGCAGGATGCGCAGGATGACCGACGCGGGCGACTCCCCGTCGTAGGCCCGGAACGCCGACCGTCCGGCGATCAGCTGGTACAGCGACGACGCGAGCTCGTAGACGTCGGTGGCGGCCGACGTCTCACCGCCTTCGAGCAGTTCGGGCGCGGCGTGCAACGTGGTGAAGTCGAACAGGCCGGCGGTCGTCTGCGTCGACGACTGGAGCATGGCCACGCCGAAGTCGGCCAGCGCCGGCTCGCCGAACTCGGTGATCAACACGTTCTGCGGCTTCACGTCGCGGTGCAGGATCTCGGCCCGGTGCGCGGTCTCGAGCGCTCCGGCGATCTTGATGCCCATCGCCACGACGTCCTGCACCGGCAGGCCCTGGTCGCCCTGCATCCGGTCGGACACCGCTCCGCGGCAGAGCTCGAGCACCAGCACCGGACGCCCGTCGCCGGCCCGGAACGAGCGGAACAGCGTGACGATGTTGGGGTGCGAGCTCACCGCACCGAGCGCGATCGACTCGCGCTCGAACGATTCGATGGCGCGGGGCGACGCGTCACGGACGTTGAGCAGCTTCAGCGCGACGTGCCGGTTCGTCCCGAGTTCGCGGGCCCGGTACACCGTGGCCAGGCTGCCGATGCCGATCTCGACGATGTCGTCGAAGCCCGGGAAGAAGTCGCTCTGCGCGACCTTCGTTCGACGCAGACGCGCCACATGAACCTCCCCGATGACCAGCCGTTCGAGCGTATCAACGTCAACACGAACCGGACGCCTCCACGCGGATCGTGAGAAGGTGAGTCCGTGCAGGCTCCCTCGGTTCCCACGCTCGGCCTCGCGGCGTTGCTGGCCGGCGCCGGCGCGTCCCACTTCGCGGTTCCCGGCGTGTACGACGTCATGATCCCCGAGGTGCTGCCGGGGCGTCCTCGCCTGTGGACCCTGGGCACCGGAGCGGCCGAGGTCGTCGTGGCCACCGCGGTGCTCGTGCCGGCCACCCGCCGCACCGGAGCGCTCGCCGCCGCGGCCCTGTTCGCCGGCGTGCTGCCGGCGAACATCAAGGTGGCCGTCGACGCCCGCAGCAGCGACTCGACGTCGTACCGCGTGGGCACACTGCTGCGCTTGCCGGCCCAGCTGCCCCTGATCGCGTGGGCCCTGCGGGTGCGCCGCCGGGCCTGACGACGTCAGTCGGCGCTGCCCAGCCCGGCCGCCACCGGCAACTCGCGCTCGGCGCGATCGAGGTCGTCACGCTCGGGCTGGTGCACCTCACCCCGATCGGCTGCGGCCAGCGCTCGATGCACGGTCGAGAGCACGAGGGCCGCCACGACCACCACAGCCGCACCGATCAGGAACGGCACGTGCGCGTTGTAGTGCTCGACCAGCTTGCCGGCGGCGAACGGGGCGAGGCCGCCGCCGATGAAGCGAACGAACCCGTAGGTGGCCGAGGCGACCGAACGCTCGACCGGCGCGATGCTCATGACGGCCGTGGTGACGAGGGTGTTGTTCACGCCGATGAAGGCGCCGGCCACGATCACCGCCGTGATCACGACGGCGGGCCGGTCGGGCCAGACGCCGATGGCGGCGAGGTCGAGCGCCATCAGCCCGAAGTTGCCGTACAGCGTCCGGGCGGTACCGAAGCGGGCCTTGAGCCACGGCGCGCCCCACACCGCGAAGATCGCGACCAGCACGCCCCACGCGCAGAAGACCAAGCCGAGCTTCTGCGGGCTCGAGATGCCCATCAGAAACGGCGAGTAGCCCAGCAACGTGAAGAAGCCCCAGTTGTAGAGCAGGCCGACGACGCTGGTGGTGGCCAGGCTGCGGTGCCGCAGCGCCTTGATCGGTTCGGTGATGCTCTCCCGGCGCGCCGGTCGGGGCGTCGGTGGCAGCAGCACGACGGTCGCGATCAGAGCGATGGCCATGAGGACGGAGACGCCGTAGAACGGGCCGCGCCAGCTGATCGAGCCGAGCTCGCCGCCGAGCAGCGGGCCGAGCGCGATGCCCACCCCGAGCGCCGTCTCGTAGAGGATGATCGCGCCGGTGAAACCGCCCGACGCCGAGCCGACGATCACGGCCAGCGAGGTCGCGATGAACAGGGCGTTGCCGAGGCCCCAGCCGGCCCGGAAGCCGACGATGCCGTCGATCGAACCGGACGAACCGGCGAGCGCGGCGAAGACGACGATCAGGATCAGGCCGGCGATGAGCGTGCGCTTGGCGCCGAGCCGGCTCGACACCCAACCGGTCACCAGCATGGCGACGGCGGTGACGACGAGGTAGCTGGTGAACAGCAGCTCGACCTGCGACGGCGAGGCGTGCAGCTGCGTGCGCAGCGAGGCCAGGATCGGGTCGACGAGGCCGATGCCCATGAAGGAGATGACGCAGGCGAACGCGACGGCCCAGACGGCCTTGGGCTGCTGGAACGGACCGGCGGTCGGTGCGGACGACGAATCGCGGTGGGAACTCATGTACGCGGCTTCCGGATCTCGGGGGTGGTGGGTGCGGTGGCGACCAGGCGTTCGATCGCGGGCAGCGCCGCGGTCAGCGCCTGCTGGTCCTCGTCGCTCAACCGGCCGAGCCGCTCGCGCAGGACCTGCGCGCGGGTGGCGAGCCGGTCGGCCAGCACGGTCTCGCCGGCGGGCGTGATGCGCACCAGCGTGGCGCGGCGGTCGGTCGGGTCGGGGACGCGTTCGGCGTACCCGGCCTCGGCCAGGCGGGTGACCAGCATGGTCACACCCGGCTGGGTCATCGCCTCGCGGGCCGCGAGTTCGGAGACCCGCAGGGGTCCCTCCGTCCGCAGCCGGTCGAGGGCGGTGATGGTGGAGCTGCTGACCGTGGCCGGCGTCTGGTGACGCAACCACATGGTCAGTCGATCGACGCTCTGCGCCAGGGCGCGGGCGTCGGCCAGTCGGATGCCCATGTGCCAACTATATAAGCTAGTTATATAACTTGCCAATGTGATTCCGCTGCAGGGCGGTCACCCTGGGTGAACCGGTCCCGACGAGGCATGATCTGGGCGTGACATCGCCCGGTACCGCGTCCCAGCACGACGACCTGGATCGGCACGTCCGGGACACCCTGCGCGAACTGGACGCCGCCGCGTCCGTCGGCGAGGCCGACCCGGGCCTGCTCACGCTCTTCGACGCGATGGTCGGCAGCCGGCTGCTCGACATCCACGCGCGGCACATGCGCGATCACGGTCGCGGCTTCTACACGATCGGTTCGGCGGGACACGAGTCCAACGCCTACGTCGCCGAGGCGCTGCGACCGTCCGATCCGGCCCTGTTGCACTACCGCTCGGGCGGCTTCTTCGTGGCCCGGTCGATGCAGGCCGGCCGCGCGCTCGACGACGCGCTGCGCGCCGTCCTGCTGAGCATGCTGGCCAGCACCGCCGACCCCGCGTCGGGCGGGCGGCACAAGGTCTTCGGGGATGCCTCCCTGGCCGTGCTCCCGCAGACCTCGACGATCGCGTCGCACCTGCCCCGAGCGCTCGGAGTCGCGCTGTCGCTGAGCCGGGCGAAGCGGCTCGGCGTCGCGGCCCGCTGGGCCAAGGACTCGGTCGTCGTCTGCTCCTTCGGCGACGCCTCCCTCAACCACTCGACCGCGGCCGGGGCGCTCAACGCGGCCGGCTACACGTCCTCGCAGGGCCTGCCGCTGCCGCTCGTGTTCGTCTGCGAGGACAACGGCATCGGCATCTCGGTGCCGACGCTGGGGGGCTGGGTCGCGGCCGCCGCCCGGCGCCCCGGCATC
Organism: Jatrophihabitans sp.; assembly: GCF_036000465.1. Lineage (GTDB taxonomy): Bacteria > Actinomycetota > Actinomycetes > Mycobacteriales > Jatrophihabitantaceae > Jatrophihabitans. The sequence goes on along the minus strand of NZ_DASYFV010000031.1, from coordinate 69,785 downwards.
GGGTATGTCGCCGCCGACGGCGCCGACCCCGACGCCGCCCGGGCCGCCGCCGCCGAGGTGGTCGACACGGCGCGGCGCACGCGCACCCCGATGCTGCTGCACCTGCGCACCGTGCGCTTCCTCGGGCACGCCGGCTCCGACGTCGAGGCCGCCTACCGCCCGGCCGCCGCCATCGCCGCGGACCGGGCGCGGGACCCGCTCCTCGCCCTGGCCCGTCGCATCGGCACGCCCGGGCTGGCCGCGCGCTACGACGACATCGCCGAGCGCGTCGGGGCGCTCGCCCACGAGCTGGCCTCGACCCCGACGCTGCAGACCGCCGCGGCCGTCATGGCGCCGCTGGCCCCGCGGGCCAGCGGCTCCATGGTCGATGCCGCACTCGCCCCCGCGACAGCCGAGCGCCGCACCGAGGTGTTCGGCACGCGGCTGCCGGAGGACGGCGAGGGCCTGACGCTGGCGCAGAGCATCAATGCCGGCCTGACCGACGCGCTGGCGTCGCGTTCGGAGATGCTCGTCTTCGGTGAGGACGTCGGCCGCAAGGGCGGCGTGTACGGGGTCACCCGCGGGCTGGCCCAGCGCTTCGGCGCCGCCCGCGTCTTCGACTCGCTGCTCGACGAGCAGTCGATCCTCGGGTTGGGGCTCGGCCTCGGCGTGAGTGGCCTGCTCCCGGTGCCGGAGATCCAGTACCTCGCCTACCTGCACAACGCCGAGGACCAGCTCCGCGGCGAGGCCGCGAGCCTGCGCTTCTTCTCCGGCGGCACGTTCACCAACCCGATGGTCGTGCGCATCGCCGGGCTCGCCTACCAGAAGGGCTTCGGCGGGCACTTCCACAACGACAACGCGGTGGGCGTCCTGCGCGACATCCCGGGGCTCGTCGTGGCGGTTCCCTCCCGTCCCGAGGACGCCGCGCCGATGCTGCGCGCCTGCCTCGGCGCGGCCGCGGTGCAGGGTCAGGTGAGCGTGTTCCTCGAGCCCATCGCGCTCTATCACGAGAAGGACCTGCACGAGCCGGGCGATCGCGGCTGGCTCGGCGCCTACTCACCCACCACCCGCATCCCGATCGGCTCGGCGCGGGTGCACGGCACCGGCTCCGACCTCACGATCGTCACTTTCGGCAACGGCGTGCGGATGAGCCTGCGCGTCGCCAAGCGGCTGGCCGATCACGGTTTCGGCGTGCGGGTGCTGGACCTGCGCTGGCTCGCGCCACTGCCCATGGAGGACATCCTGCTCGCGGCCGCCGCGACGCGCCGGGTGCTCGTGGTCGACGAGACGCGACACTCGGGTGGTGTGGGCGAGGGCGTGCTCGCCGGCCTGGTCGAGGCCCGCTACCCCGGCCGCATGGCCCGCGTCGCCAGCAAGGACAGTTTCATCCCCCTCGGCGACGCCGCCAACCTCGTGCTGCTCGGTGAGGACGAGATCGAGAGCGCGGCCCACGCCCTACTCGGGCGCTGACCCGCGAGTCACGCCGGCGAGCCACCCGACCACCTCGTCCGGCGAGCGCAGCACCACGAGGGGTACGTCCGGGCGGGTCGCCCGGATCGCGTCGATGCGCTCCTGATCATGACCGTGCGAGCGCCAGGCCCACCTCACGACGTGGTCGCGGTCGGTGAAGAAGCTTCGCAGGGGCGGCTCCCGGTTGCCGTTCCAGAGCACCGTGCCGCGGCGCGAGAGCACCGTGCGGCGGATCAGCCGGGACATGACCAACCGCCGCGGCAACGCCAGGTAGACGACGAGGTCGCAGCGCGCCAGCAGGATCGGCCGGGCCCGGTCGTACTGATACTCGGTGACCCAGTTCGGCGACGCGGCGAGCGCCCGCACGTCGTTCTCGAACTCGGGGCGAGGCGTCCATCCGGGGCCGTGGAACAGGGCGTCCAGCTCGGTGTGCGGCAGCCCGAGCCGATCGGCGAGGTGTCGCGCGAGCGTCGTTTTCCCCGAGCCGCTGGCCCCGCCGACGAGGCAGCGCCGCGGCCGCCCCGGCAGGGCATCGCGCGGATCGAGTTCGGGCACCGACCGAGCCTAGTGACGCAGCCCCGACGAGGACCGTCCGACCGGGTTGCCCGGGCTACAGCGAGGCGAGCACCCGCTCGAGCGCGGCGATACCGCGGTCGAGCTCCTCGATCGGGATCGTGAGGGCCGGGCGCAGCCGCAGGCTCGAGGTGCCGCAGCCGAGCATCAGCACGTTCTCGTCCTCGCGGAGCCTGGTGATGATCTGGTCGCGCACCGCCGCCGACGGCAGCGTGACGGCGCACATCAGACCGCGACCGCGGACGTCGGCGACGATCGGGTACTTGACCGCGAGGGCGTTCAGCGCGTGCAGGATGTGCTCGCCCAGGGCGGCCGCGCGCTCGACGAGCTGCTCGGACTCGATGACCTCGAAGATGCGACGGGCCCGGACCATGTCGGTCAGGTTGCCGCCCCAGGTGGAGTTGATGCGCGACGACATGGCGAACACGTTGTCGGGCACCTCGTCGACCCGGCCGCCGGCCATGACGCCGCAGACCTGGGCCTTCTTGCCGAACGCGACGACGTCGGGCTGCACGCCGAACTGCTGGTACGCCCAGACGGTGCCGGTCATGCCGACGCCGGTCTGCACCTCGTCCATGACGAACAGCGCGTCGAACTCGCGGCACAGCGCCTGCATGGCCTGCAGGAACTCGGGCCGGAAGTGGTTGTCGCCGCCCTCACCCTGGATCGGCTCGGCGATGAAACAGGCGATGTCGTGCGGGTTCGACTCGAAGGCATGACGGGCGGCGGCGAGCGCCTCGGCCTCGGCCTCCTCGACGTCATCGTGGCCGTTGATCGACGGCGACGGGATGCGCGGCCAGTCGAACTTCGGAAAACGCGCGACCTTGTTCGGGTCGGTGTTGGTGAGGCTCATCGTGTAACCGGTGCGGCCGTGGAACGCCTTCTCCAGGTGCAGCACCTGGGTGCCGAGCGCGGCGTCGATGCCGTGCGCCTCGTTCCAGCGGCTCTTCCAGTCGAAGGCGACCTTGAGCGCGTTCTCGACGGCCAGTCCGCCGCCGTCGACGAAGAACAGGTGCGGCAGCGCGGCGTCGCCGAGCACGCGGGCGAACGTCTCGACGAAGCGCGCCATCGGCACGGTGTAGACGTCGGAGTTGCTGGGCTTGTTGAGCGCGACCTGGGCCAGCTCGGCCCGGAACTCCGGGTCGTCGGCGAGCGCCGGGTGGTTCATGCCCAGCGCGGACGAGGCGAAGAATGTGAACAGATCGAGGTACTCGGCGCCGTCACGGGCGTCGACGAGCGTCGACCCGCGCGAGGCGTCGAGGTCGAGCACCATCTCGAAACCGTCGGCGAGCATGTGCCGCGCGATGGTCTCGTGCACCTCGACGGGCGCGATGTCGGTGCTGCGGAGGGATGTGCGTTCAGAACCGGGGGTGGTGTCAACAGCGGTCATCCGCCCAGGATAGCGGACATTTTTCGGCGAATTGACGCTCATACCAGTGTTCTTACGGCGTTGCCACGGGCGGGGCGGAGCGGTGCTCGAAGAAGGTCTGCAGCACGACGGTCGTCCGGGTCGACACATGGGCCCGCCGCCGGATCTCGCGGATCAGCTGTTCCAGCGCGGTCGGTGTGGCCACCCGGACGAACAGGACGTACGCGTCGTCGCCGGCGACCGAGTGGCAGGCCTCGATCTCGGACAGCCCGGCCAGCCGCTCCGGGGCGTCGTCGGGCTGGCCGGGGTCGAGCGGGGTGATGGCGATGAGGGCGGCCAGCGGGAGCCCGATCGACTCGGGGTCGAGCAACGCAGTGTAGCCGCCGATGACGCCGGCGGACTCGAGGCGGCGGACCCGGGCCTGCACCGCCGACACCGACAGGCCGGTCACCTCGGCGAGCGACTTCAGGGTGCTGCGACCGTCGGCCACGAGCGCGGCGGCGAGCTTACGGTCGATCGGGTCGGTGAGGGCACGCCGCGGGGCGGTGCCCGCGTCACCCCCGGCAGAGTGGTCGGTCACCTCGCGGACCCTAGCGGGTCGGCCCGCCGATGCCCGAAGGTCGTGCGTTCGGCAATTACTCGATCAATGGACGACCCGCCGCGGTGATCGAATCGGCGACCACCTCGGCGATGCCCTGGTAGCCCCGCTCGTTGGGATGGAAGTGGTCGGCCGCGAGACGTCCCCGCCACGAGCCGAGCCGCGGGTCGCGCAGCTCGGCCACGACCAGGTCGCGTTCGCCGGCGACGTCGGCGATCACCGCGTTCACCGCGCCGGCCACGCGGGACGGGTTGGGCAGGGTGGTCACGACCGTGCGCGGCGGCAGCCGGTGCAGGATCCGTTCGAACCGCTCGACCAGCCCGCGCCGGTCGCGTGGCCGCATCAGGTCGTTGGAGCCGATCATCAGGGTGACCAGCGCGGCGTCGAGCAGCTCGAGCGCCGGGAGCTGCCGCCCGAGCACGTCGGCGGTCTTCGCGCCGCTCACCCCGAGGTTGACGACGCGGACGGGCGTGCCGCCGGCCCGCAGCCGATCGCGCAGCTGCCCGACCCAGCCGCGGTCATGGGTGGGCGCCCCGACACCCTGCGTCAGCGAATCACCGAGCGCGACCCACAGAGGTCCGGTCTCCCCCAGCGCCCGGACGTTGTCGCGCTGCCACGCTTCGCCGAACGGGGTGACGTCGCGCTGCACGTCGGCCACGCCGCGCAACACCCGGCCGGCGACCGACACGAGCCGGCCCGGAGGGCGTCCACTGAGGTTGGAGTAGGCGAACTCGGGGACGGTGGACACGTCGGGACCAACGACGCCCGGCCGGGCGCTGTTCCGCCCGGGTGGTGCGGCTTACCCGCGGGCGGCGCGGGTCGGCCGGCGCAGCGAGCGCAGGTTGAGGGCGGCCCGGACGCGCCCGATCGTGCCCGCGCCCCGGGCCATCGCGCGACGCGCGGCGTCGACGCCGTGCCAGAACTGGTCGAGCGCCTCTTGCGGCGGCGTGCCCGGGCCGAACACGCCGGCGTCGGCCGCGGCGGCCAGCGGCTCGGCGTGGTGACCGGCCGGGCGCTCCGCGAGGGCGAGCGCCTGCTCGTGCCGCGTGCGGCCGCCCGCGACGACGGCACCGTGGTCGCGCGCGCCGTCGACGAACTCGCGCCAGCCGGCGTCGAACCGGTCGGGGATCGAGCCCCGCCGGCGGCGGCGGGTGCGGCGCCGCCACTTGGCCCCGACGATGAGCAGGCAGATCAGGGTGACGAGCAGCAGCGGCAGCCCGATGTAGAAGACCAGCACGTAGGAGGCGCCGCTGAGCAGGCTCGGCTTCGGCTTGGGCTTCTGCTTGGGCAGGTGCTGCACGTTCTGGTCGGGCCGGTCGGGCTGGTCGAGCGTGCTCGGCGGCCGCGCCGGGTTGGGCGGCGGCACGACGGCCGCGTCGGCGTCCTGGATGGTCTGCGGCGGGCGGCGGTTCGGCTTCCTGGTCCTGTCGGGCATGAACTCCCCGCGCGGGATCGTGACCCAGTCGGTGTTGGCGCCGCTGCGGATGTGCACCTCGACCGCCGTGTGCACGTCCTTGCCCTCGACGACACCGGCGGCCTCCGGCTCGGCCAGCAGGACCACCCGGGCGGGCAGCCCCAGGTAGTTGCAGATCAGCGCGTAGGCCGCGGCGTACTGCTCGTCGTCACCGACGAGCTGCGGGGCGTTGAGGAAGATCGTCAGCCGGTTGACGCTGTGTCCGGGCAGGTACTCGGCCTCGCCCGGCCCGCCGTCGCTGTACGCGCCGTTGTCGTGCATGTAGCGGGCGACGGCGGCGACCTGGTCCATCGTGCCGGTGGCCCGGGCGGACCACTGGTTGGCCCGGCCGGCGACGAACGAGTCGGCCGAGGCGTCGATCGTCGGTGGCCCGTACGGGGCGGCGTCGGCCGGCACCTTCGTCGCCGGCGGGACGATCCCGGTCACGGTGTAGGCGTCGCCCGCCGCGAGCCGGTCGGCGACCACGCCGGTCGACGTGGCGAGGTTGTAGCGGAACCCGTCGTCGTGCGCCGCCGCGTTCGGCCCGGTGAAGTCGATCGAGCGCAGCGTGCCGACGGCCGGCACCCAGGCGTCGATGTCGCGGGCGGCGGCGTAGCCGGGCTCGACCGTGATGCGGGCCCTGACCGTCCGACCCGTCGCTTCCGTGGTCACGCGCGAGCCGACCCGCTGGAACGAGTCGAGCGGCTCGCCGGGGTCGGCCGGTGTGTCGGCGTTGGTCGCGCCCCACACCGCACCGTCGTAGCCGTCGAGCGTGGCGAGGCGGACGGCGTCGTCGGGGCCGACGCCGGACACCGTGAACAGCGGCTGGTCGTAGAGCTGGTTGGCCGGCTTCGTGTACTTGCGGAACCCGACGAGCGGGCTCGGGTACTTCGCCAGATCGAACGGCGGCCGGACGTAGGGCCGCAGGATCGTGCGCTCGGTGTCGTGACCGGGCAGGTGCGGGCCGACCACCGCAGCCGCGGCGCCGGCGACGGCAAGCACCGCGGCGCCGACGAGCAGCCGGCTGAGCGCGCCGGGCACGCCGCGAACCGCGAGCGCCGAGCCGGGACCGCGGCGGACTGCGGCCCAGCACACGACGACCGCACCGAACGCGACACCCTGCAGCAGCTGGGCGGCCGGTCGCGCCGTGCCGAGCAGGATCACTGCCGCCAGCGCCAGCGCCGGCGCGAGCGCGGGCAGCAGCCGCACCCGGGTGCGCAGCGCGAGACCCGCGCCGACGGAGCCCGACAGCAGCCCGATGAGGTACGGGACCGCGAGCAACTGCCCGGTTCCGGCGACCGGTGGCAGCGTGGTGAGCAGCCGCTTCCAGCCGTCGGCGGTGACCGACGTCAGCCCGCGCACGACGTCGGCGTTCGGCAGCACCCCGCCGAGTGCCTGGTCGCGGAACACCAGCACGCCGGCGAAGAGGTAGTAGGCGAGCGCGACGAGCACGGGCAGCACGAGCACCGGGAGCCGCCAGGCCGCCACCAGCGCGGCGAGGCCGACGCCGACGAGCGCCGCGCCGATGCCGGCGACCAGGTAGGACGAGCCGGTGAAGGTGGTGCGGAACCCGACCAGCGCGACGGCGGTCAGCCCGAGCACGAACAGCGCGTCGACGAGGTCGCGCAGCCCGAGCCCCGTCGACGGCGTCGCCTCGACCCGGGGGTCGACGAGCGCGCGCCTCGCCGGCGTCGCCGTCACTGCGAGATTCCCGCGAGGACGGCGCGCAGACCGGAGAGCTGCGGCAGCGTGAGCACGGTGAGGCGGTCGAGACCGGTCAGGCCGACGGGGCCGGTGGGGTCGACCCGCACCGCCACGACGTTGACCTCGGGCGTGAAGTGGTTCGCCGCGCGGCGGAGTTCGGGGAACTCGGTGTTCGCGCCGGTCACCAGCAGCGCCACCGTGGTGTCGGGCGCGATCTGGGCCGCCCGGGCGGCGCGGGCCGAGAGCAGCACGTCGCCGCCGAGTTCGGCCCGCGAGAACGCGTCCATCGACACGGCGACGTTGCCGGCCTCGACCACGCTCTGGGCCGCGAGCACGGTCGTGTCGACCTCGTCGGTCAGCGCGCGGCGCACGACCGACGCCGCGACCGAGATGGCCGTCTCGAAGTCGATCTCGTCGAGGTACGCGCCCGGGCGGCCGTCGACGATCGCGCACAGGTGTGAGCGGCGGGTGTCGAGGAACTGGCGCACCAGCAGCGTGCTCTGATCGCTCAACGCGCTGGCGCGGGCCGACGAGCGCCAGTGGATGTAGCGCCGGTCGTCGCCCGGGGCGTACTCGCGCAGCGTGTGGAACGCGAGGTCGCTCGTCGAGGTCTCGTTGGTCGTCTGTCCCTCGAGATCGCGCAGCACGCCCGCCCCGAGCGGTTCGAGGCCGACGGTGATCGGGTGCACGATCAGCTCGATCACCTCGGTCCACGGCACGGTGCGGCGCAGCAGCCCGAACGGGTCGCCCCGCACCGTGGTGGCCGGGCCTACCGGCACCACCCCGCGCCGGTTCGTCGCCAGCGAGAAGATCTCCTCCTGCACCTCACCCATGCGGAGCCGCTTCAGCGGGAACTGCGCGCGGGTCACGCCGACCGGCAGTTCGAGCGTGATCGGCAGCAGCCGGACCCGCGACGCGTTCGTCACCCGCACGCGTCCGGCCGACGGGTTGCCGGCGACCACTCGCCGCGGCTCGACGTCGATGGTCACCGCGAGCCGGGTACGTCCGATCGTCAGCAGGGCGCAGAGCACGAGCGTCACCACGCCGGCCGCGGCGATGATCAGCAGCTCGATCCAGCCCAGCAGCGCGCCGGCGAACCAGGCGAGCAGGGCGACGGCCAGTACGCCCCACCCGAGCCCGGTGATCGCGGAGGTCGCCCGGCGGGCCGTCCGCAGCACGGCGCGAACCATGCGCACCTACGCGACGCGCTGGGTCGGCGGCTCGACCGCGTCGAGGATCTGGCCGATGACGTCGTCGACCGACACCCCGCTGAACTGGGCCTCGGCGTCGAGCAGCACGCGGTGACACATGACGGGCTGGGCCAGCGTCTTGATGTCGTCGGGGACCACGTAGCTGCGGCCCGAGCCGATGGCCCACGTCTTCGCGCAGCGGATGAGCGCGAGACAGCCGCGCACCGACAGGCCGAGCTTCACGTTCGGGTGCCGGCGCGACTCCTCGGCCAGCCGGCTGACGTAGGCCAGGATCGCCGGGTCGACGTGCACGGTGTCGGCGATCTCGCTCATCTGGGCGACGACCTCGGAGGTGATCACCGGCTGGATCGCCGCGGTGCGATCGCGGGTCGAGGCGTCGGCGAGCACGGCCACGGTCGCGTCGTGGTCGGGGTAGCCGAGCGACGTCTTCATCAGGAAGCGGTCGAGCTGGGCCTCGGGCAGGCGGTAGGTGCCGGCCTGCTCGATCGGGTTCTGCGTGGCGATCACCATGAACGGGCGGCCGACCGGGTGGCCGACGCCGTCGACGGTGACCCGCCCCTCCTCCATGACCTCAAGCAGCGCCGACTGCGTCTTGGGCGAGGCCCGGTTGATCTCGTCGGCCAGCAGGATCGTGGTGAAGACCGGCCCCTCGTGGAAGTTGAAGGCCTGCGTCTTCTGGTCGTAGATCGTCACGCCGGTGACGTCGGACGGCAGCAGGTCGGGCGTGAACTGGATGCGGTTGTGCCGACCCTTGACCGTGGCCGCGATGGCCTTGGCCAGGCTGGTCTTGCCCGTGCCCGGGAAGTCCTCGAGCAGCAGGTGGCCCTCGGTGAGCAGGCAGGTCAGCGCGAGGTCGACAGTGCGCTGCTTGCCGAACACCGCCTTGCCCACGTTGTCGGCCATCAGCCGGAAGGTCTGGGCGAACCAGCTCGCCGGATCGTGCGCAGTCATGGACTCTCATCCCTCGTGTCGGTGGACGTCATGGGCACCCGGTGCCGCCCTTCCAGTAGCCGTAACAGCTGTCGGTGAGATTCGTGCCGCTGACCGAGCCGCGGATCGTGCCGTAGCCACCGTTGTTCGGACCGCCGTAGTAGCCCGGTCCTTCGTGGCTGTAGTTGCCGCTCCCGTTGGTGGTGAAGGTGTAGCTGCGGGAGTAGACGCCGGGTGAGTCGTTCAGGTTCACGGTGTAGTTGTGGTTCGGCGTCAGGTTGCCGACGGCGTAGACGATGTAGCTGCACCCGGCCGTACAGTCGGGCGCGACGACGTGACTGCCCATCGAGATCTTGAAGGTCTGCGGGTTGGGCTTGGGCGGGTCGGTGCAGGTGGCCGATCCGGTCGCGGTGCCCTGCTCCCCGCGCGAGTCGACCGCCCGCACCCGCAGGGTGTGCGAGTTGCCGTCCTGCCCACCAGCGGTGCGGCTCGTCGCCGTCGTCTCGGCGCCGTAGGCGCCGCCGTCGAGGCTGGTCCGGTACCCGCGGATCGAATGGCCGTTGTAACCGCCCGGCCCGCTCCAGCCGAACCGCACCCCGGACGCGGTGCCGCTGCAGCTCACCGACGGCGCGCGCGGAGGTCCGGAGGTGTGCGCCGTCGCCCCGGCGCTCGGCGGCCCGCACTGCTCCTCGTTGCAGTCCTTCAACGTCAGCGTGACGTCGGCATCGGCCGGGAGGCCGCCGACCCGGTGCGAGCCGGACGTACCCGGCGCGTTCGTCGGCGTCCACTGGCCACACGGCGAGCCGTCGGCCCGGGTGCACACGAGCGTCGACGACTGGCCGTGCGAATTCGGCACCGTGTAGGTGAGCAGCACCTCGCTGTCGTTGTCCGTGTACTGGCTGCGCAGCGGGTTGACCTGATCGGGCGTGCCGGTGACCCGGAACTGGGCCGATGCCGGGGCCGACGGGTGGCCGACGGAGTTCGCGGCGACGACGCGGTAGGTGTACGTGTGGGCGGTGGCCGGCGTGTCGGTGCACGACGTGGCCTGCGTCTTCACGCAGATCGGGGTGTTGTCGCGGGTGACCGTGTAGGTCGTCGGGCCGCGACCGTTCGGGTCGGAGGCGTTCCAGTGCACGTTCACCACGCGCGTGGTGGTGCCGGCCGCGCTCGCGTAGTCGACCCCGAGGCCGGTCGGCACCGGCGGGGTGCCGGCCGACTGGCCCTGCGTGCTCCCCGGCGGGCCGGCCCCGAGCTTGTTCACGGCCACCACCGTGAACGTGTAGACGTTGTCGTTCACCAGCGGGCTCGCGACGATCGACCGGGCCGTGCCCGATGTGATCCGTGATCCGCCGCCCGACCAGCTCACCCGGTACTGCAGGATCGGGCTGCCCTCGTTGTGGGCCGCGCTCCAGCTGATCGTCATCCGCTGGTCCTGCGGGTCGGTCGCGGTCACCGACGCGATCGCGCCGGGCAGCGTGTTCGGCATCGCCGCCGGGGCCAGCTGCGGGCTCGCCGTGCTGTAGCCGACGGCATTGTGGGCCCGCACCGAGAACGCGTAGCTGCGCCCGTTGGTGAGCCCGGTGATGCGGCACGGCGAGGCCGGGCACGGCTGCGAACCGCCGGGCCAGCTGACGAGGTACCCGTCGATCGGCGCGCCGTTCGCCGCCGGTGTGGGCCAGGCCAGCACGACGGTGCGGCTCAGCACGGTGCGACCGGCCTGCGGCGCGCCCGGGGCGTCCGGCACGTTGAGGACGTCGAGGGTGACTGTGTCGTAGACCTGACGGTCCTTGCGGGTCACGTCCGACACGTCGCTGACGATCATCACGAAGGTCATGCGGCCGTGGCTCGTGCGGTCGGGGGTGATGGTGAGCCCCGACCCGGCATGGCTGACGGTGGCCGGCATGCCGCTGGTCTTCACCAGTTGGACGACGGTGGCGGCGGGATCGCGCAGCGGCGAGGTCAGGTACCCCCGAACGTCGCGGCGGACGGTCGTGCCGGCCTTGACACCGTCGATCGCGATCGAGCGGATGGACGGCTTGCCCAGCCTCACGACGGTGACGTTGATCGTCGACGGCGCGGCCGCGGTGCCGTCGACCGTCACCCGCAGCGAACCGGAGTCCCCCGGCCGGGCGGCACCGCGCGCCCGGAGCGTCAACTGGTGGGTGCCGTTGCCGCTGACGTCGACGCCACCCGGGTGATCGGTCCAGGTCCCGGTGAAGCGCAGCGCGTCGAGGTCGGCGGGATCGGCCGTCCACACGTGGCACAGCCCGGCGATGTCGAGCGTGGTGTCCGGGCCACCCTCGACGAGGGTGATCGCCGTCGAGGGGCAGCGCACGACCGGGGTGTCCGGCCCGACCTGCACCTGCACGGTGATGAGCGCGAGTTGGCCCTTCGGGTCGCTGAGCGACGTGCCGTTCGTGACCTGGAAGCTGATCGCCGCCGGGCCGATGTAGCCGTTGAGGCCGGTCACCTCGAGGTGGGTCGGGTCGGTGCTGTCGAGCCGTAGCCCGGCGGCGGGGGCCGCGTCGAGCTGATCGGTGGTCGTCAAGCGCAGTGGGCGACCCGCCGGGTCGGCGGCGTAGTCGGCGATGTCGATCGTGCGCGACCCGTTGCGCGGGACGGTGATCAGCTTGCCGGCGCGGGCGAACGGCGGCCCTACGCCGCGCGCCGGGACGTGGATGATCGCCGCCGCGGTGCCGCCCTGGCTGTTGCGGATCTGGTACAGCACGTTCTGCACGCGATCGATCACCGGCAGGGTCACCCTCGCCCCGACCACCGTCGCCCTCGGATCGAAGACCTTGGCGACCTCGAGGGCGAGACCCTGCGGGTCGGAGTCCTTGGCGAGGACGTCGACGGTGACCGCCGCCGCGTTCGACCTCGGCACCGCGGTGGCGTCGACCGCGACCGGCGGCGGCACGTAGCCGAGCTGGCTGTGGATCGTGAGCGCGGCGGTGGACGCCGGCCCGAGCCCGTCGGACAGCGAGTACAGCACCACCTGCGAGCGGCCGTCCTGCGTCGGTGCCCGCAGCTCGATCGGGCCGCCGCGGGTGGCCAGCCCGGTGCCGGGCGGGAGGTCGGGGTTCACCTGACCCAGCGCGCCGATCGACGCGTCGTCGCCCGGCGCGATCACGTCGTTCGCCAGCACGTCGACCCGCAGCTTCGACCCGGGGGCGGCGGTGACGTCGTCGGCGACGGCCACCGGCGGCTGCGGGTCGGTGGCCTGCGCGACGCCGACCTGGATCGCCGCCGAGGCGGTGCGGCCGTAGGCGTCGCTGACGATGTAGCCGAAGCGGTCGGTACCCGATCTCGTCGGGAAGGCCTGGTAGGTGATGGACGTGGCGCCCACCGACACGATGCGACCGATCGTCGGGGCCGAGGTCAGACCGGCCACGTAGGTGCTGTCGCCGTCGGGATCGATACCGCTGCTGGGGACGCGGATCGTGATCGTCTCGCCACTGATCGCGCGGGCGCTGATCGGCTGCGGCGCCGGGGCGTTGTCGGGATTGTTCACCCCGGGCAGCGGCTCGACGGTGACGTGCACGGTGCCGGTCGAGCGTCCTCCCGACGGGTTGCGCACGACGTAGGTGATCGTGTTCGTCGTCTCGCGGCTGACGACGGGGGCCGCATAGCGCAGGGTCTTGCCCGACACGAAAGCGAGGCCCGCCGCCGGCGACGCGACACCGTCGGCGGTGGTGGTCACGAGCGCACCCGGATCGGGCGCGCCCTTCACGTCGTCGAGCAACGACAGCGGCGCGCCGGCCGGATCGATGTCGTTGTCGAGCACCGGGATGACAGCGGAGTCGCCCGAGCGCACCGTCGCGTAGTCGTCGATCGCCACCGGGGAGTCGTCGGCCGGCGGATCGACCTGGGTCAGGGTGACCTCGCCCGTCACCGGGCCGGACAGCCCGTCGGTGATCGTGTAGTGCACGACCTGCGGGTTCGGCGAGAGGTGTGCGTCGGCCGACTCGATGCGCAGCCAGTGACCGCTGACGATCGCGACCTTCACTTGGTCGCCGTCGACCGCGGCGGCATGCTGCACGACGAGGACGGCGCCGGCCGGGTCGAAGTCGTTGGCCAGGACGTCGACGATGCTGGCCGCCTGGCCGTAGAGCACCGCGGTGTCAGGCACGGCGACCGGCGGTTGGGCCATCGGCGGCGAGTTCGCGACGTCGACGCGGATCTTGGCGGCGGAGAACCTGGCGTTGCCGTACGCGGCGTTGTAGTTCAGCGTGAACGTGCCGTGCCGGGTGGCCGTGACCGTGAGGGTGTTGCTCTTCAGGTCGGTCTCCACCCGAACCCCGGCCGGGCTGGCGACCGTGCCGGCCAGGGCGAGCGTGGCATCGGGGTTGGTCGGGTCGGCCCCGGGCAGGTCGTTGGCGAGCGGCTGGATCGTGATCGGATGACCGACCTCGCCGTGCGCGGTGTCGGGCTCGGCGACCGGCGGCGCGGTGGTCGTCGCCGTCGGTCCGAGCACGGTGACCCCGATGCGCTGGGTGACGACCGATTGGCCGTCGGACACCTCGTAGGTGATCGTCTCGTTGCCGCCCGTGCCCGGGGCGAGATAGTCGAGCCGGCCGTCGGGCGTGGTGGTGATGCGCCCGGCGCTCGCCTTCGCCGACAACACCACGAGCGGGTCGCCGTCGAAGTCACGCCAGTCGTCGAGCACCGGCAGGTCGAGCGTGCCGCCCGAGCTCACCGAGAACACCGTCGGGCGGAAGCCGGGCCGAGTCCGCGGCTTGAGGTTCTCGGCCGGCCCCCGCGCCTCGACGCTGACCGAGGCGCTGGCCGTCAGACCCCTGCCGTCGTCGATCGTGTACTTGAAGTGCGTGGCCGGCACGCCGGGCGGCAGCGACAGCTCGATCGACTGACCGTCCGGCGAGGTCGTGACCGTCACGTTCTTCTCCTCGACGCCGCCGATGCGGGTGATCGACAGGATCGCGCCCTGCGGGTCGGAGTCGTTGTCGAGAACGTGCAGCGTGGTGGTGCGGCCGGGCCGGGCGCCGAGATTGTCGTCGACCGCCTTCGGGGGCAGGTCGCGCCCGGCCAGAGCGGTGTTGTTCTTCGTGTTCTTCTTGCTGCGACGCACCAGCGGCGGCGGCTTGACCGCCGTCCAGTTGTCGACCTCCTGCAGCGTGTCCAGGTCGTAGATGGTGCCGAGGCTGAGGTCGTTGAGCAGGATCGCGCCGCGGTTGAGGCGGAACACCGGCTGCACCAGCGTGTTGCCGTGCGAGAGCGGCAACGGCTTCGCGTCGGAACCACTGCACGAGCGCGCGTAGACGCCCGGGTTGCCGGCCCAGGCCGCGTGCACGCAGTCTCCCAGCCGGGCCGGGGCGGCCGGGGCGCCGGTGCCGGCGTTGAACAGCGACAGCGCCGGCCCGCCGGCGAGCGGGATCTCGTAGAGGCGGTTGCTCGTCGCGACGATCGCGTGATCGGCCGCGTCGGAGGCCTGCTGCAGGCGAGCGGCCGGGTCGGCCTCGATCGACACGGTGCGGCCGCCGGGCAGGAGGACCGATCCCTGCGCGGCGTCGAGCACGATCATCGACGAGCCGACCGCGGTGACCTGCACCGTGCGCAGCGAGTGGGCCAGGCGGGTGCGCTGGGCCTCGGCCAGCTTGCTGCCGTCGGGCCGGACGATGCCGACGTCACCCTTCGTCGTGGCGGCGTACACGGTGCCGTCGGTGCCGACGGCCAGCGACGCACCGACCGACGAGCCCGAACCCGCGACGTCGAACTTGATGACCGGTTTGGCCGACTGGTCGACGGCGGCGAGCGACGGCAGCCCGACCGACGGGTCGTAGCGGGTGGCCCAGACTCGACCGGTGGCCGGATCGAGCACGGCCAGGGTGCCGCCGTTCAGCTCGACCTGCTCGGTGTCGGAGACCGGCACCTGCTGGTCGCTCATGATCTGCCCGTCGATCACGTCGACCGGCAGCAGCCGGCCGGTGCCGCGGTCCCACGCGACGACCGCGGCGTCCTGCTGGCGGATGTCGAGCGAGTAGCCCGACTGCGCGCCGCCGGAGGGGTTGAGGGCGAGATCGAGCGAGCCGGCCGGCTTGTTCAGACGTCCGAACAGGCCGTCCTTGTCACTCGTGACCCAGACGCCACCGTCGTTGAGGTCGACGTGGCGGGACTGGTAGCCGTCGGCCGAGAACGCGATGACGGCGAGGACGCCGGCGACGACGGCAGCGATGACGGCGACCGCGATGGCACCGCGATGCTGCCGCACCACCCCCATCGACAGACCTCGTTCACATCGCTTCGCTCGCGCCGGTTGAGAAACACCTTAACCCGCCAACCCGGACACATCGACCCGGCGGGGAGAGGTCCCCGGTCAGGCCGGAGTCACGTGGTCGAGCAGGTCGAGGTCCTCGCGCTCGACCAGCCGCGCCGCGAGCGCGTACTCGACGAGGCGGGCCCGGCGGTTGACCGCCAACTTCTCCGGGCCGCCGTGCAGGCCGCGGATACCGGCGCGGGTGAGCTTGTCGCAGACGTTGTCGAGCTTGCGGTTGAACTTGGTGAGGGTCCAGCCGAGGCGGCGCGCGGCGTCGGCCGACGACGGGATCGTCCCGGCCCCGCGGGCGCCGCGGCGGCGCAGCACCGACTCGGCCAGGGCGAGGACGAGCAGCCGCTGGTCGGGCGTGAAGGTGATGCGGCCGATGGTCGTCGAGCCGGACTGCGTCGACTCGTCGGCCACCTGCACGAACGGGGGCTGCTGCAGGAGGATGTCCAGCTCGTAGGTGGTCGGCCCGGCGGTGAACCACACGATGGTCTTGTCGAACACCAGCGGCAGCCGCGCGCCCGGCGCCAGCCAGGCCTGCATCATGCCGCGCTCGTCGGCGACGGTGGCGGTCAACGCGCTGCCGATGTTGGTGAGCCACCAAAGCGTGTCGTGGTCGCTGACCTGCAGGAACCGGCGGTGCAGGTACGGGTTGTCGTCGATCGCGAGAACGCCCTCGCGCCCGATGACCAGCGGCTCCCCCGGCACCACCGGGAAGATCTCGCCGCAGAAGTCGACGGAGACGTCGGCCAGCGCTCCGGTCACGGCACACAACCCTTCGGGGAGAACGTGGCGCTCGCGTTCGAGCCGTCGATCCGCACCACCCGCACCTGGACGCAGTGCGACCCGCCGGGATCGGACAGGCGCAGCAGCGGTTCGGTCACGACGCCGCGACGGCTCGTGCCCACCTCGCGCCACTCGAACGTGTCGCTCGGCAGGGCCGCCGAGTAGGTCCAGCGGAACACGAGGACGCCCGCCGACGCCCGCGTGCCGGTGACCGTCGGCCGGCCGGGCGGGAGGTTCTCCCCGAGCTGGCCGGCGTCCTGGGTGTCGACGCCGTTCGACACGGTGGCGATCGGTTTCGGCTTGCCCGAGCCGCCGGTCACGGCGAACCCGATGACGACCGCGAGCACGCCCACCAGCAGCACCCCGCCGGCGACGAGGACGAGGGGGCCGCGTCGTGCGCGACCGTCCGCCTCGGTCCGCGCCGCGCCCGGGGCGGACGACGGTGCGTATCGCGTCGGGGCGCCGCCCTGGACCGCGTAGGCGGCGGGCCGCGCGGTGGTCGGCGGGGGCGGCGGGTTCACGGCCGGCGGCGCGCTCCCCTGGGGCGAGAACGAGGCGGGGCGGGCCACGGTGGCCGGCGCCGACTGCCACAGCTGCGGGCCCTCGCCGGGCGTCGGCGCGTCGCCGGCTTCGGTGGTCACGACGATCTCGGTGCGGGGCAGCTGCAGTTCCTGCTCGACCGCCTGCAACCCCCGGGCGAAGTCGATGGCGCTCGGCGGCCGGGCCGCCGGGTCCTTGGCCATCGCCTGGCGCAGCAGGCGATCCAGCGAGCCGGGCACGTCCTGGCGGCCGGTCGAGGGCGGCGCGTTGTCGCGCACCCGGCGCATCAGCGCGAACGGCGAGTTGTCGCCGTTGCGCTCCTCGAACGGCGAACGACCCACGAGCAGGTGCCACAGGGTGGCCGCCAGCGAGTAGACGTCGGAGCGCACGCTCGTGGGGCTCGTCGCGTACAGCACCTCGGGCGCGGCCCACGGCACCGAGACGCCCATGTCGGGGTCGTCCTCGATGGCCGCGATCTGGCCGGCGATGCCGAAGTCGGCGAGGCCGGGGGTGCCGAACTGGTTGATCAGCAGATTGGCCGGCTTGATGTCGCGGTGCAGGATGCCGGCCCGGTGCGCCGTCTCGACCGCGCTCGCGATCTGGATCCCGATGCGCAGCACCTCGGCCACACCCAGCCGCTCGCTCGCCGCGCGCACTGCGAGGTTGGGCCGCGAGTAGAACATCATCACGATGAACGGGCGGCCGTCGGCGCTCACCGCCGCGGAGAACACCGGCACGATGTTCGGGTGGTCGGCGAGTCCCGCCATGGCGTTGGCCTCGGCGGTGAACTGCGCGCGTTGGGCCTCGGCCAGGCCGGAGTCGCGCAGAACCTTCACCGCCACCTGGCGGCTGGGCAACTGCTGGCGGTAGAGGTACACGTCGGAGTACCCACCCGAGCCGAGCAGTCGTTCGAAGCGCAGCCCCGGAAGGTCCGGAGGCGGTTGGGTCACCGGCGGGTCCTCATGCCGGCACCTCGAAGCGGACCTCGACCTCGTCGGCGATGTCGATGACCGTGCCGGCGACGATGGTGAACGGGTCGTGCGCGCGCAGTCGCACCGGCGACTGGCCCGGCAGCGTGACGACGGTGCCGTTGGTCGAGCCGAGGTCGACGACCTGCACGTGCCAGCCCTCGAGGCTGACCCGCACGTGGCTGCGCGAGATGTCGTTGCCCGGGCTGGTGAGCTGCACCAGGTGCGGACGCGACCGGGCGTTGGAGTCGACGTGGAACGGCGCGCGACCCAGCACGACGTCGCGGTCGAGCGGCACCGTGTCGCCGGTCGACAGCATCAGCACGCCGAGGCTGGGACGCGGCGCCGTGAAGGGGTTCTGCGACGCCACCGGCTGCCCGCACACCCGGCACGAGCCGGCGTAGGGCGGGTTGAGGTGACGCAGCGGGCAGGTGACGGCGTGCACGAGTGGCGCTGCCGGGCCGGTCGGCGCCATGGCCGAGCGCTCGACGGTGTACTGCACGGCGTCGCTGATCGGCTGGTTCCCCGCGGCGGACGCCGGTGGGGGGGCGAGCGGCTGCGGCGGCATCCAGAACTGGTCGGTCGGCGGGGCGGCCGGGGGCAGCGGCTGGTCGAACGTCGGCCGGCCCAGGTCCGGGGTGTCGAACCGAGGTGCCTCGAACGCGCGCGTGGGCGGCTCCTCGACCGGCGGAGGCACGACCGGTTCGCGCAGCGGCGGCTCCCCGTCGGCCGGCGCGTAGGACTCGGGCGAGCGCCACGGCAGCGAGTCGATCAGCACGCGGTCGTCGTCGGGTCGCGGCGTGAGCGTGTCGGTGCTCGGCGGTCCCGGTGCCGGTGCCGGGACGAACGGTGCCGGCGGAGCGGCCGGCATGGGCGGGGCGGCCGGCGCAGGCGCAGGCGCAGGCGGGGCGCCGATCGGCGGACCGGGGTCGTTCATGAGCGGCGCGGCCGGGACCTGAGCGGCGGGGGTCTGCGCCACCGCTCCGATCAGAACGAGCGAGGCCGGCACGATGCCGCCGACGAGCGGCAGTGCGGCACCGCCTGCGGCCGCACCGTCGTCGAGGGCCACGAGCCGCAGCTCGGGCGCGCCGTCGAGGTGCTGCTCGATCCAGGTCGGGGCGCCGGCGGCGCTGACGACGTCCGGTTCGCTCGCGCCGGGCGCGGTCGCCTCGGCCTGGGCCTTGCCGCTGACCAGCAGCCGGTAGCCGGTGGCGGTGCGGCCGGCAAGGGCGAAGCTCGGCACGCTGCGCAGGCCCTCCCGCAGGATGACGCCGAGCAGCCCGTCGACGCCGGCGCGGCGCTCGACCGCCTCCCAGCACGCGGTGAGCACGGCGCCCCCGGCGTCGAGATCGGCGAGCAGCCAGAGGTCGTCGGCCACGAGCGCCACCCAGCGGCCGGGCACGTAGGAGACCGACACGGGCGCGCGTCCCTGCGGCTCGGTCATCGGTGCTCCTGGCCTCGTTCCATCGACGGTCACGGCTTCGGCGCGCGGAGCCGCGGTGCCGTGTCGGAGTCGACGGCCCCCAGCAGCGAGGCGTCCGCGCCGTTGTCGAGATCAACGACGATAACGGCGATGTTGTCGCGCCCGCCAGCCGCGAGGGCCTGCTCGAGCAGCGCGCTCGCCGCCGGACCCGGATCCTCGTGCCGGGCCAGCGTCGCGGCGATGGCGTCGTCGTCGACCTCGCCGGTCAGCCCGTCGGAGCAGACGACGTAGCGCTCGTGCGCGGTCGGCGGGTACACCCAGATGTCCGGCGTGGGGCTGGGCGCGCTGCCGAGGCAGCGGGTGATGACGTTGCGCCGCGGGTGGCGGGCGGCCTGGTCGGCGGTGATCCGGCCGGCGGCGCGCAACTCCTCGACCTCGGAGTGGTCGACGCTCACCTGGCTCAGCCGGCCGTCGACGAACCGGTAGACCCGCGAGTCACCGACGTTGAAGACGACGCAGTGGTCCGAACCGCCGACCTGCACGATGCCGACTCCGCAGAGCGTCGTGCCCATGCCGAGCCGGTCCTGGCGCCGGTGCGCCTCCTCGACGATCAGCCGGTTGGCGTCGGCGATCGCGTCGATGACGTCGTCGGGGTGCAGGCGCTCGCGCTCGGCCAGCTGCCCCATGCGCTCGACGGCGATCCGGCTCGCGACCTCGCCGGCGGCGTGACCACCCAGCCCGTCGGCCACGGCGACGAGCCGCGGCGTGACGACCATGCTGTCCTCGTTCGCCTCACGCACATGGCCCGGATGGGTCACCGCAGCGGACGAGATGGTGATCATCCAACCGCTCCTCACGCCGCTGCGGCCCCGACGGACCCCGTCACGACGGTAACGATGCCACCCAAACCGCGCCATTGCGCCCCGCGGTCAGCTCCGGCGGCGCAGCTCCTTGGCCGCACCGCGGGCGAGGCCGCCGGCTAGCCCCTTGACCATCAGCGTCATCACCGGGCCGGGCAGCGGCACGGCGGCCTCGACGTCGAGGGTGTACTCGACGCGGGTGCCGCCGGGGGCGTCGAAGAACTCTACGAAGCCCTTGTAGTGCTTGACCGGCAGCGGCGTGACGGCGCGGTAGCCGAAGCTGCGCCCGGGCACGACGGAGACGATCTCCTCGGAGATGCCGACCGGACCGATCCCGAGCTTGTGCACCGCGCCCTCCCCCTGGCGGGCCTGCCGCCCCGGGCTCACGAGGGTCGCGCCGATCGGGCCGACGAGGTTCTTGTAGTTCTCCCGGTCGGTGAAGAGGTCGAAGACGTCCTCACGCTTGCCCGGCACCACGACGGCGGTCTTCCACTTGCCCATGGGAATCCTCTTCTCGCTACGGATCTTCGACAGGTTCGGTCAGCCGGCGAGGCGGACGATCTGCTCGGCCACCTCGGTCGGGCGCTCGTAGGGCAGCATGTGCCCGGCCTCCGGGTAGACGACGAGCTCGGCGTGCGGCATCGCGTCGGCGATCGCCCGCGAGTGGGCGATCGGCGTGAGCCCGTCCTTCGTCCCGGCGAGGACGACGGTGCGGGTGCCTTCGAGCCCGGCCAGCGTGTGGATGCGGTCGTGGCGGGTCATCTCGTCGACGAGGGCGGCGGTCGTGACCGGGTGACTGCGCGCCACCTGGGCGGCGGTGCGGCGCCGGTTGTGCTTCGTCGCGGCGCCCGGCCCGTAGAGGCCGGCCCGCAGCGCGACGGCCAGCAGGTTGGGGTACCGGAAGTTGACCGCCCCACGGGAGAGCCGGCGGGCGCGCGTGACGAGGGGGCTCGCCAGCAGCAGCGGGGCGGTCAGTCGGGCCGACCAGCCGAAGATGTCGCGGCCCAGGCCGGCCGCGCTCGTCGCCACGAAGGCGACACCGGCGACGCGTTGCTCGACCAGGTGCGGGTGGCGCTCGGCGAAGGCCATGATCACCGGGCCGCCGAGCGAGTGCCCGGCGAGCACGACCGGGCCGTTCGGGGCGATGCCGGCGATGACCTCGGCGAGGTCGTCGGCGAACCGGTCGATCGTCTCGCTGCCACGGGGCCCTGCGTCCGACCAGCCGTGCCCCCGCGCGTCGTAGGCGATCACCCGCAGGTGACCGGCCAGCTCGGCCGTCACGTCCTCCCAGCTCGTGTGGTCCTGCGTCCACCCGTGCACGAGCACCGCCGTCGCCGTCGCGGTCGGGGGTCCGGCCAGGCGCACGGCCAGGACGGTGCCGTCGCTCAGCCCGAACGTCGCGAGCTCGGGGTGGAGGCCGGCCCGGCCGCTCAGACGCGGTCCGTCGCCGGGTTCCTCACGTCGCGGACGGGGCGAGATCCGGGCCGACGCGCTGGACATGACCACTCCGTTCGGGGGCAGAATCGCCGGGAATTCGAGAGAATTACCTGGGACTCGAAGTTAGATGAAAAGGTCGCCAGGCGCGCGGTGGAGACTCCAATCGTGAGCGGCACCATCTTCGAACTCGGCACCGACGGCCCCAGCAGGATCCTCGTGGGGGTCGACGGCACCCCGTCCTCGATGCGCGCGGGCGCCTACGCGGCCGGCCTCGCGCGCCGCCAGGGCGCCCGGCTCATCACGCTGTACGTGGTGCCCACGAGCACGATCGCGGTGCAGAGCGCGGCCACGGCGGGGGCGATGATGCAGGCCCAGCACGAGATCGGCGAGGAGATCCGGCAGGCCGTGATCGACGGCTCGAAACACATCGGCATCACCGTCGACTTCGTGCTCCGCCAGGGCAATCCGTACCGCGAGCTCATCGCGGTCGCGACCGAGATGCGGGTCGACGCGGTGGTGGTCGGAGCCTCGACGCAATCGGGGCGGCGCTTCGTCGGCTCGCTGGCGGGGCGCCTCGTCCGCGACGCCGCCTGGCCCGTTACGGTGGTGCCCTGATCGGGTCGTTCGAGCAGCGATCGCACGGTGAATCCGCGCCAAAATCCACCTTGTTAAGGTTGCGTGAATTACGCTGTGCGTTCTGGGCGGGGTGAGGAGGCGGTATGGCGCACGCGTCACCTGAGTGGCTCGCGAACTCGCAGATCGCCGGTCGTTTCGACGACATCACCCTGCTGCACTCGGGCTCGCGGTTCCAGATCTACGACGCGCACGAGACGAGCGCCAACCGCCGTGTCGTCATCAAGCTGCCCGGAGACCACAGCGCGACGTGGTTGCACGACGTACTGCGCCACGAGGGGCGCGTGCTGGCCACGATCGGCTCGCATCCAAACATCGTCACGCTCTACCAGCACCTCGAACTCGATGACGGACGCCCGGCCCTGCTCCTCGAGCGCTGCACCGGCACCCTCGCCGATGCCCTCGCCGCCGGCGAGACCATGAGCGTGCAGCAGACCGTCTCCGTCGGCATCAAGCTGGCCGGGGCGCTCGACACGATGCACAACGCGGGCTACCTGCACTGCGACGTCCGGCCCGGCAACGTGCTGGTCACCGAGTGGGGCGAGCCCGCGCTGTCCGGCTTCGACGAGTCCGAGCGCATCGACGCCGAGCTCGGCATGGCCCCGATGCACGTCACCACCACGCACACCGCCCCCGAACTCCTGCAGGGCGAGGCGCCGACCACCCGCAGCGACGTCTACGGCCTGGCCTCGACCCTCTACGAACTGCTCGCCGGTCGGGCCGCATTCAGCGAGTACGCCGGCGAATCACCGGCCGCGATGGTCGTGCGGGTGCTCAGCGGCACGGTGAAGCCGTACTTCGCCCCCGACGTCCCGCTCGAGGTCTCCGACCTGCTCACCTGGGCGATGGCCGCCGATCCGGCCGACCGGCCGCCGGGACCGTCGTGGTTGGCCGAGGAGTTGCGCCGCATCGAGCGTGACCAGAACTGGCCGCGCACCCGCATGCTCACCGGCTGAGCGCAGCTCGCGGTTTCTGTCGTACCCCCTCGTCATGCTCGTCAAGGGACGAGAGGACGGGGATCGAGATGACCGAACTGATGTGGATCAGGTCGCACGTCGAGCTGCTGCTCGCCGAGGAATGGGGCGTGTGCCGCCTGCAGGCCGATGCCGACGGCGACTGGTTCTTCCGCGCCGGCACGGCGAGCGGCTGGGTGAGCGTCATCGACACCGCGCCGATCATGGTGCGCGTGTTCGCCCACGCGGCCACGGGGCTGAAGCCGTCGCTGAAGCTGCTCACCGAGCTCAACGAGATCGAGCGTCGCGCGCTGTCGGCGTCGATCGTGCTCGAGCACGGCACGGTGGTGGTCAGCCAGACGATCAGCCCGGTCGGCCTGACCGCGCCGGTGCTGCAGCAGGCGCTGCTGTCGGTCGGCGGGGTGGCCGAGGACATCGGGCTGCTGCTCGCCGGCATGTACGGGGGCAGCACCCCGTTCCCGGCCGAGGCGGCGCCGGCCCAGGAGGGGACGCCCCGCTTCCCTACTGAATGACTAGACAAATGGCGGCCCGGGCGGCAGACTGCAGGCGTGATCCGGACCGAGCACGGCACGCCTGCGGCAGGCGCGCTGCTCGACGTCCTCTGGTCCGGTCGCCGTGAGGACGCGTTCGACGAGGCCTGTCGGGGTTACTGACCGACCTCCGCTCGTCCCTCCCCACATTCCGGAGTTCTGCCGTGCCCCGCCGTGCCCACGATCTCTACTTCGGTCCGCTGCAGCTGATCGAGTTCACCCGCTTCTACGCCGACGAGGTCGCGGCCGGGCGGTACCCGTTCGTCGACTTCGACCCCGACGAGCGCTGGCACCAGCGCATCTACCGCGACGGGCGGCTCGACGTCTGGCTGATCAGCTGGCTGCCGACGCAGGGCACGCAGCTGCACGATCACGGCGGCTCGTCCGGGGCATTCAGCGTGCTGTCCGGCGAGCTGACCGAGACCGTCGTCAGCAGCCGCCGGGCCGGGGTGCGCACGGCCTCCGATCACCTGCGCGCGACCGGCGAGAGCGTCGGTTTCGGCGCGCATTACGTTCATGACGTGCGCAACACGTCCGACGGCCCCGCGGTGAGCGTGCACGCCTACTCCCCGCCGCTGGCCCGGATGTCGTACTACGACCTCGACGCCGGCGCCCTCACCCCGCTGGCCACCGTCTCCACCGACGACCCCGAGGCCGAGTTCGTGCCGCCGGTGCGGGCGGCCTCGTGACCGCACCGCGATTCGGGTCGGTCGACGACCTGCTCGCCGACGCGAGATCCCGGCTGGAGCGGCTGGATCCACCGGCCGCCGCGGCGGCGATCGCGGCGGGTGCCCGCCTCGTCGACATCCGGCCGACGTGGCAGCGCCGAGCCGAGGGCGAGATCCGCGGCGCCCACATCATCGAGCGCAACCACCTGGAGTGGCGCCTGGACCCCGGCTCGGACAGCCGGATCGACGCCGCGGCGCCCGGGCAGCGCTGGGTCGTCATCTGCTCCGAGGGCTACACCTCGTCCCTCGCCGCCGACGCCCTCAACTCGATCGGCGTGCCGGCCACCGACGTCGTCGGCGGCTTCCGGGCGTGGCGGGCCGCCGATCTGCCCACCACCGACGGGGGCACCGAACCGGAAGCCGACGTCGGCCACTGATCTCCTAGAGGCGCCTGCGCTCGCGCTGGCCGGGACCGGTCACCACGGTCATCGGCGCGACATCCTTGGCCACGACCGTCCCGGCCCCGACGACCGCGCCGCGCCCTATCCGCACGCCGGGCAGGATCGTCGCGGCGGCCCCGATCCAGACGTCCTCCTCGATGACGATCGGGGCGACCGTGATGAAGTCGTAGCGCTGCGCGAGCTCGACGGGATGCCCCTCGGTCACGAGCGTGACCCGGGGCGAGATCATCGTCCGGGCGCCGACGGAGATGCCGCCGAGGTCGAGGAACGAGCAGGCGTGGCCGACGAAGACCCGCTCCCCGAGCGACGTGTCGAGGCCGTAGTCGCAGTGGAACGGCGCGTGGACGAGCGCGTTCTCGGACACGGCGCCCAACAGCTCGGCGAGCAGCGCGCGACGGGCGTCGTGGTCGCCGAACGGCAGCGCGTTGTGCCGCGCGGTCAGGTCGAGCGCGACCTGGATGCGCGCGTGGACCGCGCGCCATTCGGGCGTCCGGGTCGGGATGCGTCACTCGTCCACCACGCCGTCGATGCTCGCACGGCTCGCGGCGGGCCGATCCCGATCAGGTACGGGCGGGCGCTACTTGCTGTTGTTGGCCGCGTTGTATCCGAGCCAGCCAGCGTAGCCGAGCAGCCCGAGCACTCCGAGCTTGCGGGTCGGCGGCACCATGAGCGCGGTGCCGACGGCCACCTCGGTGATGCCGTTGCGCTGGATCCAGTCCTGGGTGTCCTGCGGGAACGCCGCAGCGGTGATCTCCTCGAACGCCTCCGGGACGACGAAGTGAGCAGCGCCGACGGCGGCGACGACGAATCCGAACTTGCCGAGAAGAGCCATGCGGCGAGCCTATCGGCGCCGCCCGAGCGGTCAGCCGAGCGGGCTGCGCGGCAGGAGCGAGTCGGCGATGATCTTCTGCTGGATCTGGCTGGTGCCCTCGAAGATGGTGGTCAGCCGGGCGTCGCGCCAGTACCGCTCGACCTGCCGTTCGGTGGTGTAGCCGTTGCCCCCGTGCAGCTGCATCGCGTCACTCGTCACGTCCACCGCCATTTCGGTGGCCATCAGCTTCACCATCGCCGACTCGCGCTCGCACGGCTCGCCGCGGTCGAGCAGGTCGGCGACCCGCTGGTAGAACGCCCGGGACTGCTCGACCCTGGCCGCCATCGACGCGAGCATGAACCGCAGCGCCTGGAAGTCGCCGATCGGGTGACCGAACTGCTCGCGCTCCTGCAGGTACAGCACGCAGTCCTCGACCGCGGCGCGGGCGAGCCCGACCGCGCGGGCCGCCGTGTGCACGCGGGCGATGTTGAGCCACTTCTGCGCGTCCCGGAACGCGGCCGTCCCACCGCCCGAATCCCGGTCCGTCACCTTGTTCGCCGCCGGCACCCGCACGCCGTCGAAGGTGAGGTCCCAGGTCAGGAAGCCGTGATAGCCGATCTTGTCGATGATCGTGCCGGTGAGGCCCTCCGGGAACGCGTCGCGCTCCTTCTCGACGATGATCGTCGCCAGCCCGGCCGCGCGCTTCTCCCCCGGTCCGGGGTCGTCGGTGCGGCACAGCAGCTGGATGAAGTCGGCCGCCTTGGCGTTGCCGATCCAGCGTTTCGATCCGGTGATCACGTAGTCGTCACCGTCGAGTTCGGCCCGGGTGCTGACCCCGGCGAGGTCGGATCCGGCGTCGGGCTCGGAGAAGCCGGCCGCACCGATCCACTCACCGCGGGCGCTGCGGTGCATCAGCTCGCGCCGCTTCGCGCCGTCGTCGAACTCGGTGCCGAGGCCCTGGGCCCGCGCGATGATGCTGGCGACGCTCATCCAGGCGCGCGCGAGCTCCTCGGCGATCATCGTCTACTCGAACACGCCGCAGCCGAGCCCGCCGAACTCTTCGGGCACCATGATCCCGAAGTAGCCCTTGGCCCCCATCGCCTCGATCAGGTGACGCGGCATCTGCCGCTTCTGCGGGTCGTACTCGTCGGCGATCGGCTTGACCTCGTCGGTCGCGAACCGCCGGGCCTGCGCCTGCAACTCGACCCGCCGGTCGGTGCGGTACGGCGCCGTCACCTCGGGCACCGGGGCCGCGACCGGTTCGGCCGATGCGTCGGTGGGCTCGGCCTGATCGCTCGCCATGCGTCTCCTTCTCGTTGCGGTCGTGCCTGGCCTACCCAGGAAACGAGGGTGATGTGCGCCCGCCGACCTGTAGCCGGTGACCCGCATGGGGAAGGCTGCTCGTATGTCCAAGACCGTGCTCGTCACCGGGGCCTCCGGGTTCGTCGGCTCCCACCTCGCCACCGCCCTGGTGGACGAGGGCCATGACGTCCGCGCGATGACGCGCAAACCCGACGCCTACACCGGCGCCGGGCATCCCGTCGCCGGCGACGTCAACGACGCCGACTCCCTCGGACCGGCGCTGCAGGGCGTCGACGTCGCGTACTACCTCGTCCACGGCCTGGCGTCCAAGGACTTCGAGAAGATCGACGCCGCGGCCGCGCGCAACTTCGCCGCCGCGGCCGCCGCGGCCGGCGTCGAGCGGATCGTCTACCTCGGCGGCCTGGGCGTGGACGACGGCAACCTGTCAGCGCACCTGCGCTCGCGGCGCCAGGTCGAGCAACTGCTCGGTGCCGCCGGCGTGCCGGTCACCGTGCTGCGGGCCGCGGTGGTCGTCGGCCACGGCGGCATCTCGTGGGAGATCACCCGCCAGCTCGTCGAGCACCTGCCCCTGATGATCACCCCGAAGTGGGTGAAGACCCGCACCCAGCCGATCGCGCTGCCCGACGTGATCCGCTACCTCGTCGGGGTCCTCGACCACCCGGACGCGAAGGGTCGGGTCTTCGAGATCGGCGGCCCCGAGGTGCTGCGCTACATCGACATGCTCACCCGCGCGGCCTCCGAGGAGGGCAAGCGCATGCCGAACCTCAGTGTCCCCCTGCTGACCCCGCGACTCTCGTCCGGCTGGCTCGCGCTGGTCACGGACGTCGACTTCGCCACCGCCCGCAACCTGGTCGACTCGATGACGAACGAGGTCGTCGTGCGCGATCACTCGATCCAGGACATCGTCCCCGGCGAGACGATCGGCTACGACGAGGCGGTCCGGCTGGCCCTGGAGGCGCGGCGGCAGGCGGAGCGCACCCCGTGAAGGTGTGGCAGTCGCGCGTCCGGCGCATCGTCGGGCCGGCGCTGCTCGAGCAGGTCCCCCGCGACCACCGGCAGTCCGACCGCGAGTTCCGCCGACGGCGCGTCGTGGTGGCTATCGCCCTCGTCGCCGGGTCGATCCTGCTCGGCCTGTCCCTGGCGACCAAGCCGGGCGACACCGCGTTCTACCCGCTGACGATCGCGGTCGCGATCGTCTGGCTGATCGGCGGCTTCGCATCCGGCCCGCTGCACCTCGGCTACCTCCCCTTCCGGGCCCGGCTGAGGCGTCCGGTCGTCACGCCCATCGCGATCGGGCTCGTCGCCGCCGCGGTGTTCGTCGCGGGTGCGCTGGTCATCCGACAGATCGAACCGCTGCGGGCCTTCGTGCAGCACGTGCTCGACCACGCCAACCAGGGCAACCTCGCCCTGATCTTCTTCGTCACGGTGCTGAACGGCGCGGCCGAGGAGGTCTTCTTCCGCGGCGCCTTGTTCGCCGCCGTCGGCCGCAAGCACCCGATCCCGATCTCGACCGCGATCTACGCCCTCGTCACCGTGGCCACCGGCAATCCCATGCTGGTCTTCGCCGCGCTCGTGATGGGCGCGCTGTTCGGTCTGCAGCGACGCGCGTCGGGCGGCATCCTCGCCTCGATGCTCACGCACCTGACGTGGTCGACGATCATGCTTTTCGCGCTGCCGCCGCTGATCGGGACCTGATCACTCGTCCGTCGTCTCGAAGCTGACCGTGATCTGCTGGAAGCCCTTGGCCCGCTGCGCCTTCGCCTGCTGGGCGTAGCTCGCCTCGTCGGCCGGTGTGAGCTCGACGTCGTCGGTAAACGGCGTGAGCAGCGCTCGCGGGAACAGCCCGAGCGCCCGCACCGAGTTGTACTCCGCGGCGAGCACCACAACGAACGACTCGAGGTAGATCCAGGCGATGAGGCCGAGCACGATCGCGAACACCCCGTTGATCGCGGTGGCATGGCGCACGACGTGCCCGACGTAGATCGCCCCCACGTACTGCAGCAGTTGCCAGATGACCGCGGCGATCACCGCGCCCGGCGCCGACTCGCGCCACGTCACAGGCCGCACGGTGGCGACCCGGAACGCGACGGTGAACACCGCCGCGTTGACCGCGAGAGTGGCGAGCCCGAGCAGGATCTTCGCGCCGATGCCGAAGCCGTCGACGACGCTGCCGAGCGCGGCGAGCGCGGTCGATCCGACGACCGCCAGCCCGACGACGCTGAGCAGCAGCAGGCCGCGACCGCGGCTGGCCAGCGGGTTCGGGCGGTTGTTGCGCGGCACCCGCCAGATCGTGTTCATCGCGTTCTGCGCCGCCTGGGTCACGCCGAGCCCGCCGTACAGCGTGCCGAGGATGCCGACGACGAGTCCGATCCCGCTGGCCGTCATGCCCGACGGGTCGGCCAGCTGGCTGCCGACGATCGGGAACTGGCCGAGCGCCGAGTCGAGCAGCTCGCGCTGGAGCGCCGGATGCCCCTCGAGGACGAAGCTCAGGATCGTCGAGGACAGCAGCAGCAGGGGAAAGATCGACAGGAAGCCGTAGTAGGTGATGAGCGCGGCCAGGTAGCTGCCCTGGTCGTCGACGAACTTGTAGACGACCGCGATCGGCATCCCGGCTCGCGGGTGCCCTCGCTGGAAGCGGTCGAGCCGCTCGATGACCGACATGCCCCACCCGCTCGACGACAGTGACCCTGCGTTACCCGAGCAGTGTGGCGCGCCAAACGGAACTCGCGGAGGCCACCTCGTCGGCGACCGGAAAACTAACGAGGAATTGACAGGACGAAAGTCCCTCAAGATACTGGTCGGACCGACACACGCGCGGCCGAAGGGGTTCGGGTCGCGGTCACGTGGATCGGGGCAGTCCATCCGGCGGGGACGATCAGGAAGAGACTCCTCGCGATGCGCCTCCCCGCCCGCCTGATCGCCACCGCAGTCTGCGCCGCGTCACTCGCACTCGGCGTCACCGAACCCGCGCTCGCCACCACGGCGCCCGCCTCGACCGCGGTCGCCCCCGCCACGGTCCGCCCCCCGGCCTTCGCGCTCGGCGCCTACGCCGACGGCTTCTCCGGCGCCGGCTCGCAGCTGGCCCAGTTCGAGACCCAGCTGGGCAACCCCGTCACCGTCGCGTCGAGCTTCCGCGGCTGGGGCGACCTCTTCCCCGACGCGACGCAGCAGGTCGACAGCGCGTCCGGCCACACCCTGCTGGTGGCGTGGGACCTCGGCGCCACCGCCGACACGCGCTTCCGCACCTTCACCGGGCACGCCCACGACGACTACCTGGCCCAGGAGGCCGCGACCGCCGCCGCCTACGGCAAGCCGCTCTACATCCGTCCCTGGGCCGAGATGAACGGCGACTGGTCGGCCTTCCAGCCGACCCCGGCCGGCGACCGCCCGGCCGGCGGCACCTACGCCGAGTTCGTCGCGGCCTGGCGCTACGTCGTCACCTTCTTCCGCACCCACGGCGCGACCAACGTGCGCTGGGTGTTCAACCCGACCACCGACACCTACGCCGGGACGACGCCGGTGACCTCGATCTGGCCCGGTGCGGGCTACGTCGACGTCCTCGGGCTGGACGGCTACAACTGGGGCACCGGCGGCGTGTTCACCTGGCGCGGCTTCGGCAACATCTACGCCACGCAGTACGCCCGGCTGACCGCCCTCGCGCCGACGCTGCCGGTCTGGGTCTGCGAGACCGGCAGCAAGGAGCCGACCGAGGCCGACGGGGCCCCGATCGACCCGGCGCACTCCAAGGCCGCGTGGTACCGGGACATGGTCGGCTGGTTGGCCGGCACGCACGTGCGGGCCGTCGTCATGTTCGACGTCCGCAAGGAGCGGGACTGGCGCATCGCCTCCGACCCGGCCGCGCTGACGTACCTGTCGAGCGTGGCCGCCACGGCACCGCGCACGCTGCCCAGCAGCGTCGCGTCCACGGCGACCGTCACGGTGAAGGTCGTCTCGACGGCGACCGTGACCTCGCGGATCGCCGTGCGCGCCCGGGTCGGCTACGCCGGCCACTACGCGACGCGGTGGGGCCAGGCGAGTGCCAGCGTCTTCCGCCGCGCGTCGGCGACGGTGACCTCGCAGGCGAGCACGACCGCTGCCGCCACGACGCTCGCCCGCACCCGGGCCCTGGCCCTCGCCCACGCCTCGGCCCGCACGGCCGCCGCGAAGGCGGCGCGAGCGCTGGCCCTGGCGGTGGCTCGCCACCGCGCTCAGGTGAATGCGGCGGCGGCGGCCCGGCGGGCGGCGCGTACCCCGGTGCGTTCGTTCGGCTAGGCCCGCTGCCGGTCGGTCAGGTGCGTCAGGCCTCGTGACGCGGGATCAGGCGCAGCAGCGCCGAGCCGGCGCCGATGAGCGCGAAGGCGGCGAGCAGGATCCAGAGCAGGTTCGATCCGGTGGCGGCGAGGCCGGCTCCACCGAGTGCGATTCCGGCAGTTCCCCCAGTGGTGTACATAGCTGCTACCAGTTCCTTTCCTTGTGGGTGACGGTGTCCCAGAACGCTTTGATCTGGGCGGCTTGGAGAAAGAAGTCGAAGGCCATCTCGACGATCAGCGGCGCGGCGAAGAGCATCTGCAGCCGTCCGCGGGCGCGGACGCTGACGACGCGCTCGGCCATGTAGATCAGCGTCACGCTCATCCACACCGGGTGCAGGTGGATGGTGCCGGCGAGCAGCAGCGACCAGATCAGGCTGACGAGGTAGGCCCCGGTGACCAGCACGCCGAGGTGGGTGAACACCTGCCGGCCCCAGTACCGGGCGGTGACGCGGGTGAACCCGTAGTCGACCAGGTTCTCGAGCGCGCCGCGCTTCCAGCGAACCCGCTGCTTCCACAGGTCGCGCCAGGTGGTCATGATCTCGGTCTCGAGGACGCAGTCCTTCGGGCTCAGGATCGCGTAGCCGAGGTGCAGCAGCGCGAGGGTCAGCTCGTTGTCCTCGGTCAGCACGTGCGTGTCGTAGACGGCCGGGACGCCGCCGGGCAGCGCACCCGACCGGCGCGCCGCGACGACCGCCCGCAGCACACGCACCTGGAAGATCGCGGCGGTGCCGGTCAGCACCAGCACCTTGCCCTTGAGTCGGTTGACGTCGCGGGCGTAGCGGGCGTACTCGTTGCGCTGCAGCATGCCGACGAAGCCACCACCGGGTCCGCCGCGGAACGTGCCACCGACGCCACCGATCGTCTTGCCGTCCTTCTCAGTGCCCAGGCGGGCGAGGGCGCCGGCGACGAAGCCGGGGTCGAGGGCCGAGTCGGCATCCATGACCAGGACGGCGTCGTCGTCGCGCAGCAGCGGCAGCAGCACCTCGAGGGTCTGGTTGAGGGCGCCGGCCTTCTTGTCGGTGTTGCCGACCGAGGCCCGCACGAGCGTGTCGCCGCGCGCGGTGACGACGGCCGCGGTGTCGTCGGTGCAGTTGTCGGGGATCGCCACGACGAGGTCGGGGCGGCGCGTCTGGCCCACGAGGGAGTCGAGCGCGATCCCGATGGACGCCTGCTCGTTGTGCGCCGGGACGAGGGCGACGACCCGCGCCGGCCGCGCGCCGATCCGGCCGGACCGACGCCGCGAGCGGGCCGCGCCGAGACCGGCGATCGCCGCGACGAGCGCGTCGTCGCCGGTGCGGGCGGCACAGGCCGGCGCGCGACGGGCCGTGCCGCTGGCGAGCGTGGTGGTCACGTTGTCGTCCTCCTGATGGCGGGGGCGGCACCGACCGGCTCGATCGAGTACCCCTTCAGAACTAACAACGACTTTACTTGCGAGGAAGATACTTGAATGACGTGACAACCTTGCCGGAGGCCTCCGGAACGGCTCTCGCGGCAGTGCGACACGGCCTTAGGTCCCGGACCGATCGCCGTTATGACCCGCCGAAGGTCCCAACAATCCGGCATTCCGGACACATTGCCTGCTGATGGCGTGTCCCGTGACCCTGGCCACACCACCCGGACATCGGTCCGGGGCGGGCGAGGGCCGGACGGTGGATCAGAAGGTCTTGTGCAGGACGAGCGGGTAGACCGGGCCCGCGCCGGCCTCGCGCAGCAGGGCCGCGGCGACCGTGAGCGTGAAGCCGCTGCGCGCTGTGTCGTCGAGCAGCAGGACCGGCCCGGGCGGGACTGGACCCGTCACCGACAGCCGGCCCAGCGCCCGGTTGGCCGACTCGAGATTCGTCCCGGCGTCGCGCTGGAACCCGGGGCCGTCGGCGGCCAGCGGCGACGCGACCTCCATCCGGCCGAGCGCGGCGAGCCGCTCGGCGGCGTCGGCGAGCAACCGGGGCCGCCCGCGCGACGGTACCGAGGTGACCCAGGTCGGCCGCCCGGCCGGCCAACCCCACCGCGAGAGCGTGGCCACCAGACCCCCGAACAGTTCTTCGGACACCGGCTCGTCCGCGGCGAAGGCGGCCGTGATCTCGGACAGCCAGGCGGGATCCTCGGCCACGGCGAGCGCTCGGCCCGGTTCGGCCCGCGCCGACTCGGCGATCTTGCCCCGGCGCGCCGCCCCGGACGGCCACATCTTGCGGGGCTCGAGGACGGTGGTCTGCGAACGCAGGTGGGTGACCGCCGCCCGGACCGTCTCGGTCGACGGCTGCGCGCCGGGCGCGGGCAGGTGCCCGGTGCAGACCGCGCAGCGGCCGCACTCGGCCCCGGAGGTGTCGTCGAGCTCGTGGCGCAGTTGCTGCATCAGACACGTCTCGGCCCGCTCGTAGGCCAGCATCGCCTTCTGCTCGCGCCGGCGGGCGGCCGCGATCGCGGCGTAACGCTCACCGTCGTAGATCCACTCGCGGCCGGTCGCCCGCCAGCCGCCGTCGACCCGCTCGACCGCGCCCTCGACGTCGAGCACCTTGAGCAGCGTCTCGAGCCGGCCGCGCCGCAGCCCGGAGTCGGCCTCGATGCGGGGCAGGGTGAGTGGCCCGTCGGCCAGCACGTCGAGCACCCGGCGCACCCGCTCCTCGGCCGGAAACGCCGTCGAGTCGAAATAGGCCCAGATCTTCTCGTCGGCCGCGGTCGGCAGCAGCACGGCCTGCGCGGTGTCCAGCGCGCGGCCGGCGCGCCCGACCTGCTGGTAGTAGGAGATCGGCGACGGTGGCGCGCCGAGATTCACCACGAACCCGAGCGTCGGGTGGTCGAGCCCCATCCCGAGGCTGGAGGTCGCGACGACCGCGCGCAGGTCGTGGTCGAGCAGGCGGCGCTCGATGGCGGCGCGTTCGTCGGGCGGGGTGGCCGACGAGTAGGCGGCGACCCGGTGCCCCTGGTCGGCCAGGAACGTCGCGAGCTGCTCGGTGCCGGCGACCGTGAGCGTGTAGATCAGTCCCGAGCCGGGGAGATCCGGGCCGGTCAGCGCATCGGCGATCCAGGCGTAGGCCGTGGCGACGTGGGGCGGGACGATGACCGACAGCGCGAGGCTCTCGCGGTCGAGCGACCCGCGCAGGGTGAGCGTGTCGGTGCCGAGTTGCGCCGCGACGTCGGCGGTGACCCGGTCGTTCGCGGTCGCGGTGGTGGCGAGCACCGGGGTGCCCGCGGGGAGGCCGGCCAGCACGTCCTTGATCCGGCGGTAGTCGGCCCGGAAATCCGAGCCCCAGTCGGAGACGCAGTGCGCCTCGTCGACCACGAGCAGGCCGATCCGGGCGGCGAGGTGGGGCAGCACCCGGCTGCGGAAGCCGAATGAGTTCAACCGCTCGGGCGAGATGAGCAGGACGTCGACGGCGTCGGCGGCGATCTCGGCCTCGATGGACGGCCAGTCGTCGATGTTCGCGCTGTTCAGCGTGACCGCCCGCAGCCCGGAGCGTTCGGCCGCCGCGACCTGATCGCGCATGAGGGCGAGCAGCGGCGAGATGACGAGGGCCGGGCCGAAGCCCTGTGCGCGACGCAGCCCGGCGGCGATCCAGTACACCGCGGACTTGCCCCACCCGGTGCGCTGGATGACGACGACCTTGCGTTGCTCGGCGACCAGGGCCTCGATGGCGCTCCACTGGTCGTCGCGGAGCACCGCCTGCGGACCGGCGAGTCGGTTGAGGTGCTCCTGGGCGCTTGCGCGAAGCTCGGTCATGGGTCCCATCGTGCCGTCGACGTCCGACATGTCCGTGGGCGGATGTGGACAACGTCTGATGCACACGCACCCGGACGGGTGATGCACCGACACGCTGTGAACGGGACGTGCGCGGCTGGTAGGCGCCCTCCGGAGTAGGGCATGCTGGAGTCACTCACGGCGGGCGCTACACGAAGCACGGTCGGCCACTGTTCCGCTGGAGGCGGTATGACCCTTACCCTCGCTGCACGCAAAGGCAGTGACTTCTCGGTTCTGAGCCGGCAGATCCGTGACGCGAAGCTCCTCGATCGCCGCCGAATCAGCTACACGTTCCGGATCGGGTTCACCCTGCTCGCCTTCGTCGGCGGCTGGGTCGCCTTCGCCCTGGTCGGCAACTCCTGGTACCAGACGATCGTCGCCGCGACGCTGGGCCTCCTCTTCACCCAGGTCGCCTTCCTCGGTCACGACGGCGGCCACCAGCAGATCTGGCGTTCCAAGCGGGCCAACGACTGGCTCGGCATCATCGCGGGCGACCTCATGACCGGGCTCAGCTACGGGTGGTGGGTCGACAAGCACAACCGGCACCACGCCAAGCCGAACTTCGAGGGCCACGACCCCGACATCGGCGAGGGCGTCCTCGCGTTCACCACCGAGCAGGCCGCCAACCGTCGCGGACCGGTCTCGCGGTTCATCACCCGCAACCAGGCCCTGCTCTTCTTCCCGCTGCTCACCCTCGAGGGTCTCAACCTGCACGTGGCGAGCATCCAGTCGCTGCGCGACGGCCGCACGCACAAGCGCCGCGGTGTCGAGATCGCGCTGTTCACCGTGCACGTGCTCGCCTATCTCGGCGCGGTGCTGCTCGTCCTCGACCCGGTCAAGGCGCTCGTCTTCGTGACGATCCACCAGGCCGTCTTCGGCGTCTACATGGGGTGCTCGTTCGCGCCGAACCACAAGGGCATGCCCACCATCCCGCCGGGCGTGCAGATCGACTTCCTGCGCCGGCAGGTGCTCACGTCGCGCAACGTCCGGGGTGGCTGGTTCACCGATTTCCTGCTCGGCGGGCTGAACTACCAGGTCGAGCACCACCTCTTCCCGAACATGCCGCGGCCGAGCCTGCGCCGCGCCCAGGCCCTCGTCCGGGCGTTCTGCGCCGAGCACGAGATCCGCTACACCGAGACGACCCTGTTCGGCTCGTACGCCGCGGCCCTGCGGCACCTGCACGACCTCGGCGCCCCGCTGCGCGCACAAGCGGCTCAGATCGGCGCTTCTCGGGCCTAGCGGCGAGGGGCCGTCAGGCTGTTATGCTTGCCCCGGTCTTTCGCACCATTCCTTCACGTTGCAAGCGCGCGGGATTGTGCAACGCGCATCGTGTCTTCCCCGGGTTGGCATTTTGAGCAAGACCGGGACTCTCGTAAGTTGCGAGGTCTCCCGAACATCCCGAAAGGCAATACGCATGACGCAGGGCACCGTGAAGTGGTTCAACAGCGAAAAGGGCTTCGGCTTCATCGCCCCCGACGACGGTGGGGCGGACGTGTTCGTCCACTTCTCCGGCGTGATCGGCGACGGCTACAAGAGCCTCGACGACAACCAGCGCGTCGAGTTCGACGTCACCCAGGGCCAGAAGGGCCCGCAGGCGCAGAACGTTCGCGCCATCTGAACCACCTCGTAGCAGCTCACCCCAGGTGAGCGACTGACGAGACGAGACGCCCCGCACCCCCGAGGTGCGGGGCGTCTCGCTGTCTCGGACCGGCCGAGGCCCCGCGTCGCCGCCCGGAGGGCTCGAGCACATGGGTTTCGCCCTGGCGGCTGCGTGCGGGCGCGTCATGCGGGCGATGGGACAGCGACCCCTGGCCGGCTGCTCGGGCGAACTCAGGGAGCAACCAGGGATTCGCCCGATGGCCGACGCCCTTCGGCGACAGCAAGATCGATCATCGTCCGCCCGGGCTGCTGGGCACCTTCGCCGAAGGACAACTCGATGAGTACACCGATGAACGAGCGCCGGAGGCGCTGGTCCGTTTCCCGCTCTCGGCGGCTGCCCTGGTGGCCGCTCATCGCCGTCACCACGGCCGACTACCTCTGGCAGATCCCCTACGCCGTGCACCAGTACGGACGTCAGTGGGACTCGCTGGCCGGCCTGTCGACACCCCTGATCATCACCGGCCTGTGGTTCACCGTCGCGGTCCTGGCAACCGTCGGCGGCCGTCGGGGCGGCCGGCCGGCCCTGGCGGCGTTCCTTGTCACCGAGGCCACGTTCTATCTCGTGCACAACATCAGCGGCGCGTTCGCCGCCGACCTGCCGCTGGGCAACCCGGTCGTTCTGATCGCCTCCGTACTCGGATACCTCAGCACGGTGACGGCCGCGATCTACCTCTTCGAGATGGCCCTCATCCGGCGCTCCACCGCGACAGCAGGGACGCTCAGAGTTCCTCCTGCAGATGGGCCTCCTCGCGGGCCAGCGCGACGGTCGAGACAGCCATGACCAGCGTGGCCACGATGAGCACGGTGAGCCCGGACCCGCTGACCTGAAGTCGTTCGTGCAGCAGGCCGATCCCGAGGACCGCCGCGGTCACCGGTTCGAGCACGGTCATGATCGGCAGCGACGTGTGCAGATCGCCGGCCTGGAACGCCAGCTGCTGGAGGTAAGATGCCGACCAACCCGACCGTGACGAGCCCGTAGGTCTCGCGGTCGGTCAGTACCGCGACGAGTCCGCTGCCGAACGACTCGACGACGGCCTTGGTCAGTACCGCCAGGGCGCCCCCGAACAGACCGACGGTCACGGCGAGCAGGCCGGCCCGGACGGGCCCGGAGCGCCGGTTCGCGATCACCAGACACGCGGCCGAGACGGGCACGATCACCGCGGTGGCCAGCAGCCAGCCCGACAGCGATCCGTGGCTCGCCCCGCGGTTCGGATTCGCCAGCGCCAGGAACACGGCGAGCGATACCGCCAGCGAAGATCCGGAAACGGCTGCCGTCCACCGCAGCCGGTGATGCGCGAGGTAGGCGCCGAGCGGCAGCGCGAACAGCAGCGACGTCACCAGGATCGGCTGGACCACGACCACCGGGCCGAGCCCGAGCGCGGTCGCCTGCAGGACGTAGCCGACGGCCGTGCCGCCCGTGGCTGCGAGCCAGCGCGGGCTGGTGAGCAGGCGCCGGACGAAGGCCCCTCCGCGAGCGTCCGCGTCGGCGGTCTCGGACGCGGCGCGCTGCTGACCGACGGTGGCGCCCGCGAACGCGAACGCGGAGGCCACCGCGACCGCGGCCGCGAGCACGTCCTGGGACATGCGACCAAGCATCGCCCACCTCAGGTCTGTGGATAACCCCGATTCGAGGTGCGGGAGGCACAAGACTTCCGATCATGACGACGAGCCGCGACTTCCGCCCCACGACGATCCGTTCCGAGGCCGACCTCTTCCTGATGTGGCAGACCCTCATGGGCTCGGCCGGCTTCGGCCACCGCAGCGTGTGGGTCATGTTCCTCGACCGGCTCTCCCGCACGCTGCCGGTTCTCATGCCGGTCGACGACATCCCGCGCAGGCCCGATGCGCGGTTCATCCACGGGCTGGCCACGGTGATCAGCGGCGTCGTCACCGACGGCGAGGCCGCCGCCGCCGCGATGCTGATCTCACGTCCGGGCGAGGCAGCGATGACCCCCGACGACCGCGCCTGGGCCGGCGCCCTGCGCGATGCGGTCGGTGAACTCAGCCCGTGGCCGGTGCACCTCGCCACTCCGGACCGCCTGCAGGTGTTCGCGCCCGACGATCTGATCGCGATCGCTTGACTCCTGTGGGCGGGTCGGGGGGCCGCCCAGAGGTCCTACGTCGCGAGGGCGGCGTAACGGCCGTCGAGTTCGGTGAGCACGTCGTGCGGGCCCGACTCGACGACGCGGCCCTGGTCGATCACCGCGATCTCGTCGGCGTCGCGGACCGTCGACAAGCGGTGCGCGATGGTGATGGTGGTGCGGCCGGCGGCGAGCTCGTCGAAGGCCTGCTGCACGGCGCGTTCGGTCTCGGTGTCGAGAGCGCTGGTGGCTTCGTCGAGCACGAGCACCCGGGGGTTGCGCAGCAGCGTGCGCGCGATGGCGATGCGCTGCTTCTCCCCGCCCGAGAAACGGTGGCCGCGCGACCCGACCGTGGTGTCGTACCCCTCGGGCAGCGACGCGATGAGGTCGTGGATCCGGGCGGCGCGAGCGGCGTCCTCGATCTCGGCGTCGGTCGCGTCCGGCTTGGCGTGGCGCAGGTTCTCGCGCACGGTCGTGTGCATCAGGTAGGTCTCCTGGCTGACCACGCCGACGATCTTGGCGAGATCGGCCAGCCGCAGCTCGCGCAGGTCGATGCCGTCGATGGTCACGCGGCCGCCGCTCGGGTCGTAGAGCCGGGCGACGAGCGAGGCGAGCGTGCTCTTGCCCGAACCCGTCTCACCGACGAGGGCCAGCGTCGAGCCGGCGGGCACGTCGAGGTTGACCCCGGCGACGGCCGCGGTCTCGCTACCGGGGTAGGCGAAGGTGACGTCCTCGAACCGGACGTGCCCAACGACGCGGGCGGTGTCGATCTCGACCGGCGCCTCGGGGTCGTCGACGTCGACCGGGAGGTCGAGGTACTCGAAGATGCGGGCGAACAGGGCCAGCGAGCTGGTGAGCGACACGCCCACGTTGAGCAGTCCCATGAGCGGACGGAACAGTCCGTTCTGCAGGGCGGTGAAGGCGACGAGCGTGCCGATGGTCATCGCCTCCGACGTCGCGGGCAGCCCTGCGCTGAGATAGATGACGGCCGGGATCGCCGCGAAGATGACGCTCATCGAGGCCATTCGCCAGCGACCGGCCAGGTCGGAGCGCAGCTCGAGGTCGATGAGCCTGGCCGACGACGCGGTGAACCGCTCCACGAGTGACGGGCCGCTGCCCATCGTCTTGCTCAGCAGCACGCCGCCGATCGAGAGACCCTCTTCGATCGTCACGTTCAGGTCGGCCAGCTCGCGCTGCCGCTGCGCGGTGATGGCGCGGCGCATCGACGCGACCTTGCGAGTCAGGTAGATCGCCGGCGGCATGACGACCAGCGAGATCAGGGAGAGCTGCCACGACAGCGCGACCATCGCGACGGCGGTGGCGACGGCGGTCGTCAGGTTCGAGGCGATCGAGGTGGCGGTCGAGGTGACGACCGCCTGCATGCCGCCGATGTCGTTGGTGATGCGCGACTGCACCTCGCCCGTGCGGGTACGTGTGAAGAACGCGACCGACTGGCGCTGCAGGTGCGCGAACACGTCGGTGCGCAGCCGGTGCATGACCTGCTGGCCGACCTTCGTGCTGATCCAGGTCTGCACGACGCCGAGCGCGGCCGTCACCGCGGCGACCGCGACCATGCCGGTGGTCAGCCAGACGAGCAGCGCGACGTTCCGCGTCGGCAGCGCGGTGTCGATCACCGCGCGGAGCAGGAACGGTGCGGCCATGGCGACGATCGACGACGCGATGATGATCGCGGTGACGACGGCAAGCGGCCGGCGGTAGGGGGTGAAGAGCCGGCCGATCCGGCGCAGGGAGACCTCGCGGGCCTGGGCCTTCTCGGCGGCGGTGGACTTCGTCGGGCCGCTCGGACGTCGGCCCCTCGGGGTGGGGGTGGCTGCCAAGGTGGTACCTCGCTTCGCTCCGGGAGGCGCCTCAACTTACTGAGGTAACCTCATAATGAGGCTACAACGGGATTGATTGATACGCTATTCCCGTGGCCGAGCGGGTGGACGAATCGCTGCCGGAGCTGTTCTGGTCCGTGGCCCGGCAGATGCGCCGCACGAACCGCGAGAGCCTGGCCCCGTGGGACATCTCGCCGTCGCACGCGCGCGCGCTCGCGGTGCTGCGCCGGCACGGGGCCCTGCGGCTGTCCGAGCTCTCGCACCACCTGCACATCGCGCCGCGCTCGGGCACCGAGGTCATCGACACCCTCGAGGAACGCGGCCTCGTCGAGCGGCGTCCCGACCCGGACGACCGGCGGGCCACCATCGTCGAGCTCACCGATCGCGGCACCGAGGTCACGACCGCGATCTGGTCGGCCCGCACCGCGGAGTCCGACGCGGTGTTCAGCCGGCTGAGCGCCACCGACCGGGCGCACCTCGCCCGCATCCTGCGCAAGCTGGGCGCCGACTGATGGACACTCCTCCGGGCTCCAGCCACGACTGGTCGCGGTCGGTCGATCGCGCCCATCTCCGCTCCGTGCGGCGCGCCCCGTCCGTCTACGCGCCCGAAGGCCTGCGGCACTTGGCCCTCGAGGTGATCGCGTACGCCGCCGACGAGGCCGAGCCCGGTCATTCCGGCGGCTGCGTCGTCACGCTGCACCCCGACGGCTCGATCGAGGTCGCCGACGACGGCCGCGGCACGGACACCCGGGCCGACGATGCCGGTCGGTTCGTCAAGAAGCCGGTGATGTCGACGAAGGACCTCCGCTTCTTCGACGCCCCGGGAGCCGAGAGGCTGCCGGACGGTCATCCCCGGCGCGGCATGTCGGTCGTGGCCGCGCTCAGTGACTGGCTCGAGCACACCAACCGCCGGCGCAACGGCTCGTGGACGCAGCGTTACGAGCGCGGCGTGCCGGTGACCGATCTCGTCGCAATACCCGACGACGGTACGCACGGCACCACCGTGCGGTTCCGGGCCGACGGCACGCTCGACGCCGGCCGGCTGGCCGCGGACGTCGCCGGCTGGCCGCACCTGCGCGCGACGATCGACGACCGGCGCGGGTGATCTCAGGATCCGAGCCGGAACGGAACGGGACACCCGTCGGACGGCAGCGCGGTCGCCGCGGCGTGGACGGTGAGGGCGAGCGCGGACCCGGCGGCCTGCACCGCCTCCCCGGGGTTCACGGCGGCACGGTCTCCGGTCAGGTCGACCACCCGGTCCGTGCCGGGCTCGGCCCAGGAAGGCGCATCGTGGACGCCGAAGGTGTACTCGCGCACCGGCTTCGGGCTCGGCGGATCGGTCACCGACACGACCACCAGCAGCCGGACGGCCGCCCCACGCACGTCCGACGATGCGTTGTGCAGCGTCACTCGCGGATGGACGACACCGGCGGCCCGGACCAGTAGGTAGCTCGCCGACACCGACCGTACGGCGGCACAGCTGATCGGCGTCGGTAGACCGGGCTTCGAACCGCCGCCGAAGCGCAGGACGATCGCCGCCGCGGCGAGCGCGACCCCGCCGACCAGCGACACCGCGAGATTGCCGACCCGCGACGAGGTGCGGCTGCGGCGGCGTCCGGGCGGGTGCCACATGTCCTCGAACCTGCGGTGTTCGCCCATCGACGCCCCGCCGGTCGCGTCGGTGCGCACCGCCGAACGGTCGTAGGCGAAGCGTCGACCCGGGTCCGCGAGCGTGTCGTAGGCCGCGGTGATCCGATCGAACTCGGCCGGGCTGCCGCCGGCGTCCGGGTGCGCGACCTTGGCCAGCCGCCGGTAGGCGTCGCGGATCTCCGCGGCGGTCGCCGTCGGAGCCAGGCCGAGCACCCGGTAGGGGTTCATTCCCCGATCCTCGCCCCGAGGCGCGACGACGGGTCAGAGCGGGGTGACGTACGCCCCGCTGATACCGCCGTCGACCAGGAACGAGGACGCGGTGATGAACGACGAATCGTCGCTCGCCAGGAACGTGACCGCCGCGGCGATCTCCTCCGCCTCGGCGAAGCGTCCCATCGGGATGTGCACCATGCGCCGGGCCGCCCGCTCGGGATCCTTGGCGAAGAGCTCCTGCAACAGCGGCGTGTTCACCGGCCCGGGGCAGAGCGCGTTGACCCGGATGCCCTCGCGGGCGAACTGCACCCCGAGCTCGCGGCTCATCGCCAGCACGCCGCCCTTGCTCGCGGTGTAGGAGATCTGCGAGGTCGCCGAGCCCATCACCGCGACGAACGAGGCGGTGTTGATGATCGAGCCGCCCCCGCCGGCCTGCATGTGCTCGATCGCGTACTTGCAGCACAGGTACACCGAGGTCAGATTGACCTCCTGCACCCGCTTCCACGCGTCCATCCCGGTGCTCAGGATCGAGTCGTCGTCGGGCGGCGAGATGCCGGCGTTGTTGAAGGCGATGTCGAGGCGGCCGTACTCGTCGACCGCGGCCTGGAACAGGTCCCGCACCTGTTCCTCGCTCGTCACGTCGACCCGGATGTAGGTGCCGTCGACCTCGGCCGCCACCTTGTCACCGGCCTCGGCGTCGACGTCGGCGCACACGACCTTCGCGCCCTCGGCGGCGAAGCGCTGCGCGGTCGCGCGGCCGATGCCGCTGCCCGCACCCGTGATCACCGCAACCTTGCCGGCCAGACGATCACTCATGACTCACTGCTCCTTCGTCGAGATGAACACGTTCTTGGTCTCGGTGAACGCGAACGGCGCGTCCGGGCCGAGTTCGCGACCGAGGCCGGAGGACTTGAAGCCGCCGAACGGGGTCCAGTAGCGGACCGACGAGTGCGAGTTGACCGACAGGTTGCCGGCGTCGACGCCCCGGCTGACCCGCAACGCGCGCCCCACATCGCGGGTCCAGATGGAACCGGAGAGGCCGAACTCGCTGTCGTTCGCGATGCGGATCGCGTCGGCCTCGTCGTCGAACGGCACGACGGCGACGACCGGACCGAAGATCTCTTCGTGCAGTGCGCGATCGCGCGGGTCGGTCGGGGCGAGCACCGTCGGCGCGAACCAGAACCCGGGGCCGTCGGGCGCGCTTCCGCGGAAGGCGACCGGTGCGTCGTCGGTGACGTAGGAGGCCACGCGCTCGCGCTGCTCGGCGCTGATCAGCGGGCCCATGTCGGACCGCTCGTCGTTCGGGTCGGTGACTACGACGTTGCGCACCGCCGTCTCGAGCAGACCCATGAACCGGTCGTAAGCGCTGCGCTCGACGAGGATGCGGGAGCGGGCGCAGCAGTCCTGCCCGGCGTTGTCGAACACGGCACCCGGCGCCGATGCCGCCGCCGCCTCGAGGTCGGAGTCGGCGAAGACGATGTTGGCGCTCTTGCCGCCGAGTTCGAGTGTGACGGGTTTGATCCGGACGGAGCAGCCGGCCATCACCTGACGTCCGACCTCGGTGGAGCCGGTGAAGACGATCTTGGCGACGTCGCGGTGCTCGACGAAGCGCTGGCCCACGACGCTGCCCTTGCCGGGCAGCACCTGGAAGACGTGCTCGGGCAGCCCGGCCTCGAGCGCCAGCTCCGCGAGCCGGATCGCGGTGAGCGGCGTCAGCTCGGCCGGCTTCAGCACCACCGTGTTGCCTGCGGCGAGCGCGGGCGCGAAGGCCCAGGACGCGATCGGC
Organism: Jatrophihabitans sp.; assembly: GCF_036000465.1. GTDB lineage: Bacteria > Actinomycetota > Actinomycetes > Mycobacteriales > Jatrophihabitantaceae > Jatrophihabitans. The sequence goes on along the minus strand of NZ_DASYFV010000031.1, from coordinate 25,537 downwards.
ATCGGGAAGTTCCAGGGCACGATCGCGCCGACGACGCCGAGCGGCTCGTGGAAGGTGACGTCGAGTCCGTCGGCCACCGGGATCTGCTGGCCGATCAGGCGCTCGGGTGCGCCGGAGTAGTAGGCGATGACGTCGCGCACGTTGCCCGCCTCCCACCGCGCGTTGCCGATCGTGTGCCCCGAATTGCGCACCTCGAGCTGGGCCAGGTTCTCCCGATCGCCGTCGACGGCCTCGGCGAAGCGGCGCATCAGCCGCGCGCGGTCGCCGGGGGCGACGTGACGCCAGGTGGCGAAGGCCGCACGCGAGCGGGCGATCGCCTCGTCGGTCGCGGCCACGTCGAGCAGGTCGACGGTGGCCACCACTTCCTCGGTCGCCGGGTTGACGACCTCATGCACTGCAGTCATGGACGGGCTCCGCGAGCGAATGACGAATCGGCATGGCCTTCGGCGGCCGGAGCGAAGCGGAGGACGGTCATGTCACATCCGCTCGAAGTTGCGCACGCGTTCCCAGTCGGTGACCGCGGCGTCGAAGGCCGCGAGTTCGACCCGCGCGGTGTTGGCGTAGTGATCGACCACGGCGTCGCCGAACGCCTCGCGCGCGATCGTGCTCGCGCTCCAGAGCCCGGCCGCCTCGCGCAGCGTGGTCGGCACGTGCTCGGCCTCGACGGCGTAGGCGTTGCCGGCGAGCGGGTCCTCGAGCTCGAGGTCGTTGTCGATGCCGTACAGCCCACTCGCGATCATCGCGGCGACGGCGAGGTAGGGATTGACATCCCCGCCCGGCAGCCGGTTCTCGAAGCGCAGGCTCGACCCGTGCCCGACGACCCGGATCGCGCAGGTGCGGTTGTCGATCCCCCACTTCACCGCGGTCGGGGCGAACGTCGCCGGCTGGTACCGCTTGTAGGAGTTGACGTTGGGCGCGAAGAAACAGCTCAGCTCGCGCAGCCCGGCCAGCTGGCCGGCCACGAACTTGTCGAACACCGGTGACGTGCCGTGCGGTCCGTCCCCGGCGAAGACCGGGTCGCCGTCGGCGGTGCGCAGCGAGAGGTGGATGTGGCACGAGTTGCCCTCGCGGGCGTCGTACTTGGCCATGAAGGTCAGCGACGAGCCGTGCTGGGCCGCGATCTCCTTGGCGCCGGTCTTGTAGACGACGTGGTTGTCGCAGGTGGTGAGGGCGTCGTCGTACTTGAACGCGATCTCGTGCTGGCCGAAGTTGCACTCGCCCTTGACCGACTCGACCTGCATGCCGGCACTGCGCATGCCGAGCCGGATGGCGCGCAGCAGCGGCTCGACCCGGCTGGTGCCGACTATCGAGTAGTCGACGTTGTACTGGTTGGACGGAGTCAGGTCGGCGTAGTGCCGGGAGAACGCCTGCTCGTAGGTGTCGTCGAAGAGGATGAATTCGAGCTCGGTGCCGACGAACGCGGTCCAGCCCCGCTCGGCGAGCCGGTCGAGCTGGCGCCGCAGGATCTGGCGGGGAGATTCCGCGACCGGCCGGCGGTCGAGCCAGAGCACGTCGGCCAGCACGAGCGCGGTGCCCGGCTGCCACGCGAGCCGGCGCAGCGTGTGCATGTCCGGATCGAGCACGAAGTCGCCGTAGCCGGTCTCCCACGACGAGATGGCGTACCCGTCGACGGTGTTCATCTCGACGTCGACCGCGAGCAGGTAGTTGCACCCTTCGGTGCCATGACCGAGCACGTCGTGCAGGAAGTGGCGGGCATCGATGCGCTTGCCCTGCAGCCGTCCCTGCATGTCGGTCATCGCCACGATGACGGTGTCGACCGTGTCGTGTTCGACGTCGATACGGAGTTGTTCCAGGCTCATCGGCGCGGGCGCCATACGTGCCCCTCCCTTTGAAGGTTTGCCGAACATACCTTCCCGGGCGGCTCTCGGGAAGGCCCGCCGCTCAGCTCAGGAAGCCCCGCAGCAGGGCGGCCGTGCCGTCGACGTGGTCCTCCATCTCGGTGCGGGCCCGGTCGGCCTGGCCCGACAGGATGGCGTCGACGATGTTGGCGTGCTGAACGTCGGAGTGCGCGATGTTGGCCGGGATCACCGGGATCGCCCGCAGCAGCTCGTCGAGGCGCATCTGTACGTCTGCGACCACGGCCGTGACCGAGGCGCTGCCGCCGAGCGCGGCGATGGCGAGGTGCAGCCGCGAGTCGGCGAGCCGCCGTCCGGCGGGCTGGCAGTCGGTGGCGGCGTCGAGGTAGCGGGTGAGGCCGGCCCGGTCGGTCGCCGTCAGCGTGCGGGTCGCGGCCAGCGCCGCCGCCCCGGGCTCGACGACGCGGCGCAGGTCGAGGGCGTCGTCGAGCGCGTGCCCGAGCGACGGCCGGATCTGGTCGGTGCGGCGTGGCCGCTGCGGGCGGGGCGAGACGACGAACGTGCCACCGCCGCGGCCGCGGCGCGACTCGACGAGGCCGGCATCGCGCAGCGCCTTGATCGCCTCGCGCAGCGTCACGCGGCTGACCCCGAACTTCTCGGCGAGCTCGCGCTCGGGTGGCAGCTGCTCGCCGTCGGTCAGCACGCCGAGCCGGATGCTCTGCGCCAGCCGCTCGACCGTCACCTCGAAGGCGTTGCGCACCGGCACCGGTGAGAACACCGTCCTGGCCCACAGCGCCTCGACGTTGTTGGCGGCCATCACGGGGCCCCTGCCGCCGGGGCAGCAGCTCGTCGGTGCCGGTCGCACGCGGCGAGGAACCCGGCGAACAACCGGGCGCCGTCGTAGGCCTCGGGATGCCACTGCACGCCGACGACCCACGGCGCCGCCACGAGTTCCACCGCCTCGACGGTGCCGTCCTCGGCCCACCCGGTGGCCACCAGCCCGTCACCGAGGCGTCCGACGGCCTGGTGGTGGTAGGTCGCCACATCGGTGCGGGGACCGAGCAACCGGCCGACGGTCCGGTGCGGGTCGAGGTCGACGACGTGCCGCCCGTGCTGCCCCACCGTCGGGCAGTGCACGTCGGTACCGACCGTGTCCGGTAGGTGCTGGATGAGGTCACCGCCTCGCGCCACGTTGAGAACCTGCATGCCCCGGCAGATGGCCAGCACCGGTACAGCGGCGTCGGTGGCGGCGGCGAGCACGGCCAGCTCCCAGGCGTCCCGGTCGGTGCGGGCCGGGCCGGTACGGGGCGAGCGCTCGGCGTCGTAGCGCTCGGGGGCGACGTCGGCCCCACCGGCGATGATCAATCCGTCACAGGCGGCGACGGCGGCCGCGGCCGCACCAGGGCGGTCGACGGCGGCCGGTGGCAGCAGGAGCGGGACGCCCCCTGCCACCACCACGCAGTCGGCGTAGGTGGACGGCAGCAGGTCGGCCGGCTCGTTCCAGACACCCCACGCGGCCGCCTCGCGATAGGTCGTGAGCCCGATGCGTACCGGCAGATCGTTACCCACACGCGAAATGGTACGGCCATCAGCCCTTCGCGGCGCGTTCATGCGAGTACCCGCGTCGACCCGGGATCGAAGAGCGGCTCCTTCGCGACCACGCCACCGACCCACGTGCCGAACAGGTCGATCTCGATCCGGGTTCCCGGCGCGGCCCGGTCGATCGGCAGGTACGCGTAGGCGATCGAGGCGTCGAGGGTGTAGCCCGGGCCGCCGGACGTCACCCGCCCGACCGTCGCCCCGTCGATGCGCACCGGCTCGCTGCCGAGCACCACCTGGTGCGGATCGTCCAGCACGAGGGCCCGCAGCCGGCGGGTCGGGCCGTCGCGCTTGACGGTCCGAAGCCCGTCCTGACCCTCGAAACCGCCGGCCTTGTCGAGTTTGACGCAGAACCCCAGCCCGGCCTCGTACGGATTCGTCTCGGCGGTGAGGTCGCTGCCCCACACCCGATAGCCCTTCTCCAGGCGGAGGGTCTCGATCGCCCGGTAGCCCCCGGCGACGAGCCCGACCGTCCGGCCCGCGTCCCAGAGGGTCTGCCACAGGGCCGCGCCGTACTCGGCGGACGGGTAGAGCTCCCACCCCAGCTCGCCGACGAACGTCACTCGCAGCGCCCGCACCGGGATCGATCCGACCGTGATCTCCTGCGAGGTCATGAACGGGAAGGCGCCGTTGCCGAGGTCGGCCGGCGTGAGCGGGGCGAGCAGGTCGCGTGTTCGCGGACCCCACAGGGCGAGGCAGGCCAGCTGCCCGGTGACGTCGGCGATGCGCACCCGGGCGTCGCGACGCCGGGCCTGCTTGCGCAGCCACGCCGTGTCGTGCGAGCCGAACGCGGTGCCGGTGACGATCAGGAAGGTGTCGTCGCCGGTCCGGGTGACCGTGAAGTCGGCCTCGATGCCGCCACGCCGGTTGAGCGCCTGCGTGTAGGTCACGTCGCCGACGCCGCGAGCCACGGCGTTGTCACACACCGCGTCGAGGAAGGTCGCGGCGTCGGGCCCGCTCACCTCCAGTTTGGCGAAGGACGACTCGTCGAAGAGCGCCGCGGCCTCGCGGGTCGCCCGGTGTTCGACCACGATCGCCGACGACCAGTGCCGCCCGGCCCAGCCCGGCGGCCGGAGGTGCTCGAGGGTCGGATCGGCGTTGCTCTCGTACCAGTCGACCCGCTCCCACCCCGCCTTCTCACCGAACACCGCCCCGTGCTGCGCGTGCCAGGGGTAGGCCGGAGACAGCCGGAGCCGGCGTCCGGACGCGCGTTGCTGCCCCGGGTACGGGATGTCGTAGTAGGTCGAATACGTCTCGACGGTGCGGGCCAGCGTGTGGTGCGGCGAGCGGTACTGACGGCCGAAGCGGTTGATGTCCATGTGCCAGACGTCGAAGCTCGGCTCGCCGGCGACGATCCACTCGGCCATCACCCGACCGATGCCCCCGGCGCCGGCGATGCCGTGGGCGCAGAACCCGGCCGCGACGAAGAACCCGGCGACCTCGGTCTCGCCCAGGCAGAACTCGTTGTCTGGGGTGAACGCCTCGGGGCCGTTGATCATCGTGCGGACGCCGACCGTGCCCATGATCGGCACGCGGCGCGCGGCGTTGTGGCCGATCTCCTCCATCCGCGACCAGTCGTCGGGCAGCAACCGGCCGTTGAAGTCGGGCGGGATGGCGTCGCGGCCGTCGGGCCCGAGCGCGAACGGCGCGGGCGTGCGCTCGTAACCGCCCATCACCAGGCCGTCGACCTCCTGCCGGAAGTAGACGAGCAGGTCCGGATCACGCAGAGACGGGAGCGGAGCGGCGTCACGCGGCAGGAATGCCTCGGTGACGACGTACTGGTGCGACATCGGCACGATGGGCACGCAGACGCCGACCATGCGCGCGATCTCGGCGGCGAACATCCCGCCGCAGTCGACGGCGATCTCGCACTCGATGTCACCGCGGTCGGTGCGGACCCGGTGCACCCGGCCGGCCCGGGTGTCGATGCCGATCACGCGGGTCCGCTCCACGATGCGCACCCCGCGAGCGCGCGCCAGGTTGGCGAGCGCGTAGCAGAGCTGGGACGGATCCAGGCTCCCGTCCGAGGCCAGGTGGGCCGCGCCCACCACGCCGTCCAGGTCGAGCAGCGGGAAGAGGTCCTGGGCCTCGGTCGGCGAGATCTCGTGCAGCGGGAGGTCGTAGGTGCGGGCCCAACTGATCTGGCGCCGGATCTCCTCCATCCGCTCCGCGCTGGACGCGAGCTTGATGCTCCCGCTCTCGTTCCAGCCGATCGGGTGGCCCTCGCGCTCGAGCCGGCGGTAGAGCTCGACCGAGTACATGTTCATGCGCGTCAGCGTCGGATCGGCCCGCAGCTGGCCGACCAGGCCGGCCGAGTGGAACGTCGAACCGCTGGTGAGCTCGGCCCGTTCGAGCAGCACGACCTCGGTCTCGCCGAGCTCGGCCAGGTGGTGCGCCACGCTCGCCCCACCGACTCCCCCACCGATCACCACGATGCGGGTCGAGTCGGGCACGGTGCGAGGGGCCGCCATGGTTCGTCATGATGCTGGCCCGGCGGGAGCGCCACAAGCGCCACGCAGGGGTCAAAGGTCTGGGGTCTAGACCGTTGCGCCTCGGCGGGCCTATCCTCCCGACACTGCACAGCGAGCGCCCGAGCACGGCGCTCGACGCCACCGATCTGCGATCGGGAGGAGAGGTGTTGTCGGCACAACCGTTGGCCAGTCGTGTCGCCGACACGCGCTCGGACGACTACGCGGACGACCATCGCGCGCTGCGATCGGTGCTCGCCCGCATGCCCCGATTCGACGGCGACACCGCCCGGATCACCCCACTTCCGGGCGGTCTGACCAATCGCATCTACAAGATCTCGCCGAGAGCGGGCGCACCTCTGGTCGGGCGCGTGTCGTTCGGCCAGAGCAGCCTGCTCGCGATCGACCGGCTGGCCGAGTGCCACAACTCCGACGCTGCGGCCCGGGCCGGGGTGGCGCCGGCGGTGGTGGCCTGCGAACCCGCAGAGGGCGTGTCGGTCATCGAATGGATCGACGGACGGACCTTCGGGCCGGCCGACATCGACGACAGTGCGCAGTTGATCCGGATCGCCGCGCTGTGTCGCAACCTGCACCGCGGCCCGCGCTTCGTCAACGACTTCGACATGTTCGCGGTGCAGCAGGGCTACCTCGGCATCGTGCAGGACAGGGGCTTCCGCCTCCCGGCCGGCTATCTCGACCACGCCTCCCGGGTCGAGCGCATCCGCACCGCGCTCGCGGCCCGTCCCGAGCCGACGGTGCCGTGCCACAACGACCTGCTCGCCGCCAACATGATGGACGACGGCGCGCGACTGTGGTTCATCGATTTCGAGTACGCCGGGAACAACGACCCGTGCTTCGAGCTCGGCAACATCTGGAGCGAGGCCGAGCTCGGCCTCGACCGGCTCGAGGAACTCGTCACCGCCTACTACGGCGAGCCCTCGCCGGCCCGCACCGCCCGGGCCCGCCTCTACGCGCTGATGGCCCGGTACGGGTGGACGCTCTGGGCCTCGATCCAGGCGGCCGTCAGCGACGTGGACTTCGACTTCTGGTCCTGGGGCCAGGAGAAGTACGCGCGAGCGGTGGAGGAATTCACCGGCCCGCAGCTGGACCGGCTGATCGACGACGTACAGCAGACCGACACAACCGCGAGGGAGCAGTCGCAGTGGCGATCATGAACACCGACGAGGACGAAAGACGCCTCGCTGAACTCGGGTACAAGCAGGAACTCGACCGCAGCTGGTCCGGGTTCTCCAACTTCGCAATCTCGTTCTCGATCATCTCGATCCTGGCCGGGTGCTTCACCACCTTCGGGGTCGGGTGGAACAACGGCGGGCCGGCCGGCATCGCGTGGGGTTGGCCGATCATCGCCGGCCTCATCCTGATCATCGGCCTGTGCATGTCCGAACTGGTGTCGGCGTTCCCGACCTCGGGCGGCATCTACTGGTGGGCCTCGAAGCTCGGCGGGGTGAAGGCCGGTTACTACACCGGCTGGCTCAACCTGATCGGGCTGCTGGCCATCGACGCGTCGGTGGCCTACGGCTGCGCCACGTTCTTCGACGCGATGATGGGCACGTTCAGCACCTCGTGGGCGAGTGGCTACAGCCTCACGCGCGTCTTCGTCATCTTCCTGGTCGTGCTGGCCCTGGCCGCGGCGGTCAACATCTTCTCCAGCCACCTGCTCGCGATCCTCAACAACATCTCGGTGTGGTGGCACGTCGCCGGCGCGGCCGCCGTCATCCTCATTCTGTTCATCGTCCCGAACCACCACGCCTCGGTGTCGGCGGTGTTCACCCACACCATCAACAACACCGGCTTCTTCGGCGGGCACACCGGCGGCGCCGCGTTCCTGTTCGGTGTCATTCCGTTGGGCTTCATCCTGACCCAGTACACGATCACCGGGTACGACGCCTCGGCCCACCTCTCCGAGGAGACGCACAGCGCGGCCGACTCGGCGGCGAAGGGCATCTGGCGCTCGATCTTCTACTCCGGCATCGGTGGCTGGGTGCTGCTGCTCGCCTTCCTGTTCGCCGTGCAGGACGAGGCCGGGGTGACGAAGGGCGGCGGCGCCGTGGGCGTCATCTTCGGGCAGGCGCTATCGGCCAACTGGGCCGGCTTCATCCTGCTCATCTCGACGGCCGGGCAGTTCTTCTGCACCGTGGCCTGCATGACGAGCACGACCCGCATGCTGTTCGCGTTCAGCCGCGACGGCGCCGTGCCCGGGGCGAAGCACTGGTCATCGCTGAACCACAACAAGGTGCCGGTGAAGGGCACCATCGCGGCCGCCGTCGTCGCCGTCGTCCTGACGCTGCCGGCGCTGGTCAAGGTCGACATCGGCGGAGCCCCAGTGCCGGTCGCCTTCTTCGCGGTCGTGTCGATCGGCGTCGTCGGGCTCTATGTCGCCTTCGCCATCACGATCTTCCTGCGCTGGCGTGCGGGTGACGCGTTCACCCCCGGCGGGTGGACGCTCGGGAACAAGTACAAGTGGATGGCGCCCATCGCGGTGCTCGAGATCGCGATCACCTCGATCATCGCGCTGCTGCCCACGTCGTCGCTCGGTGCGCCTTGGTACAAGGGCTTCGGCTGGTCGAGCCTGAAGTACGTGAACTACACGCCAATCGTGGTGATCGGCGCGCTGTTCATCCTCTGGGTCGGGTGGCACCTGTCGGCGAAGAAGTGGTTCACCGGCCCGAAGATGACCATCGACCTGCCGGCGGGCATCTCCTCGGCCGAGGAGATCAACCTCGAGCACCACGGCAAGACGGCCCACCACCCGCAGGAGCCCACCGCGACCTGACCCGCCTCACGACCTGTTGCGGTTCTTACGGCGTTCCGGCGCGGCGGAACCGCAACAGGTCGATCCGGCGCGGCGCCGGACCGCCGGCGCCACCGGCGGCGCACCCACGTGCGCGGGCAGCACCCGCCCGTCCACTCAGACCGGGCTGACTTCGATCGGGATGCCGTTGAGCACGGCGGTGCCGCTGAGCGCATCGAGGAGCAGGTCGTCGGCGAGGATGTTGCTGTTCACGCCGGCGTGCTCCTCGGCGACCTGGCCGCGCGCGCCCTTGGCGCCGTGGCCCCAGCCGTGCGGGATCGACACGACGCCGGGCCGTACCGAGTCGGTGATCTCGACCGGCACGGTGAGCGCACCGGTGCGCGAGCGGACGCGGGCCAGCGCGCCGTCGACCAGACCGAGGCGCTCGGCGTCGGCGGGGTGGACGTGCGCGGTGCACTTGTTGCTGCCCCGCACGAGCGGCGCGATGTTGTGCATCCATGAGTTGTTCGAGCTGAGCTGGCGCCGACCGATGAGCACTAGCTGGTCGGGCGGGCGGACGAGTTCGGCGGTGAGCCGCGGCAGATCGGCGGTGATCGCCTCGGGCGCGAGCTCGATGCGCCCGCTTGCCGTGCCGAGGATGTCGGGCATTCGCGGCTGCAGCGGCCCGAGGTCGATCCCGTGCGGGTTGGCCTCGAGATCGGCCAGCGTGAGGTCGTACGGCCCGCCGCGCAGCATCAGGTCGACGAGCCGGGCCGGGCCGGTGCGTCCGGCCGCGAGGGAGACATCGACCCCCTCGCGCTTGGCGACCTCGCCCGCGATGAAGTCGTCGAGCATCGCGATGTCGGCCGACGGTCCCTGGCCGGTGACGACGCCGACGAGGCGGAGCAGGGTCTGCCACTCCTGCGGGATGTCCGTCGACACCGTCGCCGGCGTCCAGTTGGCGATGTTGCGCACGGACAGCTGGTAGAAGAGCAGGTCGAAGTGGTCGCGGGCCAGCGGCGGCGGTCCGGGCAGGATCACGTCGGCCAGCCGCGACGTCTCGTTGAGGTAGACGTCGAGCGAGACCAAGAAGTCGAGCGATTCGATCGCCTCGGTGAGCCGGTCGGCGTGCGGGGTGCTGACGCACGGGTTGCCGCCGACGGTGATGAGCGCGCGGATCCGGCCGTCGCCCGGGGTCAGGATCTCCTCGGCCAGGGTGGCCACGGGCAGCTCGCCGATGACCTCGGGCAGGTCGCGCACCCGACTGCGCCACCGCGCGTGCCCGAAGCCGCGGCGGCGGCCGGGCTTCGCGTTGATCTGGCCGGCCGGGGCGAGCGGGAACATCGCACCGCCGGCGCGGTCGAGGTTGCCGGTGAGCACGTTGAGGACGTCGACCAGCCAGCTGGCCAGCGTGCCGAACGACTGCACCGTCGTGCCGATGCGCCCGTAGACGGCCGCGCTCTCGGCCGCCGCGAGTTCGCGGGCGATTCGGCGGATGTCGCGGGCCGGCACGCCGACCAGGTCGGCCACCGCCTCGGGCGTGAAGGGTGCGACCAGGCCGGCCACATCGTCAACGCCGTTGACGAATTCGGCGAGCCGGCCGAGCGCGACGAGGTTCTCGTCGAACAGCACCTGGGTGAGCGCGGCGAGCAGCAGCGCGTCGGTTCCCGGTCGCACCGCGAGGTGCTCGTCGGCCGCCTCGACGGTGGCCGTGCGGCGTGGGTCGGCGACGACGATGCGACCGCCGCGCGCCCGGATCGCCCTCAGCCGGCCGCGGGCGTCGGGCGCGGTCATCAGGCTGCCGTTCGACACCAGCGGATTGGCGCCGAGCAGCAGCAGGTAGGAGGTGCGGTCGATGTCCGGGATCGGGATGGTCAGCGCATCGCCGAACATGTACCCCGCGGAGAAGTGCTTCGGCAGCTGGTCGACCGAGCTCGCCGAGTAGATGTTGCGGGTGGCGAGCGCCTTGTAGAGCGGCCGGCCGTAGAGCGTCGAGCCGAGGTTGTGTGCGCCGGGGTTGCCGAGGTAGATCGCGACGGCGTTGTTGCCGTGCTCGGCCCGGATCGGGGGCAGCCGCCGGTCGATCTCGGCGAACGCCTCGTCCCAGCTGACCTCCACGAACTCGCCGTCGCGCCTGACCAGCGGCGCGGTGAGCCGATCGGGGTCGTCGTGCAGCGCGCCGATCGACGCGCCCTTCGGGCAGATGAAGCCGTGGGAGAAGACGTCGTCCTTGTCGCCGCGCACGCCGGTGATGCGGTGACCGTCGAGGGTGACCTCCAATCCGCAGGTGGCCTCGCAGAGTGGGCAGGTGACGATCGCGCTCGACATTCCCGGATCGTAGAACCGTCGGGCGACAACTACGAGCGGACCGGGCGCGCCGCCAGCTCGGCGACGACCCGATCGATCGCCGCGGTCTCCTCCGGACGGAGCGTCGTCGGGCCGTCGATCGCCATCGGGTCGCGCTCGAAACTCGGGTCGACGCCGAGCAGTTCCTCGACGATCGCGAGCACACACCACGGCATCTGCCCCAGGCTGTAGCCGCCCTCGAGCACGGCGACCACCCGCCCACCGGCCGCGTCGAGCACCCGCCGCGCGAGCCCGCGGAAGCCGTCGGCGCTCACGCACATGCGCCCGAGCGGGTCGGTGCCGGCGGCGTCCTGCCCGGCCGAGACGAACACGAGGTCGGGCGCGAACGCCCGCAACGCCGGGACGATCACCCGGTCGAACGCGGAGAAGTACCCCTCGTCGCCGCTGCCGGCCGGCAGCGGCACGTTGACCGTGGTGCCCGCGCTCCCCCGATCGGCCACGTGGCCGCGGTCGGGTGGGTAGAAGTTCTCCTGGTGCGTCGAGAGGAAGAGGACCGACGCGTCGTCGGCGAACACGTCCTCCGTACCGTTGCCGTGGTGGACGTCCCAGTCGACGATCGCCACGCGGCCGGCGCCGAGGTGCTGCTGCGCGTAGCGCGCCGCAACGGCGACGTTGTTCACCAGGCACGAGCCCATCGCGGTGTCGGGCGTGGCGTGGTGCCCGGGCGGGCGGACGAGCGCGAAGGCGGAGTCGAGCCGCCCGGCGACGACCTCGCTCACCGCTCCGATCACCGCGCCGGCCGCGGCCCTGCAGGCGTCCCAGGTGCCGGGGCCGGCGCAGATCGCATCCCCCACGAGGGCCGGGCCGTCGAACCCCTCCGAGCTCCGCACCATCTCGAGATGCTCCGCGGTATGGACGAGCCGCAGGTCGTCGAGCGACGCGCGCCGCGGCGGCAGCGGCACCATCAGGTCGAGCCGGCCGCTCGCCTGCAGCACCTGCCGGCACGCCAGCAACCGCTCGGGGCTCTCGAAGTTCGGCGTCGGCAGCCAGGACGAGGCGGTGTCGGAGCGCAGCATCGGCCCGCTGACGTGCCCGAGGCACGTGTCGTCCCACGCGAAACCGACCCGGTTCACGCTGTTACCCACAGTGTCGGATGCTACTTGCGCTCGACGGGCGCCGGGCCCGGCGACTGGGCATGATGGAGAGCGTGACCCCCGACCTGCGCCATCGCCTGGGCAAGCTCGTGTTCGAGCGGGTGGCCGGCGCCGACGGCCCGAAGCACCGCGAGCGCATCCATCTCTCCGAGGGCGAGCGCTGGTTCGCCGACGACCGGCCGATCCGGCTCGTCCACGCCGATTCGTCGATGTTCATCGGCGGCCTGCGCGCCCTGCTGCTGCAGTCGCTGCACCCGCTCGCGATGGCCGGCGTGGCCGGGCACTCCGACTACCGCGGCGACCCGTGGGGCCGCCTGCAGCGCACCAGCTACTTCCTCGCCGTCACCACGTTCGGGCTGGCCGAGGACGCCGAGCGCGCGGTGGCCAAGGTCAAGGGCATCCACCGGCGGGTGAACGGCACCGCCCCCGACGGCCGGCCCTACGCGGCCTCCGACCCGCACCTGCTCAAGTGGGTGCACGTGGCCGAGGTCGACAGCTTCCTGGACACCTACCAGCGTTACGGTGCCGCGCCGCTCGACCAGGCCGGCCGCGACGCCTACGTCTTCGACACCGCGTTCGTCGCCCGCAAGCTCGGCGTGATCGACCCGCCGACGACGGAGGCCGAGTTGCGCGAGCAGCTGGCCGCCTACCGCTCCGAGCTGCGCAGCACGCCCGAGGCCCGCGGGGCGGCCCGCTTCCTGCTCGTCCGCCCGCCGCTGCCGGCGATCGCCCGCGCGCCGTACGCCGTGCTCGCCTCGGCGTCGGTCGCCTCGCTGCCGGCGTGGACGCGCCGTCCCCTGCGCCTGCCCTACCTGCCCGTCACCGAGCGCACCGTCGTGCGCGCGGCCGGCAAGGGCATCGTGCGCACGCTGCGCTGGATCACCGCGCCGGTGCCGGAGCGAGCCGCGTAGCGACGGGTTACCACCCACTCGGCAGGATGGGGGTATGGACTTCAGATACCTCGGCAACTCCGGCCTGCAGATCTCCGAGATCACCTACGGCAACTGGCTCACGCACGGCTCGCAGGTCGAGAACGACGTGGCGACGCAGTGCGTACGTGCCGCCCTCGACGCCGGCATCACCAGCTTCGACACCGCCGACGTCTACGCGAACGGCAAGGCCGAGGAGGTGCTCGGCGCCGCGGTGAAGGGCGAGCGGCGCGAATCGCTCGAGATCTTCACCAAGGTGTACTGGCCGGTCGGGCCGGACCCCAAGGGCAAGAACGACACGGGCCTGTCGCGCAAGCACATCATGGAGGGCATCGACGGATCGCTGCGCCGCCTCCAGATGGACTACGTCGACCTCTACCAGGCGCACCGCTACGACACGTTCACGCCGCTGGAGGAGACGATGCAGGCCTTCGCCGACGTCGTCCGGGCCGGCAAGGCGCTCTACATCGGCGTCAGCGAGTGGACGCCGGAACAGCTCCGGGCCGGTCACGCGCTGGCCAAGGACCTCGGGGTCTCCCTCGCCTCGAGCCAGCCGCAGTACTCGATGCTGTGGCGCGTCATCGAGGACGAGGTCGTCCCCACCTGTGACGAGCTCGGCATCAGCCAGATCGTCTGGTCGCCGATCGCGCAGGGCGTGCTGAGCGGCAAGTACCAGCCGGGCCAACCGCCGCCCGCGGGCTCGCGCGCGACCGACGACAAGGGCGGCGCCGACATGATCAAGCGTTCCATGAACGACGACGTGCTGACCCGGGTGCAGCAGCTCGCGCCGATCGCCGGCGATCTCGGTCTGTCGATGGCCACGCTCGCGGTCGCGTGGGTGCTGCAGAACCGCAACGTCGCGGCCGCGCTCGTCGGGGCGTCGCGTCCCGAGCAGGTCACCGAGAACGTCAAGGCGGCCGGCGTCACGATCCCGTCCGACGCGATGGCGGCGATCGACGACGCCCTCGGTGACGTCGTGAACCGCGACGCGACGCAGGTCGCGAATTCGACGCCGCGGCGTCGCGCACTCTGACCTCCCACCCGGCAATGTGAGGGCGGCGTTTAGTCGCAAGAGTCCGGTTCGACCGTGCTGATTGGGCGCTCGAGCCGGACTCTCGCGACTTCTTGACTTTGTATGTTCTCGACGCGAACAATCCTCGACAGCCCGCCACCGCCGTCCAGGGAGCTGCCGTGTTGCGCCGTCCGTCCCGTCTCCGTTCCGCACTCGTTCTCAGCGCGGCGGCCGTCGCCGTCGCCGGCCAGCTCGTTGCCACGAGCACCGGGGCGAATGCCGCGGCGGCGGCGACCGTCGCGCCCGGCGCCCCCGGCACGCTGTCCCGCTTCGATCTCGCCCGCAAGGACTGCGTGGGCACGGCGCGCAACACGACCTCGAAGGTCTGGTTCACCGTCGCGAACGGCGTGCTGTCCGACGTCTACGAACCGACGATCGACAACACCAACGTCCAGTCGCTCGAGTTCGTCGTCACCGACGGCCGGACGTTCAGCGACCTGCAGACGCGCGACATGACGTACTCGGTGAAGGCCGACCCGACCGGTATGACCTGCACGGTCACGGCAACGAGCGCCCGACACGGGTACACGCTCACCACCACCTACCTGGCCGACCCGAGCCGCGACACCGTCGTCCTGCGCACGTCGCTGAACACCGGCAGCCCCACGCGCCGCCTCGCGGTCTACGCCCGGCTGGACTCGCACGTGAACGGCAACGGTGGCGGCGGCAGCGCCAACGGCGGCGCCGACTCCGGCACCGTCGACGCATCGGGGGTCGCCGTCGTCGGTGACACCGCCACGGTGAGCCAGGCCGACAACCGCGACTACGCGGTGCCGACCTTCATGGCCCTGGACGCGACGACGCTGCACCGCTCGTCGGTGGGCTACGAGGGTTCGGCCTCCGACGGCCTGACGCAGCTCGACGCCACGCACTCGCTCACGCAGTACACATCGGCGCCGAACGGCCACGTGGTCGCGACGGCCGACGTGACGCCGCCCGGCAGCTCGCGCTCGACCACCCTGGCGCTGGGCTTCGGCCGCACGCAGCAGCAGGCGGTCAGCACGGCCGCCGCCACTCTCGGCACAAGCAGCGTCGCGCTCACGATCGCGTACCTGCGGCGGTGGGTCGCCTACGACGCGGGGCTCAACCGGCCCCGCGGGGTGACGCTGAAGCAGCTCGCCGCCTACTACGTGAGCGCGAACGTGCTCAAGGCCAGCGTCGACAAGACCTTCCCGGGAGCGCTCGTCGCCTCGCTCGCCAGCCCGTGGGGCCAGGCGGTCAGCGCGGGTGACCTGCCCGGCGGCAAGCCGGTGTACTTCGGCTCCTACCGCGAGGTGTTCAGCCGCGACCTCTACGAGGGCGTGACCGGCATGCTCGCCGACGGCGACATCGCCGAGGCGCGGGCGGCCACCCGGTTCCTGTTCGAGCGCCAGCAGCAGGTCGGCGGGCAGATGCCGCGCAACTCGCTGCTCAACGGCAGGACCGCCCCCGACACCGGCGGCGACCAGCTGGACGAGACCGCGTACCCGATCCTGATGGCCTACCTCACCGGCCTCGGCAGCGACGCGACGCTGTACTCGCAGCACATCGTCAAGGCGGCTGACTTCCTCGTCTCACACGGCCCGTCGTTCGGCAACGAGCGGTGGGAGGAGCAGGGCGGCTACTCGCCCTCGACCATCGCCGCCGAGATCGCCGGGCTCACCGCCGCGGCGACGATCGCGCGCTCGCACGGCGACACCGACAAGGCCGAGCTGTACCAGGCGACGGCCGACCAGTTCCAGCGCACGATCAAGTCGCTGGCGGTCACCCACCACGGGCCGTACTCGAGCAGCCCGTACTTCATCCGGCTGTCGAAGAACGGCGACCCGAACTCGGAGTACCTCTACAGCCTGGGCAACGGCAGCGTCACCGTCGACCAGCGCGCGGTCGTCGACGGCGGGTTCCAGGAACTCGTCCGACTCGGCGAGCTGCCGCCCACCGACCCCGACATCGTGAACTCGCTCGCCGTGCTCGACAAGCAGATCAGCGTCGCGACGCCGACCGGCACCGGCTACTACCGCTACGGCACCGACGCCAAGAACGGCAGCACCGACGGCTACGGCGACTGCTACGTGCCCGACCCGACGGACTGCCCGCGCAACGGCCAGCCGTGGCCGACCACCGACAAGGGCAGCGGCCACCTGTGGCCGGTGCTCTCGGGCGAGCGAGCCGAGTCGGCGCTGGCCCAGGGTGACACCGCGCTCGCGAACTCGCAGCTGGCGTTCATGCTCGCCTCGGCCTCGGGCGAGGGCCTCGTGCCCGAGCAGGCCTGGGAGGATCCGAATCTGGCGGCCGACCCGTACGGCTCCGACCCGACGACCGCCTCCATCGGTTTCCAGGACGGTCACGCCGCCGGTTCGGCCTCGCCGCTCACCTGGGCCCAGGCCCAGGAGCTGCGGCTGATCACCGACCTCGGCGCCGGGCGTATCACCGACCGGCCCGACATCACGACGGCGCGCTACGTCACCCACGGCGCCCCGGGCGCGGTGCCGGTGACGATCACCGCACCGGCGAGCGGCGAGTCGGTCTCGGGCACCACCGCCGTCTCCGGCACGACCACGCCGGGCGCGCACGTCGTCGTCAGCTCGATCGGCACCGACACCCCGTCGTCCGATCTGGCAACCGCGACGGCCGACGGCAGCGGCGCGTACAACGTCGCCGTCCCGGTCTCCTTCGGGACGGACATCATCACGGTGGCATCGACGACCTCGACCGGTACCGGTTACGCCCAGGTGACGGTGGTCGGTGACCTCATCGGCGGTACGAGCGTCCTGGTCACGACCGACCCGGCGAACGACGACAACGGCCCGGGCACCTACCAGTACCCGACGGCGTCGGACTTCACGCCCGGCTCGTTCGACATCACCCGCTTCCAGGTGCTCACCAAGAGCGGCACGGTCTATCTGCGGGTGACGCTGCGCAACCTCAAGGCGACGTTCGGCAGCACGCTCGGCGCGCAGCTGTTCGACATCTACGTGCACCGGCCGGGAGCGACGACGACGTCGACGTCGGCCTCGCACGCCACTCGCAACTACTCGATCGGCAGCAGCGACGCGTGGAGCCAGCGTCTCGAGGTCCAGGGCTTCGCCGCCCCGATCTGGGACGACCCGAACGGCAACCCGGTCGGCGCGGTCACGGCGGTCGTCTCCTCGACGATCGCGAACACGGTGACGATCGCGCTGCCCGAGGCGCAGTTCGGCACGCCGAGCACGGGCTGGTCCTTCGTCCTCGCCCTGACCGGGCAGGACGGCAGCGGCGGCGGGGTCGACCAGGCCCGCACGTTCGCGCCGACACCGCAGCCGTACAACTTCGGCGTGTGCGCCGCGGGCAACGGCGCCCCGATCTGCTCCCTCGACCCGAACACGGTGCCGAAGGTGCTCGACACGATCCCGCCGGCCGGGGTCGCGCAGGCCGACGAGCTCGACCCGACGAAGGGCGCGGTCGTGCTGCGCGGGGTTGCCGTCCCGTAGAACGTCCGAGTTGTTCCCGTTCGGCCGAGCACCGGGCCGGCCGAGCGGGAACGACTGCGTCGCACGGGCGGTAGTCGGCGCCCCGCGACGGGTACCGTCCGACCACCCGGGCGCTTGAACTCGCAACGATCGCGCCGCCTCTGCTGGGAGTTGACGTGACCCGATCGAACGATGCCGCTGTCCGCGATTCCCGACGGACCGCCGGCCCGGAGCCGCACAAGTGGTGGACGCTCGTCACCGTCTGCCTCGGCACCTTCATGCTGCTGCTCGACGTGACCATCGTGAACGTCGCGCTGCCCGACATCCAGACGGCGCTGCACTCGAGCTTCTCCGACCTGCAGTGGGTCGTCGACGCCTACGCCCTCACCCTCGCTGCGCTGCTGCTCACCGCGGGCAGCCTGGCCGACCTGTTCGGCCGCCGCCGGCTGTTCGTCATCGGCCTGAGCGTGTTCACGATCGCATCGCTGCTGTGCGGGTCGGCGCCCAACACCCTGACGCTGCAGCTCTCCCGCGCTGTCCAGGGCATCGGCGGCGCGATCATGTTCTCGGTGTCGCTGGCCCTGCTGGCCGACGCGTTCCGCGGCAAGGATCGCGGCGTCGCGTTCGGCATCTGGGGCGCGATCACCGGGCTCGCCGTCGCCGTCGGCCCGCTGCTGGGCGGCGTGCTGACCTCCGGGCTGTCCTGGCGCTGGATCTTCCTGGTCAACCTGCCGATCGGCGTGGTCGCGGTTGTGCTGTGCGTCCTGCGGGTGTCGGAGTCGAGGGCACCGCACGCCCGCCGCCCCGACTGGGCCGGCTTCGCCCTGTTCACCCTCGCCCTCGCGAGCCTCGTCTACGGACTCATCGAGTCGAACCAGCGCGGCTTCGGCGACGCCCGGGTGGTCGGCTGCCTGATCGCCGCCGCGGTGCTGCTGATCGCGTTCGTCGCGGTCGAGGCCAAGGGTTCGTCGCCGATGTTCGACCTCGCGCTGTTCCGCAAGCCGACCTTCACCGGCGGGGCGGTCGCCGCGTTCGGGCTAAGCGCGTCGATCTTCGCGCTGCTGCTCTACCTCGTCCTCTACATCCAGGACGTCCTCGGCTACGACGCACTCGGCACCGGACTGCGCCTGCTGGTGCTGTCCGGCGGCATCCTGGTCACCTCGACCGTCGCCGGTCGGCTCACCTCGCACGTGCCGATCCGCTTCCTCATCGCACCGGGCCTGATCCTCGTCGGCGTCGGGCTGCTGCTCATGACCGGCCTGGACGCGAACACCACCTGGACCCACCTGGTCCCCGGGCTGATCGTCGCCGGCGCCGGGGTCGGGCTGGTCAATCCCCCACTCGCCTCGACGGCCATCGGCGTCGTCCAGCCGCAGCGGGCCGGCATGGCGTCAGGCATCAACTCGACCTTCCGCCAGGTCGGTATCGCCACCGGCATCGCCCTGCTCGGCACGGTGTTCTCGAGCGCGGTCACCAGCGCGGTGCTGGCGCACGTGCGCGGCGTGCCGGCGCTGGCCGGGCGCGGCCGCGAGATCGCGACCGCGGTGCAGTCGGGGACGATCGGCAAGCTCGCCCAGGCCGTGCCGGCGTCCGCCCGGGGCCGGCTCGGTGAGATCACCAAGAGCGCGTTCACCTCCGGCCTCGACCGCATCATCGTGGTCGCGGCCGCCATCGTTCTCGCGGCGGGCGTCGTCGCGTTCTTCACCATCCGGCAGCAGGACTTCGCCGGCCACGGCGAGGAAGCCTCCGTTGCCTGAGCTCGCCTACTTCCCCGAATCGACCGACGGCTGCCCCACGTTCGTCGGTGACACCGAGTGGACTCCGCTCGTCGACGGCAAGACCTACTTCGCCGTCCTGGACGAGGCCCTCGAGGGCCTCGGCCGCGGCGACAGCGTGCAGATCGCCGGCCTCGAGGTCGAGGCCGGTCTGGATCTCACCGGGTTGCGCGAGGGCGACGCCGGTTACCGCCCGCTCGGCGGACGGCTGGCCGAGATCGCGGCTGCCGGCGGCGAGGTGCGGGTGCTGATCGCCGGCAAGATCCCGGCGCGCTCGGTGCCGGTCGCCTCGCTGGCCGGCTTCCGCGGCAGCGTCCGCAGTGCCGATCGCATGCGGCACTGGCGTCCCGACGGGTGGACGGGTCGCAAGGGCCCGCTGGCCAAGTCGGTGCTGCTCGACTGGTCGGGCCCGCTGCTCGGTTCGAACCACCAGAAGGTCGTCGTCATCGACCGCGGCGGCCAGCTGACCGCGTTCGTGAACGGCATCGACCTCACCGACGACCGCTACGACGGCGACCCGCACGACACCCTCGAACTCGACGGTGAGCGCTGGGGCTGGCACGACTGCGGCTGCCGGCTGCGCGGTCCGGCCGCGAACCGGGTGCACGCGATCCTCGCGCAGCGCTGGGCCGAGGCCTCGACCCTGCCGCTCAAGATGTTTCCCCGCAGGGCGCCGCACCAGCTGTTCCCGCCCCGGCCGCCGGTGCGCCTCTACCCGCTCAACCCGCGGCACCCGGCGCCGACGCTCGACGAGGCCAGGCCGCAGGCGCCGGTGCCCACGCCCGACACCTCGGTGCGGGTCATGCGCTCGGTGTCGGCCCGCAAGGTCGACTCCGTCATCCCGCCGCGCCGCCGCACCTGGGACTCCTTGCCCGAGGACGGCCTGCAGGAGATCCACGAGACGCTCGTGCAGGCCCTCGGGTCGGCGCGGACCTACATCTACCTCGAGGACCAGTACCTCGAGGAGTTCCTCGGCGGCGACGACGAGTACGAGCTGTACCCGCACCTGCGCGCGGCCGCGAAGCGCGGCGTCAAGGTGGTGCTCGTCGGTTCGGGCGTGCGCGATCCGGAGGACCCCGGGCTGTACCTGCGCCAGATCAACTCCGACCTGAACGACGACCTGCAGGAGAAGGTGGTCGACCGGCTCAACGGCGAGCACGCGGAGAACTTCGCCGTCCACCGGGTCGAGCACCTGACCGTGCACGCCAAGCTGGTGCTCGTCGACGACCGGTTCGCCTGCATCGGCTCGGCCAACATGTTCAGCCGCTCGATGGGCGGCACCGACAGCGAGATCAGCACCGCCGTCGAGACCGCGACCGACCTCGTGCGCGATCTGCGCAAGCAGGTCTGGGCCGAGCACCTGCGCGCACCGATCAACCCCGATCTCGACAAGGCGCTTGACGATCTCGAGCTGGCGCTCGGCATCTGGCGCATGGAATGGGTGCCGGACGGCCTGCCCTGGTCGACCTGGCGGCAGGCCGGCTTCCCCGACGGTTTCGAGCCGAAGGAGACGGTGCTGCGGACGGTCTGGCCCGATCCCCGCACCGAGCGGTAGCCGCCCTCAGGGCTCGATTCCGTCGAGCAGGTAGCGCAACCCGACCGAGAACTGATGCGGCGTCGCAAAGCCGGCCAGCATCCCGGCCACCTCGGAACTCGGCACACCGACGTCCGGTCGCTGCTCGCGCGAGGCCTCCAGCGCCGCGAACCCGATCGTGTACATCTGCACGGCGGCCCAGGCGTCGATGACCTGGCCGTCGTCACCGAGCACCCGACGTAGCACCCGCATCATCGCCTCCATCCGCTCGAGCGCGGCCGGCGAGACGACGGGATGGCTCAGGAAGACGTGCAGTGCCGCCGGCTGCTCCACGAGCAGTGCCCGAAGGTTGTCAGCGGCCTCGGTCATCCACCTGCGCCAGTTGGACTCCCGCGAGCGGGGCCGCCACCGCTCGGAAAGCAGCCGGTCGACGACCTCGTCGAGCAGGTCGTCCTTGCTGGCCACGTGGCGGTACAGCGACATCGGCGCGACGCCGAGCTCGCTCGCCAGGCCCCGCATCGTGACGTTCTCGTACCCCTCGGCGGCGATGAGCCGGCTGGCCGCATCGACCACCCGGGCCCGGGTCACCGTGCCCCGGGGGGCGCGCGCGGAGGTCATCCCCCGAGGTTACCTAACGAGTTCCTACTTGCGTACGCGTACGCACACTTCTAGCGTACAAGTACGCAATCAAGGAGGTCCCCCTCATGGGTGATGTGCTGCTGACGCTGGCGATCATCGCGGCCGCGGCCTGGCTGACGGTCGCTCTGTATCTCGGTTACGAGGTCGAGACCGAAGCGCTCGAGCACCGGCCGCGCCGCTCTCCTGCCCCGGGGCGCCGCACCTTCAGGGCGTGACGGTCTCGCCGCCCCAGTCCTCCGGGGCCACGTCGGCGAGCGTCTGCGAGAACGTCCAGTGATGTCCCCACGGATCGCGGACGCCGCACTGCCGCTCGCCGTACGGGAAGTCGGTCGGTTCCATCACGATCTCCGCCCCCTGCCCCGCGGCCCGGTCCCGCTGGGCGCGCACATCGGCGACGCGCACGATGACCGACTGCGTCACGGCGTGCGCCTCGGGTGGCCGTCGATCGCCCCCGGCGTCGGCGACGATCACCGCCGCATCGCCGACCGACAGCTGCGCCCGGTGGTCGACGCCGATCCGGACGCGCTCGACGAAGCCGAATGACGCCGCCAGCCAGGCCACCGCCGCCCGTACGTCCGGGTAGGTCAGCACCGGGATGACCGTCGCCGCCGGGATGGAGCGATTCGGCTTCATGGACCCATCCAACGCGCGGGCGTGACCGGCGACAAGATCCCCGCGGTATCCCCACGATCCTGTGGCATTCACCGCGACCTTTGGCCGGGCGCCACCGCCGGGTTATGGTCTCTGCGGTCGGCTCGGGGTGCCGGCTTCGAGGGGGAGCCCACGCGCGGGCCGTCGACCGGGACGGGCTGCGCCGACCCGAAGGACGCATCCCATGAAGCACAGAGCCCCGTCGCGCCGTATGTCCCACTCGAAGCGCTTGGCCTGCACCCTGGCCGCGCTGCTGACCCTCGTCCCGTTGGCCTCGGCCGCGACGCCGACGTCCGCGGGGGCCCAGGCGACCACCGTGACGCACCCTCGCGTCTTCGCCTACTACTACCTGTGGTGGAGCCTCAACCACTGGA
Organism: Jatrophihabitans sp.; assembly: GCF_036000465.1. Taxonomy (GTDB): domain Bacteria; phylum Actinomycetota; class Actinomycetes; order Mycobacteriales; family Jatrophihabitantaceae; genus Jatrophihabitans. The sequence goes on along the minus strand of NZ_DASYFV010000031.1, from coordinate 3,038 downwards.
AGAGCTCGCTCGGCTCGCACTACCCCGCGACCGCGAGCCCTCTGCCGTTGCCTGCGACGCTGGATGCCGCCGGCTGCCACCCGAAGTCGCTCTACACCGGCAACCAGCTCACCGACGTCCCGGCCAAGCTGTACAGCCAGGACGACCCCGGAGTCATCGAGACGGACGTCCGGCGGGCGGCCGCGGCCGGTCTCACCGGCTTCGCGGTCAACTGGGCCGGGTCCGGGGCGACCGGCCAGACCGTCACGAGCACCCCGTACAGCGCGCGACTGCAGGCGCTGGTCGATGCGGTGCACAAGGTGAACGCCCAGGGCATCCCCTTCAGCCTCTGGCTGAGCTACAAGGCCTCCGCCACCGTGTTGAGCACAACCGCGATCGTCAACGACCTGCGGTACTTCGTCCAGAAGTACGGCCGCGAACCGGCGTTCGACCGGCAGCAGAGCAGCCGTCCCACCGTGATCTGGCAGGGCAGCCGGAAGTACCCGGTCTCGACGCTGGCGACGGTGAGTTCGGCCTTCCGCGGCTCGCTGCGGATCCTCGGGGACGAGACCACGTGGTCGACCAGCCGCGCGCCCTATCTGGAAGGGGACGCGTACTACTGGTCCTCGCAGAATCCGTACACCAATCCGCAGTCGTTCCAGCAGCTCGCCGCGCTCGCGAGTGCCGTGCGATCAAGCCCCCACAACGCCGACGGCAGCGCGAAGGTCTGGGTCGCCCCGTTCATCCCGGGCTACGACAAGCAGCTCGCCGGCGGTACGTCCTGCGTCCCGCGCAAGGGTGGGCAGACGCTGCGCTCCGTGTTCGACGGCAACCTCGCGACCCACCCGGACGACTGGGGCCTCATCAGCTGGAACGAGGTCACCGAGGGCAGCTACATCACTCCGATGACCCGGTACGGCTCGCAGGAACTGACCATGCTGCACTCGATCGTGGCCACCGGCCGCTGATTCGGAGGCGGTCGTAGGCCGGCGCGGACAACGGCGCTCACCTTCAGCGACGAGGTCCCCGGTCAGTGGAGAGCGGTACGCGGTGGACGTCGAGGATGTCGCGCAGGCGTGGGACCCCGTCGTCGTGGATCCACCGCTCCGCGGCGAGTCCGGCCGCTCGGGCGCCGTCGACGTTCGCGGGTTGGTCGTCGAGGAAGAGCAGTCGGTCCGGCGCGAGGCCGAGATCGTCGGCGATGTGCGCGAAGAAGTCGGCCGAGGGCTTGGCCGCGCCGATGTCGCAGGAGTAGTACGCGCCGTCGAGCACCTCGCCGTACCTCGCGTTCCGGCGCATGCAGTCGGCCCGGTAGGCGTCCTGGTTGGTCGCGAGGTAGCACGGTGTCCCGGCCGCGCGCACCATCGCCAGCACCTGGAGCGTCGGCTCCAGCAGGTCGAACGTCGACCACACCGCCACGATGTCGTCGACGCGATGATCGAGGCCGAGCTCGTGGGTCACGGCCCGGATCCGCTGCTCGTCGATCGGGGCCCCGGTGAGCGCGCCGGGGAACCGCCCGACGACCTGGACCGCCGGCTCCCACACGCCGGCGGGCGTGTGCTGCAGGACGCCGTCGGCGTCCCAGAGCACCGCCAGTGGGGGTTGGGAGGTCACCGGCTCACGCTGTCCATACGAATCTCCGATCAGGATCGGCAGGTGGGTCTATGACGATCATTATCGGTGCCGGCCTGATCCGGGCCGCGACAGCGTGCGCGTGAGTGCCGCGGACGAGCGCCTTGCCCGGGCGGCCCGGCAGGTGCTCGCCGACAACGACCTCGGCACGATGGTCACGGCCGCACCGCAGCTGTACCCCCACCAGTGGTCGTGGGACGCCGCGTTCATCGCGATCGGGCTGGCCCGCGTCTCGGTGCCGCGGGCGATCACCGAACTGCGCACGCTGCTGCGGGCCCAGTGGTCGACCGGCATGATCCCGCACATCGTGTTCGCCGACGTCCCGGACTACTTCCCCGGCCCGGACGTGTGGGGCACCGACACGGTCGCGGCCAAGCCGGCCGGCATCCGCACCAGTGGCATCGCGCAGCCACCGGTCCACGCCATCGCCGTGGCCCGCATCCTGCAGGCCGGACGCGCGGCCGGCGGCCGCGATGCGGAGGCGGCCGAGGCCTTCGTCGTGGAGGCGGTGCCGAAGCTCGCGTCGTGGCACCGCTGGCTCGCGACGGTGCGCGACCCCGACGGTCGCGGGCTCGTCGAGATCCACCACGGCTGGGAGTCGGGGATGGACAACTCGCCCCGGTGGGACGACGCCTACGCCGCGATCACCGTCGCCGCCCCGGTCGCGCTGCGGCGCCACGACACGTCGCTGGTCGAGGACACCGCCCAGCGCCCGACCGATGCGGAGTACCAGCGCTACCTGCACCTCGTCGCGCAGCTGCGCTCGGTCGACTACCGCGACGAGGACATCCCGGCGGTCGTCGACTTCCGGGTCGGCGACGTGTTCATGACCGCGTTGCTGGCCGTCGCGGCCGAGGAGCTCAGGCAGCTGGGCGCAGCGGTCGGGATGGCCGACGCGGTGGCCGACCAGGCTGCCCTGGCCGCGCGGGCGCGGGCGGGCGTGCTGGCCTCGATCGACCCCGGCACGGGCCGGTGCCGCGACCTCGACCTGCGCGCGGCGGCATGGAACCCGACCGAGTCCCTGGCCTCGTTCTCGGCCCTGCTGTGCGGCGGCGACGCGGCCGCGTGCGCCCGACAGCAGGCGATCATCACCGGTCCGCGCTGGGCCGGCCATCCGCGCCTCGCCCACGCCCTGCCGCCGACCGTCTCCCCCGACGCGGAGGGCTTCCGGCCCCGCGCGTACTGGCGCGGGCCGAACTGGCCGGTCATGAACTGGCTCTTCGCCTGGGCCCTGCGCCGTCGCGGCGAGATCGACCTGGCCGATCGGTGGCGCGCCGCCGGACTCGCCCAGCTCGGGGACCTCGCGTTCGGCGAGTACTACGAGCCGTTCACCGCGGAGCCGCTCGGCAGCCACAACCAGTCGTGGACCGCGGCCGTGGCCCTCGACTGGATCGCCGAACGGGCCGACCCGCCGCCGTCAGGCGTCA